>NZ_CP066218.1:4944873-6181092 GCF_016313185.1 Mycolicibacterium baixiangningiae
GGAACCCGTGCCGCCGTTGAAGTTCGCTCAACTCGTCGGCTTCGTCTTCGCCGCCGTCGGGGCACTCGGATTCGCCGGGGGGCTTCCCGCAATCGGTCTCGTCTCCACCGCGTTCTCCCTATTTGCGGCGTTCCTCAACGCGGCCTTCGGCATCTGCCTGGGCTGCCGGCTCTACCCGCTCGCCGCCCGGCTCCGCCGGGTCCCCACCCCTGTATGACTTCGATCACCACGCAACGAAAGGATCATCGATGACTCGCTCCGACGTCCTGGTCAGCACCGACTGGGCCGAGAGCAATCTCAACGCGCCGAACACCGTGTTCGTCGAGGTCGACGAGGACACCTCGGCCTACGACACCGGACACATCGAGGGCGCGGTCAAGCTCGACTGGAAGACCGACCTCCAGGACCCCGTCCGGCGCGACTTCGTCGATGCCCAGCAGTTCTCCAAGCTGCTGTCCGACCGCGGTATCTCCAATGACGACACCGTGATCCTCTACGGCGGCAACAACAACTGGTTCGCCGCCTACGCCTACTGGTACTTCAAGCTCTACGGCCACGAGAACGTCAAACTGCTCGACGGCGGCCGCAAGAAGTGGGAGCTCGACGGTCGCCCGCTGTCCAGCGATCCGGTGACGCGTCCGGCCACCAGCTACACCGCCAAGCAGCCCGACACCAGCATCCGGGCGTTCCGCGACGAGGTGATCGCCGCGATCGGCGAGAAGAACCTGGTCGACGTGCGCTCCCCCGACGAGTTCTCCGGCAAGATTCTCGCCCCCGCGCACCTGCCGCAGGAGCAGAGCCAGCGCGCCGGCCACATCCCCACGGCCATCAACGTGCCGTGGAGCAAGGCCGCCAACGAGGACGGCACCTTCAAGTCGGACGAGGATCTCGCCAAGATCTACGCCGACGCCGGCCTGGACGGTGAGAAGGAAACCATCGCCTACTGCCGCATCGGTGAGCGCTCCTCGCACACCTGGTTCGTGCTGCAGGAACTGCTGGGACACAAGAACGTCAAGAACTACGACGGCAGTTGGACCGAATACGGCTCCCTGGTGGGGGCCCCGATCGAGTTGGGAAGTTAGTTATGTGCGCTCCTCCTAAGCAAGGCCTGGCACTGCCCGCCGGCGTCGACCTGGAGAAGGAAACCGTGATCACCGGTCGTGTCGTGGACGGCTCGGGACAGGCCGTCGGCGGCGCGTTCGTGCGTCTGCTGGACGCCTCCGACGAGTTCACCGCCGAGGTCGTCGCATCGGCCACCGGTGACTTCCGGTTCTTCGCCGCGCCGGGCACCTGGACGCTGCGCGCGCTGTCGAAGATCGGCAACGGAGATGCCACCGTCGCCCCGTCGGGCGCCGGCATCCACGAGGTCGACGTCAAGGTCGCCTGACCGGATCCGCTTGTTCGCCACGCCGGGGTGCCCTGCACCTCGGCGTGCGCATTGACGGCTTCGCACATTTGTCGCGAAACCCCGCACGATGCTCTGCGGTCAGCCACGATGTGGTCAGTTCCTGCGATGTCGCGGGATTCCACCGGTGAACAGGACTGACCATGAACGTGACCCTCGTGTGCGCGGCCGTCAGCGCCGTTGCGCTGGCGATGGCAACCGCACCCGTCGCGGCCGCGGGGCCGGAGGAGGACTTCCTCACCAT
Source organism: Mycolicibacterium baixiangningiae (assembly GCF_016313185.1). NCBI lineage: Bacteria > Bacillati > Actinomycetota > Actinomycetes > Mycobacteriales > Mycobacteriaceae > Mycobacterium > Mycolicibacterium baixiangningiae. Next base: position 4,946,523 of record NZ_CP066218.1, read on the forward strand.
CATCGCCAATGAAGGCATCGCGTGGGAACCGGCGGACGCCCCCGCGGTCCTCGACACCGGCCGCGCCGTGTGCACCGACTGGACCAACGGCGCCACGTTCGCCGACGAAGTGGCCGATCTGCTCAGCGTCACCGACTGGACCGACTATCAGGCGCGCGTCTTCATCGGGGCGGCGACCAGTGCGTTCTGTCCGCAGTTCGAATACAAGATCGGCTGACCGGCCGGACGCGAACCGCAGGGCTCCGGCGGTTAGACTGGTCGGCGTGGTCCTGTTCTACGAAATCCTGCTGGTGGTGTGCACCTTGGTGATCACGTGGTTTGCGCTGTATGCGCTGTACCGCCTCATCACCGACGAGTCGTGAACTCGCCGCAAGAACCTGAAGACGCCGCCGGATCCATCTTCTCGACATCCGGCGACCGGGCAGTAGCGGACGCCGCGCAGCGGGCCAGAATCACGGCCGCGCGCAACATCCCCGCCTTCGATGACCTCCCGCTGCCCGCGGACACCGCCAACCTGCGCGAGGGCGTCGGTTTCAACGACGCGCTGCTCGCCCTGCTGCCGCTTGTCGGTGTGTGGCGCGGTGAGGGTGAAGGCCGCGGCGCTGCGGGCGATTACCGGTTCGGCCAGCAGATCGTCGTCTCCCACGACGGCGGCGACTACCTCAACTGGGAAGCACGCTCGTGGCGGCTGACCGAAGACGGTGAGTTCGACCGGGTGGGGTTGCGGGAGACCGGTTTCTGGCGCTTCGTCAGCGATCCCGGGGACCCTGGCGAATCGCAGGCCATCGAACTGTTGCTGGCCCATTCGGCCGGCTACATCGAATTGTTCTACGGCCGCCCGCGCAATCAGTCCTCGTGGGAGTTGGTGACCGACGCGCTGGCGCGCAGCAAGTCCGGCATGCTGGTCGGCGGCGCGAAGCGGCTCTACGGCATCGTCGAAGGTGGCGATCTGGCCTACGTCGAGGAGCGGGTGGACGCCGACGGCGGGCTGGTGCCGCACCTGTCGGCGCGGTTGACGAGGTTCGTCGGCTAGTGCGGGTGCGGATTGTGACGGCCGCTCTTGCCGCCGCCGGATTGCTTGCGGCGTGCGCGGGCGAGGGTCCGTCGTCCGAACCCGCGCCCTCGTCCTCGTCCTCGTCCTCCTCGACGTCGAGCTCGAGTGGCCACGGCTCGTACGCGGAGTGCCTCAACGAGCACGGCGTTCCTGCCGCGCCGGGCCCGAGTACCGGACCGCCCGCGGGTGTCGACCGGGCGGCGTGGGACGAGGCGCTGCTGTCCTGCGCGTCGCTGGCGCCGGGACCGGGCTGAGCAGGCTCTCTAATCGGGTTGGTGGTGCTCCAACCACGGAGTTTGCTCGTCTGCGAGCAAGCCGCTGCGCACAGTCGTGCCCACTTGATTGCCATCAGTTGCGCAGGGCAAAGTTGGACCGAGTGGAAAAATTCGCCACAGGCGACGGTGACAGTCTTTGACACCCACGCGGGTAGGCGCCGTCCCCCAACGTCCGTCGACTGAAAGCGCCTCCATGAGCCTGCCTCCGCCGCCCGACCCCTGGGCGTCCTACCGCCCCTCGCCTGGACCGCAGTCGACTACGCCAAATCCACAACGATCCCACCGGCCGCGGGCATTGGCGGCGGTAGCGATCGGTGCAGCCGCCGTAGCGATCACCTCAGCGATAGTGGTGGTCAAGGCGACCGAAACCCCGACAGCGACACCTTCCCAGCCGACTCCGTCAGACGAAGACCACGGCCAATCCGTGTTGCCGCTTAGCGGACTCGTTGAGCCGCAGGGCGTCGCCCTGGACGCGCAAGGAACCGTGTACGTCGCCGACGCCGGTACGAGCGAGGTGCTCCGGCTTCCACAAGGCGCGACCGACGCTACGACGCTGCCCTTCGCAGACTCCGGTCCGGTCAGTGTGGCGGTAGGCAGCGACGGAAGCGTCTACACCACCGATTACGTCAACGATCGCGCCCTCAAGTGGTCCGACGGTGCTTCGGAACCCGTGGAGCTTCCCTTCACAGGCCTGAACAGGCCCGGCGGGATTGCAGTGGACGGCACGGGCAACGTCTTCGTCGCCGACTCCTACAACGACCGAATCATGAAGTTGGAGGCCGGCACGGGTACCGCAGGCGAACTGCCCTTCAGCGGTCTCAACAACCCGTTCGGTGTCGCGGTGGGTGCGGACGGAACTGTTTATGCCGCTGACACATACAACGATCGAGTGCTCGAACTTCCCGCAGGGGCGAGCGTCGCAAGTGAGTTGCCTTTCCCAGCTCTCCAAGGACCGAACGGTGTCGCGGTAGATGACGAAGGCTCGGTGTACGTCACGGCCTACGGTGACGGCCGAGTGTTCGCTTTGAAGGAGGGCGCCACAGAGCCGACCGCCTTGGCATTCGAAGGTCTCGACGAACCCTGGGGCATCGCCGTCGACGCCGATAGAAATGTTTACGTCGCAGACTCCGGCAATGGCCGAATACTCAAGCTCGCAGTGATCTGACTCTGCGCGGCTCACCCGGCCCCGGATATGGGGCGGCCCCCGAGCCGTTGGATCCTGGTTGGACGGACCGAGGGGCTCGGGGGCCGGGTGACTGCGGGGAATTCGCCAGCGCACACAGGTCGGTGCACGACTCCCCCGGTGCTGCTAGCGGGCAGCCACCTCACATGTCCATATGTCATTCAATTTCCCGGACCACCTCCTTCCTTGTGTACGAGCGACCGTACCCGCGGATGCCGGCACCGACAAGGAAGTTTCGGTTCGCCGTCAGCGATCACTGACGATGGCCGAGTCGACCAGGGCGGCCATCTCCGCGGCCAGCGGCGTCGGACGCAGCGAGGCACCGTCCAAGGTGTGTACCCGCGCCGCCAGCGTGATGCTCGACACAAGCCACACCCCTTGCGCCGCAACGAGATCGGCCGGGCGCAACGCCCGGTAATCGCAGTCGTAACCCTTGTTGCGCGCGACCTCGAACAGCGCCTGCTGGGTGGTGCCGCGCAGGATCGGATACCACGGCGGCGGGGTGAGCAACCCGAGTCCGCCGTCGTCCATCTCGGTGGCGATCACGACGGTCGAACGCGGGCCCTCGAGGATGTGGCCGTCGGAGCTGACGAAGATGACATCGCCCGCACCCTGCTTCTCGGCGTGCCGCAACGCCGCCATGTTCACCGCGTACGACAGCGTCTTGGCGCCCGCGAGCAGCCACGGCAGATCGGCGGCCTCAGTCGGCAGGCCGCGCGCCAGCGTCAGCGCGGCGACGCCTTCTCGGCGGGCGGAGGCCACCCGGGCAGGCAGCGCGCCGATCGTGACGAACGCCGTCGGCGGCCCCCCGCTCTCCCGTCCGCGGCTGTACACCCACCGCATCACCCCTTCGGCACCGCCGTCGGCCGTCCAGCACTGCACCGCGGAGCTCACCGCCGAACGCCAGCGCTCCAGATCCGGCGCCGGTAGCTCCATCAGCCGCGCCGAGTGGGTCAGCCGCCCGAGGTGCGCCTCCAGCAGACACGGTCTGCCGTCGCGGATCAGGAGCGTCTCGAAGATGCCGTCCCCACGAACGGCCGCCAGATCGTCGGCATGCAACAGGGGGGTCTGCGCGTCGTGGAGTGCACCGTCGAGGGTGACGACTACGCCGGGTCCGCTCGCCATGGCCCATCAGCGTAGCCCCGTAGAGTTGACGTATGTCAGCAGTTCCCGTGCCCGAAGGTGGACCCGATGCCGGGGCGGTGTGGCACTACGGCGACCCGCTCGGCGAGCAGCGCGCCGCCATCGACAGCGCCGTCGTCATCGACCGGTCCCACCGCGCGACGCTCGCGCTGACGGGCGCCGAACGCCGGTCGTGGCTGCACACGATTTCCAGCCAGCACGTCAGCGAACAACCGGATGGCACCGTCACCCAGAATCTGAGCCTCGACGGCCAGGGCCGGGTCGAGGACCACTGGTGGCAGACCGAGTTGGGCGGCGTCCTCTATCTGGACACCGAGCCCTGGCGCGGCGAGCCGCTGCTTGCTTACCTGCGCAAGATGGTGTTCTGGGCCGACGTGGCCATCGAGCCGGCCGGCCTGGCGGTGCTGTCACTGCTGGGCCCCGCCCTGAGCGACACGCCCGTCCTCGAGACTCTCGGGCTGGGTTCGCTACCGGCCGAATCGACCGCTGTCGCGCTGCCCGCCGGCGGGTTCCTGCGGCGGCTGCCCGGGCCGGATCTGCACCTGGACCTCGTGGTGCCGCGTGACCAGGCCGCCGACTGGCAGAACCGGCTCACCGCCGCAGGTGTCCGGCCCGCGGGGGTGTGGGCGTTCGAGGCGCACCGCGTGGCGACTCTGCAGCCCCGGCTCGGCGTCGACACCGATGAGCGCACGATTCCGCACGAGGTCGGCTGGATCGGCAGCGCAGTGCATCTCGACAAGGGCTGCTACCGCGGGCAGGAGACGGTCGCGCGAGTGCACAACCTGGGCAAACCGCCCCGCATCCTGGTCCGGCTGCAACTCGACGGGACGACCGACCGCCCGTCGACGGGTGACCCGGTGCTGGCCGGTGGCCGCACCGTCGGGCGGCTGGGGACGGTCGTGGAGCACATCGACGACGGTCCGGTCGCCCTGGCGCTCGTCAAACGCGGGCTGCCCGCGGGCACCGCGCTGACCACCGGCGGAGAGGTCGAGGCCAGCGCGGCCATCGACCCCGACTCGCTGCCGGTCACCGACCACGTGGGTGCGGGCCGGCTTGCGGTAGAGCGGCTTCGGGGTGGCGCCCGGTGAGTCTTGTCACCGCTGACTAGGGCCTGCCAGCAGATGGCGACCGGGCACGGTAAAGTATGGACAGGACAATAACGACATCGGAGAATCGGAGCCGCCTTCGTCTTGGGGCCGCTCCGTTATTGCGCGAGGGGGTCCCCTATGGGCCGCGGCCGGGCGAAGGCGAAGCAGACAAAGGTCGCTCGCGACCTCAAGTACAGCTCGCCTCAAACTGATTTCGAGCGGCTCCAGCGCGAGCTGGCGGGTGATCCCGGCGACGTCGACCCCAGCGACGGCGTAGTCGACGATCCCTGGGTGCCCGAGGACGACTGGCGCCGTTAGGCCTACCGCGTCATCAGAACCGCGGGTGCTGACCAACCAGTAGCGCCCGCGGCTCTTCTTTGCCGGCCTTCTGGACCGTTCCCAGCGTCCAGGAATGGATGTGACGGGCCGTCAGGATGGCCAGCGCGCGGTCGGTGTCCTCGGGCGCGACGACCGCGACCATTCCGACGCCCATGTTGAACGTCTTCTCCATCTCGGTGCGCTCGATGCGGCCCCGCTGGGCGATCATCTGGAACACCGGGGCGGGCGTCCAGGTGCCGCGATCGAGTTCGGCCATCAGGCCGTTGGGCACCACGCGCTCCAGGTTGCCCGCGAGCCCGCCGCCGGTCACGTGGCAGAACGTGCGGACCTGGGTCTCGGCGGCCAGCGCCAGACAGTCCTTGGCGTAGATCCGGGTCGGCTCGAGCAACTCCTCGCCCAGCGTGCGGCCGAACTCCTCGACATGACCGGCCAGGTTCATCCGGTCGATCTCCAGCAGCACCTTGCGGGCCAGCGAGTATCCGTTGGAGTGCAGCCCTGACGACCCCATCGCGATGATCACGTCGCCCGGGCGGACCCGGTCGGGGCCCAGGACGTCGTCGGCCTCGACGATGCCGACCCCGGTCGCCGAGATGTCGTAGTGGTCCGGGGCCATCAGGCCCGGATGCTCGGCGGTCTCGCCGCCCAGCAGCGCGCAGCCGGCCAACACGCAGCCTTCCGCGATCCCGGACACCAGCTGGCTGACCCGTTCGGGCACCGTGCGTCCGACCGCGATGTAGTCCTGCAGGAACAGCGGCTCGGCACCGCAGACCACGAGGTCGTCGACAACCATCGCGACGAGGTCGAGTCCGACCGTGTCGTGCTTGTCCATCGCCTGTGCGACGGCCAGCTTGGTGCCGACACCGTCGGTCGAGGACGCCAGCACGGGTTCGCGGTAGCCGCCGCGCAACGCGAACAGACCCGCGAACCCGCCGAGGCCTCCGCGGACCTCGGGTCGGGTGGCCTTTGCGGCCAGCGGTTTGAACAGTTCGACTGCGCGGTCACCGGCTTCGATGTCGACTCCGGCCGACGCGTAGGAAATGCCGTGTTGTTCGGCGCGTTCGGTCATCGAGGGCAAGGCTACCGGTCCACGCTGCGCGACGGAAAACGCCGTCGGTCATCGTTGCCTGGGCGTTTCCCCGCGGCGCCGGCAGCCGGGTGTGACAGCGTTGGCGATCATGAACCCTCTACGCCTCACCGTGACGGCCGCGGCACTGACTCTCGCGGCCTCGACGGCGCTGGCGGCACCCGCGGCCGCCACACCCCCACGCGATGTCGACGCCACCATCCTGTGGGAGATGACCGACGCCGGGAACGATTACATCTTCCGCGAGATCACCATCGCTCCGGGCGGCAGCACCGGCTGGCACTACCATCCCGGTCAGCTCCTCGCGACGGTCAAGGAGGGGGTCCTGCTGCACCACCGGTCCGACTGTTCGGTCGACGGCCTCTACGTCGCCGGCCAGGACATCACCGAGAAGGGCGGTCCGGGCTACGTGCACATCGGCCGCAGCGTGGGGCCGACACCGCTGGTGCTGCAGGTGCTCTACATCAATCCGGCGGGTGCACCGCTCGCCGACGATGCGCCCGATCCCGGCTGCGGGTTTGCCTGACCCGTCCGGCGGTCATCCGTGCCCATACCGGCTCCGAATCACTGGGCGAGACGGTAATGGGACGGAGATTTGGTGTGGCTGACAACATCCGCTGCCTGGTGACGGGCGCTACCGGTTATATCGGCGGTCGGCTGGTGCCCGCGCTGCTCGACCGCGGGCTTGCGGTCCGCGCGATGGCGCGCACCCCCGACAAGCTGGACGACGCCCCCTGGCGCGCCCAGGTCGAGGTGGCGCGCGGCGACCTGACCGACGCAGACTCGCTGGCGTCGGCGTTCGAGGGGATGGACGTCGTCTACTACCTCGTTCACTCGATGGGCACGTCGAAGGACTTCGTCGCCGAGGAGGCCGAATCGGCGCGCAACGTGGTGGCCGCGGCCCGCACCGCGGGGGTCAGGCGCCTGGTCTACCTCAGCGGTCTGCATCCCAGCGGCATCACACTGTCCCGGCACCTCTCGTCCCGCACCGAGGTGGGTGACATCCTCATCGACTCGGCTATCGAGACCGTCGTCCTGCAGGCCGGCATCGTCATCGGCGTCGGCTCGGCCTCATTCGAGCTGATGCGGCACCTGACGAATCGGCTGCCGGTGATGACGACACCGAAGTGGGTGCACAACAAGATCCAACCGATTGCGATCGACGACGCGCTGCACTATCTGGCCGAGGCGGCGTCGGCCCCGGTGCCGTCCTCGCGGACGTGGGACATCGGCGGACCGGACGTCCTCGAATACGGCGACGCCATGCAGGTGTACGCCGAGGAGGCCGGCCTGCGGCGGCGCTTCCTGGTGGCGGTGCCGGGACTGACACCGACGATCGCCAGCTGGTGGGTGGGCCTGGTGACCCCGATGCCTGCGGGTCTGGCACGGCCGCTGGTCGAATCCCTGGAATGCGACGCGGTGGTGGCTGATCACGACATCGACTCCGTGATCCCGCCGCCCGAGGGAGGGTTGACGCCGTACCGGAACGCCGTGGCAGCCGCCCTGCGGCAGGAGCCCCTGCCCAGCGACCCGCAGTGGGCCGGGAAGCGTTAAGGCGTCAAGGGCGTCTGAGCGCGGAGACGTTGTCGACCTTCTCCAGCGGGATCCCGCTGCGCGCGGCCGTGGCGAGCATGTGCTCGATGACGTTCTTGCCGAGCGCGGACTCGCCCGGCAGTTCGATCGGGTAGACGCCGTCGAAGCACGCGGAACACAGCCGTGACGCGGGCTGCTCGGTTGCCGCGATCATGCCCTGCTGCGAGATGTAGCCGAGTGTGTCGGCGCCGATCGCGCGACGGACGGCGTCGAGCATCTGGTCCTCGTCCTCGGCTCCGTTGGCGATCAACTCCGCGGGTGTGGCGAAGTCGATGCCGTAGAAGCACGGCCAGCGCACCGGCGGGGAGGCGATACGGACGTGCACTTCGAGGGCTCCGGCCTCACGCAGCATCCGGATCAGCGCCCGCTGGGTGTTGCCGCGCACGATCGAATCGTCGACGACGATCAACCGCTTACCGCGGATGACGTCTTTGAGCGGGTTGAGCTTGAGCCGGATGCCGAGCTGGCGGATCGTCTGCGACGGCTGGATGAAGGTCCGGCCGACGTAGGCGTTCTTCATCAGGCCCTGGCCGTAGGGGATGCCCGAGCCCTGTGCGTAGCCGACCGCGGCGGGGGTGCCGGATTCGGGGACGCCGATCACCAGATCGGCCTCGACGGGCATCTCACTGGCCAGCCGGCGGCCGATGTCGACGCGGGTGGCGTGCACCGAGCGGCCGCCGAGGGTGCTGTCAGGCCGGGCGAGGTACACGTACTCGAAGACGCATCCCTTGGGGGTGGGGTTGGCGAAGCGGGTGGACCGCACGCCGTCGGCGTCGATCGCCAGCAGTTCGCCGGGTTCGATGTCACGGACGAAGGAGGCGCCGACGATGTCGAGCGCGGCGGTCTCCGACGCCACCACCCAGCCGCGGTCCAGCCGGCCCAGCGACAGTGGGCGCACACCGTGGGGGTCGCGGGCGGCGTAGAGGGTGTTCTCGTCCATGAACGTCAGGCAGAACGCGCCCCGCACGGTCGGCAGCAGTTCGAGCGCCGCCTGTTCGAGGGTGGCGTCGGCCGCGCCGTGGGCCAACAGTGCGCCGAGAATGTCGGAGTCCGTCGTCGCGTTGCCGGGGGTACGGCCGTTGATCAGGCCGGCGTCGCGTGCGCGGGCGGCCAGTTCGGTGGTGTTGACCAGGTTTCCGTTGTGACCCAGCGCGACCCCGGTGCCCGCGGTGGTGTTGCGGAAGACGGGCTGGGCGTTCTCCCAGGTGGTCGAGCCGGTGGTCGAGTAGCGACAGTGGCCGATGGCGACGTGGCCGTGCATCGCAGCGAGCGTCGGCTCGTCGAATACCTGACTGACCAGGCCCAGATCCTTGAACACCAGAACCTGGGAGCCGTCGGCTACGGCGATGCCCGCGGCTTCCTGGCCGCGGTGCTGCAGCGCGTAGAGGCCGTAGTAGGTGAGTTTGGCGACATCCTCACCGGGGGCCCAGACGCCGAAGACGCCACATTCCTCACGGGGGTCATTCTCGGGCTCGAGTGCGTCGTGACCGATCACGATATGGCTGCTCCCAATGGGTGTGGTGACGGTATGAGTCTACGGGCCGTATACCCGCTTATGTGAATCCGCGACGTGTCGTGGGACACGTATTTCGGCCGGTCACCCGGGAGTGACGACCGGCAGCCAGTTGGCCACCTCGGGGGCACGGGCCCCGGACAGGCGCAGGGCCCCACTTGCCGCCGCATCGCCGAAGGACAGCAGGCCGGTGGCGACCAGCAGCCACGTGCGCGGATCGGTCTCCACCACGTTGGGCGGGTTGCCCCGCGTATGGGTCGGCCCGGCGATGCACTGCACGGCGACGAACGGCGGAACCCGCACCTCCACGCTCGCCCCGGGGGCCAGGTTCGCCACGGTGCGGGCGCTCAACCGGACCGCCTCGGCGAGCGTCGCGCGGTCAGGCGCCGGCGTGGTGTCGTCCCGCAGCCAGTTGACGACGGCGGACACCGCGGCGCGGGTCTGCGCCGGATCGGCGGTGCGGCGGGCGGGCACATCTCTCAGTGTCGCAGCCGGGCCGTGCGATGTCGCCCGGGGGCACGCCGCCGCCCGGCATCACGCGGTCGCGCCCGTCTCGCTCAAAAAACGAGTGACCACGGCTTTCGCCGCACACTGGCGCTTCGCGAACAGGTTGGTATCCATGGCGCGTCGACTCTCCGATCCACATTCCGAGGCATGACACGAAACCCGTTGCGTTTCAAAATCGTTAGACCGACCGCGGGGCGTTGGTGGTGTCACCGTGCCGCCCCCGTCCAACCGGATGGCGTCACACTTTCAAGACGCAGACGCCGCCCGAACGAATTGCATCGGTGCTCTTCTCGATGAACGCGAACGAAGTGCGGTCCGACGACGTTCTGAACCGAAGGAGTCCATGGCGTTTCAGCCACTGGACATCGGCGGAAGGGAATTCACATGGCACGACTGGACGACAAGATCGCCTTGGTGATCGGTGGCGCGAGCGGAATCGGCTACGCCATCTCGGAGCGCTTCGCCGCCGAGGGCGCCGAAACCTACCTGACGAGCCGGAGCAAGAGCAGTCTGGACGAGGCGGTCGAGCGCATCGGTGCCCGCGCGCACGCGGTTCCGATCGACGCCAGTCAGCTCGATGGACTCGAGGTGGGCATCGAGTCGGTGCGCGCGCAAGCGGGGCGCATCGACGTGCTCGTGGTCAACGCCGGCACGGGCGAGCCCGGCGGCATCGGCGAGATCACCGAGGACAACTTCGACCGTACGGTCGGGCTCAACCTGCGCTCGCTGCTGTTCGCTGTCCAGCTGGCCCTGCCACTGATGGGTCCGGGAGGCTCGATCGTCCTCATCGGTTCGTGTAGCGATGAGATGGGTTTCCCCGGCCTCGGCGTTTACGCGGCGACCAAGGCCGCCGTCAGGTCTCTCGCACGCACGTGGACGCTCGAACTTGCTCCACGCGCCATTCGAGTCAATGTGATCAGTCCCGGCCCCACCGACACCCCGATGCACCGCTCCGCCCCCGAGGAGGTCCGCCAGTGGTTGATCTCGAAGGTCCCCCTCGGACGGGCCGGGCGCCCCGAAGAGATCGCCGCCGCCGCACTGTTCCTGGCCAGTGATGAAAGCAGCTACGTGGCCGGGACCAGCCTCAGCGTGGACGGCGGCATGGCCCAGGTCTAGCAGCGGCCTCGCTGTACTGCCAGCGCGGCGAGCGCCCCCGCTTCGTTGACGGCCAGATGCGCCAGCATCGGGGCGACGAGGCTCCCGGACCGCTCCGCGAGCCGTGCGAACACCCAGCCCGCCACCCCGGTGGTCACCACGGTCCCGACCACCGGCTCACCGGCGGCGCGGGCATCCGCGATGTGTGACAGCCCGAACGCGGCCGACTGCAGCAGCCGCCCGCGGGCCGGTCCGAACGCCTCGGCAGCCAGATGCCCTAACGCGCCACGGTAGCTCGCCTCCTCGGCCCACACCGTTCCGAGCGGGATGCGCACCAGCAGCCACCAGGCCGGGGCATCGGGCAGACGCCGCTTCCTCATCGCCGATCGGACAGCGGGCAGCGCGGTGGACGCCGCGACACCTGAGGCCACGACGGCCGCGGCCGCCGCCCCTGTCCGCAGACCGCGTTGCAGCGCGGGAGGGCGCAGCCCCAGCGGTGCCCGGGTGACCCCCGCCAGCACGGCGCCGAACACCGCATGCACGACGACGACCCATCGCCCGGGCAGGCGCGGACTCACCAGACCGCTCAGCAGAACCAGCGCGATGGCCAGTGCCACAGACGTGATCCGGTTGTGCCGCATCAGTATTCGGGCCCGTCGATACCGGCGGAGTCGCGCAGCGCGGCGCGGATGCGTTCGGTGTCGCGCGGGGTCCACCCGGATGGCGGTGCGACAGCCGCCCACCCGTCGAGAACGGATTCGCCGTAGTTGTGTCCATGGCCGCCCGGCATCCCGGCGGCGTTGGTCATATCGGCGCTCACCTGCCAGAACGTGACGATGGGATACCAGCGCATCGATGCGCTGCGGTCCCGGCCCGGCGGCTCTCTCAGCCAGTCCGGGCGGGCAGTGAGCAGGTCCGGTGTCCACCAGACGATCGGGTCGGACGCGTGCTGCAGGAAGAGCACGCGGGCGCCGTGCCACTCTGCGGCGGTGTCGCGGGCGATGACGGCCGGATCGTTCGCCTGCGAGAACCGCACTGTGCGGCCACCGTCGTAACGCGGTTGCACCTCAGGAGTGCCGGGGTCACGCCTCTCGGTGATCGCCGTCCAGAGCGGGCTGGCGTTGGGCGGACCCACCCACAGCACCGACGTGAACCCCAGGTCGGCGATGTCGGGCAGCCAGGCGAAGGCGCCCTGGCCCGCCATCGACCCGAGGCTCTCGCCGTAGAGCACCAGCTTCGGCCGCTGTTGCGGCGGGCGCTGCGACCACCGCTGCTGCACCGCGTCGATCAGCATGCGGCCCGACTCCACCGACTTCTGCTGATCGCCGAGGAACGAGATCCAGCTGGGCAGATACGAATACTGCATCGCCACCATGGCGGTGTCGCCGTTGTACATCAACTCCAGCGCGCGGGCGGCGACCGGGTTGACCCACCCGGTTCCGGTGGTCGGCACGATCACCAGCAGTTCGCGGTCGAACGCCCCGGTCCGTTCCAGTTCGCTGAGCAGCACGGCGATCCGCTGTTCGTCGGTCCCGGCTGTCTGCAGGCCGGCGTAGACGCGAATGGGCTCCTGCGCCGGTCTGCGGTTGACCCGCTCGAGTTCCGCCGCGTCGGGTCCGGTGGCGACGAAGTTGCGGCCCTGATAGCCCAGAGTGTCCCACTCTGCGAAAGACGCAGGGCTGCCTGAACGTTCGCGCTGGGCCGGCTGACTGATGCCCTCGCGGGTAGTGGCGTTCTGCGGCTGGAAGATGCGGCTGGCACCGGCCAGGAACCCCTGCAGCAGTACCCCGTTGATCAAGGTGACGATTAAGACGACGACGACCGCGGTGCCGATCAGAAGCGCCATCTCGTCGCTGAGGCGCCACCGGCGGATGAGCAGGCGTGCAAGGGTTTTGATGGTGTCGAGCACTACTCGGGTGACCGCGACGCACACCGCGCCGACGAGGACCGCGACCACCAGCACCCGCAGGTAGCCGACCGTGTCGGGCCCCGGTAGACCCATCTCTGCCGAGACCTGCCGCTGCCAGGCAGCCGCGGGAACGACCATCAGCACGCTGGCGCCGAGGGCCAACCCGACGGTGCCGGCCTTGAGTGCGTACAGCTTCCGCCGAGACGGCGGCCACCCGGGCTGTCCGCGTACCACGAAGCGCGCCAGAATCTTCGAGAGGAAGGCACCGATTCCATAGCCGATCGCGCCGTTCAACCCTCCGATGAGGCCCTGGAACAACCAGTCGCGCGGCAGGAGCGACGGGGTCAGCGACAGGCAGAAGAACAGCGCGCCGAAAGCGACGCCGGTGAAGTCCAACCGGACCAGGCCCCATGCCCAGATGAGCAGGGGGTGGCGCCGCGGGCGTTCGGGAGTGTCGGTGACGGTGTCACCGGAGACGTCATTGGTCTGCGAAGTCACCCGAACAGTCCGGGCAGCACGCCCTCGGAGGTGGTGCGCAGTTCCGCGAGCGTCACCGTGAACTGGTCCTGCACCTCGACCGCGTCACTGCCCGGATCGACCACGCCGATCCGGGTGGCGGGCAGGCCGCGGGCTTCACACATCGAGCGGAACCTGCTCTCCTCCGTGCGGGGCACCGCCACGAGCACCCGGCCGGCGGACTCGCTGAAGAGGGTGACGAACGGGTCCGCGCCCTCGGGAAGCAGTAAGCGGCAACCGGTTTCGCCGGCCAGGGCGGCTTCCACCACCGCCTGGATCAGGCCGCCCTCGCTCAGATCGTGTGCGGCCGAGACCAATCCGTCCCGGGAAGCAGAGGTGAGGACATCGGCGAGCAGCTTCTCCCGGTCGAGGTCCACCTGCGGCGGTAGTCCGCCGAGGTGCCCGGCGATGACCTGCGCCCAGATGGACCCGTCGAATTCGTCGCGGGTGTCGCCGAGCAGGATCAGCGTCTCGCCCGGTTCGGTGCCGAAGCCCGTCGGGATGCGGCGTTTGACGTCGTCGAGCACCCCGAGCACACCCACCACCGGGGTGGGCAGGATAGCGGTGCTGCCCGTCTGGTTGTAGAAGCTGACGTTGCCGCCGGTGACCGGAATACCAAGGGCCGCACAGCCATCCGCGAGCCCCCGCACGGCCTGGCTGAACTGCCACATCACGCCGGGATCCTCCGGGGAGCCGAAGTTGAGGCAGTTGGTCACCGCGACCGGCGTCGCGCCGGTGACCGCGACGTTGCGGTAGGCCTCGGCCAGTGCGAGTTGCGCACCGGTGTACGGGTCGAGTGCGGTGTAGCGGCCCGAGGCGTCCGTCGAGACCGCGATGCCGCGCCCGGTGGCTTCGTCGATGCGCAGCACGCCGCCGTCGGCGTGCTCGGCGAGCACGGTGTTGCCACGCACGTAGCGGTCGTACTGTTCGGTGATGTAGCCGCGGCTGCACAGGTGCGGGCTGCCCACCATGGCCAACAGGGTGGCGCGCAGTTCGTCACCGGTGGCAGGTCGGGGCAGGCCGGCCGAGGTGTCCGCGTTGAGCGCATCCTGGGTGTCGGGCCGCGCGAGGGGACGCTCGTACACCGGCCCCTCGTGGGCGACGGTGCGCGGCGGCACGTCGACGACGGTCTCGCCGTGCCAGGTGATCTCCAGCCGGTCCCCGTCGGTGACCTCGCCGATCACGGTGGCCAGCACATCCCATTTGCGGCAGACCGCCATGAACGCGTCGACGTTGTCCGGGGTGACCACCGCACACATCCGCTCCTGCGATTCACTCGACAGAATCTCGGCGGGGGTCATATTGGCCGCCCGGAGTGGGACGCTGTCGAGCTCGACACGCATCCCGCCGTCGCCAGCGGATGCGAGTTCCGATGTCGCGCAGGACAATCCGGCTCCGCCGAGGTCCTGGATACCGACCACGAGGCCCGCGGCGTAGAGCTCGAGACAACACTCGATGAGCACCTTCTCCATGAAGGGGTCACCGACCTGCACCGAGGGGAGTTTCTTGCGGCCGGGGCCCGAACCCTCGTCACCGCCGAAGGTCTCGCTCGCCAGCACCGACACCCCACCGATGCCGTCGAGACCGGTGCGCGCGCCGAACAGGATGATCTTGTTACCCGCTCCGGACGCGAACGCGAGGTGCAGATCCTCTTTGCGCATCGCGCCGACGCACAGGGCATTGACCAAGGGATTGCCCGCATAGGAGGGGTCGAAGACGGTCTCGCCGCCGATGTTCGGAAGTCCCAGCGAGTTCCCGTATCCCCCGACGCCGCGGACCACGCCGTCGAGCACCCGCTTGGTGTCGGGGGCGTCGGCGGCGCCGAACCGAAGCTGGTCCATCACCGCGACGGGGCGCGCGCCCATCGCCATGATGTCGCGCACGATGCCGCCGACCCCGGTGGCCGCGCCCTGGTAGGGCTCGACGTAGGACGGGTGGTTGTGGGACTCGACCTTGAAGGTCACCGCCCAGCCGTCGCCGATGTCGACGACGCCGGCGTTCTCGCCGATACCCGCGAGCATCGCCGCGCGCATCTCGTCGGTGGTGGTCTCCCCGAAGTAGCGCAGATGCACCTTGGAGGATTTGTACGAGCAGTGCTCACTCCACATCACCGAGTACATCGCCAACTCGGCGTCGGTGGGCCTGCGGCCGAGAATGCCGCGAATGCGCTGGTACTCGTCGTCCTTGAGGCCCAGTTCGCGGAACGGTTGGGGCTGGTCTGGGGTGGCTGCGGCCCGCTCGACGGTGTCCGGCGATGGGGCAAGCTCCTGCGTCACGCAGACAGTCTATTTGCCTGGGTCGCTGTGTTCCGCCTCACGGGACGAACCGCGCCTCGCGGCGTAGGTGTGAGCGGCGGCCGGCGCGGCCAGACCGTGCATGACGACGCTGCCCAGCACGCACAGCACCACCACCAATCCCACGGTGGTCTCGTCGTGTCCGTCCAGCACGTTGAACGCCAGCAGACCGAACACGATGGTCGTGGTGCCCCGCGGTCCCAGCCCACCGACCAGCAACCGTTCATGCCCGCTGAACCGGGATCCGAGCATCCCGATCGCCACCGGCACGATGCGCACCACGGTGAGCGCCAGCAGGCAGAACACCACGGTGCCGACCGGCACGCCGCGCTCGAGGATCGCCACCGCCGTCACCCCGAAGGCGAACCACATGCCCACCGCCAGCAGGAAGCCGACGTCGTCGACGAGTTCGAGGTCACGACGGATGTCGTCGGAGTGCCTCAGGTACTTGAAGGCGATCCCGCAGACGAACGCCGATACGAAGCCGTTGCCGTCGACAGCGAGGCTCAGGCCGAAGGCCAGCAACGGCGCAGCCACCAGCACCAGCCGCTTGGACTGGACGGTCATCCAGTCGCGGCGCTGCGCGGCGTTGGCGGCGACCGCGAGGAGGGCGCCGATCACCAGACCGACCACGATGGCCTTGGCCGCCTGTGGCACCGCCGCGCCCAGCGCCTGCAGCGGGGTGTCGGCACGGGTGTCCTGGTCGGCGAGCACGAGCGCGAAGATGAAAACCGGGGACACGATGCCGTCGTTGTAGCCGGCCTCGACGTTGAGCACGTTGCGCACCCGCTCGGGCACCCGCCGGTCCCGCAGGATCGACGACACCGGCGCGAAGTCGATGGGCACGACGATGCAGGCGATCACCAACAGCACCGCCCACGACGAACCGGGCAGCAGCCACAACCCGCACAGCAGCGCGACCGCGACACTCAACGGCAGCGCGATGAACAGGATGCGCAGCGCGGCCTTCGGTTCGTAGCCGAGCAGTCCGCCGCGCACGTCGGTGGCATCGACGAACAGCAGGATGGCGAGGATGATCTCGGCGACGTGTTCGGCGATCTCGGTGTTGAGGCCGGCCGCCACCCGATCCGAGGTGGCGAGGCCGATCAGCACACCGGCCAGGACGATCACCATCGGCGCGGTGACACGCCAGCGCTCCATCCGACGGGCTGATACCGCCCACGCGGCCAGCACGGCCGACACCGCGATCAGGGACAGCAACACGGCGGGGTCAGGTACCCGCCACGCAGAACTCGTTGCCCTCGGGGTCGGCGAGCACGACCCAGCTGAAGTCGTCACCGAAACTGTGCGTGCCCCGCTCCGAAGCACCCATTCCGATCAGCCGTGTCACTTCGGCCACGACGTCGCCCGCGGTGAAGTCGATGTGGACGCGGTTCTTGCCCGGTGTCACGTCGGGCACCTTCTGGAAGCCCAGGCGTGGGCCGGTCTCACGCATGACGACGACGAATTCCCCCGGCGCGAAGGCACTCACCTCGCCACCGACGGCTTCCGCCCACCAGCCGGCCAGCGTGTCGGGATCGGTGCAGTCGAACGTGATCATCTCCACGGTGAGGGTCATGGCGCCAACCCTAAGTCAGCCCGGCGACAGAAACGCCTGCAGCGCTGCCGAGTACGCCGCGACGTCCGCGGCGCCCATGAGCTCCCGCGCGGAGTGCATGGCCAGCTGCGCCGCGCCGACGTCGACGGTGGGGATGCCGGTCCTGGCCGAGGTCATCGGGCCGATCGTCGATCCGCACGGTAGGTCGGCGCGGTGTTCGTAGCGCTGCATCGGCACCCCGGCTTGCGCGCACGCCAGCGCGAAGGCCGCGGCCGTGCGTCCGTCGGTGGCGTAGCGGAGGTTGGGCTGCACCTTGAGCACCGGCCCCGCGTTGACCTCGATGAGGTGGTTGGGCTCGTGCCGCTCCGGATAGTTGGGGTGGGTCGCATGCGCCATGTCGCCGGAGGCGACCATCGACCCGGACATCCGCCGCAGCAGGTCTTCGCGATGTCCGCCGGCCGCCAACGTGATTCGCTCCAGCACCGTGGGCAGCAGCTCGGACTGGGCGCCGTGATCGGAGGTGGAGCCGACCTCCTCGTGGTCGAAGAGCGCCAGCACCGGCACCACGTCGCGGGGCTGCGCGGCCAACAGTGCCTCCACTCCCGCGTAGCAGGTCGCCTGGTTGTCCAACCGCGGCGCACTCACCAGCTCCCGGTCGGTGCCGGCCAGTGTCGACGGTGTCAGGTCGTGGGTCATCAAATCCGCGGCGAGCACAGCATCTTCGGCCACTCCGGCGCGGTCGGCGACCCAGCCCAGGAAGGATCCGGCCGCACCGCCCACCCCCCACACCGCATTCACGTGACGCTGCGGATCGAGGCTGACCCCCTTGCGGTCGTCGGAGAGATGAATCGCCAACTGCGGCACCCGCAGAATCGGGTCGTCGATGCGGAGCAGCCGGTGCTCGATCCCGTCGCCGACCCGGATGGAGAGCCTGCCGCTGATTCCCAGATCCCGATCCAGCCACGAGTTCAGCCACGCGCCGCCGTAGGGCTGCAACGCCACGATGCGCCAACCGGCGACGAAGCGGTCCGGGTGTTGCTTGACGCGAAGGTTCGGGCTGTCGGTGTGACCGCCCACGATCCGGAACGGTGTGTGCGGGTCGGCACCTGCCCGCCATGCGACCAGCGAGCCGGCCCGCACGGTGAAGTAGTCGCCCGCCGCGGAAGGCCACGCGTCGCCTTCGGCGAGCTCGGTGAACCCGGCGCCGCGCAAGCGGTCCGCGACGGTGCTGCACACGTGGAACGGGGACGGCGAGGCGTCGATGAACGCGCACAGGCTCTGGGGGCTGGGTGGCATCTTCTCATCTTGACGGTCGTTTCGTTGATCTTGAAGCTAGGGTTCACTTTGTGCCCGATCCACTGCCGTAACCGGTACTGGCGCCGCTGACCCCGTCGGCCATCTTTCTGGTGGCCACCATCGACGACGGCGGCGAATCCACGGTGCGGGAGGCGCTGCCGGGCATCGCGGGTCCGGTGCGGGCGATCGGTTTCCGCGATCCTTCGAAGAATCTGTCGGTCGTCACCTCCATCGGGTCCGACGCCTGGGACCGCCTCTTCACCGGACCGCGTCCCGCCGAACTGCACCCGTTCCGGCCCCTCGACGGTCCGCGCCACCGCGCACCGTCCACGCCGGGCGACCTGCTCTTCCACATCCGGGCCGAATCCATGGACATCTGCTTCGAACTGGCGATGAAGCTGACCCGGTCGATGGCCGGGGCGATCACACTCGTCGACGAGGTGCACGGTTTCAAGTTCTTCGGCAACCGCGACCTGCTGGGTTTCGTCGACGGCACCGAGAACCCGGACGGTCAGCTGGCGCGCAGCGCCACCCAGAGCGGTAACGAGGACCCCGCATTCGCCGGCGGCTGCTACGTGCACGTCCAGCGGTACGTGCACGACATGTCGGGGTGGAACTCGCTGTCGGTCGAGGAGCAGGAGCGCGTGATCGGACGCATTAAACTCGACGACATCGAACTGGGCGATGACGTCAAACCGGCCGATTCGCACCTGGCGCTCAACGTGATCGAGGATAGCGACGGCAACGAGCTGAAGATTTTCCGTCACAACATGCCGTTCGGTGAAGTGGGCAAGGGTGAGTTCGGCACGTACTACATCGGCTACGCGCGCACACCGACCGTCACCGAGCGCATGCTGACCAACATGTTCATCGGCCATCCGCCGGGCACCACCGACCGCATCCTCGACTTCCCCACGGCCGTCACCGGATCGCTTTTCTTCACCCCGACCGTCGAGTTCCTGAACACCCCGCCCCGCTGCCGGAACCGGTGGCTGCGCCGACACCACCGGCGCCGGAATCGCACGGCTCGCTCGCCACATCGCCGGAGGGCGGGTCATCGACGTCAGCGCCCCCGGCGGCCCTGTCACCGCGGCGATTTCGACCGGTCACCTCCGCGACGTGACGCCCCCCAGTGACGGGGTGGTCGTCACGCTGCGCGAGAGCAAGCCCACGGTGCGGTTGCGGGTGCCGTTTACCGTGTCCCGCGCCGCGGCCGACGACGTCGAGCGGGGTGCGCAGGACTCCGACTGGATCCGGTCAAGGATGTGGCGAAGTAGCTGGCATTCGTGGAAGACCGCGCGATCTTCGACGGCTGCAAAGCGGCGTCGATCAACGGCATAAGGACGTACAGCAGCAATCCGACGCTGACGCTGCCCGACGACGCTCGCGGGATCCCCGACGTGATCGCCCAAGCCCTGTCGGCGCTGCGCCTCGCCGGTGCCGACGGCCCGTACTCGGTCCTGCTGTCCGCTGAGGCGTACACCAAACGCGAGCGAGACCACCGAACACGGCTATCCGATCCTCGAGCAACTGAACCGAATAGTCGACGGCGACATCATCTGGGCGCGGGCGGTCGACGGCGCGTTCGTATTTTCAACGCGCGGCGGCGATTTCGACTTGCAGCTCGGCACGGACGTGTCCATCGGCTACCTGTCCCACGATGCGGGGACGGCGCAGCTCTACCGCGAGGAGACGCTGACGTTCGTGTGCTACACCGCCGAGGCATCCGTCGCGCTGACGGCCTGACGAGACCCACGAGCGTGCATGTCTGCACGCCGCGCGGGACGCACACCACGCGCGCCCCCGGGCGTATCGAGCGTGCGTTTCAGGGCGCAACCAGCGAGAAGAGCCTGTCATTGGTGCGCTGGACCAACGTGGTGTTCACCTTCCACACCTCTTTGGCTTCATTCGGCGCGGAGCCCGGGATCGACCACAGGACTTCACAAGTCGCCAGGTCCACGCCCTGGGCGGGTGAGCGGTCGCCGAGCGCGACAGCCACTTCGCCGTCGGACGCGAGGTAGTACGCGCCGAGGCCCTCACCTTCACACGTCTTTCCGGCGTCGCCGGTGTCGAGATCGAATTGCTGCCAGACCCGGTTCTCCGGGTCGGCAGCCAGATAGAACCAGGATCCGATCAGGCGGGCGCTCGTGGCCGGCTTCGACGGCGGCAGTTCGAGCAGTCGACGGCCATCAAGAGTGATGACTACACGACTTCTCTCGGCGGCGATCATCGGAATGTCGACGGACCCGCTGTCGAGCTTTCCGTGCACTGACGGCTCCGCGAGCTTACTGCCCGTGTCGTCGAAGAATGCCACTTGGTCCTTGGTGAAGTCGTCCGCTGGGACGAATTCGTATCCGAAGCCGCCGGGGTAGACGACAGCGCGCCCCAACTGAACACCATGCGACACCGCTGGATCGACGACCTGTCCGTCGACGACCGAGAACACGACATCGGCGACCTTGCCACTGCCCTGTACGGCGAGCGTCGAGGGAGCAGTGTCCCGTCCCGGACGGGTGAACTGGGTGGGCAGTATGCCGTCGCCGGGCACGAACCAGGTCACCTCGGCGCGTGCCCCCACCCCGTGCACACCCTCACCGGTGACGGCCGCTACCGCGTAGTCACCGACCTGCTCGAGACGCGGGTGACCCTGCGTCATCGCCACGCGTAGATCGGTCGGCCCATCGTAGGTCAGCTTGCCCGCCGACGTGTCGACAACCCATGCAGTCGACGGCGCGCTGGGATCAGGCCCTTGCCGGACGCAGAGCACCCTGGGTGGACCGTTGACGTAGCAGTTGAAATCTGTTGCGTCACCGGCTGATCCGAGTTGTAACGGACCGAACGATCGTTCTCCGCTGGTGACGTCGATACCGAGCAGCCACCAATCCTCGTCGGTGATACCGAGGAAGATGCCGCGGTCACCGATGTTCCCCACCGGACGGACGACAGTGCCAGCCGGGAGCCCGAGATTGTCGACAGTGACCGTCCATCCTGGCACCGGTTCCTGGCGCATCGATGCGGAGAGCAGAACCTGCTGTGGCAGCTTCGGTAGGGACGGTGCCTGCGGAGCACCTTCTGTGGTGCCGGCACAGCCGACGAGCGCAAGCAAGATGACCCCGAGAATCGACCATGCCTTGAGCCACAACGGGCGGTCACCCTTCGTCGTCATCAGGCACCCCGCGCCTGAGAGCGGAGCCGTGCCGCTGCGCTGCCGTCGGTCAATTCACTGCGATGCTCGGGATGCTGCCAGTAGAAACGCAAGAACTCCCTCAGGTCACCTCCCCCGGGCGTGTACCAGTCCGTCGGCAACTCCCGCATGCGACCGTCATCTCCGACGATGTATGTGGTTCCGGTTGGCCGGTCCTCCTTCTTCGCCCTGTCGGCGATGTCCGCGATCTCCTCCCACGGTCGCTTCACGGAGGTCATCGTGTTCCCTGTCTCGACGCCGTCAACGGTGAGCCGTAGGTAGCTGGTTCCACGCCGCCAGATGATCTGCCTCAAGCTGAGAACGCCGACGAATAGACCTGCAGCGCATATGAAGACGAAGTAGCGCTGATTTCCGCTCGGCACATCGACGTCGAGCATGGCAAGCGGGGCGAAGACCGCATAGACGGCCATGGCGACGTATGCCCCAACGGTCGACGCCATTAGCGAACCGTCCACTTTTTTGTCCGGGCGCACCATGACGGCTCCGTCATCGTAGGTCACGCGAGGTGCCACCTTTCGCGACGCGACGCTCAACAACATGGCAACCAGTCCGAGCGTGAAGACGGCGAACCCCAGGGCCACCACGGCGGAAAGGTATTCGCCTCGCATCACGAAGCGAAGAGTCCAGGTAAGGCAGAAGATCCCGAAAGGTGCGAAGACAATGCAGAGGAAGGCGACAGCGATCGGCGATTTCATGGTCCACACACCACGTTGCCGATCAATTTCCCGACATAGCCGAACGCGAAGCCGCCGGCGACGTTGGCGCCCATCGCCGCGAAGGGACCAACGCCCGGAATGGCTCCGACGGCGACGGAGGTCGCGATGCCGCCGGCGAAGCCGACACCACCCGACCACGTGGCGACACACTGCTCGTACACCGTATTGGCCGTATAGACGCCGAGGACGGCTTGAGCAATGCCCATCGCCGGACCACCCCACTTGGCGCCGGCCTTGAGTCCGTCGAGAACCGGGGCACTCAGCCCCTGAATGCCCTTACCCGCCTGCACCTCCAGTCCAGACAGCGCACCGCCGGCCAACGTAGGGATGGGATCTTGAAAGAACGAATCCGGCAGGGCGGAGTGCTTTCCGTCAGGGGTGGTGCAACCGCCGGACTGCGTGCCATCCGGATTCTGTGAGATGTCGATCTTCGTCCCACCGGCGTACCACACCTCGGTGAGCTTGCCACCATCCTCCCGGGGCGTGGTCATGGTCTCTGAGACGAAGTTCCCGTTCTTGTCGGTGTGCACCACCTTGAGAGTCCCTGCGGCATACATCTGTTGACTGGGCAATCCCTGATCGATGTACTCGGTCGCGACCTGTGTACTGCCGTCGAGCATTCTGTAGGTCGTGACCAGGTTGCCGTCTCGGTCGGTCGACTCGCTGACGTCGCGCACCGTGGTCGCCAGGTCCTGGTCGCGCGCCATCTCCTGGAACTGCTTTCCGTCCGGCGTTGAGGGATCGGGAACGTCATCCGGTGGTGGGGCGGGCACCGGGCCGGGCGGCCCGTATTCGAGATTCTCGAAGCTCAGGCCCTCGCCCCTTGCCACGATGAGTTGCTGCGCAGTTCGGTCGTCGCTTTCGCCGACCGCGTTCAGCATTCCATTCACTTCGGCTTGTGCTGCCTCGGCCAGCTTCTGGAGCTCTGCCGCCTGCTCCGCGGACATCTCCGCAGGGTCGATCATCACGACCCACTGATCCGTGACGTTCAGCGGGCCTGCGTCGATCTCGTCTGCCTTGGCGAGCAGGGTGGTCCGGGCGCTGCCGATCGACGCACTTCCGGTACGCAAAGCTCGAGCGAATGCATCGGTGTAATTCTTGAGACTCGACGACCGCTCGGTCGCCCGGGTGAACATCCGGGTGGCAGCGTCGTGGCCCTGCCCGGCCCAGCCCCGCGACTCGGGCATCCGGTCGATGCGGTCGTCGAGGTTGACGACTGAGTTGTAGATCGATTCGCCGGAAGCCGCGATCGTCGATGCGGCCGCCGCCAGCGACTCGGGGCTCCAGCTCTTGAGCCGTGAACGTGAGGGCAGCACTGTCAGAACAGCTGGTCGAAGGTGCCTGCCAAGCCGGCGTCCTCGACTTCGTAGCAATCGCCTGCCCCGCGGACCGCGACGCCCATCGCCTGGACGTCCGTGACGATGTCGCTTGCCGCCAACCCGAGGTGGTGGCCGACCTCCCGGGCCGCCCACTGCGTAGACGAGCCGGGCAGCCCGTCCGCCGCAGAAGGCGCGAGATTGCCGACATTCAACCCGCTGATCGCGGTCGCGGCCGCATCTACCTGCGCAGCAAAGGCGCGCAGCACCTCGGGATCGACCAACACCGCTCGAACCTAACACCGGTCCGAACCGGCTCAGCGCACGAATTCAGACCGTGAGCACCGCGTCGAGCGCCGACAGGAACAGGCCGAGCCCGTCGTCGGACGGTCCGGTGAGCGCCTCTGTCGCATGTTCGGGGTGCGGCATCAGGCCGACGACGCGGCCGTTGGCCGAACTGATCCCCGCGATGTCGCGCATGGACCCGTTGAGGTTCTCGCGGTAGCGGAAGACCACCCGGCCCTCACCCTCGAGTTCGTCGAGCACCTTCTCGCTCGCGACGTAGCGGCCCTCCCCCGACTTCAGCGGGATGAGGAGGTCGGCGCCGTTCTCGTAGCGCGTGGTCCACGCCGAGGTGTTCGAGGCGACCTGCAGCCACGTGTCGCGGCAGATGAAGTGCAGCCCGATGTTTCGGGTCAGCGCCCCCGGCAGCAGGCCGGATTCGCACAGCACCTGGAACCCGTTGCAGATGCCGAGCACCGGCATGCCCTGCTCGGCCGAGCGGATGACCTCACCCATGACGGGCGCGAACTTCGCAATGGCGCCCGCGCGCAGGTAGTCACCGTAGGAGAAACCGCCCGGCACCACGACGGCGTCCACACCCTTGAGGTCGGCGTCGGCATGCCACAGGCTGACCGGCTCGGCACCGGCGAGCCGCACTGCGCGTGCGGCGTCGATGTCATCGAGTGTTCCCGGGAACGTGATCACTCCCACCCGTGCGCTCATGCGTCACCCCTGGACACGGACCAGTCCTCGATGACGGTGTTGGCCAGGAGGGATTCGGCGATTTCGGCCACCGTCTCGTCCGTGACGTCGCCGTCGATCTCCAACTCGAATCGTTTGCCTTGCCGGACATCTGAGACACCCGTCACACCGAGACGTCCCAACGCGCCGACGATCGCCTGACCCTGGGGGTCGAGGATCTCCGCCTTGGGCATCACGTGCACCACCACCTTCGCCACGGCGATGACTTTACCGGTGCCGCGGCACCTTGCCGGTTACCGGCATGAGCCGATGTACGCGGTACAGAGTGGCGCGGCCAGCGCGTCGAGCACAGCGGCGTCCGCAACGGGACGCCAGAGCACCGACGGTTGTGCCGTGGACCACAGCGCCAGCTCGGTGATCGTGCTGTTGCGCGTGTCGGCGACGAGGTACTGGTGCAGCACCGTACGGTCGGGTGCGCTCAGCACGGCCGCCATCCGTGTGGGTTCGGCGGCGGTCACCGACGGCGAGGTGGACGGGGCGCTGAGCTGGCAGTTCCGCAGCGCGGTGACCGCCTCGTCGAACACCGCGGTCGCCAGCTCGCCGCCGCGCCAGGTCTCCCCGCGCCAGTGGATGACCTGGGCCTGCAGGTGCCACTGCCGGTCCGGCGAGGTGATGGACGCCCGGGACGCGACCGCCCAGGTGCGTGGGTCGTCGACGGCCGCCGCCGGCGTGGCGCACATCTCCTCGAATCGGAACAGCGGAGTGACCGCGGTGACCGACAGCGTCGACAATTCCGGCCAGCGGTACACGTCGTACAGCGGTATCGAGGGCGGCGCGATCCATGCCGACCGGGGAATCCGGTCGCAGTTCGGTGGACAGTCGAGTGGGTTGGCCGGAGCCGAAACCGGGGTGATCAACGCCACCCCGCAGCTGGCCAGCACCGCCGCCACAAGTAACCGCATCCGAACCCCCACCCACGGCCCCCGCCTGAGCGCCAGAATATAGCCATGCAATTGACTCATTTCGGCCATTCGTGCTTACTCGCGAGCTTTCCCGACGGTTCCGGGACCGATACGACGGTTTTGTTCGATCCGGGCACTTTTTCGCACGGATTCGAAGGCGTCACCGGGCTGTCGGCGATCCTGATCACCCATCAACATCCCGACCACGCGGACACCAGCCGCCTACCGGCCCTGCTCGAGTCCAATCCGCAGGCCGCTCTGTACTGCGATCCGCAGTCCGCGCAGCAGCTCGGCGGCACGTGGCGGGCAGTGCACGCCGGCGACGCGTTCACTGTCGGACACCTGAGCGTGCGCGGCGTCGGCGGCCACCACGCGATCATCCACCCGGAACTGCCCGAGATCGACAACATCTCGTACCTGCTCGGCGACGGCGACCACCCGGCCAGGCTGATGCACCCCGGCGACGCCCTGTACGAACCGGGGGAACCCGTCGACGTGCTGGCGACACCCGCGGCCGCGCCCTGGATGAAGATCTCCGAAGCGGTGGACTATCTGCGGGCCGTCGCACCCGCCCACGCGGTACCGATCCACCAGGGCATCATCGATCCGAGCGCTCGCGGAATCTACTACGGTCGCTTGAGCGAGATGACCGACACCGACTTCCAGGTCCTCGACGAGGAGAACGGCACCGAGTTCTAAGCGGCGGCGGTCTGAACGGCGGCGGTCTGAACGGCGGCGGTCTAAGCGGCATCCCTACGCGCCAGGCCCAATTCCCACCGGTACACGTGCGGTGTGCACTGATGCATCAACGCGAGGTCGATCGCGTCCAGTACGGCGTGGCGTGGGCCGGGGCGGCCGAGTTGCTTGGCGGAGACCGCGAGTCGGACCATGCCGGCACGGCGGGCGGTCCGCTCGGCGGAGAGCACCACGGTGCGGCACCACCACGGTTCGGCGACGAATCCTGCGCCGACGCCCACCACGCGTGCCCGCTCCGTGGTCCGACGAACCAGATCGGTCACCCCGCCGAAGCCGGCAAGCAAACGAAACCCGTTGCGTGGCAATGCGATAGACGTCCCATGCGACACCGTCCACCCCGGCGCGGCGAACAGCCGGGTGCGCAGCCCGAGGTGTTCGAGCACCCGGTCCGCGCCCATCAGCCGCAGATTCGCCTCGTGGGCGGCCAGCGAGGCGAACTCGCTGCGCCGCTTCTTGGTGGCGGCCTCGTCGAACCCGTGCAGGACGATCGCATCCCCGGCCGTCCGCCGCTCCTGGAGCCACTCGACCGTCGGGATGTCGCGCTCGAGGCGGTAGCCGCCCTTGAGGCGCGGGGCCACCAGGAAGGACACCGGCACGCCACGGGCGTCGAGGTCGGCACGGAAGTCCGCGACATCGCCGAGGGTGCGCGCACTGACGTGGGAGATGGAGACGATCAGTTGTCCTGCCACGCCCGAAGTGTGGCAACCCGAGGTGTCGCCACGGTTGCCGTCACGTCGACGGCAGCTGTCTATTTCGGCAGCACCGCTTCGATGGCCGCGATGACCTCGGGGGCGTCGGGTTCGGTGCGCGGGCGGAACCGGTTGACCACCTCGCCGCCGGGCGCGAGCAGGAACTTCTCGAAGTTCCACTGCACGTCGCCGGCCTCGCCGCTGTCGTCGGGCGTCTGCGTCAGCTCGGCGTAGAGCGGGTGGCGGTCCGGGCCGTTGACGTCGGCCTTGGCCAGCAACGGGAAGGTCACCCCGTAGGTGGTCGAGCAGAACGTCTGGATCTCCTCGGCCGTGCCGGGTTCCTGTCCCATGAACTGGTTGCACGGCACACCGATCACCGTCAGCCCGCGGTCGCCGTAGTCCTGGGCCAGCTTCTCCAGCGCGCCGTACTGGGGGGTGAGCCCGCACTTCGACGCGACGTTGACCACGAGTGCGGCGCCGTCGGCGAGTTCCCTCAGCGTGGTCGATTTACCGTCGAGGGTGTTGAGCTCGATGTCGAGCAGGTACGACTCAGTCATGCCCGGACGCTACCCCACGTCGCTAACCGGCGAACAGCATCTGCGCGGCCCGCTCGATCTGGGCGAGCGGATCGCCTTCGGTGGCGATCAGGTCGTTGAGCCACAGCATGATGAAGCCGTGCACCAGCGACCACGCGGCGAGTGCGGCACCCTCGGGGTCGGACCGGGAGCGGGCGTCCGTGAGTGTCGCGACGCCTCGTCTGAGCTCGGCCTCGGCCGCCGCTTTCGCTTCGCCCAGTTCAGCATTCGCGTCCTCGATCAGCGATTTGTCGAACATCACCTCGTAGTGGCCGGGATGTTCCAGCGCGAAGCGCACGTAGGCGCCGGCCGCGTCGAGGAAATCCGGGCGGGCGGTTGCCAGTGCTTCGGCGAGCATTCGCCACCCTTGGGCGGCCAGCGCGGTGAACAGCCCCCGGCGATCGGTGAAGTGGTGGGCGGGCGCCGCATGCGATACCCCGGCGGCACGGGCCAGTTCTCGTAGCGAGACGCCGTCCGCACCGCGCTCGGCGACCAACACCGCCGCCTGCGCCAGGATCACCGATCTCAGGTCACCGTGGTGGTAGCTCGACTTGGCCACTCCGCCATTCTAACCTGCGTCTTGACAGTGACTAGTTAGCCGTAGGTCTCCGGATCCGCGGTCGCCAGCACCCAGGCGTACTGGAAGGCGGCTTCCTTCCATCGCTCGTAGCGGCCGCTGATCCCGCCGTGCCCGGCACTCATCTCCGTCTTGAGTAGCACCGGATTGGAGTCGGTCTTCGAGTGACGCAGTGCGGCAACCCATTTGGCTGGCTCGACGTAATAGACCCGGGTGTCGTTGAGCGAGGTCATCGCCAGGATGGGTGGGTACCCCTTGGCGACGACGTTCTCGTAGGGCGAGTAGGACTTCATATAGTGGTAGACGAGTTCGTCCTCGAGCGGGTTACCCCACTCATCCCACTCCGTGACCGTCAGCGGTAACGACGGGTCGAGGATCGTGGTCAACGGATCCACGAACGGCACCTGTGCCAGGAAACCGGCGAAGAGTTCGGGTGCCAGGTTCGCGACCGCGCCGATCAACAACCCGCCCGCGCTTCCGCCGAGCGCCACCAGGTTCTGCGGCCGGGTGGTGTCGGTGGCGATGAGATGCCGTGCCACGGCGATGAAGTCGGTGAAGGTGTTGCCCTTCTCCAGGAGCTTGCCGTGCTCGTACCAGGGCCGGCCGAGTTCACCGCCCCCACGGACATGGGCGACCGCGAACACCATGCCGCGGTCCAGCAGCGAGAGCCGGGCGATCGAGAACCGCGGATCCTCACACGATTCGTAGGCGCCGTAGCCGTACAGCAGCGTCGGCGCCGGGAACTGAAGGCCGGTGCGGTGGACGATCGAGATGGGCACCCGTGCGCCGTCCGGTGCGACGGCCCACTCGCGCCGTTCGACGTAATCCTCGGGACGGTAGCCGCCCAGCACCGGCTGCTCACGCAGCAGCGTCCGCTCCCCCGTCGCCAGGTCGAGGTCGTAGATCCGCACCGGTGTGACGAAAGACGTTGCGCCGATGCGGAGTTTGGGCGCATCCCAGTTCGGGTTGGCGCCCAGGCCCGCCGAGGTCAGCTCGGTGTCGAACGTGATGTCCTCGGCGCGGCCGTAGGATCCGTCGGCGCCCAGTGGCCACAGCTGGATCTTGGGCAGCGCCTCTTCGCGGTAGCTCAGGACCAGGTGAGCGGCGAACGCGTCGACCCCGTCGAGCCGCACGTCCTCCCGGTGTTCGATGAGCGTCTGGACCGCGGTCGGATCCGCCACCGGGGCGTCGACCAGCGTGAAGTTCTCGGCGCCGTCGTTGTGCATGATGAGGAACCGGTCCTCACCGCCGACCACCGCGTGTTCGACCGAGTACTCGACCCCGTCGCGGCGCGGCCACACCACCGCGAACTCCGCGTGCGGATCAGTGGCATCGGCATAACGCACCTCCGAGGTGACGGCGCTGCCCGCGGCGATGATCAGGTACTGGTCGCTGCGGGTACGGCCGACGCCCAGCCAGTATTTCTCGTCGGGTTCGTGGTACACCCGCTCGGCGGGCAGCCCCGCGCCAAGCCGGTGGCGCCATACGGTGTCGGGCCGCCAGGCGTCGTCGACGGTGCTGTAGTAGACGGTCCGGTTGTCGGCGGCCCAGGTGGCGCCCGCGCCGATACCGACGATCGTGTCGTCGTACTGCTCACCGGTGCGCAGGTCCCGGAACCGCAACGTGTACCGCTCGTCACCGACGGTGTCCACGGAGTAGGCCAGGATGTTCCCGTCGATGCTGACGGTGGCCGCTCCCAACGCGAAGTATTCGTGGCCTTCGGCTTCGACGTTCTCGTCGAGGAGCACCTGTTCACCCGGAATCGTGGTGTTCTCGTCGAGTTGCGGAGGCGTCCAGTCGCCGGGATCGCCGACGCGGCAGCGGCATTGGACGCCGTACTGTTTACCCTCGAAGCTGCGGCCGTAGTACCACCAGTCCCCACGCCGCGTCGGCACCGACAGGTCGGTCTCCTTGGTGCGGGCCTTGATCTCGTCGAAGATCTTCTGCCGCAACGGCGCCAGATCCGCCGTCTGCTCCTCGGTGTAGGCGTTCTCGGCCTCGAGGTAGGCGATCACCTCGGGATCGGACTTGTCGCGCAGCCACTCGTAATGGTCGAGGAACACGTCGCCGTGGTGTTCGCGGCGCTGTTCGACGCGCTTGGCCTGCGGTGGCAGCACTGTCATGCGCTCTTCCCGATCCACGCGTCGAAGCTCAGGCCTGAAATGCGTTCGTAGGCTTCGATGTAACGCGACCGGGTGGCGTCGACGATCTCCGGCGGAAGCGGTGGCGGCGGCTGGTCGGTGGCGCGGTCCCAGCCGGAGTCAGGTCCGGTGAGCCAGTTGCGCACGAACTGCTTGTCGTAGCTTGGCTGCACCTCCCCCTCACGGTAGGTGTCGGCATACCAATACCGCGACGAGTCGGGAGTGAACACCTCGTCGGCGAGCACCAGCTCCCCCGCCTGGTCGACGCCGAATTCGAACTTGGTGTCCGCGATGATGATTCCCTTCGTCAGCGCGTGTTCGGCGCCCTGGGTGTAGATCTGCAGCGTGCGCTCACGCAACTGGCCGGCACGGTCTTCCCCGACCAACTCGACGGTGTCGTCGTAGCTGATGTTCTCGTCGTGTGCGCCGAGTTCGGCCTTGGACGCCGGGGTGTACAGCGGTTCAGCGAACTTGCTCGCCTCGGTCAGCCCGGGCGGCAGCGTCAACCCGCACAGGGTGCCGGTCTCGCGGTAGTCGATCAGCCCCGAGCCGGTGAGGTATCCGCGGGCCACGCATTCGACGGGCATCATCTCCAACTGGCGCACCACCAACGCGCGGCCGAGCACCTCCTCGGGGATCCGCGCGTCGTCGGGCGGGCCGGCGAGGTGATTGGGGGCGTCGATGAGGTCGAAGAAGAACACGCTCATCGCGGTGAGGATGCGGCCCTTGTCCGGGATCTGCGACGACAGGATGTGGTCGTACGCGGAGATGCGGTCGGTCGCGACGAACAGCAGATTCTCCTCGTCGATGCGGTACAGCTCGCGAACCTTGCCGCTGGCCAGATGGCGGTAGTCGGACAGAGCGGGGCGCATCGGGCCAGCCTATCGGGCACCATCTACACACATGACTTCGCGGTTTGTGCCCTACGCCACTACCCCCGGTCGACTGCTCGGCCAGCTGATCAGCGACATCGTCATCGCCGTATGGGTGTTGATCTGGGTCTTCGTCGGGATGGCCGTGCACTCTGCGGTGGCGACCATCGCGCAGGTCGGGCGCCAGGTCGAGGACGGGGCGAACGGTATCGCCGACAACCTCGAGTCGGCGGGCGACCAGACGGGCGACGTGCCGCTGCTCGGCAATGCCCTGCGCGGCCCGCTCAACGCCGCGGGCGAGGCCGCCCTCGACATCGCCAGCGCCGGCCACAACCTCGACACCACCGCCTCGTGGCTGGCCTGGGTGCTGGCGCTCGCGGTCGCGTCCCCGCCGATCCTCGCGGTCGCCATGCCGTGGGTGTTCCTGCGCGTGCGGTTCGTGCGGCGCAAGTGGACCGCGATCACGCTGGCCGCCACCCCCGCCGGCCAGCAGTTGTTGGCGCTGCGCGCGCTGGCCAACCGGCCGCTGGCCAAACTCGTCAGCGTCGACGCCGACCCGGTCGGCGCGTGGCGCAATCAGGACATCGCGGCGATCCGCGGCCTGGCCGTGCTGGAACTGCGGGCCGCCGGCATCGCCCGCCACTTGTAAGCCTGCGATTTGTGCACGATCAGGAGCGCCCACCGCTCGTGAATGTGCACAAATCGCATGGCGGGGAACCGTCGGCCGGGACACTCCGTCCTTTCAGACATGCTCGACGACCATCTCCGCCGGCACGACGGCGTGATCACGCTCGCGCAGGCTCAGCAGTGCGGGCTCAGTCGGCACGCCGTCGACCGGCGCGTCCGTTCCGGCCGCTGGCTCCGTTGCTCGCCGGGAGTGTTCTTCGCCGACGACAGGCCGTTCACCGACGCCGCCCGGGTACGAGCCGCCGTCTGGGCGTTCGGCCCGCGCGCGACGGCCAGCGGCCTGGCTGCGGCGTGGTGGCACGACGTCACGCGGTTCGCGCCGGAGATCGTCGAGGTCACGGTTCCTCGGGTGAGCAACCACCCACGGCGGCCCGGCATCCGCGTACGACGCCGCGACCTCGACCCGCACGACATCGTCGAGCGCAACGGCCTGCGGATTACCGCGCTGCCGCTGACGGTCGTCGAGGCCGCGGTGCGACGCGGCGGCGGCTCGAAGCTGATGGACACCGCGTTGCAGCGCCACGTCGAACTGGCCCAGCTGTGGCGGGCACACCTGCGAAACAAGGGCAGGCACGGTTCGCCCGCCGCGCGCCGGCTGTTGCGGGCGGCGCAGGACGGAGCGCGGTCGGAAGCTGAGCGGTTACTGGTGAAGCTGCTACGCGAGGCCGGGTTGACCGGCTGGAAGACGAACTACCCCGTCGGCGGCTACAAGGTGGACGTCGCGTTCCTTGGACCGAAGGTCGCGATCGAGGTCGACGGCTGGGCATTCCACACCGACAGCGAGGTGTTCCAGATCGACCGCCAACGGCAGAACGCCATCTCACTGCTCGGCTGGAACGTCCTGCGATTCACCTGGCTGGACCTCACCGAGTACCCCGACCGGGTGCTCGCGACGATCCGCTACGCGATTTCGGCGCGCTGATCGACGCTGGTGGGCGCACGTATCCGCGCCGAAATCACCGCAACACGCGCCGCAGCGCCGCGCCGAAGGGGTGCCGCACCGTCACTGAGCCCATGCGGACCCGCCCGCGGACCACGACGTGCAGGCGAGGCGACGGCGGCATGGCGGCGACGGTCACCGTGACGCTCCCCGCGACGGTCTCCACCTCGGTGGTGGCGGTGGCGTCGTCGGGCAGGATGATCTCGGTCGAACTGCAGTAGTCGTCGACGTGAATCTCGACGACCGGGCGTTGCAGGGTGGCCGCCCGGAAATCCAACGTGGTGTCGCACATCCGGGTGTCGACACGGATCCGCGGAGGTGCCACCCACCGGCCACGACGCGACAGCGACGTCATCCGTCCGCGCAGCACCAGCGGCTCGGGCGCCTTCGGCCCGCCCAGTGGCAGGTCGTCGAGAACGGCGGCGAGGTCGCCTCGGGTTCGCGCCGCCAAGACGACGTCGATACGTTCGGTGAATTCGTCGAGCGTCAGCATCCCTTCGCCGACGGCATGTTCCAGCAGCCGCCGCGCCTCGGCTCGCTCCGTGTTCGAGATGCGCAGGTGCGCGTCACCACTCGCTGGGTCCACGCCTTCCGAGGGTAGGCGCTCAGGACGCCGCGAGCCGCACCACCATGTGCCGGATCCCGGTGTGCCGGTTGCTGCGGGCCCACTCGACCGGTTCGACCAGCTGCACAGTGTCACACCGAGCCAGCAATTCCTCGAACAGCACCCGCAGCTCGAGCCGCGCGAGGTTGGCACCAAGGCAGTAGTGGACACCCTGCCCGAATCCCAAGTGAGGGTTGGGTTTTCGTGCGATGTCGAATACGTCCGGATCGGCGAACCCTGCCGCGTCGCGGTTCGCCGAACCCTCCCACACCAACACCTTCTGCCCGGCCAGGACGAGGTGTCCGCCGAGTTCGGTGTCGCACGTGGCGGTGCGGCGCTTGGACGGCGACGGCGATGTCCACCGCACCATCTCCTCGACAGCGGTGGGCAGCAGCGACGGATCGGCGCGCAGCGCGTCGAAGGCAGCCGGGTGTTCGACCAGCGCCAGCAGGCCGCCGGCGATCGAATTGCGCGTGGTTTCGGCGCCCGCGCTGAACAGCAGATAGAAGAACAGGTACAGCTCGGCGTCGGTCAGCCACGATTCGGCGGCCACCACCGACAGCATGTCGTCACCGGGCTCGGCGCGCTTGCGGGCCACCAGTTCCGAACCGTAGGCGTACATCCGGGAACCGGCGTCCTCCACCGTCAACCGCTCGATCGCGGCCTTGCGGGATCCGCGGAAGTCGAAGCCCGGTTCGACGGCCTCGAACAGCCAGTGCCGGTCGGACTCCGGCACGCCCAGCAGAATGCAGATCATCTGCATCGGCAGTTCGGCGGCCACCTGCGGCAGGAAGTCGAAAGCCTCCCCGTCGGCGACCTCATCGAGCAGCGTTCGGGCGCGCCGGCGCAGATCATCGGTGACGCGGGCGATCATCCGTGGCGACAGACCTGACGTCACCAGCCGGCGGATCTGCGAATGCCGCGGATCGTCCATCATGTTGAGCACTTGACCGGCGATCGGCAGATCCTGCAGCAACGTGCCGCCGTACGGCCTCTCGCCCCCGGTCACCGAGGAGTAGGTGGCCTGATCACGAAGCACCGCAAGGGTTTCGGGGTAGGTGGCGACAGACCAGAAGCCTTCGCCGTCCGGGGTGTGCTCGGTGGCTTCGTGCCAGTACACGGGCGCGTCGCGGCGGTGGATCGCGAACAGGTCGTGAGGGAAGCCGTCGGCGAAGTTGTCAAGATCGGTGAAGTCGATCTGCGACAGCTCCGCCGCCCGAGTCACAGGATGGCGCCCGAGGTGTACTTGGCCGCCTCCGGGTAACGGCTGACCAGCTCGTCGACCGCGGAAGCGACCCGGTCCACCTGGTCACCTGCGGCTCCGGTGAACGCCTGCTTGTCGGCCAGCGCATCCTCGAGTGCGACACGGTCCAGCGGCAACCGTGGGTCCGCGGCCAGCCGGTCCAGCAGGTCGGGTTCCTGACCCTTCTCGCGCATGGCCAGCGCGACGGCCACCGCGTGCTCCTTGATGACTTCGTGGGCGGTCTCCCGTCCGACACCGGCCCGCACCGCGGCGATCAGGATGCGGGTGGTCGCCAGGAACGGCAGGTAGCGGTCGAGTTCGCGCTGGATGACGGCCGGGTAGGCGCCGAACTCGTCGAGCACGGTCAGGAAGGTCTCGGTCTGCCCGTCGATCGCGAAGAACGCGTCGGGCAGCGCGACGCGGCGCACCACCGAGCAGAACACGTCGCCCTCGTTCCACTGCGCGCCGGCCAGTTCGGCGGCCATCGATGCGTAGCCGCGCAGCACCACCTGCAGGCCGTTGACCCGTTCGCACGACCGGGTGTTCATCTTGTGCGGCATCGCCGACGAGCCGACCTGCCCTGGCGCGAAGCCCTCGGTCACCAGTTCGTGGCCGGCCATCAGCCGGATGGTGTGCGCCATCGAGGACGGGCCCGCGCCGAGTTGCACCAGAGCCGAGACGGCGTCGTGGTCGAGCGACCGCGGGTACACCTGGCCGACGCTGGTGAAAACGTCTCGGAAACCCAGGAATTCGGCGACCCGCCGCTCGAGGTCGGCCAGTTTGGCGGTGTCGCCGCCGAAGAGGTCGAGCATGTCCTGCGCGGTGCCCATCGGGCCCTTGATGCCGCGCAGCGGATAGCGCGCGATCAGCTCCTCGACCCGCTTCAGCGCGAGCAGCATCTCTTCGGCGGCCGAGGCGAACCGCTTGCCCAGCGTGGTGGCCTGCGCGGCGACGTTGTGGCTGCGGCCGGCCATCACCAGGTCGCGATAGCTGACCGCGCGTTCGGCGAGCCGCGCGACGACGGCGACGCCGTGGGCGTGCACGAGTTCGAGGGAGCGACGGATCTGCAACTGCTCGACGTTCTCGGTGAGGTCGCGGCTGGTCATGCCCTTGTGCACGTGTTCGTGACCGGCCAGCGCGTTGAACTCCTCGATGCGCGCCTTGACGTCGTGGCGGGTCACCCGCTCGCGGGCCGCGATCGAGGCCAGGTCCACCTGCTCGAGGACGCGTTCGTAGTCGGCCACCACCCCGTCGGGCACGTCGACGCCGAGCTCGGCCTGGGCGCGCAGCACCGCCAGCCACAGCCGGCGCTCGGCGACGATCTTGGCCTCCGGCGACCAGATGGCCACCATCTCCTCGCTGGCGTAGCGGCTGGCCAGCACATTCGGAATCGTCACAGACACACAGCTTACGGCGCGGATCGGGCAGGCTGGCCAGGTGTACTTCGTCGGCATCGACCTCGCGTGGGGTGAGCGCAGCCCCACCGGCGTCGCGGTCGCCGACGCCCGCGGCAGGTTGGTACACCTCGCCGCCGCACGCGACGACACCGACATCGTGGCCCAGCTCGCGCCGTACACCGCCGAGGAGAGTCTGCTGGCGATCGACGCCCCACTGGTGGTGACGAACCCGACCGGCAACCGGCCGTGCGAGGCGGCCCTCAACCGCGACTTCCGGGCGTTCGAGGCGGGCTGTCACCCCTCGAACACCGGCCACCCGTGGTTCGCGGCGGGCAGTCGCGGCGCCCGCGTGGCCGAGGCGCTCGGCCGGCCCGCCATCGAGGTGTACCCGCATGCGGCAACGGTCGCGCTGTTCGGGCTACCCAGGACGCTGAAGTACAAGCAGAAGCCCGGCCGGGATGTGGCGCAGCTGCGCGCTGAACTGCTCCGGCTGATGGCTCTGGTGGAATCCCTCACGGACGCGAGCCCCCCGCTCGACGTCGCGCGGAACCCGCGGTGGGCCGCGCTGCGGGAAGCGGTCGAGGCGGCCACCCGCAAGTCGGAGCTGCGCCGGGCCGAAGACCCCGTCGACGCCGTCGTCTGCGCCTACGTCGCGCTCTTCGCCACCCGCAGGCCCGGCGACGTCACCACCTACGGCGACGATTCCACCGGGTGCATCGTGACGCCGGCCCTCAGTCGGGCCGCTCCGCCAGGTGAGTGGGGTCGGTGATACCGGTACCGCGGATGCCGAGTTGGCGGTTGATCAGCATGGTGACGAAGAACAGCACGATGCCGATCGCGACCAGGATCAGGGCGACGTAGTACTGCTGGGAGGGGCGCCCGGAGAAGGGCAGCACCAGGTACAGCGACGCGGCGAAACCGATCCAGGGCAACACGGTCGGCGTCTTGAAGTGCCCGCCGCCGGCCTGCACGTCGCGCCGCAGCCGCAGCACCGCGATGTTGACGACCGCGAACACGCCGAGCAGCAACAGCGACGTGGTGCCACCGAGCACCGTGATGGCGCTGCTGCTGGCGAACACGCTCACGTAGAAGATGAGGCCGAAGGCGATCAATGTGGTGAACACGATCGCCACCCACGGCGTCAATCGCCGCGGATGGATGGTGCCGAACACCGGCGGCAGCACGTGCTGGCGGGCCATCCCGTAGATCAATCGGCTGGCCATCAGCATGTTGATCAGCGCGGTGTTGGATACGGCGAACATCGAGATGAACGGGAAGATGTCGTCGATCGGCATGCCGGGCGCCCCGGCCTTGACCACCTCGACCAGCGGGGTGTCGCTGTCGGCGAGGGTGCCAACGGGCACCAGTGCCACGGCGACGACGGCGACCAGCATGTACACGATTCCGGCGATGGTCAGGCCGGACAGCAGCACTTTGGGGAACGTCCTGACCGGGTCCTTGGTCTCCTCGGCCATGTTGACCGAGTCCTCGAATCCGACCATTGCGAAGAAGGCCAGCGACGTCGCGGCGGTGACGGCCATGAACGCGTTCTTGTCGCCTTCGGTGTCGAAGGCGACGACCCGGGCGAAGTCGACGTCGCCACCGCGGGTGAACGCCCACATGCCGACGAAGAGCACCAGCATGAGGCCGGTGGCCTCGATGATGGTCAGGACGACGTTGAGTTTGATGCTCTCGCCGACGCCGCGGAAGTTCACCGCCGCCAGCAGCGCCATGAACCCGAGCGCGACGGCGGCCACACCCGCTGCGCCCCATTCCAGCCCGAAGCCCTCGATGAGGTTCGCACTGAAGAACCGCGACGCCGTCGAGGCCGACGTGATGCCCGAACACATCACCACGAACGCGACCAGGAAGGTGACGAACTGCACTCCGAAAGCCTTGTGCGCGTAGAGCGCAGCCCCGGCCGCCTGTGGATACTTGGTCACGAGTTCCAGATAGCTGAACGCGGTGATGGTGGCGATGAGAAAGGCCACCAGGAACGGAAGCCACGCTGCGCCACCGACTTCGGCGGCCACGTCACCGGTCAGCGCGTACACGCCGGTGCCGAGGATGTCGCCTACGACGAACAGCAGCAACAGTCCGGGGCCCATCACCCGCCGCAGTTCCGGCTGCTTCTCCCCGACCGTGTCTGGCTGGCTCATGCGCTCCTCCGTCACTGTTGGTCGGTCATCATCATCGGGCAGTGGCGGCCACAACGCAGCGTCAATGCCGCAATCGATGCCCGACCGACGGTCAGCCCACCGGTGCGAGTACGTCGATGACGTCGATCAGCGTGGCTCGGGCGGTGGCGCGCGGACCGTCCCCGTCTCCGACCAGCGCTGCCACCACCGCACCGTCGACGGCACAGACGAGCGCGGTGAGGAATTCGGCACGCACCGACCGCCCGCAGCGCTCCACCACCTCCACCACCGCGTCGGTGCGCTGACGCAGGATCCGGCCTTGTACGTCGCGCAGCGCCGGTTGACGGGCGCACGCGATATAGCGCTCGTAGCGCGAGATCAGTTCCTCGCTGCCGCGGGTGTCCAGCGCATCCCCGAGCAGCAGATCCACCAACACATCGGCGGTGGATTCCGCGCCGCGCCGCCGCCGTGACAGCGCCGCCACCCGTTCCCGCAGCCGCTCAGCCTCCCGGATTCCCTCGTATTCGACGGCCTTGACGATCAGGTCGTCCAGCGACGAGAAGTAGTAGGTCGTCGACGCCAGCGGCAGGCCGGCGCGGCGCGCCACCGCCCGATGCCGAACGGCGTCGAATCCGCCTTCACACAGCAGATCAGCGGCCGCGCTGACCAGCGCGTAGCGCCTGCGTTCCCCTTTCGGAGTGACTGCTGCTGTCACGCCTAGCATGCTGCCAGCCACCGGGGTGGGGCATCGTCGTTTCGCCCAAACCCCAGCCTTTCTTCAGACAAGTCGGGCGGGGGCGGCGCCACCGGGTTCCGATGGCAAGATGGCCGCCATGTCTGGCCAGCTGAGTCGTCGCGCCGTCCTGCGCCTGGCAGCGGGCGCCGCCGCGGGCGCGGCGGGTGCCCACGCGCTGGGCACGGCGCTGACGGCCGCGGCAGCCCCGCCGGCACCCACCTACGTGACGGGGTCGTTCGTGTCGGCCGCCCGCGGCGGCGTGACCACGAACTGGGCGATAGCCCGGCCGCCGGGGCAGACCACCGCGCTGCGCCCGGTGATCGCACTACACGGCAAGGGCGCCGACGCGGCCCAGGTGATGGCCGGCGGCGTCGAGCAGGGGTTGGCCGAAGCGGTCGCCGCCGGATTGCCGCCGTTCGCCGTCGTCGCCGTCGACGGGGGCGGAAGTTATTGGCACAAGCGCACTTCCGGCGAGGACTCCGGCTCGATGGTGCTCGACGAACTGCTGCCCATGCTGGGTGAGCAGGGCCTTGACACCTCGCGTGTCGGTTTCCTCGGCTGGTCGATGGGCGGTTACGGCGCGCTCCTGCTGGGTGCCCGGCTGGGGCCGGCACGCACCGCGGCGATCTGCGCGGTCAGCCCGGCGTTGTGGACATCGTCGGGGGCGGCCGCACCCGGCGCGTTCGACGGTGCCGACGACTACGCCGCCAACAGTGTCTGGGGCCGACCGGAGTTCGCGTCCATCCCCATCCGGATCGATTGCGGCACTTCGGATCCGTTCTATTCGGCAACCCAGCAGTTCATCGGCCAGCTGGCCAGCCCGCCGGCGGGTGGGTTCTCCCCCGGCGGCCACGACGGCGGCTTCTGGAGTTCGCAACTGCCGGCGGAGATCACCTGGATGGCACCGCTCCTC
The DNA here is from genome assembly GCF_016313185.1 of Mycolicibacterium baixiangningiae. NCBI lineage: Bacteria > Bacillati > Actinomycetota > Actinomycetes > Mycobacteriales > Mycobacteriaceae > Mycobacterium > Mycolicibacterium baixiangningiae. Next base: position 4,986,421 of record NZ_CP066218.1, read on the forward strand.
TGACCCCGCGAGCAGACGCAAAACTGCCTCAAATTCGCGGAAAATGGGCAGTCTTACGTCTGCTCGCGCACGGAAATCCTGCCCTCCGCCGCAGCCTGGCCGATGTCGGTGCGGAAGTGGCTGCCCGGCAACCGAATCGAGGAGACGATCGAATACGCGGCGGCCCTCGCAGCGTCGAGGTCGGCGCCGGTGCCCACCACCGAGAGCACCCGGCCACCGGAGGACACGATCGCGCCGTCCTCGCGGCGGGCGGTGCCGGCGTGCAGTACTCCGTTGGCGTCGGCGCCCGTGATCGCGTCGCCCACGCGCGGGCGGCCGGGATAGTTCTCGGCGGCGATCACCACCGTCACCGCAGCGCCGTCGCGCCACTGCAGTGCGGGGAAGTCCGCCAATTGGCCGGTCGCCGCGGCGCGCAGCAGTTGCGCCAGCGGGGAGTCGAGCAGTGCCAGCACCGATTGGGTCTCCGGGTCACCGAACCGGCAGTTGAACTCCACCACAGCCGGTCCGCGTGAGGTGATCGCCAGCCCCGCGTACAGCAGTCCGGAGAAGGGGCTACCGCGCCGGACTAGTTCGGCGGCAACGGGTTTGACGATCTCGTCCACGATCTGGGCGTAGACCCCCGCGGGCAGCCAGGGCAGCGGGGCGTAGGCCCCCATGCCTCCGGTGTTGGGCCCGCTGTCGCCGTCACTGACGCGCTTGAAGTCCTGCGCGGGCAGCAGTGGCACCACGGTTTCGCCGTCGACGACGCAGAACAGCGACACCTCGGGTCCGTCGAGGAACGATTCGAGCAGGACCGGGTGGCCGGAATCGAGCAGGCCGGCAGCGTGCAGGCGCGCGGCGTCGCGGTCGGCGGTCACCACCACGCCCTTGCCTGCGGCAAGCCCGTCGTCCTTGACCACCCAGGCGGCCTCGCCTGCGGGTGGGCCGAAGCGGTCGAGCGCGGCGTCGAGGTGTGCGGGGTTGTCGACGATCTCGCTGGCCGCGGTGCGCACCCCCGCGGAGTTCATCACGTCCTTGGCGAACTGTTTCGAGCCTTCGATGCGCGCGGCGTCCCTGCTGGGTCCGAAGCACGCGATCCCGGCGGCGCGCAGGGCGTCGGCGACGCCCAGCACCAGCGGTACCTCGGGTCCGATCACCACCAGATCGGCGCCGACGCGTCGGGCGAGTTCGGTGACGGCCTCACCGGAGGTGACGTCGACGTCGTACTGGTCGGCGATCGCCGCAGTGCCGGGGTTGCCGGGCGCCACGGCCAGTGCCTCCACCTCGGGGTCGCGGCGCAACGCCAGCAACAGGGCATGTTCACGGGCACCGGATCCGATTACCAGGACGCGCACATGTGCACCCTAGACCGTGTTCTGGGCATACACCTTGCGCGAAAGTGTATGGTCGAACGCAAGCGTGTTCAGCGTCACACCGAGAGGCGGCCGTCATGACGACCATGGATCGATGCCCGTTCGGAGCCGGGTTCGACTTCACCGACCCCGACGTCTTGCTGCAGGGCATCCCGGTCAACGAGTTCGCTCAGCTGCGCAAGACCGCACCGGTCTGGTGGAACGAGCAGCAGGAGTCGATATTCGACGACGGCGGTTACTGGGTCATCAGCCGCCACGAGGACATCAAGGCCATCTCCCGCAACGGCGACCTGTGGTCGACCCACGCCAAGGGTGCGGTCATGCGGATGCCCGAAGGCGTCACCGCCGAGCAGCTCGACCTGACCAAGGCGCTGCTGATCAATCACGACGCCCCGGAGCACACCCGGCTCCGCAAGATTGTGTCCCGGCTGTTCACCCCGCGGTCGGTCGGCGCGCTCGAGGAGAAGCTGGCGATGTCCGCGCGCGAGATCGTCGCCGCCGCGCGGGAGAAGGGCCGCGGTGACTTCGTCAGCGACATCGCGACGGGCCTGCCGCTGCAGGCGATCGCCGATCTGATCGGTGTGCCCGAAGCCGACCGGGAGAAGCTCTTCCACTGGACGAACTGCATCATGAACACCGACGACCCCGACTTCGACTCCGATCCCACGGTCGCGAACGCCGAGTTGATGGGTTACGCCTACAACATGGCCGAGGAGCGCAGGCGGTGCCCGGCCGACGACATCGTCACCCGGCTCATCCAGGCCGATATCGATGGTGAGTCGCTCGGCGACGTCGAGTTCGCGTTCTTCGTCATCCTGCTCGCGGTGGCGGGCAACGAGACCACCCGCAACGCGATCACCCACGGGATGAACGCCTTCTTCGACAACCCCGAGCAGTGGGAACTCTTCGTCCGCGAGCGGCCCGAGAGCGCGGTCGACGAGATCGTGCGCTGGGCCACCCCCGTGCACTGCTTTCAGCGCACCGCGCTTGCCGACGTCGAGCTCGGCGGGGTGACGATCCGCGAGGGTCAGCGCGCCGGCCTCTTCTACAGCTCGGCGAATTACGACGAGGCGGTGTTCGACCGGCCGTTCGAGTTCAACATCCTCCGCGATCCCAACCCTCATCTGGCGTTCGGCGGCAACGGCGCGCACTACTGCATCGGCGCGAACCTGGCCCGCATGGAGATCAAGCTGATCTTCAACGAGCTGGCCGACCAGATCCCCGACATCGCCAAACTGGGCGACCCGCAACGGCTGCGGTCCGGCTGGATCAACGGGGTCAAGGAGCTGCCGGTCAGCTACCAGGGCTGACCGCCGCCGCAAGTAGCATCTGCGCATGCGCACCCACGGCTGGTCGGGCTCGGCGCCGGCCAGCGACGAAGAGGCCGTCGAACGGATACTGGCCGCCGCTGGCCGGGCCATCGACGAGCGCGGCGCGGACCTGAGCATCGCCGACGTCGCCCGCACACTGGGCGTCACCCGCCAGACGGTCTACCGGTACTTCCCCAGCACCGAGGCGTTGTTGGTGGAGGCGGCGGTCCATGCCGCGGCCGGGTTCCTCGACCGGCTGGCCGAGCACGTGCGTGGCATCACCGAACCCGAGGAGGCGGTGACGGAGGCGATCGCCACCGCGCTGGAGTGGCTGCCCAAGGACAAGCACATCGGTTTGCTCGTCACGCCGGGCCGCGCCGACGCGCATTCGGAGTCGGTCACCTCCGACGTGGCGCTGCAGTTCGCGAATGCGATGGTCCGCCGGTTCGACGTCGACTGGACTGGTCTCGGCTTCAGCGATCAGGAACTCGACGAGCTGGCCGAGTATCTACTGCGCATCATTCAGTCGTTCGTCGTGGACCCCGGCCGCCCGCCACGTACCGGCGAGGCGCTGCGCGGGTTCCTGCGGCGATGGGTGGGCGCCGCGGTGCGCCGCTGAGTCGTCCCGGATACGCCGAAACTGCTGGGAGATCACCGTTTCGAGCATTTCGGTGATCTCCCAGCAGTTTCGAGGGGGTTTCGGGTCAGCGGGTGGTGACGTAGACGACGCGGTCGTCGTTGTCGTAGCGCACCGACACGATGCTGGACTGGTCGAGCGACTTGTTCATGCCCTGCTGGCTGACGCGGACCTGGTAGCCGCGGTCGTCCAGCGAGCTGATGGCGTCCTGGGCGTTGCCCGGTCCGGCGGGGGCGGCCTGGGCGGGGGCGGCGAAGGCCAGGAATCCGGTGGCCAGTCCGCCGGCGATGATGGTGGCGAATCCGAACTTGTTCATGTCCGTACCTCTTCGTGTCCGTTCGGTCTGGAGGGTTTTCCTGGCCGGTCTGCCTGCAATAACCTGCAGGTCAGCGGCTTCCATCCCGTTGGCAGTGATTGACCGACCGCTGGCAGGAAATGCACGACGGACGCGATGACGCCACCCTCGAATACGCCGAAACTGCGGGGAGATCACCGTTTCGAGGGATTCGGTGACCTGACCGCAGTCTCGGTGCAATGTTTTCAGACGACGGTCAGCGGCAACGATCGTCTCGGCTGGAATGCGAACTCCGCGCCACCGCTGATACGCACCACCGACACCTCGGACCGCTCCTTCGCGGCCGTGTCGGTCTCGATCACGCGGACAGTCCAGTCGCTCTCGGTGCCCGACACCTCCGCACGCAGATGCGGATCGACGGCCTGGACGGCGGCATGCAGCGGCAGGTCGGCGGCCGGCGATATCAGCGAGATCCACGCGCCGTCGTCGTGCGCGGGCGAGCGCCGGACGTGCAGGAACCCGGGGTCGACGTCGGCCCACACATAGGCAGCGGGGTTGAGCATCGGGTGCAGCTCGAGGACCCGCAACGCACCCTTAGAGTCGGTGGACAGGTTGAGCGCCCGACGAATTCGGTCCGCGGCCACACCGGCGATGCCGATGAGCTGCTTGCTACGGATCGAGTGTTCCAACGCCGCGTCGTCCTTCGCACGTGCCCGCACAGCAAGGTTGAATGACAGCACCAGCAGGTGCATCTGCAAGCACACTTCGTCGGCGATCCGCACCAGCGCAGAGTGTGAGAACGCGCCGAAGTCGAGGTCGGACAGCAGCGGACCCGAGTAGTCCGCCAGCCCTTCGTCATTCGCGTCGATCGCGTCCAGTTCGGTGTGGTACGCGCGGCTGGCGCCCACGATGTCGAGCTGCGGGACGAAGCCCACCTCGGGATAGGACTCGTCGATGATGACCGTCCACCGGCAGTGCGGATGCCGGTCGGCGGGTGTGCGGGGCGGCCGGTGAACGGGCCGCACCTGGCACTTGCGGTTGGTGGCCAGCGCGGTGGCGTCGAACGTCGGGTCCTCGATGTCGTGGCACATGCCGCGGACATAGTCCTCACCCATGGGCTCGACGTCGAGCAGCGCGCCGCAGTGGTCGAGGTGGAACTCGCCGTGCCAGCGGTCGTGCACCGTGTACCGGAAGTCCATGAACTGCGGCGGCGCACCGATGTCGAGCTGCAGGCCCTTGAAGATCGTGATGATGTCGACGCCCTCGTACTTCAGCGCCTTCTGCATCCGTTTGGTGTAGAGCGGACTCGACCCGGCCCACTCCTCGATCGCGATCTGCACCATCTCCTCGCGGCCGAAATTGGAGATGCACCAAGCCATTCCGGACCGGTCGATGAGCTGGCCGATCAACAGCAACTCCGGCACCAGGGTGGCGAGTTCCTCGCGTGAGAGCGCGGCGTACCTACTCATCATCGAGGCTGCTCCCCGAGTGCATGTTGAGCGCGGCGTTGACGTTCGCCTTCTTGTCCTCGCCCTTCTCCGCTGCCTTGCGCCGCTGTTTGGCCACCTTGGTGACGACGCCGTCGAGTTTCGACCCCAGGGGGAATCCGAGGTAGTGCGTCAGGAAGATCGCCATCTCCTTGAGCTCCTCCTCACTGAGCTCACCGTTGGCCATCGCGGCGTTCGCCTGGATCTCGGCGAGATCGCCGATGCCCAGGGCGGTCACCACCGTCAGTGTCATGATCCGCTTGTCGCGCATGGAGAGCCCGGGGCGGTTCCAGATCGTGCCGAAGAGGTGGTCGGCCGTCAGCGCGAAGTACTCGCCGGGCATATCGGGCATCTCCCAGCCGTACACCTCGTTCATCTTCTCGAGGCCTTTGCGGCGCAATTCGTCCATACCGGTCACTCCTCCGTGCTCGACTCCACGCGCGGCACACCGAGACCGTCCGCGAGATTCTTCAGTGCGATCTGGGCCAGCGGCAGGTCGACGCCGAGTTCCTGTCCGAGCGCCAGTGCCAGGCTCAGATCCTTCTCCCCCAGACCACGGGTGTGCAGGAACATGTCGTAGAGGAAGTTGTCGTGGTCGAGGGGACGCATGTTCTCGCGGACGATGATCGCGCCGGGGCCACCGGACTGCGCGTCGCTGTGACGGACCACCCGGCCCAGCGCCTGCAGGTCGAGGCCGGCCTTCTCCGCCAAGGCCATCGCCTCGCACGCCGCGGTGAAGCCGGTGAACGTCAACATGTTGCGGGCCAACTTCATTCGAGTTCCCGCGCCGGGTTCACCGGCGTGTACGACAACGGACGCCCACTGTTTGAACGCCGGTTTGATGCGCTCGTAGACCTCGCGCTCCGCCCCCACCATGACGGCGAGCTCGCCCTTCTCGGCGGCGCTCGCGCCGCCGCTGACCGGGGCGTCGACGACGTGGATGCCCTGCGGCTCGAGCTCCGCGGCGAGCTGCACCGCGGTGTCCGGGCTGATGGTCGAGTGGATCGCGATGACGGTGCCAGCCTTGGCGTGCGGGACGAGTTCGGCGACCACGCCCCGCACCTGTTCGTCGTTGAGCACGGTGATGCTGATGATGTCGGCGGCCGCGACGTCGGCGACGCTGTCGGCCAGCGATGCGCCGGCTTCTACCAACGGCGTCATGGCGTCGGTGCGCACGTCGAACACGATCAGCCCGCCCGGCCAGTTCGTCAGGCGTTTCGCCATCGGCGCGCCCATGTTGCCGAGGCCGATGTAGCCGTACTTCAGGTCGTCGGCGCTCATCACCGGATGATCTGTCCGCCATCGACATTGAAGATCTGGCCGGTGACCCACTTGGCCTGATCCGACAGAAGGAACAGGCACATCCCGACGAGGTCCTCGGGCTGGCCCATCCGCGACAGGGGGATGCCCTTGACGATGTCGGCCACCATCTCCTGCGGCGTGGTCGTCCGGTTGGCCTCGGTGTCGATCGGTCCGGGCGCGATCGCGTTGACGCGGATGTTCTGCCCGCCCAGTTCGGTGGCCAGCTGCTGGGTGAGGCCGTTGATGCCGACCTTCGCCAGCCCGTAGAAGTTCGAGTACAGCCACGCCGCGGTCGACGACTGGTTGACGATCGCCCCGCCCCCACGTTTGGCCATCTTGCGGTACACCGCCCGGGTGCACACCAACGCACCGTCGAGGTTCACGCTCATGAACTTCTTGTAGTACTCCCAGTCGACGGTGATCAGGAAGTCGAGCTTCATTCCACCGAAGATGGCGGCGTTGTTGACCAGGTAGTCGATCCCGCCGAACTCGGAGAGGGTCTGCGCGGCCATCTCTTTGGCCGAATCCGGCTCGGAGACGTCGACCCGTACCGCAAGGGCATTGCCGCCTTCACCACTGATGCCGTCGGCGACCTTCTGGGCGCCCTCGAGGTTGATGTCGGCCACCACGACCGCGGCGCCCTCACGGGCGAGCGCCTCGGCGTATGCCTGACCGATACCGCCACCCGCCCCGGTGACGATCGCGACCTTGTCCTTGAAGTCGTCGCCGTAATTGACCATCGAAACTCCTCAGTTCGCTGCTGTCGCAATGAGTTTGATCTCGGTGTACTCTTCGAATCCGGCGGCGCCCATCTCGCGGCCGATGCCGGACTGCTTGTAGCCGCCGAACGGTGCGTCCGCGGAGTACCAGATGCCACCGTTGACGTTGACGGTGCCGACCCGCAGTCGCGCCGCCACCGCCTGCGCACGGTCGTCGTCGCCGCCGAACACCGTGCCACTCAACCCGTAGGGGGAGTCGTTGGCGATGCGGACGGCGTCGTCGTCGCCGTCGTGGGCGATCACCGTCAGGACGGGTCCGAAGATCTCCTCCTGCGACACCCGGGCGTTGTTGTCCAGTCCCGCGATCACCGTCGGCTCGATGAAGAAGCCGGTGTCACGGTCGGCCGGACGGCCACCGCCGCAGGCGAATCGGCCGCCCTCCTGCAACGCCAGGTCGAGATAGCTCTGCACGCGGTCGCGCTGGCGGGCGGAGATCACCGGACCGCACACGGTGCGCTTGCTGGTCGGGTCGCCCGGCTTGATCGACCCCATGGTCGCGGCCGCCGCTTCCACGGCCTCGTCGTAACGGGCCCGCGGCACCACCAGTCGAGTGGTGATGGCGCAGCCCTGTCCGGCGTGCATCGCGGCGGTGAACGCCGCCATCGAGCAGGCGCCGGCCAGATCGGCGTCGTCGAGCACCAGGAACGCCGACTTGCCGCCGAGTTCCAGGAACACCTTTTTGATCGTCACGGCGGCATCGGTCATCACAGCGCGGCCGGTCGCCGTCGATCCGGTGAACGACACCATGTCCACCCGCGGGTCCTGGGACAGCAATGCGCCGACGGCATGGTCGCTGGAGGTGACGACGTTGATGACGCCCGGCGGAAAATCGGTGTGTTCGGCGATGATCTCGCCGACCGCCGCGGCGCACCACGGGGTGTCGGGCGCCGGTTTCAGGATCAGCGTGTTGCCCGCCGCCAGTGCCGGCCCAACCTTGGCGAGGTTGATCTGGTGCGGGAAGTTCCACGGAGTGATGGCACCGACGACGCCGACCGCCTCGCGGGCCAGCGTGCGGCGAGTCGGGATGCCCTGCGGTGTGGCGTGACCGAGATCGGTGCGCCATTCGTAGGTTTCGGCCGTATCGGCCGCGAAGGCGAGATCGTCGATCGGGCCCTCCAGCTGCGCGCCGGAGGTCAGCATCCGGGGTGCGCCGACCTCCCCGATGGTGATGTCGCGCAACTCCTCGACGTGTTCGCGCAGTGCGTCCTTGAGCTGACGCAGGCAGCGGACCCGCAATTCGGTGTTCGTCGACCAGTCGGTGTCGTCGAACGCAGACCGGGCGGCGGCGATCGCGCGGCCCATGTCGTCGGTGTCGGCGTCGGCGGCCACGCCGAGCACTTCCTCGGTCGCCGGGTTCACGGTGGGGAATGTCCCTCCCGTGCCCGCGACCAGCTTCCCGTCGATGAGCAGTCGGCTCTCGCCATTGGCCAGTATCGGCATCCGAACTCCCATTCGCATCACTGGACAACTGTCCGGCTCTATTCCTCCGAACCATAGACGCCCATCCACCGGGGTGGCAAGCATCCGACCTCGACGTTCGCGACGGAAGCCCGAAACGCCCAGCTGGAAGCCGGTGTAGAAAACCGGTGCTTGCTTCGCGCCCCTGCGTTCGGCTAACTTGGACATGTGTCCAGTGAAGCAGTGGCCGCGCTCACAGAGACGCCGCGCAACCGCCGGCAGGAGGAAACCTTCCGCAAGGTGTTGTCCGCCGGCGTCGAGATGCTGCGCGAATCGTCCTACGCCGACCTCACGGTCCGGGCGGTGGCCGCCCGCGCGAAGGTCGCCCCAGCCACTGCGTACACGTACTTCTCGTCGAAGAACCACCTGATCGCCGAGGTGTACCTCGACCTCATCCGTCAGGTGCCGTATTTCACCGACGTCAACGACAGCATGCCCACGCGTGTGGACAAGGCCTTGCGCAGCATGGCCCTGATGCTCGCCGACGAACCCGAAGTGGCAGCCGCCTGCACCACCGCACTGCTGAGCAACAGCGACGCCGCCGTCCGCGCGGCGCGGGAGCGCATCGGTGCCGAGATCCACAAACGCATCACCTCTGCCATCGGGCCCGGTGCCGATTCCCGCAAGGTGTCGGCGCTGGAGATGACGTTCTTCGGCGCGTTGGTCAATGCCGGCAGCGGCGCCTTCAGCTACCACCAGATCGCCGACCGGCTCACCTACGTGGTCGGCCTCATCTTGGGAGACGACCAGTGACCCTGACCAGCGATGTCGTGCTCGACCCGTATGACTACGACTTCCACGAGGACCCCTACCCGTACTACCAGCGGCTGCGCGACGACGCGCCGCTGTACCGCAACGAGCAGCTGGGCTTCTGGGCACTCTCGCGCCATGCCGATGTCCTGCAGGGCTTCCGCAACAGCACGACGTTGTCGAACAAGTTCGGCGTCTCACTGGACCCGGTGTCCCGGGGACCGCACGCGTCGAAGACGATGTCGTTCCTCGCAATGGACGATCCCGCCCACCTGAGGCTGCGCACCCTGGTCTCGAAGGGGTTCACCCCGCGGCGCATCCGCGAACTGGAACCGCGGGTGACCGAGCTGACCCGTAAGCATCTCGAGACGATGCTCGAGAAGGCCGATGCCGACGGAACCGTCGACTACGTCGCCGAATTCGCCGGCAAGCTGCCGATGGACGTCATCTCGGAGCTCATGGGTGTCCCCGAGGCCGACCGGGACCGCATCCGCGCGCTGGCCGACGGGGTGATGCACCGCGAAGACGGGGTCAACGACGTCCCCGCCGAAGCGATCGAGGCGTCGCTCAACCTCATCGTCTACTACCAGGACATGGTCGCCGAGCGTCGCAAGAAGCTGACCGACGACCTGACCTCGGCGCTGCTCGAAGCCGAGATCGACGGGGACCGGCTGACCGACGAAGAAGTGCTCGGGTTCATGTTCCTGATGGTGATCGCCGGCAACGAGACGACCACGAAACTGCTTGCCAATGCCGCATTCTGGGGCCACAAGAACCCCGACCAGCTGACCCGGGTCTACGACGACACCTCCACGGTCCCGCTGTGGGTGGAGGAGACGCTGCGCTACGACACCTCCAGCCAGATCCTGGCCCGCACGGTGGTGGGCGACCTCACGCTGTATGACACCCGAATCCCCGACGGCGACGTGCTGCTGCTGCTCCCCGGCTCGGCCCACCGCGACGAGCGTGTCTTCGACGATCCCGACTCCTACGTGATCGGTCGCGAGATCGGTTCCAAGCTCATGAGTTTCGGCAGTGGCGCGCACTTCTGCCTCGGCGCCCACCTGGCCCGCATGGAGGCCCGGGTGGCGTTGACCGAGCTCTTCACACGGATCCGCGGATACGAGGTCGACGAGGCCGGCGCCGTCCGAGTCCACTCGAGCAATGTCCGCGGGTTCGCCCATCTTCCGATCACAGTGGAGACCAGATAGATGCCACGTTTCGCACCCCTGCCCGACCGCCGGCCGGCCATCGTCGCCGGAGCATCGTCGGGAATCGGCGAGGCCAGCGCGATCGCCCTCGCCGCGCGCGGGTTCCCCGTCGCGCTGGGCGCACGCCGCGTCGAGAAACTCGAGGACCTCGTCGGGAAGATCAACGCCGACGGCGGTGAAGCCGTCGGGTTCCACCTCGACGTGACCGACCCGAATTCGGTGAAATCCTTCGTCTCCCAATCGGTGGACGCCCTCGGCGACATCGAGGTCCTGGTGGCCGGTGCGGGTGACACCTACTTCGGGAAACTCGCCGAGATCACCACCGACGAGTTCGAATCGCAGCTGCAGGTCCACCTCGTGGGCGCCAACCGACTGGCCGCGGCGGTGCTACCCGGCATGCTCGAGCGTCAGCGCGGCGACCTGATCTTCGTCGGCTCCGACGTCGCCCTGCGCCAGCGCCCCCACATGGGCGCCTACGGCGCCGCCAAGGCCGCCCTGGTCGCCATGGTGAACAACTTCCAGATGGAACTCGAGGGCACCGGCGTGCGTGCGTCGATCGTGCACCCCGGCCCCACGAAGACGTCGATGGGCTGGAGCCTGCCCGCCGAGAAGATCGGTCCGGCGCTGGAGGACTGGGCCAAGTGGGGGCAGGCGCGCCACGACTACTTCCTGCGCGCCTCCGATCTCGCGCGCGCCATCACCTTCGTCGCCGAGACACCGCGCGGGGGCTACATCGCCAACATGGAACTGCAGCCCGAAGCGCCGCTGGCGAACGCGCCCGCCGAACGCCAGCAGCTGAGGCTGAACGCGGAGAACCTGAAATGACCACCGAAGGGCAGGAGCGGAGCGACCGGGGAATGTCATCAGCGATCGTGCCCCGGGTCTCCGGCGGCGAAGAAGAACACGGACACCTCGAGGAGTTCCGCACCGATCCGATCGGGTTGATGAACCGCATCCGCTCCGAATGCGGCAACGTCGGGTGGTTCCAGCTCGTCGACAAGCACGTCGTCTTCCTGTCCGGCGCCGAAGCCAACGAGTTCTTCTTCCGTTCCGCCGACGAGGATCTCGATCAGGCGGAGGCGTACCCGTTCATGACGCCGATCTTCGGCGAGGGCGTGGTGTTCGACGCCAGCCCCGAGCGGCGCAAGGAGATGCTGCACAACTCCGCGCTGCGCGGGGAACAGATGAAGGGCCACGCCGCCACCATCGAGGGCGAGGTCAAGAAGATCATCGCCAACTGGGGTGACGAGGGCGAGATCGAACTGCTCGACTTCTTCTCCGAGCTGACCATCTACACCTCCACGGCCTGCCTGATCGGGCTCAAATTCCGCGAACAGCTCGACAGCCGCTTCGCGAAGTACTACCACGAACTGGAGCGCGGCACCGACCCGCTCTGCTACGTCGACCCCTACATGGACATCGAGAGCTTCCGGATCCGTGACGAATCGCGTGTGAAACTGGTTGCGCTGGTTCAGGAGATCATGGAAGGTCGCCTCGCCAATCCGCCGAAGGACAAGGCGGATCGCGACATGCTCGACGTACTGGTCTCGATCAAGGACGACGACGGCAACCCGCGGTTCTCGGCCGACGAGGTCACGGGCATGTTCATCTCGCTGATGTTCGCCGGCCACCACACCAGCTCGGGCACCTCGTCGTGGACGTTGATCGAGCTGCTGCGCAACCCCGACGTCTACCGCGACATCATCGCCGAACTCGACGACCTCTATTCCGACGGGCAAGAGGTGAGCTTCCATGCGCTGCGCCAGATTCCGTTGCTCGACAACGTCGTCAAGGAAACGCTGCGCCTGCACCCGCCGCTGATCATCCTCATGCGCGTGGCCAAGGGTGAGTTCGAGGTGGAGGGCTTCCCGATCCACAAGGGCGATTTCGTCGCCGCCTCACCGGCGATCTCCAACCGGATCCCCGAGGACTTCCCGGATCCGGACGCGTTCAAGCCGGACCGCTACAACAAGCCCGAACAGGCCGACGTCGTCAACCGGTGGACGTGGATCCCCTTCGGCGCGGGCCGGCACCGCTGCGTCGGCGCGGCGTTCGCCACCATGCAGATCAAGGCGATCTTCTCGGTCCTGTTGCGCGAGTACGAGTTCGAGATGGCTCAACCCGCGGACAGTTACCGCAACGACCATTCGAAGATGGTGGTCCAGCTCGAGCGGCCCGCCAAAGTGCGTTACCGCAGGCGGGTGTAGGCACGGTCATCATGGGATTCAAGATCGCGCTCGACATGGACCTGTGCCAGGGTCACGCCATGTGCGAGCTGGAGGCACCGGACTATTTCCGCGTCCCGAAACGCGGTCAGGTCGAGATTCTCAAAACCGAAGGGCCCGATGAGGATCGGGCTGAAGTCGAACAGGCGGTGTGGGCATGTCCCACGCAAGCGCTGTCCATCACAGAAGAGGATGAGTGACGATGCCGTCTATCCCGAGGGAACAACTCGAAGGCTGGGTCGAGCGGTGGTTGCAGGCCAACCGGGACGCCGAGCACAAGGGCGACTGGAAGCCCCTGGCCGACTTCTACACCGAGGACGCCACGTACGGCTGGAACATCGGGCCGAAGGAAGACGTCATGTGTGTCGGCATCGACGAGATCCGTGACGTCGCGCTGGGCCTGGAGATGGAAGGCCTCGAGAACTGGAACTACGAGTACCAGAAGGTGCTCATCGACGACAAGCAAGGCGAGGTCGTCGGCTTCTGGAAGCAGATCGTCAACAAGTCGGATGGCACCCAGGATGAGATCTACGGCATCGGCGGCAGCTGGTTCCGCCTCGACGGCAATCTCAAGATCGAGTGGCAGCGCGACTTCTTCGACTTCGGCCACGTGTCGAAGATGTTCCTCAAGCTGATCGAGACCGGCGATCTGAGCGCCGGCATGCAGAAGCGGATCGAGCGCAGTATGGCCGGCGAGAAACTCCCCGGTTACCACCCGCTCGGACAGGCCCCCGTCCCGATCTGGTGACCGTGGTCGCGTGTAGTTTGACACCCGTCGAGAGCCCACTGAGACATGCGTCACTAGGCTGATGGCCGAGACGTTCTCCGAAGGAAAGCAGGCAAGATGAAGACCAAAGGCGCCCTCATCTGGGAGTTCAACCAACCGTGGTCGATCGAGGAGATCGAGATCGGCGATCCGGTCCAGGACGAAGTCAAGATCCAGATGGAAGCGTCGGGCATGTGCCACTCCGACCACCATCTGGTCACAGGCGGAATCCCGATGGCCGGGTTCCCGGTGCTGGGCGGTCACGAGGGCGCCGGCATCGTCACCGAGGTCGGGCCCGGCGTCGAGGACGTCGCTCCGGGCGACCACGTCGTGTTGTCGTTCATCCCGTCCTGCGGGCGCTGCCCGTCGTGTCAGGCCGGGCTGCGCAACCTGTGCGACCTGGGTGCCGGGCTGCTGGGCGGCACCGCGGTGTCCGACAACACCCACCGCATCCACGCCAAGGGACAGCCCGTCTTTCCCATGACGCTGCTGGGCACGTTCAGCCCGTACATGGTCGTGCATAAGAGCTCGGTCGTGAAGATCGATCCGTCGATCCCGTTCGAGGTGGCCTGCCTGGTCGGCTGCGGCGTCACCACGGGCTACGGCTCGGCCGTCCGCGCCGGTGACATCCGGCCCGGTGACGACGTCGCGGTGATCGGCGTCGGCGGCGTCGGCATGTCCGCGCTGCAGGGTGCGGTCAACGCGGGTGCGCGCAACCTCTTCGTCATAGAGCCGGTCGAGTGGAAGCGCGACGCCGCGCTCAAGTTCGGGGCCACCCACGCCTACCCGGATCTGGAGTCCGCGTTCGCAGGCGTTGCCGAGGTGACCCAGGGATTGATGGCCAAGAAGGTCATCGTCACCGTCGGTGAGCTGCACGGCCAGGACGTCGACAACTACGTCAACCTGACGTCCAAGGGTGGCACCTGCGTGCTCACCGCCATCGGCAGCATGATGGACACCCAGGTGACGCTGAACCTCGCGATGCTGACCCTGCTGCAGAAGAACCTGCAGGGCACCATCTTCGGTGGCGGTAACCCGCACTACGACATCCCGCAGCTGCTGTCGATGTACAAGGCGGGCAAGCTCAACCTCGACGACATGATCACCCGGCAGTACAAGCTGGAGCAGATCAACGACGGATACTCCGACATGCTGGAGGGCAAGAACATCCGCGGCATCATCCGCTTCAGCGACGACGACCGGTAGGCCATGCCCGACAACAGCACTGAAACGGTCGAGCAGTCACCGGTGGTCGCCGCGTCGCGGTCGTCGTGGCGATGCGTCCAATCCGGCGACAAAGAGGGCTGGCTGGCCCTGATGGCCGACGACGTCCTCATCGAGGACCCGATCGGCGAGGCAGTGACCAACCCGGACGGAACCGGGGTGCGCGGCAAGGACGCCGTCGCGGCGTTCTACGACGCAAACATCGGGCCGAACACGCTCACGGTCACCTGTGAGGCGACGTTCCCGTCGAGCTCGCCGACCGAGATCGCCTACATCCTGGTGCTGCGGACGGAGTTCCCGAACGGTTTCGTCGCCACGGTCCGCGGCGTGTTCACCTACCGGGTGAACGATGCGGGCCTGATCACGAATCTGCGCGGTTACTGGAACATGGACTCGATGACGTTCGAAGAGGCCAAGGGCGATTAGCGGCACGCAACCGCTCGCCGGGCGGGGTGCGGTGGTGGTCGGCGGCACGCGGGGCATCGGCCTCGCGGTCGCCGAACTGCTCGCCGCGCGAGGTGCCGGGGTGGTGGTGAGCGGACGGGACGCCGATGCGGTGGACGAAGCCGCACAACGTGTCTCGGGTGTCGGATGCGTGGGCTCACCGGCCGATCCCGAGGTTGCCGACGCACTGATCGAGCGATGCGTGCGCGAATTCGGCCGCATCGACATCCTGGTGAACTGTGCGGGTACCGCGGAGCCGCCCGGATCGTCGATCCTGAACGTGAGCTCCACACAGTTCCGCGACCTGCTCGACGCACACCTGGGCACAGTGTTCGAGACGTGCCGGGCGGCGGCGCCGCGAATGGTGGCGCAAGGCGGTGGGGCGATCGTCAACACGAGTTCCTTTGCCTACCTGGGTGACTACGGAGGGACGGGCTATCCGGCCGGCAAGGGTGCGGTGAACGCGCTGACGTTGGCGATCGCCGCGGAGCTGGCCGAACACGGCGTGCGCGCCAACGTCGTGTGCCCGGGCGCCAGGACACGGTTGTCGACGGGTCCGGAGTACGAATCACACGTGACGGAGCTGAACCGGCGCGGGTTGCTCGACGACGTCAGCCTGCAGGGCGCGCTCGACGCGGCCCCGCCGGAGTATGTGGCGCCGACGTACGCATATCTGGTCAGCGATCAGGCACGCGATGTGACGGGTCGGATCTTCATCGCGGCCGGCGGCTTCGTCGGTGAGTTCGCGCGGCCCTCCCCCGGATTCCTCGGGTATCGGGACCACCACGACTCACCGCCGTGGACCGTCGAGGAGTTGCACGGGGTCATCGGGGGCTCAGCGTAGGGCGGCGATAGCGGACAGTTTGCGGCGGTGCGGTGTGGCCCGTATCCGGGTCCGAAAGGTGGCGGTCGGCCATGAGCTCGGCCGGGTCCACCAGCGACACTCCGTCATCATCAACTCGAAACACTTTGCCTGCAATCCCCCGTGACAGCCGCCCTCCACTGCCACGGAAGAAGCATTAGCCCGGTGGTTCAGGTGAAGATGGACATTGCCCCTGCTTGGCGAGAGCTGTACTAACCCGAAGTCTTCCGACTTCCATAGCTGAAAGGAGCCGCAGATGGACGTCCTTACTGCGGCAATATCATTGACGGCCGTCGCATGTTTCATCGCACTGAGTGCCTGGTACTTCCGCCGCATACGCGCCGGTCGCGCTGACACTTACGTCAACCCTAGCTGGCCCACCACCATGCGTCCGTCTCCAACGGAGTTTCACGCACCGCAGCACGACGATAAGCAGACCAGCCGGTACGACGATGGCTCCGGGAACATTCGGTGACGCCAGGAGACACCGACGCTTCTCGGCGTCAACTGCCACAGCGCCGCTGGATGGGTCCGCACCGACGCTGGTGGGCCGCGATGGTTGGGGTGGCGGTAGTCGCTGTCGCCGTCGCCGTCGTCGTGCTACGTGCCCAGTCAAACCCATGCCGGGCAGTCGACGAGCTGGTTGCCTTCAATGAGTCACAGCTGGCGTTGTTGCAATCCCGTACGCACACCCCCGCTGCAGGTTCACATGACGAGCCGTCGGCCCCCAGCGAGAGCGACTACCAGGCTTGGGCCGAGGGAATGCAGCAGCACGCCGCTGAGGTAACCAAGCCCGAACTAGCGGAGCACGCGCAGCGAGCGGCGGAATTGGCCGACCAAACCGTCGTTGTAATCCGGAAGTTTCGCAGCGAGAGCAGTTCCCGCGACGTCCTAGATGTGGAGCCACCGCCGTCAGCGAAGGCCTATGGGGAAGTAACGACCGAGTTACGCGGGGAACTGCAGGCGCTCGAGAGCGCCTGCCCGCGCCGCTGATCATCGATCGACCTTCGATGACGGACCGATGCGTTGCTCGACTATGAGTGCCGGCATGAATCGCTTGGTCAGGCGCCACATCGCCTCACGCCCCGAGCCAACCCCCGCCTGACCCTCACTATGCTCGGGGCCATGGCGACTGTCTTCACGAAGATCATCAACGGAGAACTGCCGGGCCGATTCGTCTACGAGGACGATGAGATCGTCGCGTTCCTGACCATCGCGCCGATGACCCAGGGCCACACGCTGGTGGTGCCCCGCGCCGAGATCGACCAGTGGCAGGACATCGAGCCGCAGGTGTTCGCCCGCGTCATGGAAGTCTCGCAGCTGATCGGCAAGGCGGTCGTCAAGGCGTTCGGCGCCGAACGCGCCGGCGTCATCATCGCCGGCCTCGAGGTGCCGCACCTGCACGTGCACGTCTTCCCGGCCTACAACCTCACCGACTTCGGATTCGCAGGAGTCGACAACAACCCGTCGCCGGAGTCCCTCGACGACGCGCAGGCCAAGATCAAGGCCGCGCTCGCCGAAATCGGCTGACGGTCAAGCGGTTTCGAAGGTCACGTCGCTAAACCGCGGCATGTTCACCGTGAAGCGGCAGCCCTGCCCTGGCGCCGTCGTCACCCGGACCGACCCGCCGTGGGCCCGCACCAGCGAATCGACGATCGACAGTCCCAGCCCGGTCCCGCCGCTCTCCCGTGCCCGCGACGAGTCGGTGCGGTAGAACCGCTCGAACACCCGGCGCGCGTCCTCCTCGGTCATCCCCGGCCCCTCGTCACACACCTCGAGCACCGCGTTGTTCTCATCGGTGCCCACCCGCACCGTGATGCCTGCGTTCTTCGGCGTGTGCTGCAACGCGTTGGCGACCAGATTGCCCAGCACCTGCCGCAGCCGTGCTTCGTCACCCAGCACCTCCGGTGTGCCGGGCCCGTCGAGCACCTGCAGCGTGATCGTGCGCAACGGCGCGATCGACCGGGTGTCGTGCACGGCATCGGTGGCCAGCGCCAGCAGGTCCACTCGGTGCTGCTCCAGCGGTCGCTGCGCGTCCAGACGCGCCAACAGCAGCAGATCCTCGACGAGCAACCCCATCCGGCGCGATTCGCTCTCGATGCGGCTCATCAACATCTCGACGTCGCGCGCGGCGCCCTGACGGTACAACTCGGCGAAGCCGCGGATCGTCGTCAGCGGTGTGCGCAACTCGTGGCTGGCATCGGTGATGAACCGGCGCATCCGCTCCTCGGAGGTACGCGCGGCATCCGCTGAGGACTCCGAGGACGCGACCGCCTGCTGGATCTGCGCCAGCATTCCGTTGAGCGCCAACGAGAGCCGACCCACCTCGGTGCGGGGGTCCCGTTGCGGCACCCGGCGGTCGAGCTGACCCGCCGCGATCGCCGCCGCCGTCTCCTCGACCTCCGCGAGCGGGCGAAGGCTGCGTTGCACCACGGCATAACCCACGACACCGAGGATCAGCAACACAGCCGCCCCGATACCGACCTGCGACCAGACCAGCGCGCGCACCGTCGACTGCACTTCGGACAGGTCGATCGCCACCGTCGTCAGCTCCCCGTCGGGGCCACGGACGGTCATCGCACGCCATTCCACATTGGAGTGGTTGACCGACCCCACGGTGACGGGATCGGGACCCACGTCGTTGTCGGCCGGCAGCAGGGGTTCTGCTTCGCGGTCGTTGACGGCGGTCCACATCCGCCCGTCGGGGCCGGTTCCCCTGACGTAGAAGTTCGACGGCGGGCGGGCCGGGTTGGGACCCGCCAGCGGCGTCACCGGCAGCTGGCGTGGCGCCTGCGCCCAACTGCGCGACGCGTCGAGCAGTGTCTGATCCACCCGGCTCTCCAGGCTGTGCCGCATGATCGACGTCACGGCGATGCCGGAGGCCAGCAGCCCCAGTGCGACGAGCACCAGCGTCGCGGCCACCAGACCCAGCCGCAGGGGCACGCCGCTGCGCACTACCGCGGCTCGCGCAGGACGTACCCGACGCCGCGCAGCGTGTGCAGCAGGCGTTTCTCGCCGGTGTCGATCTTGCGGCGCAGATACGAGACGTAGGACTCGACCACGTTCACGTCACCGCCGAAGTCATACCGCCAGACGTGGTCGAGGATCTTCGGCTTCGACAGCACCGTGCCCGCGTTGATGATGAAGTACCGCAGCAGCGTGAACTCCGTCGGCGACAGCGACACCGGTTCGCCGGCCTTCCACACCTCGTGGGTGTCCTCGTCGAGTTCGATGTCGGCGAAGCTCAGCCGCGAGGTCTTGGGTTCCTCGGCGCCGCGGCCGGTGCGGCGCAGGATCACCCGCAGCCGCGCGACGACCTCTTCGAGGCTGAACGGTTTGGTGACGTAGTCGTCGCCGCCGAGGGTCAACCCGGCGATCTTGTCCTGCAGTGAATCCCGGGCGGTCAGGAACAACGCGGGTGCGTCGATGCCGTCGGCGCGCAGGCGGCGCAGCAGTCCGAAGCCGTCCATGCCGGGCATCATCACGTCAAGGATCACCGCGTCGGGCCGGACGTCTCGGGCTTTGTCGAGGGCCGATGCCCCGTCGGAGGCGGTGTGCACCTCGAAACCCTGGAACTTCAAGCTGACCGACAGCAGTTCGACGATGTTGGCCTCGTCGTCGACGACGAGGACCCGGGCCTCGGGAGTGGTCTCTGATAACGCAGCCATGGCCATGAACTCAGAGTCCAGCATGGGCCTTGGAGTAATCCTGCTGGTTGGCTGTGAGATCTCTGTGAGTTCGCGCTTGCATTGTCCATAGACTGGCGAGATGGATCTCGGCAAGAGCCTGATGCAGCTCGCGACCGCCCCGGCGCGCATCGGGCTCGCCGTCGCGGAGACCGGGTTGGGCGTCGCCACCTCGGCGGTAGGCGTGGCCAAGGCGACCCTCGGCGAGGGTGATGCCCGGATCGGGGCGAACCCGAGCGCCTTCGCGCAGGTTCTGGGCATCAACGACGCCGTGGGGCGGGCCAACCGCCTGGCCCGGTTGATGGACGAGGACCAGCCACTCGGACGTGCGCTCGCGCCGGACGGACCCGTCGACCGGCTCCTCAAACCGGGCGGCGTCATCGACCGGCTCACCGCACCGGGTGGTGTGCTGGACCGGTTGACCCAGGACGACGGCGGGCTGATGCGGGCGATCGAACCCGGCGGGCTCGTCGACCAGCTGCTCGACGAGGACGGCCTGATCGAACGGCTGCTGGCCGAAGACGGTCTGGCGGACCGGCTGCTGGCCGAGGGCGGGCTCGTCGACAAGCTGACGGCCCGCAACGGGCCGCTGGAACAGCTCGCCGACGTCGCCGACACGTTGAATCGGTTGACGCCGGGCCTGGAAGCGTTGGCGCCGACGGTCGAAGCGCTACGCGACGCCGTGATCTCACTCAGTCAGGTGGTCAACCCGCTGAGCAATATTGCCGACCGGATCCCGCTGCCCGGCCGCAGGCTCGGCCGGCGCATGCCGACCACCCCGGTGCGCTCCCAACGGGTGATCGACGTCGACGAGTGACCGGTCATCGACGAACGAGCCTGGGCGACTTTGCACGGCCGGCCGCCACAACGTTTCCACACCCGAGACCGGTCGTCGACACAGATCGACGCTAGCCTGGGGCGCCGACAACTACGGCGTCGGTGGATTCCGTAGCGATCTGTTGACGGACCGCCCGACCGATCGGCCATGTCCAGGGCGCGCACCGCCCGGCGCCCGCCGAAGCGACCCACTTTTCGAGCGAGCACAGCACTGCGAATAGTGGAGCCGGGGAGAAGCCGATAAGCTCTGGCAGTCCAACGAGACACGCCTCCTTAGCTCAGCGGTAGAGCAACGCTCTTGTAAAGCGTAGGTCGTCAGTTCAATCCTGACAGGAGGCTCCACAGTTCGACCGGGTTGGATCGGCACCGGTCTGGGTAACCTGCCCCCGTGCTTAACGGGGATGCAGTAGTGGCCATCGACGACTGTCACGGATGTGGCTACCCCCGACTCGGGCCCGGTCTGTGCGCACCGTGTCAATCGTTCTCCGCCATGCCGTTCACGGGGTTCGAGGAACGATTGACCGGGTAGAGCCCGCAGCATGAACTGAGCAACGGCGCTGGACCACCGTCGTCGCCATCGGTGCGGCCGTGGTGTTCGCACCACTGGCCGTCGCGTGCGGCGGCAGCGAGGAAACCGGCGAGACGTCGACGACCTCGACAACCACCCCGACCACCTCGACGAGCGCCCCGGCGACCACGACCCCAGCTTCGCCCGCACCGGCCGGTACGGCACCGGCGACCCGACGCAACCCGCATCGCCGGCCGTGCCCGGTGCCGGCTCCCCCGCCGCACCCGCTCCCGAAAAGCGGCGCGACCACCCGGCCCGAGACACCCACCGTCCCGCCCGGTGAGGGACCCGGCGGCACCACGGGCGGCAACACCGAGGCACCTGGCATGGGTGACGGTGAGGGCGGCAGCGGCGATCCGGGTGATACCGGCGACGAGGGCTGACGCCCGAGACCATTGACGAAGGCCGGTTCGGGGTATGCGGGGGGTATGACCGTCATCGGCTTCCACTGCTCACACGAACAGATCGACCCCGCCCAGCTTCTCAAGGACGTCCAGCACGCCGAGCGGGCCGGCTTCACCGCAGGCATGTCTTCCGACCATTTCAGTCCGTGGAGCGAACGGCAGGGGGAATCCGGGTTCGCCTGGGCGTTCCTCGGCGCCGCGCTCGCCACCACCGCTCTGCCCTTCGGCGTCGTCAACGCACCCGGCCAGCGCTACCACCCGGCGATCATCGCCCAGGCCGTCGCCACGCTGGCCCAGATGTTCCCCGGTCGGTTCTGGGCGGCGCTGGGCTCGGGTGAGGCGTCCAACGAGCGGATCACCGGGCAGGTATGGCCCCGCAAGGAGGTGCGCGACGCACGCCTCGTCGAGTGTGTGGACGTCATCCGCCGCCTTCTGCGCGGTGAGGAGGTCAGCCACGAGGGCCTGGTTGAGGTCAACCGGGCTCGCCTGTGGACGCGGCCCGAGGTGGTGCCCGACCTCGTGGGGCCGGCGGTCACGCCGCAGACGGCCGCCCGCCACGCCGCCTGGGCCGACGGACTGATCACGGTCAACCAGCCGCCCGACAAACTGCGCCAGATCCTCGACGCGTACCGGGAGGCCGGTGGGCGCGGCCCGGCCCGGCTCCAGATCCACCTGAGCTGGGCGCGCACCGATGACGAGGCCATGGCGATCGCGCACGACCAGTGGCGCAACAACGTCTTCGATCCACCGGTGTCGTGGGATACCGAGACGGTGGAGGCGTTCGACGTGGTCGGCAGCGCCGTCTCGGCGGAGAAGGTTGGTGGCGCGGTACGGGTTTCGGCGGACCTCGCCCGCCATGCGGAGTGGCTCGCCGAGTATGTGGAGCAAGGCTGGGAGGAGCTTTACCTGCACTTCGTCGGCAAAGAGCAGGCAGGCTTCATCGACGCCTTCGGTGAGCATGTGCTGCCGCAACTCTCCCCGACTGCTCCGTCGACGAGCGCGGCCATCGCGTGAGGAAGATCGAGACCGGCGACCTCTGGTGGAAGAACGCGGTGTTCTACTGCGCCGACATCGAGACGTTCTACGACTGGAACGGCGATGGCAGCGGCGACATCCGAGGCATGACCGAGCGCATCGAGTACCTGTTCGATCTCGGCATCACCTGCCTGTGGCTGATGCCGTTCTATCCGACCGCCCGCAAGGACGACGGTTACGACATCGTCGACTTCTTCGGGGTCGATCAGCGTCTCGGTAACCTGGGTGACTTCGTCGAGTTGGTGCGCACCGCTCGGTCCAAGGGCATCCGCGTGATCATCGACTTCGTCATGAACCACACCTCCGACGCCCACCCGTGGTTCAAGTCCGCCCGGCGCAGCAAAGACGACCCGTACCGCGACTACTACGTGTGGAGCGCGACCGAACCCAAGTCGGACCCGGCCGACGTCGTCTTCCCCGACCAGGAGGACAGCATCTGGGAGTTGGATCCCAAGACCGACGAGTGGTACCTGCATCACTTCTACAAGCACCAGCCCGACCTGAATATCGCGAACCCCAAAGTGCAGGAGGAGATCTCACGCACGTTGGGCTTCTGGCTGCAGCTCGGCGTCTCGGGGTTCCGGGTCGACGCCGTCCCGTTCCTGTTCGCCCGCGACGGTGCGCCGGGCGACCCGGGTGTATTCGACCCCTACGAATACCTCGGGGACGTTCGCAACTTCGTCACCCGGCGGGTCGGCGACGCGGTGCTGCTCGGCGAAGTGAACGTTCCCTATGAGGATCAGAAGACGTTCTTCGGTGGCGACGACGGCGACGGGCTCAACATGCAGTTCGACTTCATCGGAATGCAGAACATGTACCTGTCACTGGCCCGCGGCGACGCCGGCCCGATCTCCGAGGCGCTGCGCGGGCGCCCGCCGCTCGACGAGACGAGCCAGTGGGCGAACTTCGTTCGCAACCACGACGAGCTCACGCTCGACAAACTCGGCGAATCGGAACGCCAGGAGATCTTCGACGCGTTCGGTCCGGAACCGGAGATGCAGCTCTACGGCCGCGGGCTGCGGCGACGCCTGCCATCGATGCTCGGCGGGGACGAGCGGCGGATGCGGATGGTCTACTCGCTGGCGTTCTCGCTGCCTGGGACTCCGGTCCTGTTCTATGGCGAAGAGATCGGGATGGCCGAGAACCTCGACATCCCAGGGCGGTTCGCCGTACGGGTTCCCATGCAGTGGACCCGCGACGACAACGGCGGCTTCTCCAGATCCGACCCACGGCGGCTGGCCCGCCCGCTCACCGACGGCCTCTACGGCCCGGAGCATGTGAATGTCGCCGACCAGCGCCACGACCATCAGTCGTTCTGGTGGTTCATCCGCGATCTGATCTACACCTACCGCCAACAGCCCGAGATCGGGTGGTCGACGGCCGAGGTGCTCGACCAGCCCAACCCGGCGGTGCTCGCGCACTGCTGCCGCGAGAAGACCGGGTGGACGATGGTCGCGCTGCACAACTTCGGTGCAGACCGCTGCATGGTGCCGATCCAGATCGAGGACGCGCCGGAGGGGTCGACGCTCGTCGATCTGCTGGACGGACTGTCCGTCCACGAACTGGACGCCAAGGGAGGGCTCGAGGTCGGCCTCGACGGATACGGCTACCGCTGGCTGCGCCTGCTGCGTCCGGGCGATGACCCCATCATCTGATAGATGACCGTGTGGGGCTTCGTGATCGGCGTCGCCGTCGCGCTCTCGCTGACATGGCTGGCGCTCGTGGTCGTGTTGATGGTCGCGCGGCCCCGCGGCGGGGTGACGCGCGAGGCACTGAGGATCCTTCCCGACGTCCTGCGCCTCGTCCGCCGGCTCGCCGCCGACACGTCACTACCGACCGGTGTGCGGGTGCGTCTGGGGTTGCTGCTCGCATATCTGGCGTTGCCGTTCGACCTGATCCCCGACTTCATCCCGGTGCTGGGCTACGCCGACGACGCGATCATCGTCGCCGTGGCGCTGCGCGGCGTGGCCCGCTCGGCCGGCCGCGAGGCCCTGCGCGCTCACTGGCCCGGTAGCGACGAGGGCTTCGCGGCGCTCTGCCGCCTCACCGGGTTGAACTCCCGCGACGATGGGTAACCTCCGCGCGTGCTGGGTGGGGAAGCAATGACCGCCATCGACAAATGCCACGGACGTGGCTATCCGCGGCTCGGGCCAACACTGTGTGCTCCGCGCCGATCCTTATCCGCGGTCCCCTTCAGCACCGCACTTCGGGTCGATGGCGCGCGGTTCGCGATACCGATTGACACCGATTGACGAGGTAGACGTCGCATCATGAGAATCGAGCATCTGTCGGCCCACCACGGCGCCGTGCGCCGGTGGTCCGCCGCCGCAGGAATCAGCGCCGCCGTCGTGATCGCACCGCTGGCCGCCGCGTGCGGGACCACCACCAGCGAGTCGAGCCAGCCCCCGACCCCCGCGCCCCCGACCACGACGACCGCAACCGTCCCGGCCGCGCCTGCGCCCCCCGCGCCCGGCGCGGTACCACCGGCTCCTGGGAGCGAGCCGAGCACACAGCCGGAGACCCCGGTGATCGCGCCCGGCGAGGGCCCGGTCGTCACCACCACCATCGTCGAGACCCCGGCGCCCGGAATGGGTGACGACGAAGGCAGCGGCGACTAATCGACCAGCCGTTCGCGTGCCTGCTCCTCGGGGGTCGGCGGGATCTGCCGCATATACCGCCGGACGAGTGGTCCGGCCATCGCCGAGGTGACCAGCGCGACCAGCACGAGGATCGTGAATCCTTCGGTGGAGATGACTCCGAGGCGCAGACCCGCGGCGGCGACCACGAGTTGAACGGTGCCGCGGGCGTTGAGCGCCGACGACACCGCCATCGACGCCGGGTGCCCGAGCCGGGCGAGGCGGCCGCCGCAGTAGGCCCCGGCCGACTTGCTCGCGATCGCCAACACGACCGCCGCGACCGCGACCAGGGCCAGGCCAGGGTCGCGCAGGGCCATCACGTCGGCTGACAGAGCATTCACGGCGAGGAACAACGGCGCCAGCACTCCCAACACCACTGTGCGCAGGGGCTGCAGCTTGGCCACGGGCACGATTCGGCCGCCGGCGACGATCGCGCCGCACACGAAGGCGCCGAGCGTCGAATCCAGCCCGACCAGGTCGGTCAAGACTGCCCCCAGCGTGATGAACGCCGCCGCGACCAGACAGCACGCGCCGGCGCCGAGATCACGTTCAGCGCCGGTGACCGCGTGCCGCGCGACGACTGCGATCAGCACGAGGGCGGTGACGGCCGCCACCGCCAACGGCATATCTCCATACCAGACGGCCCCGGTGCCTGCGTCTTCCAGATGAACCACCGCCGCGAGGATCGACAGGCCGATCCATACGACGGCGTCGTCGATGACGGCCACGCTCAGCGCCAACTGGCTCAGGTTGCGGTGCAGCACACCGATATCCGCGAATATCTTGACGATCACCGGTACGGCGCTCACCGACAGGGCGAGGCCGGCGAACACGGCGAACGACCAGCTGTCCGCGGCGGGTCCGCGCAGCCGGTGGTCGGCGAGCAGGGCCAGCGCCGCCGTGGACACCAGCGGCAGCACGAGGGCTCCGGCGCTGAGCAACCACACCGTCGACAGGCGTGTCCGGACGAACGAGAGGTCGACGGACGCTCCGGCCACGCCGATCAGCAACACGCCGCAGAACAGTGCGATACCGCGAAGTGCGTCCATCGGGGACGCCGGGGTGAACAACCAGTCCCCCGGGTCCGCTGCGATGCGGCCGAGCACCGACGGGCCGAGCAGCAGCCCGGCCGCGAGTTCACCCGTGGTGGCGGGCAGCCCGACGCGCTCTGCCAGGCGGCCCAGCAGAAAGGCGACCGCCAGCAGGATCCCGAGCTGCAGCAGCAGAGTCGTGGGGTCGAGGCTCTGCACGGACGCGACAGTAGCGAACGCAACATCCTCGCCGTCTTCAATTGACGCAATCTGCTATTCCATACCCCGCTGATGGCGTGAGGAGCAGAATGGCAACGTCGCACTGTTCGGACCTCGTGGGGAGGCCGACGAATGACCAGGGGAATGCTTCCGCCGAGCGTCGAAACACACGAGCGTTTGCTGCAGGATCACGACGCCGTGGTCGAACAACTCATCGCGGCCGACGCCGTGCTCGTCGCATTGGGGCGGTCCTCCTCGGCCGCCGACACGAACGCCGTGATGGCCACGGTGGCACACAGCGCCCAGCGCTTGTGCCGATGCCAGGGCGTGTCGGTCTACCTGCTGCACGGTGACGAATTCGAACTCGCGGCGACGGTCGGTCTTCCGCCCGAGTACCGCACCTACGTCGACGCCCACCCGCTGCGCAGGGACCGCGAGACGATGGCGGGCCGGGTCGCGATCGACCGGCGCGTCGAACAGGTCACCGACGTCCTCACCGACGCCGGCTACGGCCGCCGCGACGTGCAGCAGCTGGCCGGATCGCGGACCGTGATCGCCGCACCGCTGATCCTCGACGACGAGGTGGTAGGAGCAATCACGTTGTTCCGCACCGAAGTCGAGCCGTTCGACGACCGCGCCACCACCATGCTGCAGCGTTTCGCGGCCCAGGCCGCCGCCGTGGTGCGCAACCTGCACCTGGTGCGCGCACTGGGCGGGCGGCAGAAGGAACTCGCACGCAAAGTCGAACAGCTGCAAGCACTCAACGCGGTCGGTGAAATCGTCAGCTCGACCCTCGACCTCGACGAGGTGCTGTTCAAGATCATCCTCAACGCCGTGCGGTTCGCGGGCTGCGACGGCGGCTCGATCATGGAGTTCCTCGACGACGAACGTCGCTTCGTCGCCCGCACCACCTACCCCAGCAGCCCGGCACTGTTGGCCGGCTTGCGCAAGCTCCACATCGGCTTGGACGACACCCTGGTCGGCCGCGCCGCACGGCAGGGCCGCCCGCAGGGGATCCCCGATATCGCCGAGGTGGACCGAGACGTTCACCTCGAGCTGCTCTATCAGGACGGATGGCGTTCGGTACTAGCCGTTCCGGTGCTCCGCGACGGGCAGATCATCGGCGTCATGGTCGTCCGGCGCAAGACATCCGGCGTCTTCGCCGACGACCTGCTCGACTTCATCGAGACCTTCGCGAGCCAATCCGCGCTGGCCGTGCACAACGCTCGTCTCTATCGCGAACTCGAACGCAAGAGCGCTGAACTGGAAGTGGCCAGCGACCACAAGTCGGACTTCCTGGCCAGCATGTCCCACGAGCTGAGAACCCCGCTCAACGCGGTCATCGGATTCTCAGAGGTGTTGCTGCAGAGGATGTTCGGCGATATCAACGACCGCCAGGAAGAGTACCTGCGGGACATCCTCAACTCCGGTAAGCATCTCCTCGAGTTGCTCAACGAGATCCTTGACCTGTCGAAGGTCGAGGCGGGCCGGATGGAGCTCGAACCGTCGGTGTTCACGGTCGGCGGGGTCATCGAGCACACCATCGCCCTTGTGCGGGAGCGGGCGGCCCGGCATGCGCTCACGCTGGCCGTCGCCATCGATCCCGAACTGGATCTCATCGAGACCGACGAACTGCGGTTCAAGCAGGTGGTGCTGAACCTGCTGAGCAACGCGGTGAAGTTCACCCCGGACGGCGGACACATCGAGGTCAAGGCCGAACAGACCGGCCAGTCCCTCACCGTCACCGTGACCGACGACGGTGTGGGCATTCCACCCGAGGACCAGCAGCGCATCTTCGAGGCGTTCCAGCAGGGGCGGCGGGGACCGGCGCGCGAAGAGGGCACCGGCCTCGGTCTCACCCTGTGCCGCCGGATCGTCACGCTGATGGGCGGTGTGATGTCGCTGCGCAGCGAGGTCGGCGTCGGGAGCACCTTCAGTTTCACGGTTCCGGTTCAGCACACCGGCGCGGCGGCGGTCAACGCCACCACCGACGGCGCAGATCCGATCGTCGTCGTGATCGACGACGACCGCCGGTCTCTCGACCTGCTGACCGCCTATCTGGACGGTCAGGGGGTACGGGTCGTGTGGGCACGGGACGGCAGAGACGGACTCGACACCATCCGTCGGCTGCACCCGCTGGCGACCCTTCTCGACATCCGGTTGCCGGGCATCGACGGATGGGCCGTGCTCGACGATCTGCAGACCGACCCCGAGACCAGGCCCATGCCCGTGATCATCGTGTCGATTCTCGACGAGAAGGCCCGCGGCCTGGCGGCCGGCGCGACGGACTACCTCACCAAACCGGTGGGGCGTGACGACCTCCTCGACGCCCTGAGGCGGGTGCGCGTGCTGCCCGTCGGGAACGCGGGACGCTGATGGCCGCGCGCATCCTCGTCGTCGAGGACAACCCCCTCAACCTCAAGTTGATCAGGGACGTGCTGCGGTTCCAGGGATACGACGTGATCACCGCGCGGTCCGGCGAGGAGGGCGTCGCGTTGGCGACCGGCGACGCACCCGACCTCATTCTGATGGACCTGCAGCTGCCGGGTATCGGCGGCTACGAGGCGCTGGAACTGCTGCGCGGCGACCCCCGCAGCCAAGGCGTCCCGGTGGTCGCCGTGACGGCCTTCGCCATGAGGGACGACCGCGAGCGGGCGATCGCGGCCGGCTTCGACGGCTACATCGCCAAACCGATCAGCATCATCGCGTTGCGAGAGCAGCTGGCCCCCTTCTTCACCCGGCGGACGTGATGGCCGACCAGATCACGATCCTCGCCGTCGACGACCAACCCCAGAACCTGCGGCTGCTCGACGCCGTCCTGAGCCCGCACGGCTACCGCGTGGTGCCCGCCATCTCGGGCGAGAAAGCGCTCCACGAACTATGCGAATCCGACGTCGACCTCGTCCTGCTCGACATCGTGATGCCCGGTATGGACGGACACCACGTCTGCCGGCGCATCCGCCAGGACCCGAAGACCGCGTTCCTGCCGGTCGTCATGATCACCGCCAGCGGACAGCAGGAGAAACTCGCCGCCCTGCTCGCCGGCGCCGACGACTTCATCAGCAAGCCGTTCGACCAGGGCGAGCTACTCGCGCGTGTCGCGTCACTGGCGCGGCTCAAGCGCTACCACGACACGATCAACCGGCAGGCCGAGGAACTCAGGCGCTGGAACACCGAGCTGGAGGACAGGGTGGCCGCCCAAGTGCGCGACCTCGAACGCGTGGGCCGGCTGCGGCGTTTCCTGTCCCCTCAGCTCGTCGACGTGATCATCGACTCCGGGGAGCAGGACTTCCTGGCCAGCCACCGGCGAGAGATCGTGGTGGTGTTCTGCGACCTGCGCGGCTTCACCCCGTTCGCGGAGGCCAGCGAGCCCGAAGAGGTCATGGGTGTGTTGAACGAATACCACCAAGTCCTCGGAAAGCTCATCTTCGAATACGAGGGCACGCTGGAACGGTTCACCGGCGACGGCCTGATGGTGTTCTTCAACGATCCGTTTCCGGTCGACGACGCTCCCGAGCGCGCGTTACGCATGTCGCTGGCCATGCGCGACGACGTCCGCGTGCTGGCCGAAGGGTGGCACCGGCGCGGATACGACCTTTCGATGGGAGTCGGGGTCGCGCAGGGGTTCGCCACCCTGGGGCGGATCGGATTCGAGGGGCGGTTCGACTACGCCGCGATCGGCAGCGTCACCAACCTCGCCGCCCGCCTGTGCGGCGCGGCCGGACCCTGGGAAGTCCTTGCTTCCCAACGCGTCTACCACGCGGCCGAGCCGGCTGTGCTCGGCACGGAGATCGGCGCGCTGGAACTCAAGGGGTTCAGCCGCCCGGTCCGGGTGTTCGACGTCACTGACACCGGCGATCATCGAGAAAGGTGAAACCCATGGCCGTTTCGGAACTGGCGGAATCGCAGAGCCAACCGACGCTGTCCGAACTCGACGAGGCGGCCCGGCAGGGCCGATTCGAGGCCCTCCAGGCCAGGATGCAGACCGTTTGGGACGCAATGAAACTCGACCTGGAGGACGAATCGGTGGTCATCGTGCCGTCGGTGTCCGTGACGCAGCCGGTCCCCGGGATCGTCTCGGCCTTCGAGGAGCGGTTCCTGTTCCTGCTGCTGTTGCTGCGCCAGCCGCGGCTACGGCTGATCTACGTGACGTCGACACCGGTTGACCCGCGAATCGTCGAGTACTACCTCGCGCTGCTGCCCGGCGTGATCCCCAGCCACGCATTGGCGCGGTCGACCTTCGTCTCCATCGACGATCCGTCGGACCGCCCACTCGCCGACAAGCTGCTGGAGCGGCCCCGGCTGCTGGCGAAGATCGCCGCACACATCCCGAATCGGCAGCGGTGCCATCTCATTCCATACAGCACGACCGCGGCCGAGCGCGACATCGCCCTGACCCTCGGCATTCCGATGTACGGTGCCGACCCCCGCCTCGCCGACCTCGGCAGCAAGACGGGCTGTCGTCGCCTGTTCGCCGAATGCGGTGTCACCCACCCGCTCGGCGCTCAGGGATTGCACAACCTCGAAGAGGTGGCGGACGCGATCGCCGGCATGCTGGCGGTACGGCCGTCCATCAGGGAGGTGATCGTCAAGACCAACGAGGGTGTCGCGGGTGCGGGGAACGCTCTCGTCGATTTGACCAGGATCACCGAGCTGCCTGCTGACGAGCGGCGTCCGGCCATCGCCGCGGCGGTGCGCGCCATGCGTCTGGAGTCGCCGAAGGTGCCGCTCGAGGCGTATGTGGAGAAGTTCGAGCACGGCGGCGGCATTGTCGAGGAACGCATCGTCGGCGAGGAACTGCGCAGCCCGAGCGTGCAGTTGCGGGCCCGGCCGGACGGCAGCGTCGAACTGCTGTCGACGCACGATCAGCTGCTCGGCGGCACCACCGGACAGAGTTTCCTCGGCTGCCTGTTCCCTGCCGACCCGGCTTACTCGCGACTGATCAGCGAGCCCGCCCTGCGCATCGGCGAACGGGTGGCGGCGGCCGGCGCGCTCGGGCGCTTCGCGATCGACTTCGTCGTGGTCAAGGACGAGACCGGCGCCTGGTCGACCTACGCGATCGAGATCAACCTCCGCAAAGGCGGGACCACCCATCCGTTCCTCACGTTGCAGTTCCTCACCGAGGGCTCCTATGACAGTGCGAGCGGACGGTTCCTCACTCCGCAGGGCCAAGAGAAACATCTCGTCGCCACCGACCACCTCGAGTCCGCCGGTCTGCGTGCTTTGTCGGTCGACGACCTGTTCGACGCCGTCGCCCGTCACGGGATGCACTTCGACCAGTCGAGCCAGACCGGCGTGGTCTTCCACATGATCAGCAGCCTCAGCGGATGCGGCCGGGTCGGCATGACCGCCGTCGGCGACACCGCGACGGACGCCATGGCGCTCTACCAACGCGCGCAGCACACCTTGCTGCAGGAGGCGGCGGCCGCCGCCCGGGAGACGGCGCTTCCCGGGTAGGCACCGCTGCCTCGCCGATTCCCGCCCGGCTGCGCCGTTCACCTGGCAGCCTGGGCACGTGCGGCGCCCTGACAGCCCAACGACGTGCGGAAATGACGCTCTCCCTTTCAGGGGGACTCGTTACCAGTTACGATAACGGCACTCTTGCTGGCGCCCGTGACCGACCACTTACGCGCAGAAGCAATCCGACGGAATGGAGCGATCACCGATGACCGACACCGTCGCCACCCGGTACTCGGGCACCCGCGTCGCCCGCGTCGAGGACAATCGCCTGCTGACCGGTCGCGGCACCTTCGTCGACGACATCCAGCGCCCGGGGATGCTGCATGCGTGCTTCGTGCGCAGTCCCTTCGCCCGAGCCCGGATCACGCGCGTCGACGCGACCGCCGCTCTGGCGATGCCCGGCGTGTACGCGGTCTACACCGCCGACGACCTCAACGGTGACGCCGTCGAGGCCTGGCACGCCGTGACCGGTAAGGACATTGTCGACACCCCGCGCCCGCCGCTGGCCGAGGGCGAGGTGAAATTCGTCGGTGACCCCGTCGCGCTCGTCGTCGCCGAATCCCGGTACCTCGCCGAAGACGCCGTCGACGCCGTCGAGGTGGACTACGAACCCTTGCCCCCGGTGGCCGATTTCCGCACCGCGGTGAACTGCGAGAACGTCGTTCACGAGCAGTACCCGGACAACGTGGCGGGCGGACTCGGCGGCGCACCGCCGGACGAGGAGACCTTCTCGTCGGCGGCATGTGTGGTCAGCGAGAACGTCTATCAGCAGATGTACGTGCCGGTCCCGATCGAGACCCGCGGCATGGTGATCGAATGGGAAGCCACCACAGGCGAATTGACGCTGTGGGCGTCCACGCAGACACCGCACGAGCTGCGCGCGTTCACCGCCCGGCTGCTCGGCATCCCGGCCCAGAAGGTCCGGGTCATCATGCGCGACACCGGCGGCGGTTTCGGACAGAAGGTCGTGCCGATGCGCGAGGACATGGTCATCATGCTCGCCGCGCGCAAAGTCCCCGGTGCGCTGAAGTGGATCGAGGACCGGCGCGAGAACCTGATGTCGGCCGGCCAGTCCCGCCACGTCGACGGCACCGCGCGGATGGCATTCGACGACGACGGCACCCTCCTCGCCGTCGACATCGACTTCAACCAGGACGTCGGCGCGTATCCCACTCCGTACCCGGTGCTCACCACCGCGGCGATCGGCATGTTCTTCCCCGGGCCGTACCGCGTCCCGAAGGCCAGCTTCAACTACAAGACGGTGTTCTCCAACACCGCAGGCCTGCACGCCTACCGGGGCCCGTGGCAGTACGAGACGCTGGCACGCGAGATCCTGCTTGACATCGCCGCCCGCAAGCTCGACATGGACCCGATCGAACTGCGCCGCAAGAACATCCTGCGCGGGGATGAGATGCCCTACTTCAACCCCAACGGCATGCCGTACGACCACGTCGCACCGGCCGACACCTTCGAACAGGCCGTCAAGATCCTCGACCACGAGGGCTTTCGCAAGGAGCAGGCCGAAGCGCTCGCCCAGGGTCGCTATATCGGGCTGGGGTTCTCGGCATACATCGAACCGACGGGCGCGGCGACCGGCCACCTGGGCACCGAGGGGTGCACGATCCGGATGGAGCCGACCGGCAAGATCAATGTCTACGTCAACGGCGGGTCGACGGGAAACAGCCTGGAGACCACGGTCATTCAGCTCACCGCCGACGCGCTGGGCGCCGACATCGACGATGTGGCGACGATCCAGGGTGACACCGCCGTCACGCCCTACGGTGCGGGCACACAGGGCAGTCGCAGCGCCCCGATGACGGCGGGCGCGGTCAACGAGGCCGGCACCATCCTGCGGGCCCAACTCGTCCGCATGGCCGCGCACCGGCTCGAGGTCACCGAGGACGAGATCGAACTCGGCGGGTCGCAGGCGTATGTGCGCGACGACCCGTCGAAGAGCGTCAGCTTCGCCGACATCGCCTACCGGGCGCACTACCAGCCCGAGCACCTTCCGCCTGGAGGAACAGCCACCCTCGAAGCCACCGCACGCTTCACCTCGATGGCGATGATCCACTGGGCCAACGCCACCCACGCCTGCACCTGTGAGGTCGACGTGGAGACCGGCCAGGTGACGCTGACCCGCTACATCGTCAGCGAGGACGTCGGCCCGATGATCAACCCGAACGTCGTCGAGGGCCAGGTGGCCGGCGGCACGGTGCAGGGCATCGGGGGCGCACTGCTGGAGAGCCTGGTCTACGACGCCGACGGCAACCCTTTGTCGTCGACGTTCGTCGACTATCTGCTGCCGACGGCCACCGAGGTGCCGCCGATCGAATTCGGCCACGTCGAGATCCCCGGCCCGGGCGTCGGCGGCTACAAGGGCGCCGGCGAGGGTGGCGCCATCGGCGCCACACCGGCGGTCATCAACGCGATCAACGACGCGCTCGCCCCGCTGGGGGTGACCGTCACCAAGCTGCCCGCCAGCCCCGCGACCATCGTCGAACTGCTCGAAGGCTCCGGAGGGCTGGAGCGAAGCGACCGGGGAATCAAACCAAGAGAGGACCACTGACCGTGGAGCTGAACAACGAATTCCGGGTCGCGGTGCCCGCCGCCAAGACCTGGGAGGTGCTCACCGACGTCAATCGGGTGGCACCCTGCCTGCCCGGCGCGACGCTGCTGTCGGTCGACGGCGACGAGTTCACCGGCGCGGTCAAGGTCAAGGTCGGTCCGATCACGGTGTCCTACAACGGCGTTGCCGCGTTTCAGGAGAAGGACGCCGCGGCGCGGCGGGTGGTGCTCAAGGCTTCCGGCAAGGAGACCCGCGGAAACGGCAACGCCTCCGCGACCGTCACCGCACAACTCAAGGACGAGGGCGACGCCACCCACGTGGTGATCAACACCGACCTCACCATCTCGGGTAAGGCCGCCCAGTTCGGCCGCGGTGTGCTCGCCGACGTCGCGACCAACCTCATCGGCCAGTTCGCCAAGGCGCTCGAGGCCGACGTGCTCGGCGATGCCCCGACGGCGACGACGGCACCGACTGCGGAGGCGGCCGCCGCGGCGTCGCAGCCCGCCGCGGGTGATTCGCTCGACCTGCTCAAGGTGGTCGCGGTGCCGCTGGCGAAGCGCTTCGCGCCGGTCGCGGGCGCAGTGGCCGCGGGCGCCGCTGCGGGCTTCCTGATCGGCCGTCGCCGCAAGCGCGCGCCGGCGGCGGTGCTGGCCGAGGATCTGCAGGCCGCGCTGGCCCGGCTGCTGTCGTCATGAAAGCCGCACCGTTCGCCTACCACCGTCCCGACACGGTGACCGAGGCGGTGCAGATGCTCGCCGAATTCGGTGAGGACGCCAAGATCCTGGCCGGCGGGCAGAGCCTGGTGCCGATGCTGGCCATGCGCCTGACGCACTTCGAGCACCTGATCGACATCTCCCGCGTCGGAGAGTTGACGGGTATCGACCTCGTCGACGGTCAGATCTCGGTGCGCGCGGGGACACCGCACGCGCTGGTCGGGATGGACGACGAAGTGGCCGACTCGGTGCCGCTGCTCACGTTGGCCACCCCACACATCGGGCACTTCCAGATCCGCACCCGCGGCACCCTCGGCGGCGCGATCGCCCACGCCGACCCCGCCGCCGAGTACGCCGCGGTCGCGCTGGCACTCGATGCGCAGATCGACGCCGTGTCCGCCCGCGGCCGCCGCGAGATCGCCGCCGCGGACTTCTTCACCGGCCTGTGGGAGACGTCGCTCGCGGCAGACGAGATCCTCACCGCCGTGCGGTTCCCCGTATGGAGCGGTCGGACCGGCTTCGCGGTCGAGGAGTTCGCGCGCAGGCACGGCGATTTCGCGATCGCCGGCGCGACGATCGCTCTGGAGGTCGACGGCGACGACCGTGTGACGCGGTGCGGCATCGGGCTGCTGGGCCTGGGGTCGACACCGCTGCGCGGCACCGACGGTGAACGGGCCGTCGTCGGAGAACGGATCTCCGACATCAGCACCGACGAGATCGGCAGAGTGACGCTGGCCGCACTCGCCGACGTACCCGCCGACCTGCAGGGTTCGGCGAGCTACCGCCGCCGCGTCGGGGCCGCGATGGTGTCGCGCGCCCTGACCGCGGCCGTCACACAGGTGACTTCATCGGAGGAGATGGTCCATGCATGAGCTTCCGGTGGCGTTGACGGTCAACGGCCGCAACCACCGCGGGGTGGTCGAACCGCGAATCACGTTGGCCGACTTCCTGCGTGAGACCTGCGGGCTTACCGGCACCCACCTCGGCTGTGAGCACGGGGCGTGCGGGGCGTGCACGGTGCTGCTCGACGGGCAGGCCGTCCGGTCCTGCCTCGTGTTCGCCGTGCAGGCCGACGGCCAAGAGGTCACCACGGTCGAGGGTATCGCCGGGCCGGAAGGAGAGCTGTCTCCCGTGCAGTCCGCGATGAAGGAATGCCACGGGCTGCAATGCGGTTTCTGCACACCGGGGTTCGTCACCTCGATCACTGCGCTGCTGGCCGACAATCCTGACCCCAGCGACGAGGAGATCCGCGAAGGGCTGTCCGGCAACTTCTGCCGGTGCACCGGGTACCAGGGCATCGTCAACGCCGTGCGCCTCGCAGCCGCGAAGACCCGCAACGGGGAGATCGTCAGGTCCTGAGCGTGCACCTGTGTAACGCGGTGGCGGAAATGTGCGCTTGCGACCGCCACACCGTTACGGAAGTTCCTCGCCACCTCCGGTAGAAGTGGTCTATGCACATCGGATTCATCGGCCTGGGCAACATGGGTTCCGCGATGGCGGCCAACCTACTGGCCGCCGGTCACGAGGTGACCGCCTACAACAGGTCCCAACACAAGGTCGACGCGCTGGCCGCCAAGGGCGCGCGCCCCGCCCGCACGGTGGCTGAAGCGTCCCGGGCCGAGGTCGTCGTCACGATGCTCGCCGACGACGCGGCCGTCGAAGCGGTCAGCTTCGGCGCGGACGGCATCGTGGAGTCCCTGGGCCCCGATGCGCTCCACGTGTCGTCATCGACCATCAGCCTGGCCCTGGCCGAACGGCTCACCGCCGCGCACGCCGACGCCGGTCAGCGCTTCGTGTCCGCACCCGTGTTCGGCCGCCCCGAGGCGGCTGCCGCGGCCAAACTCTTCGTCGTAGCCGCCGGTGCAGCCGATGACCTGACCGAACTCGCCCCGGTCTTCGAGGCCGTCGGACAGCGCACCTTCGTCATGGGGAGTGAACCGAAGGCGGCGAACCTCGTGAAGATGTCGGGGAATTTCCTGATCGCCTCCGTGATCGAATCGCTCGGCGAGGCCATGGCTCTGGTGACCAAGGGCGGCGTGGACGCCGGCGAGTACCTCGACCTGCTGACGTCCACGTTGTTCGACGCACCCGTGTACCGCACCTACGGCGGCCTTGTGGCGAGCCGCGAATTCGAGCCTGCCGGCTTCGCCGCCACGGGCGGTCTCAAAGATGTGCGTCTGGCGTTGGAAGCCGGTGAGGGTCTGCAGGTTCCGTTGCCGATCGCCAGCCTGCTGCGTGACCGGTTCCTCACGTTGCTCGCCACCGGCGGCGGACACCTGGACTGGTCGGCGATCAGTGCTCTCAGCGCCCGGGATGCAGGCGGCCCTGGCCCCGTCGCCTGACCGACGCTCACAATGGCGCGATGACACCGTCGTCGCGCTACCGACTCCTGCAGATCGCACTCGTCGTCTTCGGGACAGTGATGCTGCTGCTCTACCCGCTGGCGGTGGTATGGCCGTCGGGGTGGGCGTGGCATCCCGGCGCACCGCACCAGTCCGACTACTTCATGATGATCGTCGGCCTGTACGCCACGCTCGGAGTGTTTCTGTGGAACGCGGCTCGACGCCCCGAAGCCCATCTCAGCCTGATCTGGTTCACCGTGTGCTCGAGTGTCGTGCACGCCGCGATCATGGCGGTGCAGTCCTTCGGCGACGGCCATGACACGGGTCACCTGCTGGGGGATGTCCCGGCGCTGCTACTGGTCGCCGTGGTGCTGTCGGCGCTCGTGCTGTCCTCCGGCGCCGGACGGCGGTCAGACCACCCCGCGTAGCCCGTCGGCGCCGAACAGCGGCTCGAGCATTCCCGACATGTCCGGTCCGCGCCGCAACGCGTGCCCGCCGTCGACGTTGATGATCTGTCCGGTGATCCACGCCGAGGCATCGCTGAGCAGGAACACCGAGAGGTTCGCGATGTCCTCGACCTCCCCGAATCGGGGCAGCGGTGTGCAGGCGCGGTAATCGGCGGACACCTCCGGCGACTCCAGGATGGGGCCGACGAGGTCGGTCTGGATCAGGCCGGGACGAATGCCGTTGACCCGCACCCAGGATGGGCCCAGCTCGTCGGCGGCCAGCTTCATGATGTGGTCGAGCGCCGCCTTGCTGGGCCCGTACGCACCGAACCAGCGGTGCACGTTGCTCGACGCGATCGACGAGATCCCGACGAACGACCCCCCGCCGCCACGCACCAGTTCCCGGGCGGCGTGCTTGAGCACGTACATCGTGCCGTTGACGTTGAGGTCCACCGTGCGCCGCCAGGCATCGGAGTCGATCTGGGTGATCGGACCGATGGTCTCCGATCCGCCCGCACTGTGCACGACACCGTGCAGCCGGCCGCTCCAGGCGGTGGCGGCCTCGACCAACCGGGCCGCTTCGTCCTCGTTGGTGATGTCGGTGGGCTCGTAGCGCACCGATCCGGCGCCGTCGGCGGCCGCGGCGGACAGTTCGTCGGCCGCGGCAGCGAGGCGGTCGGCGTTGCGGCCGGCCAGCATCACGTCGCCGCCCGCCGCGAGGATCGCCGTGGCGACCCCCTTGCCGATACCGCTGCCACCGCCGGTGACCAGATAGGTTCGATCCGCCAAGGAAAGCAGCAAGGTGATTCTCCGGTCTGTAGACGTATAACTGAAACGCGTTCTAGTTATACGTCACGGCACGTCGCGCCGGGCCGACTTCGGTGCGCCGAGCTCGCGCCAGTCCGGCACATCGGGCGGCATCCCGACCGCCATCCGGTTCTCGTTGTGTGCCGCCCAGTGCGCGTGTCCGAGTTCGTGAATGTGGAAGCCGTGCCGCAGAGCCTCGGTGAAACCCATGGCGTCCGCGGCCGCGTTGACCGAATCCTTGACCA
The DNA here is from genome assembly GCF_016313185.1 of Mycolicibacterium baixiangningiae. NCBI lineage: Bacteria > Bacillati > Actinomycetota > Actinomycetes > Mycobacteriales > Mycobacteriaceae > Mycobacterium > Mycolicibacterium baixiangningiae. The sequence continues at coordinate 5,025,518 of NZ_CP066218.1, forward strand.
GCAGCGCCGCCATCGTCGGCAGCGCGGCGATACGTCGTGCGAATTCGACGGTCTTGTCCTCCAGGTCGGCACGCGGGAAGATCTTCGACACCATGCCGAGGCGGTGCGCCTCGTCGGCGTCGATCGAATCCCCGGTCAGCAGAAGCTCTTTGGCCTTGCGAGGTCCGAACTCCCATGGGTGGGCGTAGTACTCGACACCCGGCATACCGAGCCGCACCGCCACCACGTCACTGAACTTGGCGTCATCGGAGGCGACGATGAGGTCGCACGCCCAGATCAGCATCAGCCCCGCGGAGATCGCGTTCCCCTGCACCTGGGCGATGGTGATCTTGCGCAGATCCCGCCAGCGCCGAGTGTTCTCGAAGAAGTAATGCCACTCCTGCAGGTAGATCTTCTCCGCGATGGCGGGACGCGTCGCCCCGTTCATCCGGAACGTCGGATGCTGCCCGGGCCCGGGGCCGCGCTCGGCGATCGCCTCCTCCGACCCGAGGTCGTGCCCGGCCGAGAAGTTCTTCCCGCGCGCCGCCAGGATCACCACCCGCACCTGGTCGTCGGCCTCCGCACGGCCGAACGCCTCATCGAGCTGTACCAGCAGCGTGCGGGACTGGGCGTTGTGCGTATGCGGCCGATCCAGCCAGATCCGCGCGATGCGCCCGTCGTCGAGTGTCTCGTAGGTCACCTGATCGGCGTTGGCCACAGATGCACCCTACGTGGGCACGTCGTCACCCCGCGGGCGAGTCGCCTAGAGTTGGAACATGCCTGCACAGTCTGATTCAGCTGAAATCGGCGACGTCGAGCCGCTCGCCGACAGCACCGCGCGTCAAGCCCGCAAGGTCGTCGCCGCATATGCCGTCGACGCCGACGAATGTCGCGTCTTCTTGTCCATGCTCGGCATCGGACCGTCGAAGCTCGAGGCGTAGGTGGCTCCGGGGGGCGACCCAGGCGTTGGCTCCGGAGACTCCGACTTCGTCGTGGTGGCCAACCGGCTGCCGATCGACATGGAACGTCTTCCCGACGGCACCACGTCGATCAAGCGAAGTCCGGGTGGGCTGGTCACCGCCCTCGAGCCGCTGCTGCGTAAACGCCACGGCGCGTGGATCGGGTGGGCCGGCATTCCGGACAGCCCCGAGGACCCGATCGAGGACGACGGTCTGCACCTCTACCCCGTCGCCCTGTCGGCCGACGATGTCGCCGACTACTACGAGGGTTTCTCCAACGCCACCCTCTGGCCGCTCTACCACGACCTGATCGTCAAACCGATCTACCACCGCAAGTGGTGGGACCGCTACGTCGACGTCAACCGCCGCTTCGCCGAGGCGACCGCACGGGCCGCCGCCCAGGGCGCCACCGTGTGGGTGCAGGACTACCAGCTGCAGTTGGTGCCGAAGATGCTGCGCATGCTGCGTCCCGACCTGACGATCGGCTTTTTCCTGCACATCCCGTTCCCGCCGGTCGAGCTGTTCATGCAGATGCCGTGGCGCACGGAGATCATCGAAGGCCTGCTCGGTGCGGACCTCGTCGGCTTCCATCTGCCGGGCGGTGCGCAGAATTTCCTCTACCTGTCCCGCCGGTTGACCGGCGCCAACACCTCGCGCGCCAGCGTGGGTGTGCGCTCGCGGTTCGGCGAGGTCCAGGTCGGCTTCCGCTCTGTGAAGGTCGGCGCGTTCCCGATCTCGATCGACTCGGCCGAACTCGACACCAAGGCCCGTAACCGCGTCGTGCGTCAGCGCGCGCGGGAGATCCGCAACGAACTCGGCAACCCCCGCAAGATCCTGCTCGGCGTGGACCGGCTCGACTACACCAAGGGCATCAACGTGCGCCTCGAGGCGTTCTCGGAGCTGCTCGAGGACGGTCGCGTCGACAAGGACGACACCGTGCTCATCCAGCTGGCCACCCCCAGCCGCGAACGCGTCCAGAGCTACATCGAGATGCGGGAGGACATCGAACGTCAGGTCGGCCACATCAACGGCGAGTTCGGCGACGTCGGCCACTCGATCGTGCACTATCTGCACCGGCCGGTCCCCCGCGACGAGCTGATCGCGTACTTCGTGGCCGCCGACGTCATGCTGGTCACCCCACTGCGGGACGGGATGAACCTGGTCGCCAAGGAGTACGTGGCCTGCCGCAGCGATCTCGGCGGCGCGCTGGTGCTCAGTGAATTCACCGGTGCCGCAGCCGAACTCCGTCAGGCCTACCTGACCAACCCACACCACCTCGAAGGCGTCAAGGATGCGATCGAGGCGGCGCTGAGCCAGGAACCCGAGGAGGGCCGGCGACGGATGCGGGCGCTGCGCAGGCAGGTGCTCGCCCACGACGTCGACCGCTGGGCGCGGGCGTTCCTCGACGCGCTCGCCGACACCCGCAAGGACGCCATACCGGTGTGACTAGACGGTATGGGTGACCGTCGGCTTTGAGTCGGGGGTTGCGGGCCGGGGCCCCACTCACCCATGTTCGTGGGTTACCGAGTAGGGAGTCGCCTGCCCGGTCTATCCGACAGTGGTGGGAGGCCCCGGTGTTTACAGAGCGTACGAGTGTGGGACTGGACGTGCATGCACGTTCGGTCGCAGCAGCGGCCATCGACGGCGTGACTGGTGAGGTTCAGCAGACTCGCCTGACCCCGTCCCACGAGCACATCCGGTCGTGGATATCGGGGCTGCCGGGGCCGGTGGCGGTGGCCTACGAGGCTGGTCCCACCGGTTTCGGCTTGCAGCGGTCGTTGACGGATGCCGGGATCCGCTGCGTCGTGGTGGCACCGTCGAAGCTGCAGAAGCCCGCTGGAGATCGAGTGAAGACCGATGCCCGCGATGCCCTGCATCTGTGCCGGTTGTTGCGTCTGGATGAGATCACGTCGGTGTCGATCCCGAGCGTGGCTCAGGAAGCGGCTCGTGACTTGGTGCGTGCCCGCGAGGACTGCCGCGGCGACCTGATGAGGGCTCGGCATCGCCTGTCCAAGCTGCTGTTGCGCCACGGCATCGTGTACTACGGCGGGGCGGCCTGGACCGGTGCCCATGATCAGTGGCTGCGCACCGTCGCCGCGCCGCAGCTCAGGGCGTCGGCGACGCGGATGGCCTTTGATGCCGACTATGACCACGTGTTGACAATGCAGGCCCGGCGGCGGCGTCTGGACGCAGCGATCGAGGAGAGGGCCGCCGATGGTGAGTTCACCGCGATTGTGCGGCGGGTGTCGTGTCTGCGGGGGGTGAACACGTTGACCGGGTTTGCGTTGGCAGTCGAAATTGGTGATTGGAACCGGTTCACCGGCAACACGATTGGCTCTTTTGTCGGGTTGGTTCCCTCGGAGTTTTCGTCGGGTTCCTCGCGGGCTCAGGGTCCGATCACCAAGACCGGCAACACCCATGTCCGGCGGCTGCTGGTCGAGGCGGCGTGGCATCACAAGCCGCGATATCACGTGGGTGCGGTGATGCGTTCGCGGTGGGATCGGGCTTCTGCGGCGGCCCGCGCCCGCGGGGACGAAGGCAACCGCCGCCTGCATGGCAGGTGGGTTGGCTTCCTGGAGCGACGTAAGCGACCCGTGACGGCCAATGTCGCGGTCGCGCGTGAACTGGCCGGCTGGTGCTGGTCGCTGGCAGTCATGGACGACTGACCGCCACCTGATCTGCTTCCTCACGAGGTCCGTGGTGGCAGCGCGTGGATCGACCCGCGACACACCTATGAGCAGCCCATGCGGGTGACGCTCGACTCTAGACATGCGGATGCGATCCAGCCGAAACACCGTCCTGCGGTAGCCAATCCGCGTATATCAGTCTGACCGCGCGTCGCCAACGACACGCTCACCACACAGACTGGCCGAGGAAGCAACGAGGCGCCGTCGAGGGTAGCTCCCCGGCGGCGCCTCACCCTGCCCTCTTGACAAAAGTCTCTACATATCAGATGTACTGACCACGGACGTTGGTAACGGCGTGATGAGGTGACACGAAAAAGACCTCCGAGTGAAGTACGAGCTCTCTAGGAACGCACCAACTTCATCTCGGAGGTCTTCATGTCCCACCGTAATGCCCCGTTGTCAGAGACTGGCCGGTTAAGGCTGGCTCAAATGTGTCGTCGACGAGCGTTGGTTTTATCGGGCTCTTCGTGAACGAAGGGTGCACCGAGGGCTGCGGATACCCGCGCTGTTTGTTCGTGTCGGTGAGCCGAGGCGGGGCCTCGGTGGGTGACGATGCGGGTTCCTACACCTAGCGTCATCACAGCACCGAGGGGTCCCGTTGTCTGAGGCTACTGCCTGCCCGCGTTCTGTTGTCGCCGACACGATCATGCGCACTATTGAGTTGGGCGTGACGATCACCGATGCCGCTGTCGATGATGAGCAGACCACGCTCTTCTGCGCGCCGGTGGCGCGGGATGCTCGCTGCCCGGACTGCGGGCGAGACGGCAAGTATCGCGACACCGTTGTGCGGCCGTTGACCGATCTGCCGGTGGCCGGCTGTCCACTGGTGTTGCAGGTCGCCGTTCCGCGCTACCGCTGCACAATGCCAGAGTGTGCGCGGACGGTGTTCAACCAAGGCCTCGGCAAGCTCGCAGCGCCGAGATCCTCGACGACACGTCGCTGCGCTCGCTATGTGTTGCGGCGGTTGATGATCGACCGAACCACCATCTCGGCGATCGCGGCCGAATTGGGTCTGTCGTGGCACACCGTGAGCACCATCGCCATGCGGGCGGCAGCCGAACTGATCGCTGCGGCCGGACCCGAACGGCTCGACGGCGAGCGCGTCATCGGCGTCGACGAACACCGCTGGGCACCACGGCGCCGCGGCACCGCAGGCTTCGTCACCCTGATCATCGACTTGACTCCCGTCCACGACGGCACCGGACCCGCGCGGCTGCTCGACCTGGTGGCAGGGCGCTCAGCGGCGGCACTGAAGACCTGGCTGGCTGACCAGTCGCCGGCGTTTCGCGACCAGGCAGAGGTGATTCGCCATGGACGGCTTCGGCGGTTACAAGACCGCCGCGGCCGACGAGCTGCCCGACGCCACCGCGGTGATGGACCCCTTCCACGTCGTCGCGTTGGCCGGTGCCAAGCTCGACCTGACCCGCCAACGCATCCAACAGCTGACCTGCGGCCATCGCGGCCGCACCGGCGACCCGCTCTACGGTGTGCGCCGCACCCTGCGCACCCGAGTTCCCCTGCTGAGCACTCGACAGCGGGCACGACTGGAAGCGGTGTTCGCCGACGACGACCATCTCGCTGTCATGGCCACGTGGAGTGGCTATCAGCGCATCATCGCCGCCTACGGCCACCCCGACCGGCGGCGCGGCAAAACGATGATGACCGCGATCATCGACTCGTTGCGCCGAGGCGTCCCCACGATCCTCGATGAACTCGCCCAACTGGGCCGCACTCTGCACCGTCGCCGCGCCGACGTGCTGGCCTTCTTCGACCACCACACCTCCAACGGCCCCACCGAGGCAATCAACGGCCGCCTGGAATCCCTGCGCCGCAACGCCCTCGGATTCCGGAACCTCACCCACTACCGATGGCGCTCACTCCTGCACAGCGGCGCACCACATCAACTCGTCAATGCACTCAAAATTCCGAAGAGCCCCTTTGGACGCCCGCAGGATCGCTGCCGCAGTTCTGTCCCTCGAGCCTGAACGGCTGCGCAGACCGCGCAGCGACGACGGTATCCGGTCAGCATTGCGGGTTCTCGTCACTGCACGTGAGCACATGACGACTGAACGAACCGCGACCGTCAACGCACTCACTGCCTTGCTGCGTGTAGCCGCGCTGGGTGTCGACGCTCGAAAGGCATTGGTCGCCAGTCAGATTAACGATATTGCTCGCTCGCGCCGGTCCAGCGCGGGTGTGTTGGCCTGCCCCAGTTTGTCCCGATCACAATCAATGCCGAGTCGACGAGGACGTACTGCAGTGGTACGACAAAGCGTGCACCCTGCGGCGAGTCCACCAGCAACACCAAGCTCGGGATGCGGGCCATATCCGAGGTGAGATACCTACCGCGGCTCACCGCATACAGGCCACGGTCGATCGCGATAATCGAGCGCCGCAGCGGGCCCGCGAATCGCCTATGCCCGATTGCGCGCACAAACCTTGGGCCCCAAACCACGTCCCGTTTCGCTTGATCAGTCAACTCTGGCACTCCTACGCAAAACGCGCATCACATCCGAAGATCCACTGGCTGCCGCGGCTTTTCCGGTTAAGGCTTGCGCGCTGTTGCGATGATGTAGTCGCTGACCCCCAGGCTGGATTTCCATAATTCTAGCCCCGCGATATTCTCGATGTCGTCGCGGCTCAGCGCGTCGAGCTGGTCGTCGTAACTGCCGCCCTTCTTGACTCGATGATGTATATATCTAGCCATTCCCGGATAGGTGAATCCCGCGATGGACTTCACATCGGCCTCGACGAAGCCGGCGGATGTGAGCTTTCGCACGTAGGACACACGGTCGTACATATTAGCGCGGGGCACACACGCTCTTTTGCGAGCTAGGGACCTGATCAACCCGGAAAACTGCTCACCAGCGCCAGGTAGCATATCAGCTAATACCAATTTGCCGCCGCTTCTCAATACTCGGAATGCTTCGCGAAAGAACTCATCGCGCGTATCGAAATGGAATGCGGACTCAAGGGCTATGACCTTATCAAATGAGCCGTCAGGATTCCCGGTCCGCAGGGCGGACCCCACGGCGAGCTGGATTCTGTCATCCAGACCTAGGTTTCGCAGGCGCTGCTGCCCGACTTCGATGTGTTGGGGCGTTATGTCGATTCCGACGATCCGCCTGACGCCGAACTCCTCGACGAAGAAGATATCTTGCTCTGCAAATCCGCATCCCGCGTCGAGGACCGTATCGGCGTCTTGTAGATCTGCAGCCTCGCCCACCAATGCAGCCATCGCGCGGCAAGCGTCCGGGTAACTTCGAGCTTCTTTCCAGAAGCCGATGTTGAGCCAGAGCGGTTTACTGACGTCTTCGAAATTCCCGTTGAATCGTTCGACGACATCGTCGCCCAGCAGGGTGTAGAAATCCGATGGATCCTTGCTCATCAGTAATTTCGGCGTGGTAAGCGTCATGAGAAGCTGCCACTTGGCATATGTTCTTAGCACTCCCAAATACTTCAACGCCGACCTCCCGATTTGATTCGCCATATCAGCCGGTCGCCGCCCCATGCGTGTAGCTCAATTGCTGTCGCTCGGGCTGCATGGTCACTCCGAAAGCCCTTCGATGACGGCGAAGAGCGTTTCGTCGTTGGCTACATCGAGATCCGGGGTCCCGGTGGTGGCGGCGATTCCGCGCAGAGACTGCTGTACGGCGGCCAATCGTCGCAGCACTTCAACACGAGTATGGTCTTCGAGGCTGATGTCCGCACCGCTCCGTTGTGTTGTCTCTTCGAGGCGGGTGAGCAACTCCATCAGATTCGACGACATGTCCCCGTCCACGGAATGCGCCTGTGATCCGATCTTGGTGCGCAGGTACCGCGCAAGTGCGTGAGCGTTGGGGTGATCGAACACTATGGTGGTCGGCAGTTTGAGACCGGTTTCACTCTGTAGTCGGTTCCGAAATTCGACGCCCGTCAGCGAGTCCACACCCAGCGATCTGAAGGGCTCATCAGGTGGAATGGTGCCGACTCCGTGGTGGCCAAGCACCGCCGCCGCCTGCGCGCGCACAAACTCGAGGATGGTCCGCTCCTGTTCGCCTACCGGGCGCCCGGCAATCTGGGCGGCCAACTTGGATTGAGCCATATCGTGGCTGACGGCCGTTTTCCGGCGGCTGACGCGAACAAGCGCACGGTACAGATGTGGCAAAGTCTCAGCGTCGGCCACGGTCGCCAGCGACAGCCGGGCGGGGACGAGCAGTGCGTGCCCAGTCTGCAGTGCAGTGTCGAATAGTGCCAGCCCGTCATCGGAGCTGAGCGGTGATAGACCGATCCGGCTCATCCGGTCGTTGTCCTGCTCGTCCAGATGCCCGGTCATGCCGGTTTTCTGCTGCCACAGGCCCCACGCCAACGAGGTGGCCGCGAGCCCTTGATGTTGACGGTACTGGGCCAGGGCGTCGAGATAGCTGTTAGCGGCGGCGTAATTCGCCTGGCCCGGGGTACCGAGGACACCGGCCGCGGACGAGAAAAGCACGAATAGCGCCAGGTCGCTGTCGGAGGTGAGGTCGTGAAGATTCCACGCCGCGTCGACTTTGGTACGCACCACCGAATCGAAGTGTTCCGCACCGAGATCGCTGAAGATGCTGTCATGAAGCAGACCCGCGGCATGGATGACCCCGGTGAGCGGACGGTCGGCGGGTATATCGGCCAGGACCGCCGCCAGCGCGTCGCGGTCGGCTGCGTCGCAGGCCACCACCCGGGTCTGCGCGCCCAACTCACCCAGTTCAGCGACCAGTGCGTCGGCACGCTCTGCGTTCGGTCCGCTTCGCGAAAGCAACAACAGGTGGCGCACCCCATGGCGAGTCACGAGATGCCGGGCGAGCAGGGATCCGAGGCCGCCGGTGCCACCGGTGACCAACACTGTGCCATTGGAGTCAACCGGGCGTGGGAGGGACAACGCGATCTTCCCAATATGGCGGGCTTGCGACACGTACCGGTACACCTCCGGCAGACGACGCATGTCCCACGCGGAGACCTCCGGTGGGTCGATCGCGCCCGCGGACAGCATGGCCATCACATCGCGCAAAGTCTCGCGGATTCGGTCAGCACCCGCTTCCAGAGTGTTGAAATGCAAGTAGCCGACGCCCGGATGGTCAGCGGCCACGACTGCTGGATCGCGTAGGTCCGTGCGGCTCATCTCCAGGAATTTGCCGCCGCGCGGCAGCAACCGGAGCGACGCGTCGGTGTACTCGTTGGCCAGGGAATTCAGCACGAGATCCATCCCCGCGCCGTCGGTGAAATCGAGGAAGCTCCGCTCGAAGCCCACATCGCGGGAACTGGCGATGTGGTCGTCATCGAGCCCCTGTGCACGAAGTACCGGCCACTTCGCCGGGCTGGCAGTGGCGAACACCTCCAACCCCCATGCCTTGGAAAGCGAGACCGCCGCCATGCCGACGCCACCGGTCGCGGAGTGCACGAGAATCCGCTCGCCGGGTCGGGCGTCGGCCAAGTCACGCAACGCGTAATAGGCGGTCAGGAAGGCCACCGGGATGCTAGCCGCCTGGACGAAAGTCCAGTCATCGGGAACTGAGGTCAGTAGGCGGTGGTCGGCGTCCACGCTGGACGCCACGCCCAGCAGAATCCCAAAGACTCGATCCCCGGGCACGAAACCAGTAACCTCGGCGCCCACGGCGGTGACAACACCGGCGGCCTCGCATCCGATCTGGGCACCCGGGTCAGGGTACATCCCAAGGGCGACAAGCACATCGCGGAAGTTCACACCGATGGCGCGGACTTCGACCCGCACCTCGCTCGGCGCGAGATCACCGAGGCCAGCCGGCTGCACCGACAGGTTGTCAGCGCTCAAAGTCGCCAGACCGGCACACTGCAATGACCACTCCGGAGGGTGCGAATCCCATTCGAGCGAGGCACCGCGGTCCGGCCGGACCAACCGAGGCGCTCTGAGCGCCCCTCGGCGGTACGCTGCCTGCGGCTCCCCCGACGCCAATATGGCGGGCACTGCGGCGTTCATCGACGCCCAGTTGTCGAGGTCTAGCAGCAAGACCCGGCCCGGATCTTCTGTCTGCAGGCTGCGTAGCAAACCCCACACACCGGCATGAACGAGGTCAGGCACGGCATCGGAGGCATCCGATGCGATTGCGTCGCGCGTCACCACGATGAGACGGCTATCTGCAGTTTCTCCGTCGGCCAACCAATCTCGTACCCGCTGGGCAACAGCCCACAAGCGCTCGCGCACCGTGGCACCGTCGGCGACGCCGCCTCCACAACAGCGCAAGATCTGGGTCGCCGCGCCGGAGGCCGACGTTTCGGTGATGTCCGCCCAATCCACGTCGCGAGCTTCGACGTCGACCGGGATCCAATCCACGCTGAACAGTGCCTGCTCGGCAATGTTTGCGCCGCGAGGGCGCAACCCGCCGACCGGCGTGTCACGCATCGTCAACGCACTTACCGTGGCAACCGGTTCACCGTGCTGGTCGTACAACTGCACAGCGACCCGCCTGTCGCCGATGACCTTCAGCCAGACTCGCAACTGTCGCGCACCGACCGCCCGCACGTGGATGTGGTCCCAGGCGAAAGGCAGCAGCACTTTGTCGGACTCGGCGGTGAGACCGCAATAGCCGACAGTTTGAAGGGCGGCGTCCAGAAGCGCCGGATGCAGCACGAAACCCTGCGCCTGGTCGAGACCCTGCTCCGGCAGCTCGACCTCGGCGAAAACTTCCATCCCTCGGGTCCACACTGCACGGATCCCCTGGAATGCGGGTCCGTAGTGGTAACCACGGTCGGCGGCAGTTCGGTACGCGCGTGACACATCGACGCTGTTGGCTGCGGCGGGCGGCCAGGCGAACGGCGTTGACGGTGCGTCGGGTGCGGCCGGGGTCAACATGCCTTGCGCATGCAGGCTCCAGGCAGTGTCAGCATCCTCGGGACGCGAATAGACCGCCACCGTTCGGCCGGCGGCACTCTGCCGGCCCACAACTACCTGTAGATCGACCCCGCCCTGTTCGGGTACGAACAGGGGCGCCGGTAGCACCAGCTCCTGAACGGCTCCGTGACCGACTTGTTCGCCGACGAACAAGGCGCATTCCACGAGTGCCGTACCCGGCATCAGTAATGCATCGCCGACGGCGTGGTCGGCGAGCCAGGGATGCATTTCCAGTGACACTCGGCCGGTGAACAGCACCTCACCCGACGCGGGCTGCTGAACGACGGCGCCCAGCAAGGGATGCTTGCACGTGCCGATCCCCAGCGCAGCGACATCCGAGCGAGCACTTCTAGGCGGATCGAGCCAATAACGTTCGTGGGCAAAGGGATATGTTGGAATTTCGACATCTGCGCCATTGCGGCCGACGTAGTTGGCCCAGCTGATGGGTACGCCGGCCGCGTTGGCTTCGGCGGCTGACTCCACCATCCGGAGAAGTCCGCCGTCTTCACGGCGCAGCGAACTGCCGACGAACCAGTGGTCGTTCTCGTCGGCAACCGCCTCGCAATTCTGTGCCACGCTGACCGTCAGTACCGGGTGTGGGCTCATCTCGAGGTATCGGCGCACGCCTCGCCGATAGGACGCTTGCACCGCCTCATCGAACCTGACGGTGTCGCGTAGATTTCGGCACCAGTAGTCCGCGCCGAGAATGTCGCCGGCGATCATGTCGCCGTAGACGGTGGAGTAGATCTCGACGGTCGAATCTCCGGTCGGGGTGATCTCTCCCAAGACCGCTCGAAAATCGTCCTTTATCAAGTCGATCTGCGAAGAGTGTGCGGCGTAGTCGACCGGGATGCGTTTGGCTTCGATCCCTTCCGAGTCGAACTCGGCCAGCAGCTCTTCGAGTGCTGCCGTGGTTCCAGAGACCACGGTGATCTTTGGGCTGTTAACGGCGCCGACACCGAGTTCGCCGCGCCAACGATCAAGTCGTTCGCGGACTTGGTCGTGAGGCAGTGACACAGACGCCATGCCGCCGAGACTGGCCAACGTGGCGACAGCACGACTGCGCAGCACCACAATTCGGGCGGCCACGCGCAGTGGCAGCGCCCCAGCGACATACGCCGCCGCAACTTCGCCCTGGGAGTGTCCAATGACGGCGTCGGGGACAACCCCTAACGAGCGCCACACTTCGGCAATGGCGACCAGGACCGAGAACAAGACGGGCTGCACGACATCCACCGCGTTCAGCTTTGGCGCGCCGGGCTCTCCGCGGAGGACGGCGAGCGGGTCCCAGTCCACGAATTCGCGAAGGGCCACGGCACAGGAGGTCAAGTGTTCAGCGAACACCGGACAAGTAACGAGAAGGTCTCTACCCATCCCGATCCACTGGCTGCCCTGGCCAGGAAACACGAGCGCCGTTCGCCCCGTCGCCTGCGCATGCCCGGTCACCAGCCCGGCATTGGGCTGGCTGTCGGCCATGGCTGCCAAACCCGTTGTCAGAGTGTCGCGGTCGGCACCAAGGATGATTGCTCGGTGTTCAAATGCGGTGCGACGAACGAGCGCACCGGCTACGTCCGCGGGGTCCAGGTGGGGGTCACCTTCCACCATATCGCGCAGGCGGGTGGCTTGGCGGACAAGGGCTTCGGGCGTTCGTGCTGATAGCGGCCACACGAGTGCCGCCGGCGGTGTGGCGTCAGCGGACGAGCGTTGAGTCTCCGGGGCTTGCTCGAGGATGACGTGCGCGTTGGTGCCGGAGATGCCGAACGACGAGACCGCCGCGCGCCTGGGGCGACCCCGCTCCTCCCAGTGCCTAGCCTCTTGCAGCAACCGCACGGCGCCGGCGTTCCAATCGACCTTCGTCGATGCCACGCCTGCATGGAGCGTCGCCGGCATGACGCCCCGGCGGATCGCCTCGATCATCTTGATCATCCCGGCCACACCGGCAGCGGCCATGGTGTGACCGATGTTCGACTTCACTGAACCGATCCACAGCGGGTCACCGTTGCGGCCCTCGCCGTAGGTCGCCATCAGTGCCTGAGCCTCTATCGAGTCGCCGAGTGGTGTGCCGGTGCCGTGCGCCTCAACCACGTCGACCTCGGTCGTACCGACTCCCGCGTCCGCCAGCGCAGCCCGGATAACCCGCTGCTGCGCAAGCCCGCTGGGCGCACTCAGCCCGTTGGATGCCCCATCCTGGTTCACCGCCGATCCACGAACAACGGCGAGCACACGGTGGCTGTTCTCGCGTGCATCTTCCAGTCGTTCCAAGGCCAGCACACCCACGCCCTCCGCCGGCCCGAACCCATCGGCATGATCTGCGAAAGCCTTGGATCGGCCGTCGGCGGCCAGCGCCCGCAGCGCCGAGAATCCGACGAAGTAGTTCGGCACCGCCATGACGGAGGCGCCGCCCACCAAAGCCAGCGAGCACTCGCGCAAGCGCAGTGCACGCACCCCGAGGTGCACAGCCGTCAACGATGAGGAGCACGCCGTGTCCACAGCCACCGCCGGTCCCTCCAGACCGAGGACGTAGGCCACCCGGCCGGCAGCGACGCTGCAGGTGGCTCCTGTCATCAGATGCCCCGCGTAGCCCTCCCGATCTTGATATGCGCGAATGCCGTACTCGCCGTGGACGATGCCGGTATACACCGCCGTGTCGGACCCTTTCAACGAACGGGGGTCGATGCCTGCATGTTCGAGCGCCTGCCACGTGACTTCCAGCAGCAGCCTTTGGTGGGGTTCCATCGCGATCGCCTCGCGCGGGCTTATCCCGAAGAATGCGGCGTCGAACCCAGCCGCGTCGTGCAGGAATCCGCCCTCGCGAACGTACGTACTCCCGGTGGCTCCCGGCTCCGGGTTGTAAACGAGATCCCATGCTCGATCTCTGGGGAATCCTGATATGGCGTCACGACGTTGTTCAACGACCGACCACAGGTCGCCCGGGCTGTTTACGCCACCCGGGTATCGACATCCGATACCGACCACCGCAATCGGCTCCGCCTGGCAGTCGCCGACCTGAGATAGCTGCTCGCGTAAGGATCGGATCTCCTGCGCGGCCCGCCGCAGATAAGCCCGTAATTCATCCTCTGTCGGCACAGAAATCACACCCTCAGAGATTCTGTCGATCAAGGTGAGAGTGCCCTGCAATCGTCCAGAAAGATACGCGTAACGGATGAATTGGAGCGCGCCCTGCTCGCAGTAGCGTTGTTCGGTTCACGGCGCCCACAGCTAGACCGACGCCCGCACGTCCAGGACAATTGCGGTCGCGACACCGCCGGCACCGATTATCGCGGCCAGCCCGTAACCCCCGCCGCGCCGTTGCAATGCGTTGATCAAGGTGCCGGCCACCCGCGTGCCGGATCCAGCGTATGGATGGCCGAGCGCGAGCCCCCCTCCGTAGACGTTTATCTTGTCACGATCGAGTTCCAGTGCGCGCTCGAACGCCACTCCGATAGAGGCGTACGAATCTTGCACTTCGAATAGATCCACCTCGTCCAATCCGAGACCTGCAACCTCAAGCGCACGCCGACTCGCGGTCACCGCTGCCATAGTTGCCGCGTCCGGTTCGGCTGCTGTGCACGACCACCCGATGACCTCGGCCAGCACCGGAGCACCACGCGATCTGGCGAATTCGAGGTCGCACAACACCATTGCCGCCGCACCGTCTGTTAGAGCAGTTTGATTGCCCACAGTCACCGTGCACCCGGGTCCCATGAAGGAATCCATGCTCTGAAAGAATTCGAGACTGAGTCCACGATGCGGTAATTCGTCATCGAAAGCCTCGGTTGACTCGACCTCCACTGCCACCTTTTCGATGTCGAACAACCCGTCGTCTATCGCCGACGCGGCGAGTCGGTGCGCGCGGTATGCCCATTCGTCGATGTCTTCCCGAACTAGGTTAAACAGCTTGGCTGTACCCTCGCCCAGCGTCAGCACGAGGTCCATGGCGGGTGACGCGCCGGCGTTGGGATGGCTTGGCGAACATTCCTGTTCGAGGATCCCGGTTTGCAGAAATGAGGGTGTCACGAACTGCGACCGCGACACCGAAGAGACTCCGCCGGCAACCACACACCGGTGCATACCCGACCGAATCGCGGCGACCGCGTGATGTATAGCCATCATGCCGGACGTGCAGAAGCCTCCGATGGCGACGCCCGGTACCTCCGGCGACAGGCCGAGATCCAGCGCGGCGTATCGTGCGATGCATCCACCGCCCTGGTAAACCTCGCCGAGCATGATGTTGTCGACATCAGCTGCGTCCACACCGGAACGGGTCAGGGCGGCGGCCACGGCGGCCTTCGCCAAGTCGAATTCCGTCGCCTTTGCCAAAGCGCCGGAGAATGCACGCGCGAACGGCGTCCGTGCCGACGAGATGATAACCGCCTCTGTCACGAAACCGATCCGCCTTCCACATCGTTGAGCATGTCCGTGAATTCCTGAGGCTCATCCACCGCGCGAGCAGCCGGCGACGAGTTGGAGGTCGGCGGCGAGTTCGACACCATACGAGAACCTCTTCTTCAGCTGGTATGTCGGATCGGCGAGTTCATACGATTTCCGGTGCGCGATCCGCGCCACGGTCAGCGGAATCAACACCTCCGCAACGCGCTTGCCCATACAGAGGTGATGCCCACGGCCGAAGGGAGCCAGGACACCTGCTGGTACCTGTATCCGTTCGGGACCGATGAAGCGGTACGGATTGAAGGTAGTCGGTTCCACGAAGTATGCATCCGACATCTGCGCCACGCAGGTGGCAATCATGAGCGACTGGCCCCGGTGAATGCGTTGGCCCGCGAATTCGAAGTCTCGAAGCGCATGGCGCATCAACACCGGAACCGATGGGTATAGGCGCATTGATTCTTTGACAATTGCTTGCAAGAAGGGCGTTTTCTGGAAGAGCGTCACCTCATCCGGTGTACCGGCCGAGAACAGGTGATCTGCTTCGGATTCAACCCTCATCCGGTAATCGGGATGCCGGGCCAATGTGCACAGAATGGAGGCAATGGTGTTTGATGCGGTATCCATCCCACCAAGAAATGGGCCGAAGAGGTTCATCGGCAGATCGTGCTCCGTCATGATGTCCGGATGCTGTCTGCAGGCGGCTATCAGGTCATCAAACAATCGCGCACCGGTGACTCCGCCGGGGGCCGCGTCCGCGCGTGCCTCGAATATTCTTGCTATTCGCGAGGCATCGGCGACCATTCGTGCCTTTGCGCGCCGATACTTCGGAAGTCGTAGCGACATTCGCGGCCAGCGCTTCAGTAAGTGTACGTTGGTCGCCCAGTGGATTTGCGTGCGGATGTGATCGATATTGTCGAACAGCAACATATCGGCGAACACCACACTCAGCTCGTCTATGACGAGTTCCTGCAATGACTTTACCGCCGAAACTCTGAAACCCGACCGCCAATGCGTATTTAGCCACGCGTCAATAATGTCGAGGACTTTCCCATACCGTCCGGTTAGCGCTTCGCGCGCATAGCCTTTGTGTACCATTGCTCGGAATGCCGCATGCCGCTCGCCGTCGGAATTGACCAACGCCTCTTCAGTTCCGTATTCATCGATCATCCCCTGAAACGCAACCTTGGATCCTAGAGCGTTCTTCCCTTCTGGCGATCCGACATAGTTCACGGCATCGACCCCAGCGAGCACCACAAACTCCCTGCCCACCGCTCTGATCAGAAACACTGGTCCATGCTTCAAGAATTGAGAGTGAAGAAATTGAGGCAGAGCGTCATACATCGGCCACGCGCTGCCGATCAACGGGATACTATCGGCAACTGGGAGCTTCTGCGTCACCTCTCGACCCACGATCCATGGTTGCGGTGATAGCGCACGGCTGCGCGAAACTGTCGTTCGTAACGGTTGACGCCGGCGCCTTCTATCCGTGCGGTAACGCGCAAATCGCACCCCTTACGTACGCCACCGTCGCTGGCGTGTCCTCGACCCCGGTTCGGAAAGTAGCACCTCCCCAGCGGTACCGCAAGGCTCTGGAAACGCAGCCGCGACCGGTGCACATGCTCAATTCATGCCGCTTTTCCTTACACGTGTATCGCGGCGGGGCTATGGTCTATGCGGGCGAGCACTCCGTTCGCTGGCGGGACGACGTCTTATGACGTACGCCGTCGCTACACCACGAGTTCTTGAGGTGGACCGACTCGCAGAGAGGGCTAGGAATGCTCGGCAACAATCTGCGCTCAGCAGATGATTTTCTCCCGGCGATCACGGTATATGAGGAAAACATCTCGCTAATCTCTGGCGTCGATGAGGTGTGGACCGAACTCGCGGCCGGAAATCATCGTTTCTTGCCCGGGATCAACGTTGAGTGGTTGACGGTCGAGCCGCATGGCGTCGGCACGTTGCGCATCATGAATTTCGGCCCGGTTCATCTGAGATCGCGGTACTTCGCTTGGGACGAAACGAACCACTACAAAGCCTTTTATCTTGAGAACCCGCCCGTGGGGGTCCGCGAACTCGTTGAGCACTTTCGCGTGACGCCTAATGGCTCTGGGTCAATTTTCTCATACCGTCTCGCTGTCATTCCGACATCGGTCATTCGACCGCTGATCCCAGCCTTGTCTGCTTACGTCACCTTCGTGATGCGGAACTGGCACGTGCGATTCATAAAACGCCGTTTCGGAGCCAGTGAGGCACGTCATCAAATGGACATCGCGCCGGCGCAGACACGGAGTAGCGTGAGCCGGCATGGAAAGTGGCGTCGATCGCACGACTCGTGAGGAACCGCAGCATGAGTGATCCGACCCTCGTCCAGGCCCACGCCGACCCGTCCGGGCATGCGACCCGGCTGCCGCCGGGGCCTTCGATCCCGAAGTTGGTGCAGGGCTTTTGGTTCGCGCTGGCACGACGGCAGATGATCGACAGACTGACCCGGCGGTACGGGGACGCGTACACCATCAAACTGCCGACCGTGGGCACTGTCGTTGTCGTCACCGATCCAGATCTGGCCAAACAGACATTCCAGGTCAGCCCAGAAGAACTGGGAATTCTGCGACCCAATCTCAGCGACCGCTTGCTGGGTCCCGGTTCAGTGTTCGCTCTCGACGGCGCTGACCACCGGCGCCGCCGCGACCAGCTCAGCCCGCCATTCCACGGTAGGAGTGTGCGCAGGTTCGAGCAGGTGTTCGTGGAGGAGACGCTCCGGGAAACCGCGGACTGGCCCATCGAAAGACGGTTCGAAACCCTGGAGCCGATGCTGCGGATCGCACTCAACGCAATGCTGCGTGGAATCTTCGGCGCCGAAGGAAGCGAACTGGGAGAACTGCGACAAATCATCCCACCCTGGGTGACCTTGGGACAGCGGCTGACGACGCTTCCGATGCCCCGCCGCACATTCGGCAGGTTCACACCCTGGGGGCGGCTTGCTGAGCTGCGGCGCCGGTACGAGGTGGTGTTAGACGAATTGATCGCGCGCGCACTCGCAGACCCGAACTTCGCGGACCGGAACGACGTGTTGAGCATATTGCTGCGCAGTACCGATGAAGATGGTCATCCGATGTCCCGCGGGGATATCGGGGACGAACTGCTGACATTCTTAGCCGCTGGCCATGAGACCACGGCAGCGACTCTGGCATGGGTGTTCGAGCGGATCAGCAGAGAACCCGAATTGCTGGCAGCGCTGACGGCGGAAGCTGATTCCAGTGAGAATTCCTTACGTCGCGCCACTATCCGGGAAGTGCAACGTACCCGTACCGTTGTCGACTTCACTGGGCGCCACGTGTATGCACCAACGATTCGACTGGGCGATTGGGTGATTCCGCGGGGATCTTCAGTGATGGTGTTCATTTCGCAAATCCATGTCAACCCCGCCGCCTTTGACCATCCGGCCGAATTCGAACCGCAACGCTTCGTCGGCGCTAGTCCCCAAGCCTCTACGTGGATTCCATATGGAGGCGGAACGCGTCGCTGCCCCGGCGCGAGTTTCGCGAATATCGGTATGGATGTGGTACTGCGAACGGTGTTGCGGCAGTTCGTCATAGTGCCGACCGTCGCCTCCGCGGAGAAGCGGCATGCTCGCGGCGTGGCTTTCACTCCCAAAGACGGGGGGCGGATCGTGATCCGTCATCGCTGAGAATGCGCCATGGCGAAAGGGATCTCGCGCCGGTAATGGAGGGGTCACCGCACCCGCAAGGACCAACCTCGCCCCAGCGCGTAATACGCTCAAGAAATTATGGCGTGTTCGTAATTCGCTAGATCGGCGTGATGTAGTCGATCAGCCACCGGCCGTCGACCTTGGCGTAGTCCACCCGCAGCCGGCTGCCGTCGTAGATCGGCTTACCGTCCTTCTCGGTGACGGTGCGGTTCAGGTACACCATGACCTGCGCTGAATTGCGTTGCGCATCCAGCACTCCCACGCCGACGACGTGGGCCTGGCTGACGACCTGACGCTCCCGCGCCTGCGGGATGATGTCATTGGTGGCACGATCGCGGAACTCCTGGCGGAAGTCCGGTGCGAGCATGGTGTACGCCTCGGTCAGGCTGCGCTCGACGGTCTGATAGTCGTAGCCGAAGACCTTCGGGACCTGCTCGGCCGCCAGCGGTGCCAGCTCGGCGCGGGCCTGCTGCGCTCCGCGGGTTTCGACGCGGTCCCAGAACAGCCAGCCGCCCAACGCGGCGAGCGCGACGAACGCCACCGCGCACAGCACGCCGAGCACAGATGCCAGGCGGGTCGGCCACTTCCCCATCAGTTGCCGCCCTCCGGGTACTTCAGGTCGTATCCGGTCATGTGGCCGTTGTCGTCCTCGTGGACGATCACGCGCAACCGGTACGGCTGCGACGGCTTGTTGTTGCCGTCGATGTCGGTGATGGTGACGCGGACGGCGACCAGCACCGCGGCGTTGTCGGCGACGTCGTCGACCTTCTCGAGCGCGGCACCGTTGATGACCGCCTCGGCACTGGCCTCGGTGTCGCGAAAGAGCGCCTTGAGGTTGTCCACGTTGTTGCCCTGGCTGAGCATGTCGCGCAGCGGACCGCTGGTGCCGTCGACGAACCGGTTCACGTCCTCGTCGATGGTGTCCTGGGTGTAGCTGAACATGTTCACCACGGTCTGCGACGCCGTATCGACGAACCGCTGGTCGCGGGCCTGTATCGCGTCGGCGTCGCGCTGTTGCGCCGACCACACCCCCACGAGCGTCGTCACGGCCGCCAACGCCACCGCCAGCACGCCCAGCGACACCGCCGCGACCAGCGTGCGGTGCGGTCGGCGGCGCGGTGGCGGGGGGGCCGGCTTCGGGATGCGCACCTTGATGGGTGCCGGCGCATCGACCCGGGCGCCATCGGAGGCCGGTTCGCTCGCACTGCCGTTCGCCGGGCCGGCCGCGCGGGACGCACGCCGACGCACCGGCTTCATTGTCGAAGCCGATTGTTCAGTCATCTCACATCTGCCTTGGAGCCATCATCAGGTCTGCCCAGTTTTCCGCAGACGCCAGTTTGTCAGCGCCAGGGGCATACACGCCAGTTCCGCCGGCCGGGTCGGCGAAAACGCCGGTTCTGGTGTCGTAGGTGGTCGTCATCGGGGCGCTCGCCACCGCAGCTTCAGCGGGCAGCGGCGACCCCGGGAGCGGCACACCGTTGACCGAGTTGCCCGGTGGTGGCGGTGACGGCACCGGTGCGGGCGCGGGCGGGGCCGGCGGCGCGGGTGGTGTCCTGCCGTACGGCGGAGCGACCTGGTCCGGCGGCGCGTAGAACGGCAGCGGCGGCGGGACTCCGGGCTCGTTGGGCGGCGACGGCAGCGGGAACGGCCCGTGCGGCGCCGGTCCGGGCCCGGGCGGTACGCCGGGCGGGAGCTGCACCGCGGGCGGCCCGGGATCGGGATCGACCTGCGGCGGGATGAACGGGAATTTGTTCTGCGGCAAGATCATCCGGGGATCCTGGATGGGCTCACCGATGGGGATCGGCGGTCCGCGCCAAGGGTTGCTGCCGATCGGCACGAAGCCCTTGGGGTCGCGGCACTGCTGCACCGTGGCGGCGCGCTTACCGGGGAACTCCATGCACGGATAGTTCCGGGCGCCACGCACGACCGAGGGGTCGTTGTGCGGCGCCTTGCAGTACAGGTCGGTCGGCAGATCCCGCAGTGCCGTATCGGCGGGCGACCGGATCGAGGTCGCCGGTAGGAATCCGACCGAACACGTGGGCGGGTCGTTGAGGTGAATCTTGAAGTCCAGCTTGCCGCCCTCGTCCTGCGGCACACCGCCCGCGACGGTGTTCAGCGCGGCCAGCAAGGCTGGGAAAATCACCAGCGCCTGTTCGATCGACTTGTGGTAGATCACCCCGATGCGGCCGAAGTTCGCCAGGTTGGCGGCCAGCACGGGAAAGGTCGGCCGGATGCCCTCGAACGTGGTGTTGGCCGCCTGGGTGGCGCCGGGCGCCGTCTGCAACGTCGTGCGGAACTGCGCATCAGCCCCGGCCAGGTTGCCGGTGACGTCGGCCAGCCCGTCTGCCAGCGAACGGATGTCGTCGCCGCTGCGGAGCTGGGCGTCGAGGAACGGCCCGGCCTGGTCGATCAGTTGCGAGACCTCGTCGTAGTTGGCGTTGGCCTCGTCGACCAGGAGCCGCGACGATTGGATCAACCGGGACAGCTCGGGGCCGGATCCGTTGAACGCTTTGAACGTCTCGCGCAACACCTCCTGGATCCGGCTGTCGCCGATGCTGGTGACCAGCTTGTCGGCCTCCTCGAGGAGCCCGGAGATGTCCTGGCCGATCGCGGTCCGGTCCAGCCCGATGTTCGCCCCGTCGCGCAACATCGACTGCGACGCCCGCTCCGGCGGCACCAGGTCGATGTACTGCTCACCGATCGCCGAGACGCTCTTCACCGTCGCGGTGACGTTCGCGGGCACCGGGGTGCCGCTGTTGAGTCGCATCTGGGCGACGATGCCGTCGTCGGCCAGACCCACCTTCTCGACGCGGCCGACCGTCACACCGCGATAGGTGACGTTGGCGTTCTCGTATAGGCCGCCGCCGGCGGTGAATTTGGCGGTGACGTTGTACGCCCCTATGCCCACCGCCGCAGGCAGGTGCAGATAGAACAGCGAGATCGCGCCGACGGTCAGCACCGTGACGACGGCGAAGATCGCCAGTTGGAGTTTGGTCAGCCGGGTCAACATCTAGGGCGCCGCCTCGTGTTGGGTGGCCGTGCCCGGCGGGATCTTGAACGGATCCGCCGCCTGACCCGACAGGTTGGCCATCGAACCGGTGAGGAAGTCCGGTGGGTTGACGACTTCACTGATCCGCTTCATGTTCGGGTCGAGACCGAGAGAGGTGGTGAACACCGACTCCCCGATTCGCCGCAACGTCAGGTCGAACGTGGTGAACACGTTCAGATAGTCACCGCGCACCGCGTTGCGCAGGTATTTGTAGTGGAACGGGAACGTCGGCAGCAGCTCGAGTGACTTGATGAAGTAATCGGCGTTGTCGTTGAGCGACTTGATGACCGGGTAGAGGTCCTTGAGGTCCGCGGTGAAGTCGGTCTTGGTCTCCGACAGCATCCGCGACGCCACGACGGCGAAGCTGCGCAGCGCGCCGAAAGCGTCGACGATGTTGGTGCGGTTGTTGTTGAGCACCTCCAGCGCGGCGGGCAACGTGTCGAGGGTGCGGCCCAGGCTGTCCCTGCTGCGGGCCAGAATCCCGGCGAACCGGTTGAGCCCTTCGGCCGCGGCGATGATGTCGGCGGTCTGACGGTCCAGCGAGGTGGTCAGCTCGGCGAGGCGCGGGACCAGGTCGGTGAAACTGTCCTGACGGCCCGCCACCGCGGCGTACGCCTCATCGGTGATGTCCTGCAGAGCACCGAGATTACCCTTGTTCACCACGACGCCGAGTGCCGAGAGCACCTCTTCGGTGCTGGGGTAGCGGCCGGTGCGGTCGAGCGGGATGTTCGAGCCGTCCTTGAGCTTCCCAATCTCCGGTTCGCCTACCGGAGCGGCTAATTCGATGTGCTGACTGCCCAGCAGCGAGGTCTGGGCCACCTTCGCGGTCGCGTTCTCGGGCAGAGTGACGTCGCCGTCGAGGGACAGCTGGACGGCGGCGTAGAACGTGCCATCTGACCGTTGAACCGCGTTGACGCCGGACACGCTTCCGACCGTGACGTCGTCGATCATCACCGGCGAGTTCTGCGGCAGGACCGAGACATCCGGCAACTGGACGGTGATCTTGTAGGAGCCCGAACCGTGGCCGGCGGTACCCGGCATGTTCAGCGAGTTGAGGCCGCCGAACTGACACCCGGCCAGCAGCAGCACCCCGCCGCCCAGCGCGATCGACCGGAAGCCGACCCGGGAGACGTTGCGTCGCAGCGTCATCGCGGACCCCCCTCCACCGGCAGCGGTGCCAACGGCACGCCATTGAGAGAGTTACCCGGGGGCGGGGGTGGCGGCGCGGGAGCCGAAGGCCGTGCCGGTGCTGCGGGAGCCGGGGGCAGGAACAGATTGTTCAGATCCTGTTCGGCGGCGGCGGGGTCCGGCGGGGTTACCCCGGGTGCGTTCTGCCACTGCAGGTATGGCACGGGCGTCTCCGCCTTGGCTTCGGTGGCCGGGGTGTCGTACTGGATCTGTCCCTTGTATGCGGTGATGCTGTTGATCGGGTGGAACAGCAGCGGCGGGAAGTTCATCGCGATCCGCTTGAACACGGGCCCCATGCGTTGACGGCAGATCTCCGCGCGCTTGTAGTTGTCCGGGTTCGCCGCCGCGTCGAACGTGCCGCCGCAGATGAACTGGATCGGGTTGGCGAAGTTCGGCAGGGTCAGCAGACCGCCGACTGTGCCCTGGGCGGGGTTGTAGATGTTGTAGAAGTTGGCCAGACCGTTGGGCGTCACGTGCAGGATCTGCTCGACGTCCTCGCTGTGGTCGGTGAGGATCTGGGTGAAGTCGGCCAGCCGGCTGACCTGTCCGATCAGGGCATCGTTGTTCTCGTCGAGCAGGTCGCGGACGTCGACGAGCGCCTGGTTCAGGGTGCCGAGTGTGTTGTCGAGGTCGGCGGTGCTCTCGGCGAGCACCTGCGACACCGAGGCGACGTGGTTGGAGAACTGCACGATCTCTTCGTTGCTGTTCGACAGCGCATTCACCAGCACCTGCAGGTTGCGGACAGTGCCGAACAGGTCGGTGCGCGAGTCGCCGAGACGGCCGGCTGTCTGTGACAGTTCGCGCAGCGCCTGCCGGAACGAGTCACCGTTGCCGTCGAAGGTGTCGGCGGCCTGGTTGACGAACGAGCTCAGCGGGCCCTGCATCGAACCCTGTTGCGGGCCGAGCTGCGTGCTGAGCGCGGTGAGCTGCTCTTTGACCTCGTCCCACTCGACCGGGACGGCGGTGCGGTCCAGGCCGATGCTGGTGCCGTCCGCCATGACCGGACCGCCCGTGTAGGCGGGCGTGAGCTGGATGAACCGGGCGGCCACGAGGTTCGGCGCGATCATCAGCGCCTTGGCATCCTCAGGCACCTGCACGCCGTGGTCGAGCGTCATGGTCACCTTGACGTCTTCGGCCCGCGGATCGATCGAGTTGATCTTGCCGACCGGGACGCCGACGATGCGCACCTCGTCACCCGGGTACAGGCCGACCGCCGAGGTGAAGTAGGCGGTGATCTTGTTTCCGGTGCGGGAGGGCCACACCAGGTAGACCCCCACCGCCAGCGTCACCACGAGCAGGGCCGCCAGGCCCACCCGCATCCAACGGCCGCGCGACTTCACTGAATCCCCTTGTGTCATGGTGACTTCGGCCTGATGATCATGCGCTCCGAGATGTAGCCGCGAAGCATGTCGGACAAGCTGTCGGGCAGTTTGCCGGGCTGGAAGTAGGTGTCCAGCAGCACTTCAGCGATGGGTGCCGGCGGCAGGCCGAAAAGGTTGATCTGGAACCCGGGGCCCGATCCCACGACCTCACCGAGGGCGGTTGCGTACGGCGGCAGCCTGCGCAGCGCCTCACCGATGTGCTCGCGGCGCTCCAACAGGTTGTCCATCACCAGGGTGAGCTTCTCCAGCGCGGGGCCGAATTCGCGGCGGTTGTCGTTGACGAATCCCGAGAGCTGTACGGACACATCGTCAATTCCGGCGATCAGGTTGCTCAGTGCCTGACGCCGCTCGTCGAGGGCGGCGAACAGCAGATTGCCGTCGGTGATGATCTGGTTCACCTGGCCGGCCCGCTGCGCCAGCGTGTCCGAGACCCGCTTGGCGTGGCCCAACAGCTGTTCGAGTGCCTCGTCGCGGGCGTTGATGCTCCGCGACAGGTTGGTGATCCCGTCGAGCGCACCGCGCAACTGCGGGGTGGCGTCGCGCAGCGAGTCGGTCAGCGTCGACAGCGCCTGCTCGAACCGCGGCTTGTCCAGCTCACCGACGTTGCGGCCGAGGTCCTGCAACGCGGTGTTCAACGTGTACGGAGTCGTGGTGCGCCCCAGGGGGATCACCGTGGAAGATCCGGCGCCCTGGGGTGTCACCGAGAGCGACTTCTGGCCGAGGACGGTGTCGGTCTTGATCGCGACCATCGACTGGTCCCCGACCCGCACCTCGCGGTCGACGGTGAACGTGACCTTCGCGGCGTCACCGGCGAGTGCCACGCCGCTGACCTTGCCCACCAAGATGCCCGAGACGTTGACGTCGTTGCCGGGCGTGATGCCACCGGCGTCGGAGAAGTAGGCCTCGTAGGACTTGCCCTGCGGGAAGAACGGCAGGCTGCTGTAGCCGAATGACACCAGCACGAGGCACGTCACAACAGTTATGCCGAAGATCCCGGTGCGAAGCGGATTGCTGCTGTCAGGCCTACTCATTCTCGGCGCACCTCCCCTTGGACGGATCCGGCGGGCCGCCGAACGGAATCAGGATGTCGCTACCGGCGGGCCCGTTGATCTTCAGTCGGGTCGAGCAGTAGAAGATGTTGAAGAACGAACCGTAGGCGCCCAGGGCGTTGAGCCGCAGGTAATTCTCGGCCAGCGGCTCGATCACCTTGTTGACGTCGGCCTTGCGGTCGTCCAGTCGCTGCGCCAGCGGACGGGCGTTCTCGAGGATGCCCTGAAGCGGCCGGCGCGACGTCTGCAGCATCTCGGTCAGATCGTTCTCCGCCGTCGCGAGCGGTTGGATCGCACCGGCGATCGGGTCGCGTCCCTGGGCCAGCCCGGTGATCAGCTGCTGAAGCTGGTCGACGCTCGCGTCGAACTGCGCGCCCTTCTCGTCGAGCGTGCCCAGCACGGTGTTGAGGTTAGTGATCACATCGCCGATCAACTGGTCCCGCGCGGCGAGGTTCTGGCTGAACGATCCGGTGGTGGCCAACAGGTTCGACAGCGCGCCACCCTGCCCCTGCAACAGTTCGATGACGGCGGTGCTCAACTCGTTGACCTTCGCGCCGTCGAGACCCTTGAGCACCGGACGCAGCCCGCCGAGCAGCGCGTCGAGGTCGAGCGCCGGTTGCGTGTTCTGCTTGGGGATGGTCGCGCCGGCGGGTAGCTTGCGCAGTTCGCCCGGCCCGCTGGTGATTTCGAGATAACGGTCGCCGACGAGGTTCTCGTAGCGCACCACTGCCCGTGTCGAGGTGTACAGCTGATACTTGTCGTTGACGTCGAACTCGACGTCGACGGTGTTGTCCTCGTTGAGCTTGATGCTCTTCACCGCGCCGACCGGGACGCCCGCGATCCGCACGTCCTGGCCGGCCTTCAGCCGCGAGGCCTCGGTGAAATTGGCGTGGAACGAGTTGCCGGAGGCGAACCGGAACTCACCGAACACCACCACGAGCATGGCGGCGACCAGCAGCATCGCCACCGTGAAGATGCCGACGTTGACCAGGTTCCCTTCGCGCTTCATCAGTATTCGTCCTTCTCGGCGAACGCGCCGTTGAACAAGAACTGCAGTGTCGACGGGGCGTCGAACTGAAGTTCGGTGTTCGGCTGGTACGGCACGTAAGCGTTGTCGGTGACCAGGAACGGGGTGTGATACCAGGAGCCCCCGAACTGCTTGCTGGGCGCGATCGGCAGGCCGCGACAGTTGGGACCGCCGGAAGCGTTGACGATGGGCAGGCTCTCCGGGTACGTGTACGCCGGCGACCCGGGCAGGAAGTTCGACGACACGAACAGGCCGGGCCGGATACCGCCGATGATGGGAGCGAACCGGTCGATGGTGGAGCCGGTGCCCTCGAGTATGCAGTCGATCACCGGGGAATACTCACCGGCGACCTTCAACGGCGCCCGCAACCGCTGAATTGCCGCGATGTAGTTCTCGGCGGCCGGTTCCAACGTCGCGGTGCCGTTGTTGGCCAGGCCGGTGGCGGCCAACAGAGTCGTGTTCAGGTTGTCCTGCTGGTCCACGATCGTGTTGCTGAGCGTCGGCGCATTGTCGAGGATGCGCGCGATGCTCGGGCCGGCGTCGCCATAGATGTCGGTGACTTCGGCGGCCTTGCGGAAATCCTCCTGCAGCGTGGGCAGTTTCGGATTGAGCTGCTGCACGTAATAGTTGATCCCGGCCAGCATGGACCCGAGATCGTCACCGTTGCCACGCAACCCCTCTGCCAGCGCGCTGATGGTCGCGTTGAGATTGATCGGGTCGATCTTGGCGAGCACATCCGTCAGGGTCTGGAACAGCGTGTTGACCTCGAGCTGGACGTCGGAGGCCTGGACCTCGGCGCCAGGGCGCAACGAGGTCTGCTGCGCCTTCTCCGGCGGGATGAACTCCACCGCCTTGGCGCCGAACACCGTGGTGCCCGCGATGCGCACCGGAGCGTTGGACGGGATGTAGCGCATCTCGTCGCTCCGGATGGCCAGCGTGAGCTTCGCCTGGTTCCCGGCGTCCTCGATGGATTTGACCTCGCCGATCTGGATTCCGCGGTACTTCACCTTGGCGTCGGTCTCCATGACCAGGCCCGCGCGGGGCGAGACGACGGTGACGGTGTCGGTGGAGGTGAATGCGGCCGTGTACGAGAGGTAGGTGAACACCGTCGCGGCAACCAGGATCGTCGCCAGGATTGCGGCGGCGATGCGGACGTGACTGCGTTTCGCCTCGATATCTGCCATCGCTTATCCTGACAGGTTGAAGTTGCCGGACGCGCCATAGACGGCGAGCGAGATGAACAGGGTGATGGTGACGACCACGATCAGCGACGTCCGTACGGCTTGGCCTACCGCGATGCCGACACCGACCGGACCGCCGGAGGCGTTGTAGCCGTAGTAGGTGTGCACCAGCATCACCGCGATCGACATGACGATGGCCTGGAGGAACGACCACAGCAGGTCGGTAGGCACCAGGAAGGTGTTGAAGTAGTGGTCATAGAGGCCTGAGGACTGCCCGTTGATGTAGACCGTGGTGAATCGGGCCGCGAAGAACGCCGCGAGCACGGACAGTGAGTACAGCGGCACGATCGCGATCAGCCCGGCCATCAGACGCGTCGAGACCAGATACGACACCGAGTGCACGGCCATCGATTCGACGGCGTCGATCTCCTCGGCGACGCGCATGGCGCCCAGCTGCGCCGTGGTGCCCGCGCCGATGGTGGCTGCCAGCGCGATACCCGCGATCACCGGTGCGACGATGCGTACGTTGAGGAAGGCCGACAGGAACCCGGTCAGCGCTTCGATACCGATATTGCCCAGCGACGAGTAGCCCTGGACCGCGATGACGCCGCCGGAGGCCAGCGTGAGGAACGCCGCGACGCCGACCGTCCCACCGATCATCACCAGCGCGCCCGCACCCATGGTCATCTCGGCGATGAGCCGGATGGTCTCCTTGCGGTAGCGGGTCAGCGCGTTGGGGACGTAGCGAATGGTCTCGCCGTAGAACAGCGCCTGCTCGCCGATGGTGTCCACGGCTCTGGGAGCCCACCGGAAGGCGCGGCGCAGTCGGACGGTGGCGTCGAAACTCATGATGTCGTTCTATTCGCGTGAAGGCTCATATTCGCTACCGCACCAGCACCCGGACGCCGATGGCCGTCATGATCACGTTGATCACGAACAGGCAGATGAAGGCGTACACCACGGTCTCGTTCACCGCGATGCCGACGCCCTTCGGCCCGCCTTGCACGGTCAGTCCGCGGTAGCAGCCGACCAGCCCGGCGACCACCCCGAACAGCAGCGCCTTGATCATGGCCAGCACCAGCTCGCCGAGCCCGGTGAGCACCGTGAGTCCGTTGATGAATGCGCCCGGGTTGACGCCCTGCAGGAAGACCGAGAACACGTATCCGCCGGCCAGACCGATGGCGCACACCAGACCGTTGAGGAGTAGCGCCACGAACGTCGAGGCCAACACGCGGGGCACCACCAGGCGCTGGATCGGATCGATGCCCAGCACCCGCATCGCATCGATCTCTTCGCGGATGGTGCGCGCGCCGAGGTCGGCGCAGATCGCCGTCGCACCCGCGCCCGCGACCACCAGCACCGTGACCACGGGTCCCAGCTGGGTGACGGTGCCGAACGCGGTGCCGGCACCCGACAGGTCGGCGGCCCCGATCTCGCGTAGCAGGATGTTGAGCGTGAACGCCACCAGGACCGTGAAGGGGATGGCGACCAGAAGTGTCGGGATGAGCGAAACCCGCGCGATCATCCACGTCTGGTCGAGGAACTCCCGGAACTGGAACGGCCGCCGAAAGATCTTGACGAAAGTGTCGATGGACATCTCGAAGAAACCGCCCACCGCCCGGGCCGGCGCCGCGAGCTGTTCGATCAACCTCGGCTCCGTTCTCGGGTCGGGTCTGCGAACTCCGGTCGCGGCGAAGATTCGGAGAATTTTCCGCCGGGTCGGCCTTCCCACCCCTGGTTCAGACTGTGCGCTCAGTGAGCCGGATCATATTAACTAGAACACGTTCGCAGTGTCAAAGAACTGTAAAATCCGTCATCGTCGGCTTGTTTTCGCTGGTCAGAGCGCGTGTGATTCAGGCCGTTCTGTAACGTGTTCTACTGCCTCCACAGCGCCTGACAACCGAGACTGTCAGTCTCGCGAGTCCATCAGCGCGGTAGCCGAGAATCCCCGCTCGGGGTCACGCTCAGCAAAGTAACCGCGCAGCTCAGCACTGAGGTCCTCGATGTCCCACGCGGCCGCCTCCGCCGCGAAGTGGGCCTCCGCGACGGGTGCAGCTACCAACGTCACCTTCGGACCGTAGACGATGAACAGCTGTCCGTTGACCCCTTCCGATGCCGGCGAGGCCAGGAACTTCACCAGGGTGACCACGTGGTCCGTCGACAGCGGGTCCACTTGCCCGGTGGGGAGCTCGGGCACGTCCCCGAAAACCCCGGCGGTCATCGCGGTCCTGGCGCGCGGCGCGATCACGTTGGCGCGCACGCCGAACCGTTCGAGCGCCCGGGCGGCCGACAGCGTCAGCGCGGTGATGCCCGCCTTGGCGGCTCCGTAGTTGGGCTGCCCGACCGGACCCGACAGCCCCGCCTCCGAGGACGTGTTGACGATGCGGCCGTACACACGACCGTCGCCGGACTTGGCCTTGGCGCGCCAGTAGGTGGCGGCGTTGCGGGTCAGCAGGAAGTGGCCGCGGAGGTGGACAGCGATCACCGCGTCCCACTCCTCGTCGCTCATGTTGAACAGGATGCGATCCCGGGTGATGCCCGCGTTGTTGACGATGATGCTCAGCCCGCCGAGCCCGTCGGCGGTCTCCACCAGTTCGTCGGCGGTCGAGCGCGCGCTGATGTCGCCGGCGACCGCGACGCCCTTCGACCCGGCGGCGGCGATCTCGTCGAGGACGTCGGAGGCCTCCAGGGCGGCGGCCATGTCGTTGACCACGACGGTGGCGCCGGCACTGGCGAGGCCGATCGCCTCGGCGCGCCCCAGCCCGGCGGCGGCGCCCGTCACGACGGCGACGCGGCCGGACAGATCAGTCAGGTCGTTACTGGGAGTCGTCAATTTATGAATACCTCTAGTCTCGGCGGTTCAGCGCGGCGCGCGGGCATTCGGCGATCGACTGCTCGGCCACGTCCTCCATGTCGGCGGGTACCGGATCGAGCTTGACCACGGCGTAATCCTCGTCGTCCAGATCGAACAGGTCGGGCGCAATTCCCAGGCACACTGCATTGCCCTCGCAGCGATCCCGGTCGACTTCCACTCGCATGACAACCTCCTCGCGACAGCTGTGCGGACGGCCCGCCCGAACGTCGGGGTCAGAATACGACCCGCCAGGACGGCGTGTGCGAAACACCGGCCTGGACCCCAAGACTAGAACGTGTTACAACCGGGTGGAACGGGCGGGCCCGCAGGCCGTCCCGAGAAGCGGCACAGTGAGGACGACGGATGCGGATCGGCTACAACCCCGAGCAGGAGGAGTTGCGCCGCGAATTGCGGTCGTACTTCGCCGAACTCATGACACCCGAGCGGGCCGAGGCGCTGGCGTCCAACGACGGTGAGATGGGGCGGGGCAACGTCTATCGCGAAACCGTCGCGCAGATGGGCAAGGACGGCTGGCTGACGCTGTCGTGGCCCAAGGAGTTCGGCGGCCAGGCCCGCCCTCCCATCGACGGGCTGATCTTCAACGACGAGGCGGCCATCGCCAACGTCCCGGTTCCGTTCCTCACCATCAACAGCGTCGCGCCGACGATCATGGCGTTCGGCACCGAGGAGCAGAAGAACTTCTTCCTGCCGAAGATCGCCTCGGGCGATCTGCACTTCTCGATCGGTTACTCCGAACCCGGTGCCGGCACGGATCTGGCCGCCCTGCGCACCACCGCGGTGCGCGACGGCGATGACTACGTGATCAACGGTCAGAAGATGTGGACCAGCCTGATCGCCTATGCGGATTACGTGTGGCTGGCGGTGCGCACCAATCCGGAAGCCAAGAAGCACCGGGGTATCTCGATGCTGATCGTGCCGACCACCGCCGACGGCTTCTCCTGGACGCCGGTGCACACGATGTCCGGTGTGGACACCAGCGCCACCTACTACCAGGACGTCCGGGTGCCGGTGTCGAGTCTGGTCGGCGAGGAGAACGCCGGCTGGAAGCTGGTCACCAACCAGCTCAACCACGAGCGGGTCGCGCTGGTGTCGGCGCAGCCGATCTTCACCGCACTCGACGGTGTCCGCGAATGGGCGCAGAACACCAAGGACCCGCACGGCCGACGGCTCATCGACTCGGAGTGGGTGCAGCTCAACCTGGCCCGGGTGCACGCCAAGGCCGAGGTGCTCAAGTTGATCAACTGGGAGCTGGCCTCCACCGAGGCCGCGCCGTCGCCCGCCGACGCGTCGGCGGCCAAGGTGTTCGGCACCGAGTTGGCCACCGAGGCCTACCGCCTGCTGATGGAGGTGCTGGGCACCGCGGCCACGTTGCGGCCCGGCTCCCTCGGTGCGCTGCTGCGCGGCCGCGTCGAACGCATGCACCGGTCCTGCCTCATCCTCACCTTCGGCGGCGGCACCAACGAGATCCAGCGCGACATCATCGGCATGGTCGCGCTCGGCCTGCCCCGGGTCAATCGGTAGGGAGCGGAGATTTCACATGGACTTTTCAACACCTGAAGCCGCCGACGATCTCGGCGGCCTGGTTCGCACGATCACCGACTCGGTGTGCACACCCGAGCACCAGCGTGAACTCGACGGTTTCGAGCACCGCTTCGACCGCGAACTGTGGCGCAAGCTGGTCGACGCCGACGTGCTGTCCACGACAGCCCCGGAAGCGCTGGGCGGCGGAGGGTTCGGTGTTCTCGAAGAGGTGGCCGTCCTCGTGGCACTGGGCCGTCAGCTCGCCGCGGTGCCGTATCTGGAGTCGGTGGTGCTCGGCGCGGGCGCCATGGCCGCCTTCGATTCGGCTCAGCTGCACCAGGATTGGGCCGCCCCGGCCGTCACGGGCGAGAAAATGCTGACCGTCGCGCTCGACGGTGAGATGGGGCAGGGTCCGGTCCAGGCTCAGGCGAACGGATCGGGCTACCGGTTGACGGGCTCCCGCACGCTGGTCCCCTACGGGCCGGTGGCCGACGCGTTCCTGGTGCCCGCCGAAGCCGAGGGCGCGATGCGGGTCTTCCTGGTCGCCGCCGGTGATCCCGGTGTGGCGGTGAGCGCGCTGGACACGACGGGCCACGGCAGCATCGGACACCTGGAGTTGTCCGGTGTCGAACTCGACGCCGCGCGCGTGGTCGGCGACGCCGAGGTGTTGGCCTGGTTGACCGTTCGTCAGCACCTCGGCCGCGCGGCATTCCAACTCGGGGTGCTGGAGCGGGCGCTGGAGCTCACCGCCACGTATGCCCGTGAGCGCGAACAGTTCGACCGGCCCATCGGCAGCTTCCAGGCCGTCTCGGCACGCCTCGCGGACGGGTACATCGACGTCAAGGGCCTACGGCTGACGTTGACGCAGGCGGCCTGGCGCGTCTCGGAAGGTCTGCCCGCCGACATCGACGTCGCGAGCGCGGCGTTCTGGGCGGCAGACGCCGGCCACCGCGTCGCGCACACCGCAGTACACGTGCACGGCGGTGTCGGCATCGACACCGACCACCCGATCCACCGGTACTTCCTGGCGGCCAAACAGACCGAGTTCGCGGTCGGCGGCGCGACGGGTCAACTGCTGCGCATCGGCCGCGAACTGGCCGACACCCCGGTGTGACAGTGGGTTCGGACCCCACCGTCGCAAATCTGTTGGCGCCGTTGGTCGACGTCGACGACCGCGGCGTGTACGCCGCCGGGGAGTTCGTCAGCTGGCGCGAGCACATCCGGGACGCAGCGGCCCTGGCCGCGGCGCTGCGGGCGCGACTGACGCCGGACAAACCGCCGCATGTCGGTGTGCTGCTCGGCAACACCCCGTTCTTCTCCAGCGTCCTGGTTGCGGCCGCGCTCGCGGGCCTGGTGCCGGTGGGGCTGAACCCGACGCGGCGGGGTGCGGCGCTGGCGCGTGACATCGCCCGCGCGGACTGCCAGGTGGTGCTCGCCGACGAGGGCGCCCACGTGCCCGACGGAGTCGACTTCATCGACGTCGAATCGTCGCAGTGGCGAACCGAATTGGCCGCCCACCGCGACGCCCCGGTGGAGTTCGGGGCCCCGGGCCCCGATGACCTCTTCATGCTGATCTTCACCTCCGGCACGAGCGGTGAGCCCAAGGCCGTCCGGGTGACCCACGAGAAGGTGGCGTTCCCCGGTCGCATGCTGGCCGACCGGTTCGGCCTGGGTCCGTCGGACACCTGCTACCTGTCCATGCCGCTGTTCCATTCGAACGCCGTGATGGCCGGATGGGCGGTGGGGGTGGCCGCCGGCGGTTCGTTGGCGTTGCGCCGCAAGTTCTCCGCGTCCCAGTTCATCCCCGATGTCCGCCGCTACGGCGCCACCTACGCCAACTACGTGGGCAAGCCGCTGTCCTACATCCTGGCCACACCGCCGCGCACCGACGACGCCGACAATCCGCTGAAGATCCTGTACGGCAACGAGGGTACGCCACGCGACCTCGACCGGTTCGCGCGCCGGTTCGGCGTCACCGTCGTCGACGGCTTCGGATCGACCGAGGGTGGGGTGGCGATCGCCCGGACGCCCGGCACCCCCGAGGGGTCCCTCGGTCCGCTCACCGGTGACGTCGCGATCGTCGACGTCGACACCGGCGAACTTTGCGCACCGGGGCAGGTCGGCGAACTGGTCAACCCGAACGGCCGCGGGCAATTCCGCGGCTACTACAACGACGAGGCCGCCGAGGCCGAGCGGATGGCGGGCGGGATGTACCACACCGGCGACCTGGCCTACCGTGACGAGAACGGCTTCATCTACTTCGCGGGCCGTCTCGGTGACTGGATGCGGGTGGACGGAGAGAACCTCGGGACCGCGCCCATCGAAAGGATTCTGCTGCGGCACAACGACATCACCGAGGTGGCCGTCTACCCCGTCCCCGATCCGGCGGTGGGTGACCGGGTGATGGCTGCGCTCGTGCTCGCACCCGGGGCGGAATTCGACCTCGAGAAGTTCCAGGCCTTCCTCGCCGAGCAGTCCGATCTCGGGCCCAAGCAGTGGCCGTCATACGTCCGGGTCAGCGACGCCCTCCCGCGCACCGAGACGTTCAAGGTGCTCAAGCGGCACCTGTCGGCAGAAGGCACCGACTGCGCGGATCCGGTGTTCGAGATCAGGCGCTGACCTCAGCAGTCAGGGCTAGCGTCGGATCATGGTCTATCGGGAGGCGTCTGCACCGGAGCGGTTGCGCGGGCTGGCGGAGTGTCTGTGGACGGTGCGCGGGCCACGCCGGTCACGGATTCTGCCCGACGGCTGCATGGACCTGATCGACATGGACGGTGTGGTACTCGTGGCCGGACCCGACACCGAAGCCTTCGACAGCGAACAGCACTGTGAGGTCGTGCGCGGCATCCGGTTCCGGCCCGGGGTCCTGCCGCGGCTACTCGGCGTACCCGCCGCCGAAGTGCGCAACCACCGCGTCGCGCTGCGGGACCTGCGCCCCGACGCAACCGGGGACACCGCGCTGGAAGCCACCACCGGCCTATTGGCCGGCGCTCCGTCCCGCGAGGCCGCGCCGTGGCCGTTGGCGCAACTGCACGAGGTGACCGCCCGGCTGGCCGGTGGCGCGGAGGTCGGCGCGTTGGCCGACGAGCTGGGCTGGTCGGCGCGCACGGTGCAGCGACAGTGCACCGCCGCCTACGGGTACGGCCCGTCGATGGTGCGCCGGGTACTGCGATTCCGGCGCGCGGTCGGCATGGTGCGGGCCGGCACGGCGGTAGCCGACGCGGCGGCCCGGGCCGGCTATGCCGACCAGCCTCACCTCTACCGCGACGTCCGCGAGTTCGCCGGTGTGCCGCTGGGTCAGCTCTGCAGCGGCGCGAACAAATCCACCGAGGTGCCGTCGGGGTCGGTGACCGTCGCGTAGCGCTGTCCCCATGGCGCGTCGAACGGCTTCAGAATCCCGGGATGTCCTGCCGCGACGAGACTTTCGAACAGCGCGTCGACCTGCTCCGGTGCGGTCACGCCGAACGCGATCGCCAACCGGCCGGGTGCGTCCGGCGGCGTCCAGCCGGGGTGCATCCCGGCGATGACCTCTTCGGTGTCGAAGGCCAACCGGTTGCCGCCCGGGAGCGCGACCTCGACATGCGGACCTTCGGCCGCGGGCACCGTCAGCCCGAGTAACCGATAGAACGCCAGTGACCGTTCGATGTCCTTCGCGACGATCTCGATGACCGTCGACGTCACCTGCATGTCCATGGCACCGACGCTATTCGCCCCATCGTCGGGTGTCGTGGACGAATCGGACAGGAGCCGCCGACGGGTCAACCATCGCCGGCCGCGTCGGCTTCGCCGCCGGGCGGCGCCGGTAGCGCCAACTGTTCTCGTAGGTAGCGCCAGGCCACCGCGATCAACGCGGCCGCCGGTGCCGCGAGCAACGCACCGACGACACCGGCAAGCTGTCCGCCGACGACCACCCCCAGCAGAATCACCGTGGGATGCAGATGCAGACCCTTGCCCTGCAGGAGCGGCTGGAAAACGTTGCCCTCCAGTTGCTGCACCACCAGGATGATCGCCAGCACGATCAGCGCGGCAGTGAACCCGTTGCTGACCAGCGCGATCAGCACGGCCACGGCGCCGGCGAACAACGCGCCGATGATGGGGACGAACGCCGCGACGAAGGTGAGCACGGTCAGCGGTAGCACCAGCGGCACCCCAACGATGAGCAGTCCGGCACCGATGAACACCGCGTCGATCAGCCCGACCACCGCCTGAGACCGCACGAAGGAACCGAGCACGTCGTATCCCCGTGACATGAGCTCGGGGACGTGCACCGCCGCGTTGCCGGGCAGTTGGTCACGAAGCCATGGCAGGAAACGGGGACCGTCCTTGAGGTAGAAGAACAGCAAGACCACGCTCAGCAGCGCTGTCACGATGCCGCTGATCACGGTTCCCACGCCGCCGGCAACCGCGCCGGCGATGTCGGTTGCGGAATTCTTGATCTCGTTCACCGCGCCGTCGATTGCCCGGCCGAATTGATCGTCGTGCAGGTTGAGCGGCGGTCCCTGCACCCATTGCCGAAGCGATTCCACACCCCGGGCCACCCCGTCGGCGACCTGGCCGGACTGCGAGGCGACGGGGATGACGATCAGCGCGGCTATCCCCACCAGGAGCACGACGAACGTCACGGTCACCGCTCCCGCCGCAGCCAGGGCCGGCCAGCCGCGCCGACGGAGGAACCGGGCCACCGGCCACGTCAGGGTGCTCAGCAGAAGCGCGAGGATGATCGGCCACACGGCCACCCAGACTTTTCCGACGAGCCACAGCGTCACCGCAGCCGCGACAGCCACCACCAGCGCCCACGTAGAGAACCGGGCCGCATCCCGCAGCGCCGCCCGCGCTCGGCGAGGATCCATCACGGTCGCGCGGCCCACGGTCTGGACGTCACCCAAGTCAGTAGCACCGTCACATGATCGCAAACCGTG
The DNA here is from genome assembly GCF_016313185.1 of Mycolicibacterium baixiangningiae. Classification (NCBI taxonomy): domain Bacteria; kingdom Bacillati; phylum Actinomycetota; class Actinomycetes; order Mycobacteriales; family Mycobacteriaceae; genus Mycobacterium; species Mycolicibacterium baixiangningiae. The sequence goes on from NZ_CP066218.1 coordinate 5,062,312, forward strand.
GGAACCGCTTGAAGAGTCGACCTAATGGGTAGTAGGGCTTAGTAAGTCGTTGCGAAGCAACGAGCTGACCAGGAATGGAGTAGTCGCCATGACCGATAGTCGGGTTCCGCGTCGTTTCCGTGTCGCGGCAGGGATAGCCGCTGGTATCGCTGTCGGCACGCTGACCGTGGCGTGCGGCGGAGGTGAAAGCGGTTCCGAATCGTCGACCTCGAGCACGACTCCCACCACCAGCGTGACCACCGCGCCGACCACGGCGCCGACGTCGCCCGCGGCACCGCCGGCCGGCACCGGGGCGCCGGGGGCGGGTGCCGGACCGGGTGGAGCTACCGCAGGTGTGCCGGGTGCCGGAGCGGGTGCCGGACCGGGCGGAGCCTCCGCAGGCGTGCCGGGTGCCGGCGCGGAGGCCGGACCGGGCGGAGCCTCCGCAGGCGTGCCGGGTGCCGGCGCGGAGGCCGGACCGGGTGGAGCGTCCGTAGGCGTGCCGGGTGCCGGCGCGGAGGCCGGCCCTGATGGCGCCGGCGCCTGCGCCGGTGGCATCTGCGTCGGGACGGGTGGCTAGCCACCCCGCCTGACCCACGGGTCCGAGACAGTAGCCGTGCGCCGTTCTCGCGGCGCACGGCTACTGTCGACTGGGAAACGTCTGAGGCTGGCTAGCGGCTCGCGGAGGTAGGCATGGACGTCCCAACCTGGGTGTGGGGATTGACGATCGCCGGCATCGTCGGGCTCTTGGCGTTCGACTTCTTCTTCCACGTCCGCAAGGCACACGTCCCGACGCTGAAAGAGGCGGCGGTGTGGTCGGCCCTCTATGTCGGCATCGCGGTGCTGTTCGGCGTCGGCGTCCTGGTTTTCGGGGGATCCGAAGCGGGGTCGGAGTACTTCGCCGGCTACGTCACCGAGAAGGCGCTGTCGGTCGACAACCTCTTCGTCTTCCTCATCATCATGGCGAGCTTCCGTGTGCCCCGCGAGGACCAACAGAAGGTGCTGCTGTTCGGCATCGTCTTCGCCCTGATCGCCCGCACCGGCTTCATCTTCCTCGGCGCCGCGCTCATCAACACGTTCGCGTGGATCTTCTACCTGTTCGGGCTCATCCTGCTCCTCACCGCGGGCAACATGCTCAAGCCCGAAGGCGGTGAGGACTCCCACAAAGCCGACAACTTCGTCATCCGCATCGCCAAGAAAGTCCTGCCCGCCACCGATCACTACGACGGCGACAAGCTGTTCACGATGCAGGACGGCAAGCGGGTGATGACGCCGATGCTGTTGGTCATGGTCGCCATCGGGGGCACCGACATCCTCTTCGCCCTCGACTCGATCCCGGCAATCTTCGGTCTCACCCAGGACGTGTTCATCGTCTTCACGGCGACGGCGTTCTCGCTGCTGGGACTGCGGCAGCTCTACTTCCTCATCGACGGCCTGCTCGACCGGCTCATCTACCTCGCCTACGGCCTGGCCGCGATCCTCGGTTTCATCGGCGTGAAGCTGATCCTGCATGCGTTGCACGAGAACAACGTGCCGTTCATCAACGACGGCGAGCCGGTGCCGGTGGTCGAGGTCAGCACCAGCCTGTCACTGTCGGTGATCGTCGGCGTGCTCGTGGTCACCGTCGCCGCCTCCCTGTTCAGTCGAAAAGGCAGGGCCCAGACCGCGATCAACAACGCCCGGCGCCACGCCACGGCCTACCTCGATTCGGAATACACCCGCGACGCCGCCGAACGTGAACGCATCTTCGGCAAGCTGCTCCAGGAACGGGATCAGATCCTCGCGCTCGGCCCGAAGTACCGGCAGATGGTGCGCGACGAACCGGCGCTGATGGAATTGCTCGACCGCGCCGCCGACAAGCACGACGAAGCCGTCGACCGAGGCCAGGCCGAGCCGTTCACCCCGAAGGGCCTGACCTAGTGATCAGCCCTCGCGGATGCCGTCCAGCCGCTTCGACGCCTCCTCGAAACCGTCGACCAGTTCGGCGATGATGTCGGTGACGGGGCGGATCTCGTTCATCCGGCCGACGATCTGACCGACGGGCATCGACACCGTGTCCGGGTTGTCCGATTCGTTCATCCGCTGATGCGCCTCGCTGACGAGGATGTTCTGCAGCGGCATCGGCAGCGGCTCCGGCGCTTCGGGGGCTTCCCAGGCCTCGGTCCACTTCGTCTTCAGCAGACGGGCCGGCTTGCCGGTGTAGATGCGGCGGCGCACGGTGTCGCTGGAGGTGGCGCGCAGCATCGCCTCCTGGATGGTCGACACCCCGCTCGGTTTGCGGTGTCCCAGATCGTATTCCGCGGCGGTCAGGAACGCCGACCCCATCCACACACCCGATGCGCCGAGCGCGAGCGCGGCGGCGACCTGGCGACCCGTGCCGATTCCGCCGGCCGCCAGCACCGGCGCCCTGCCGTCGAGCGCGTCGACGATCTCCGGCCACAGGACCATCGAGCCGATCTCACCGGTGTGCCCGCCGGCCTCATGGCCTTGGGCAACGACGATGTCGACGCCGTTGTCGACATGTCGTTGGGCGTGTTTGGCGCTGCCGGCCAGCGCCGCGACGGGCACCCCGGCCTCGTGCACCTGGTCGATGACGTCCTTGGGCGGGGAGCCCAGCGCGTTGGCGATCAGCTTGATCGGATGCTTGAGCGCGACCTCGACGTGGCTGCGGGCCACCGAGTGCAGCCAGCCCAGCACGCCTTCGTTGCGGGTCCCATCCTCGGGCAGCGGCGGCACCCCGAGGTCGGCGAGCGTCTTGTCGACGAAGTCGCGGTGGCTCTGCGGGATCAGTTTGTTGATGTCGACCGCGGTGCCCTCGGTGGGGATCTTCGCCGGCATCACGACATCCACGCCGTACGGCTTGCCGTCGGTGTTCTCGTCCATCCACTGCAGCGCGTTCTCGAGGTCGTCGGAGTCGTTGAACCGCACGCACCCCAGCACACCCATACCGCCGGCGCGGGTGACGGCGGCGGCCACCTTCTCCGACGGGGTGAAGACGAAGATGGGGTAGTCGATCCCGAAGCGGTCACACAGTTCGGTACGCATGATGATTACTTGGCTCCAACATGATTGGCGTGGGTCTCGTCCGCGGGACGGGACTCGGTGTGGGCTTTGGCCCAGCGGTAATCGGGCTTGCCGGCGGGGGTGCGCTGGATCTCGTCGGCCCACCAGATCTTGCGCGGCACCTTGTATCCCGCGATCTCGTTGCGGATGAACGTGTCGAGTTCGGCCAGTGACGGCGTGGCACCCTCGCGGCGCTGGACGACGGCCGCGACGCACTGGCCGTAGCGCTCGTCGGGAACTCCGACCACCAGCGCGTCGAAGACGTCCTGATGGCCCTTGAGGGCGCCCTCGACCTCTTCGGGGTAGATCTTCTCGCCGCCGCTGTTGATCGACTGCGAGCCGCGCCCGAGCATCGTCACACTGCCGTCCTCCTCGACGGTGGCGTAGTCACCGGGGATCGCGTAGCGCACACCGTTGATCGTGCGGAACGTCTCGGCGGTCTTCTTCTCGTCCTTGTAGTACCCGACCGGGATGTGGCCGGCTTTGGCGATCATCCCCCGCACACCGCTCCCGGGCGTGACGTGGTTGCCGTCGTCATCGATCACCGAGACGTTCTTGTCGATCGTCACGCGCGGACCGCCGGTGTGGGTCTGGCCCTTGGCCACCACGCTCGAGCCGCCGAATCCGGTCTCCGACGAGCCGATCGAGTCGGTGATGATCCGGTTGGGCAGCAGTTCGAGCAGTTGGTCTTTGAGGCTTGGCGAGAACAGCGCCGCGGTGCTCGCCAACAGGAACAGGCTCGACAGGTCGAACTCGTCACCGTGCTCCTGGTGGGCGATCAGCGCGTCGAGCAGCGGGCGGGCCATCGCGTCACCGGTGAAGAACAGCAGGTTCACCTTGTGCTTCGCGCAGGTGCGCCACACCTCCTCCGGGTCGAACTCCGGCACCAGCACGACGGTCTGCCCCGCGAACAGCGCCATCCAGGTGGCCGACTGCGTCGCGCCGTGGATCATCGGCGGGATCGGGTAGCGGATCATCGGGGCGTTCTCGGCGGCCTGCTTGGCCAACCCGTACTCGTCGGCGATCGGCTCACCGGTGGCGAAGTCGGTGCCGCCGAACAACACTCGGTAGATGTCCTCGTGGCGCCACATCACGCCCTTGGGGAAACCGGTGGTGCCGCCGGTGTAGAGCAGGTAGATGTCGTCCTCGCTGCGCGGGCCGAAGTCGCGTTCGGGCGAACCCTGCTCCAGCGCGGCGTAGAACTCGACACCGCCGTAGCCCGAGTGGTCCTCGCTGCTGCCGTCCTCGACCACCAGAACGGTCGTGACGGCCGGGGTCTCGGGCAGGACGTTGGCGACGCGGGGGCTGTACTGGCGCTCGTGGATCAACGCCACCATGTCGGAGTTCTCGAACAGGTACCGCAGTTCGCCCTCGACGTAGCGGAAGTTGATGTTGACCGCGATGGCACCGGCTTTGACGATGCCGACCATGGCGATCACGATCTCGATGCGGTTGCGGCAGTACAGGCCGACCTTGTCGTCCTTCTTGACGCCCTGGTCGATCAGGTAGTGCGCCAGGCGGTTGGCCCTCTCCTCCAGTTCGCCGTAGGTCAGCGTCTGGTCGCCGCTGATGAGGGCGACACGGTCAGGCACAGCGTCGACGGCGTGCTCGGCAAGATCCGCAATGTTCAGGGCCACGGACCCAAATTAGAACGTGTTACATTTCCTGACAAGTCTGTGGCATCGACGCTGGAAGGCGAACGGTCTGTGAGTGACGTAGAAAATACGGAAAAAGGCCCCGACGCACTGGTTGAGCAGCGCGGACACACGCTCCTCGTGACACTGAACCGGCCCGAGGCACGCAACGCACTTTCGACCGAGATGCTCTCGATCATGGTCGAGGCGTGGGACCGCGTCGACAGCGATCCGGAGATCCGTTCGTGCATCCTCACCGGGGCCGGTGGTTACTTCTGCGCCGGGATGGACCTCAAGGCCGCCACCGCCAAACCGCCGGGCGACTCGTTCAAGGACGGCAGCTACGACCCGTCGCGTATCGACGCCCTGCTCAAGGGCCGCCGCCTGACGAAACCGCTGATCGCCGCCGTTGAGGGCCCGGCGATCGCCGGCGGCACGGAGATCCTGCAGGGCACCGACATCCGCATTGCCGGTGAGAGCGCGAAATTCGGTATCTCCGAGGCGAAGTGGAGCCTGTACCCGATGGGCGGGTCGGCGGTCCGGCTGGTTCGGCAGATCCCGTACACCATCGCGTGCGACCTGCTGCTGACCGGACGGCACATCACCGCCGCCGAGGCGCTGGAGTACGGGCTGATCGGTCACGTGGTGCCGGACGGCACCGCGCTGGACAAGGCGCTCGAGATCGCCGAGGTGATCAACAACAACGGCCCGCTGGCGGTGCAGGCCATCCTGCGGTCCATCCGGGAGACCGAAGGCCTGCACGAGAACGAGGCGTTCAAGATCGACACCAAGATCGGCATCGAGGTCTTCGTGAGCGAGGACGCAAAGGAAGGCCCGCGGGCGTTCAAGGAGAAACGGGCGCCGAACTTCAAGATGCGCTGACGGCCTCTTCCGGTTCGCCGAACGTGCGCTGAGTGCGACTTTCGCCCGATTCTTCGCAGGGAGCGCACGTTCGACGCAGTGTCGGAGCCTGTCGGCACACTCCCCGCATGGTGGAACCGTTCATCGGCAGTGAGGCCGTCGCGTCCGGCGAGTTGACCCCCTATCGGCTGCGTAGCCGCTTCCGCGTCGTCTACCCGGATGTGTATGCGCCGCGGGGCGCCGAGCTGACCGCGACGCTGCGCGCTACGGCAGCCTGGCTGTGGACGCAACGCCATGGTGTGGTGGCCGGCCAGTCGGCGGCGGCGCTGCACGGTGCCAACTGGGTGGATCCGGCGCGGCCGGCCGAGGTGTTGTGGTTCAACCGGCGGCCGCCGCCGGGGCTGCATACGTGGTCGGACCGTCGGCTGCAGGCCGCCTGGGCGCAACGAACGTGAGCTCACTGCGAAAACCGGGCCGGAAATTCGCAGTGGCACACGTTCGGCGGGACGGGAGACCCTCAGCGGTAGTGGCCGCGGAAGGCGTACGGGCCTGGCCCGAAGAACGGCGGAGGCGCGTAGTACCGCCGCGGGGCGTAGAACGCGTGACCCGGCCGGTACCAGGGCCGATACTCACCGAACCCGGCGCCCGTCGCGGTGATGCCCGAAGCGGGGACGACCAGTTCCGGCGACACGGCCGCCTGGGCCGCCCCACTGCCCACGCCCAGCGTGGCGGCGAGGACTCCCCCGCACAACATCACGCCGCCGACCATCCGACGCACCCTATGCGTGTGATCAATCTTCATCTTCTGCTCCTTCATCGCTGACAACAGGCGATGACAAAAGCTTCGGCTCGCACCATGCGGCCCGGGTGCGAGAGCGGTGGGAGCTTGCTGTCAGTCGAGCACGCGGGCGGTCGGGGTGAACACCACCGGCATCGACTCCGGACCGCTGACGAAGTTGGCTGGGCGCAGCGGCACGGCGGCGTCGTCGGCGAGGCGCAGATCAGGAAGCCGGGCAAGTACCTTCGTCAGCATCAACCGCAGCTCGAGGCGGGCCAGCTGATTGCCGAGGCAGAAGTGCGAGCCGAAGCCGAATGCCATGTGGCTGTTCGGGTTCCGGTCGATATTGAAAGCTTCAGGGCTGTCGAAAACAGCTTCGTCGAAGTTCGCCGACTCGAACATCAGCATGATCTTCTCGCCGGATTTCAGCTCGGTGCCGTGGAATTCGGTATCGGCGGTGAGCGTGCGGCACATGTTCTTCACCGGCGACGTCCACCGCAGCATCTCCTCGATGGCGCCGGGCAGCAGGTTGACATCGGCCACCAGCCGGTCCCACTGATCACGGTGCCGCAGGATCTGCTCGGTGCCGCCGGACAGCGTGTGCCGTGTTGTCTCGTCACCGCCTATCAGGATGAGCAGCGTTTCGAAGACGATCTCGTCGTCGGTCATCCGCGATCCCTCGACCTCCGCGTTGACCAGGATCGAGAACAGGTCCTCGGTGGGTTCGGCGCGGCGTTTGGCGATGACGTCCATCGTGAACGCGGTGTACGCGGCGAAGGTGTCCATCAACTTCTGGATCGCCAATTCGTCGACGTGCGAACTCAACCCGCAGACCAGGTCGTCAGACCAGGTGAGCAGCATCTCGCGCTCCTGGGGCAGCACGCCGAGCATGTCGCCGATCACGGCCATCGGCAGCGGTGCGGCGATGTCCCGGACGAAGTCGCATTCACCGCGTTCGCACACCGCGTCGATCAGCGTGTCGCACAGCCGCTCGATGGAGGGCACCTTGTCCATCACCCGCTTGCGGGTGAAGCCGGAGTTGACGAGCTTGCGGCGCAACAAATGTGCGGGGTCGTCCATGTCGATCATGTACGGCATACCGGGCTGATCGGGCCGAATACCGCCGGTCGACGAGAACAGCTCCGGGTTGCGCTCCGCGTCGAGGACGGCCTGGTAGGTCGCCGCCGCCGCCAGCCCGTTGCGGTCACGGAAGACCGGCTCGTTGGCCCGCATCCAGCGGTACGCCTCGCGTGCGGCCGGTCCGTCGGCGTAGAACGTGCCGTCGGTCAGGTCGACGTCGGGCTTCGTGCTGGGCAGAACCTGGGTCATCGAATCTCCTGTGCGTCACCGAAGGTCATTTCGACATTGGCAGATGCCTGGCTGGCGATGGCCCGTTTCGGTAAACCGAGTGCGGCCAGTTCGCGGGCGTAGGGGTGATCGCCCAGGCGCAGCCGCGCGCCGCCCAGCCGCGCCGACATCCCGGTGTTGCGCATCTCCCAGGGGATCTCGCGGGTCACGCCGTCCAGACAGCTGTAGGTCGTGAGCACCTGCGGGCGGGCGGTGACCGCCGACGGGATCGGCACTCCTCGGCCGTACTCGATGCCGGCCACGAGTTTTCCGTCGACGGTGACGTCGAAGTCGAAGCGCGGCGTCTCGCGCACCCGGAAGTCGGCCATCACCTTCGGGAAGCCCCAGATGCGGCGGCCGGCCTCCAGTGTGAAGGTCTGGTCGACGGGCAGGTGGTGAATGAACGCCGCGGCGGAGGCGAGCGCGCGCGGCCCCTTCGCATCCGACCCCGGCGGGTTGACCATGACGGCCGTCCCGAATTCGTGGTACTGCCCGAGGTCACCTTCGACGTAGCGCACCAGCATCAGCATCACGACCGTACGGCCGGGCAGGTATTCGCAGACCTTCAGCCCGGAGTAATCGATCATCCGCTGGGCGGTCGGCGCGGCGACGGAGAACATCGCGACATGGGTGTTGGCTTTGCGGATGCGCACCGGCATGGTGAGCACCGTGTCCTGGATCGTGTGTTGCGAGACCGAGTCCGTCATCCGGTCAATCTAGAACGTGTTCTAGACAACCCGCAAGAAGTGTTCACACCAGGGCGGCGAGTTCCCGGACCTGCTCGGCCGAGCGCGCGCTCACCACCATCATCGTCACCCCGGACGCTTCCCAGAGCTTGATCTGCTCCCGGACGTGGTCGATGTCGCCGACGATCGCGGCGTCGTCGACGAGTTCGTCGGGGATCACGGTGGCCGCCTCGTCCTTGCGGTTGCTGCGGAACAGCCTGGTGACGTCGTCGACCACCTCGGCGTAGCCCATGCGGCGGTAGACGTCGGCGTGGAAGTTGGTGTCCTGGGCCCCCATCCCACCCATGTAGAGCGCGAGGAACGGTTTCATCATCTCGAAGGTGGCGGCCCGGTCGTCGGTGATGACGACCTGCGCGGTGGCGCAGATCTCGAAGTCCTCGCGGCGGCGGCGGGCACCCGGCCGGGCGAACCCCTCGTCGAGCCAGGCGTTGTAGGTGTCGGCCATACGCGGGGTGTAGAAGATCGGCAACCAGCCGTCGCAGATCTCGGCGGCCAGCGCCACGTTCTTCGGCCCTTCCGCCCCCAGCATGATGGGGATGTCGGCCCGCAGCGGGTGGGTGATCGGTTTGAGCGCCTTGCCCAGCCCGGTGGTGCCCTCGCCGGTCAGCGGCAGCGGATAGTGCGGCCCGTCGCTGGTGACCGGCGCTTCGCGGGCCCACACCTGGCGCAGGATGTCCACGTACTCGCGCGTGCGGGCCAGTGGCTTCGGGAACTTCTGTCCGTACCAGCCCTCCACGACCTGCGGCCCGGACACGCCGAGGCCGAGGATGTGGCGCCCGCCGGACAGGTGGTCGAGCGTCAGCGCCGCCATCGCGCACGCGGTGGGCGTCCGCGCCGAGAGCTGGATGACCGAGGTGCCCAGCCGCATCCGCTGCGTCGAGGACCCCAGCCACGCCAGCGGGGTGTAGGCGTCCGACCCCCACGCTTCGGCGGTGAAGACGGTGTCGAAGCCCGCCTCTTCGGCGGCCGCGACGAGTTCGGCGTGGTTGGTCGGCGGCTGTGCGCCCCAATACCCGAGCTGGAGTCCGAGCTTCATCGCGTCGCCTTCCCTAGCCTGTCTAGACGGTCCCTTGAAACCATAGTTAGAACCTGTTCTACTTTGTGCTGTGACCGCCAGCCAAAGCAGCCCGGCGCTGATCGAGACGCATGAACCGCCCCTCTCGGCGCCGCTGAAGTTGTCCTTCGACTACACCCGTTCGGTCGGGCCACTGCTCGGCCAGTTCTTCACCGCACTGCGCGACAAACGCATCGTCGGCGTGCGGGGCTCCGACGGACGCGTACACGTGCCGCCGGCCGAATACGACCCGGTGACCTACGAACGGTTGACGGAGATCGTACCGGTGGCCGGTGTCGGCACCGTGGTGTCGTGGACGTGGCAGCCCGAGCCGCTCGAGGGCCAGCCGTTGACGCGTCCGTTCGCGTGGGCGCTGATCAAACTCGACGGCGCCGACACACCGTTGCTGCACGCGGTCGATGCCGGCGAAGCCGACAAGATCAACACCGGTGCGCGGGTGCACGCCCACTGGGTCGACGAGCCCGTCGGCGCGATCACCGACATCGCCTACTTCGCGCTGGGCGACGAGGCGGAGCCGGAGGGCGAACCGTCCGACCGGGATCCGATAACGATGTTGGTGGTGCCCAGCGCCATCGAGATCCAGCACACCGCGTCGGCGCCGGAGAGCACCTTCCTGCGCGCCCTGCAGGAGGGCAAGCTGCTGGGCGCCCGCACCGGCAAGGACGGCAAGCTGTATTTCCCTCCGCGCGAGGCGGATCCGGGTACCGGTAGGCCCACGACGGAATTCGTCCAGCTGCCGGACACAGGCACGGTGACGACGTTCGCGATCATCAACATCCCGTTCGCCGGACAGCGCATCAAACCGCCCTACGTCGCGGCCTACGTCCTGCTCGACGGTGCCGACATCCCGTTCCTGCATCTGGTCACCGAGATCGAGGCCGACCAGGTCCGGATGGGCATGCGGGTGGAGGCGGTGTGGAAGCCCCGCGAGGAGTGGGGGCTGGGCATCGACAACATCAGCCATTTCCGGCCGACGGGTGAGCCCGACGCCGAGTACGACACCTACAAGCACCACCTCTAAAGGGATCTGAGCCATGACAGACATTGCAGTGGTGGGCTTCGCGCACGCGCCGCACGTGCGCCGCACCGAGGGCACCACCAACGGCGTCGAAATGTTGATGCCGTGCTTCGCCGAACTGTACGAAGACCTGGGAATCAAACAGACCGACATCGGCTTCTGGTGCTCGGGTTCCTCGGATTACCTTGCTGGACGCGCCTTCTCGTTCATCTCCGCTATCGACTCCATCGGTGCCGTCCCACCGATCAACGAATCGCACGTCGAGATGGACGCCGCGTGGGCGCTGTACGAGGCGTACATCAAGCTGCTCACCGGCGAGGTCGAGACGGCGCTGGTGTACGGCTTCGGCAAGTCCAGCGCGGGCACGCTGCGCCGGGTGCTGGCCCTGCAGACCGACCCGTACACCGTCGCCCCGCTGTGGCCGGATTCGGTGTCGATCGCCGGCCTGCAGGCCCGGATGGGTCTGGACGCGGGTAAGTGGACCGCCGAGCAGATGGCGCAGGTCGCGCTGGACGCATACGCCGCAGGCGGGCGCACCGATTCGGAGAAACCCGGTAACAGTATCGACGAACTGCTCGAACGCCCCTACTTCGCCGAACCCCTGCGCCGCCACGACATCGCCCCCATCACCGACGGGGCGTCGGCGATCGTGCTGGCCGCCGGTGACCGGGCCCGCGAACTGCGCGAGAACCCGGCATGGATCACCGGTTTCGAGCACCGTATCGAGACCCCGATCCTCGGCGCCCGCGATCTGACCACCTCGTCGTCCACCGCGGCATCGGCGCACACCGCCACCGGCGGCGACACCGGATCCATCGACGTCGCCGAGATCTACGCGCCGTTCACCCATCAGCACCTCATCCTCAAAGAGGCCATCGGGCTGTCGGAGTCGACGACGATCAATCCGTCCGGCGGCACCCTGGCCGCCAACCCGATGTTCTCGGCGGGCCTGGAGCGCATCGGCTTCGCCGCCCGGCACATCTTCGACGGCTCGGCCCAGCGGGTACTCGCGCACGCGACGAGCGGGCCTGCGCTGCAACAGAATCTGGTCGCCGTGTTGGAGGGGAAGAACTGATGGCCGGCAAGAACCTGGCCGCGGTGCTGGGCACCGGGCAGACCAAGTACGTCGCCAAGCGCCAGGACGTGTCGATGAGCGGTCTGGTGCGGGAGGCCATCGACAGGGCGCTGGCCGACGCCGGTGCGACCTTCGACGACATCGACGCCGTGGTGGTCGGCAAGGCGCCGGACTTCTTCGAGGGCGTCATGATGCCCGAGTTGTTCCTCGCCGACGCCGTCGGCGCCACCAACAAGCCGCTGATCCGGGTGCACACCGCAGGATCGGTCGGCGGGTCCACCGCGGTGGTCGCCGCGAGCCTCGTACAGTCCGGCAAGTACCGCCGGGTGCTGTCGATGGCGTGGGAGAAGCAGTCCGAGTCGAATGCCATGTGGGCGTTGAGCATTCCGGTCCCGTTCACCAAGCCGGTCGGCGCCGGCGCCGGCGGCTACTTCGCGCCGCACGTGCGGGCCTACATCCGCCGCTCGGGCGCCCCGACGCACATCGGGGCGATGGTGGCGGTCAAGGACCGGCTCAACGGCGCGAAGAACCCCCTGGCCCATCTGCACCAGCCCGACATCACCCTGGAGAAGGTGCTGTCATCGCAGATGCTGTGGGATCCGATCCGCTTCGACGAGACCTGCCCGTCGTCCGACGGCGCCTGCGCGCTGGTGATCGGCGACGAAGAGTCCGCGGATCGCCGTGTCGCCGAAGGCCATCCGGTGGCGTGGATCCACGCCACCGCGCTGCGTACCGAACCGCTGGCTTTCGCGGGCCGCGACCAGGTGAACCCGCAGGCCGGCCGTGACGCGGCCAAGGCGCTGTGGGCGGCGGCCGGGATCAGCAGCCCGATCGACGAGATCGACGTCGCGGAGATCTACGTCCCGTTCTCCTGGTTCGAACCGATGTGGCTGGAGAATCTCGGGTTCGCCGCCGAAGGCGAGGGGTGGAAACTGACCGAGGCCGGTGAGACGGCGATCGGCGGCAGGCTGCCGGTCAACCCGTCCGGCGGTGTGCTGTCGTCGAATCCGATCGGCGCGTCGGGAATGATCCGGTTCGCCGAAGCTGCCATCCAGGTGATGGGTAAGGCCGGGGAACACCAGGTACCGAACGTCCGCAAGGCGCTCGGGCACGCGTACGGCGGCGGTTCGCAGTACTACTCCATGTGGGTCGTGGGCGACGACAAACCCGTTCAAGCGCAACCGGCTTGACCATGAAGTACACGGTCAGCATCGCGATGGGCCCGATCGACGAGCTCACCGAGATCGCGAGATGCGCCGAGGAGACCGGCTTCGACGCGATCGCGCTGCCCGATTCGCTGTTCTTCATGGAGAAGCAGGCGGCCGATTATCCGTACACCCCCGACGGTTCGCGGATGTGGAACGCCGACACACCGTGGGTGGATCCGCTGATCGCCGCCGCCGCGATGGGTGCGGTGACGTCGACGCTGCGGTTCTACACCAACGTGATGAAGCTGGGCTCGCGCAATCCCCTGCTGCTGGCCCGTCAGGTCGGTTCGGTGGCGAACCTGACCCGCAACCGGTTCGGTTTTGGAGTCGGGATCGGCTGGGCACCTGAGGAATTCGAGTGGTGCGGAGTGCCGTTCGAACGGCGGGGCAAGCGGGTCGACGAGATGATCGAGGTGCTCAAGCTCGTGCTGGGCGGCGGCATGGTCGAGTACCACGGCGAGTTCTTCGACTTCGAGCGGCTGCAGATGAGCCCCGCGCCCTCCGAGCCGGTGCCGTTCTACGTCGGCGGTCACACCGACGTCGCCCTCAAACGTGCCGCGCGCGTCGGCGACGGCTGGACCAGCGCCATGATGACCGGCGACCAGCTGGCCGAGACCATCGCGAAGCTCAACGCGCTGCGGGCCGAATTCGGCCGCGAGGACGACCCTTTCGAATTCCAGGCGGTGTGCATCGACAAGTTCGGGGTCGACGGCCACCGCGAGCTCGCCGAGGCCGGTGTCACCGACAACATCGTGATCCCGTGGATGTTCGACGGGCTGGGCTTCGACGCGCCGCTGGCGAAGAAGAAGGATTCGATGAAGCGGTTCGCCGACACCTACATCCACTAGCGTCCTTGCGCCGACACTACGGTTGTTGACGCGGATCCACGGATTTCCGTCAACAACCGTAGTCTCGGCGAACCGTGCGATCCGGGCCGTCAGCGGGTCAGGCGATCGGCCACCGCGGTGGCCAGTCCGAACACCATGCGCTTACCGCGTTGTGTCGCGCCGGCGAGCGCACTGTGCCGGTGCGGTTTCAACGCCACCTCGTCGCCGACCCCGACCACTCCACCGGCGTCGACCCAGCAATAGCTGCCCAGGCACCGGTTCGCCCGCTCCGCGACCGCGCGGGTGATCCGCCGGTCGACCTCCAGGCCGGGCTGCGCCCGACTCGGCACCACGCAGCGGATGGTCGGCATGGTCACTTCGAGCACCGCGTCACCGAGCGTGAGATGGCCGCCTGTCCATTGCGACTCGGGCAGCGCGTCGGCCGGATCATCAAGGGTGAGCAGCACGTTGGGGCGGAACCGGCGCACGTCGAGTTCGGCGCTTCCGAGTTCGGCGCTGTCGAGTTCGGCGCCGATCGTGTCCAGGCTGGTCCGGGTCATCACGTGGACGGGTGCCAGGTCGACGAACGTGCCGGGAGGCGTCGAGTACCTCGCCAGCAGCATCAGGTCCGATATCCGCATCATCGAGAGATTCGGCAGCTTCTCCCCGTCGGCGATCCCGAAATCCGAGCGCATCGAGGCGATCGGCGAGTTGTCGGGGTCCGTCAGGCCCAGCCGGTGCAGGCTCGTATCGGACGCCGGGGGCAGCGCGGTCAGCCGCATCTCCCGGCCGACCAGTTCGGACAGTTTGGCGTGGACCGCGTCGTCGTCGGAGCGCAGCACCGTGCCGTCCGGGAACGTGATCTCGACATCGGGCACGCGTCCGGGACCCGCGTCGGAGGCAAGCGGCGCGCAGTAGCGCGCGGTGGCGGTCAACAACACCGGCACCCTGCGCGCGGTGGCGGTGATGTCGCGCTCGACGTCACGCACCGCCCACAACCGGTCACCGTGCACACCCCGGGGCCCGAACTCCACCTGCTCGACCTGCTCACCACCGAGCGATTTGACGGGATAACGCCACAGCGCCGCCACCTGACCCACTCGCATCGTCCTACCGTACGGCCGCGGCTCCGCGGCAACCGCCGATTCCCGGTCACCGCAGGCGGGTATGCGTCGTGTCATCGAAGTGCCTACACGCCGCTGTCATACAGCTCTGAGGTCGTTGTCCGTCATCGCGCTGGTGGTGGTGACGTGCTCCGCGACGCTCGGGTGCGAAGCGCCTCCGGCACCTCCCGGAGCCCGCCAGTCGTCGTCCACGGTTCCGCCCCTGACGGCCGCGCCGACCACTGAGCGCACCACCTCCGGGAGCGGCGACGTCGACTACAGCCGCCTGCTTTTGACGGCTTCCGACGTCAGCGACAGCGAGGACATCTTCGCGGTGCGGTCCACGACGCGGGATCCCGGCGGGCTGCCCGGGGCCAGCGTCCTGTTCGTCAACGCCGAGGACACCCGCGCGATCTCCGACACCATCGTGTCCTATCCCGATGCGCCGACCGCGACCAGCACGCTGCGCAAGGCCCTGCCCGAGGTGGGCAGGGTCGTTGCCGGCGGAGTGCCGGGGGCGGCCCCGGTCGGCACCGACGGCACGATCGTCGTCGGTATGTCCCCGGACGGCACGAAGGCCGCCACCCTGCTGCTGTTCACCCGCGGCCCGGCACTGGTCAGGATGCAATTCGAGAGCGCACCGGGCGATGTCGCCACCGCCGAGTACGTCATCTCGGTCGGCAAGATGCAGGACATCGCGCTGCGGACGGGCATGCCGCACGCGGAATGACGGTTGTTCAGAAACCTCGCAGCATGGGTATGCCCCAGGTCACGCGCCAATTATTGCGAGATCACCGGACAAAACTGTAACGTGTTCTAGTTAGAGGCCGCGGTATCGCGGCCGGGGACTTTGGAGGCGCCCAGGTGACTACCGACACCGCCCACAGCGGCATCCGCGAAATCGACACCGGAACCCTGCCCGACCGCTACGCCAGGGGCTGGCACTGCCTCGGCCCGGTCACCGACTACCTCGACGGCGAACCGCACTCCGTGGAGGCGTTCGGCACCAAACTCGTGGTGTTCGCCGACTCCAAGGGCGATGTCAAGATCCTCGACGGCTACTGCCGGCACATGGGCGGTGACCTGTCCCAGGGCACCGTCAAGGGCGACGAGGTCGCCTGCCCGTTCCACGACTGGCGCTGGGGCGGCGACGGCAAGTGCAAACTCGTGCCCTACGCCAAGCGGACACCGCGGCTGGCCCGCACCCGCGCCTGGACCACCGACGTGCGCAGCGGCCTGCTGTTCGTCTGGCACGACCACGAGGGCAACCCGCCGCCGCCGGAGGTGCGCATCCCGGAGATTCCCGAGTCCTCCAGCGACGAGTGGACGGAATGGCGCTGGAACTCGATCCTGATCGAGGGCGCCAACTGCCGCGAGATCATCGACAACGTCACCGACATGGCGCACTTCTTCTACATCCACTTCGGGCTGCCGACGTACTTCAAGAACGTCTTCGAAGGCCATATCGCCAGCCAGTACCTGCACAACGTGGGCAGGCCGGACATCGACGATATGGGCACGACGTACGGGGAGGCGCACCTCGATTCCGAGGCCTCGTACTTCGGCCCCTCGTTCATGATCAACTGGTTGCACAACAACTACGGCGGGTTCAAGGCCGAGTCGATCCTGATCAACTGCCACTACCCGGTCACCCAGGATTCGTTCGTGCTGCAGTGGGGCGTCATCGTCGAGAAGCCCAAGGGCATGGACGAGAAGACCACCGACAAGCTGTCCCGCGTCTTCACCGACGGCGTCAGCAAGGGCTTCCTCCAGGACGTCGAGATCTGGAAGCACAAGACCCGCATCGACAATCCGCTGCTGGTCGAAGAAGACGGCGCCGTCTATCAGCTTCGCCGCTGGTATCAGCAGTTCTATGTCGACGCCGCCGACGTCACCCCCGAGATGACCGACCGCTTCGAGGTCGAGGTCGACACCACGGCGGCCAACGAGTATTGGAACACCGAGGTCGAGGCGAATCTTCAGCGCCGGTCCGACGAGAAAGCCGAACAGCCGACGTCATGACCTCACCGGAGGAGCAGGACGCCGAGGTCGACCGGTTGGCCCGGTCGATGCTCCTGCTGCACGGCGCCCATGACGACGACGACCATCCCGAACCGTCCACCGGCGGGCCCAAGACCTGGTCGAAGGCGCCGAGTTTCGCCGGCGACGAGGCGCGGGCGGCGGCGGTGCGGGAAGCGACGCAGCGGGATCGGGAGCGCTACCTGAGGTCCGGGCTGGTGTCGGTCGACTGCCGGTTCTGCCACGTCGCGGTGGAGGTCAAGAAGCTCGGACGCGGCCACACCTCTGTGCAGTGGAACTCCGAGGCATCGCAACGGTGCGCATACTTCTCCGAAATCCGGGAGGCCGGCGGCGAACCGGCACGGACCCGCACCTGCCCGAAGCTGTCCGACAGCATCAAACACGCTGTCGCCGAAGGCTGTCTGGAGGAGAACTCCACCGCCCCCTCCCCCGGTGACGGCTGAACGATCCGGCACGTGTGGCCGGTGCTCCGCGGCATCGCCGGTGTGATGACACTGGCGTCCGCCGCGGCGTGCGTTTCTCAGCAGCCGCTGCTCGAGGAGTCGTTCGCCGGCAACGACACCTCGACCTGGGCGGTGACCAGCGGATCGTTGTTCCGTGACGACGACGAAGGCTGGACCGGGATACCGGATGCCGGTCGCGGAGAGGGCGACACCGGGTCAGCGGTGTTCCGGATGGTCTCGGCGCGACGCGATCTCACCGACATCGACGTCGCTCTGCGGCTCGAGGTGCCGCAGCTGGTCACCACCGCGCGGACGCCGGCTCAGAATTTCGACGGAGCCCACATCTGGGTGCGGTACCAGTCCGACCGGCAGTTGTACGCGGTCAGTGTGGACCGCCGTGATGCGACGATGGTGATCAAGAAGAAGTGTGCGGGAGGCGATTCCAACGGCGGCCGCTACCTCGACCTCGGTGCCGTCGTCGCGGACGCGCCGATACCGTTCGGCCGGTGGCAACAGATCTCCGTCGCTGTCCGCAACAAGCCCGACGGCTCCGTCACGATCTCAGCGAACCGCGACGGTCACACCGTCGCAGCGACCGACAGCGGGATCGGGTGCCCGCCGCTCCGCGAGGGCGGGGTCGGAATTCGCGGCGACAACGCCGAACTACGGTTCGACGACATCCGGGTGGTCACCGCCGACCGCTGAGGCCCCTCAACCCCGGACCGGCAGTCCCACACCGGCTTTCACGTTCGGCAGATCCCTGCCCGCGGTGACCGACAGCTTCGTGAACACCGGCCACGGCGCGGACTCGGTCATTCGGGAACTGCTCAGCCCGATCCCTCCGTATGCCTGCGGACCACCGTCGAGCGGGACCGTCACCCGCACCGACCCGTCGACGACGATCTCGATCACCGTCGGCGCCACCGTCATCTTCACGGTGTGCTGGTCACGGCGTGCCAACGGCAACTGCCTGACCACCTTCGGCTTCGCGCCGAGGCCGATCGACACCCTCAGATAGTCGGAGCTCACCTGGGTCGAGAGTTCTTCGCCGGTGCCGACGCGGGCGATCAGCGCGGCGTTCTCCACCCCGGGTGCAGCCAACCCGCGCAGGGTCACCGATGCGGTGTAGGACGCCCAATCCGCCGTCGCCTCACGGCCGTACGCGACGCCCGACCATCGACCAGGACCGCTCATCCGCACGTCGTCGCCTCTCGCGAGAACGGGTGCGGGCGTGTCGTCGCTGAGCTGTGTCCACAGATCGGGGCGGCGGGGCGGCGGAGCCTGGGCGGGGGTGACCGGGGTGCGGGCCCGCACTGCGGCGAGCAACTCGTCGACGGTGGAGTCGAATGTCAGCTCGATCCGGCCGGTCATCCCGACGGCGGCCGCCCGGGCACCCGCGGGCAGAGGCTGCGGCGGTGCGTTGTTGAACGCACCCGCGAAGAACTCACGGATGACCGTCATCGCGACGGCGGCGGCCTGCGGATCGGTCGAGTCGCCGTGGTCACTGAACCCCTCGGAGAACGGGAAGGCGAACAGCGTCGGCCGGGGCAACCCGTGGTCGAGGATGTCCTGCACCGAGGCCTGCAGGTCTTTTCTGATCTTGGTCTCGAACTCCTCGAGTGTCTCGAGCCGGCTCTTCTCGGGAAGCCAACGGCGGTGCGTCATCTCGGAGGCCAGCGTTCCGGCCGCGTCGACCGGCAGCCGGGCGTGCATCTTGCGGGTGTGCGATTGGAAATCCCACCGGCCGGACCGTGCCATCCGCTCGATCTCCTGCCACGACAGGTAATACGGCCGGTTCGCGCCGACGTTGCCCGTGATGAGAAACGAGGCGGCGTGCATCCCGTGGCGTTCGAGGATCTTGTCGGCATGGGTCCACAGCCCGTGGGTGCCGTCGTCGAACGTGATCAGCACCGACCGCTCGGGCACCACCCCGCCCGCGAGGTAGTCGACGTACTGATCGGAGGTGATGGAGCTGTAGCCGGCCGCCCGCAGTGCCGCGAGTTGCGCATCGAACGCCTCCGGGGTGACGACGAAGTGGTGTCGCGGTTCCGCGCCGGCGTCGGAATGCTCTTCGACCGGCCGCACATCGTGATAGGCGAGCACCACCGGCGGTGTGCGAGAGGGCAACTCGGAACGTACGACACCAGCCAGGACGGTCTCGTCGGGCGTCAGCGACGCCACCGGCGTCGAGAACTGTTCGGTCACCTGCAATCCGAGCTCGTGCAGGTACCAGGCCACGCCGAACGGGGTCGCGACGAGCGCCGCCGTGAGGGCCGACAACACGATGCGCACCGAGCCACGCCCGATCCGCGTCCGCCAACCTGCGCCGGATGCCACCCTCACCAGAATGTTCCGTTCGTCAGCACGATCAGGAAGATCAGCACGCCCACGGTGAGGTAGAAGAGGTCGAAGAGTCGATTCTTCAAGCGGTGGATCATCATTGGGCACCCCGCGCCCAGGTGCCCTTGCGGATGGTGGCCAGTGAGTAGGGCAGGAGCCAGGACAGCAGCAGTGAACCGAGCGCGGCCATCATCAGGCGGTAGCGCCAATGGGGGTTGCCCGGATTCGAGAGCTTGAAGGACAGCGCCCACGCGAACCCCTTCGTCAGCACCCCGCACAGGTAGAGCACGGTGAGGAAGTAGAGCCCGTGCGCCGGCGCCCAGACCAGGTGGCGCACGGCCATGATCGGCGCGACCGCCACGAACAGCACATGCCCGTAGAAGAGTGCCGCAGCGCCGGGACCACGCCGCCACATGAACGACCCGGTGAAGCACAGGTTCCGGATGAAGCTCTTCTTCCACCGCACCTGTTGTTTGAGGAACGGGCGGAAGCGCGCAGGAACCGTCGTCCAGACGTGCGCCGAGCGCACATACCCGACCCGCCAGGGGCGTTCGGCGTAGTCGTGGTCGGCCACCAGCGGATCGTCGGCATACCGTCGCTTGAGTCCGCGGCCCTTCCACACCTGGCCGAGTACGTAACCCGTCAGTTGCCGGTCGGTGGCGAAGCGGAATTCGCGACCGAGGAACGTGTCGTTGGCCCACGCCGGCAGATAGTTCACGATCGCGTCCCGCCGGAACACCGCCAGCGGTCCCGACACGCAGGAGACGCTTCCGAAGGTCGCCTCCGCGGCTTTCGCCACCCGGAACTGGCCGTCGTACCAGGTGTCCTGCGCACGGGTCAGCACGGTGTCATCGGCGTTGAGGGCGCGTGCGTGGCCGCTCACCGCTCCCAGTTCGGGATTGTTGACCAGAGCGCGCACGCAGCGCGACAACGCATCCGGAGCCAGGACGCAGTCGGAATCGGTGAACGCGAGGATGTCGCCGGAGGCGATGCGCACGCCGTCGGTCAGCGCGTGTTTCTTGCCACCGTTGACCTCTTTGAAGATGACCGTGACGTCCAGTTCGGCCGCCAGTCGACGGAGCACGTCGGGCGTGCCATCGGTCGACGCGTCGTCGATGACGATCACTTCGAGGTGGGGGTGGTCGGAGCCGACCATGGTCCGCACGCACTGTTCGATCCCGTCCAACTCGTCGCGGACCGCGACAAGCAGACTCACGGTCGGCTGGGCGGGCAGCGCGGGAATGACTTCGGTGATGCCTTTCGCGCCCCCGAACAGAGGTGTCCGGTTGCCGGTGCGCATCGGATGGACGCTGGGGTCCTCGTAACGCGCGAAGCCGAGGTACATCATCGAGATCGTCGCGGTGAGGACGAGCATCCCGTAGCCGAGTAGGAGTGTTCCCCTGGGCAGAAGCGGGGCCTGCACCGCGAGCAACACGATCAAGGGCATGAGCGCCGCGAGGACCAGAACCCTACGCAGACCGCGACGGACGTCGGCAGGTTTCGAATCGATCCACTGAGCGAATGCGATGGTGCGGGGAACCCGCGGCGCCGGATCCGCGCCGAGTGTCGCGACAGAGGGCGCGACCGGAGCGACCGTGCTCAAAGCACCCTCCGCTGCGGCGACTCCGGCAGCCCGTAGGCGGCGTCGAGGAGCAGCGGGACGGTGGAAAGCCAGGCGTGATCGGTGGCGGGATGCAGCGTATGCGCGATGACGAGGTCCCAATCCTGCTCTGCCGAATCGGTTTCGCGTACCAGCTGTCCCGAGGCCGTCCACACGCTTTCCACCATGACGTCGGTGAACGCGACCTCGGCGCCGCGGCGGTGCAGTTCCTCGATGATGTGCAGAGCCGGTGACTCGCGCACATCGGCCACCGCGGGCTTGTACGCGACTCCGACGACCAGGATCCGTGAACCGGTCAGCGCCCGGCCACTGTCGGCCAGCAATCCCTGGGCACGGTTGACCACCGCCTGCGGGCGGGACGCGATGGATGCCATGGCCGCCTCCGTCACCGGCGACGGCAGCTTCGTGGCCTTCAGCTGCCAGAGCAGATAGTGCGGATCACAAGGGATGCAGTGTCCGCCGACACCGGGGCCGGGCCGGAACGGCATGAACCCGTACGGCTTGGTGGCCGCGGCGGAGATCACCTCCATCACGTCGATGTCGAAATTGTTTGCGACGTCGGAGAATTCGTTCGCGAGCGCGATGTTCACCGCACGGAAGGTGTTCTCGAGCAGTTTGGTCAGCTCGGCCGCCTCGGGAGATGACACGTGGTGTATCGAGGCGGCGGACCGGATCAGCGTCTGCGTCGCGCGGGCGGCGCACTCCTCGGTCACGCCCCCGACGACGCGAGGCGTCTCCTCCGGGAGGTGCGCCGGAGAACCCGGGTCGATCCGTTCCGGACTGAAGGCGACGAACACGTCGCGGCCGGCGACCAGACCGCGGCGCCGCAGGGGTTCGACGAGCAGTTCGCGGGTGCAGCCGACATATGTGGTCGACGTCAGCACGATCGTCTGGCCCGGTCGCGCCGCCTCGACCGCGGTGGCGCACGCTGCGCGCAGGGCGGTCAGGTCGGGAACGAGATGAGTGTCGACCGGGGTCGGCACACAGATCAGCACGGCATCGACCCCGGAGAGACCGGTGACCTCGGTGGTGAGGGTGAGCAGATCCGTGTCGAGGAGCCGATCCAGGCTCACGAGTGTGTCCTCGAGCAGGTCGACCTGCCGGGATTTGATCGCCGCGATGCGCGATTCGCTGATGTCGCAACCCAATACAGCGACGCCCGACTCGGCGAGGGCGACCGCGGTGGGCAGCCCGACATACCCCAGTCCGAGAATGCCGACGCTGTGAAGGGGCTGCGCCGGCGCAACACCGTCGCCGACGGCGTCGGTCGTCATGTCGAGGAGGGCGGGAAGTGCGTAGGTGGTCGGCATTTTCATCCTTTGGACGCCGTGAACGGTGGGCAACCTCTTCAGGTCGCTGTCGGGGTGATCGGAGTGCTGGAGTACACCCGCGCACGACTGCTTCGAACGCATTGCAACCCCCTGAAGAAACCCCTGACCCGGCTCGACCTGAGATCCAGGTGAGCACATCCTTGCCACTTCCCTGAAACCTGTGGCTTGCGACGCGTGAGGGACGCTACCACCCGTCAATGGCACGGTCAAGCAATGCCACAAGGCTTTCTAAACATGGTTCTGGCCGTCGCCATCCACCGCGAGGTGACCTAGGTCACTGCCGCGCCTTTATCGGCATTGAGCTGGTACTTCATTGAGACCAGCTTGTGCCGTCGATATCGAATACCCTCGCCTATGCGAAAACTACGCGCACAGATGCGCAGTTTCAGCAAATTTCTATTCAGATAGAGTCCCTGCTCAGAGCGTTGACCTGCAATTGCGTTAATTAGTTGCCAGTGGGGGCCGTGCAAACGCCGCGCCGGTACACCGACGTCCGGCAAGGGTGACGAGGGGCCCGCACATCGATCCGCAGGGTCGGGACGGGTGGCAGGCTTCGCGAGCGCTTCAGTGAGCGCGCAAAAGATGGTCCGGGGAGCAGGACACCCGAAACGATGCGCCGTGATCGGCGCGGGGGACGTGCTTACCGCCGGCGTCGTTCAGGCCGTCGAGGCCCGTGACGTGTCAGCGGTTGAAATGCGGTGTGCGGCAGGCTCAGAGCCCTGCGAAGCGCTCCTTGACCTGTTCGGCGGTCAACCCGTAGTCGGCCAGCGAGTAGGTGTGTTTTGGCGCGCGGGGCCCCTTCTGACTGTCCGCGTGGCTGGTCTCCATCGCCTCTCTGGCGGCGTCGGTGTACGGCAACCCGAAGTGCCGGTAGATCCGCTCCACCTCGGCCACCGGATCGTTGATGAACTCGAAGTAGTCCAGGTCGTAGAACTGCGCGGGGTTGCGCTCGGCGCGTTCGGCGGTGAACCGCGCCAGCCCGCGGGACCAGGTCTCCATCGAGTCCTCGCCGATCTGCGCTCCCACGAACGTATTCGACCATCCCGCGGTGGTGTGCTGGGCCAGTGAGCACATCGACGCCATGATGGTCTCCGGCGGCCGGTGGCACTGCACGACCAACGCGTCCGGATAGGTGGCGAACAGCGCGTCCAGCGCGAACAAATGGCTGGGATTCTTGAGCACCCAACGCTTCTCGGCGTCGTCGAGGCCGATCAACTGCAGGTTGCGCCGGTGTCGCTGATACGGCTTCGTCCAGTCCTGCCGGGCCAACCACTGCGAATACGTCGGCACGTGGGCGAGCGTCTCGTAGGACACCGAGTGCAACGACTGCCGAAGCAGCTGCCAGCACTCCTCGACCTCGTCGGCGGTCATGTAGTGCAGCCCCGTGTAATCGGGATTCTCCTCGTGCGCCTTGGTGAACTGCGCGTCGAGCTGTTGGAAAACCGGGTTCTGCGACCAGGTTTCGCGGGGTGGCCGCGGCTGCGGGAACTCGGCCAGCCACAGCTCGAGGCCCTGGTGACCCGGGTCGGCGGCCAACAGCCGGTGCAGTGCCGTGGTGCCGGTGCGGGGCAGCCCGGTCACGAAGATGGGCTTCTCGATCGCGACGTCGGCGTGCTGCGGATACTGCTTGAACGCCGCCTCGGACACCAGCCGGGCCACCAGCGCGTTGCGCAGGAAGAATCGCGACATCTTGCTGCCGATCTCGGTGAGATCGGCGTCGCGGGCGTACGAGTCGAGCAGTACGCCGAGCGCCTCTCGGTAGTTGTCGTCGTCGATGCCGAAATCGTCGAGCCCGCACGCCTTGACCGCCGACGCGTGCAGATCCTCGACCGTCCCCACATTGGTGCGCGTGCTCACTGCTCGACTCCCGCTCGCTCCGGTCCTCGCTCGTGCCTCGCTGCGATCCTCACTCGCGCTCGTCTTCGCGTCACGCCTTGTACTCCCCGCAGTTGACGTCCAGGGTCTGCCCGGTGATCCCACTGGACAGGTCGCTGGCCATGAACAGGATCGCCGACGCGACCTCGTCCTCGGTGGGTAACCGCTTGAGATCGGACGCCGCAGCGGTCGCCTGGTAGATGTCG
This sequence comes from Mycolicibacterium baixiangningiae, assembly GCF_016313185.1. Taxonomy (NCBI): domain Bacteria; kingdom Bacillati; phylum Actinomycetota; class Actinomycetes; order Mycobacteriales; family Mycobacteriaceae; genus Mycobacterium; species Mycolicibacterium baixiangningiae. The sequence goes on from NZ_CP066218.1 coordinate 5,086,882, forward strand.
TCGACGGTCGTCCCGTACTTGCCGGCCTGGTGGTTGAAGTAGCTCTTCAGCGTGTCACCCCAGATGTAGCCCGGCACCACCGAATTCACCCGGATGCCCTGGTCGCCGAGTTCGGTGGCCAGGGACTGCGACATCGCCAGCAGCGCGGATTTCGCCATCTTGTAGGCGCCGTATTTCGCCTGCGAGTGACGGATGACCATCGAGTTCACGTTCACGACCGCGCCGTTGGCATCGGCCAGCGCGGGCGTGAAACCCTGGGTCAGCCGTAGCGCCCCGAGCACGGTCAGCTCGATCGCCTCACGGATGTGCTCGAACGTGGTGTTCGCCAGCGGTTTCATCGACGGAACCCGGAACGCGTTGTTGATCAGCACGTCGACTTTGCCGTAGGCCTCCAGCGACCGCTCCACGAGGTTCGCGACCTGCGCGTCGTCGGTGATGTCCGTGCCGACAGACACCGCCCGTCTTCCCAGACCGATGACCTGTTCGGCGACGTCGTCGAGGCGTTCCACCGTGCGCGCGGCCAGCACCAGGTCGGCGCCGGCTTCGGCACAGCGCCGCGCGAGGGTCGTGCCCAGCGCGGGCCCGACACCGCTGATGACCACGACCTTGCCGTCGAGCAACCCGGCCATGTCAGCCCACCATCCTGTTCTGGATCTGCTGTTGGCGCAGCGCGATCCGCGCCTGCCAGTCCGCATCGGAGATCTTGTTCGTTTCGTAGTGCGGTAGAGCGGCCGCCACCTCCTCGATGTCGACGACGTCGACCGTCGGGCCGTCGGCCTCGGTCAGCGCCCGGGACAGCCGCTGCCAGCGGAACTGCAGGTAACCCCTGCGGTGGCCCAGGGTTTCACACCAATTCGTCACTCCCGGGTTGGCGTCGGACACCACGATGCGGATCTTGCCGTCCGGATCGGCCTGTGCCTGAGTGCCGTTCAGTGACGTCTGATGGTTGATGTAGTCCAGCGAGATGTACCAGAGGCTGCCCAGCTGGAAGCCGAGGTATGGCGCGTCGCTGACCGGCAGCGTGATGATCATCGCCTGGTCGGGAGTCAGGTCGAAATGCCCCACCGACGAGTACTGGGTAGCCAGGCCGCCCGGCGTGAGCCGTGGGGGGACCATCGTGTTCACCGGCAGCGTGTTGTAGAACCACTGCGGAAACTGCAGCCACGTCTTGACCCGCTGCACCAGCTGTTTGCCTGCGACGGCGTACCGCTTCTCGATGAGCTCCCTGGTCAGCGGCGGCGGTGCGGTGCCCGCGGTGTCGGTCCGCGCGATGCTGATGTAGCCGCGCTGCGCCGACCAGTCGTTGAAGACCTCGCGGACGACCAGCTGCGACGGACTGCTCGGCGTCACCCGCCACTCGTAGATGCCGTCCGCGGCGATGTCGAGCTCGCGGTCGTCGAACGCGGCCTGGCTCGGCGGAACGTTGTCGTCGGTGTACTCCCCGCCGAGCAGCTGGAAGGCCAGGTCGGTGGCGGTGCCCCGCTTGCCGGTGACGACGTACTCGTGACCGGCGTGCACGCGCGTGCCGAAGTACAGCGCGTCCGGGTTGTCGAGGCCCATCTTCGTGAACGGACCCGTGCCCGACTGCATGAACGGGTGGTCACGGTCGTAGTCGAACGCCAGGTGCGTGCAGGCGGCGATGCCCCCGGCCAGGTATTGCAGACCCTCGAGCAGGTCGGCCTCCGACTCGATGAACGGTGCTTGCGTGACGAGGTGTTCGGCTTCGGCGATCGCGTCGGTCAGCGGCTGCGAGTACACGCCCCGAAACTAGAACGCGTTCTAGCCGTAGTCAATATACTGACCGAGCTGGTCCAAATATGGAACGGAAAGGTAGCGTGCCGGCATGGCCACCACCGAGTCGTCATCCGGCCGCCCGTCTCCGCCGACGGAGCGGGTCGTGGGCATTCTCGACTTCCTGGCCGGCCACCCCGACCAGCGCTTCGGCGTCTCGGAACTCGCCCGCAGGGTCGGGTTGAGCAAGCCGACGTGCCTGGGCATCGTCACCTCGCTGTCCGACGCGGGCTATCTGGTGCGCGATGCGACGGACAAGACGTACCGGCTGGGCCCGTCGCTGATCACGCTCGGGCACAAGGCGCAGGAGTCGATGCGCGTCAGCCCGGCCGCTCGCGAGGAGCTGCGCCGACTGTCAGCCCGCTTCGGGGTGACGGCCGCGCTGTCGGGGGTCATCGACGACCGGATCACGCTGCTGGACCTCGTCGCACCCGCCGGCGCCCGGCCCGGTGTCGAGGTGGGCCAGAGCTACCCGTTCGCACCGCCGGTCGGGCTGATGTTCGTGCTGTGGGACGACGAGGCGGTCCAGGCGTGGCTGTCCAAGGAGCCGACGCTGCCGCTGCGCACCGACACCGACCGGCTGAACCGGGTGATCGCCGAGTGCCGCGCCGACGGATACCTTGTCGAGCGGCTGACGCCGGGAGGCCGGAGGCTGTATGCGTTGATGGCCGGCATGTCGACGACCCTGCCCGACGAGTTGCGCGCGCTGCTCGGCGAATTGGTGTCCGATATCGGTGAGCGTGTGTACCTGCGCGCCGGGGACTCCCCCGGGCGCAAACGCCACGACATCAGCGTCATCTCCGCACCTGTGTACGACCACTATCAGCGTCAGGCGATGGTCGCCTCGATGCACATCGGAACGTCGTTGACCGACAACGAGATCGGCGTGCGGGCACGGGCGCTGGTGGCTACCGCCGACGCGGTCACGCTGCAGCTCGGCGGGTCCAGACCGCAGTGGTGAGCCGGACCGTCAGCTGACGGCGGCCAGCGCGAACGGCAGCACCTCGGGCGCACCCGCGGCACGGACCACCCGCGCCGCCATCGTCAGCGTCCATCCGGTGTCGGCGAGATCGTCGACCAGCAGCACCGGCCCGGTCACCCCGTCGAGAGCCGGCTTTTCCCACGAATCCTGGAGCGCTGCCACCCGATACGCGGAGTTCGCCGCCGTCACCGGACGCCGGTCCGGCCGGTACTGCAGCGTGCCGAGGTCGGTGAGCCTGCCGAGTTCAGCGAGCCGGGACGCCAACGAGCGGATGAGCACCGGGTGGGTGTCGGAGTCCATCGCGAGCACCGCGACCGGACGCGTCTGCCACTCCCAGGCCGCCAACACGTCGATGGCGGCGCGCACCATGTCCTCGGAGACCTCGCCGTCGGGTTCGTCGAGCACCGCGCGCAACCGGGCACCCCAGCCCAGATCGGTCAGCCTGCCGATCACCCGGCCTGTCGCGGGACCGTCGTTGATGCGTCCGCTCAGATCCAGGCCCAGCTTCGTCAGGCCCGACGGCCACTGCTTTCGGGCGCTGAGCTCGACGCCGGGACGCATCAGTCTGCGGCGGGTGTCCTCGGCCGCGGCGGTGTCGACGTCCGCGGACAGGCGGGTGCCGGTGCAGTTGTCGCATCGCCCGCAGCGGTCACCTTCACGCAATTCGGGGTCGTCGAGCTGACGGCGCAGGAAAGCCATGCGGCAGCCGTCGGTGCTCTGGTAGTCGAGCATGGCCTGCTGTTCGCGTCGCCGCGCCTCGTCGAGTTTGCGGTAGCGCGCCTCGTCGTAGCTCCACGGCTGACCGGTGCTCACCCACCCGCCCTTCACCCGCCGCACCGCGCCGTCGACGTCGAGGACCTTGAGCACCATCTCCAGGCGGCTGCGGTTGAGGTCGACGAGCGGTTCGAGCGCCGGGGTGGACTGCGGCCGGTCCGTCTCTAGGGCGCCGATCACGTTGCGCACCATGGGTTCCGACGGGAAGGCCACCGACGCGAAATAGCGCCACACCTCCTGGTCCTCGCGGCCGGGCAGCAGGACCACCTCGGCGCTCGACGTGGCGCGCCCGGCACGGCCGACCTGCTGGTAGTAGGCGATCGGTGAGGACGGCGCACCGAGGTGGACCACGAAGCCGAGGTCGGGTTTGTCGAACCCCATACCCAGCGCGGACGTCGCGACCAGCGCCTTGACCCGGTTGGCCAGCAGGTCGGCCTCGAGTTGTTCCCGTTCGGTCGGGTCGGTGGAACCCGTGTAGGCGGCGACGGTGTGGCCGTGTTCGCGCAGCAGCGCGGCGATGTCATGAGCCTGGGCGACGGTGAGGGTGTAGACGATGCCCGACCCCGGCAGGTCGCCGAGATGGCCGGCGATCCACGCGGCGCGCTGGGCCGGGTTACCCGCCTGGACAACCGACAGCCGCAGCGATTCGCGGTCCAGTCCGCCGCGCAGCACCAGGGTGTCGCGACCGCCCACCCCGAGTTGGCTCGCCACGTCGTCGACGACCCGGTCGTTGGCGGTGGCCGTGGTCGCCAGGACCGGGATGTCCTGCCCCAGCTCCCCGATCAGCGTGCGGATGCGCCGGTAGTCGGGGCGGAAGTCGTGGCCCCAGTCCGATACGCAGTGCGCTTCGTCCACCACGACCAGACCGGCGTCCGCGGCCAGCGCGGGCAGCACACTGTCACGGAAGTCGGGGTTGTTGAGCCGCTCGGGGCTGACCAGAAGGACGTCGAGGTCGCCCCGCTGCACCCGGCCGTGGATGTCCTGCCACTCGGCGACGTTGCCCGAGTTGATGGTGGCGGCCCGCACGCCGGCGCGCTCGGCGGCGGCGACCTGGTTGCGCATCAACGCCAGCAGCGGCGAGACGATCACCGTCGGTCCGCGGCCGGCGGCCCGCAGCAGTTTGGCGGAGATGAAGTAGACCGCCGACTTACCCCATCCAGTGCGCTGCACGACGAGCGCCTGGCGGCGGTGGAGCACCAGCGCCTCGATCGCGGTCCACTGGTCGTCGCGCAGGGTGGCCTGCGGGCCGGCGAGCTGTTCGAGCAGCGCCTGGGCGTCATCACGGGTCGGCATGGGACCCATCGTGCCGGGTGGGTCCGACTATTGGATGACCAGCCAGACGGCCGCGAAGTGGCAGAGCGCCCCGGCCGCGGTGAACGCGTGGAAGAACTCGTGGTGGGCGAAGGTGCCCGGCCACGGGTTCGGCCAGCGCATGCCGTAGAAGATGGCGCCGATGTTGTAGAGGATCGCGCCTGCGACGAGCAGGGCCACGACGGTGAACCCGGCGCCGATCAGCAGCGCTTCGGCGAACAGGACCGCCACGTAGCCGAGCATCAGATAAAGGGGTACGCCCACCCAGCGGGGCGCCGACGGCCAGAGCATCTTGAGCGTGACACCGGCCGCGGCGCCCGTCCACATGATGACCAGTGCCTGCGTCCCGATGCCCGGCGGCAACGCCAGCACCGCGAACGGCGTGTACGTGGCCGCGATGAACACGAAGATCAGCGAGTGGTCGGCGCGCATCATCCACTTCTCGGCCGACGGCGAGGACCACCGCACGCGGTGATACGCCGCGCTGACGCTGAACATGGCGATGATCGCGATCACGTAGATCAGTGCAGCCCACCCGGCCCGTGACGAACCCGTCCCCATCCATGCCACCGGGACCAGCGCCGCGCCCGCCACGACGGCGGCGGCGGCCGAGACGAGATGGATCAAACCCCGTGCCCGCGGTCGGCAGATCAGCTCCTCGGCCGGATCGGCCTGGATGTCGATCGCAACCTCCCGGCCAGGCGGGTCGGTGATCACGGATTCCCCATGACACGCGTTCGGTCGTTCAGAACATCTCCGATATCGCGGGTGTTGCCGGGCCCCCATCCGGCCTGTCGCCGGGGACGGCGGCAGCGGAGCACAGCATACCGGCGCGATGCGCCGTCACCGCGCCGCACCGCCGAGGACGGTCAACTCGGACCGGCGTCACGTGGCCGCCCCACAGGCCGACGTTTGCTGCGGGATCGCTTCTCTATCGTCGGAGCCATGGATGTCACGACGGTCGCGAGCGAGGCCCAGCAGATCGGAGGAGTGGCCGGGTGGGCGGTCGAGATGATGGAGCGGCTCGGCGGGTTCGGCGCCGGCGTCGCGATCGCCGCCGAGAACCTGTTCCCCCCGATCCCGAGTGAGGTCGTCCTGCCGCTGGCCGGCTTTGCCGCGGCCCGCGGTGACATGACGGTGCTCGAAGCGATCATCTGGACCACTGCGGGTTCGGTCGTCGGCGCCATGCTGCTCTACCTCGCGGGCGTCGCGTTCGGACGCGACCGGGTCTACCGGCTGGCCGAGCGGATTCCGCTGTTCTCCGCCGACGACCTGGCGACAAGCGAGGCCTGGTTCCACCGCCACGGAACCAAGGCGGTGCTGTTCGGGCGCATGGTTCCCGTTGTGCGCAGCCTGGTTTCGGTGCCTGCCGGACTGCAGCGCATGCCGATCATCCGGTTCATCGCGCTCACCGCAGCCGGCAGCGCGGTGTGGAACACCCTGCTGATACTGGCCGGCTACCACCTGGGCGTACGGTGGGAAACCGTGTCCGACTGGCTGTCCCGCTATCAACTCGTCGTCTTCACGGCGGTCGGGGTGGCGGTCGCCGTGTGGCTGGTCCGGCGGATGCGCGCCCGATCCGCCTAAGACGTTCCGGCGGCGTCCTGTTCGCGCTTGATCTCCAGCGCGATGTCGATGAGCTGGTCTTCCTGACCACCGATCAACTTCCGCTGTCCGGCGCGGTGCAACATCTTGTGCGCGGGCACGCCGTAACGCTCGGACTGCCGGATGGCGTGCTTGAGGAAGCTCGAATAGACACCCGAGTAACCCATGATGAGCGCATTGCGGTCCAGGAGGCATTCGGCGGGCATCGCCGGGGCCACGACCTCTTCCGCGGCGTCGGCGATGTCGAAGAAGTCGATGCCGGTCTTGACGCCGATCTTGTCGAACACCCCGATGAGCGCCTCGACCGGCGCATTGCCCGCGCCGGCACCGAAGCGGCGGCACGACCCGTCGATCTGCTTGGCGCCCGCCCGCACCGCCTCCACCGAATTCGCCACGCCCAGACCGAGATTCTCGTGCCCATGGAATCCGACTTGAGCATCGTCACCGAGTTCGGCGACGAGTGCGGCCACCCGGTCGCTGACGCCTTCGAGTACCAGCGCACCCGCGGAGTCGACGACGTAGACGCACTGGCAGCCGGCGTCGGCCATGATGCGCGCCTGCGCCGCGAGCTTCTCCGGCGGGATGGTGTGGCTCATCATGAGGAAGCCGACGGTCTCCAGGCCGAGTTCGCGTGCCAGCCCGAAGTGCTGGATCGACACGTCGGCCTCGGTGCAGTGGGTGGCGATGCGGCAGATCTCCCCGCCGTTGTTCTGCGCCTCCTTGATGTCCTCCTTGGTGCCCACTCCGGGCAGCATGAGGAACGCGATCTTGGCTTCCTTGGCGGTCTCGGCCGCGAGCTTGATCAGTTCCTGCTCAGGCGTTTTCGAGAAGCCGTAGTTGAAGCTCGACCCGCCGAGGCCGTCACCGTGGGTCACCTCGATCACCGGCACACCGGCGGTGTCCAGCGCCGCGACGATGGACCGCACCTCGTCGGCGGTGAACTGGTGGCGTTTGTGGTGGGACCCGTCGCGCAGCGACGTATCCGTCATCCGCACGTCCCACATCGGGTTGAAGAAGATGTCGGTGCTCATGACTGCGCACCTCCTGCCACTGAGAGGGATTCTTTTGCGATTTCCTCGCCGACCTTGGCGGCGGCCGCCGTCATGATGTCGAGGTTGCCCGCGTACGGCGGCAGGTAGTCGCCGGCGCCTTCGACCTCCACGAACGTGGTCACCACGGCTTGGCCGCCGGAGTGCATCGAGGGGTCGTCGAACTGCGGGTCGTTGAGCAGGCGGTAGCCGGGCACATAGGTCTGCACCTCGGCGACCACGTCGCGGATCGACTGGGCGATCGCGTCACGGTCCGCGTCTTCGGGGATGGCACAGAAGATGGTGTCGCGCATGATCATCGGCGGATCCGCGGGGTTGAGGATGATGATCGCCTTACCGCGACGGGCCCCGCCGATCGTCTCCACACCCTTACTGGTGGTCTTGGTGAACTCGTCGATGTTGGCCCGCGTGCCGGGGCCTGCCGAACTCGACGACACGCTGGCCACGATCTCGGCGTACGGCACGGACGACCCCTGTTCGGCGACCGCGCGGGACACCGCGTAGACGATCGGGATCGTCGCCTGGCCACCGCAGGTGATCATGTTGACGTTCGGGGCGTTGAGGTGTTCGCGCAGATTGGCCGGGGGGATCACGGCCGGGCCCACCGCCGCGGGGGTGAGGTCGATGGCGCGGATTCCCGCCTCCTCGTAGCGCGGTGCCGCCGCCTTGTGCACGTAGGCACTGGTGGCCTCGAAGACCAGATCGGGTTTCTCGTCCTGCGCGAGCAGCCAGTCCACCCCCTCGTGAGAGGTCTCGAGACCGAGCTTGCGTGCCCGCGCCAGACCTTCGGACTCGGGATCGATGCCGATCATCCAGCGGGGTTCGAGGTACTCCGAACGCTGCAGTTTGTAGAGCAGATCAGTGCTGATGTTGCCGGACCCGACGATCGCGACTTGCAGCTTCTCCGGCATATGACTCTCCCTGTGCTGTTCGAAGAGCTCACTCGAAAGTGAGTTGGACTGAACCTAACCCGGCGAAGTCGGCGACGAAATGGCTCCCGGGAGGTGCATCTATCGCACGCGTGCACGAGCCCGGCAACACGATGTCCCCGGCCCGCAGGCGCACACCGAAACCCTCGACCTTGCGGGCCAGCCATGCCACCGCGGTCACCGGATTGCCCAGCACCGCATCGCTGCGGCCCTCGGCGACCGTCTCACCGTTGTTGGTGAGCACCGCGTCGATGGATCTGATGTCGATGTCCTTGGGTGACACCCGTGCCTCGCCGAGCACCCAACCCGCCGACGAGGCGTTGTCGGCGATCGTGTCGCAGAGCTTGATCTTCCAGTCGTTGATGCGGGTGTCGATCAACTCGATCGCCGGGGCGAACGCCGCGGTGGCCGCGAGTACGTCCTCCTCGGTGCAGCCCGCGCCCGGCAGATCGTCGGCGAGGATGAAACCGACCTCGACCTCGACGCGGGGATAGAGGTAGTTCGCCGATACGACGGGCTTGTCCTCGTAGACAGCCATATCGTCGAGGAGATGCCCGTAATCGGGTTCGTCGACGCCCATCATCTTCTGCATGGCCTCCGACGACAGGCCGACCTTGTGGCCGATGATGCGGGCGCCTTCGGCGACCTTCTGGCGGATGTTGATCAGCTGGATCTCGTAGGCGTCGACGACATCGATGTCCGGGTGGCGGTCGGTCAGGGGTTTCAACGAGACCCGGCTGCGCTCGGCTTGGACAAGGTCGGCGGCCAGCTGCTCACGCACCTCGGAACTGAGCATCTAGGTGAAGTCCCCTCGTTTCGTCGACCGGCGCGGTTGTGGGTCGGCCGGGCAATTCTATAACGTGTTCTACATGACCGGACAGGAGTACGACGTCGTCGTGGTGGGCAGCGGTGCGGCCGGCATGGTCGCCGCCCTCACCGCAGCTCATCGGGGTCTCTCGACGATAGTCGTTGAGAAGGCCCCGCACTATGGGGGTTCCACTGCGCGGTCAGGTGGCGGCGTATGGATCCCGAACAGCGAAGTCCTCAAGCGTGACGGGGTCAAGGACACGCCCGAAGCGGCCCGTCAGTACCTGCACGCGATCATCGGCGATGTCGTCGAACCGGAACGCATCGACACCTACCTCGAGCGCGGACCGGAGATGCTGTCGTTCGTGCTCGAGCACTCGCCGCTGAAGCTGTGCTGGGTGCCGGGATACGCCGACTACTACCCCGAGGCGCCCGGCGGCAAGGCGACCGGACGGTCGGTGGAACCCAAGCCGTTCGACGCCAAGAAGCTCGGCGAGGACATGGCCGGCCTCGAACCGCCGTACGGCAAGGTGCCGATGAACATGGTGGTCATGCAGCAGGACTACGTGCGGCTCAACCAGCTCAAGCGGCACCCGCGCGGGGTGCTGCGCAGCCTCAAGGTCGGCGTCCGCTCAGTATGGGCCAACGCCACCGGCAAGAACCTCGTCGGGATGGGGCGCGCGCTGATCGCCCCGCTGCGGATCGCGTTGCGCGAAGCCGGAGTACCGGTGCTGCTCAACACCGCTCTGACCGATCTGTATGTAGAAGACGGCGTGGTCCGCGGGATCTACGTGCGCGATATGACGGCTCCCGAATCCGACGAGCCGACGCTCATCCGCGCGCGTCGAGGGGTGATCCTGGGCTCCGGCGGTTTCGAGCACAACGAGCAGATGCGGGTGAAGTACCAGCGCGCCCCGATCACCACCGAGTGGACCGTCGGCGCACAGGCGAATACCGGCGACGGCATCCTGGCCGCCGAGAAGCTCGGCGCCGCATTGGATGTCATGGAGGACGCGTGGTGGGGCCCGACGGTGCCGCTGGTCGGCGCGCCGTGGTTCGCCCTGTCCGAGCGCAACTCCCCCGGCTCCATCATCGTCAACATGTCGGGCAAGCGGTTCATGAACGAATCGATGCCCTACGTCGAGGCCTGCCACCACATGTACGGCGGCCAATACGGGCAGGGCCAAGGGCCCGGCGAGAACATCCCGGCGTGGCTGGTCTTCGACCAGCAGTATCGCGACCGTTACATCTTCGCCGGTTTGCAGCCAGGACAACGGATTCCGCGCAAGTGGCTGGAGTCCGGTGTCATCGTCAAGGCGGACAGTCTGGCGGAACTGGCGGAGAAGACCGGGCTGCCCGCCGATGCTCTGGGCGCGACGATCGAGCGGTTCAACGGCTTCGCGCGCACCGGCGTCGACGCCGACTTCCACCGCGGCGAGAGCGCCTACGACCGCTACTACGGTGACCCCACCAACAAGCCGAACCCCAACCTCGGTGAGATCAGCCACGGACCGTTCTACGCGGCCAAGATGGTGCCGGGCGACCTCGGCACCAAGGGCGGGGTGCGCACCGACGTCAACGGCCGGGCGCTTCGCGACGACGGTTCGGTGATCGAGGGTCTGTACGCCGCGGGCAACGTCAGCGCACCGGTCATGGGGCACACGTATCCCGGTCCGGGCGGGACCATCGGCCCGGCGATGACGTTCGGTTACCTTGCGGCGCTCGACCTGGCGTCGGCCGGAAAGAACTGACGCCGTGCCGATCAACCTGGACGAGGCGCTGGGCGCCGAGCTGCCCCCCGCCGAGTTCTCGTGGACGAGCAGCGATGTGCAGCTCTACCACCTCGGCCTGGGCGCGGGTGTGGATCCGATGGATCCGCGCGAACTGCAGTACCTGGTGGACAACACCCCGCAGGTGCTGCCGACGTTCGGCAATGTGGCGCAGAGCTTCCACATGACCGAACCACCGTCGGTGAAGTTTCCCGGTATCGACATCGAGCTGTCGAAGGTGCTGCACGGCAGCGAGGCGGTGACCGTCCCTGGGCCGATCCCGCCGTCGGGCACCGGGACGGCGGTGACCCGGTTCACCGACATCTGGGACAAGGGCAAGGCCGCGGTCATCTGGTCGGAGACCACGGTCACCGATCCCGACGGCACGCTGCTGTGGACGCAGAAGCGGTCGATCTTCGCGCGCGGCGAGGGCGGATTCGGTGGCGAACGGGGCCCGTCGACGTCGGCCGAACCGCCGGACCGCGCACCCGACGCCGAGATCGACCTGCCGATCCTGCCGCAGCAGGCCCTGCTGTACCGGTTGTGCGGCGACCGCAACCCCCTGCACTCCGACCCGGAATTCGCTGCGGCAGCAGGGTTTCCGCGACCGATCCTGCACGGGCTGTGCACATACGGCATCGCGTGCAAGGCGATCGTGGATGCGTTCCTCGACGGTGACGTCTCGCGGGTGAGTTCCTATGGCGCCCGGTTCGCCGGTGTGGTCTTCCCGGGTGAGACGCTGCGGGCCAACGTGTGGAAAGAGAACGACACGCTGGTCGCGACGATCACCGCGCCCGGCCGCGACAACGCCCTGGCGCTGTCGGGTGTGGAGCTGGTCCCGGCGTAGTTGTCGGTACGCCTAGTCCGCGTCCGCGCGGCTGATGTCGGCCTCCTTGCATTCGGCCGCCAACTGCGAGAGGGTCTGCCAGTTGCGTTCGGTCGCCTCGGCGGCCGCGTCCGCGTCACCCTGACGGCACAGTTCGATGATCTGCTCGTGCTGGGCGATCGACTCCCGTCCGGAAAGCGATGAGAAGCGGAGGTGCTCCAAGCGGCGGAGCACCGGGGTGACCTGCTCGAGGACCTGTCCGATCACCTCGTTCTCGCATGCCACCACCGCCACTCGGTGAAACTCGTCGTCGCTGCGGATCGCCGCGTCGGCGTCGCCACGGTCCAGGGCGTCTGCGAACTGCCCGTTGGCCCGCGCCATCGACTCGAAGTCGTTGTCGCCCATCAGCGGAACAGCCGTGCGTACGGCAAGCGCGTGCATCGCCGCGGCGACACTCTGAGCATTGAGCACCGCCTGCCGTTCGATAGACGACACCACCGTCGAACGCCCCGGCGTGGTGTGCACCAGACCGGCGACCTCCAGGCGCGCGAGCGCCTCCCGGATGGGTGTCCGACTGATCCCCAGCCATTCCTCGAGCTCGGGGTCACGGAGCTTTTCCCCCGGCGCCAGGGTGCCGTTGACTATGGCGTCGCGGATCGAAACATATGCCTGATCGCGTAACAACGACCGGGTGTGTTTTCCCCGCTCCACCGGCACTGGCATGCAACGTATCGTATATCACCGCTGGTCAGGCGCATGACCGCATCAGGTCGGCGGCCTTCTCACCGATCATGACGGTCGCGGCGTTCGTGTTGACAGGCACGATCCTGGGCATGATCGAGGCGTCGGCCACGCGCAGGCCGGCCAGACCGTGCACCCTCAGCCCAGGGTCGACTACCGCGTCGGGGCCGGTGCCCATCGCACAACTGCCGACCGGGTGGTAGTAGGTGCTGGTGGCGGCAGCGAGGAAGTTCCGCAGCGCCGCCTTGTCGGTCACGTCCGGCCCGGGGAGCACCTCGCGACCGCGCCATGCCGCGAAGGGTGCGCTGGCCGCGATCTCGCGGGCGACGGTCAATCCGTGAATCATCCTGCGCACATCGGATTCAGCCCCGAGGTAGTTCGGGTCGATCAGCGGCGGAGTCGCCGGGTCCGGTCCCGCGAGGCGGATCGAACCGCGGGCATCGGGCACCGTGGCGACCGCGAGGGTGAAGCTGTTCGCGGGCGCGGCGAGGTGCGCGGGGTGGAACGGGACGTGGATGAACATCAACTGCATGTCCGGACCGGTGAGCGATTCGTCGCTGCGCCACAGCATCGACGTCTCGGCGTGGTTGGTCCGCCCCGCGGGGATCGTCTGAGCCGCCTCGTAGGTGACGCCGCACAGCGGGTGGTCGTGCAGATTGCGTCCCACCCCCGGCAGATCGTGCACGACGTCGACGCCGGCGGTTTCCAGTTCGGCCGCGGGCCCGATGCCGGACAGCAGCAGTAACCGGGGCGAGTCCACGGCACCCGCGCTCACCACCACCTCGGTGTCGGCGTATGCACACACCAATTCGCGGTCCCGCTCGAAGCGCACCGCGACGCAACGCTGTCCGACGAACAGGAGCTTGTGCGCGCGAGACCCGGTAGAGACGGTGAGGTTGGGCCGGCGCTCGGCCACCGGGTGCAGGTACGCGGCGGCGACGCTCTGCCGGGCGCCCGAGGAGATCGCCAGGTCGTGCCAGCCGGCGCCCTCCGCGACGGCGCCGTTGAAATCGTCGGTCGACGGGAACCCGACCGCGGCCGCACCGTCGAGGAAGACCTGCGACAGCGGGTTGGCGTCGGCGGCGGAGGCCGGAGCCGGCGACATCGGCCCGTCGGTGCCGCGATAACGCGGATCGCCCCCGCTGACCGTCTCCATGCGCCGGAAGTGCGGCAGCACGGACGCGTAGTCCCAGCCGGTGCAGCCGGACTTGGCCCAGTTGTCAAAGTCGTCCGGGTGGCCGCGCAGGTGCACCATCGCGTTGATACTGCTGCTCCCGCCGAGCGTGTGCCCGCGCGGCCAGTTGTGTTCGAGCCCAACGGTTCCCGGCTGCGCAACGGTGCGGTAGCCGTAGTCGACCTCGGTGCCCCACAGCGCCGGCCATGCCGGTGGCGCGGCGATCTCGGGTCGGGTGTCGGCCTGCCCGGATTCGAGTAGCAGGACCCGGGTGGCCGGGTCCTCCGAGAGCCGCGTGGCGATCACACAACCGGCCGATCCGGCGCCGATCACCACGTAGTCGTAATGTTCGTCAAGCATGTCGGTGTCCAATCATGTTCGGCGAGTCAGCAATTCGGCTGCAGGATGAAGTCGTACGTCGCCAGGAGCCACGGCGCGTTCCACGTGCCCCCGTCCGGGGCGGGACCCGGCTCGCGCCGCTCGAACTCGACCACCCTTCGTACCGAACACGACGTCACTGTCGAGGTACTTCGCACCCTTCTGGAACAGGTGGGTGGTCAGCGGTTCGTAGCCCGGCACGTCGATCAGGAAATGGATGTGTGCGGGACGGAACGGCCTGATGTCGGTGTGCGAGATGAGCTCTCCGACAGGACCGTCCATCGGGATGGTGTAGCCGCGGGGTGCGACCGTCCGCAGGCAGTACGCCCCGTCCGGCTTCGAGGTGTACTTCGCGCGCAGCCTTGTCTCGTTCACGTCGAGCTGGGACTCGTAGGTTCCCTCCGGGTCGGCCTGCCACACGTCGAGCACCGCCCCGCCGACCGCGTCGCCGTCGAGGTCACGGACCATGCCGGTGACGAACAGCGGCACACCGGGCAGCCCGTCGGACATGTCGCCCCCGTACGCCAGTTCCGGTGAACCCGCAATGTGGAACGGTCCCAGCACTGTCGCGGGAGTGGCGCCCGGGTCGAGGCGGTGGTTCATGTCGACGACGAGCATCGACAGGCCCAGCACGTCCGAAGCGAGGATGAACTCCGCGCGCGTGTGGTCGCTGATCCGCCCGGTGCGGGCGAGCCACTGCATCGCGGCCATCCATTCGGGCTCCGTCAGCCGCACCTCGCGAGCGAAGTTGTGCAGGTTGCGCACCACCGCCTGCATGAGCTCCGCCAGCCTCGGATCGTGTGTGGTGCCGCAGCGCGCCACGGCGCGTTCAGTGATGTCCTTGTCGATGTCGTCGTCGATGTCGTCGTCGGGCACCAATTGCAGGTGCATTCCAGTCCTTTCGCCGATAGATTGCATCTCGCTTGCGAGGTCTCCCTTGTGGAGAACGCCAAAGGAGCCCCAGCCATGCGTTCCGGACTGACCATCGGAGAATTCGCCGCGTTGACGCGCTTGAGCGTGCGCACGCTGCGCCGCTACCACGAGGCCGGACTGCTCGAACCCGCGACGGTGGACCCGTTCACTGGCTATCGGTATTACTCGCCGGAGCAGATCCCGACCGCGCAGGTCATCCAGCCGTCTCCGCCAGCTCGACGTCCCGCTGTCCGAGGTCGAGGCCATTCTCGCCACCGAGGACCCCCGGGATCGGGCCGAGGTGATCGCGGGCCATCTCACACGCCTGGAAGCGGAGTTGGACCGCACCCGGGCTGCGGTCGTCTCACTGCGCCGACTGATGCGCCCCGAGCCCGGGCACCTCGACGTCGAGATGCGCTCGGTACCGGCCCGCACCGTCGCGGCGATCAGCGGGCACGTTCACCTCGACGAATCCCTTGCCTGGTACGACGCCGCGATGGTCGAACTGGACGCGGCCTTCCCGCCCTCGGAACGCACCGGACCACCCGGCGGGCAGTACGCGAACGAGCTGTTCACCCACGGCGCCGGCGCCTTCACCGTCTACCGGCCGGTCCGCTCGCCCCGCCCGTCCGGACGCATCCGGGCCGTCGACCTCCCATCGGCAGACCTCGCCGTCACCGTCCACCCCGGACCGCACGACGACATCGACGTCACGTACGGCCGTCTCGGCGCCTGGGTGGTCGAGCACGCCCTGGCCGTCGCCGGACCGATCCACGAGATCTACACGGTCGGCCCGCGGGACAGCGCGGATCCGTCGACGTGGCGCACGGAGATCGGCTGGCCGGTGTTTCACCTCGCGACGACGGTGCAGGCCTGACACGCAGCCGATCTCACGTGGTGCTCGCCCCGGCCGCCGTGTCGATCAGGTCCGCAACGGCTGCGGGCTGGGAGACGGTGACGGCGTGGGAGGCCTCGATCTCCACGTTCTGCGCGTTCGCCCGCTCCCCCATGAAGCGCATCGAGTCGGCGGGGATGGCGAGATCTTGAAGGGTGACCATGTTCCACGACGGGATGGTCTTCCAGGCCGTCTTCGTCGCCGGATCCTCCAGTGCGGCTGCGGCGATGGGCCGCTGGGTCGTGGCCATCAGAGCGGCGACGTCGGCGGGTACGTCCGCGGCGAACACCCGCTGGAACTCGTCTGACCTGATGTACAGGTCGTCGGCCAGCCCGCCGCCGGGGAGCGGGTACTTCACCGTGCGCAGGGCGGATCCGAGTTGGGCTCCGGGGAACTTGCCGGCCAGCTGCCCGGTGCTCTCCCCCGCCTCGAGGATGAAGCTGGCGATGTACACCAGCGCCTTGACGTTCGGGTGGCCGTCGGCGGCCTCGCTCATCACCGACCCGCCGTACGAATGACCGGCCAGGACCACCGGGCCGGAGACGCTGTCGAGGATGCTGCGCACGTAGTCGGCGTCGGGCTGCAGGCCGCGCAGCGGGTTGGCGGCGGCGATGACCGGATAGCCGTCGCTTTCGAGGATCTTGATCACGCCGTTCCAGCTCGAGGAGTCGGCGAACGCTCCGTGGACCAGCACCACCGTGGGCTTGTTGCCTTCAGCCGCAGGCTGTTCAGCCGCAGCGCCGCCGCAGCCCGCGGTCATGGCCGCCGCGGCCATCAGGCCGAGCGCGGCGAGTAGCGATTTGTTCATCTGTCGTGGACCTCTCGTTGTCGCGACGGGATATCGAAATGCAATATATTACATATGGAGGATGTTCACCGGGAAAGTCGCACATCCGCGCCGAACGGCGCGCCGGTTACCCGGCGGGGAAATCGGCGCCCCGGGAGAGCGCTTCGTATTCGCGGATCTCGGCGAGCGTGCTCTCGAGCGTCGCCACCACGACGTCGAACCCGTCGCCACCGAGCACCAGCCGCCGTGGCGGCGGATCCTGGGCCATGGCCGCGATGACCGCGCGTGCCCCACGGCGGGGATCGCCGGGTTGCGCACCGTCCTGCGCGACCATCGCGTCGCGAACCGCCTCCAGCATGGGCCGGTACTCCACGAGGGACTCCGCGACGGGCTCGTCGGCGAACCCGGCATAGGCACGCGTGCGGAAGGCCCCGGGCTCGACCGCCATCACCTTGATGCCGAACGGCGCGACCTCTTCGCGCAGCACCTCGGTGACACTTTCGACGGCGAATTTCGTTGCGCTGTAATAGCCGAACCCGGTGACGCCGCTCATGCCCGCGACCGACGACATGTTCACGATCCACCCGCCGCCCCGCGCGCGCATCCCGGGCAGCGCGGCGCGGATGACCGAGAGAACGGCGAAGAAGTTCAGCTCGAACATCGCACGCACATCGGAGTCCGCCATACCCTCGATGGAGCCGTACCAGCCGCGGCCGGCGTTGTTCACCAGCACGTCGATACCCCCGAAGTCCTCGGCCGCCGCCACCGCTTCCCGCACCTGATCCGCATCGGTGACGTCCAACGGCACGACGCGCACGCGATCGCCGTAAGCCCTTGCCCACGTGTGTAACTCGGCGGGCCGCCGCGCGGTGAGCACCACGCGGTCCCCGGCCTCCAGAGCCGCTTCCGCGAACGCCATACCGAATCCGCCCGGCGTGCCGCCGGTGATGAAATAGTTCCTCGTCATCGGACTAAGGCTCGATGATCAGCCGGCTGATGAGGCCGCCGTCCAGGGTGAACCGAAAATGCAGGTCGGCCACTCCACCGGGGAAGTCGCCCTCCAGGTGCTGGACCACATCGGCATACGCCCCGCCGGTCACGGTGGCATCGGTGAAGTCGGTGGTGAACGTGTACTCCCTTGCCGCGGCGCCCAGCCAGTCGACGATCTCGTCCCGGCCGCGGTAGGTGCGGCCCTCATCGGTCACGACGGCGTCGGCGGTGAAGGTGGCGATGGCCGTGTCGACGTCACGAACGCGGTGGGCGGCAAGGTATGTCCTGACCGCGTCGGGAAGATCGACCCAATCGGTCCTGATCACTTTGGTGCTCTTGTGGACTGTCATGACTTGAGCGTGAGGTCTCCCCCGAGGAGAGGGTCAAGCGGTGGCTAGTGGAGCCACCGTCGGTGCAGGTCCCAGGCGCCGACCGCGCCGAGAATCGCCGATACAAATGCAAGCCCGGACGCTGCACCGACGCTACCCCACATCCGTGTCATGCAGATAACCACCGGCACGGCTATCGCGAACGCGATGCTGTTGATCCGCAACACCTTTCCAGTTTCCAGCGCTGCCCGCAGCACTGACATCCAGAGTGAGTACGGGACCCGTAGCACCGAGGCCAGAGCCAACACGATCAAACACCGCTGGAACTCCGCACCGCGGTAGTCTCCGCCGAACAGCTGTCCCACCAATGAAGCTCCGAGCACGATCACAAGGGCGCCCAACACCACTGCTGCCTGTGAAATGATCCAAATGCGACGGACGTGGCCGATAGCCTTGGCGGGGTCCTTCGCCATGTGCGCTGTAAGCGCCGCTCCCATGCCGTCTGGAACAAAGTCCAACGCCTGCGCGACCGCGAACGCCACTGCCACAGTGGCACCGGCCACCGGCCCGGCCAACCATGTTGTCAGGAACGGCAACGCCAGGATCAGGCCGAAAGAGGTGGTGCTCGCCAGGCCGTCACGATAGGCGAACACCGTCAACGCCCTGCGCGTCAAACGCGGGTCCACCGGCAGATCAGCATGCCACTGGTGATGGCGCAGGACCGCGCGTGGCACGAGGACCATGAAGGCGATTCCCGCGGCGGCGGTCGCGGGTATGACCGTCGCCCAGACGGTGGCTAACGGAATCGTCGCCGCAAGCAAGACGAAAGCGACCTTGGCTGCCACCGTCAAGAGGTTCAGACAGGGCAGCCATTGGGCAGCGTGTAAGCCGATGAGGGCAGCATCCTTCAGGACGAAGAAGGCCATGGTCACGGATCCGGCTGCGACCATGATCGCTATCGCCGCACCGCCTGGGATGGCGCCTCCGATGACGAGCAGGGCAGCGAGTACACCGACCGTGGCCGACACCGCGAGCGTGATCATGACGCCGTCGAGCAGTCGCTTCCTACGGGGGCACTCGGGCACTGCCAACATCGCCTTGAAGGCGCTACCGACCCCGTAGGCAGTGACCGTGCCGACCGTCGTGATCAACGAGATGAGCGCCGTTTGGAGGCCCAACTCGGCCGCGGGGATCGAACGCGCGGCGACGACCCAGAACAACATGCCTGCCGCCGCGGTGAGGAAGTAGGTGGCGACGATAGCTGTCGAGTCGGAGGCCAGACCGCTGGGCCGATGCCTTATATCAGCGAAGGAAGCCATCGGACCTTGCGTCCCTCCACAACTGGGAGTCCCACCAGTCATGCAGCAGCGCGTATACGTAGCCTCCTGCAGCGGTCATCACCGACAATGCGATCACCGCTGACCGCGCAATACCGGCGAGCTCCCTGCTGGGGCCTCCGGATACCGCTTCGCGGAGGCCGCGCATCATTGCCACTGGCACGGTCCTCGACAAGTAGGCACGTTCGGTTCTGGTTGCATCCCCTCGCCCGACCAGCGCTACCATGCGCCGCTTGGAAACACCTTCTCCCGCGCATCTTCTGATGAAGTAGCGAAGATTGACGCGGTCAGGGGAAACATAATGGCGTACCCGCATTTTCGGCTCGAACACGATCGTCTTCGACGGCCATCGCTGGGCAATGCGGACGCAGATCTCCGTTTCCTCGCAGCCGACAGGGTAACTGCCCACGCGCCCGAGGCCGGTATTGAACCCGCCCACGGCAGTGAGTGACTCGCGTCTGAACGACATGTTGCAACCCATGACATTCCGTACGGGTGACACCTCCCGGGGAAGGCCTGCATAACTGCAGCCGACCACCCAGTCGCATTCCTGGGGTAGCCATCTTGGTCGGCCATCAGGCCACACCGGTTCCGCATATCCCCCCACCACTGTGACCTCTGCACCCCGATAGTGCGCAACGAGGGCTGCTCGCCACCCGCCCTGTACGGCGGCATCGTCGTCGACGAACGCAACGATGTCACCGGTCGCGTATGCGATCCCACTGTTTCGGGCGCCCGAGAGGCCACGCACATCGGTATTCGGGGTCACCACGACATCGAGCCCGCCGGTCGAGCGAAACGCACCGCGAGCGCGCGCGAGCAGGACCTCATTGTGGTCGATGACCAGAATCAGTTGGTCACCGTCTGCGAGCGCTTCAGTCGCTGCGTCAACCGATCGAACCAGATCGGGCCATCGCCGGTCGGTGTAAGCGCATATGATCAACGAAATCTTCGGCACGGTAGGCTGTTCCATTCCAATCCTATCTCTAGCCTGGACGCCGTCTATCCGACGTAAGACCAGACGGAGACCCAGTCGACGAGGAGCTGACCTCGGTTGTCTCCATCTCCGCGCGTCTCGGTCTGCAATTGCCACCGCATGGGAGTGGTTGGCACCCACTCAGTGCTATCGAGGACGACCGCTCCGTCCAACAAGTAACGCACTCGGCCCGGCGACCATTCGATGGTGTAAACATGCCAGTCGATGAACTGCGCCCCAGTATCAACATGCTTCGCGCAATCTCGACACGCCCCCGAGCCGGCGTAATGCTGAAAACCGTTGACTGTCCCGTCTAAATACCCTTCTGGAAAGTCCAGCTCGCCGTCTGCGGGCCACCGCTCCGATTGCGGCCAGAGCAGCCAGGCAACGTAGTACTCGCTCATAGTCGGCGTATCCACCCGCATTCTCGCCGAGTAGCGACCATACAACTGATACTGGCTGCCGTCCTTGATGATCGGTGACGGATTGGCCCCCGCCGGCTGCCCGTCGACAGAGTCCAGATGGAACCTCAAGTAGCCGTCGCCCACACTGAGGACCTCGTCGGCTCGATAGGGCCGGCCTTCTGCGGTATCCGTGAAACAACGCGGATATGTCAGCCATTGTTGGCCCTGCTGCCCCCTATACACGACCCGTCCTGCGTCGCAGTCATTCGCCCAGCTGCCCAGAGGGGCGGCCTTGTCGAAATCATCGCGGAAAATCAGCGCCCATTCACCCTCGTCCGGCGCACTGCTGACCGAAGGCAGACTGCCCGTACCGATTACGATGAGCAGGACGGTCACTATGACCACCGACATGCAGCGCTGTAGCATTTCCGGCCTCTCAAAACTGTGCATATTCGGCCTTCCTCAGCGTCTAGATCGACAGGATCATGTGCACGACGGAAAGCACTACGGCGAGAAGCGTGGCGCAAATCGTACTGACCACCAGCAAGGCGTTCAGAACCTGAGCGCGCGCCTTCCGCGCCGAACCGGTCGCCAGCTCGCGTGAGTAACTCGTGAGCGCGTACAACACCCCGCACACGACGAAGACACCAGCAAGTACGTTCACTGTCCTACCCCCAGCTCTATACGAGGAGCATCCGGTCGCCTCAGGACGTCGATGTACTCCCCGTCGTAGATGAGGTCGTAATTCTTGTCCGTGACCAGCTGAAGGATGGCCTCGCCGAAATCGTCGGGCTCGACGCCGAACCTGTACTGGAGGAACTTCTCGTCTTGGCGTGTGAGGACAACATAGGGAAGACCTTCGTCGGCGGTACATTCCGCCAGCTTCCTATTGGATTCTATGCAATTTGGGCCGAGGTCATAACTTTTCGGCGTACCCATCAGTGATCCTGGGCCCCAGTAGGCGACATCGTCGGATCCGACTGCATCGACGACTCGGGTGGCGATAGAGAGTTCTTCATAAGTCGTGTGCTCGAAGGATGTGTTCAGCCCCCGGTTCGTCGTGGCTACGACTGCCAGGGCGAAGAACAGTAAAGCCGCAACGGCGACGGGCTTTTTTGAGCCGGATTCCGATCGAGGCCGGGCTCGGACCAATGACTGTAAGGCCCATGCGGCGAGCGGTGCGAGGACAGGCGACGCATAGAGGAAGCAACGAATGACCACCTCGCCTCCGTAGCTCTGCACCAAGATCAATGTGAACGGAACGAGAGCGAGTGCCGCAAGTATCGGCCGGCATTTGTCACGACCGATTCTTCGCCATCCGAACGCGCCGATCACGAACAACGACGCTGCGGCGACTATTCTCAGGTACTGCATACGGCTGTAGACAAGGTCGCCGGATACGCGCGCCGAGACACTCGCACCAACGCTTTCGGTGACGCCACCCACTTCTGCAAGCACCTCACGGAGGTGTCCCTCCCAGAAGTTGTCTGCACCGTACGTGAACCACGCGGTGAAGACCACGATGGCGGCCGACCACAAGATCTTGTAGCGCGTTACTCCGAGCGCGGAGAAGAGTGAGGCCGCGGCAATAACGACTAAAGGGGTCAATTGGTGCGAGACAACTATTGCACTGATCAACAGAAGGAGGACGACCTCCATCGCGTGGTACCAACGACGGTCCCTGCCGACGACTCGTCCGGGCATGCGCTTGACCACCGCAAGAGTCCCGGTCAGGCGTCTCTTGACCAGAGATGGCACTTCCGCGCCGCGGAGTTGCCACAGGAGCACCGCCAGTACCGTCGCATACAGTTGCATGGCTACCGCTTGGGGTGCGAAGTAGTCCTGCTGGTACCAGTTGAAAAGTATGTAGATCGTCACGCCCACCCATGCAGCCCGTGGGTTGCCGCTGACCGAGATGCCAATGGCGTACACGGGGTAAATCATCAACACCCCGAAGAACAGCGACGCGTTGACGACGAATGTGTCGCTATCCGGTAGTGACCCAACTTTCATCAATTGCGCTGCGCCGGAGAAGAACCCCGCCCAGCTCATACGCGCATCAACAGCCGGAGGGAGCGTGCCGATCTCTGCGATCCAATTTGCGATATGGCGGTGGACATAGGCGGTCGCGAACGGGGCGGTGCGGTCGGCCCACGCTACGGGCATCGCCGTGTACACGATCAGCATGACGTTCGACGCTGCGATCGTCATCGGGTCGATGACCGCGCCGCGATACTCGGCGCCGAGCACCACGCACAGAAGGGCAAGCCCGATGAAGTATTCGACACCGAGGATTCCGATGATGCCGAAGGCATTACTGTGCTGGGTCTCCAGCCTCGCAACGGCGCTGAGAAAGAGGACGGACGACGCGACGAGCAGGATCGCACGTGATCCTCGCCTACGCCATGCAATGCGTTTCGCGCGACTCGAAGCCAGCATCGGCGAGCCACTTTTCAGCTCCGAGGCAGGACGCCGCCTGTCGACGAGTACTGCGACAGCAATCCAGGTGACGACGACTATCACCGTCTGAGAGAAATACGGTTGCCCGAGGCCGATCACTGTGCCCGCCTGAGAAACGAGCAGGGTGGTCGCCAGCGAGACACCTGTCGCAACGCTTGCGAAAATACCGTTCCGCGGCAGTCGAAGTACCGCCGCGATGGGGAGTCCCGGGAGTGTGATCGCGGCGAGCACGACGACGACCGCACGGGGTCCGGCCGGAACCACCTCAGCGAGTCCGAACTTCGAGAGAAGCGCCAAACCGAATGATGAGCCCGACAGCACGAGGGAGTAGAGAACCACTCGGGGCGCAGCCGCGGAGGGGGCATCCCATGCGGGGGTCCGCACAGTAGTCACCGGGGGACTCCGCACCCCTCGCGACTGATCTGGAACGGTGGCGATCACGCCGTTGCTGATCGTTTCACCGCATCGGTCGACCGTCTTCCTCGAAAGACGGTCGACACGGAATCACCGGCTCCGAAGAAGGCGCGCACCGCTTCAATAACCCGGTCGAGCGTCGACTTGTCCATATACGGGTGCAGCGGGAGCGTCAAGACCTGTTCAGCCACAGTCTCCGTGACGTCCAATCCCCCCCGGGCGCAACGCTCGTAGAAGCTGAAATGGTGTGCACCGATGAAGTGGATTCCCGTTGATATTCCGTACTGTTTGAGGTGTTCGATCAAGCTGGCTCGCTGCTCACCGTTCCGGACCCTGATCACGTATATGTAGGGCGCAATGCCCTCCCAGTCGGTGTCGAAGAGCTTTATGTCCGGAATACCGCTGAATCCTTCGTCGTAATACCGACAGTACGATTGCCGGTTCGAGATGAACTCGTCGACTCTCGACAACTGCGCCAAGCCGATGGCGGCGGGAACGGAGCCGAGGTGGCATCGATATCCTTGCCGTACAACGTTGAAATCCCAGTTGCGTTGGTTTCTGTAACGCGCGTCTGTATCGGAGTCGATACCAAGGTGGCGCAACTCGTGCAACGTTTGCCGGTCCGCTGGGTCCGGCGTGATGATCGCGCCCCCTTCGAGAGTGGTGATCATCTTGACGGGGCCGAAACTGAAACAGGTGATGTCGCCGACCGCGCCGATTTGCCCGCCGCTGCGGACAGTACCGAAGGCATGCGCCGCATCCTCGATGACCCGTAACCCATACTCACGGGCGATTGACATCAAATCGTCCAGGTAACAGGGCAACCCCAGATAATCGACCGCTAGGATCGCCTTGGTCCTCGGAGTGATCAGGCCCAGCACTCGTTCGGGGTCGATGCTCAGGAACCGGTTCTCCACGTCGCAGAATACGATCGACGCGCCGGTGCGACTGATCGCTTGGTGCCCGGCCACGTACGTGAACGACGGAGCAATGACTTCGTCACCGGGTTGGAGCCCGATCAGCCGCCCCGCAAGATGTAGGGCCTCGGTGCAGGAATTTGTGGACACGACCCGACGCTGCTGGAGCCCGAGGAAGCGCTCGACGGCGCATTCGAACTCCTGGCTCAGCTTGCCCATTCCCAGCCAACCTGCGGACAGCGCGTCGACCGCTGCGCTCTTGATGTCATCGCCCAGATAGGGCCGGTATACCGGTATCGGCACGTCATAGTCAGTGGTGACCGCTTCACACTCCGCTTCAACCGATGAGGGCCTCATTCGGAATCCCATCGCTTCCAAGGCGGATCCCCCTGCGCCCACAGATCATTCAGGTAGATCTTGTCCCAGATCGTGTCCATCCCGCGCCAGAAACCTTGATGCTTGTACGCAGTGAGCTGGCCTTCAGCGGACAGCCGCTCCAGCGGCTGTTGCTCGAGTAACGTGCTGTCACCGTCGATGTAATCGAGGATCTTCGGCGATGCGACGAAGAACCCACCGTTCACCCAGCCACTGCTTCCCTGTGGCTTCTCGCTGAACGCGGCATAGCCGTCGCTGATGTCTAGTGTGCCAAACCGACCTGGCGGCTGTACCGCCGTGACCGTCGCGATCGAGCCGGAATTCTTGTGGAAGGCAACGACGTCATTCACGTCGATGTTCGCAACACCGTCGCCGTACGTGAACGAGAAAGTGTCGTTACCGATGTAGTCCCTCGCCCGCAGGAGGCGCCCGCCGGTCATGGTATTCAAACCGGTGTTCAGCAGCGTGACCTTCCAGGGCTCACTTCGCGAATTCAACGTGCTGACGGTGTCGGTCTCGAGGTCGATGGTGACGTCCGTCGTGTGCAGGAAGTAGTTCGCGAAGTACTCCTTGATCATGTAGCCCTTGTAGCCAAGCAACACGATGAACTCGTTGAAACCTGCTGACTCGTAGATCTTCATGATGTGCCAGATGATGGGATGGCCGCCTATCTCCACCATCGGCTTCGGCCTATCTTGGGACTCTTCGCTGATCCGCGTCCCTCTGCCGCCAGCCAGTATTACTGCTTTCATATGACACCCTCCTCGACCCATCTGAGGTCTTCGTCGAGAAGACCTTTGTCACGCAACTCCTGCAGGGTGCGTAGACGCACGTAAGCCGGTCCTGTGAAGAGCGTTGCGGTCATGTGCTCACGGAAGCACTCGTACAGTTGGCTGATTCCTCGATCGACAGACCACCGGGGCTCATACCCCCGAAGCGTTGTCTCGATCTTGGTGAAGTCGACGACGTAGTTCCGCACGTCGCTTCCCGCACCGGGGCCGAACTCGAGGGAGCTGCCCGCGACGGTGTCCGCGACGAGTTTGGCGACGTCACGGATCCGGTAATTCTCCGAACTGCGGCCCACGTTGAACGCCTGGTCGTGCACCATGTCCCTCGGTGCGGCGAGCACTTGGCTGAAAGCGTGCGCAATGTCGAGCACATGAACCAGGGGGCGCCATGACTCCCCGTCGCTCATCAGATGGACGCGACCGGTGGTGACTGCGTGCCCCACCAGGTTGTTGACCACGACGTCGGCACGAAGACGGCGCGAGAAGCCGTATGCCGTCGCGTTTCTCAGGTAGGTAGGTGAAAAGCCGTCGTCTGCTAGACGACTCACTGCAGACTCGGTGCGGGCTTTCGACTCACCGTAAGGCGTGACGGGTCGAAGCGGCGCGTCTTCGGCGAGAGCCTCGCCACCACCACTCCCGTACAGGCTGCACGAAGATGAGAAGAGGAACCGCGACACCCCCGCTTGTTTCGCCGCCTGGGCCAGGCGAACACTGGCGTGCAGGTTTATGTCGTATGTGAGCGTTGGATTGAGCTGGGCCACCGGGTCATTCGAGAGTGCTGCAAGATGTACAACAGCATCGAACCCCTCGAGGTGTCGCGGCTCCACGTCGCGTATGTCGATGTCCAGTGCCGGTATGGGATCCGGCGGCGCGACGAAGTTCCCCGACGAGTAGTAGTTCGTGTCCAGTCCGATGACTTCGTGGCCGTAAGCGAGCAGATGTGGCACCATCTCTGCGCCTAGGTAACCGGAATGACCGGTCATCATTATGCGCATTTCGACCTCACTGTCGCCACAGTTGCGTAGAGCTGAGCTATGGCATCGAACATGGCATCTTCCGAGTACGCACTGGCTGTCACCAGAGCGTTCGATGACGCTGTTGTCCATGCTGACCGGCTGTTCAGCAAGTTCGCGAGAAGGCTCATATCGGCGTCGGTGTCGTCCGTGAACGTTGCCCCGCAACTGGACCTCGAAACTATGTCACCGATCTCTCCGCATGGAGTGGTCACGACAGGAGTTCCGCTGGCCAGCGCTTCGAGCGCGGACAGGGGAAGTCCTTCCCACCTCGAGGTCAGCATGAAGACCTTGGACCTCGCAACTATTTCACGAGTTGCAGAGTGACTCCCCCCAACGATCAGCTCGACCGTTCCGCTTAGGCCAAGCGCCTTCCGTCGGTCGAGGAACTGCCGCTTCAGCGAGCCGTCACCTGGCGCTATCCATGTGGCCGAGACAGGGTCGCCCAAAGTGCGGCCGAGCTGGTGAACGATGTCGAGGAATCTGAGCGGGTCCTTCTGTTCCTCCAGCCGGCCGATACACACAAGTCCGATCCGCCGTTCTGAGAACATGGGCACTTCCCCGGGGGGCCGGCTCACACCGTTGCGGATGACACCAAGACGGTACGGCCGCAGCCGGGGGTACGCCCGCAGCAGCCGCACAGCCAGTTGATCCGAGACGGCGATGACCCGCGGACCACGGAATGAAAGAACTCTATGGTCGTGGAAGTTATTGTGTACGTGCTCAATCGTCCGTGAGCGCGCTCCCAGAGCCTGCGATATCACCCCCAGGACCCTTTGATGACAGTGCACGATGTCCGCATTCCGAATCAGCCTGACCCAGCCGAGGTTCGGCGATGTATGAATGGGGATGCCTTGTTCGCGGCAGCGCGAATCCCACTCGCCTTTACCAAGAGTCACCACGTCGACTTTGTGATCGAGCCGTTGAAAGTGCGCGGCGGTCCGCAAAATGACCCGCGAGACGCCACCCGGGCTCATCCTGTCGGTCGCCAATACGATCCGCTGCGCGGGTTGCAGCTCCCGAACTTGCTGTTTCACCATGGTGTTCGGACCCGGAGGTGCATGCGGGATATCTGCGTGCCCGCGGTTCTCCAGGTTCATCGGAGCGCGTCCAGGTGTGGGCCGCTGCCGAGTCGGCGGCTGGTCCTCGCCCGGCGTGTCGACGGTTTCCACACTTGGCTGCGCGCGGAGTTTGCGATTCGGCCGACCTGGTGACCGCTTACCACCGTGCTGAGGACCCGCCGGCCATCGCGAATGGCGTGCAAGTTCGATTTGCCCGCTCGACGAGGGAGCTCAAGACTGGGGACCTCGGCGATCCGTAGTCCCGTCTGCATTGCGCGCACAACCATCTCGGCTTCGATCTCGAATCCTGTCGCCGTGAGGTTCAGGTGCTCGAGATACCGTCGATGAAACGCGCAGAAGCCGTAGCAGAGATCAGTGAGTTCGGCGTCGTAGAGAGAGTTGAATACGGCCAGCAGGAATCGGTTGCCCATTCGTCGGAACCGGGTGATGTCCAACGAACCGCCGCCGACGATGAATCGGGATCCTTTGACGAAGTCGTAACCGTTGGTGAGGAAGTGGAGATAGTGGCGTATCTCCTGCGGCGCCATGCTGCCGTCAGCATCCATCATGACGATGATGTCCCCTGAGGCAGCCAGAAAGCCGGTCCTGAGGGCGCTTCCCTTGCCCAGTCCCTCCTGGGCGACGACCTTGACATCTGGACGGTAGCTGCGGGCAGTGATCAATGTGGCATCGGTCGAGTTGCCGTCAACGAGGATGATCTCATCGACCTCATCGGCGACTTGCTCAAGCACCCATGCGATGTTCCGAGCCTCGTTCCTGACTGGGATGACGAGACTGACAGTGGATGTCGTCCGCACCGGATCGGTGGGGCGAGTCGCATACGTCGGCAGTGGATCAATCGGCAGGGTTTGCGGAGACTGCACACCGCTCAGGGTCCCGTGTCCGTTTGCGGACATCACCTCGGTCATTACTGATCCTCACTTGGTCTTGGCACTGTGGTCTCTGCTGTCGGCCCAGATGGCTGTACTTTTCTGACGTCCGATCGAGACACGCCTGGTCCACTGCCGTCACTCGCGCTGGTTGTCAAGGGTCGGTTCAGTCGGGCGTACCTTCGGTATGCGATGACTCCGCACATCACGACTCCTCCTGCCGCACGGAGAAGTGCCTGCGAGACTGCGGTGGCGTGGTGGGATCCCAACGCGTCCAGAAGACGTTTGCCGGTGATCGCCGGTCAAGTGCCCTAGCTAAAGCGAAAAACACATCCTCACTATCGAGGTCGACGCCGTTCCCGTACATGGACCATCCGAGCCAACTTTGGCTAGGCCGCGGCCTAGTTCTCCCGCGGCGCTCACGGAGGCCCGCGCGGTGCGCGAAGTGCCGCTTCTTCAGCACACGCGCTTACACCGAGATCGGTCAGAACGCCGTGTACGTGGTCTTCCCGGACGTACTGCGGCGGACAGCTGCGCTGCGATGTCTTGATTCGACCGACCCAGGTCCAGCATCCGCAGGATCTAAACCTTCCGCGTCGTAAGAGCTAGTTCTCTGCCCCTCAGTTGCTTCCGGGACCGAAGCGTTGAGATGGGTGACCGGTTGGCGCGCCTCCCGACGCAGCAGCATTGCCGAACCCTCAGCGAACATCCGACTCACCCGAAGCGACGTTCTGTGCGAGCAGAAGCAAGTCGTCAAGGGAGTCAGTGCTCATGCGACAGCCGACAACCCTCGCAGCGCTACCCGCAGGAATCTCGGCCTCGCCCTTTTCCGAAGCTAGCGAGGCAGATCAGTTCCTGGTGGCTTCGTCCCGAACACCTCGATCGGGTACCAGATCTGCTTGGTGAATGCGATGAACGCCAGCAAGGCCGCAGGTGCAGTGTCGAACTGTTCGACCACCTTCGGTAGTAGGCCGGTGTATTGCCGATCCCGTTGCGCTGCAGCGCAAACCATCGTATGGCTGATCGCGGCCCGGGTGGAGCAGAGAGTCCTCGAGTGACTTTGGCCGCTCTCTCGAAGGAGCGGCGAGGTCGGCGGTCATGTTCGATCCGCCCTCGCAGAGATCGCGCAAAGAATCACCCTGTTCCGGTTCCCCACAATCACATGCTGGATAAGACCTGATCCACTTGCTCCCTCAGGTTTCTGTCGTGTCCCCCCCATGAGAACCGATGGCCCAGATCTGCAAGGACGTGCGCTGACAGGGATGCTGCGGCTCGATCGGTTTCAGACTGCAAGTCTCCGGGCGAGTGCACTCTTTTCCGATGGCGTTACCCCGCCGCCGAGCCCGGAGGCGCCGACGAGGAACCAACCATCGTCTTGTGACACACACAGAATGGGGTTGCTAACACACCGACCCTCGACCCTGTGAGCCGCGGATGCGAGCGATCCGAGAATGGTCGGACTGATCAGGGGTCGACCGACCGCTACAGCATCCGGCGTGCCAGGTCCGCGATCTCGGCGTTCGTCGCCGGCGGGGGTACGGGGACCGCGCCGGCGTTCGGATCCTCGTTCGGCTCTGCGCCTTCGACGTGCTGCAGCGGTGTCCGCTGCTCGTCCTCCCGCCTCTCGTCTTGGGCGCGTTCGGGCTGAGCCTCCTGGACCTGCCCTGCCTGTGGGGGCGCCGGTGGCGGGGTGGCACCCGGTGCGGGCTGGCCGGCCGCCGCCGGCTGCGGGGCACCGCCGGCGCTCTGCGAACCACCGCCCTGACCGCCGAACTGCTGCGCCGCCTGCATCGCCTGCTGCATGAGCGAACCGAACATCCCGCCGCCCTGGCCTCCGCCGCCGCCCTGACCGGCCGCCTGGCCACCCATCTGCCCGAGTTGCCCGAGCATGCTAGTGATCTGGCCGACCGCCTGTCCTCCGGAGTCGTCCGCGTTCTGATAAGCGGACTGCGCGGCGGTCAGCTTGCCCGAGAACATGCCTTCCTTCGCCTGCAGCGCCGCGACATTGGCCATCAACGGTGCAGCCAGAGTCGGCAGCACCGCCGAGATCGTCGCGCTCATCGCGTCCTCACCCGGCGGGAGCATCGGCATCTCCGGCAGTTGCACCGTCGCTGCGTCCCACGAGATCCCCTCGGGCTTCTTCAGCGGATCCATCAGCGGCCGACTCCTCTCACGAACGTGTCACCACTCATCGTCGACGTCCTCGTCGAGGTCGTATTCCAGCGGCGCCGGAGCGGATAGTCCGGCGGTCGTGCTGCCGCCACCGGTACCGCGGCCGCCCATCATGCCCATCGGCGCACCCATACCACCACCGCCCATCGCGCCCGCGGCGACCGGTGCGGCTCCCCCTACCGCCGCCGTCCCCGCGACCATGGATTCCGCCGGTGCCACGGACACCGCGTTCGTTCCCACCAGACCGGCCATCAGGGGCGTCTGCGCGGGGACTCCACCTGAGCCGGGCAACGAGGCGGCGCGCGTCATCCCGCCACCCCCACTCGCACCCGAACCACCGGCCAGCGGATGGTTGGAGAACGACGAGAACGGCAGACCCGCGGCGCCGAGGGAATCCGATTTCCCGCCCTGCCCGAACATCGACGTCAGCTGCTGCAACGGCTGGGACAACTGCTGCAGCGGCTGCATCAACTGTTGCGGCGCCTGGCTGACCATCTGACCCAGTTGCTGCGGGAGTTGAGCGGCCATCGACGCCATCTGCGTCATCATCTGCATTCCCTGCTGCGAACCCTGCCCGCCGGCCTTACCAGCCTCCTTGGCAGCGTCCTGGGCCGTCTGCTGCCCGGGCACCGTCGGCGGGACGCCGGGGGTGGGGATGCTCGGTGGCACGCCGAAGGCATTGGCCAGTTCGCTCGAGCTCGCCGTGACCTGTGAGATGTTCTGCGAGAGCCCCATCTTGATGCGGCTCTGTACCAACTCCTGGGTATTGCTGAACGGCAACGCCTGGATCGCCTCGCACTCGTGCTGCGTTTCCTGCGCAATCGTGTTGACCATAGTCTTGGTCCGGACGACGGCGACCTCCATCTCGCGCAGCTTGGCGGCGATCGCCGTGGCGTGCGCCGCATTCGCCTCATGCCCGCCGATGATCGTGCTGGCTTCCCCGGTCGCGGCGACCGCGCCACCGCCCTCCCACGCGTCGGAGAGCTTCATCATCTGGCCCTGTTGCTGCGGCACGACGGATCCGCTGAGCTTCGCGGCGAGTGCCTCATACGACGCGGCCGCGGCGGCGAGGGTCTCCTCGTCGACGTTCGGCCACCCCGGACCCGTGACGGTCTGCGAACCGTACGGGCTGGTGTCCGGCATGATTCCCACGCGCGGCCCCCTTTTGGCGCAATGGACGACAACCTGCCAGCAAACTCTACCGCGTAGCTGGCAGGTGTACCGACGGCAATCCAGCCGGGAACGGGCTCTCAGGTCGGGACGCCCGCCCTGGCGGTTTACCAGCACGTGCCGGAACGCGCGGCTCGTCCGAAGGGCGCACTAGAGATCGCGCGTCGCACAGGCTCCCCGTCCGCATATGCCATGTCGCATCCGGATGATTGGTCGTGCGCAGTCCGGGTGCGGATGCGCGTTGGCCTGGCACACGGACCACCGGACCCCGACTTCAGGTGAACCGAGATCTAGATCTATTCCGCGTGACGACTTCCATCCTTGTGGACGTCGACAGCGTCGCCGCCTCGTCGCGGGTGTTCACGCTTAGCTTTCTCAAGACACTGCGTACGGGGTTTTCGACGGTGCGCACGGCGATGGACAGCTGGGTCGCGATGTCCTGGTTCAAGGGGCGGAGATCCAGCATCGACAGAATCTGCGCCTCCCTCACCGTCAGAGCTAGTTCCTTTACTGCCGGTCCCCCCTGAGATACCAAGTCAGAGAGTCGGTGAAGCAAGACAGCGGCGACCCGTGGCGGGCACACCATCCCACCTGCCGCGACATCTCGGATGAGGGTAAGAAGGTGCTGTAGGGAGCCCGTCCGCATGAGGTAGCCGGCGACCCCGGCCTCGGCGCAGGCAACGATCCCATCCTCATCGTCCTCCGATGCGCCGACGACGATCACCTGCGCGCAAGGGCAGATGTCCGCCACGGCACGCACCAGCAGTTGACTATCCCGGGTAGCGAGGTCGAGAACCACGACATCCGGTGTCGCGGCGTCAAGCGAGGCGACCAACGACGGAAGGTCCCACGCGACACTTGGAGCAGGCAGCCCGTGGCGGACCAGGGCCGCGGCCAAGTTCTCGCGATGGAGCGTCGAGTCGTCGACGAGGAGCATCTGTGTTTCGGACCCGCGGGCCGTGACCGTCGTCATCTGTTCCCGGACCGGTATCGCACCTTTGACGTCGATCGAGAACACCTATATGCCTCCGAACTGTTCCGTCTCAGCCTTGTTACCAGCCCCAGGTCGAAACTCGTTGTGTGCCCCCTCAGCGACGCCGGCGTACGGCGACCGCTCCTGCGGCGTCCACGGCGTTGGCGCGGAATCCACAGCCGGCGATGCAGCCTGAGGACAGCCGGTGCTTTCCGGTCGTCGTCGCGACGTCGGCTTCATTCATCGCTTGAAGATTCGCCACCGCCGTCTGCGCCGGTGGATCTAACGCCGTCCGAGGCGTTCGAGCCACCACCGGCGGAATCATCCGCCGTACCGCCCGACGAACTGATACCCGGCTCTGAGTCGCCCGATACCCTCGCAGTGGTGCGAGACAGGGCGTCACTGGCGCCGCCGTCCGAATCGCCATCGCCACCGCCGGAACCATCCGTCCCCTCGTCCGATTTTGCATCTGCGCCTTCTGGGACCGTCGCTCCGCCGTCGGTGCCACCAACCCCGCCATCGATGCCGCCCCCTCCGGGCTCGGTTCCGGCTTCGACGCCTCCCGCCTCACCGTCGCTGCCGCCCAGGAGTGGTTCGAGATCCACGACGGGTTCAGTCAGTTCGACGACAGGAGTGAGATCGACGACCGGTTCGGTCGAGTGCGCCGCTTGTGGCTCTACTGGGTCCGGCTCGGGTACTGACGGCGCAATCATCTCGGCCTCGGGAAGTGGAGGGGGTACCACCACGGAGGGCAGAAACACGGGTTCCACCAGGGCGGGGACGACGGGCGGTTCGACGGCAATCGGAACTTCGATGGCTGGTCGCGCAACCGTTGCCATCAAGGGTTCCGGTGGAGAGACCTCCTCGATTGCTGGCAGGACTTTTTGCGTCACGACGGCAGACGGCGCCGCAACGAAAGCGGACAGGATCTGCGCCCCAGGCGGCAGGGCCGCCGGGAGATGTGGCATATCCAGGGCCATGACGAGTGCCGGAAGCACAGTCGTGATGATCGCCGTCAGAGATTGCCCCCCGTACGTGGGGACGTTCTTCAACAGGAAGTCGAGTAGCACCATGAGGTTCGACAAGACGTCCACGGGAATGCCCATGCCGCCGCCGCCACCCCCGCCGCCACCCGGTGACGGCCATGTCAGGTCCGGCCGGAACGAACCATCGGACATCAGCAGTCCGAGGGAGTTGACCACATCGGCCAGCCCGTATGTCCGGACCAGCTCCAGAATCGATTGGGCACGCAGGCCGGAGAGATCGGCGTTCGCCAAATCGCCCACAAGCTTGAGCAGATCGGGCAATTCGAGCGTGGCAGCGCCGGCGATTGCCTGACCCGGATTTACCGACGTGATCAGGTCACGGACATCCGAGATTCCCTCCCCCGGCATCAGCAGGTCAAGAAGCGCCGAATCGCCCGGCAGCGGAACCAGTGAGGCGCCCAACGCCAGAGTGCCTGCCACGATTGCCGCGCCGACGGCGCGATTCGTCGACCGCTCGGATGGACCATGACGCGGAAAATATTGGCTCGATATGGGACTGATCGCGTCGGACATCAGTGGGTTCTCCTCGGGGTCAAGGGCTCAGCGGACCGAGATGGAACTTCACCTCTGGTTGTGTCATGTCGCCTCCGGTGGTCCGGCTGAGGCGACGCCGTGGCCTTAGCCGAGTGTGGTGGCCTGTTGAAACCAGAAATCAAGCTCTACAGACGATGCCGCCTCCGGGATCCAGCTAATGCGAACGGCACCCCTCCAATATCGGCCCCAGCCGACCGGAGGTACATAGGTCATCGGAGCCAATCTCGCACGGGTCCGTACCTAGTACTCCTCGGTCAATAGGGGGTGCCGGGTCGACCGCGAATAGGCCGCCGCCTCCGCCCGGCTGTTGACACCGAGCTTGCCCAACACGCTGTGCACATGATTCTTCACGGTATGCAGTGCGATACACAGCCGGTCGGCGATGGCCCGGTTGGAAAGACCTGATTCGAGCAGTCTCAAGATCTGAGCCTCACGGGCCGTGAGGACTAGTTCCTTCGCCGCCGGTTGCCGCAGCGCCGCCAGCGCGGAAAGACGCCTGAGCAAAATCGCCGACACCTTGGGCGAGCACAGCGACTCGCCGCTGGCGACCCGCGACATGAGGAGCATCAGATCATCCAGGGACTCGGCTCTCATGTGATAGCCGGCGACCCCCGCCTCGGCGCAGGCGACGATCTGGGATTCGTCGTCCTCCGAGATTCCGACGGCGATCACCTTCGCGTCCGGGCATGTCTCCCTGACGACTCGCAGCAGCATCACGCCGTCACGCGTGCCCATGTTGAGCAGAACGATGTCCGGGGTCGGCTGACTCAGCGCGGCGCAAACCGATGGCAGGTCCCACGCCACGGCGGGCGTGGAATCGCTGTGGGCAGCCATCACTGCCGCCAGGTTCTCGCGATGGAGGGTGCAATCGTCGATGATGAGGAAATTCGCCGTAGGTAGGAAGCCGTCGAGGACAACCGGCTGCGCCGGTTCTCCGATGCAGTCAGGATTCTGGGTCCGAACGGGCATGCCCGACGACGAATACATCGAATGCGCAGTCGTCTCGACGGGAGGAAGATCGCGCGGCGCCGGCACACCGCTGGTTACGGTACCGAGCGCCGGCTCCTTGAGCGGATTCTCAATCGGGCAACGGGCCAGCGCGCCCGCCATCTTCGCCGTTGCACCGGCCTTGTCGTTGGGTTCACGCCACCCTCGAGCTGCGCCGGCGACGTAACTTGCAGCAGCGACGCCGCGTCGACCATCTTCGGTCGAGTGTATTGAGTGAGCCACTTCTTCGACTCCATCCCCCGTGTTTTCATTCTTGATTCAGCGAGGGATGACTGGACGAGAGCGTGTAAACACCGCTCTCGCCCGTTCCCCCGTAGCAGCCAAGGCCCGAGTGACGCTTCATCGTCAACGGCCCTGCCTTTGTCCCCCGTAACCGCTTGCCCCGTGTGAGGTGGGCCAATGATAGACATTTGCCGGGAATGGGGTCAACCGACAAGTAGGGCGGCGCCACGCAAAGATTGTCTACGGAACTAGATCTCCTGGGCGAGCTTCGGAATGCGTCGCGGACTATTGCCTGCTCCGAGCCTGCTTTATCGCCCTACGTTGAGCGTTCGCTCCCGGATCCGTACTTCGATTTCGCCTGACAGGCGACACGCACAAGAGATCGATAGGCCGATACCCCAAAGCAGGGTCGCAGCGCTCGTTCACGATGCGGATTTCGAGCCGGGGATCCATGACCAGCCGTCAACCGTTATTGTCGGCAACAGATTCGGGGTTCTCCGCCTCATCAGCGTTGAGTTTGCTGGCGGGACGTGACAGCTGCTGACTAGTCGCGCTCTGAGTTCAGGCCCGGTCGTATCAGGCTGATCGTGACTACGAGATCTGCGCCGCTATGCCGAGGGTGGACGCGTCTCCTATCGGGATTTCAGCCGAGGATCAAACCCGACGTCGGAACCCCGGTGCCCGCCGTCACGAGCACGTGCTCGACGGCGTCGACCTGGTTGACCGAGGTGCCGCGCAGCTGGCGCACGCCCTCGGCGATGCCGTTCATTCCGTGGATGTAGGCCTCGCCGAGCTGGCCGCCGTGGGTGTTGATGGGCAGCCGCCCGCCGATCTCGATCGCGCCGTCGGCGATGAAGTCCTTCGCCTCACCCTTACCGCAGAAGCCGAGCTCCTCGAGTTGGATCAGGGTGTACGGGGTGAAGTGGTCGTAGAGCACCGCGGTCTGGATGTCCGACGGCGACAACCCGGACTGCCCCCACAGCTGCCGGCCGACCAACCCCATCTCGGGCAGCCCGAGTTCGTCGCGGTAGTACGAGTACATGGTGAACTGGTCGGCGCCCGCGGCCTGAGCGGCCGCCTCGATGATCGCCGGACGGTGCCTGAGGTCCTTCGCCCGTTCCGGGGTGGTCACGACGATCGCGACGCCGCCGTCGGTCTCCTGGCAGCAGTCCAGCAGTCGCAGCGGTTCGGCGATCCACCGGGAGTTCTGGTGGTCCTCGATGGTGATCGGCTTCTCGTAGAAGTAGGCGTTCGGATTCTTCGCGGCGTGCTTGCGGTCGGCCACCGAGATCGCCCCGAAGTCGGCACTGGTTGCGCCGTATTCATGCATGTAGCGCTGAGCGATCATCGCCACCGACGCGGCCGGGGTGCTCAGCCCATGCGGGTAGGACCAGCTGTACTCGACACCGCGGGAGTCGGCGTTGACCGTCAGACCGGTCATCACCTGACCGAACCGGTGCTCCGAGCGCTCGTTGAATGCCCGGTACGCCACCACGACCTCGGCCACCCCGGTCGCGACGGCCAGTGCCGCCTGCTGCACGGTGGCGGCCGCAGCCCCTCCGCCGTAACCGATTTGGCTGAAGAAAGTCAGCTCGCCGATCCCGGTCGAACGAGCGACGGCGGTCTCCAGATTGGAGTCCATCGTGAACGTCACCAGGCCGTCCACATCGGCAGGCGTCAGACCCGCGTCGTCCAACGCGTCGAGCACCGCCTCGGCGGCCAGGCGAAGCTCGCTGCGACCGGAGTTCTTCGAGAAGTCGGTCGCGCCGATACCCGCGATCGCGGCCTTTCCGGAGAGCATCAGTGGTCCCCCAGTTCGAGTGTCGCCGTGGCGATGACGTGATTGCCGAGGCTGTTGGCGCCCACCACCTTGACGGTGGCGACACCGTCCTCGACGGCGGTGACCTCACCGGTGAACGTGATCGTGTCGTACGCGTACCACGGGACGCCCAGGCGCAGCCCGATGGATTTGATCCGCGCCGTCGGACCCGCCCAGTCGGTGAGGTAGCGCTGCACGAGACCGGTGTCGGTCAAGATGTTGACGAAGATGTCCTTCGAACCCTTGGCCTGCGCCTTGTCCCGGTCGTGGTGCACGTCCTGGTAGTCACGGGTCGCGATGGCCGTCGAGACGATGAACGTCGGGTCGCCGTGGATCTCGAGCTCGGGCAGCTGAGTCCCGGCCTTCAGCGTGGGCGCGCTCACCGGGCCGGCTCCCAGGCATACAGCGTCCACGCAGGGCTGACGTCACTGTCCGGGAAGTCGATATACGTTGCGCGCACAGGCAATCCGATCTGCACTTCGCCGGGGTCGATGTCGCGCAACTCGCCGAGCATCCGCACCCCCTCCTCCAGTTCGACGAGGGCGATCACGAAAGGCAGGCTGCGGCCGGGCACCTTCGGTGCGTGGTGCACGACGTAGCTGTAGACCGTGCCGTTGCCAGTGGAGACCACGTAGTCGACGGGGGCCTCTTTGGCCTGCCAGACCGCGGGCACCGGCGGGTGCTGCAGCGTGCCGTCGGGGCGACGCTGGATCCGCAACTCGTGGGCGTTGACGCCGTCCCAGAAGAACTGGGTGTCCTTGGACGAGGCGGGCCGCATGAGCTTGTCCGGATCCAGGTCGTCCGGCACCGAGTAACTTCCCCGGTCGCTGCGCTCCTGCCCTCCGGCGGGCTTGTCCTCCGCCCGCGGCTTAAATTTCATGATGCGCCAGTTCATCTCGGCGACGGTCTCGCCACCGGGGACCGTCCACGTGATGAGCTGGTTGATGAAGTAGCCCTCACCCAGCGCGGTCTGCTTGGGCCCCACCACATCGGTGATGTCAGCGTGGATGGTGAGCTCTTCGCCCGGCTGCAGATAGCGGTGGTAGGTCTGCTCACAGTTGGTCGCTACCACCCCGACATAGCCGGCGTCGTCGAAGAGCTCCATCATCTTCGACAGCGGGTCGTCATCCGAGCGGCCTTGACCGAGCCCGCCCATCGTCCACACCTGGATCATCGCCGGGGGCGCGACGATGCCGGGGTGACCGGCGGCCTTCGCAGCCGATTCGTCGACATAGATCGGGTTCTTGTCACCCATGGCATCGACCCAGTGGTGAATCATCGGCTGGTTCACCGGATCCCGGCCGGCGCGCGGCTCGCTCTTCCCCTCCGCTTTGATCTTGTCGATGCCTGGCTGCAAGTCTGCAGTCGTCACGATCGTCTGCTCTTCGCGCAAGCGCTCATCACCGCGGAACCCTCGGCACCTTCAGGCCCGACGCCGCGATCATCTCGCGCATGACCTCGTTGACCCCACCGCCGAAGGTGATGACGAGGTTGCGCTTGGTCTGGCTGTCCAGCCACCGCAGCAGTTCGGCTGTATCGGGGTCGGCGGGGTTGCCGTACGCGCCGACGATCTCCTCAGCGAGCCGGCCGATCCGCTGAATCCGTTCTGTGGAGAACACTTTCGTGGCGGCGGCGTCGGCGACCGCGATGGTCTCCCCCGCCGCGGCGACCTGCCAGTTGAGCAGCTCGTTGATCCGCCAGACCGCGCGGATCTCCCCCAGCGCGCGGCGGACGTTGTCGTTCTCGATCGGCGTCGCACCGTTGGTTCCCGGCTTCGACGCCCACGCGTGCACGCGGTCGTAGATGCCTGCGACCTTGCCCGCCGGGCCGAGCATGACGCGCTCGTGGTTGAGCTGCGTGGTGATCAGCTTCCAGCCCGCATTCTCCTCGCCGACGAGCATGTCTGCGGGAACGTGGACGTCGTTGTAGTAGCTGGCGTTGGTGTGATGGGCACCGTCGGACAGGATGATCGGCGTCCAGGAGTAGCCGGGGTCCTTGGTGTCGACGATCAGGATCGAAATCCCTTTGTGCTTGGCGGCTTCCGGATCGGTGCGCACCGCGAGCCAGATGTAGTCCGCATCGTGGGCGCCGGTGGTCCACATCTTCTGACCGTTGACGATCCACTCGTCACCATGGCGCACCGCCGAGGTGCGCAGCGACGCCAGGTCGGTGCCCGCCTCGGGTTCGGAATAGCCGATCGCGAAGTGCACCTCACCGGCGAGGATCGCGGGCAGGAACTTCTTCTTCTGTGCGTCGTTGCCGTACACCTGCAACGTCGGACCGACCGTCTGCAACGTGACGGCGGGGAGCGGCACATCGGCACGGGCGGCCTCGTTGACGAAGATCGACTGCTCGACGGGGCCGAAGCCCAGCCCACCGAACTCCTTGGGCCATCCGACGCCGAGCTTACCGTCCGAACCCATCCGCTTGATCACCGCGCGGTAGGCCTCGTTGTGCCGGTCGGTCTCCATCGCATCCCGCTCTTCGGGCGAGATGAGCGTCGAGAAGTACTGCCGCAGTTCGGCTTGCAGTTGCCGCTGCTCGGGGGTCAGGTCGATGAACATTTGATCTCCCGTCGCTTCGCTCGCCCCATCAGGCTCCCACCAGGTCCAGACGGTGTGACGGGCCACCCAGTAACCGGGTCAGGTCCTTGATCGTCGAGTAGTAGCGGTTCATGGGGTAGGTGATGTCCATACCCATACCGCCGTGCAGGTGATGACAGGTCTGCATGACCGGCGGCGCCTGCGACGTCAACCAGTAGCCCAGCACCTCGAGGTCGTCGTCGGCATCCCGCCCTTCGGCGAGCCGCCAGACCACGGAGGTGCTCGCCAGATCCAGTGTGCGAGAGGCGATGTAGACCTCAGCGAGCTGCGCTGCGACAGTCTGGAACGTCGACAGCGGCCGCCCGAACTGATGCCGGTTGGCGACGTAGTCCGCGGTCAGCCGCAACGCACCGGCCACCAGCCCGGCGGCGAACGCCCCCGTGGAGGCCAACGCCAGCGCGTTCACCCGGCGAACCGCCTCCGGACCGGAGGCGAGCACATCGGCGTCGTCGACCGCCACGTCGGAGAAGG
This sequence comes from Mycolicibacterium baixiangningiae, assembly GCF_016313185.1. Classification (NCBI taxonomy): domain Bacteria; kingdom Bacillati; phylum Actinomycetota; class Actinomycetes; order Mycobacteriales; family Mycobacteriaceae; genus Mycobacterium; species Mycolicibacterium baixiangningiae. The sequence continues at coordinate 5,127,584 of NZ_CP066218.1, forward strand.
TGACCGAAGCCTCGTCACCGCCGTTCGACGTCGGTGTCGCGGTGACCGCCACACCGCCGGCGGACGCCGACACCACCACGACACCGCTGTCCGTGGTGACCAGAACCCATTCCGCCCCTTGGGCGTACGGGACCCCGACCTTCGTGCCGTTGAGGCGACCGCCGCCCAGCGTGGTCACCGGCCGGTCGGGCAGCGCCACACCCGGCTCGTTGAGCGCCGCGGTCAGGGTCGCACCCTTGGCCACCCCTGCCAGGTAGCGGTCCTGCTGCGCCTCGGACGCGAGGTCGAGCAACGGGACGAGCCCCAGACCGAGTGTGGCCAGCGCCGGGCTGATGGTGCCGCGCCTGCCGATCTCGGTCAGCGCGGTGGCCAGTTCGGCCAAGCCGACGCCGTCACCGCCGAGGCGTTCCGGTACGCCGAGCGCCGTGACGCCACCGGAAACCAAAGCGTCCCAGCTGTTGTCGCGCTCGAGCACCGAAGTCACCACATCGGCGACGGCCTGCTGCCCCTCATCTGGACTGAAATCCACCCGACTCCTCCTTGAGTCTTCGCCGCCTACTGGCCTACTGAGAGACCGGGCACTTGCCGGTGTAGTCCACCGGCCAGTGCTTGATGCCGTTGAGCCACCCTGACCGGAGCCGCTCGGGCTCACCGACCGGCTTGAGATCGGGCATGTTGTCGGCGACCGCGTTGAAGATCAGGTTGATGGTCATCTTGGCCAGGTTGGCACCGACGCAGTAGTGCGCACCCGTGCCGCCGAAGCCGACGTGCGGGTTCGGGTTGCGCAGGATGTTGAACGAGTGCGGATCCTCGAAAACCTCTTCGTCGAAGTTGGCCGAGCGGTAGGACATCACCACCCGCTGCCCCTTCTTGATGGTGACACCGCCCAGTTCGACGTCCTCCAACGCGGTCCGCTGGAACGCCGACACCGGCGTGGCCCACCGCACGATCTCGTCGGCGGCAGTCTCCGGGCGGTCCCGCTTGTAGAGCTCCCACTGTTCGGGGTTGTTCGAGAACGCGATCATGCCGTGGGTGATCGAGTTCCGGGTGGTCTCGTTGCCCGCCACCGCCAGCATGATCACGAAGAACCCGAACTCGTCGTCGGAGAGCTTCTCGCCGTCGAAGTCGGCCTCGATCAGCTTCGTGACGATGTCGTCGGTCGGGTTCTTGCTGCGCTCCTCGGCCATCTTCATGGCGTAGGTGATCAGCTCGAACGACGACATGGCCGGATCGATGTCGGCGTACTCCGGATCCTCGCCGCCGGTCATCTCGTTGGACCAGCGGAAGATCTTGTCACGGTCGTCCTGCGGCACCCCGAGCAGTTCGGCGATGGCCTGCAGCGGCAGTTCGGCCGAGACCTGCTCGACGAAGTCACCCTGCCCGCTGGCCAGCGCCGTCTTGGCGATGCTCTGCGCGCGCTGGTGGAGTTCATCCTCGAGGCGCCCGACCGCGCGCGGCGTGAAACCACGCGAGATGATCTTGCGCAGCCGGGTGTGCTGGGGTGCGTCCATGTTCAGCAGCACGTGGCGCTGCAGGTCGATGGCGTCGCGCGTCATCTCCTGTGGCCACGCGGGGATCGCGCCGTCCGGCGAGCTGCCGAAGACGTCACTGCGCTTGGACACCTCCTTGACGTCGGCGTGCTTGGTGACGAGCCAGTAGCCCTTGTCGCCGAATCCGCCGGTTCCGCCCGGGACGTCCACCCAGTGAATAGGCTCGGACTGACGCAGTTCGGCGAGCTCCTCGACGGGCAGCGCCTTGAGATTCACATCGGGGTCGAGAAAATCGAAGTTCTCGGGAAGATTCGGGCAGGCCATGAGTGGAACTCCTCAATACACAACGTGGTCTAGTGCCGATTAGGACCATTCAAACATGCCTTCTGCGCAGATCAAAGGCACGGCTGCATAGTCGCTTGTCAGACTAATGAAACGTGTTCTAGCCTGGCTGAATGGGTAACCCTGTCATCGTTGAAGCCACCCGCAGCCCCATCGGCAAGCGGAATGGATGGTTGTCGGGCCTGCACGCGACGGAACTGCTCGGCGCGGTGCAGAAGGCTCTGGTGGACAAGGCACGGGTCGAGTCCGGCTTTGATGCAAGCCAGGTCGAGCAGATCATCGGCGGTTGCGTCACCCAGTACGGCGAACAGTCGAACAACATCACCCGCGTGGCGTGGCTGACGGCCGGCCTGCCCGATCACGTCGGCGCCACCACCGTGGACTGCCAGTGCGGCAGCGGCCAACAGGCCAACCACCTGATCGCCGGGCTGATCGCCGCCGGCGCCATCGACATTGGCATCGCCTGCGGGGTGGAGGCGATGAGCCGGGTCGGGCTGGGCGCCAACGCCGGACCGGACCGGTCGAAGATCCGCGCGGAGTCGTGGGACATCGACATGCCCAACCAGTTCGAGGCCGCCGAGCGCATCGCCAAACGCCGCGGCATCACCCGCGAGGACATCGACCAGCTGGGGTTCGCCTCGCAGGCCAAGGCCAAGCAGGCGTGGGCCGAGAACCGCTTCGACCGCGAGATCTCCCCGATCGTGGCGCCGGTGCTCGACGAGAACAAGCAGCCGACCTCCGACCGCGCACCGGTCTCCAAGGACCAGGGCCTGCGCGACACCACCCTCGAGGGGCTGGCCCAGCTCAAACCGGTCATGGACGGCGGAATCCACACCGCGGGCACGTCGTCGCAGATTTCCGACGGCGCAGCCGCGGTGCTGTGGATGGACGAGGACAAAGCGAAGGCGCTGGGCCTGAAACCCCGCGCCCGGATCGTCAGCCAGGCGCTGGTCGGCGCGGAGCCGTACTACCACCTCGACGGTCCTGTGCAGTCGACGGCCAAGGTGCTCGAGAAGGCCGGGATGAAGATGGGCGACATCGACATCGTCGAGATCAACGAGGCGTTCGCCTCCGTCGTCCTGTCGTGGGCGCGTGTGCACGAAGCGGATATGGACCGCGTCAACGTCAACGGCGGGGCGATCGCGCTGGGGCATCCGGTCGGCAGCACCGGCAGCCGCTTGATCACCACGGCGTTGCACGAACTCGAGCGCACCGACTGCAGTACCGCGCTGATCACCATGTGCGCGGGAGGGGCCCTGTCGACGGGGACGATCATCGAGCGGATCTGACCGATTCCGATGATCCCCACCGCGGACCGCATCGCTGCCGCGCAGGCCTACATCACCGCGCTGGCCAGCCACCGGGCCGATGAAGTCCCATTCGCGCCCGGCTGCACCCGCGTCGAGGTCGGCCTCAAGACCGGCTTCTCGGGAGACCAGTTGCGCCGCAGCCTCAACCGCGGTCTGCAATACCGGGTGATCCGGGCGGTGACGTCACCGGAGTTCACCGTCGACGGTGACACCGTCGGTGCCCGGTTCGAGCTGTCGACGAAACCGTCGGTGGCCGGCCGCAGCATCGGTGCCCGCATCGACGAGACGTTCCTCATCCCGGCCGACGATCCGTCCGGGCGGGCGCAGATCCACCGCATCAAGGCCTCCATCCGTCCGTTCCTGACCGATGAGGTGCATACCATGACCCAGCCTCCGCGCCCGCTGAGTCCCAAGCAGGTCGAAAGCCTCAACTCGACGGCCGTCGGCGTCGGCATCAAGTGGATGTCGAAGCTCAACACGTGGGTCTACAAGGTCACGGACGGGCGGATCGGCTACAACTGGCGTCTCGGGTCGAACCGGTTCTCCGCGCCTCCCCCGGTGGGAATCCTGACGACGATCGGTCGCAAGTCCGGCCAGCCCAGGGAGAGCCCGCTGCTGTTCCTGCGCGAAGGGAACCGCGTCGTACTCGTCGCGTCGCAGGGCGGCCGTGCCACAAATCCGATGTGGTACCTGAACATTCAGGCCAATCCGCAGGTGATGTTTCAGATCAAGAACGAGAAGCTGGCGTTGGTCGCACGTGAGGCTACCGACGTCGAGCGCGACGAGTACTGGCCGAAGCTCGATGCGATGTATCCGGATTTCGTGAACTACCGCTCCTACACCGACCGCCAGATTCCGATTCTGATCTGCGACCCCGCCTGAATCGGCGTACCCGCCGCTCGAGCGGTTGACACTGCAAAGACGGTGTGGTCGAGTTAGCTGTGGGGATCGAGAAGTCCGGTATCCAGTGTGCGAGGACGACATTGCCCAACTCCGGTCTGGAGATCTCGCGGATCGGACTCGGCTTCGCGCACGCACATCTGATCGATCCGGCAACCCGGGCGGCGTTGGTCGACCGCGCCCTCGCACTCGGCATCACCCACTTCGACACCGCACGCCTGTACAGCGATGGATTGTCCGAAAGAGCGCTGGGCGATCTGCTCGCTCCACGCCGGGCGGCAGTGACGATTTCGACCAAGTTCGGCCTGTTGCCCACGCCGCTGGTCGGGTCGATGGGCAAGGCGGCCAAACCAATACGCAAGGTGCGGACTTTAGCCGACAGATTGAGGCTCGTGCCGTATCCGCTGCGCTCCTACTCGGCAGCGACGATGCGCAAGTCGCTGAAAGCGTCACTGCGCGCGTTGAAAACTGACTACATCGACATCTACGAAGTGCACGAACCGCAAGCCGACACCGTGCTGTCCGACGAACTCGTCACAGAGTTGGAACGCGCGAAGGCAGCCGGCACAATTCGCTCAATAGGGGTGTCAGGCAATGAGATAGACGCGGTGGTGCAACGGTACCGGGGTGTCTTCGATGTGATCCAGGCCGCCGAGTCGAGCTGGGACGCCGCACTCTGGGTGCCCGACATCACCCACAGCCTGTTCTCCGATACGGCGAACCGGTCGTCCAGCACCCTGCCTCCCGGCTCGATTCGCAAGATGCTGCATGAGGCGCTCGTGCGTCGGCCCGAGGGAGCCGTCATCGTGCAGACCCGAAGCCCCGAGCGGCTGACCCAGCTCGTGGAGTTCGCGCAGCAACAGGCGCGATGACGGTCAGGAAACTGGTCGACGCGACGACATCGTCGACGCCGTCGTCGATCACGCTGTCGAGCACTGTCTGCATCATCGGCGGTGGCATCGCGGGTTTGACCGCAGCGGTACGACTCGCGCGCGACCCCCGGGTGCGCGTCGTCGTGCTCGAAAGCGGCATCGACAAGGACGATCCGGACACACTCGCGCTCGACCACATCGACAACCCGCGGAAGAACTACGAAGGCAGCCTGCGTTCGCGCGGCCTCGGCGGAACGTCCCGGCGATGGGACGGCAAGCTGCTTCCCTTCTCGAGCGGCGATACGGCTGAGCGTCCATGGGTCGGTCTCTCGGCTTGGCCGTTCGACGTCGCCGAACTGGATCGCTACGTGAGCGAGATCGAAAGGCTGATGGGCGTCGACCGGGCCTCCTACGAGGAGGACATCGCGCCCCTGCTCGACCCGAGCGGGCTGCTACCGCGTGACGATTCCGACTTCCGGCAACGCTGGGCGAAACGACCATCCAAAGCGAACCTGGACCTTGCGCATGTGCTGCGCGATGACATCGCGACACGGGACAACCTCGACATCTGGCTGGGGGCGACGGTGTCGACGTTCGGCTTCGACCCGTCCGGTAGCCGGTTGGCATTTGTCGTCGCAGTCGACCGTCACGGTCACACATTGACGGTCACCGCCGATGAGTTCCTCATCGCAGCGGGTGCACTCGAGTCCACGCGGCTGCTGTTGGTCGCAGACCGCCAATCCGGGGGCGTGATCTCCCGCGACAGCGACGCTCTCGGCCGGTATTTCAACGACCACTTCGGGATCGAGGTCGCGGCTGTGCGACCGATCGATCACCGGCGAACGAATATGGCATTGGCGGACCGCTGGGTGCTCGGCCCGAATCGCCACCTGCATTTCGAGCTCAGGCGGGCCGTGCAGGAAGCAGGCCGCATCGGCAGTGCGTACTTCGACTTCGTCGTGGAGGTGCCCGAGACGTCAGCGCTGACCCAGGCGGAGTCGGCGGTACAGGCGGCCAAGCAGCGCCGTGTCCGCATCGCTGTGAGGTCGGCGGCCGCGGCGCTGACCGACCTGCCCACCTTGACGCGCATCGTGACGTGGCGGTATCGGGACAAGCTGAGGTATTGGCCGCCCCACCCGAGCGCGCGCATCAAGATCTGGATCGAACAGTTGCCTCATCGGCGCAACCGCATCGTGCTTTCCGACTGCGTCGATGCGCTCGGCCAGCCGTTGTTGCGACTCGAATTCGAGAAGACCGACGACGAGGAACGCGCCTTCCGCTTCACCGTGGAGAAAGTGCGTGCGTTCTGGGAGCGGCACATGAGCGGCCTCGCCACGCTCGACTGGATTCCGATGGTCGACGATCCGCACGGGCGTCTTGTCGAACTGTCGGCGGAGTTGGCCCATCCAGCGGGAGCGACCCGCATGGGGCTGGACCCCGCCACGTCGGTCGTGGACCCCTGGTTGCGTGTGCACCGCGTCTCCAACCTCAGCGTCGCGAGTTCTTCGACTTTTCCCTCCTCGGGCAGCGCCAACCCGACCTTCATGATCATGCAGTTGGCGATGCGCGCAGCCGACGCAATAGCGACCCGTCTCCAACCGCAACCCGACTCGCACGAGGCGCAACCGACGAAATCCCATACGGCGACATGATCATGACGGTTGCCGCACACCGATGTTCCGCAGCCCGTCAGCAAACGTCGATTAGGCTCAGTGCATATGACGATCGATGCGAATGCAAAGTTCGGCGTCGCCATCTCCACCGTCGGTCGGTGGGGTCCGCTCAAAGATCTACTCGGTGACCTGGTGACCCAGCGCCACCCACCGGTTGCGGTGGCGATCGCCCACCACGACGAAGCCCACGCCGCCGACCTGGCCGATACCGTCGGCATGTTCGCTGATGTCCTAGACATCCGCACCGTCGTCAGCCCTCGCGGAATCTCCAACGGACGCAATGCCGCTGCGGCACTGTTGGGTAACGAGGTCGATTGGCTCTGGTTTCCCAACGACACCAGCCGCGTCCAAGCTGACTTCCTGCAGCGCGCATGCCGTCACTGTGTCCCTCCCACCACCGTGTGCGCGGGACAGATGGTCGACAGCGAGGGCCCTCGGAATCCCCTTCCTGCTGCGGGTAGGACGCTGACGCGGCGATCCGTGTGGGGTGCGATCGAGCCGGCTACTCTGTTCCGCCGCGACGAGTTCATCGCAGCGGGCGGGTTCAATCCCGCATTCGGTACGGGCGCCGACACCCCGTGGCAGTCTGGCGAGGGAATCGACCTCCTGCTGCGGCTGGCCGACCGTCCTGGCTTCGCCATCGAGTGGGCACCAGACATCGAGGTCACTGCACTGACTGAATTCGCCCACCTCCCGGTCCGGGAGCGCAGTAGGAAACAACGCAGCTACGGACGAGGCGCCGGATACGTCCTGCGCACATGGAACTACCCGATCTGGTACCAAGTCGCTCATGTGGCCGCGGCCGCCCTGATGCCGTTGCGAAACCCCGAAAAGTTCAGCGCCCGGGAAAGCTTCGCGTTGATGGTCGGCCGCTTCGAAGGGGTGTTGGGGCGGCCCTTCCCAGGAGACGGCGACCACCGGGCGATCCTCCGATGAAACAAACGCCGGCCCGGCTTCGCGGAATTCCGACCAAGTATGTCGAGGGCGTCGCCCAGGTCGTCGCCGGTCTGGCGCTGGCGGCTTTCCCCGCGTTCTTCCTCGCCATCTACGCCAGGATCGCTCCGATCGAAGACCAGGGCTTCCTCGCCGTCAGCCTCGCCGTCGGGTCATATGTGGGGGTCGTCCTGAGCGCGTTCATCGTTGAGTCCAGGCTGGCCACCCCGGGCGCTCAGCACCCGGTCGCGCTACCGCGATGGATGGCGGTTGTCAGCGCCGCCGGTGGCGGATTGCTGATTCTCGGACCTCCCGTCCCGCCAGCGCCGGTTCTGCTGATCGCCGTGGTCGGACTCACGTCGGGCCTGTTGATGGCGCGATCCATCGGCGTCGTGTCCGGTAGGTGGAAGATGGAGGCGGCGGCGGCGATAACGCTGCTCGTCGGCTGCTGCCTCGCCCTCTTGCTGGCAACGCTGCACAACCCCCTCGGTCTGCGAGTCCTCGCAGGCGGTGCGGTCATCACTGTCGCCATGAGACTGTGGAATGCACCTCACGACGGTCATTCCGGTATTCCGCCGGACCTCAGGCGGGCGGCGTGGGTGAGTGGCGAGACTGCGGTCGTCGGCATCGTCCAACCCGCACTGACAACGCTCATCCTCGTCATCCTCGGGCCCGCCGCCTCTGTCGCCTTCCGGGTCATCTCAACCATCGCCGGAGCACTGGAACCCATCCTCGCCTACGGCCGTCTCCGGCTGCTGGCTTACGGGCACAAAGGCGAGATCGCGGTCATCGCAGTCGCTTTCGGCGGCGGGTTGGCCATGATCTTCTGCGCCGAGGCGCTGGGAGTATGGCGGCTGATCTTCGGGCCAGCGTGGGCCGGTGTGACGGTCACGGGACTGCTCATCGCGTGTCTGTGGAAGGGACTGATACTCGGTTCCACAGTACCGTTCGCGGCGGTGCGCCGGGCCGGTAGGACAACGCTCGTATTCTGGGCGAGGTGCGCCTGCACCGCCATCTACCTGATCCTCGGCGTCGCGTTCGTGATGGTATTCCGCACGAACACGGCCGCTTTCGCCTCGTTCGTCGTGACCGAGGTGCTCAGCATCCTGATCTACTACAGCGTTGCGAAGAGAACCGCATGGAGGAAGCCATGAGCTCATGAAACGCGTGGACGTGAACGTCTCCAGACGCCGCTTCATCTGCGCGCTACCCGCAGCGGTTGCGCTGGCGGCATGCACCCAGCCCGAGACCCCGCAGCGGCACGTCATCGATGTCCGCGATCACGGTGCGGTCGGAGACGGGATCGCCGACGATTCAGCTGCAATTCGCGCCGCTGCGGCAGCACTGGAGCCGGGCAGCACGCTTGTGTTCCCGCAGGGTACCTACCGATTCGCCGAGCAGCGCCCACAAACGGGTGCGGCGGTCCGCATCGACGGAATATCCGACCTCGTGGTCGAATTCGAGCCCGGCGCCGAACTGTTGATGGACAACGTCGACCCGGCGACCAACCTGGGAACGAGCCACGGCTTCCTCATACATGGCCCCGCCGCGAATATCGCGTTCCGAAACGTACGGATCCGATGGGCACACCGCGCATCGCGCTCGATGGGCGACGGCATTCGAATTCTCGGCTGCCCCACCGACTCCCAGCCACCCGCCGGATGGGACGGCCCACCGCGACCGGTCAACAACATCGAGTTGACCAACTGCGAGATCCGCTCGAGCCCGCAGACCGGCGCCATCATGAACGGTGTCTCCGACATCACCGTCACCGGGCTGCGGGTGCTCGACACCGCCGCCGACGGTCTCCACTTCAACGCCTGCCGCCGGGTCAAGGTCGACGACTACGTTGCCAGGAACAACGGAGACGACGGTCTGGCGCTGGTCACGTACTTCGCCGACGAATTCTCCTACGACCGAGCTGCCGAGACGTTCGCGTTCCCCACCCTCACCGACTGGTCCAACGCCGATTTCACCGCAACGAACGTCGATGTGAGCGAGGGTCTCGCCAACGGCGCGCGGATCGCCGGCGCCCACCGCGTGTCCATCCGAAATTTCACCGCCACCCGCAAGCCCGAGGGATCCGGCGTGACTGTGGATTCCGCAACGGTCGAATCCGACCCGATCTGGCATTACGTCGCTTCCCGTGACATCCGCCTGGAGGGCATCACCGTGGAGGAGTGCAGTATCGGGATCCAAGTGCTGGCCCGGCCACCGGCTGATGCCATCGATCCCCGTTTCACGGATTTCGACGTCGAGGTCGTTGACGCGGTCTTCCGCAATTGCACCAACTGGGGACTACAGGCCGAGTCGCTCACCGATCAGCGTGTCACCGGACTGCGGTTGGGCTCGTGCACCGTAGAGGCCGTGTCGACCGAAGGCGGCCGGGGCGGAGTCGGTCTGCACAACGCCGACAACATCACGCTCGGTTCGGTGTCGGTCACGCACGCCCATTCCGTCACCGCGTTCCTGTCCGATCGCAGCGACCGGCTGGCGATCGACCGTCTGCAGCTCACGATCAACGGTCCCGCACAACCCGACACTCCTCTGGTTCCCTGCGCGCACTTCGTGGACAGTGCGGGCACCGTCGACGTGATGGACGTGACCTGGCAGCAGGCGCCGCAGGACTGGACCCCGGTTCAGGTGACCAGCTCCGGCGTCGCGTGCGTCGCCCCCGACGCACCTGCTCCGCCGCTTCCGGTGGCCATCCGGTCCCTGACCGTCGTACCGCCGAGGCCGGGCAGCGCGATCGCGACGTGCTGACCGGGTCATCACCGATCAGAACGGGGCGGCCCTCTCGTCCACGCGGCACCAGAGCAACGCCGCGACAGCGCACGCCCAGGTGAGCAACAGCAGGAATATCACGAAGCCGTAGTTCACGATCTGGGTGCGCCATATCTCCGAGAGTGCGTACGCCATCACCCCGGCCGATCCCGCGACGACCACCCCGTAGCGCACGAGTCGCGCGAACAGATAGCCGGCAACCGAATACAGCAGGATCGCGTAGACCCAGCCCCACATCCCGTAGATGGCATAGGTGTCGGCGAAGACAGAGTTCGTGGTGAAGTTCGACTCCAATACGACGCTGTACCCGTAGAAAGCGCCTTCGCGCAGACCGTCTTCCTTACTGACCTTGGTGAACTGCAGGAATGTCGGTTGCGCCGCATTGATCGAGTCGATCCGGTGTCCGGTCTGCTCCCAGGAACCACTCATCACCGCCTCGGCCACTCCAAGCGACACCTGGGCGGGAGTGGCCAGGTAGGCACCCATCTGATAGAGGTTCATCTCGAATGGGTTGGCAACACCGGCATCCCGGTAATAGTTCGCGTTGCGAATGTAATTGAGCCCGGTGAGCACCCCGAAGCCCACTGCTCCGATGACGATGAGCGTCATCCACCGGCGCCCTCGATTCAGCCGGACACGTTTGGACGGCACCCTGCTGACCACCATGATGGTGACGAACACGAACGCGGCCATGAACAACGAAAGACGCGATGCGATGGCGGCATTCAACACCAGGAGCAGGACCGAAAGCGCCATCAAGTGAAACCCGATGACCTTCTTTCGCCACAGATAGATGCCGACCGGTGCGGCCAGAATCGTCGCTGAACGGAGCGTCTGTATTCCGGCGTAGCCGGGCAGCGAGGTGGTGAACTGATTACTCTGCGTCGTCAGCGAATCAAGAATGGACTGCGAACTGCCGATTTTGTAATAGGAGTACAGCACTCCGACCAGTGCGGCGGCCAGGACCAGGAGAAAGTACCGCTTCTCGAAGTTCGGGCTGCTGATCCGTTCGACGGTGGCGGGGTCGAGCTTCTTGTCAGTGCCCAACCGCCACCCGATCGTCGCCACCGACACCGCCGCGGCGTACCAGACGACCAGTAACACGATGCCCGACGCACTCGTCGTCGACGGTTCGGCGAATCCGGACAGCTTCGCCCACGAAGAGGTTCGTTCACCGAACTCGCGCCAGCCGACGAGGCCCATCCATGCCAGGAACGACATCGTGACGGGGAGCAACATGAAGAACGCCGGCCTGAACCACCACCGTCCGGCCAGTCCGGGCCGCACCGGCTGCGGTTCGGCCTCAATGGTCACCGCTACGCGTCCGCACGTGCGGGTTCGGCGGGGCTGTCCCGTTGCGTGGGGCCGAAGCTCCACCAGGGCCGATAGGTGAAGGCCGCGACAAGCGGTACGGCAAGCGACGCTGTGGCGGCGCGGACGGCCAGCACCTGCGTCACGGTGTCGACCCCGAGCCGTCCGACCAGCACGACGCAGGTCGCCGTCCCGAGGACACGGGGAACCAACGGTGAGCCGCCGAGAGCGCCCGCGTCGACGACGGCCGACCCGGCGCAGCTGTCGAGGACCAGCGATTCGTCGGCGGCGTCTCCGAGGGAGATGGTCGTGACCGGTCCGTTCTCCGCGGCCGCCGACGACAACAGGGTGGACACCCGTGCCGCGCCGGATGCCGATGAAGCGCCGAGGACGACCACGATGCGGTCTACGCCCGGCGCGTCCGGCAACTGCGCCCACAACGTTCGGGCCAGCGTGGTGTCGTCTTCGTTGCGGCGTCTTCCTTGCCGCAGATTCACCGCGGGGATCAGGATGCCGTCGACGGACTCGGCCACCTCGGGGTCTGACGACAACACACCCGCCCGCCGCCGGCGGCCCATCAGAACCAGCGGCAACGCGGATCCGGCGAGCAGAGCGCCGAGCAGCGCGCCGATCGTTGCGCGATGTGCGGTATCCGCGTTGACAGTTGGCGTCTGCAGCACGGCGGCGCCGCTCGACGCCGCCTGGAGCATCACGCTGTTCCGCAAGCCGTGGATCGTCTGGACGCGATCTGGGCCGGCCTCCTGCTCCCAGCGGTCGAGAACCGGCAGCACCACGCGCAGCTGCTGATCGGTGCGCTGAGCGAGTTGGGTCCGGTACAGCTCGACTGCCGCGGCGACTGTTCTGATGGCATCGCTTGCAGTGAGCGCGGTGCTGGTGATGGTCACCACTGTCGTCTCGCCGTCCTGCATGACATCGAGATCGGCCGGCTCGGATTTCCCCAGTTTCTCCGCGACTTCCTGGGCGAAACCACTCCCCGACAGGTAGGCGACCTCCCCGGAGGCGTAACTCCGCAGATTCTCCTGGGTGTCGGGGGTGCTCTGACTCGCTCCTCCGGCCACGGCCACCAGGTTCGGTGGTTGATCGATACGCAGAAGCGCGGTCGCGGTGGCATCAGTGCCGAGCAACCGGAAGACCGTGTGACCGATGAGCGCCCCGGCAACGACGCCGACCAAGGCCGCCACCATGAGCTTCGTCGTCCAAGCGCGACCTTCGATCGAGGCGAGCGACGATAACGTCGTCTCAGACGCCGCCCGCGCATTGGCAGACAAAGTCACGGGCCTCCATCCTGAAGGGTCGCAATGAAACTAGATAGTAGCGGTATTGGCGTCCCACATATTCGGGCAACGCTGCCGCGACCCCCCGCACTCGAATTACCCTCCCATGGCTGCTTTTACGGGCACGCGAATATCGGCAGCCCGGCCATCTCCGCGGTGCGCACCCGAGTCCTTGCGCTTGGCGTCGATGTGACCTTTGCGGCGGTATAGTTCAGCCACTGTCGAGAGTCCGAGCTCCGAACCGAAAGCGGAACAGCGTGCAATCACTGGGATCAGGAAGCCCGCGGTATTCGTGGACATCGGCACGGTGAATGCAATTCGGGCGGATCCAGCGCACTCCGTCCCCGCACAAAGTCGCCCACCCGTCAACGTTGCGCGCAAACGTCCCGTGGCACGGTCGTTAATCACCGCGTTTTTGTTGGCTGTCGCACCGTTGTTCGGCACCGTGACGCTACCGAGCGCACACGCGCAACCCGAACCACCCGGCGAGGTCGTGCTTTCGTTCCCGACCGTCGGCGTCAGTCCGCGACTCGAATTGGGCAACAACGTCGCTTCGGAGGTGAACCTACCGCTGCCGGCCGGGATGTCAGCGGTCCGACTGCGCGGTGTCATCCGCGACCAGGCGAACCTCGGAGCAGGTTTCCTGGAGGTCACTGACGACAACGGAACCTTCCTCGGAATGGTGGAGATACCACCGCGTTCAGCGCGACCCGCCCCCCTTCCGTTCGACATCGACATCTCAGGCGCCCGCCCGAAGGGTTCCTCGCTGCCGCTTCAATTCCTGGTCCGCACCAACGACATCCCCGCGGACTGTGGCCCGGCCCAACAGCTGGTCGTCACCGACCTCGCGGCCGTGTACTCGGGCGACGAACCCAGCCCGGTTACGATCGCGACGTTCTTCCCGCCGGTGTTGCAACGTGTCACCGTCGTCGCGCCCACTGACGCCGACCCGTCCGAGCAGCAGGCGGTCTTGACGCTGGTTTCCACGCTGACCCGTCTCTACAACCCACAGCCGGTGCAGGTGCGGGTCATCAGCTCACCGCGCGGCACCGCGCCACCGCCAACCGGTCCGATGGCGCGCGCGGTCGTCGTGGAGCGCGGATCGGCGGGCCTCGCCGTCGAAGAAGCAGGCAACCCGGGCGCATTTCTCCGTGTGTCCGGGAGGGGCGACGAGCTCACGGCGCAGATCTCACTGCTCGACAACGAACTCCAGTCGCTGGCACAGGTGACCCGGGCGCGCGTAGACCAGTCGGCGTCGCACCAGCTGCCGACCGGAGACACCCTGACCTTCAGCCAGCTGAACCTCGAGGGCCGTGCAGGTGTGTTGCGGCGCAGTACGTTCAACATCGGCGTCGACCGCGCCGCGCTCGGTGGCGGGCGGATCGCCGGGGTCGGTGTGAACCTGCTCGCCGACTACACACCGGTAGCCGGCGGCGATGCGGCGGCGCTGACGGTGCGCGCCCACGACACGGTCGTCTACACGGCACCGCTCAATGCCAGCGGTCGCGTCGATGCGACGTTCGATGTCCCGAGTCAGGCGCTGACACAACGGGTCGCGTTGGACTTCGAGATCACCTACACGCCCGGGCAGGAGTGTGGCCCGCTGATCGCGCCGATGGAGTTCGCCGTGGACCCACGGTCGACGCTCCAGCTCGTCCGCGGCGGGCCGCCGTTGGGTGGATTCGGCGCGCTGCCGTCGGAATTCAGCCCGAGGTTCTACGTCGCAATGGACGGCAGCGGGCAGGAACAGCTCGGTCACGCGGCCGCCGTCGTCGCGGCCGTCTCCAGGGCAACGTCGACACCGATGACACCGCAGGTGGTCGACGTCAAGGCCGCTGCGGAAGCGGATTCGGGTGCATTGATCGTCGCCAATTCGGTTGCGGTCGAGCAGACGTCGCTGAACCCACCGATCGGCGGCAATCGCTCGGCCATCGATGTCGGCCTGCCGCAGAACCTGCGCGCCGACATCGCCGACGGTCTGGGGTCGATCCAGGTGTTCGCGGACCCACCGCGTGATCGCACTGTCGTCCTGGTGACCACGACCGATGCCTGGACGTTGGTCGATCCGCTCTTCGGGTACCTGGACGGTCTGGCGGGCGGCTGGAACGATCTCCGCGGCGACGTGCTCGCCGCGGGCGCGGCGGGTACCCCGGTCGATCTCACGGTCAGGGCCGGTGGCAGCGATCCGTTCGAGCCTCCGAACGTCGTCGAGCATCGGGCACCGTGGCTCGGTATCGGTATCGGTATCGGTCTGGCGGTCGTCGCGGTGTGCACTGCGACCGTGGGTCTCCTGCTGTGGCGGCGCCGACGAACTGATGCCGCCGAAAGGCCGTAGCTCGCAATGTCTACGGAAGCACGTACCGCGTTGACGCCTCCGGTGGCGACGCTTGTGACGTTCGAACGGCAGATCCGCCGTCCGCGGCTGATTCTGACCGCAGTCGCCTGCACCGTCGTCGGCGCGGTGCTCGGCGCTCTCCTGTTCGCCCTGCGAGCGCCGGATGTCACAGCCACGGCATTCATCCGGATCACCCAACCGGCCGATCTCGCCGCGGTCGCGAGCGGTGCCGACTACTCGACCCCGGACACCCAGGCGGCGACCGAATCGTACGTCGCCGGCGAGGTCGCATATCTGTCCGGTGAGGGTTTCGCGCAAGCCGTGAGCACGGAAGCCGGGGACACCGAGGTGGTGGCCCAACAGGTGGGTGGTTCCTCGGTGGTCGAACTCAGCAGCGTCGCGACATCGGAGCACGACGCCAGGGCGGCCGTGCAGACCGCGATTGACGTGTACGGCCGGGCCGTGAAGGAACGCGCCGACGGTCAGTTGCGCTCTGTGCTGCCCACCCTCGACCAGTGGCAGACGGCGGCCACCCTCGACCCGCTACGGACTGCCGAGATCGCGAGGCTCAGGGAGGGCATCCTGGTGCAGGCGCAATCAGCGGGCGCGGTCACGGTCCTGCAGCCCCCGACAGTGGATGACAACCCGGCCGCCGAATGGATCACCGGAGCGGCGGTCGGGGCCGTGGGACTGGGCGGCGCCGTCGCCGGGTTGTCCTTGGCCCGCCGCAGGCGCTCACCCTCACTGGTCTCGCAGATCGCCCAGGCCTCAGACGGAGTGCTCATCCCGCCGGTGAACCTCCGTCTGCCCGAGTCCGCAGGCTGGGGCGCGCCCCAGGTCGCACTGGCCAGGACACTGTCAGCGCAGATCGGTGCTGCGAACACCCACCGAACGGTCGTCATCGTGGGCCTCACGCCGGAATCCGGAACCGACGTCGTCGCAGCACTTCTGGAGGTCGCCGCGGCTGACCACCGGCCGTCCCGGGACCCGGATGATCACTTGACCTCGATCATCGATGCGGGGGCCATCGGCACCGAGCCACTTTCTGACCTGCCCATTGAGGCCGCGACGCACATCGTGGTCGTGGTGCGCATCGACGTCGACGACGCCGCCGCCGTTGTACCCGTCTTCTCGGCTGCAGCCGGCTACGGCGTTTCGGTGTTGGCGGCGTTCACCTTCCGGCCGTGGTGGCAGCGTCGTAGGACGATCGCCCGGCCGATGCGCCGCACAGAGACGGGCGCCGCCCACAGACGTGATCAGCCGACGGCGAGTTCGGCGGCCACCGCTTCCGCTGCCGTCTCAAAGGCGATGCCCGACTGACGCGCGGTGACATGCGCCCACCCCCGCGCTGCCAGATCCGCTCTGGCACTGTCGTCGAGGCAGTACTTGGCGAGCAGCACCGCCAGAGCCCGATAATCACGGGGGTCGAAGTACTCGGCTCCGTCACCGCATGTCTCCCGCAACGCCGGGATGCCGGACGCCAGAACCGCAGTGCGCGACGCCATCGCCTCGATCGGTGGCAGACCCGCACCTTCGTGTAGCGAAGGCATCACCAACAGATCGGCCGATGCCACCAGGGCGCGCAGAACATCGAAGTCGAGCCGGCCCATCACCTCGACGCGGGCGCCCTGCCGGGCGGCGAGCTCGGCGACACGTTCGTCACCGGCGCGCAGCGACTCACCGCTGCCCGCGATCACGATCTTGGGCGGAATATCCTGCGCCACACCGGCGTATGCTTCCAGCAACAGTGGAAGATTCTTGTGCCATTTCGCGTTGCCGACATATAGGATGTACCGACCGGAGACCGGCGACAGTCCGGGATCGACCGGCTTGAACCATTGGTCATCGACGGGAATGGGCGTCACCATCACCGGTGCGGCAGGTGCCATCCTGGTCAACGACGACGCCGTCGCCTCAGAGGGCGCGAAGATCTTGCGACACATCCGGACGTCGAGGCGCATCATGGCCCGCGCATACATCCGTCGGGCGAAATTGTGACCGCTGACCTCCCGGCTCATCACATGCAATGTGTCATGCACCGTGCTGAACAGCATCGGTCTCGTTCCCGTCATGCGTAGTGCGGCGAGCGGGAACGGATAGTGGGGGGTCCAGAAGCCCTGTGGTCGAGTGCTTTTCAATACGCGATCCCAGACCCGTTGCTCGGCCAGTGAATACATCGGTGCGATCTCCCGTTCGACGATGGTCGTCGTGGAGTCCCGCAGTGGGGGCACGGCGCGTTCGGCGACCAGCACAGCCAGTGACATCCCGCGAGAGGCGAACGTCTCCTCCAGATGCGGCAGGAGGGTGGCGATATAGGTGCCGATACCGCTCTGCCGGATGTGCCGGGCATCGAACAGGAGATCGATGCGCTCACGTCCGACCATGGTTAGGTCAGGCGTCCTTCCAGTGCGGGGAGGAACTCGGGGTTGTCCCACATACGCTTCAGCGTTTCGTCGAGCCCGTGTACAGGGCTCCAGTCGAACACCTCGCGGATACGGGTGATGTCGGCGCCGAGGAACGGCCGGTCGACAGCGCGCATCCGGCGTTCGTCCTGGCTTACCTCGAACTGGAGTCCGAGCACCGACTTCATCCGCTCCACGATGTCGTTGACGGAGTACTGCTGTCCGCTGCCGAGGTTGACCACCTCACAGCTGCCGGGCTCCGGCGCGGCGCCGAGAGCGGCGGCCGCGAATCCTCCTGCGGCGTCGAGGACGTCGATGTAGTCACGCTTGGGCCACGTGTTTCCCAGGGAGATGGCTTCCGGGTTGTTCCGCAGCTGCGCCACGATCGCGGGCAGCAGATGCGGGTTGGTCTCGCCCGGCCCGATGACGTTGAACAGGCGCACGATCACACCCGCCAGGCCGCGGTTGGCGGCCAGCGTACGCAGGTAGTCTTCGCCGTGCTGTTTTGTGAAGCCGTAGATGTCGACCGGTGCGACCACCGATTCGTGCTCGCGGTGCGCCGCCTCATCCGGTTGGTAGACCGCTCCGCTGCTGGCGAATACGAACCGGGTGCCCTCCGGGCAGGGAGCCAGGAGGTTGACCGTTCCCGCGACGTTCGTCGCGACGGCGTTGGCGGGATCCTTGTCGCACTCGGGTATGTAGTGGATCGCGGCCAGGTGCACGATGACGTCAGGGGCGAACTCCTCGATCAGTTCCCGCGTGGCCGCGGCATCGCGGATGTCGATGCGGCGGAAGGCAAAACCTTCCGGTTCGCCTGCCAGCCAGTCGGGCGTGCCGTAGCGCAGCAGGTCGGCGACCAGCAGATCGGACCGATCGCGCAGCGCGCGCACCAACTCCTTACCGACGAAACCCGCTCCGCCCGTGACCATGATCCGCAACTACGTTCCCCCTCGTCAGCGTTGGTTTCGCCGCGTCACTGCGCGGGCGTGTTCTTCGAGCGTCGTGGCGATGCGCGACCAATCCAGCGAGTCGGTGCCGGCAAGACCTGCCCGGGAGAACCGATCCCACTGCGCTTCGGCCTCGTGCAACCCATCCGCGAATTCCGCGGGTTCGGTGCCGCAGACCACGCCGGCACCGAACTGCCGGACCACGTCGCGCGCCCCGTTCTCGGTGAAATCGGCCGTCACGACGGGCAGGCCGCTGGCCATCGCCTCGGCGATCACCCGCGGAAAACCCTCCCGGCGGCTCGGCATTCCCAGGATCGCCGAGCGGGATAGCAGGTCGATCTTCTGCGCCTCGTCGACCGGGCCCAGGACGCGCACCCGGTCGGCCACCGGGGACTGACGCGCGGAGGACTCGATGTCGGCGCGGGCCGGTCCGTCCCCTGCGATCACCAGGTCGCCCGCGAATCCTCGCTCAGCGGCCAAGGCGAAGGCGTCGATGAGCAATGGCAGATTCTTGTGCGGCGCCAACCTCCCGACGTAGAGCACACCGGAGCGCTCAGCCTTCGGCGCAGACCTGTACCGCCTCGACTCGATTCCGCTGGGTAGGACGCCACAATCCTGTCGGGACTGCTGACGTATCGACGCCGCCACCGCCTCGCTGACGGCGAAGTTCATGCCGACCCGTTTCGGCAGCTGCGCTTGGAGGACGCGCAGCAGCCGGTCTTCCCGGATCTCGCACCAGTGCACGGCGCTGCGGGATTTCACGGCGGCCGGTAGCGCCGGGACGTGCATGAGCGGCCACTGGTTCAGCAGGAAGAAGTCGTATCGGTTCCACGTCGCCAGCCGTCGCACTCCGGCGCTGTACTTCACGATGTCCGACCAATTCCTGCGCATGTCGGCCAATTTGGGAGTCTTGTAGTGCCCGCCGTTCGGATGACGGCGGACATGGACGCCGTTCACCACCTCGGTGTCGGCGAGCCCCGGTTGGTGGCCGATGCAGTGGACGTCGACATGGTGCCCACGTCTGACCATCGCTTCGGCCAGCTCCTGGAAGAAGACCTCCTGACCGCCGACGCTCGGATGGTAGAGCTCGGTCAGGAACCCGAACCGCAGAGCCGATCCATGGTCCGGTCGCGATGGCATCCGTTGAAGCCCCCCGTAGCTCGAACCTCACGCTGCCACCGGATCTCCCAGTTCGTCCGATGGCGCGGATTCGGAATCCCGATCGTACCCGCGATCCTTGCCCATGCAAGGGCATTGCTGGAGGTCGGTGTTTTCCGCGGTCGCCGGATGCGGCTCGGCCAGCTGGATCGAGGCGACAGTCACTGGACGGCTATGTCGCCCAGTCCGTCACCGCTCGTCGAATGTCCGACGTCATGGACCGCAGCGGACAGCTTGGAGATTTGCTGGTATGCCCGCATCAGGCCATTGGCTGCGCGTCAGGCGCCGTACACCGGCACCGGCGGATGTGACTTGGCGAGCAGATCTTTCACGACCGGCGCGAGTTCGGCGGGATCCCACCGGGCACCCTTGTCGACCTGCGGACCGTGCGCCCACCCTTCAGCGACGCGAATCTTGCCGCCCTCGACCTCGAACACCTTGCCGGTCACGTCGCGGGACTCGACGCAACCCAGCCACACCACCAGTGGTGAGACGTTCTCCGGTGCCATGGCGTCGAATTCGGCATCCTGGGTCGACATCATGTCGGCGAACACCGTCTCGGTCATCCGGGTACGGGCCGACGGTGCGATCGCGTTCACTGTCACGCCGTAGCGGCCCATCTCGGCCGCGGCCACCAGCGTCATCGCGGCGATACCCGCTTTGGCGGCACTGTAATTGGCCTGCCCGACGCTGCCCTGCAGCCCGGCACCGGAACTGGTGTTGACGATGCGGGCGTCCACGGTGTTGCCTGCCTTGGACTGTGCCCGCCAGTACGCCGCGGCGTGTCGCATGGTGGCGAAGTGCCCCTTGAGGTGGACGGCGATGACGGCGTCGAATTCCTCTTCGCTGGTGTTGGCGAACATCCGGTCGCGGACGATGCCGGCGTTGTTGACCAGGACGTCGAGCCCGCCAAAGGAGTCGACCGCCGTCTGGATGAGGCCTTCGGCCTGACCCCAGTCCGCGACGTTGGCACCGCTGGTGACGGCTTCGCCACCGGCGGCGGTGATCTCGTCGACGACGCTCTGCGCGGCGCTGCCGCCCCCTGCCGGGGACCCGTCGAGGCCCACACCGATGTCGTTGACCACCACCCGCGCGCCTTCTGCGGCGAATGCCAGCGCGTGCGCGCGGCCGATCCCGCCACCTGCGCCCGTCACGATGACCACACGGCCGTCGAGCAGTCCCATATGCGTGTCTCCTCTTACTGTTTGATGTCGGCGGTGGTGGCCGACAGATAGTGCGGGGGTTCGCCGCCGCCGTGCACTTCGAGTGATGCGCCGCTGATGTAGGACGCCACATCGGAGGCGAGAAACGCTGTCGCCCAGCCGATGTCGGCAGGCGCGGCCAACCGGCCCAACGGCACGTTGCGGGAGATGGCGGCGATCGACTCGGCGTCACCGTAGAACAGTTCTGACTGCTCGGTCTCGACCATGCCGACCACGACGGAGTTCACGCGCACCTTCGGCGCCCACTCGACGGCGAGGGTGGTGGTCATGTTCTCCATACCGGCCTTCGCCGCGCCGTAGGCGACGGTGCCCGGTGTGGGCCGTCTGCCGCTGACGCTGGTGATGTTGACGATCGAGCCGCCGGCCTCCTGGGTCTGCATGACGGCGTTGGCGTGCGTCGACACCGACAGGGCGCCCAGCAGATTCAGCTCGACGATCTTCCTGCTGAACTTGGCCGAGGCCTCGGCGGCGGGCACGTAGGGCGAACCGCCCGCGTTGTTGACCACCACGTCGAGGCGGCCGTGCGCGCCGACGATGCCGTCGATCAGCGCCTCGACCGCGTCGTCGTCCCGGATGTCGCAGGGGCGGAACTCGTACGGGCTGCCCTCGACCGGCCGGCGGGCGCAGGTCACCACCGTGGCGCCCTGAGCTGCGAAGACAGCGCTGATACCGGCACCGACACCACGGACGCCGCCGGTCACGAGCACCACCCGGCCGACGAGTCCGAGATTGATTCCAGCAGCGTCACTCACTGTGCTAGCGTACCAAGCAAGTGCTTGCTTAGGTAGTCACCCCAGCAGTCAGCTCAGGAGTTCGCATGTCCATCAGCACCAAGACCGTGGAACCGGGCATCGTCTCGGTCACCGTCGACTACCCGCCCGTCAACGCGATCCCGTCGCGCGGCTGGTTCGAACTCGGCGACGCCATCACCGCCGCGGGCCGCGACCGCAGCACCCACGTGGTGATCCTGCGGGCCGAAGGGCGCGGCTTCAACGCCGGTGTCGACATCAAGGAGATGCAGAACACCGAGGGCTTCACCGCGCTCATCGACGCCAATCGCGGTTGCTTCCACGCCTTCCGCGCGGTGTACGAGTGCGAGGTGCCCGTCGTCGCCGCGGTCAACGGATTCTGCGTCGGTGGCGGTATCGGGCTGGTCGGCAACGCCGACGTCATCGTCGCCTCCGACGACGCGAAATTCGGACTGCCCGAGGTGGAAAGAGGCGCACTGGGCGCCGCCACGCACCTGTCGCGGCTCGTGCCGCAGCACCTGATGCGCCGGCTGTTCTTCACCGCCGCCACCGTCGACGCCGAGACCTTGCACCACTTCGGCTCGGTGCACGAGGTCGTCCCGCGCGCCGACCTCGATGAGTCCGCGCTGCGGGTGGCCCGCGACATCGCCGTCAAAGACACCAGGGTGATCCGCGCGGCCAAGGAGGCGCTGAACCTCATCGACGTGCAGCCGCCCAACGCGAGGTACCGAATGGAGCAGGGTTTCACGTTCGAGCTGAACCTGGCAGGCGTGTCCGACGAGCACCGGGATGCGTTCGCCGGGACTGACAAGGGCGGGAAGGCATGATTCGGCGGGCACGAGCGAAGCGAGCGGGGAAGAGATGAGCGACAAGACAACGACTCTCGACGAGGCCGTCGCATCGATCGAGAGCGGTATGACCATCGGCCTCGGCGGCTGGGGTTCGCGGCGCAAGCCGATGGCCTTCATCCGGGCGCTGCTGCGCACCGATGTCACCGACCTCACCGTCGTCACCTACGGCGGGCCGGACCTCGGACTGCTGTGCTCGGCGAACAAGGTCAAGCGGGTCTACTACGGGTTCGTATCGCTGGACTCGCCGCCGTTCTACGACCCGTGGTTCGCCAAGGCGCGCACCACCGGCGCCATTGAGGCACGCGAGATGGACGAGGGCATGTTGCGGTGCGGTCTGCAGGCCGCCGCGCAACGTCTTCCGTTCCTGCCCATCCGCGCTGGCCTCGGCAGCGATGTGCGCACGTTCTGGGGTGACGAACTCAAGACGGTGCGCTCGCCCTACCCGACGGGTCAGGGTTATGAGGAACTGGTCGCGATGCCTGCGCTGAACCTCGACGCGGCGTTCGTGCACATGAACCTCGGTGACACGCAGGGGAATGCGGCCTACACCGGAATCGACCCCTACTTCGACGACCTGTTCCTGATGTCCGCCCAGCAGCGGCTGCTGAGTGTCGAGCAGGTGGTCTCCACCGAAGAGCTCATCAAGGCCGTTCCCCCACAGGCGCTTCTGGTGAACCGGATGATGGTCGACTCCGTCGTCGAAGCACCCAACGGTGCGCACTTCACCATGGCCGAACCGGATTACCGCCGCGACGAGAAATTCCAGCGGCACTACGCCGAGGCTGCCGGCTCCGACGAGACGTGGGCCACCTTCGTCAGCACGTACCTGTCCGGTAGCGAGGCCGACTACCAGGCCGCGGTCCGCAAGTTCGCCGAAGAGCAGGGAGCCGCGAAATGACCAGCGAAACGACCACTGTGACCCGCGCCGAAGTGTGCGCCGTCGCGTGTGCCGAATTGTTCCGCGGCGCAGGCGAGATCATGGTCAGCCCGATGGCGAACATGGTGTCGGTCGGCGCCCGCCTTGCCCGGCTGACGTTCTCCCCCGACATCCTGCTGACCGACGGTGAGGCCCGCCTGCTGGCGGACACCCCCGCACTCGGCGCGACGGGTGCCATCGAAGGCTGGATGCCGTTCGGCCGCGTCTTCGAGACGTTGACGTGGGGGCGACGCCATGTCGTGATGGGCGCCAACCAGATCGACCGGTACGGCAACCAGAACCTGTCGGCCTTCGGCCCGATCCAGCATCCCAAGCGGCAGATGTTCGGCGTGCGCGGCGCCCCGGGCAACACCATCAACCACGCCACCAGTTACTGGGTCGGCGGCCACAGCACGCGGGTGTTCGGCGATTCGGTGGACATCGTGTCGGGCGTCGGGTGGGACAAGGTGGACCCCGACAACCCGGCGTACCGGTTCCTCAACGTGTACCGCGTCGTGAGCAATCTCGGCGTCTTCGACTTCACCGGGCCCGACCACCAGATGCGCGCGGTGTCGCTGCATCCCGGCGTCGATGCCGCACAGGTCGCCGAGAACACCTCCTTCGAGATCCACGGTCTGGACTCCGCCGAGGTGACGCGTGAGCCGTCCGACGAGGAGCTACGCCTGATCCGCGAGGTGATTGATCCGAAGTCGCTGCGGGACAGGGAAATCCGGTCGTGACCCGTCTTCGCACGGCGCTGACCGAGCTCGTCGGGATCGACCATCCCGTCGTGCAGACCGGCATGGGCTGGGTGGCCGGGGCGCGGCTGGTGTCGGCGACGTCGAATGCGGGCGGTCTGGGCATCCTCGCGTCGGCCACGATGACGCTCGAGGAACTGCAGACGGCCGTCACCAAGGTCAAGGCCACCACAGACAAACCCTTCGGCATCAACATCCGGGCCGACGCGGGTGACGCGAACCAACGGGTCGACCTGCTGATCCGCGAGGGCGTGAAGGTCGCGTCTTTCGCGCTGGCGCCGAAACCCGACCTCATCGCACGGCTGAAAGAGGCCGGCGTCGTGGTGATCCCGTCGGTCGGCCTGGCGAAGCACGCCAAGAAGGTCGCCGGCTGGGGGGCCGATGCGGTGATCGTGCAGGGCGGTGAGGGCGGCGGCCACACCGGCCCCATCGCGACGACACTCCTGCTGCCGTCGGTACTGGACGCCGTGGCCGACACCGGGATGCCGGTGATCGCCGCCGGTGGCTTCTTCGATGGCCGTGGGCTCGCGGCGGCCCTGTCGTACGGTGCCGCTGGAGTTGCCATGGGCACCCGCTTCCTGCTGACCTCGGATTCCACGGTGCCCGACGCCGTCAAGCAGCGGTACCTGCAGGCCGCACTCGACGGCACCGTGGTGTCGACCCGGGTGGACGGGATGCCGCACCGCGTACTGCGGACCGGACTGGTGGAGAAACTCGAGAGCGGTTCGCCCGTGCGCGGCCTCGTCGCGGCGGTGGGCAACGCGCAGAAGTTCAAGAAGATGTCGGGCATGACGTGGCGTTCGATGGTCAAGGACGGCCTGGCCATGCGCCACGGCAAGGAGCTGACCTGGTCGCAGGTCGTGATGGCGGCCAACACCCCGATGCTGCTCAAAGCCGGCCTGGTCGAGGGCAACACCGATGCCGGTGTACTGGCGTCGGGTCAGGTGGCGGGAATCCTCGACGATCTGCCGTCGTGCGCCGAATTGGTGCCGTCGATCGTCGACGACGCCGTCAAGCACCTCCAGGCGGCCGCGGCACTGGTGGAGTAGCCGCTCGTCGATGTAGCTCACAGCTGAATTCGCCTCCAATTAAGCTATAGTCTTCATATGGGCGATGTTAAGCCGGATCCTTCAGCGGCCGCTGCGGTGATCGGTGACGTCGTCGCCTCGCGCCGCGCACCGGACCGCCGCGCGCTGCACCGGCAGCTCGGCGATGCGCTCGACGCGGCCGGTTTCGCCTTCACGGTCGGCGACGAGTTCCAGGGCACCCATCAGAGCGTCGGCGCCGCGATCGACGCCGCCCTGACGGTCCGGCTCGCCGTCGCACCGGACATCGACATCCGCTTCGGCATCGGGTGGGGGCCGATCACCGTGCTCGACGCCGAAACGGGCATCCAGGACGGCCCCGGCTGGTGGGCGGCGCGCGAGGCGATCGAGTGGACCGCATCCGCGCAGCGCCAACCGGGCCTCGCCGCCGTCCGCACGTCGTACCGCCGGGCCGCAGACACCGCCGGACCGGACGTCGACGCCGTCAACGCCGCACTGTTGTGTCGGGACCACCTGCTTGGATCACTCGATGACCGGTCGTCGAGGATCTTGAAGGGCCTGTTGAGCAACCGCACCAAGAAGGACATCGCCGCCGCCGAGCACGTCAGCGCCTCGGCGGTGTCCCAGCGTGCCGGCCGGGACGGGTTGGACCTGCTCGTCCTGACCACGACTTACCTGCGCGGTGTCCGGTGAGCGCGCTGGCCGTCCTGCTGATCGCGGTGGGTCTCGCCGACATGTGCCGGCGGGTCGCCCGCCGGGCATGGCTGCCCGTTGCGGTCGTGCCCGCGGCGGTCGTGGGGTGCGCGCTGCTGGCCGGCCTGTGGCACCGCGGCGACGTCCCGCTACTGGTGATCGCCTGCGCCGCCGGCATCGCCTGGGAGTTGCTCGGGGCACGCGCCGAACGCACCGGCCACCGGCAATGGGCCCCACTGCTGGTGTTGGCTTCGGCCGCCGCCACCCTGATCCTGTTGTCCGGGTGGGCCTCCGAGGTCACCGGGCTGGTCGGCCGGTGGTCGACGTGGACGCAACTGCCCGCGGTCGACGCCCTCACCCCCGACCGGCTGCTGATGGTGGTGGCCGTCGTACTGCTGCAGCTGGTCACCGGCAATCAGCTGGTGCGGCTGGTACTCGGGTCGGTCGGTGCGGTCAAACCCGCCGGGCAGCCGCAGCCGTCGGACCGGCTCAAGGGCGGGCGGCTGCTCGGGCCGATGGAGCGGCTGCTGATCCTCGGGCTCGGGCTGGCCGGACAGTTGGCCGCCGCGACCGCCGTCGTCGCCGCCAAGAGCATCATCCGATTCCCGGAGATCAACGCGCAGAAGGCGAAGGCGAACGGCAACGGCGATCTGGGTGTCGGCATCGACGAAGTGACCGAGTACTTCCTGGTCGGCAGCTTCGCGAGCTGGATCATCGCGCTCGGCGGGCTGGCTCTCGCGCAATAGTCGGCAAACGCCCGTCGCGCGGGCCGCGGCTTCCTAGACTGCGCGCATGAAGACCAACGCGGCCATTCTGTGGGAGTACGGGGGTGACTGGACGGTCGAGGAGATCGACCTCGATCCCCCCGGTGACGGCGAGGTACTGGTGTCGTGGGAGGCAACCGGTCTCTGCCACTCCGACGAACACGTCCGCACCGGCGACCTGCCGGGGCCGCTGCCGCTGGTCGGCGGTCACGAAGGGGCCGGCATCGTGCGTGAGGTGGGTCCGGGCGTCATCGGTCTGGCACCCGGCGACCACGTCGTGGCGTCGTTCCTGCCCGCGTGCGGACGGTGCCGCTTCTGCTCGACCGGACACCAGAACCTCTGCGACCTCGGCGCGATGATCATGACCGGAACGCAACTCGACGGCAGCTACCGTCGGCGCGCCCGGGGACAGGACGTCGGCGTGATGGCGCTCGTCGGCACTTTCTCTCAGCATGGGACTGTGCCCGAGGCATCCGTGGTCAAGATCGACGACGACATTCCGCTCTCGCGGGCATGCCTGCTGGGTTGCGGCGTGACCACGGGGTGGGGCTCGGCGGTGAACACCGCCGACGTGCAGCCCGGTGACACCGTCGTCGTGGTCGGCTGCGGCGGAATCGGCAGCGGCGCGATCCAGGGCGCCCGCCTGGCAGGCGCGGAGAAGATCATCGTCGTCGACCTGGTGGAGTCGAAGCGGGACAAGGCATTCCAGTTCGGCGCCACCCACTTCGTCACGTCGATGCCCGAGGCCACGGAGTTGGTCGCCGACGTGACCCGCGGCGTGATGGCCGATTCGGCGATTTTGACCGTAGGACTGCTGGAAGGCTCGATGATCGAGGATGCGCTCAACATCATCCGCAAAGGCGGCGGCGTGGTGGCCACCGCGATCGCCGCGATGACCGACACCACCGCCAACCTCGGCCTGATGATGTTCACTCTCTTCCAGAAGCGCCTGCTGGGCAGCCTCTACGGCGAGGCCAATCCGCGCGCCGACATCCCGCGACTGCTCAGCCTGTACCGCGAGGGCAAGCTACTGCTCGACGAGACCGTCACCCGCGAGTACAAGCTGGCCGAGGTCAACGAGGGATACGCCGATATGCGCGCGGGCCGCAACATCCGCGGCGTGATCATCCACGACCACTGACGCCTGTCTCGCGAGAAGGGGACTAGAGGCGCTCGATGATCGTGACGTTGGCGGTGCCGCCGCCCTCGCACATCGTCTGCAGGCCGTAGCGGCCGCCCGTGCGCTCGAGTTCGTTGAGCATCGTGGCGAAGAGTTTGGCGCCTGTCGCGCCGAGCGGGTGCCCCAGCGCGATCGCTCCACCGTTCGGGTTGACCTTCTCCGGGTCGGCCTTGGTCTCCTTGAGCCAGGCGAGGACGACGGGGGCGAACGCCTCGTTGATCTCCACGACGTCGATGTCGTCGATCGACAGCCCGGTCTTCTCCAGCGCGTAACGCGTCGCGGGGATCGGGCCCGTCAGCATAAACACCGGGTCGGCGCCGCGGGCGCTGATGTGGTGGATGCGGGCGCGCGGCTTGAGACCGTGCTCCTTTACGGCCTGCTCCGAAGCCAGCAGCACCGCACTCGACCCGTCCGAGATCTGGCTCGCCACAGCGGCAGTCAGCCGGCCGCCCTCTGCGAGCGGCTTGAGCGATGCGAGCTTCTCCAGCGTCGACTCGCGCGGACCCTCGTCGACACCGAAGTCACCCACCGGGATGACCTCGTTGTCGAAGTGGCCGCCGCGGATGGCGCCGAACGCCCGCTGATGGCTGGTGTAGGCGAACTGCTCCATCTCCTCGCGCGAGATGTCCCACTTCTCCGCGATCAGTTCCGCGCCGCGGAACTGGGAGATCTCCTGGTCGCCGTAGCGGTGCCGCCAGTTCTCCGATTCGCCTGTCGGCGAGGTGAATCCGAACTCCTTGCCCACCACCATCGCCGACGCGATCGGGATCTGGCTCATGTTCTGCATGCCGCCGGCCAGGATGATGTCCGCGGTGCCCGACATGATCGCCTGTGCGCCAAACGAAATCGCCTGCTGACTAGACCCGCACTGCCGGTCGACGGTCACGCCCGGCACCTCTTCGGGGTAGCCGGCGGCGAGCCACGCGTTGCGGCCGATGTTGCCGGCCTGCCCGCCCAGCGCGTCCACACAGCCGACGATCACGTCGTCGACGGCGCCCGGGTCGACGTCGACGCGGTCGAAGAGGCCCCGGAACGCATGCACGCCCAGGTCGATCGGATGCACATGGGCCAGCGAGCCGTTCCGCTTGCCGACGGGCGTCCGCACAGCGTCGATGATGTACGCCTCAGGCATGATGTGTTTCTCCTTCGGATGCGCCGGCGGTGATTCCGCCGAGGACTATGGCGAGGTACTGGCGGCCGACCTCTTCGGCCGTGAGCGGGCCGCCCGGCTGATACCAGCGGACCGACACCCACGTGGTGTCTCGGATGAACCGGTAGATCAGGTCGACGTCGATGTCGGGCCGGAAATAACCCTCCGCGATGCCCTGCTTGAGCACCTCGATCCACATCTTGCGCTGTTCCCGGTTGCGCTCCTCGACGTAGGAGAAGCGCGGCTGCGACGAGAGCCGCTTGGCCTCGTCCTGATAGATGACGACCTGGGCGTGGCGGGAGGCGATCGCCTCGAACGACGCCATGAACAGGCCCTTGAGCCGTTCGAGCGGATTCGGTTCGGTCTCGACGATCTGGTGATACCGCTCGAACAGCCAGTCCAGGAAACCGCGCAGCACCTCGTCGACCATCTCCTCCTTGGAAGAGAAGTGGTGGTAGAGGCTGCCGGACAGGATGCCCGCCGAATCGGCGATGTCACGCACCGTGGTGGCCCGCAGCCCGCGCTCGGCGAACATCGTCGCGGCGAGGTCGAGAAGTTCGTCGCGCCGGGTCGGCGGCTGGCCGGCTGCGGATGCGGTCACGGGTGCTGGCTCGATACCGAGATCACTTCGCCGGTCAGGTAACTGGAGTAATCGCTGGCGAGGAACGCGATCGTCGCCGCCACCTCCCAGGGTTCGGCGGCGCGGCCGAACGCCTCGCCTTCGGAGAGCCGGTCGAGCAGATCCGACGAACTCGTCTTCTCCAGGAACTTGTGCCGGGCGATGCTGGGCGACACCGCATTGATGCGCACCCCGTGCTCGACGGCCTCGATCGCACTGCACCGGGTCAGCGCCATCACCCCCGCCTTTGCCGCGGCGTAGTGCGACTGCGAGTGCTGGGCCCGCCAACCCAGCACGCTGGCGTTGTTGACGATGACGCCGCCGTGGTCGGCCTCGCGGAAGTAGCGCAGTGCGGCGCGGGTGGC
Organism: Mycolicibacterium baixiangningiae; assembly: GCF_016313185.1. Classification (NCBI taxonomy): domain Bacteria; kingdom Bacillati; phylum Actinomycetota; class Actinomycetes; order Mycobacteriales; family Mycobacteriaceae; genus Mycobacterium; species Mycolicibacterium baixiangningiae. The sequence continues at coordinate 5,157,650 of NZ_CP066218.1, forward strand.
CCGCATGACCGACGTCAGGGTCACGTTGAGCACGCGGTCCCACTCGTCGTCGGTCATGTCGACCACCGGTGTCTGGCCGCCGAGCCCGGCGTTGTTGACGAGAACATCGAGCCGGCCGGCCTTTTCGACGGTGGCGCTGATCAAGGCGTCGACGGCTTCGGTGGACGTGACATCGCAGACCACCGAGTCGACCTTGCCGAGCCCGAGTTCGGTGAGCTGGTCACGGGTTTCGCCCAGCCGGCGCTCGTGGTAGTCGGAGATGACGACGTCCGCGCCTTCGAGCAGCGCGCGCCGCGCCGTCGTCGACCCGATGCCGGTGCCGGCAGCGGCGGTCACCAGCACCACCTTGCCGGTCAGCAGGCCGTGGCCGTCGATCTCCTTCGGCGCTTCTGCGAGATTCATCCCTTGGGCTCCCTGGGTAGGCCGAGCACCCGCTCAGCGATGATGTTGCGCTGCACCTCGTTCGACCCGCCGTAGAGGGTGTCGGCTCGCGAGAACAGGTACAGCCGCTGCCATTCGTCGAAGTCGCCGTCTTTCAGGGCCAGACCCGCAGCGCCTTCGACGTCCATCGCGATCTCGCCGAGTTCACGATGCCAGTTGGCCCACAACAGCTTCGACACATTATCTTGGCCCGGCTGCTCGACGTCCATGGTCGCGAGCGCATACGACCGCATCGTGCGCAATCCGGCCCACGAGCGGGTGAGCCGCTCACGGATCAGCGGATCGTCGGCGGCGCCGGTCTTCTTGGCGAGCTCCGCGATCCCGGACAGTTCGCGGGCGTATTCGATCTGCTGACCGAGCGTGGACACGCCGCGTTCAAAGGTGAGCGTGCCCATCGCGACGCGCCACCCGTCACCCGGTTCACCCACCACCAGCGACGCGTCGGTGCGGGCGTCGTCGAAGAAAACCTCGTTGAACTCGGAGTCACCGGTCAGCTGGATGATCGGACGGACCTCGACGCCGGGCTGGTCGAGCGGCACCAGCAGATACGACAGACCGGCGTGCCGCTTCGACCCCTTCTCGGTGCGCGCGATGACGAAGCACCACTGCGCCCAGTGCGCCAGCGACGTCCACACCTTCTGGCCGTTGATCACCCACTGGTCGCCGTCGAGCACCGCGGTGGTCGCGACGTTCGCGAGATCGCTGCCGGCGCCGGGTTCGGAGTAGCCCTGGGACCACAGCTCGGTGACGTCGACGATCTTGGGCAGGAACCGCTCCTGCTGCTCGGGTGTGCCGTAGGCGATCAGCGTCGGGCCGAGGAGTTCCTCACCGAAGTGATTGACCTTCGCCGGCGCGTTGGCGATCGCGTACTCCTCGTAGAACGCGACGCGGTGCGCGACCGACAGCCCGCGTCCGCCGTGCTTCTCCGGCCATCCCAGACAGGTCAGCCCCGCCGCGGCGAGATGGCGGTTCCACGCCAGCCGCTCCTCGAATGCCTCGTGCTCGCGGCCGGGCCCGCCCAACCCCTTGAGCGCCGCGAATTCGCCGACCAGGTTGTCGGCGAGCCACTGCCGGACCTCGGCCCGGAACTCCTGGACCTCTATCACCCCTGTAGGCTAACCTACCAAGCACTTGCTTTGTTAGAGGGAGCATCAATGACGACCGCCCCGAGGACGATCCCCGCCGTTCTCGACCGGATTGCCGAGCAGTTCGGCGACCGCGAGGCGGTGGTCACGGACGACCGTCGCCTCACCTATGCGCAGCTTCGCGACGAGGTGCGGCAGGCCGCGGCGGCGATGATCGAACTCGGCATAAGCGCCGGCGACCGCATCGCGATCTGGTCCCCCAACACCTGGCACTGGGTGGTCGCATGCCTGGCCACCCACTACGCCGGCGGCGTCGTCGTCCCGCTCAACACCCGCTATACCGCCAGCGAGGCGAGCGACATCCTGGCCCGCACGTCCGCCCCGCTGCTGATCTCGGCGGGTGAGTTCCTGGGCGCCGACCGGACCGCCGACCTCGACCGCACCGCGCTGCCGTCGCTGCGCCACATCGTGCGGGTGCCGATCGACACAAACGACGGGACGTGGGACGAATTCGTCTCGCGAGGAACCGATCTGGGCGCGGTCGACGAGCGGGCAGGGGCCGTACGCCCTGACGACGTGTCCGACATCCTGTTCACCTCGGGTACCACCGGCCGCAGCAAGGGGGTGCTGTGCGCCCACCGCCAATCGCTCGACGCCTCCGCGGCCTGGGCCGAATGCGGACAGCTCTCCAGCTCCGACCGCTACCTCTGCATCAACCCGTTCTTCCACAACTTCGGCTACAAGGCCGGCATCCTGGCCTGCCTGCAGACCGGCGCCACGCTGATTCCCCAGCTGACCTTCGACTCCGAGAAGGCGATGGCCGCGGTCCAGGAGCAGCGCATCACCGTGCTGCCGGGACCGCCGACGATCTACCAGACGCTGCTCGACCACCCGAAACGCGCTGAGTACAACCTGAGTTCGCTGCGCTTCGCGGTCACCGGCGCCGCCGTCGTCCCCGTCGTCCTCATCGAACGGATGCAATCCGAACTCGACATCGACATCGTGCTGACCGCCTACGGGCTGACCGAGGCGAGCGGATTCGGGACGATGTGCCGGGCCGACGACGACGCGGTCACCGTCGCCACGACATGCGGGCGGCCGATCGCCGACTTCGAACTGCGCATCGACTCACCCGACGAACACGACGCGGGCGAGGTGCTGCTGCGCGGCCCGAACGTGATGCTCGGCTATCTCGACGACCCCGAGGCCACCGCCGCGACGATCGACGCCGAGGGCTGGCTGCACACCGGCGACGTGGGCACCGTCGACGACAACGGCAACCTACAGATCACCGACCGGCTCAAGGACATGTACATCTGCGGCGGATTCAACGTCTACCCCGCCGAGATCGAGCAGGTGCTGGCCCGCCTCGACGGGGTCGCCGAATCGGCCGTGATCGGTGTGCCCGACGAGCGGCTCGGTGAGGTGGGCAAGGCATTCGTCGTCACCAAAGCGGGCGCCCACCTCGATGAGCAGACCGTGATCGCCTACACGCGCGAGCATCTCGCGAACTTCAAGACACCGCGTTCGGTGGAGTTCCTCGACGCGCTGCCCCGCAACCCGGGCGGCAAGGTCGTCAAACCGCTCCTGAGGAAGAGAGCCTGAATGGACCTGACGTTCGACGACGCAAGCGAGGACTTCCGCGCCGAGGTGCGTGAATTCCTGTCCTCCCACCGCGACGACTTCCCGACGAAGTCCTACGACAACGCCGAAGGCTTCGAACAGCACCGGCGCTGGGACAAGGTGCTTTTCGACGCGGGCCTGTCGGTGATCTCCTGGCCGCAGCGCTACGGCGGCCGCGACGCGACGCTGCTGCAGTGGATCGTGTTCGAGGAGGAGTACTTCCGCGCCGGCGCACCCGGACGCGCGAGCGCCAACGGGACATCCATGCTGGCGCCGACGCTGTTCGCGCACGGCACCGATGAGCAGATGGACCGGGTGCTGCCGAAGATGGCCAGCGGCGAGGAGATCTGGGCACAGGCCTGGTCGGAGCCGGAGTCGGGCAGCGATCTGGCGTCGCTGCGGTCAACGGCGTCCCGCACCGACGGCGGATGGCTGCTCAACGGGCAGAAGATCTGGAGTTCGCGGGCGGTGTTCGGCGACCGGGCGTTCGGGCTGTTCCGTTCCGATCCGGAGTCGCAGCGGCACAAGGGTTTGACCTATGTCATGTTCGACCTGAAAGCCGACGGGGTGACCGTCCGCCCGATCGGCCAGCTCGGCGGCGACACGGGATTCGGTGAGATCTTCCTCGACGACGTGTTCGTCCCGGACGCCGACGTCATCGGTGCGGTCGACGACGGCTGGCGCGCGGCGATGAGCACGTCGAGCAACGAGCGCGGCATGTCGTTGCGCAGCCCGGCCCGGTTCCTCGCACCCGCCGAACGGCTGGTCGCCCAATGGCAGAAGGACCGCAACCCGGCGTTCGCCGAGCGGGTGGCCGACGCGTGGATCAAGGCACAGGCCTACCGGCTGCACACCTTCGGCACCGTCACGCGCGTGGCGGGTGGCGGTGAGCTCGGTGCGGAATCGTCGGTGACCAAGGTGTTCTGGAGCGACCTCGACGTCGCGCTGCACCAGACGGCACTCGACCTGCGCGGCGCGGACGGCGAGCTGGCCGACAACTGGACCGACGGCCTGCTGTTCGCGCTCGGTGGTCCGATCTACGCCGGTACCAACGAGATTCAGCGCAACATCATCGCCGAGCGGCTGTTGGGTCTTCCCCGCGAGCCGAAAGGGCAAGCGAAGTGAACTTCGAACTCGACGATCAGCAGCGGGATTTCGCTGCCAGTATCGATGCCGCACTGACCGCCGCCGGTGTTCCGGCCGCGGTGCGGGCGTGGTCCGACGGTGACACGGCACCGGGCCGCAAGGTGTGGGCCACACTGGCCGACCTCGGGGTGACCGCGCTGATGGTGGCCGAAGAACACGACGGTATCGACGCCACCCCGGTCGACCTGGTGGTCGCCGCCGAACGGCTGGGCCGCTGGTGCGTGCCGGGCCCGGTGGCGGAATCCGTTGCGGTGGCGCCGGTTCTGCTGCGCGGCGACGAGCGCAGCGCGGCGCTGGCCGCCGGTGAGCTCGTCGTCACCGTCGCGCTGCCCCCCGCCGTGCCGCGTGCGGTCGACGCCGACACCTCGGGGCTGGTGCTGCTCGCGCAGGACGGGACGGTCAGCGAGGCCACCGCCGCCGCACAGCACGAGTCCGTCGACCCCGCCCGCAGACTCTTCGACGTGAGCGCGTCCGGTGAGGCGCGTGACGCCGACGTCGCCCTCGCGTTCGAGTTCGGTGCGCTCGCGACGGCCGCGCAACTGGTCGGTGCGGCGCAGGCGATGCTCGACCAGTCGGTGGACTACGCCAAACAACGGCATCAGTTCGGCCGCGCAATCGGCAGTTACCAGGCGATCAAACACAAGCTGGCCGATGTGCACATCGCGATCGAGTTGGCCCGTCCGCTGGTGTACGGCGCCGCACTGTCGCTGGGCGACCGCTCCCCCGACACCGCGCGGGACGTGAGTGCGGCCAAAGTGGCCGCGTCCGAGGCCGCGCTGCTGGCTGCCCGCTCAGCGTTGCAGACACACGGCGCGATCGGGTTCACCCACGAACACGATCTGTCACTGTGGCTGCTGCGCGTGCAGGCCCTTCGCTCGGCGTGGGGCGATCCGACGTCGCACCGTGCGCGGGTGCTGGAGGCCTTCTGATGAGCGAAGAACGCGAGCTGCTGCGCGAGACGGTGGCGGCGCTGGTGGACAAGCACGCGTCGCCGGCCGCCGTGCGTGAGGCGATGACGTCGGAGCGCGGGTACGACGAGTCGCTGTGGACGCTGCTGTGCGAGCAGGTCGGCGCGGCCGCGCTGGTCGTGCCCGAGGAGTTGGGTGGCGCCGGCGGCGAACTCGCGGACGCGGCCGTGGTGATGCAGGAGCTCGGCAGGAACCTCGTGCCGACGCCGCTGCTCGGCACGACACTGGCCCAACTCGCGCTGCTGTCGGCCGGCGAGCCGGATACCGAAGCGCTCGAAGGGCTGGCCGAGGGCGCGCAGATCGGGGCGGTCGTCTTCGACCCCGGCTACGTCGTCAACGGTGACATCGCCGACGTCGTGATCGGGGCGGCGGACGGGCAGCTCACCCGCTGGACGTCGTTCGAGGCCCATCCGCTGCAGGCGATGGACCTGACCCGGCGGCTGGCCCGCCTCGAACCCGGCGAGACCGCCGAAATCGGCGCCGACCCCGGGCTGGCGGACACCGCGGCGCTGCTTCTGGCGGCCGAGCAGATCGGCGCGGCCACCCGATGCCTCGAGCTGACCGTCGCCTACACCAAGGACCGGGTGCAGTTCGGCCGCCCGATCGGCAGCTTCCAGGCGCTCAAGCACCGCATGGCGGACCTGTACGTGAAGGTGCAGTCCGCCAAGGCCGTCGTCGACGAGGCGCTGTCCGAACCCTCTCCGACGTCGGCTGCGCTGGCGCGCTTCTCGGCCACCGAGGCGTTCTCGGCGGTGGCCGCCGAGGCGGTGCAGATGCACGGCGGCATCGCGATCACCTGGGAAAGCGACATCCAGCTGTACTTCAAGCGGGCGCACGGCAGCGCTCAACTGTTCGGCCCGCCCCGCGACCAGCTGCGCCGGCTCGAATCACAGGTGTTCTAACGGCTGCGGCTGTACGCGCCGGAGGACGATAGGCGGAGTTGCCCGGCTATGAGCGACAGTGTCGCTACGAGGCGGGCAGTCGAGACAGCGGCGCGCCAGACAACGGTCGCCCCAGACAACGGTCCGGCGGTGTCGCCGGCGTCGCCGCCCACCGATACCGATGTTCTAGCCTCGACTGGTGAGTGGAGCGCACGCGAAAAGCACAGAGCACCGGAGCGTGGCGCTGCGCGCCGGCATCCCGCCGTTCTATGTCATGGACGTCTGGTTGGCCGCCGCGGAACGCCAGCGGACCCACGGCGATCTGGTGAACCTGTCGGCGGGCCAGCCCAGCGCGGGTGCCCCCGCCGCCGTACGCGAGGCCGCCGTCGACGCGCTGCACCGCAACCAGCTCGGCTACACCGTCGCGCTCGGTATCCCGGAACTGCGCGCCGCGATCGCCGGAAGGTACGCCGATCGGTACGGGCTCACGGTCGAAACCGACGACGTCATTCTCACGACGGGGTCGTCCGGCGGCTTCCTGTTGACGTTCCTCGCCTGCTTCGACGTCGGCGACCGGGTGGCGATCGCCAGCCCCGGCTATCCCTGTTACCGCAACATCCTCACCGCGCTCGGCTGCGAGGTCGTCGAGCTCCCGTGCGGCGCCGAGACCCGCTTCCAGCCGACCGCCGCGATGCTCGCCGCGCTCGATCCGCCGGTGCAGGGCGTGATCGTCGCGAGCCCCGCGAATCCGACCGGCACCGTGATCCCGCCGGAAGAGTTGGCGGCGATCGCCACGTGGTGTGAGGCGACCGGCGTCCGGCTGATCAGCGACGAGGTGTACCACGGCTTGGTCTACGACGGCGCTCCCCCGACCAGCTGCGCCTGGCAGACGTCACGAAACGCCGTGGTGGTCAACAGCTTCTCCAAGTACTTCGCGATGACGGGCTGGCGGCTGGGCTGGCTGCTCGTGCCTGCCGAACTGCGCCGCGCCGTTGATCGGCTCACCGGCAACTTCACCATCTGCCCTCCCGCACTGGCCCAGCACGCCGCGCTCGCCGCCTTCACACCCGAGTCGACCGCGGAAGCCGACGGTCTGTTGGCGCACTACGCCGACAACCGCCGGCTACTGCTCGACGGGTTGCGCGCCATGGGCATCGACCGGCTGGCCCCGACCGACGGCGCGTTCTACGTCTACGCCGACGTCTCGCATCTCACCGACGACTCGCTGTCGTTCTGCGCGACGCTGTTGGCGGACACGGGTGTGGCGATCGCACCGGGCATCGACTTCGACACCGTGCACGGCGGCTCGTTCGTCCGGCTGTCGTTCGCCGGACCGACCGCCGACATCACCGAGGCGCTGCGCCGGATCGGGGCCTGGCTGCGCTGACGTTCCGGGGCCTCACGTTCGCCGCTGCGTGACATACCAGTCCAGCAGCGCCGGATCGTCGACGGCGGTCGGCTCCACCACGCGCGCCGGGTCACCGCCCTGGAGAAGCTTCTTGATCGGCACCTCGAGCTTCTTGCCGGTGCGGGTGTGCGGGATGCCGGGTGCGAGCACGATGTCGTCGGGTACGTGTCGGGGCGACACCTCGGTGCGAATCGTCTGGCGGATACGGTCTTTGAGCTCGTCGGTGAGTTCGGCGTCGTCGGTCAGCGTGACGAACAGCGGCATCCAGTAGCCGCCGTCGAGCTGCTCCGCGCCGATCACCAGCGCCTCGGCGACCTCCGGTATCCGCTCCACGGCCTGATAGATGTCTGCGCTGCCCATCCGGATGCCGTGGCGGTTGAGCGTTGAATCCGACCGTCCGTGCACGACGACGCTGCCGTGGTCGGTGATGGTGATCCAGTCGCCGTGCCGCCACGCTCCCGGGAACATCTCGAAATACGCATCGCGGTAACGGGTTCCGTCGGGATCATTCCAGAACTTCACCGGCATCGACGGCAGCGGTTTGGTGACGACGAGTTCGCCGACCTCACCACGCACGGGCTGCCCCGAGGTGTCCCACGCCTCGACGGCGGCGCCGAGGTAGGGCGCCGAGAGCTCACCGGGCCACACCGGGACGGTGCGCACACCGCCGATGAACGCCGACACCACATCGGTGCCGCCGCTGATCGACGCCACCTGCACGTGCTCACCGACGTTGTCCCGCAACCACAGCGCCGATGCCGGCGGCAGCGACGAACCCGTGATCCCGACGGTGCGCAGCGCGGCCAGGTCGTGTTCTTTGCGCGGTACGGCACCCGCCTTGTCGCACGCCAGCACGTACCCGGGGCTGGTGCCCAGCACCGTCGCGCCCACCTGGGCGGCGATGCGCCACAGCGTGTCGGCCGCCGGATACGTCGGGCTGCCGTCGTAACAGACGATCGTCGCCCCGACCAGCAGGCCGGCCACCTGGAAGTTCCACATCATCCAGCTCGGGCTGGTGAACCAGAAGAATGTGTCCGCCGCGCCGATATCCGATTGCAGTGCAACGGCTTTGAGGTGTTCGACCACCACACCGCCGTGACCGTGAACGATACCCTTGGGCAGGCCGGTCGTGCCGGAGGAGTACAGCACCCACAGCGGGTGGTCGAAGTCGACGGCGACCGGTTCCAGCGTGCCGCCGTCGGCGGTCACCGTCTCCCAGTCCAGCCAATCCCCCTCCGGCGCCGCGGCACCGATACGTGGCACCAGGACCGCCCCCCGGACCGTCGGCAATCCGGCCCGCAGCGCGGCGACGTCGGCCGTCTTGTCATGGGTCTTACCGCCGAACCGGTAGCCGTCGGCCGCAATCAGGACCGCCGGTTCCAACTGCCCGAGCCGGTCCAGCGCGGCCTTCGCGGTGTAGTCCTGACCGCAGGCGCTCCAGATGGCCCCGATGCTGGCGGTGGCGAGGAACGCGATGACGGCTTCGGGCACGTTGGGCAGATACCCCGCGACGCGGTCACCCGGACCGACGCCCATCGACTGCAGTGTGCGGGCGAATCCTGCCGCCTGGGCGAGCATTTCGTCCCACGACCACTCGGTGACCTCGCCGCCCTCGGCGACGTAGAGGATGGCCGGCCGGTCGGTGCGGGCGTGCCGGAGAACCTGGTCGGCGTAGTTCAGTTGCGTCCCCGGAAACCAGCGCGCCCCCGGCATCGCATCACCGGCGAGCACCTCGGCTGGCGGATCGCCGAGGTCGAAATACTCCCACAGCGCCCTCCAGAACCCCGTGAGGTCGTCGACCGACCACTGCCACAGGGCGTGGTAGTCGGAGACGTCGGCGCCGGTGCGCTGCTGCACGAACCGGGCGAAGTCGGTGACCCGGGCACCCGCGATGTCCTCGTCGGTGGGCACCCACTGCGCTTCGCTCACCGCGCGCTCCATCCGCCGTCCATCGTGTAGGCCGCCCCGGTCACCATGCCGGACTGCGGGGAGGCCAGCCAGCCCACCAGCGACCCCACCTCGGTCGGTTCGACGAGGCGCTTGATGGCGCTCTCCTTGAGCAGGATGTCGGTCACCACGTCATCCTCACCGATGCCGTGCACCTTGGCTTGATCGGCTATCTGTTTGGTGACCAGCGGGGTCCGCACATAGCCGGGGTTCACGCAGTTGCTGGTGACCTGATGCGGCCCGCCTTCGAGCGCGGTCACCTTCGACAGCCCCTCCAGCGCGTGCTTGGCGGTGACGTAGCCGACCTTGTACTCCGAGGCGCGCAGACCGTGCACCGACGAGATGTTGATGACCCGGCCGAACTTCTGGGCGTACATGTACGGCAGAGCCGCACGGATGAGCAGGAACGGCGCCTCGACCATCAACGTCATCAGCATCCGGAAGTTCTCCGGCGCGAAGTCGACGATCGGGTCGATGCGCTGCACGCCGGCGTTGTTGACCAGGATGTCGGTGTCCAGCGCCAGGCTCTCCAGCGCCGACACGTCGAGCAGGTCCACCACCCACGGGTTGCCGCCGATCTCGTCGGCCAGCGCGGTCGCGGCGGTCTCGTCGCGGTCGGCGACGGTCACGGTCGCGCCCCGCGCGGCGAGCTCACGCGCACACGCCTCACCGATGCCGCTCGCACCGCCCGTCACCAGCGCGGTCCGTCCGGCGAGATCCCTCATGCGCCGGTTCTCGAGGCCGCCACCCGGGCGAGGTCCTCCCGGTCGGCCACGTCGAGGTCGTGCAGGTCGATGCCGTTGGTCTCACGGGTGAAGAAGACCGCGACCAACGTGATGGCACAAGCGATTGCCAGATAGATCGCGATCGGCACCGACGAGTCGTAGATGTCCAGCAGTTTGACCGCGATGAGCGGCGCCACCGATCCGGCCACGATCGAGGTGACCTGATAGCCAAGGGAGACACCGGAATACCTCATCCGGGTCGGGAACATCTCGGCCATGATCGCCGGCTGCGGCGCGTACATCAGCGCGTGGATCATCAGACCGATGCTCACCGCGGCCGTCACGACGACATAGTTCCCGCTGTTCATCATCGGGAAAGCGAAGAAGCCCCACGTCGCGCCGAGGACCGCGCCCACCACATACACCGGGCGGCGGCCGAAACGGTCCGACAACCGGCCGACGAGCGGCACGACCGCGAAGTGGATCAGGTGCGCCACCAGCAAGTACCAGAGGATGTCGCTGGTGTCGGCGCCGACCTGCACCTTCAGATAGGTGATCGAGAAGGTGACCACCAGGTAGTACATGATGTTCTCGCCGAACCGCAGACCCATCGCGGTGAACACTCCGCGCGGGTAGCGCTTGAGCACCTCGACCACACCGTACGAAGTGGATTTGGCCTGCTCCACCTCTTGCTGCACGGCCACGAAGATGGGGGCGTCGGTGACCTTGGTCCGGATGTAGTACCCGATCAGCACGACCACGGCCGACAGCCAGAACGCCACACGCCAGCCCCACGACAGGAACGACGTCTCGGGGAGGGTGGTGGTCAGGACGAGCAGCACCACGGTGGCGAGCAGGTTGCCCACGGGCACACCGGCCTGCGGCCAGCTGGACCAGAAGCCACGTTCCCTGTTCGGGCTGTGCTCGGCGACCAGCAGCACCGCGCCGCCCCACTCCCCGCCGACCGCGAAGCCCTGGATGAACCGCAGCGCGACGAGCAGCGCCGGCGCCCAGTACCCGATCTGTCCGTATGTCGGCAGACAGCCCATCGCGAAGGTGGCGGCGCCGACCAGCAGGAGGCTGAACTGGAGGAGCTTCTTACGGCCGTACTTGTCGCCGAAATGGCCGAAGACCACGCCCCCGAGCGGGCGCGCGACGAAGCCGACCGCGTACGTCGCGAACGCGAGGAAGATCGCGTTCAGCTCGCTGGTGGTCTCCGAGAAGAAGATCTTGTTGAACACCAGGGTGGCGGCGGTGCCATAGAGGAAGAACTCGTACCACTCGACGACGGTGCCCGCCATCGAGGCGACCACCACGCGTTTGAGCCCGGTCGGGACCGACCCGCGGGGGCTGGTGTCGGGTTGGGACGGAATCGGCGTGCTCATTGCTGGCTCCATTCATGACCGGGGACACGTCGGTCGCCTGAGTGTGACTGGCCACACATACACGTGAGTATTCATGCAGGTTTCCCCGGCGGCAATGGTCAAGTGTGCAGCGGCCATCTGCAAAACTGCAGACATGACCGCAATGTCGGGGCGACGGCCCAGCGCCGACGACCTCCTCGTCCTGCTCGCGGTGGGTCGTTCGGGCCGCTACACCACCGCGGCGGAGGAACTGGGTCTCAACCACACGACGATCTCCCGGCGGATCGCGGCGCTGGAGCAGTCGATCGGGGGGCGGCTCGTGGCCCGCGTCGCCGGCGGCTGGGAGCTGACCGATCTCGGCCGTGAGGCGCTCACCGCCGCCGAGGCCGTCGAATCGGCCGTGGGGTCGCTGACCGTCGACCCGGCCGGGCGGCGCGCGCTCGAGGGGGTCGTCCGTATTTCCGCGACCGACGGATTCAGCGCCCACATCGTGGCGCCGGCCGCCGCGCGAGTGCAGCGGGACCACCCCGGCGTGGCGGTCGAGATCGTCGCCACGACCCGTCGCGCGTCACAGCAGCGCTCGGGCCAGGACATCGAAGTGGTGGTGGGCGAGCCGCAGGTGCACCGCGCCGAGGCGATCCGCCTCGGTGACTACTGCCTGGGCCTGTACGGGGCACGCGACTACCTCGCCGAACACGGCACGCCCGACAACGTCGCAGACCTCGCCCGGTATCCGCTGGTCTACTTCATCGACTCGATGCTGCAGGTCGACGACCTCGACTCGGCGACCGGGTTCGCCCCGGCCATGCGGGAGTCGGTCACGTCGACCAACGTCTTCGTGCATGTCGAGGCGACCCGCGCGGCGGCGGGTCTGGGCCTGCTGCCGTGCTTCATGGCCGACCGGCACGACGATCTGGTGCGGGTGCTGCCGCAGTCGGCGTCGGTGCGGTTGACCTACTGGCTGGTTACCCGGGCCGAGACGCTGCGCAGGCCGGAGGTCGCCGCGGTCGTGGATGCCATCCGGGAACGCGTCCACGACCAGCGCGACGTACTGCTCGGCGCGCCGTAGGTGTCATTCTCCCCCGCCGCCGCCACCGCAGCCCCCGCCTCCGCCGTAATCGCCGCCTCCGCCGTAACCGCCGTAACCGCCGCCAAAACCGCTTCCCCAGTGGGCGCGCCGCCTGTGCGGGCGGGCGTCATGAGCCCGCCGGGAGCGGGCGACGAAGAACGACGTGATGACCAAACCCGTCAGCACCAACAAGATGCAGACCACCACGGCCGTGGCGCTCATACCTCGAAGCATACGCGTGTTCGCCGTCGGCGCATACAGTGAAAATGTGCTGCGGCGCAACAGACATCGGCTTGATCAGGTGAGCACGACCGTCGCGGATCTCGAGCTGCCTCCGGCCGTGTTCAAGACCTGCCCATGGCAGCCACGGGCGCTCGTCGAGACCGGTCTGCGCCAGTGGCTGCGGTGCTGCGCGCCCGCGATATGGGACGACCAGGTGATCGGAATGCCGTCGCGCGCGGTCGACGAGGCCTGGCACGGTTTCATTTTGTGCACCGTCCGGTACGCGGCTTTCTGCAGCGCGGCCTACGGCCGGTTCCTGCACCATCACCCCGAGGGTGGTGCACCGCCGGGTGTCCCCGCGGCCACCGACCCCGTCGGCGAGCAGTTGCGCAGGACGGTGGTCGCGTGGTCGATGGTCGCGCGGACCGACGAGGAATGCGTGCTGTGGGACCTCGACACCCGGCTCGGAGTCGACGAGCCGTGGGGCATCGACGCCGGCCGGGTGGAGGTCATCCAACGCGAGATCGCCGAATGTCGGCGTGCGTAGGCCTCAGCCCGCTCTACTTCTTGAAGGCGTCCTTCACCTTTTCGCCCGCGTCCTTGAGGCTGGACTTGGACTGGTCGGCTTTACCTTCATTGGCGGTGCTCTTGTCGCCCGTGGCCTTACCCAAAGCTTCCTTGGCCTTGCCGCCGAGATCCTCGATCTTGTTGTTGGCTTTGTCGGTGCCGCTCACGATGTACTCCTTCGGTCGCAATCGACCGGGTCGGCCGATGCACCGTCGGCATACCCCGCCCGGTGGGTCGGCGAAACCGCGGGTATCAGCCGTCACGCAGATGCGGGTCGAGCATGTCCCACCACGCGCGCGACATCCGGTCGTACTCCCCTCGTCGCACTGCGCGCCGATCAGGCGGACATCCTCGGGCGAGACGAAGGAGGACTCGTTGACGTCGGCCGCCAGCGCCTCCAGCAGTGCGCTCTCGGTGAGGATTCTGCGGCCGTTGACCGCCATGCGGGTGGTGGCGTCCTCGAAGACGACGGTCGAGTTCGGCACGGACGTCAATATGCCAGGGAACGACAGCTGCCAGGGGAACTACAGCCAAGTGTCCGGAGTGGTGGCCGTCAGGAACGCCTCGAGGTCGTCACGCCAATGGGCGGGCGAATTCTTGTCGGGTTCGATGCCGGTGTACTCGCCGCGGTAGAACAGCAATGGCCGCGGTTTCTTGCGCGGCACGTCCGACAGCGAGTGCACGGCCCCGAAGACCACCAGATGGTCGCCGCCGTCGTGCACCGAGTGCACTGTGCAGTCGATGTGGGCCAGCGTGCCGTCGATGACCGGCGACCCCAGCTTTGACGTCGTCCAGTCGAGGCCATTGAACTTGTCGGGCTCACGCGACCCGAAGCGTGCGGAGACGTCTTTCTGATTCTCGTGCAACACGTTCACACAGAACCGGCCGCTGGCCTCGATCGCCTTCCACGACCGTGACAGCTTGGTCGGGCAGAACAGCACCAGCGGCGGTTCGAGCGAGAGCGCCGCGAAGGACTGGCAGGCGAATCCGACCGGCGCGTCATCGTGGATCGTGGTGATCACCGTGATGCCCGTGCAGAACTGCCCGAGCACATTCCGGAACGTCCGCGGGTCGATCGTCGTGTCCGTCACGGTGACCTCGCGCAGTTACTTGAAGCCGACGCTGAAGTCGTGACCCCAGAGGCTCACCGCGGTGCTCTCCCGGGCGATCCAGCCCTCGTTGTCCTCGACTTCAAGTCCCTCACAACCGAATTCGATATCGAAGCCACCCGGAGTCTTCATGTAGAACGACAGCATCTTGTCGTTCACATGGCGACCGAGCGTCGCAGACATCTTCACCTTGCGGCGCAACGCCCGGTCGAGGCACAGGCCGACGTCGTCGGCGTTCTCCACCTCGACCATCAGATGCACGATGCCGCTGGGGGTCTCCCCCGGCATGAACGCCAGGCTGTGGTGGCGCGGGTTGACGCCGAGGAACCGCAGCCACGCCGGCGCACCGTCGGCGGGCCGGCCGACCAACTGCGGTGGCAGCCGCATCGAGTCGCGCAGGTAGAAGCCGAGGACGTCCCGGTAGAAGTGCAGCGTCTCGGCGTCGTCGCGCGTGGTGAGCACCACGTGCCCGAGGCCCTGCTCCTCGGTGACGAACTTGTGACCGTACGGGCTGACGACCCGACGATGCTCGAGCGCGACACCGTGAAAGATCTCCAGCGTGTTGCCCGACGGATCGTCGAAGGTGATCATCCCGTCGACACGGCGGTCGGCGAGTTCGGCCGCGGTGGCCTCCTTGTACGGGGTGCCCTGGATGTCGAGCCGGTGGCGGATCTCCTGCAGACCTTCGGCGTTGGCGGTCTCCCAGCCGGACTGCAGCAGCCGGTCGTTCTCACCCGGCACGATGACCAGGCGGGCGGGGAACTCGTCCATCCGCAGGTACAGCGCACCGTCGGTAGGGCCCTTGCCCTCCACCATGCCGAGCACCTTCAACCCGTACTCGCGCCATGCGCCGACGTCGGTGCTCTCGATCCGCAAATAGCCCAGTGACCGGATGCTCATCGCTCGCCTCCGAGGAAATCGATTGTCAGCTTGTTGAACTCGTCGAACTTCTCGAGCTGCGCCCAGTGTCCGCACTGGCCGAAGACGTGCAGTTGGACGCGGGGAATCTGCTTGAGTGCGACCAGCGCACCGTCGAGCGGGTTCACCCGGTCCTCCCGACCCCAGATGAGCAGTACCCGCTGGCGCAGCTTGTACACCTCACGCCACATCATGCCGAGCTCGAAATCCGGACCGGCGAACGACATCCCCATCGCACGGGCGGCCGCCAGCGATTCGGGCCTGCTGGCGATCGCGAACCGCTCCTCGACGAGTTCCGGTGTCACCAGCTTCTGGTCGAACACCATGATGCGCAGGAACTTCTCCATGTTCTCGCGCGTCGGATTCGCGGTGAAGCGGCCGAGGAGTTTGACGCCCTCGGTGGGGTCGGGTGCGAAGAGGTTGACGCTCAACCCGCCCGGCCCCATCAGCACCAGCCGGCCCGCGCGCTCGGGATTGTCCAGCGCGAATCGCACCGCGGTGCCACCGCCGAGCGAATTACCCACCAGCGCTGCGCGTTCGATGCCGAGATGGTCGAACAGGTTCAGCAGGGCGGTGGCGCTGTAGCGGTTGTACTGCTCATGCTCGGTGTGCTTGTCGGAGTGGCCGTACCCCGGCTGGTCGACGGCCAGCACGTGGAAGTGGCGCGCCAGCACCTCGATGTTCTTCGAGAAGTTCGACCAGCTCGACGCACCCGGCCCGCCGCCGTGCAGCAGCACCACGGTCTCCGAGTGACTCACCCCGGCTTCGTGATAGTGCAGGCGCATGTCATCGCGAACCTGCGCGTACCGCGAGGTGGATTCGAAGGTGATCTCGACCTGGGACTCGGTCTGCTTGATATAGGAAGTCATCGCGTCCGATCAGACCATCGTGTCCTGCGGCGGGAGGCCGAAGGCGTCGTTGCCGAAAATCAGGTAGGCCCGCTCCGGCTCGTTGGCGGCGTGCACCCGCCCGGCGTGCGCGTCGCGCCAGAACCGCTGCACCGGCGCGTCGAGGTTCAGCGCGGTGGCGCCGGACGCCTCGAACAGCATGTCGATCGACGCGATAGCACGGGCGGTGGCACGCACCTGATCGCGGCGGGCCCTGGCGCGCAACTCGAACGGAATCTCGTTGTCAGCCTGCAGCAGCGCGTACTCGTCTGCCACGTTGCCGATCAGCTGCCGCCAGCCGGCGTCGATATCGCTTGCCGCCTCGGCGATGCGGATCTTCGCGAACGGATCGTCCTTGGACTTCTCCCCGGCGAACGCCGCGCGCACCCGCTTGCCCTGATGCTCGACGTGAGCGTCGTACGCGCCGTAAGCCATACCCATGATGGGCGCGGTGATGGTGGTGGGATGCATTGTCCCCCAGGGCATCTTGTAAACCGGCGCGGTGTTGTTCTCCAGTCCGCCTGCGGTGCGGTCGTTCATCGCCTTGTAGGACAGGAAGCGGTGGCGCGGGACGAAGACGTCCTTGACGACGACGGTGTTGCTGCCGGTTCCCTTAAGGCCCACCACATTCCAGACATCATCGATGCGATAGTCACTGCGCGGGATCAGGAAGCTGCCGAAGTCGACGGGCTTGCCGTCCTTGATCACCGGGCCGCCGAGGAACGCCCAGGTAGCGTGATCGCAACCCGACGACCACTGCCAGGCGCCGCTGACCAGGTAACCGCCGTCGACCACGGTGCCCGCACCCATCGGCGCATACGACGACGACACCCGCACCGACGGATCGTCGCCCCAGACCTCGTCCTGCGCCTTCTGGTCGAACAGTGCGAGGTGCCAGTTGTGCACGCCGATGATCGACGCGACCCACCCCGTCGACCCGCACGCGCTGCCGAGGCGGCGCACCGCCTCGTAGAACAGCGCGGGATCGCATTGCAGACCGCCCCACTGCTCGGGCTGCAGCAGCTTGAAGAAGCCGAGCTCGTCGAGATCCTTGACCGTCTCGTCGGGCAGGCGGCGCAGTTCCTCGGCCTCCGGCGCGCGCTTGCGCAATGTGGGCAGCAGGTCGTCGATGCCGCTGAGGACCGCCTGCGCGTCGCGCTGTTCAATGGACGTCACTGCTTGCCTCCAAGATGCGGGACTGAAACGGGGCTGTAGAAAGATTAGAACACGTTACGATTTGTGTCGAGCAGCCTAACGCTGCAGCTGCTGGACCTGCGGAAGCTCATTTCTGTAACATGTTCTAGTTATGACGGAAAGGGCGGTCGACGACGTGACGGACGAGCCACTCGGTAGCCACGTGCTCGAACTGGAGGTGGCCGACGTCGTCGAGGAGACCGCCGACGCCCGGTCCCTGGTCTTCAAAGTCCCCGCCGGCGGCGCCGACATCCCCGCCGAGCGGCTCCGTTACTCACCCGGCCAGTTCCTCACGCTGCGGGTGCCCAGTGACCGGACCGGATCCGTCGCGCGCTGCTACTCACTGAGCAGTTCGCCGTTCACCGACGATCCGCTGACCGTCACCGTGAAGCGCACCGCGGACGGCTACGCCTCGAACTGGCTTTGCGACAACGCCCACGCCGGGATGAGGATGCACGTGCTGGCGCCCTCGGGCACCTTCGTGCCGACGTCGCTGGACGCCGACTTCCTGCTGATGGCCGCAGGAAGCGGCATCACCCCGATGATGGCGATCCTGAAGTCGGCGCTGGTCGAGGGCAGCGGAAAAGTGGTGCTGGTCTACGCCAACCGCGACGAGTCCGGCGTCATCTTCGCCGGTGCGCTGCGCGAACTGAGCGCCAAGTACTCCGACCGGCTCACGGTCGTGCACTGGCTGGAATCCGTCCAGGGACTGCCCACCGCGAGCGCGCTGGCCGGCCTGGCCGCTCCCTTCACCGGCCACGACGCCTACATCTGCGGACCCGGCCCCTTCATGACCGCCGCCCAGGAGGCGCTGACCAGCGCGGGCACCGCCGCGGACAAGATCCACATCGAGGTGTTCAAGTCCCTGGAGTCCGACCCGTTCGCTGCCGTCGTCATCGAGGAGGACGACAGCGACGAGGGTCCGGCGACCGCGGTGGTCACCCTCGACGGGCAGACCCACGAGGTGCGCTGGCCGCGCAGCGCCAAACTGCTCGACGTGCTGCTCGACAAGGGCCTCGACGCACCGTTCTCCTGCCGGGAGGGCCACTGCGGCGCCTGCGCGGTGCTCAAGAAGAGCGGGGACGTCGCGATGGAGATCAACGACGTACTCGAGCAATCCGACCTCGACGAAGGCCTGATCCTGGGGTGCCAGGCGGTGCCCCGCTCGGATTCGGTCGAAGTCACCTACGACGAGTAGCGAAGGGCTAACTTCAACACGATGAACCGGCTCGCAGCAGCAAGTGCGGCGGCAATGCTGACGGCACTGCTCACCCACCCCGCCACGGCGGCGGCCGCGTCCAACTCGGCGCTGACCTCGATCCCCGTCGACCCCGCCACCAAGATCGAGATGCATGTCAGCGCGGACTGCGTCGGCAACAGGTGCGCGTTCAACACCACCGCGAACCTGATGACACCGGGCGGTCCGACGGGGCTGCCCGGCGACGCGTGGTCGCGCCAGACCATCACCCTGCGCAGCAACGATCGCAACGTCTGGCAGGAAGCCGAGTACAGCGCGCCCGCGGGTACACCGCGAGAAGTCAAGGGCGCCAACCACAACAACGTGCTGTCGAAGATGTACAAATCGCTGCGCGACGTCGAGATCTCGGTGACGTCGTTCGGCGGCGGGCCGATCGAGCGTTACCGGGTCGACGGCAGCTCGATGCCCACCGACTGGTACACCGGCCAGCCGGCTACCAAGGCGGCGTTCATCGTCTGCAGCCACATCCAGGTGGTCTACTCCGGGGTGAACCTGACCACCCCGGATGCCTGCGCGCAGACCACCTTCGGCTGACCTACCGGGGCAGCCCGAGCAGGCGTTCACCGGCGAGGGTGAGCAGGATCTGCTCGGTGCCGCCGGCGATCGTCAGGCAGCGCATGTTGAGGAAGTCGTGCACCTGTTGATTGATCACGGCGCCGGACCCGTCGGACAGGTCCATCCGGAACTCCGACAGACCCTGCCGGTAGCGCACCCCGATCAGCTTGCGGGCGCCGGCTTCCGCGCCGGGATCCTGTCCGCCCACGGCCTTCTGCGCGATGCGCTGATCCAGTAGCGACCCCACCTGCGCGGTCAGGATCAGCTGCCCCAGCCGGTCCTGATCGGCCGGGTCGATCCCGTGTTCGGCCACGGTCTGCAGCAGTTCCTCCATCGGATTGCCCAGCGCGGTGCCGCCCGCCATCGCCACCCGCTCGTTGGCCAGTGTGGTGCGGGCCAGCCGCCACCCGTCGTTGACCTGCCCGACCACCATCTCGTCGGGGACGAAGACGTCGTCGAAGAACACCTCGTTGAACAGTTCGTCACCGGTGATCTCGCGCAGCGGGCGGATCACGATGCCCGGCGACTTCATGTCGATGAGGAAGTACGTGATGCCCTTGTGTTTCGGCGCGTCGGGGTCGGTACGCGCCAGGCAGACGCCCCAGTGCGCCTTGTGCGCGGCCGACGTCCACACCTTCTGCCCGGTCAGCCGCCAACCTCCCTCGTCGCGAACGGCTTTCGTGCGCAGCGCAGCCAGATCCGAACCCGCGCCCGGCTCGCTGAACAGCTGGCACCAGGACAGCTCACCGCGCAGCGTGGCGGAGACGAACTGTTCGATCTGCTCGGGGCTGCCGTGCTCGAGGATCGTCGGGACGGCCCACCAGCCGATGACGAGGTCGGGCCGGGACACTCCCGCCTGGGCCAATTCCTGGTCGATCAACAGCTGTTCGGCCGCGGATGCGGCCCTGCCGAAGGGTTTCGGCCAGTGCGGGGCGAGCAGACCGGCCTCGGCGAGCGCGGGCTGCCGCTGCTCGGCGGGCAGCGCCGCGACGTCGGCCACCGCTGCGCTGATCTCGGGCCGCAGCCCCTCGACCGAGTCGAGATCGATACGCAGCTCGCGGCGGACACCCTGCTGGGTCAGGTCGGCGATGCGGCGCAGCCACCGCGAACGACCGCCGAGGAACTGCGAAATACCGTATGCGCGACGCAGATACAGGTGGGCGTCGTGCTCCCAGGTGATACCGATACCGCCGAGCACCTGGATGCAGTCCTTGGCGTTGGCCTTCGCCGCGTCGATGCCCGCCGCCGCAGCGACCGCCGCCGCGATGCTCAGCTGCCGCTCGTCGGCATCGGTCACCGCGCGGGCGGCATCCGCCGCCGCCACCGACACCTGCTCGGCACGCAGCAGCATCTCGGCGCACATGTGCTTGATCGCCTGGAAACTGCCGATCGGCTTGCCGAACTGCTCACGGACCTTGGCGTAGTCGGTGGCGGTGACCAGTTGCCAGCGCGCCAGACCGGCCGCCTCGGCCGCCAGCAGCGTCGCCGCGAGGTCCGCCAACCGCGACGCGGTGACGTCGAGCGTCGTGACGGGCGCGTTGTCGAGGACCACCCGGGCCAGTGGGCGCGAGAAATCCGTGGGCGTCAGCGGTTCGACCGTCACCCCGTCGGCGGCGGCGTCGACGAGCACCACCGCGTCTCCGGCCGGGAGCAGCAGCAGCCCGGACGGTTCGGCGCCGAGCACCTGTGGCGCGACACCCGAGGCGGTGCCGCCGTCGACGGTCACCTCGGCGGCCAGCGTGACGCCGGCGGTGCGTTCACCCGACGCGAGCGCCTCGAGCAGTCCGTGGTCGGTCACCACCAGGGTGGCCAGCGCCGTGGTCGCGACCGGCCCGGGAACCATGGCCGCGGCGGCCTCGTCGACCATCGCGCACAGGTCTTCGACGGTGCCGCCGGCACCGCCCTGCTCCTCCGGGATCGCGACGCCGAAGATGCCCAGCTCGGCCAGACCCGCATACGCCCGGCGCCATGCGTCCACGTCGCCCTGCTCCACCTCGCGCCCGGCTTCCACCGCCCGGGACGCGGCGGCCCAGTCACGCACCATTTCGCGGGCAGCAAACTGCTCGTCGGTGCCGGGGCCGGACCCCGACAGCACTGACTGGGTCATTTCCGCACTCCTCGCGTTTGGGTGAGAAGGCTCATACTCCCCACTAGAACGTGTTCTAATGGTGCCAGCGTTCGACCGTCAAGTCGACTGGCATCGCAGCAGCACAGGTCGGTGGCACACCGATGCTGAGGTGAGAAAACGGAGCCCGACATGCGTATCGTTTTGGGGGGATACGCGCAATGAAGGAGCGTCATACGGCATGTCGTCGCCAGCAAGCAGTTCGGGCTCTCGGCCACGTGAGGTGATGACCGTGGCAGTGCTCGCCGAATCCGAACTCGGCTCCGAAGCGCAGCGGGAGCGGCGCAAGCGGATCCTCGACGCCACGCTGGCCATCGCCTCGAAGGGTGGCTATGAGGCTGTGCAGATGCGTGCGGTGGCCGAACGTGCCGACGTCGCCGTCGGCACCCTGTACCGCTACTTCCCGTCCAAGGTCCACCTGCTGGTGTCCGCGCTGGGCCGCGAATTCGAGCGGATCGACGCCAAGACCGACCGCGCCGCGCTCGCCGGCGGCACCCCCTATCAGCGGCTGAACTTCATGGTCGGCAAGCTCAACCGCGCGATGCAGCGCAACCCCCTGCTGACCGAGGCGATGACGCGGGCGTTCGTGTTCGCCGACGCGTCCGCGGCCGGTGAGGTTGATCACGTCGGCAAACTGATGGACTCCATGTTCGCCCGCGCGATGAGCGACGGGGAACCGACCGAAGACCAATACCACATCGCCCGCGTCATCTCCGACGTGTGGCTGTCGAACCTGCTGGCGTGGCTGACCCGCCGCGCCTCGGCGACAGACGTGAGCAAACGGCTCGATCTGGCGGTGCGCCTGCTCATCGGCGACGGTGACCGCCCTAAGATCTGACGCGTGGCCGACGGCTTACCGACAGACCTTCGCCTGGCGCTCGACGGCGCCGCGCGACTTCCCCGACTCCTGATCGCCTGCGACTACGACGGCACGCTGGCGCCGATCGTGTCCAACCCCGCCGACGCCCGCCCACTGCCCGCGGCGTCGGCCGCCCTGGAGGAACTGGCTGCGCTGCCGGCGACCACCGTCTCGCTGATCTCAGGCCGCGCCCTGGCGGTCCTCAAGGAGCTCTCCGGGATGTCCGACCGTATCCACCTGGTCGGCAGCCACGGCTCGGAGTTCGACACCGGATTCGTCTCGCCGATCGATGCGCGGGCCGAGGCCCTGCTGGTCGAGATCAAGCAGACACTCGACGCCATCGCCGCCGAATATCCAGGCGTGACAACCGAACTCAAACCGGCCAGCGTCGCGTTGCACGTGCGCAACGCCTCGGAATCCGATGGCGAGTCGGCGATGCGCCGCGCGAATGAGGCCGCGGCGCAGTGGGATGCGCAGGTGACCGACGGCAAGGCGGTGAAGGAGTTCGCCGTCATCCACACCGACAAGGGGCAGGCGGTGGACATCCTGCGCGAGCAGCACGACGCGTCTGCGGTGCTGTTCCTCGGCGACGACGTGACCGACGAGAAGGCGTTCCGCCGGATGCGCGACGGGGACATCGGGGTGAAGGTCGGGCCGGGCGAGACCGCGGCGGGTTACCGGGTGGACGAGCCGCAGGACGTGGCCGAGGCGCTGGAGTACCTGCTGGCGGCCCGGCGGGCCTGACCGGATAACCGTTCGACGCGAGGCGGGAGCCTCGGCGATACTCGCGCAGGTGCTGACCTCCGACGACCTGACCGACCGGACCGCCCGCGCCCTCGCGGCCGCCACGGTCGCCGGGCGCGACCTCGGCCTGCGCGTCGACGAGCCCCGTGTGCTCCACGACGTGTTCTCCGTCATCGTCCACCTGGCGCCTGCCCCGGTCGTGGTGCGGGTGCCGACGGTGCTGCCACCCTCGCTGCGGTCGGACCCGGACCGGCAGGCGGCTCAACAGCGCGCCGAACTGGCCGTGGCGGGCTGGCTGGCCGACCGCGGACTGCCGGTGGTGCCGCCGAGCCCGCTCGTTGCGCGCGAACCCGTTGCCCGCGAAGGGTTCTCGATGACGTTCTGGCAGTACGTCGATGGGGTGAGCGAGACCGAGCCGGACTGGGAACAGCGGTGCGCGTCGACGGCGCGGCTGCACGCCGCGCTGCGCGAGTACGACGGCGACGGGCTGCAGTTCTTCACGCAGTTCGACACCTACATCCCCGAAGCACTCGCCGAGCTGGAGCGCGATCCCGACCTACTCGACGGCGCGGATCTGCGCCGCGCACAGCAAAATTGGGAGCGCATTGCGCCGGTGGTGACGTCCAGGGCAGCGTTCGAGTCGGCGTTCCCCGGCGTCGACGTCCAACCGATCCACGGAGATGCGCCGTTCCACAACATGATCGTCACGGCCGGCGGCGAATACTGGTCGGACTTCGAGCTGGTCACGCTCGGCGCGGTGGAGTCGGACCTTGCACTCGTCGGGCCCGAGGGCCGCGCCGCCTACGACGCGGCCGCCGTCGGGCTCGGGCTGCGCACACTCGACTCGCGGGTGCTCGAGGTGACGGAGTCGGCGGCGCTGCTCGCCTCGGTGGCGTGCCTGGCGATGGCGCCGCAACTGCCGATGCTGGTCGACGCACTGAGACCGACGGTGGAATCGTGGCGCTCGCTCGCGGAGCGCGGAGGTGGCTAGGCCGGGGGGCCGGCGGTGCGGCCGCGCACCATCTCGGTGTCGAGGATGTCGATGGCCGGCAGACCGCTGCGGGGTGGCTGGTGCAGCAACCGGCCTGCGCGGCGCCCCTTTTCGATGCTGGGCTGCACGACGGTGGTCAGGCCGCGGCGCAACGCATCGGGAATCCCGTCGAAGCCCGTGACGGTCATCTGCCCCGGTACGTAGATGCCGCGCGAGCGTAGATAGTCCATCGCCGACAGCGCGAGCACGTCGGCGGTGCACATCAGCGCGGTCAGGCGCGGATTGGCGGCCAGTGCGACCTCGGCGGCCGCGCCACCGGAGGTCGGCATGTGCTCGTAGCTCTCGACGACCGTGACCGCCCGCTGGTCGAGTCCGGCCGCGGCGATCGCGTCGTACACGCCCGCGATGCGCTCGCGCTGCACGTGGAAGTGAGGTGTCCGGAGGCGCTCGGGGGCGGCCACCGTGGGACGCGGATTGTCCTCGGGCCGTTCGAGGCCGAGCCGCATCGTCAGCAACCCGATGTCCCGGTGGCCGAGTCCGAGAACATATTCGGTGATTCCCCGCATCGCCGCCCGGTCGTCGATACCGACCCGCGACGTGCCGGGCACATCCTTGGGCTGGTCGACGACGACGACGGGCAGATGCCGTTGCTGCACCACCGGCAGATACGGGTCGTCGTCGCTGGCCGAGTAGACGACGAACCCGTCGACGCCCGCGGCCAGCACGGCCGCCGAACCGTCCTCCACGCTGCGGTTCGGTCCGATCGCGACCAGCAGCAGACCCTGTCCGGCGTCCTCACAGGATTCAGCAAGGCCGGCAACGAAATCCAGTGCAGCCGGATCGCTGAAGGAGTAGTTCAGCGGTTCGGTGATCATCAACCCGACCGCACCCGCCCGGCGGGTCCGCAACGATCTCGCCACCGGATCCGGCCCGGGGTAGCCCAAACGCTTGGCGGCGGTGAAGATCCGCTCGCGCAGTTCGGTCGACAACTGGTCGGGCCGGTTGTACGCATTCGAGATCGTGGTGCGGCTGACCTTGAGTTCCGCGGCGAGGGAAGCCAGGGTCGCATGCCGTCGCGGCTCGGGACTCCTGGACATGCTCCGCCACGTTAGCCGATGCGGCGGCGGTCAGGTGACCAGGACGCGGTCGGCCGACGAACGCAGTCCGCGTTCGACCGCCCACACCACCGCCCACACGCCACACGCCATCGTGACGATGATGAAACTCGGCGGCGCGTTGAACATCGCCGACAGCGCCAGGCCGGCCCACACCGCGACCAGATTGATCGCCGTCGACAGGGCGATCGCCGCGGCCGGGCGGGCGGTCAGCATGATCGCGGCCGCCGCGGGTGTCACCACCAGCGCGAAGAGCAGCAGCGTCCCGACCGCCTGCACCGCCATCGTGACGGTGAGGCCGAGCAGCACCATGAACACGACCGAAAGTGCGCGCACCGGCACGCCCTTCGCGTCGGCCACCTGCGCGTTGACGGAGCTGAACAGCAGCGGGCGGTAGATCAGGCCGATACCGGCGGCCAGCACGGCGAGCAGCACCGCGAACGACACGAGCTGTTCGCCGGTGATCGCCAGCAGATTGCCGAACAGGACGTTGGTCAGCGTGCTCGAATTACGGGTCGCCAGGGAGTTGAACAGCAGTCCGAGGCCGGTCGCCATCGCCAGCACCGTACCCGTAGCCACCTCCCGGTCGGCCGCCCGGCGGCCCAGTGCCCCGATCACCAGGGCGCCCCCGATGCAGAACACGCCCAGGCCCAACGCCACCGGCAGTCCGAGCAGTACAGCACCCGTCGCCCCCGGCAGCCCGATGTGGGCGAGCGCGTGCGCGGCGAACGCGGTGTTGCGTACGACGACGAAGTATCCGATCAGCCCGGCCGCCAGCGCGACGATGGTGCCACCCGCCAACGCGTTCCGCATGAAGTTGGACGTGAGGATCTGCCACCAATTGTCCTGATAGGACAGCGCCACCAGTGTCGTCGTCACAGCATCCTCCGCACGTAGAGATCCCCCTGCGGGGTGCGCACCACCTCGACCGCGGCGCCGTACAGGTGGGTGAGCAGTTTCTCGTCGACCACCCCGTCGAGGGTGTCGTAGTGCGGGTGACCGTCGAGCAGGTAGATCGCGCCGGTGAGGATCGGCAGCAGCGGGTTGAGATCGTGCGCGACCACCAGCACGGTGACGCCGAAATCGGTGTTGACCGTCTTCACCAGCGCGACCAGTTCGTGTTGGCTGCGCATGTCGAGCGCGGCCAGCGGTTCGTCGAGGATGAGCATCTTGGGACGGCCGACGAGCGCTTCGGCGAGCGCGACACGTTGCCGCTGACCACCCGACAGCTGCGAGAGCCGCCGGTCGGCGAACCCCGTCGCGTCGACCGCGGCCAGCACCCTGTCGACGCGCGCCCGGTCCTCACGCGAGGCCAGGCCCAGCCCCCACCGGTGCCCGTTGAGGCCCAGCATCACCGCATCTCTCGCGCGCACGGCCTCGCCGGCGTTCGACCCGTAATTCTGTGGTACGTAACCGATCTCGCCGTTGGCAGCGCCCGGCGGTCTGCCGAACACCTCGACACGGCCGGTCGACGGCGCCAGGAGGCCGAGTACCACCTGCAGCAGCGTGGTCTTCCCGGCCCCGTTGCTGCCGATTACCGCGACGACACCACCCGCGGGCACGTCGAAGTCAGCCTGCGACCAGACCGTGTGCCGGCCCCTGACCACGCTGACGTCGCGGAACGTCAGCGCCGGCCCGGGATTCGGCTCAGCCGCCGACACCAAGTGCCTCGGCGAGCGCGGAGAGTTGGTCGACCTGCCAGGTCTCGAACGAGGTGGTGCCGGGCGGCACGGATTCCGTGACGTCGACGACGGGCACCCCGGCCTGCTCGGCGGCGGCCCGGATCTGTTGTGGCACCGACCCTTCCGTCTGGACGTTGTAGATGAGGACGTCGACGCCGCGATCGCCCAGCAGCCGCAGGAACGCGTCCAGATCGGCAGGCGACGGATCACTCTCATGCGACGCGGCGGCCTGGTACCCCGGCGGGGTGCGGTTCACCAGTCCGACGGCGGCGGCCATCTCGTCGAAGACGCTCTCGGTCGCGGCGTAGGTCTTACCGCCGGCGGTGGCTCGCAGCGATCCGACGATCTGGTGGTACGGCGCCAGCGAGTCGCCGAATTCGGCGTGGCGCTCGGCGAAGTAGTCCGTGGCATCGGGTGCGAGCCTGCCGAGTTCGGCGGTGACCGCGTCGGCGACAGCCGTCACCACCGCGGGGTTGTACCAGACGTGCGGGTTGCCCTCGTCTGTGTGCGCCGCTGGACCGCTGAGCGCGACGGCGTCGATCACCGGTGCGTCCGGGGCGGATCCGGCGGCCAGCTTGCTCGCCCACTCGTCGTAGTGGCCGCCGTTGACGACGATCAGCTGCGCGTCCTCGAACAGTGCGGCGTCCTTGGGGGCGGGTTCGAAGTCGTGGGGGTCGACCGCGGAGCTCGCGACCACAGTGGAGACGGTGGCGCACTGTCCGCCGAGTTCGGAGACGATGCCGCCCCACTGGTCGACACTCACCACCACCGACACCGGATCCGCGGGGCAGTCACCGCCCGGCGCCGCGCTCGGGGACGGCTGATCCCCACCCGAGCATGCGGCCAGAGCCAGCGGAAGCACCACGGCGAAGCCGGCGGCCAAGACACGTCGGGGTCTCACCATCACTCGCTAATGATAACGGTTTGCATTTCCAAATGCGATTCGCGGGCCTACTCGCCGGTGGCCACCGGCCGCGACGGGTCGGCACTCCACTGCGACCAGGACCCCGGGAACAGAGCGGCCTCGACGCCCTCGGCGCGCAGCCCGGCGACGACGACCGCGGCGGTGACCCCGGAGCCGCAGTACGCGCCGACCTTCTCGGCGCCGCGCACCCGCTCGAGCACGTCGGCATCGGAGCGGAAGATGCCCTCGGCACTCAGGACGCCCGTGCTCGGCGCGTTCACCGCACCCGGGATGTGACCTGCCACCGGATCGACCGGTTCGGCCTCGCCGCGAAACCGCTCCGGCGCCCTGGCGTCGAGCAGTAGTCCGTCGAACTGCGCCACGTCGTCAGCGGTCAGCGTGGGCAACGCGCCGCGGTACAGATCCTCGTGAGCCACGCGGACATCACCCGGCGACGGGGTGGCCGCGTCGGTCTCGAGCGCACCGCCGGCCGCCACCCAGGCCGCGAGCCCGCCGTCGAGGATGCGGACCCCGTCGATACCCGCCGCCGTCAACACCCACCACGCACGCGCCGAACCGGCGCGGTTCCAGTCGTCGTAGGCCACGGTGAGCACACCGTCGCGCACACCCCACCGGCGTGCCGACGCCTCGACGGCGGCACCGCTGGGCAGCGGGTGACGGCCGCGGCCGCTGACGGTGTGGTCGGTCAGCTCGTCCTCGAGGGAGACGTACACCGCGCCGGGGAGGTGGCCGGCGCGGTAGGCCGCGCGGCCGTCGGGCTGCGCCAACTGCCAGCGCACGTCGAGCAGGGTGACCGGGCGGCCGGCGGCGATGTGCTCGGCCAGGTCTGCCGCGGTGATCAGGACGTCGGCGCGTGTCACCCCTCGATGGTCGCATCCCTACCCTGTGAGACGTGACCGACCACGCGTTCACCGCCGCCGAACGCCACGCCGTGTACCGCGCCATCACCGAACGCCGCGACATGCGGCGCTTCGTCGCCGGGGAGAAGGTCTCCGACGACGTCCTCACCCGGTTGCTGGCCGCTGCGCACGCCGCCCCCAACGTCGGACTCATGCAGCCGTGGCGGTTCATCCGCGTCACCGATCCGGCCGTGCGTCGCGACATCCATGCGCTGGTCGACGAGGAGCGTCACCGCACCGGCGCGGCGCTTGGCCCGCGCGGTGACGAGTTCCTCGCGCTCAAGGTCGAGGGCATCCTCGACTGCGCCGAATTGCTCGTCGTCGCCCTGCGTGACGGCCGCGAACAGCACGTGTTCGGGCGGCGCACCCTGCCACACATGGACCTGGCGTCGGTGTCGTGCGCGATCCAGAACATGTGGCTGGCGGCGCGCACCGAGGGCCTGGGGATGGGATGGGTGTCGATCTTCGACCCGCGCAGGCTTGCGGAGCTGTTGGGTATGCCCGACGGCGCGGAGCCCGTGGCGGTGCTGTGCCTCGGCCCGGTGCCCGACTTCCCCGACCGCCCCGCACTCGAACTCGACCACTGGACGTACGCCCGTCCGCTGGGCGAGTTCGTCACCGAGAACCGTTGGTAGCCAACGCGGCTCACAGGTCGAGGACCCAGTTCTGGCCGGTCAGGTCATGACCGAAACTGTGGTGACGTTCCTCGCCGACAAGCCGGAATCCGAGCCCCTGATAGATCTTTCGCGCCGAGACCAGGACGTCGTTGGTCCACAGACCCACCCGCCGATAGCCGGCCCCACGGGCGAACCGCAGACACTCCTCGACCAGGCGACCGCCCACCCCGAGGCCACGTCCGTCCGGGGTGACCAACAGGATCCGTAGTCTGGCCACGCCGGGTTCGTCGCCGGCCACACAGCAGATGCACCCCACCCGCCGGCCGTCGACCTCGGCGATCCAGGCCGCTTCCCCTGCCGGGTCGTGCTGCGCGGCATAGTCGGCGACGATGCGCGCCACCAGAGCCTCGAATTCGGTGTTCCAGCCAAACTGCTCGTCGTACGCCTCACCGTGGGCCATGACCATCCATCCCAGATCTCCGGGCTTGTCCGCCTGACGCACGACCACCCCGGCGTGGTCGACCTGCTGCACCATCGCGAACCTCCCATCCGCGGCGGTGGACGGTCTCCATCCTGCCGCTACTGAAACACTCGTTTCAGTAGCGTTAGGCTACCAACGTGCCCTCGGATGCGACAAGCCCCTCCGCGCGGCGGACCGAGCTGCTCGAAGCCGCCTACCGCTACGCGTTGACCCACGGGCTCGCCGAACTGTCGCTGCGCCCCCTTGCCGCCGCCATCGGCTCCAGCCCAAGGGTTCTGCTGTTTCTCTTCGGTAGCAAGGACGGTCTGGTGCGGGCCCTGCTGCAGCGGGCCCGCGCGGACGAACTGGCACTCCTGAACCGGCTCCAACCTCCCACCGCATCCGAGCCCAGCGGCCTGGCTGCCGCCGGCGGTCAGGTGTGGTCGTGGCTGGTGGCCGAGGAACACCGTCCGTTGCTCAGGCTCTGGACCGAGGCGTACGTCCGCTCCTTGGTCGAACCCGACGGGCCATGGGGCGGATTCGCCCGCGACACCGTCGAGGACTGGCTGGCCGTCCTGGCCACGTGGCAACCCGCACAGCCCGGCCACGCCGAACCGGATGCCACCGCTCGAACGCTCACGCTCGCTGTCCTGCGCGGAGCGCTCCTCGACCTGCTGGCCACCGGCGACCAGACCCGGGTCACCAACGCGGTCACCCGCCATTTCGCCTTGCTCCGACAGGATGTTTCGGAAAAATCGCCCTAGGGGCCGGCCCCATGCAGGACCGGCGGCCGACTCGCCCCATTAGGCTGGCGCCGTGCCCGCGTCGTCCGTCGACCTCAACGCCGACCTCGGCGAGGGGTTCGGGGTGTGGACGTTGGGCGATGACGACGCGATGCTGGAGATCGTCACCTCCGCGAACGTGGCCTGCGGATTCCACGCCGGCGACCCGGCCGGCCTGGCCCGGGTGTGCCGAGCGGCCGCCGCGCGCGGTGTGCGCATCGGCGCGCAGGTCAGCTACCGCGATCTCGCCGGCTTCGGCAGGCGGTTCATCGACGCCACCCCCGAGGACCTGACCGCCGACGTGATGTACCAGATCGGCGCGCTCTCGGCGCTGGCCACCGCCGCGGGCACCACGGTCTCCTACGTCAAACCCCATGGTGCGCTGTACAACTCGATCGTCACCAACCGCGATCAGGCCGGCGCCGTTGCGGCCGCGGTGCACGCCGTGGATCCTCGGCTGCCGGTGCTGGGGCTGTCCGGTTCGGTGTTCTTCGCCGAGGCGCGCGAGCTGGGTCTGCAGACGGTGGCCGAGGCGTTCGCCGACCGGGCGTACCGGCCGGACGGACAACTGGTGTCGCGGCGCGAACCCGGCGCGGTCCTGCACGACGTCGACGAGATCGCCGACCGCGTCCACTCGATGGTGACCGCGGGCCGGGTCACCGCGATCGACGGGTCGACGATCGACGTCTCGGTGGATTCGGTGTGCGTGCACGGGGATTCGCCGGGCGCGGTACAGATCGCCACCGCCGTCCGGAACCGCTTGACCGCCGAGGGCGTCGCCCTGGCACCGTTCAGCTGACGCCGGCCTGCTTGTTCGCGCTCCGCACGACGCTGTCGAGCAGCCCCGGGATGGCGGCCTCGAGTTCGTCGCGGCGCAGCCGCTGATAGGTCAGGCCGTCGATCACCAGCCGTTCGGTGACACCGGCTTCGCGCAGGATCTTGAAATGGTGGGTGGCGGTCGACTTGTTGATGCCGTCGTAGAGCGCCCCGCACTGCATCGGCGTGCCCGCGTTGTGCAGCCGCCTGACGATCTCGAGGCGCACCGGGTCGTGGATGGCGCCCAGCACCTGCTGCACCGGCCCAACGGGGGCGGCGGTCAGCGTGTCGTCCGCCATGAAAGTGCCCTTCACCACGTAGGTTTGATGATCGTCAAACCCAGCGTACGCTTGATCAGGTTCGATATCCGTCAAACCTACTCCACCGGGGGTAAACCGCGATGGCGACATTCGACCGTTCGATCGGCGACGAGACGCAGCGGTGGGCCTATCCCCTGCTGCTCGTGCTGAGCGGGGTCGCGCTCGGAGTGTCCGGCGTGCCCGCACCCCTCTACGGCCTCTACGAGTCGAACTGGCACCTGTCCCCGTTGGCGACCACGCTCATCTTCGCGGTGTACGCCGTCGCGGCACTGGGCGCCGTCCTGGTGTCCGGGCGGATCTCCGACGTGGTCGGCCGCAAACCGGTGCTCATCGCCGCGTTGATCGCGCTGGTGGTCGGACTGGGTGTGTTCCTCATCGCCGACAACATGGCGCTGCTGCTGCTGGCGCGCGCCATCCACGGTGCCGCGGTGGGCTCGATCATCGTCGCCGGTGCCGCCGCACTGCTGGACCTGCGGCCCCACCACGGTCTGCGGTCGGGCCAACTCAGCGGCGTGGCCTTCAACATCGGGATGACCGTCGCGATACTCGGATCGGCCCTGCTGGCCCAGTACGCGCCGCATCCGCTGCGCACACCGTATGCCGTCGTCGCGGTGTTCTGCCTGATCGTCGGCGTCGGACTGGTGGCGCTGCGCGAACCGCACACCGCCCGCACTCCCGGCCGTATCCGCATTGCGAAACCCGCGGTGCCCGAGGAGATCCGACGCGACTTCTGGTTCGCCGCACTGGGCGCCATGGCGTCCTGGTCGGTGCTGGGCGTACTGCTGTCGCTGTATCCGTCGCTGGCGGCGAAGCAGACCCACATCGACAACCTCGTGTTCGGCGGCGCAGTGGTCGGCACGACGGCGTTCGCCGCGGCCCTCGCTCAACTCGCGGCCACTCGCGTACCCGCCCGCCGCGCCGCCGTCATCGGTGACGTCGGGATGGCGATCGCACTTCTTCTCACCATCCCGGTGCTGCTGACCCACCAATGGCCGCTGGTATTCGTCGCGGCCGCCCTGCTCGGCGCGACGTTCGGGCTGGGGTTCGGCGGATCGCTGCGCCACCTGTCCGACGTCGTGCCCGCGGGTAAGCGCGGCGAGACGATGTCGGCGTTCTACCTGCTGGCGTATACGGCCATGGCGGTGCCGACCCTGCTGGCCGGCTGGGCGGCGACGCGCTGGGAACTGGTGGTGGTGTTCCCGTGGTTCGCGGCGGCGGTGGCCGCGGCATGCCTGGGCGCCGCAGTTGCCGGAATGCGTAGTTCGGCGCGGGCGCACTGAGCTGACCCGCAGCGTGGGTGCCTACAGTGTGCGCATGCGCGTGCGAGCCGGACGGCCCGATCTGCAGGATCACGCGCGGTGGTTCGACGCGCCGGCCGCCACCGCGGATTCCGCGCTCACGGTGACGTGGGCCGGCGTCACCACCCTGCTGATCGACGACGGCTCGTCGGCGGTGCTGACCGACGGCTTCTTCTCGCGCCC
This sequence comes from Mycolicibacterium baixiangningiae, assembly GCF_016313185.1. Taxonomy (NCBI): domain Bacteria; kingdom Bacillati; phylum Actinomycetota; class Actinomycetes; order Mycobacteriales; family Mycobacteriaceae; genus Mycobacterium; species Mycolicibacterium baixiangningiae. The sequence continues at coordinate 5,190,833 of NZ_CP066218.1, forward strand.
CGGCCTGGTGTCGGTCGGACTGCGCCGCATCGCACCGTCACCGCCGCGGGTGGACGGCTGCCTGTCCCGCTTGCGGGTTGACCGCCTCGACGCGGTGCTGCCCGTGCACACCCACTTCGACCATGCACTCGACTCCGCACTGGTCGCCGAACGCACCGGCGCGGCGCTCGTCGGGGGGACCTCGGCCGCACAGCTGGGCCGGGGGCATGGACTCCCCGAAAGCCGTGTGCGCACAATCGCTTCCGGGGATACCGTCACCTACGGCGCCTACGACCTGACCCTCGTCGAATCGAGACACTGCCCGCCCGACCGCTTCCCCGGCCGCATCGAACGGCCCGTGACCCCGCCGGCCAAGGTGTCGGCCTACCGGTGCGGTGAGGCCTGGTCGATCCTGCTGCGCCACCGGCCGACGGCGCGCAGCCTGCTGATCGTCGGCAGCGCCGGCTTCGTCCCCGGTGCGTTGAACGGCATGCGCGCCGACGTGGCGTACCTCGGTGTCGGGCAGCTCGGGCGACAACCGGAGAGCTATGTGCGCGAGTACTGGACCGAGACCGTCCGCGCGGTCGGCGCCCGCCGCGTGGTGCTGATCCACTGGGACGACTTCTTCCGCCCGCTGCACAAGCCGGTGCGTGCGCTCCCCTACGTGGCCGACGATCTCGACGCCTCGATGCGGGTGCTGACCCGCCTCGCCGGCGAGGACGGTGTCGCGCTGCATCTGCCGCTGCTGTGGCAGCGCGCGGACCCCTGGAGCTGACGGTTGCTGCTCGCGCTGCTGCTGCTCGTCGTCGTGCTCACGTTCGCGTTGGTGCGACCGCGCGGCTGGTCCGAAGCGGTCGCCGCGGTTCCGGCCGCCGGGCTGCTGATCGCGGTCGGGATCATCTCGGTCGACGACGCCGCGGCGGAGGTCGTGCGGCTGGCGCCGGTCGTCGGATTCCTCGCCGCGGTACTCGTTTTGGCGCAACTGTGCGAGGACGCCGGGCTGTTCCACGCGGCCGGGGTGTGGATGGCCCGCTCCGGGGCGGGTGATCCCCGACGGCTGCTTGCCGTGGTGTTCGTGATCGCCACCGGCACCACCGCGGTCCTCAGCCTCGACGCGACGGTCGTGCTGCTCACCCCGGTCGTCTTGGCCACCTGCCGCACCCTGTCCATTCCGGCCGGGCCGCACGCGTACGCGACCGCACACCTGGCCAACAGCGCATCGCTGCTGCTGCCGGTGTCGAACCTGACCAACCTGCTGGCGTTCACCGCCGCGGGTCTGTCGTTCACCCACTTCGCGGCGCTGATGACCCTGCCGTGGCTGGCCTCGATCCTCGTCGAATACGTCGTACTCCGTCGGTTGTTCGCCCGCGACCTCGCCATCACGCCGCGGCGCGCCGAACCGCTGCCCGACGTCGAGATGCCGGTGTTCGTCCTCGTCGTCCTCGCCCTGACGCTGGCGGGTTTCGCGGTGACCTCGCTGGTCGACGTGGCACCCGCCTGGGCGGCACTGGCCGGCGCGGTGGTGCTGGGTGTTCGCGGTCTGCTGCAGCGGCGCAGCACGGTGACGGGCATCGCGAGGTCGGTCAACGTGCCGTTCCTGGCGTTCGTGCTCTGCCTCGGCGTGGTCGTCGAGGCGGTGATGAGCCACGGTCTCGACGAGGCCATGCTGTCGGTGCTCCCCGACGGGGAGAGTTTCGCGGCGCTACTGGGCATCGCGGCCGTCGCGGCGGTGCTGTCCAACGTCGTCAACAACCTGCCCGCCGTGCTGGTGCTGCTCCCGCTGGTGGACGTCGCCGGACCGGCGGCCGTATTGGCGGTGCTGATCGGCGTCAACGTCGGCCCGAACCTCACCTACATCGGGTCACTGGCTAACCTGTTGTGGCGCAACGTGGTTCACCGGGCCGACGTGCCCACCGGGGTGCTGCGGTTCAGCGGGGTGGGGCTGTGCACCGTACCGCTCACCCTCGTTGCGGCGGTGTCCGGCCTGTGGGTGGGACTTCGCGTGATCGGGGTGTAGCCCATCGCGAGACTACGGTTGTTGACGGATTCAGGCTGGAATCCGTCAACAACCGTAGTGTGTCGACGAGTTCTCGTCGGGTCAGCTACGGCGCTGGCGGGCGATCTCGGCCAGCACCACACCCGCGGCCACCGAGGCGTTCAGCGATTCGGTCGGCCCGGCCATCGGGACCGACACCACCGCATCGCACTGCTCGCGCACCAGGCGCGACAGACCCTTGCCCTCCGACCCGACGACCACGACCATCGGGCCCGTGCCGTCCACGTCGTCGAGGGTGGTGTCGCCGCCGGCGTCCAGACCCACCACCTGCAGACCCGCGTCGGCCCAACTCTTCAGCGTCCGAGTGAGATTCGTGGCCCTCGCGACCGGCAGACGGGCCGCCGCACCGGCACTGGTGCGCCAGGCGACCGCGGTCACCGATGCCGAGCGGCGCTGCGGGATCAGCACGCCGTGCCCGCCGAACGCCGCCACCGACCGCACGATCGCGCCGAGGTTGCGCGGATCGGAGATGTTGTCGAGGGCGACCAGCAGCGCGGGGGCGCCGTCGGCCTTCGCCATCGCGAGCAGATCGTCGGGATGGGCGTAGTCGTACGGCGGCACCTGCAGCCCCAGCCCCTGGTGCAGGGCGTTGTTGCTCATGCGGTCCAGGTCCGGCCGCGGCACCTCGAGGATGGGAATGCCGCTGTCGGCGGCGATCTGGACGGATTCGGTGACCCGCTCGTCGGCCTCGGTGCCCATCGCCACGTAGAGCGCGCTGGCAGGTACCCCGGCGCGCAGGCACTCCACCACCGGGTTGCGGCCGAGCACCAACTCGGTCTCGTCGGTCTTGCGCACCGGGCGTCGCTGCTGTTGCTTCTGCGTCCTGGCGGCCCGCTTGGCCGCCGGATGGTGGGGCCGTTCGTGGGCGGGAGGTGTCGCGCCGCGACCCTCGAGGCCGCGCCGTCGCACCCCGCCCGAACCGACGGTCGGGCCCTTCTTGGTGCCCTCCTTACGCACCGCGCCACGTCGTTTCGAGTTACCCGCCATGGTCAGGCATCCTTGCTGTCGCCGTCGAGCAGCGACCATTGTGGACCGTCGGCGGTGTCGGTCACGTCGATGCCGGCTTCCTTGAGCCGGTCGCGGATCTGATCGGCCGTCGCCCAGTCCCTGCGGTTTCGCGCGTCGGCACGGCTGTCGAGCGCCCAGCGCACGAGGACGTCGACGGCGGCCAGCGCGGCCGAGGTCTCGTCGCGCGACTCCCACCGTTCGTCGAGCGGGTCGCAGCCGAGGATGCCCATCATGGCCCGGATGGAGCGGGCCTGCGTCATCGCCGTCTCGTGGTCACCGGAGTCCAGCGCCCGGTTGCCCACGGCGCGTGCGGCGTGCACTTCGGCCAGCGCGATCGGCACCGCCAGATCGTCGTCGAGCGCGGCGGCGAACTTCGGCGTCCACTCGCCGGGCACGACGGTGCCCACCCGGTTACGCACGCGGTGCAGGAAGTCCTCGACCCCGGTGTAGGCCTTCACCGCATCCTGCAGCGCGGTCTCGGAGAACTCCAGCATCGAGCGGTAGTGCGCGCTACCGAGGTAGTAGCGCAACTCCGCGGCGCGAACCCGTTGCAGCACAGCGGGAATCGACAGGACGTTGCCGAGCGACTTGCTCATCTTCTCGCCGCCCATGGTCACCCAGCCGTTGTGCAGCCAGAAGCGGGCGAAACCGTCGCCCGCGGCCTCGGCCTGGGCGATCTCGTTCTCGTGGTGCGGGAACACCAGATCCATCCCGCCGGCGTGGATGTCGAATTCGGCACCGAGGTACGCCTCGCACATCGCGACGCATTCGGTGTGCCAGCCCGGCCGGCCGCGGCCCCACGGGGTCGGCCATGAGGGTTCGCCCGGTTTGGCGCCCTTCCAGAGCGTGAAGTCGCGCTGGTCGTGTTTCCCGGTCGCGACACCCTCGCCCTGGTGGACGTCGTCGATCCGGTGTCCGGAGAGCTTGCCGTAGTCGGGCAGCGTCGCGACGTCGAAGTAGACGTCCCCGTTGCCCTCCTGATCGGCGGCGTAGGCGTGCCCGCGTTCGATCAGCCGGGAGATCAGCTCGACCATCTGGGTGATGTGCCCGGTCGCCCGCGGTTCGGCCGACGGCGGCAATACGCCGAGCGCGTCGTAGGCCGCGGTGAACGACCGCTCGAAGGTGGCCGCCCACTCCCACCACGGCCGTCCGGCGTCGGCGGCCTTGTTGAGGATCTTGTCGTCGATGTCGGTGACGTTGCGGATGAACGCCACGTCGAGCCCTTTGGCTGTCAACCAGCGCCGCAGCACGTCGAACGCGACCCCGCTGCGGACGTGTCCGATGTGAGGGAGGCCCTGGACGGTCGCCCCGCACAGATAGATGGAGACGTGTCCGGTGCGCAGCGGCACGAAATCGCGCACGGCACCTGCCATGGTGTCGTAAAGCCGCAGGCCCGTCGGCGACGTCGCCGACCGGCCGGCTTCTGCGCGATCGGTCACGACGTGCCAGCTTACCGGCCTAATCGCGTAATCCCGCATCGACCACCAGAGCGGTCGCTATCGCGGCCAGACCTTCACCCCGGCCAGTGAGCCCCAGCCCGTCGGTCGTCGTCGCCGAAACCGACACCGGCGCGCCGACCAGTTCTGACAGCAACGCCTGCGCTTCGGCCCGCCGCGGTCCGATCTTCGGCCGGTTCCCGATCACCTGGACGGCCGCGTTCCCCACTCGCAGGCCCGCGTCCCGCAGCAGGCCGTGGACGTGGCGCAGCATGTCGGCGCCGCTGACGCCCTCCCATTCGGGCCTGCCGGTGCCGAACACCTCACCGAGGTCACCCAGCCCCGCCGCGGACAGCAGCGCGTCACAGAGCGCGTGGGCGGCGACGTCGCCATCGGAGTGCCCCGCGCACCCGTCGGCGCCGTCGAAGTGCAGGCCGAGCAGCCAGCACGGCCGGCCCGCTTCGATGGGGTGCACGTCGGTGCCGAGGCCGATCCGCGGCAGCGTCATCGGGCGCTCACCGTGCGCCGGCCAGGATCGCCTCGGCGAGAACGAGATCGAGCGGGGTGGTGATCTTGAACGCCAGCGGATCGCCGTCGACGGTCTGCACCTGACCGCCGGACTGCTCGACCATCGACGCGTCGTCGGTGAAACCGCCGTCACCGGCGCGTGCGTACGCCCGGCGCAACACGTCGACGTGGAAGCCCTGCGGGGTCTGGACGGCGCGCAGTCCCGCCCGCTCGGGCGTGCCCAGCACGGCGCCGTTGGCGTCGACGGCCTTGATGGTGTCGGCAACGGGGAGGGCGGGGACGACAGCGCCGTATCCCGCTCGGAGCGCCTCCACCACCCGGACCACCAGCGAAGGCGGGGTGAGGGCGCGCGCGGCGTCATGGACGAGGACGAACTCGGCATCGCCGACGGCGGTGAGCGCGAGGCTCACCGATTCGGTGCGGTCCGCGCCGCCGGCGACGATCAGCGCGTCACCGCCGAAGATCAACGTCGCTTCGTCGGTACGGCCCGGCGGGACGGCGATCACGATGCTGTCGACCACGCCGGACTCCCTGAGCCCGGCGATGGCGCGTTCGAGCATCGGCCGCCCGGCCACATTCACGAAGGCCTTGGGCGCGCCGGCCGCGAGCCGTTGCCCGGATCCCGCGGCCGGGACAACGGCCACAGTGGTCATACGCGTCAGGACGCGGCAGCCAACGCCTCATCGAGGATGATGGTGGCCTTCTCGTCTTCGACGTTCTCGGCGAGTGCGAGTTCGCCCACGAGGATCTGTCGGGCCTTGGCCAGCATGCGCTTCTCGCCGGCGGACAGCCCGCGCTCCTGGTCGCGACGCCACAGGTCACGAACAACCTCGGCGACCTTGTTCACGTCACCGGATGCCAACTTCTCCAGGTTCGCCTTGTACCGGCGAGACCAGTTGGTCGGCTCCTCGGTATGGGGTGCGCGCAGCACCTGGAAGACCTTGTCGAGACCCTCTTGTCCGACCACGTCGCGCACACCGACGTACTCGGCATTGTCAGCGGGCACTCGAACGGTCAGGTCGCCCTGGGCGACCTTGAGGACGAGGTACTCCTTCTGCACGCCCTTGATGCTTCGGGTTTCGATCGCTTCGATCAATGCAGCACCGTGGTGGGGATATACGACGGTGTCTCCGACCTTGAAAATCATCAGTTTCGAGCCCCTTTCACCCGTCCATGCTAACACGGGCCGTCGACACGTGCGGAACAACTATGCAGGTCAGGGGCACTGCGGATGAAGATCAAGGGTTGACAGGGTGCCGAATTCGTGCAACGCGGTAATGATCGGGAACCCGGGTAGCGGGTCTCGGAGCGCTCCGCTGCGGGCCCCGTTTGCAGGTGCCGCGCAACGCCGTTCGGGTGCGCGGCGGCTTCCGCCCTGCGGCCCGCCGTGGTCACCGCCGACCGTCACCTACTACTCTGCATAGTCGAACTGTGAACGACAGACTGGGCGACCCTCTGCAGGAGGCTTGAGTGAACCGCATCCATCCCCGCGCTTCTGCCGTCACCTCGGGACTGGCGGCCTGCGGGCTGGCCCTCGCCCTCACGGCGTGCGGCGCCGGGCAGATCTCCCAGACCGCCACCCAGGCTCCCGCCGTCAACGGCGTGAACGCCGGAGTCGGCGACATCGCGATCCGCAACATCCACCTGCGCGCCCCGCAGACCTCGGACTACGTCCGCCCGGGCAGCGAGGCCGAGCTCCTGTTCGTCGCCAGTAACGAATCCGCCGACCAGCCCGACCGGCTGGTGTCGATCCGTTCCGACGTCGGGTCGGTGCCGGTGCAGGGCGACACGACGATCGCCCCGAACGGCGTCCTGGTCGCCGGTGAACCCGACGGTCAGACCGCCGCACTGGAAAGCGTCCAGCCGGCCGAACCGCTGACCGCCGCCGTCACGCTGACCAAGCCGATCACCAACGGTCTGACCTACCCGTTCACGTTCACGTTCCAGCGCGCCGGCGAGGTCACCGTGCAGGTGCCCATCTCGGCGGGCGAGGAACCGCGCCGCGACGACAGCGGTGGCGGGTCCGAGCACTCCGGCGGACACTGACCCGCAGCGCGACACGCACTGACCCGGGGCCGGCCGGACCCGTTCTGTCGGCACCGACCGATACCGTCGTCCTGTGGCCAAGGCACGTTCTCAGTACCGCTGTTCGGAGTGCCGGCACATCAGCGCCAAGTGGGTGGGCCGGTGCCCGGACTGCGGCACCTGGGGCACGGTCGAGGAAGTCGCGGTGCTGGCCGCCATCGCCGGCTCACCCGGCCGGCGCCCGGTGGTCCCGAACTCCCCCGCCGTTCCGATCAGCAGCATCGACCCGGGCCGCACCAAACACGACGCGACCGGCATCAGCGAACTCGACCGGGTCCTCGGCGGCGGGCTGGTCCCCGGATCGGTGACCCTGCTCGCCGGTGATCCGGGCGTCGGCAAGTCCACCCTGCTGCTCGAGGTCGCCCATCGCTGGGCGTCGTCCGGGCGCCGCGCCCTCTACCTGACCGGCGAGGAGTCCGCGGGCCAGGTCAGGTTGCGCGCCGAACGCACCGGCTGCACCCATGACGAGCTCTATCTGGCTGCGGAATCCGATCTGCCGACCGCACTCGGCCACATCGACGCGGTGGCGCCCAGCCTCGTCGTCGTCGACTCCGTGCAGACCATGTCCACCACCGAGACCGACGGCGTCACCGGCGGAGTCACCCAGGTTCGCGCGGTCACCACGGCGCTCACCCAGTATGCGAAGGGTGCGGCGGGCCCCGGCGGTATCGCGATGGTGCTGGTCGGCCACGTCACCAAGGACGGCGCGATCGCCGGGCCGCGCTCGCTGGAACACCTCGTCGACGTGGTGCTGCACTTCGAGGGCGATCGCAACTCGACGTTGCGGATGGTGCGCGGTGTGAAGAACCGGTTCGGCGCCGCCGACGAGGTGGGCTGTTTCCAGCTGCACGACACCGGCATCGAGTGCGTGGCCGACCCGTCGGGACTGTTCCGCGACCAGCGGGACAGACCGGTGGCCGGGACGGCGGTGACCGTGACGCTCGACGGGAAGCGGCCGCTCATCGGTGAGGTGCAGGCGCTCGTCGGTGCGCCGACCGGCCCGAATCCCCGCCGCGCCGTCAGCGGTATCGACTCCGCTCGCGCCGCGATGATCGCCGCGGTCCTCGACAAGCACGCCAAGCTGCAGGTGGGGCCCTGCGACATCTACCTGTCGACGGTCGGCGGGATGCGGCTGACCGACCCGTCGTCAGATCTCGCGGTCGCGCTGGCGATGGCCTCGGCCAAGATCGAGCGGGCGATGCCGGCCAACTCGGTGGTGATCGGCGAGCTCGGGCTGGCCGGTGACCTGCGCCGCGTGACGGGGATGGACCGCCGCCTGGCCGAGGCCGCCCGGCTCGGGTTCACCGGAGCCGTCGTACCGCCGGGCACGCCGTCGGTGCCGGCCGGGTTGCGTCTGCTGCCTGCCGAGAACATCACCGCGGCATTGCAGGTGCTGTACCGCATCGCGGACAATGGCGGCCGATGAGCGCTTGCGCGAAGAGCCGGCAACAGCGCGCCCGGGAGGAATGATGGCCGTGAAGACCGTCAGGACGAGCAGCAACGTCGTCCAGCTGGCCCGTCCGACGCTGCGGGAGACACTCGGCCGCCTGGCACCGGGAACACCGCTGCGCGACGGTCTGGAGCGCATTCTGAGGGGCCGCACGGGCGCGCTGGTCGTGCTGGGTTACGACGACAGCGTCGAGGCGATCTGCGACGGCGGATTCGAACTCGACGTGCGCTACGCGCCGACCCGGCTGCGCGAGCTGTCGAAGATGGACGGCGCGGTGGTGCTCTCCAGCGACGGCACCCGGATCCTGCGGGCCAACGTCCAGCTGGTGCCCGACCCGTCCATCCCCACCGACGAATCCGGCACGCGGCACCGCTCCGCGGAGCGCACCGCGGTCCAGACCGGTTATCCGGTGATCTCGGTCAGCCACTCGATGAGCATCGTGACCGTCTACGTGGCCGGTGAGCGGCACGTGGTGCCCGACACCCCGACGATCCTGTCGCGGGCCAACCAGACCATCGCCACCCTGGAGCGCTACAAGTCCCGCCTCGACGAGGTGAGCCGGCAGCTGTCGACCGCCGAGATCGAGGATTTCGTGACGCTGCGCGACGTGATGACCGTGGTGCAGCGGCTGGAGATGGTGCGGCGGATCAGCCTGGAGATCGACGCCGACGTCGTGGAACTGGGCACCGACGGGCGACAGATCAAGCTGCAGCTCGAGGAGCTCGTCGGCGACAACGACAACGCCCGCGAGCTGATCGTGCGCGACTATCACGCCAACCCCGACCCTCCGACTCCCGCTCAGGTCAGCGCGACCCTCGAGGAACTGGACTCGCTCTCGGACAACGAACTGCTCGACTTCACCGCGCTCGCACGCGTTTTCGGCTACCCGTCGACGCTCGAGGCACAGGACTCGGCGATGAGCTCACGCGGCTACCGCGCCATGGCGGGCATCCCGCGGCTGCAGTTCGCCCACGTCGATCTGCTGGTGCGCTCGTTCGGCTCGCTGCAGGGTCTGCTCGCGGCCAGCGCCGACGATCTGCAGTCGGTGGACGGCATCGGTTCGATGTGGGCGCGCCACATCAGGGAAGGGTTGTCCCTGCTGGCGGAGTCGACGATCGCCGACCGGCTGGCCTGACGGCGCTCAGCCCACCCCGGGCGCGGGGACACCCGGTGCGGGCGCCTGGCCGGGCGGCGCGGCCGGGGCCAGGATGAACGGCACCGGCGAGGACCGCAGATTGCCCAGCTGGACGATCAGGTTGTAGGTGCCCGCGCCGATCGGCTGACGGGGCAGCGGGCACTGCGGTGCCGAACCCATCCCCGTCCACGTCACCTCGGTGGTGACCTGCTCACCCGGGGCGAACGTCTTGACCAGCGTCTCGTTCGACGGCGCGCAATCGAGGTTCGACCACAGGCGGGTGTTGTCCAGCGAGTACACGTAGGCCGCCAGCACGGCGGCACCGACGTCACGCTTGCAGGCGACCAGGCCGATGTTGGTCACGACCATCGTGAACTTCGGCTGATCGCCGACGACGTAGCCGGGCTGACTGGTGATGCCCTTGACCGCGAGCGTCGAGTCCGGGCAGTCGTCGCCCTCCTGCAGTACCGGCGGAGGCGCGACGGCCGCGGTGGGCGTCGGAGTGGGCGGCGGGGCCTGCGCGGGCGGCGGCACGATCGGGGTCTTCACCTCGGGGTTCTCCCCGGGCAGCGGAGTCGGCGCCGCTTCGGCGGTCCCCGCCGACTGCTGGTCGGCGTTCTTGTTGTCCGCGCCGGAACCTCCTGACACCACCATCACCACCACGGCGGCGACGATGCCGATGACGACCACCGCGATGCCAATCGCCAGCGCGCGGCGTCGCCAATAGATCTGGGTCGGCAGCGGGCCTTGCGGTTCGAGATCCAGCACATGACCACGGTAAAGCCCGGTCAGGCTCAGTCGCCCGAGGTGACCCGGCGTGTCGCGCTCAGGCTTCGCCGATGTCTCCCAGGTGGTCCCGCAGGGCGATCTGCCCGTCGGCCAGGTGGTAGGTCACACCGGCGATCGCGACGGTGCCCGCTGCGATGCGTTCGTTGATCGCGGTGGACCGCTCCCGCAGCTGCACCACGGTCTCGTTGACGTGGCGGGCCTCGAATTCGTCGACGCGTGTGAGCCCCTCGCGACGGCCGTGCAGGATCGACGGCGTCACCCGCTCGACCACGTCACGCACGTACCCGCCGGGCACCGCGCCGTCGTCGAGGGCCGCCAGTGTGGCCTTGACCGCGCCGCAGCTGTCGTGGCCGAGCACCACGATCAGCGGCACGTCGAGCACGGTGACCGCGTATTCGATGGAACCCAGCACCGCGGAGTCGATGACGTGACCCGCGGTCCGCACCACGAACATGTCGCCGAGACCCTGGTCGAAGATGATCTCGGCGGCGACGCGGCTGTCGGCGCAACCGAACACCACCGCGGTGGGCCGTTGCCCCTCGGCCAGCCGGGCGCGGTCCTCGATACCCTGACTCGGGTGCTCGGGCTGACCGGCCACGAAGCGGTCGTTACCCTCTCTGAGTGCCTTCCATGCGGTCACCGGACTGGTATTTGGCATGCCGACCATTGTGCCCCAGCGGTGGTCGATGATCGATCCCACCGAGCTGTTGGTGTGGTATGACCGCGAACAGCGGGACCTGCCGTGGCGTCGCCCCGGCGTGACACCGTGGCAGATCCTGGTCAGCGAGTTCATGTTGCAGCAGACGCCGGTCGCCCGCGTCGAGCCGATCTGGCTGAGCTGGATCGCGCGCTGGCCGACGCCGTCGGCGACCGCGGCCGCAGGCGCCGCCGACGTGTTGCGCGCGTGGGGCAAGCTCGGATATCCGCGCCGCGCGAAGCGGTTGCACGAATGCGCGACGGTGATCGCGGCCGACTACGGCGACGAGGTGCCGTCGGACGTCGACGTGCTGCTCACCCTGCCGGGCATCGGTGCCTACACGGCCAGAGCCGTGGCCTGTTTCGCCTACCGGCAGCGGGTTCCGGTGGTGGACACGAACGTCCGCCGGGTGGTCGCCCGAGCGGTGCACGGGCGCGCCGACAGCGCGGCCAGCAGTCGCGATCTGGGCGACGTCGCGGCCCTGCTGCCGGAAGGGCCTGACGCACCGCGGTTCTCGGTCGCGGTGATGGAGCTCGGGGCGACGGTGTGCGTGGCCCGGGCGCCGCGATGCGGGCTGTGCCCGCTGAGCGGCTGCACGTGGCGTTCACTCGGATATCCGGCGGCGACCGCCCCGCCCCGGCGGGCGCAGCGCTACGCGGGCACCGACCGGCAGGTCCGCGGCAGGCTACTGGATGTGCTGCGCGGCAGTGAGTCACCCGTCACACGTGCCGAACTCGATGTCGCATGGCTGACAGATCCGGCGCAGCGCGACCGCGCCCTGGATTCGCTGCTGGTCGACGGCTTGATCGAGCAGACGACCGACGGCCGCTTCGCCCTCGCGGGAGAAGGCGCGTGAACGCTGCCGTACCACGCGGTCGCACACCCATTGACGCGTCTGCGGGATAACGTGAGCACATGACGCGGAGCCTGGATCAGGTCGTCACCGCGGCGGCGGCGGAGTTGATGGCGGCCACCGCGACCAACGTGATCGCCAGCTGCACCCGGGTACTCGCCGACGTCGTCGACCATCTGGGCGTCGACTTCAGCTTCCTGCGTCACAACGACCACACCATCAAGGCCACCAAGCTGGTCGCCGAATGGCCCATCCGCGACTACATTCCGGACCCCGACCCGATCGGGGTGATCTACTTCTCCGAGGCCGACCCCATCTTCCGGCAGGCCGAATACCTCAAGAAACCGCTGATCGTGCGTCCCGAGCCCGACAACGACGACTACCAGCGGCGCATCGAAGAGGGCCGGGGACTGCCTTCGGTGTCGATGGCCTGCGTCCCGCTGCTATCCGGTGAGATCACCTCGGGCATCCTCGGCTTCATCAAGGTCGGTGACCGCGAGTGGACCACCGAGGAGCAGAACGCGCTGCAGACGATCGCGACGTTGTTCGCCCAGTTGCAGGCCCGCATCGCCGCCGAAGAGCAACTCCAGTACCTCGCCGAGCACGACGACCTGTCCGGACTGCTCAACCGCCGGGCGCTGATGGCCCACCTCGACCAGAGGCTCGCCGACGGTGAACCCGGTCCGGTGTCGGTGCTCTTCCTCGACCTCGACCGGCTCAAGACCGTCAACGACTATCTGGGGCACAATGCCGGCGACCAGTTCATCAAGATGTTCGCCGAACGGTTGAAGGCGGGCACCGAGAATCCGGCGGCGATCGCCCGTGTCGGCGGTGACGAGTTCGTGGTCGTGCCCGACGGGCCGATAGACATCGCCACCGCCGAGAGTTTCGCCCGCCGACTCCAGACCTGGCTGCAGCGCAGAGTGGTGATCGACGGCGAAATGCTGGCCCGCACAGTCAGCATCGGCGTGGCGGTCGGTGCGCCCGGCCACGACTCCACGTCGGATCTGCTCCGCCGCGCCGATCAGGCGGCGCTGTCGGCGAAGAGTGCCGGTGGCAGCATGACCGCGGTGTTCACCACCGAGATGGCCTCACAGCACGCCATCCGCAACGACATCGAATTGCACCTCGAAGGGGTCATCGACGACGCCGGCAGCGCGCTGGTGCTCCACTACCTGCCCGAGGTCGACATGCGCACCGGGGAGGTGCTCGGCACCGAGGCCCTGGTCCGCTGGCGGCACCCCACCCGCGGACTGCTGCTGCCCGAATCGTTCATCGGGGTGGCCGAATCCATCAACCTCGCAGGCAAACTCGGCCGGCTGGTGATGCGGTCGGCATGCGCGGACTTCGCCCGCTGGCGGTCCCGGCGGACCGCCGAAGACGCGATCCTGCGCATCAACGTCTCCCCAGTGCAATTGGTTTCGGACGGTTTCGCCGCCACGGTCGACGGCACCCTTGCCGAGTTCGGGCTCGACGGCTCCGCTGTGTGCCTGGAGATCACCGAGAGCGTGGTCGTCCAGGACATCGAAGCCACCCGGCACACGCTGGCCGCGCTCAAAGAGGTCGGCGTGCGCATCGCGATCGACGACTTCGGTACGGGCTACAGCGTTCTCACGCACCTGAAGTCGCTGCCGGTCGACACCGTGAAGATCGACCGCGGCTTCGTCCGCGACCTCGGCGCCAACCCCGGCGACCTCGCGATCGTGCGGGCCATCCTGGCGCTGGCCGACGCGTTCGGCCTCGAGGTGATCGCCGAGGGCGTCGAAACAGTTGCGGCCGCCAAGACGCTGCTCGAGCTGGGTTGCCCGCGCGCGCAGGGTTTCATGCTCTCCCGTCCGATCGACGCCACGGCCATGGAGGCATTGTTCCGCCAGGGGCACATCGCGGTGGACGCGCTACACGACACCTCGGCCACCGCCGGGCGCCACGCACCCGAGTGAGACCTCAGGCGGTGCGTACAGCCGGGCTGTCACCGCAGCAGAACCGCCTGCGGTAATCAGTGGGCGTCACCCCGATGATGCGGCGGAAGTGGTGGCGCAGCAGGGTGGCCGTACCGAAGCCGGACCGTTCGGCGATGCGGTCGATGTCGAGGTCGCTCTCCTCGAGCATCCTGCGCGCGTAGAGCACCCGCTGATCGGTCACCCACTGCATGGGGGTGGTGCCCGTCTCCTCGACGAATCGGCGGGCGAAGGTGCGCGCGGACATGTTCGCCCGACGCGCCAGCGTGCTCACGGTGTGCGGTTTCTCGAGATTGGCGACGATCCAATCCAGGTGCGGTGCAAAGCGTTCCGAGTGCCTGACCGGGATCGGCTGTTCGATGTACTGCCGCTGGCCGCCGTCGCGCTGCGGCGGCACCACCATCCGGCGGGCGATCTTGTTGGTCACCTCGCTGCCGAGTTCACGCCGCACCAGGTGCAGGCAGGCGTCGATGCCTGCCGCGGTGCCTGCGCTGGTGATCAGGTTGCCATCGTCGACGAAGAGCACGTTGCGGTCGACCCGCGCGGTGGGGTACATCCGCGCCAGCGCATCGGCGTGCATCCAGTGCGTCGTACACGGCCGCCCGTCGAGCAGACCTGCCGCACCCACGACGAAGGCCCCTGAGCAGACCGACAGGATGATCGATCCGCGGGCCGCCGCGGTGCGCAGCACGTCCAGCGCCTCGGGCGGATAACCGTTCTTGCCCGAGGCGATGGCGGGCACGGCGACCAGGTCCGCGCCGATGAGATCGTCGAAGTCGTGGTCGGGTGTCAGCGTCGCCCCGATCGAGGTCGTCACCGCCTTACCCGCCTCCGGTCCGCAGACCTTGAAGTCGAAGTTGGGCACGTCATCGGCGGAGCGGTCGATTCCGAAGACCTCGCAGATGACGCCGAACTCGAAAACCGCTAGACCGTCGAGCACCAGTGCCGATACGCTTTTCAACGCCATGGCAGCATATTAGCTCAAGATGTCAGTGCTGCCACTGTTGGCGGAATGTGTCTCGTCGAAAGATATCTGCCATGAGTACAGCATTGATCTCCCTCATCGTGATCAGCCCGTTCGCGTTGGGAGCCGCCATGATCTGGGCGGCCCGCCGTGAAGGGTTGCTGCGTTGGAATCTCGACCAGTTCCGGGTGTGGGCGCCCATGGCGGGTCGATTCGACAGCCGACGGGACGAGGACCGCGATTTCTCCCGGGCCCAACACGACCTCGACGCGATCCGCACCCGCTTCGAGGAGCACCCGTCGTGGCCGAGTTCAGGTGTGCTGGGTGAGCGACGCTAGGAATGGCTCGACCGCGTCGCGGTACACCTGCGGTCGTTCGTCGTGGATGAGGTGACCCGCGTCGGGAACCTGCAGATATGTTGTGCAGTAACCGATTTCGGCCATCCTACGCATCTGGCCCGGCGGCGTGACGGAGTTGCCCGCCTCCAGGAGCAGCGCCGGAACGCGCACCTGCTGCCACTGCTGCCAATAGTCCCGCAGCCCCCACTCCGCGGCGATGTCGATCCAGTGCCTGCGCCGCCCGTGCAGACGCCACCCGGTGGCGGTCCGGTCGAACGCCTCCAGGAAATAGCGCCCGGCGATCGGACCGAATTCGGCGAGCACCTGTTCCTCGGTCCCGAACTCGACGGGCAGCGCGTGCAGCCACGGCTCCCACGGTCCGGTGGTGCGACCGCGGAAGTCCGGCGCCATGTCCTCCACCACGACCGCGCTGACCAGATCGGGCCGGTGCGCGGCCAGACACCACGCGTGCAGAGCGCCCATCGAATGCCCGATCAGCACGGCCGGGCGCCCAAGTGCCGCGACCGCGTCACCGAGTTCGCCGACGAAGTGTTCGGTGCTGATCGGATGCGGTTCGGTGACGTCGCGGCCGCGATGCCACGGCGCGTCGTAGGTGAACACCGTTCCGAGCGCGGTGAGCCACGGCAGCTGACGCCCCCAGGTACTGCCCCGCCCCATCAGCCCGTGCACCAGCACCAGAGGCGCGCCGTCGCCGCCCCTGGCGATGAGCAGTGGGCGGCCCCGAGCGGTCAACCGTGCGGAGTCCATGTGCTCATCTTGCCCAGCCCAACCGGTAGCCTGAACGGCATGCCCAGTCAGAACCCTGTGGTGAAGATCAACGCAATCGAGGTCCCGCCGGACGCCGGTCCGGAACTGGAGAAGCGGTTCGCGCACCGCGCCCACGCCGTGGACAACCAGCCCGGATTCCTCGGCTTCCAGCTCCTGCGGCCGGTCAAGGGTGAGAACCGCTACTTCGTCGTCACGCAGTGGGAGTCCGACGAGGCCTTCCAGGCGTGGGCAACCGGCCCGGCGATCGAGGCGCACAAGGGTCAGGCCGCCAACCCGGTCGCGACCGGTGCCTCCCTGCTGGAGTTCGAGGTTGTGCTGAACGTTGCCGGGTCCGGCGACAAGGCCTGACGCGAGGCGGTATGCGCACCGGGTGACCGGCCTGGTGAGTGCCGCCGCTCTCGTCGTCTCCCTGACGTCCGGATGCGGTGATACGAGCACCGCGCCGGCCGACGCCGCCTACGGCGCACACATCGGCACGACCACGCCCCAGGGTCTGCGCGCGAAGCAGACGATGGACATGGTCAATTCCGACTGGCCCATCGGCGACGTCAACGTCCGCACGATGGCTGTCGAGGACCAGGTCGACCACATCATCGACGCGATGGGCAACCTGTGGTGGGACCGCCCCATCACCGTCACCGCCGTCGACATCCGCGCGGGCAGCGCGACCCTGCACGTCAAGACGCCCTACGGCGCCGCGCAGGACATCACACTGCGCACGGACGACAACGGTCTGGTCGACCGGTTCGACGTGGAGCTGCGTCCGCCGGTGATCGAGAAGTGGGCCGACATCGACAAGGTGCTGGGCGAATCCGGTGCGCGCTACTCGTATCAGGTGTCCAGGGTCGACCGCAGCGGACCGCTCGGGAAGTGCCAACCGGTGGCCGGCACCAACACCGAGATGTCGCTGCCGCTGGCGTCGATCTTCAAGCTCTACGTGCTGCTGGCCGTGGCGCACGCCGTCGCGGACGGCACCGTGACCTGGGACGACCAGCTGACCATCACCGAGCGCGCGAAAGACGTCGGCTCGGCCGGACTCGAGGAGCTGCCACCGGGTGCGACCGTGTCGGTGCGCTCCGCCGCGCAGCAGATGATCTCTGCCAGCGACAACATGGCCACCGACCTGCTGATCGGCCGGCTCGGACCGGGTGCGGTGGAGCGCGCGCTGGTCGCGGCCGGCCACCACGATCCCGCCAGCATGACGCCGTTCCCGACCATGCACGAACTGTTCTCGGTCGGCTGGGGCGAGCCGGATCTGCGCGAACAGTGGAAGCAGGCCGACCGGCAGGGCCGCGCTGCGCTCCTCCAGCAGGCCGATACGCGTCCCTACGAGCCCGACCCCACCCGCACGCACACCCCGGCCTCCGGGTACGGCGCCGAGTGGTACGGCAGCGCCTCGGACATCTGTCGCGTGCACGCCGCGCTGCAGGACGCGGCCGTCGGCGAAGCGGCACCGGTCAAGGACATCCTCTCCGCCATCCCCGGGGTGGAGTTGGACCGCGCGAAGTGGCCGTACATCGGCGCGAAGGGCGGCAACCTGCCCGGCGATCTGACGTTCAGCTGGTACGCCGTCGACCACACCGGTCAGGCGTGGGTGGTCAGCTTCCAGCTCAACTGGCCGCGATACCAGAGCCGGACGGCGGCCAGCTGGCTGCTGGCGATCGTGGGCCAGACGTTCGCGATGGTGCCGGTCGCCGATTAGAGCGCCGAGCGCAGCGTCCAGGCGTGCCCGCGGAAGTGCAGCACGGTCCGGCTGACCGGCGCGACATCGATCCGCCAGAACGATCTCGCCGGTGCGTCGAGCGCCACCAGGATGGCCGCGCGGACGACGGCCGGATGCGTGACGGCGACCAGCCTCCCGCGCCGGTTGGCCAGCGAGTCCATCCACCGTCGCACCCGGTCGATCACGTCGACCACCGATTCCCCGCCGTGCGGCGCCTGGACGGGATCGGTGAGCCAGATGGCCAGCTCCGCCGGACGAACACCGCCCAGCACGTCACCGCGCCACCGACCACAGTCCAGATCGGCCAGCAGCGGTTCTACGGCGGCGTGCAGGCCGAGTAGTTCGGCCGTCTGCCTGGTCCGTTTCTCCGGTCCGCAGCAGGCGGCGTCGGTGGGCCCCAACTCGACGCAGGCGTCGGCCTGGCGATGGCCCTGCGCATTGAGTGGCTCGTCGGTGGGGAATCGTCCGGCTGACACGGCGTCGGTCATGGCGTGCGACACCAGCGTCAGCCGGACGACCTCGCTCACGCCCGCAGCACGTCGCGGCGGCCGTCGAGCAGACGCGACGCCAGCGGTGCGAACACGCACGCGAGCGTCGCCCACATCACCACCTGGGTGCCCAGCGAGTACAGCCGGAAGTCGTAGAGGACGTCGGCCGGGAAACCCTCGTAGACGATGACGCCGGCGTCGTCCCGCAGCGGGCCGGGGGTCTCGTCGACGGCGGGCAGGATGAGCATCAGCACCGTGCAGGCCAGCACGTAGCCGCCCGCACCTGCCAGCGTGGCGTTCCAGCCGCCGAGCCGGTCTCTGAGCCGGCGCCCCAGATAGACGGCGCCGACGAGCAGTGCGGCCGACAGCACGACCATCAGCAGGTACAGCAGGGTTCGCTGCCGCAGGGTTTCGTCGAGGCTCAGTGCGGGCGGGCTCGCCGGGTACTTCAGCGACGGCACGACGTAGAGGCTCAACAGCATTCCGCCGGCCACGTAGAGCGACAGCATGCGAGCCGAGACGTTGCCGACCCGGCCGTAGGCGACGGTGAACACGATGGCGAACAACGCCCCCATCGCGACGCTGAACGCGAGCACCCCGAAGCCCATGCCGATGTTGGCCTGCACGGCGCGCGAGAACCCCCCGCCGTCCTCGCCGTGGGTGTGTCCCGCGCCGGCATGTTCGATGGCCGCGTGCGCGGCGCCGACGCCGTCCTCGTAAGCGATCGCCAACTCGATGACGGGTTCGACGAAGATCCGCGCGAAGACGAACGTGACCACGGCAGCGACGGCGCCGGCCAGGAGGCCGCGCCCGATGATCTGCTTCTCCATTTTTATTTGTCTCTCCTGCCGGCTTGTCTCTTCCGTGCCGGTCGGTCAGTGGCAGGGGAAGCCGAGGAGATGGCGGGCGTCGTGGATGAACTCGTGGACGGCGGTGTTGTCGCCGAACACCGAGGTCGCGCCCTGGTCGAAGCCGAGGAAGTAGAGCGCCAGCAGCGCGAGGAATGCGGTGGCCGACAGCCAGACCGCCGAACGCGTGGCCGTCAGGTCGACGGCCGGTACCCGGGTCTTGTGTGCTTGCGGTGACGTCATCGGGGGTCCTTTCCGGGATTTCGCGTCCCGTGTGGGGTGAGCAGGGGTCGGGTCTGACTCTCACAGTGGCGCGACCGTTCTGGATTCTCACCAGATTCCTTCGCCTGCCGATTACATCGCACATCCTAAGCACTGCGCGCAGGAATCGCGCCGTCACCCTGGAACCGACGTTGAACAGCGAAACGGGCGGCCACCCGAAGGTGACCGCCCGTCTGCGATTCGTCGTTACTCGGCCGCGCCGGCCTGGGCCAGATCCGGCTCAGCAGGTTCGGTGCGCTTCGGCCCACCCGAGAAGGTGAACTTGGCGTCCTCGCCAGCGCCTTCGCCGTCCCAGTTCTCGACGTCGACGGTGATCAGCTGACCGGGTCCGATCTCGTCGAACAGGATCTTCTCCGACAGCTGGTCCTCGATCTCGCGCTGGATCGTGCGACGCAGTGGCCGCGCACCGAGCACGGGATCGAAGCCGCGCTTGGCCAACAGCGACTTGGCCCGGTCCGTCAGCTCCATCACCATGTCCTTTGCCCGCAGCTGGTTGCCGACCCGGCCGATCATCAGGTCGACCATCTGGATGATCTCGTCCTGCGTCAGCTGGTGGAACACGATGATGTCGTCGATACGGTTCAGGAACTCCGGGCGGAAGTGTTTCTTCAGCTCGTCGTTGACCTTCTGCTTCATCCGCTCGTAGTTGTTCTCGCCGCCACCCTGGGTGAAGCCGAGCCCGACCGCCTTGCTGATGTCGCTGGTACCGAGGTTCGAGGTGAAGATCAGCACGGTGTTCTTGAAGTCGACCGTGCGGCCCTGACCGTCGGTGAGCCGGCCGTCCTCGAGGACCTGCAACAGGCTGTTGTAGATCTCCTGGTGGGCCTTCTCGATCTCGTCGAACAGCACGACACTGAACGGCTTGCGACGCACTTTCTCGGTGAGCTGGCCGCCCTCCTCGTAGCCGACGTAGCCCGGAGGGGCACCGAACAGCCGCGAGGCGGTGAAGCGGTCGTGGAACTCGCCCATGTCGATCTGGATCAGCGCGTCGTCGTCGCCGAACAAGAAGTTCGCCAGCGCCTTGGACAGCTCGGTCTTCCCGACACCGGACGGGCCGGCGAAGATGAACGAGCCCGACGGACGCTTGGGGTCCTTCAGTCCGGCGCGGGTGCGGCGGATCGCCTTCGACACCGCACGGACCGCATCTTCCTGACCGATGATCCGCTTGTGCAGCTCGTCCTCCATGCGGAGCAGACGCGTGGTCTCCTCCTCGGTCAGCTTGAACACGGGGATGCCGGTCCAGTTGCCGAGCACCTCGGCGATCTGCTCATCGTCGACCTCGGCCACGACGTCGAGATCGCCTGAGCGCCACTGCTTCTCCCGCTCAGCGCGCTGGGCGACCAGCTGCTTCTCGCGGTCGCGCAGGTTGGCGGCCTTCTCGAAGTCCTGGGCGTCGATCGCCGACTCCTTCTCCCGGCGCGCGTCGGCGATCTTCTCGTCGAACTCGCGCAGGTCTGGCGGAGCGGTCATCCGGCGGATGCGCATGCGGGCGCCGGCTTCGTCGATCAGGTCGATCGCCTTGTCCGGCAGGAACCGGTCGTTGATGTAGCGGTCGGCGAGTGTCGCGGCGGCCACCATCGCGCTGTCGGTGATCGAGACGCGGTGGTGCGCCTCGTACCGGTCGCGTAGACCCTTGAGGATCTCGATGGTGTGCTCGACGGTCGGCTCCCCGACCTGAACCGGCTGGAAGCGGCGCTCCAGGGCGGCGTCCTTCTCGATGTACTTGCGGTACTCGTCGAGGGTGGTGGCACCGATGGTCTGCAGCTCACCGCGGGCCAGCTTCGGCTTGAGGATGCTGGCGGCGTCGATCGCACCCTCGGCGGCACCCGCGCCGACGAGCGTGTGCAGCTCGTCGATGAACAGGATGATGTCGCCGCGGGTGTTGATCTCCTTGAGGACCTTCTTGAGGCGTTCCTCGAAGTCACCGCGGTAGCGGCTGCCGGCGACCAGCGAACCGAGGTCGAGGGTGTAGAGCTGCTTGTCCTTGAGCGTCTCGGGAACCTCGCCGTGGACGATCGCCTGTGCGAGGCCCTCGACGACAGCGGTCTTGCCGACGCCGGGCTCGCCGATCAGCACCGGGTTGTTCTTGGTGCGGCGGCTCAACACCTGCATGACCCGCTCGATTTCCTTCTCGCGGCCGATGACGGGGTCGAGCTTGCCCTCCATCGCGGCGGCGGTGAGGTTGCGACCGAACTGGTCGAGCACCAGGGAGGTGGACGGGTTGCCGGACTCGCCACCGCGGCCGCCGGTACCGGCTTCCGCGGATTCCTTGCCCTGGTAGCCGCTCAGCAGCTGGATGACCTGCTGGCGCACACGCGTCAGTTCGGCGCCGAGCTTGACCAGAACCTGGGCGGCGACACCCTCACCCTCGCGGATGAGCCCGAGAAGGATGTGCTCGGTGCCGATGTAGTTGTGGCCGAGCTGCAGCGCTTCGCGCAGGGACAGCTCGAGCACCTTCTTGGCGCGCGGGGTGAAGGGGATGTGGCCGGACGGCGCCTGCTGGCCCTGGCCGATGATCTCCTCGACCTGGCTGCGCACGCCTTCCAGCGAGATGCCCAGCGACTCCAGTGACTTGGCCGCTACGCCCTCACCCTCGTGGATGAGTCCCAGCAGGATGTGCTCGGTGCCGATGTAATTGTGGTTGAGCATCCGGGCTTCTTCTTGCGCCAGGACGACGACCCTGCGGGCACGGTCGGTAAAACGTTCGAACATCGGTGGTTACCTGCTCTCCATCGCATAGGTAGTGCACGTAGTCCGGAGGCGCCGCTAGTGCTGTTGCCACTGAACTCCAGTACACCTGCCGTCCACTCTATCGGGCGGCTGCACCGGGCGCCGTGGTTGGCGGTCCGTACCGCCTCGGCTGCCAGGACCCCGGGCGCAGCCTGTGCCGCGCCGTTCGCCCTGTTCCCGCTGCTGACTATGCCAACGCTGCGGTGGGGCGATTCGTTTCCGATGGCGGGCATCGTTTGGTTCGCCACCAGCGAAAGCCGGCCCCACCTGGGGATGAGACACGAATGGGCAACACCCGAAGGCGTTGCCCGATTCGCCGGAGTTCAGGTGGCGGCGTGGAAAGCGTCGATGACGTCGGCGGGGATGCGACCGCGGGTCGACACATTGTGTCCATTGCGGCGGGCCCACTCACGGATCGCGGCACTCTGCTCGCGGTCGATGGCGCCCCGGCCCCTGGTCGGGCCTGTGGTCGCGCGGCCACGGCGACGACCGCCGACGCGCCGTCCGGCGTCGACCCACTGCCTGAGGTCTTCGCGAAGCTTCTTTGCATTCTTCGTTGAGAGGTCGATCTCGTAGCTGACTCCGTCGAGTCCGAATTCAACCGTTTCATCGGCGGTACCTTCACCGTCGAAATCATCGACCAACGTGACGGTGACTTTTTTCGCCATCAGCTCACACTGACCCTTCTACCTGCGCTTGGTGGATAGTTTTGGCAACCGAATCTCGACTACCAATGTGCCACACGAACCTACACTATTCAACGACGCCCCAAACACAGGTCTTCAGTTGCTGTGACGGCGCACTATCGGGAAGAGAATTGTCTCTCTAATTGACAGACCGGTCAAGGCCATCAACAGCCGGTCGATCCCCATTCCGGTGCCGGTCGTCGGCGGCATCCCGTACTCCAATGCGGCGAGGAAATCGTCATCGAGAACCATTGCCTCGTCGTCACCGGCCGCCGCGGCGCGCGCCTGGGCCTCGAATCGCTCCCGCTGGATTACCGGGTCGATGAGTTCGGAGTAGCCGGTGGCCAACTCGAACTTGCGGACGTAAAGGTCCCACTTCTCGGTGACGCCCAGAATGCTGCGGTGCGCGCGGGTCAGCGGTGTCGTCTCCAAGGGGAAATCCCGCACGAAAGTGGGCGCCCAGAGGTGTTCGCCGACGGTGTGTTCCCACAGTTCTTCGATCAATTTGCCGTGGCCGTAACCGCGGTCACGGGCAATCTCCACGCCGAGTCGGTCGGCGATCTTCCATAGGTGCTCGACCGGGGTCTGCGGAGTGATCTCTTCGCCCAGCGCCGCGGAGAGTGACGGGTACATTTCGAGCGAGTCCCACTCACCATCAAGGTCATAGACGGTGCCGTCAGGCAATGGCACCTGGCGGGTACCGATGGCTTCGTCGGCGACTTCCTGAATAAGTTCCCGCGTCACCTCGGCGGAATCGTTGTAGTCGCCGTAAGCCTGATATGTCTCCAGCATCGCGAATTCCGGCGAATGCGTGGAATCGATGCCTTCGTTTCGGAAGTTGCGATTCAGCTCGAAGACCTTCTCGAAACCGCCGACCAGCGCGCGCTTGAGGAACAGTTCGGGCGCGATACGCAGGTATAGGTCTACATCGAGCGCATTCGAGTGCGTGACGAACGGACGGGCGGCGGCGCCACCGGCGAGGGTCTGCAGCATCGGCGTCTCGAGTTCGAGGAATCCGCGCCGCTCGAGCGCGTTGCGGACCGCACGCACCACGGCCACCCGCTGGCGGGCGATGGTGCGGGCCTCCGGACGCACGATGAGGTCGACGTAGCGCTGCCGGACCCGTGCCTCTTCGCTCATCTCTTTGTGCGCGACCGGTAGCGGCCGCAACGCCTTGGAGATGATTTGCCAGGAATCCGCGAGCACAGAGAGCTCGCCGCGGCGCGAACTGATGACCTGCCCGTGCACGAAGACGATGTCACCCAGGTCGACGTCGGCCTTCCAGCTGTCGAGCGACTCCTGGCCCACCTCCGCGAGGCTGATCATGGCCTGCAGCTGGGTACCGTCGCCCTCCTGCAGGGTGGCGAAACACAGCTTGCCCGAGTTGCGGGCGAACACCACGCGGCCGGCGACGCCGACGATCTCGCCGGTCTGGGTGTCGATCGGCAGTTCGGGAAATGCGGCACGCAATTCGGCGAGGGTGTGCGTGCGGGCGACTTCCACCGGATAGGGGTCGCGACCCTCGGCCAGCAGGCGTTCCCGCTTGGCCTGACGAATGCGGAACTGCTCGGGGATGTCAGGGTCGTTCTCGGGCGCATTGTCGTCGGGCGCGTTGTTCTCGGGCGCATTGTCGTCGCCGGCGGTCGGTGTCACGGGGTGCCAGCTTAACGCTGCAGTAGCGGCTCCTTCACACGCCGCGACCGCCCTACCCGATCGATGGCAACCGCGACGCCTTTAATGAACGGATGCCCAGCCTCATCGACCACGCCGCCGTCGCGGCGCTGGCGAACCAACCACTCGACTGGCGGTTCAAGGGGCTGCCCGCCGAATGGTGGGGCGCCACGCCCGCGCAGATCCGCGGGCGGGCGCCCGACTTGTTCTCCTCCGGGATGGTCGGTCCGGTGTGCGTGCTGCACGCGTCGGCGCTGACCCACAACCTGGTCACGATGGCGCGCTGGTGTCGCAGGCGCGGTGTCGACCTGGCCCCGCACGCGAAGACGCACATGGCTCCTGCGCTGCTGGCCCGCCAGCTCGACGCGGGCGCCATCGCCGCCACCGCCGCGACCGTCAGCCAGGTTCGTGTCCTGCGCGCCTTCGGGGTCGGCAGCGTCCTGCTGGCCAACGAGGTCGTCGACCCGGCGGGACTGGCCTGGCTGGCGCGCGAGATGGCCGCCGACCCGGACTTCCGGGTGGTCTGCTGGGTGGATTCGGTGCGCGGCGTCGAGCTGATGTCGACCGCGCTGACCGGGTCCGCGCGCCCGCTCGACGTGTGCGTGGAGGTCGGGATGGCCGGCGGCCGCACCGGATGCCGAACGGCCGCCGAGGTCGATGCGGTCGCCCGGGCGGTGACCGCCTCCGCTCAGCTCCGCCTGGTCGGGGTCGCGGGGTACGAGGCGGCGCGCGGACACGACGTGACGGCGGAGGCGCTGGCCGTGGTGACCGGCTACCTGACGGAGATGCGCGACGCGGTCGTGCGGCTGGCGGATGTCTTCGAGACCGAGGAGGTGCTGGTCACCGCGGGCGGCAGCACATACTTCGACCTGGTCGCCGACGTGCTGACCGGAGGGTGGCCCGCGGGGTCGACGGTGCGCACGGTCCTGCGCAGCGGTTGTTACCTCACCCACGACGACGGGCTCTACGACCGGACGTCACCGCTGCGCGATGCCGGAACCAGTGGCCTCACCGCGGCGATGAGCGTGTGGGCCCAGGTCGTCTCACGCCCGGAGGACGGCCTGGCAGTGCTCGGGATGGGACGCCGCGACGTTTCGTTCGACCAGGGGCTTCCGGTGCCCAAGACGCTGCGCGAGGCCCACATCACCAAGCTCAACGACCAGCACGCCTACCTGCAGCTCGGCGCCTCCGATCACGTGCAGGTGGGCGACTGGCTTCGGTTCGGCGTCTCGCACCCCTGCACGACGTTCGACAAGTGGCCGCTGATCCCGGTGCTCGACGATGACAACCGGGTGGTCGACCTGGTCCGCACGTACTTCTAGCTAACGCGCCGGCTTGAGGCGACCGCGCTGGCTGTCGCGGTTGCGTTCGTACACCAGGCGCAACCCGTCGAGGGTGAGGTGGCGGTCGTAGTGCGCGACGGTGTGCACGTCGGGAAGCACCAGCGGTGCGGTGTGGCCGGTCGCGACCACCGCGACGTCGGTACCGGAGAACCCCTCGACGTCGTGGCGGATGCGGTTGACCAGGCCGTCGACCAGACCGGCGAACCCGAACACCGCACCCGACTGCATGCACTCGACGGTGTTCTTCCCGATCACCGACCGCGGCCGGGTCAGCTCGACGCGGCGAAGCGCCGCCGAACGGGCCGCCGCGGCGTCCGACGACACCTGGACGCCCGGGGCGATCGCGCCGCCGAGGAACTCCCCCTTGGCCGAGACGACGTCGACGCAGATCGACGAGCCGAAGTCGACCACGATGGCCGCGCTGCCGAACCGGTGATAGGCCGCGAGACAGTTGACGATTCGATCCGCCCCGACCTCTTTGGGGTTGTCGACCAGCAGCGGAATGCCCGTCCGCACCCCCGGTTCGATCAACACGTGCGGCACCGACGGCCAGTACTGCTCGAGCATCAGACGGACCTCGTGCAGTACCGAGGGCACCGTGGACAGGCCGGCGGCGCCGGTGAGGCGCTCGGAGTCCTCACCGATGAGACCGTCGATGGTCAGCGCGAGTTCGTCGGCGGTCGCCTCGGCTTCGGTGCGGATCCGCCACTGCTGCACCACTTTCGCGTGGTCGCCCGATCCGGAGATCAGCCCGACGGTGGTGTGGGTGTTACGGACGTCGATGGTGAGCAGCACGGCGCTACCGCGTCATCTCTCGGGTCATTTCGTTCCCGCTCTGACGGTGGCGCGGTGGATCTTCGACTTCAGCATGGTGTGAAGCATCAGTTCCTCCAGGGCAGTTGGTGATCGGGCGAGCCGACACGGGGATGGCCGTCGATACCGCCCGAGGCACCGATGTCGACGGCGATGTTGTCCAGCAGCCGGGTCCGGCCCAGCCGGGCGGCCACCAGCAGGCGTGCCGCGCCCTCGACGGGCGCCGGCCCCAGCATCGGGTCGCGGATCTGCAGATAGTCGACGGCGATCGCGGGGACCTCGTCGAGTACGGCGCGGGCGGCGTCGAGTGTGGCGGCCGCGCCGGCGGACGCGGCGTACATGCCGGCCAGCAGGGCGGCCGACAGAGCGCCGGCGTGTTCGCGTTCGACCTCGTCGAGATAGCGGTTGCGCGAGGACAGCGCGAGCCCGTCGTCCTCACGGACCGTCGGCACCCCGACGATCTGGGTGTCGATGTTCAGGTCTGTCACCATCTGCCGGATCAGCACCAGCTGCTGGTAGTCCTTCTCGCCGAAGAAGGCGCGGTCGGGCCGCGCGATCTGGAGCAGCTTGCACACCACGGTGAGCACACCGACGAAATGGCCTGGGCGCGAAGCACCTTCGAGATCCTCACCGAGCGGACCGGGGTGGACAGAAGTCCGGATGCCGTCGGGGTACATATCGGAAACCGTTGGCGTGAAGGCGATCTCGATACCTTCACCGCGCAGCGCGGCGAGGTCGTCGTCGAGCGGGCGCGGATAGGCGTCGAGGTCCTCCCCCGCACCGAACTGCAGCGGGTTGACGAAAATCGACACCACCACGACGGCGCCCGGCACCCGTTTGGCGTGCCGGATGAGCGTCAGGTGGCCCTCGTGCAACGCCCCCATGGTCGGGACGAGCATGATGCGCCTACCGGTGGTGCGCAGCGCGCGCGTCACGTCGGCGATGTCACGCGGCCGGCGGTAGACGTTGAGCTCACCTTTGGTGAATTGCGTCGGGCGGCGGGTGATCACGACTGCGCCGCCAAAGCCGCGAAGACGTCGTCGGAGGCGTGCGCCCGTTGGGCGGTGCGCAGTGAGTTGGTCCGATATGCCTCTGCCAGTTGGGGGTTCACCTCGGCGAGCGCGCGCAGGTGCGCGCTGACCGCCGGCGCGTCGCCACGTGCCACCGGACCCGTCAGGGCGGCTTGCCCGCGCTGCAGTGCGTTCTCCAACGACGCCCGGGCCAGCGGGGCGATCACCCGCTCGGCGATTCCACCCGGTGCGTCCCCGACCATTTCCTGACCCAAGAGTTCCTGCCCCCACAGTGCGGACCGCAATGCCTCGACCGCGTCGAGGAGAACGGTGATGACGTGATTACCTGCATGCGCCAGCGCCGCGTGGTACAGCGCGCGAGCGTCTTCTCTGACCCGGAACGGTTCACCGCCGATCTCCAGCACCAGCGACTGGGCGATCGCGTAGCCGATGTCGTCGGCGGCGGTGACGCCGAAGCAGGCGTCGGACAGCCGGGCGATGTCCTCGTCCCCGCCGGTGAAGGTCATGGCCGGATGGACCGCCAGCGGAATGCACCCCTGTTCGCTCAACGGCGCGAGGATGCCGACACCGTTGGCGCCGGAGGTGTGGGCGACGATGGTGCCCGGACGGACCGCACCGGTGGCCGCCAGACCGGAGACCACGGCGGCCAATTCGGAATCCGGAACGGCGAGCAACAGCAACTCGGCGCGGCCGGCCACATCGTGGATGGGCAGGACCGCACTGTCGGGCAGTCTGCGCTCGGCGCGTTGGCGCGACGCCGCGGAGATGGCACTGCATGCGACCACGACGTGTCCGGCGCGTTCGAGTGCGACGCCCAGTGCGGTGCCGACGCGGCCGGCGGAGATGACGCCGACTGACAGCCGGGCCGGGCGCAGTCCGTCGGGCGGATCCCACGTCGGCGCAGGGGGCTGCTCCATTGCAGACGACCTCGCAAGTCTCGAGTTCTCGTTACGTTCCGGTCCTGCGGCGCAGGTACCGGACGACCGCTAGCAGATTAGCTCACGGCTCGCGGCGCCGACGACCGCCGCCCGTGGTGGGGTTGGCCTGCAGCCGGGCCAGCAGTTCGGCGACGGATTGCCCGCCGGTGTCCTCGAAGCTGCGGCGCCGCCGCGCGTGCGCCTCTTCGGCGGACTCCTCCGGGGGGCCCGGCTGCGGCTCGGGTGCCGGCGGGGCGGCCGGCTCGGCGGCCGGTGCCGGAGGCGGGGCAGGTTCCACGGCGTCCGCGCCTGCCGAGTGCTTACCGCGGCGCGGTTCGGGGGGCGGCGGTGTGGTCATCGCCGGTTCCTGGGCCCGTCGACGTCCGACGTAATCCGATGACTGCTCCTCTGCCACCGGGGTCGTCCAGTGGCTTCCAGGGGCTCCGGCCGGGATCCACTGGCCCTCGGCGGGTGCGGGTCGCCAGCCTCCGACCGGGGCCGGCTCCTGCTCCTGCGGTTGAGATGGAGTCTGCGGTGGCAAGGGCTCGGGCGCCGGTGCAGGTGCGGGCGCCGGTTTCGGTGCGGGTGCGGGTGCGGGTGCGGGACGCTGCCACGGAATCGGCGCCTGCTGCGCCGCCATCCCGGGTTCGGTGTCCGCCTCCGATTCCGGTGCCTGCTCTGGCTCTGGCTCTGGCTCTGGCTCCGGTTCTGGCTCCGGTTCTGGCTCCGGTTCTGGTTCTGGTTCTGGAGCCGGGGGTGGGCCCTGCGCCGGCGCGGGCGCCACCCAGGCCGGGGTCTCCTCCTGAGGAACCGGCTCCTCCGCACGACGTCGCCTGCCGCGTCGTTCGTCTTCGGGCGGCTCAGCTTCCGACGGACGCCGGTGCGCACCGCCGAACCCGGGCGGTGGCACCCAATCCGGTTCAGGCGGTTGCGGTTCGGCGGGCACGTCGATGATCGGGCTTTCCTCGGTGCGCGACTCGCTCTGGTCGACATCGGCTTCACGCAGCATCGCGTCGAGTCGGCTGCTGCTCACGCGGCCGGTGGTCTCGGAGTCGGGCGCCCAGTCACGGTAGGCGCGCACGGTGGTGCGGTCGTGCTCGAGGGCAGGCCTGTGCGCCAGATCGGTGTCGAACAGGATCTCGAGATTCGTTCTCAGCGCGGCGAGCTCGGCACGCAGTGCGGACACCTCGTCAGCGGCCTGGGCCTGCAGTTCGGAGGCGAGCTCGCGGCGCAGCTGTGACTCGACGGTCAGCTCGTATTCGCGGCGCGCCGAGATCTCCCGGTCCAGCTGAAGGTCGTAGACGAGCTTGAGATCGCGCGCCTTCGCCTGGTCGTGATCACTTTGCCGGCGATAGATCACCGAGACGAACGCGGCGGCCACCGCAGCCCACAACGCCAGGATGACGGCGAGTTTGAGCAACTCCACCCGGTTGGTGAACACCAGCGCAGAACTTGCCAGGATCGCCAGGACCAGCAACACTGTCAGCAGCATCCAGCCCGGCCTGCGATTGCCGCGCCGGGCGCGCGGTCCGCGGGGCAGGACAGTCATGGGCCGACTGTACCCGCCACAG
The DNA here is from genome assembly GCF_016313185.1 of Mycolicibacterium baixiangningiae. NCBI lineage: Bacteria > Bacillati > Actinomycetota > Actinomycetes > Mycobacteriales > Mycobacteriaceae > Mycobacterium > Mycolicibacterium baixiangningiae. The sequence goes on from NZ_CP066218.1 coordinate 5,221,001, forward strand.
GTCATCGAGCGTGTCGACCCGCGCGGCGATTCGAAGGCCGTCCCGGGAGAGCGTTCAGTCCGACGCCGGGTCGGGGTCTTCGGGCGGCTCGGGCGGCGACTTGCAGCAATGCTGAAGCCACAGACCGGCAACCATGAGCGCAAGCGCGCTGAGCGCCGCTACCACCACGCCGGCGGTGTCCTCACCGGCCGCCCGCAACGCACCGCGCTGCGGCAGCAGCTGTACGAGGATTCCCGCCCACCAGCCCAACACCGGGGCCCCCACCCATGCCGACGCTTTCGCGATCACCACCGAGCGGGCAACTGCGAGAGGGTGCAGGCGGCCCGGACCGTCACCGATCTCACCGTCGCGGATCTTGGTGCGCACGTTGACGCCCCACGCCGCGATCGCGACGGCGACGCCGAGCAGGGACAACCCGGTCCACAGCGTGATCGGCGGGAACATCTGCGGATAGGCCAGCAGCGCCGCGACGTATCCGAAGATGCCTGCCAGGAGCGCCGCGGCCGCGAGGTCGCGTTTACGGGTCGGGCCCATCAGTCCGCCGCTATCTCCGTGCGCAGGGCCAGGTCGGTCAGCCGGACGCTCGCGCGCTCGGCGGGATCGAGTTCCTCCAGCCACAGCGACACCGGACGCCTCGTGCCCGCCACCGTCAGCGTGGCGTCCGGATCGGCCGCCAGCCACGGCGTCAGAACGAACGCCCGTAGATGCGCGTATGGATGCGGCAACGTGAGTTCCGCTGTCGCAGAGAGTATCTCGTCGTCACCGTCGTGGCAGGTGATGATGTCGACGTCGAGGGTGCGGGGCCCCCAGCGCTGCCCGCGGATGCGGTCGGCGGCCTGCTCCAACGCCTGCCCGCAACGCAGCCAGCCGTGGCAGTCCAGGTCGGCATCATCGGCGATGAGCACCGCGTTGAGGAACGGACCCTGTTCGACACCACCCCACGCCGCGGTCTCGTAGACGGGTGACACCGCGCGTACGGCGCCACCGAGGCCGTCGACCACGGATTGCAACCGTGCCAGGCGGTCACCCACATTCGAGCCGATGGACAGCACGACTCTCGTCATCTGCGCTCCTCACGCGTGCGGGACCTGTGCGCCACCACTGCGACGTCGGAGAAGGTCAACGGGATCGGCGCTTGTGGTTTGTGCACGACCACCTCGACGGCCTCGATGCGGTCGTCGTTCATCACGTCCTCGGCGATCTCCGCCGCGACGGTCTCGATCAGATCCCGGGGTGGGCCCGCCACGATGTCGTGCGCCCGTTGTGCCAGACCGCCGTAGTCGACGGTGTCGGCGAGGTCGTCGCTGGCCGCCGCGGCGGTCAGGTCCAGCCACACCGTCAGGTCGATAACGAAGTCCTGGCCGTCGCGACGCTCGTGGTCGAAGACTCCGTGGTTGCCGCGAACGCTCAACCCGCGCAGTTCGATACGGTCAGTCACTCCCACCGCCCTCCCAGGCCTCCAGCACTCTCAGCGCGTCCACGGTGGCACGGACGTCGTGCACCCGCACGCCCCACGCTCCGTGCATCGCGGCCAGCGCAGAGATGACCGCCGTCGCGGTCTCCCGGCCGTCGGGCGGGCGCACCGCCCCGTAGGCGTCGGCGAGCAGGGCACCGAGGAACCGTTTGCGGGACGCTCCGACCAGCACCGGTATCTCCGTGGACACCAGCTCGTGGAGCGCGTGCAGCAGCGCCCAATTGTGTTGTCCGGTCTTGGCGAATCCGAGGCCCGGGTCGATGATCAGGTTCCGTGGCTCCACGCCCGCCGCGACCGCGGCGTCCACACTGGTGAGCAGCTCCGCGCGCACCTCGCTGACCACATCGCCGTAGGACGGCACCCGGTGCGGGTCGTCGGCGTCGACCGAACGCCAGTGCATCAGGATCCACGGCACCCCGGCTTCGGCGACCACCCGCGCCATGTCCGGATCGGCGCGGCCGCCGGACACGTCGTTGACGATCGCGGCGCCGTGTTCCAGAGCGGCCTCGGCCACCCGGGCGTGCATCGTGTCGATGCTCACCGTGATGCCGCCTGCCGCGAGCGCTTCGACCACCGGCACGACCCGAGCGGTCTCGACGTCCGGATCGACCCTGCTGGCACCAGGCCGCGTCGATTCGCCGCCGACGTCGATGATCGCCGCACCCTCGGCGGCCAGCGCCATCCCGTGTGCGACGGCGTGGCCCGCATCGAGGAACAAGCCTCCGTCTGAGAACGAGTCGTCGGTGACGTTGACGACCCCCATCACCTGCACCCCGGCGGCGCTCACTTCCGCAAGATCAGGTCCAGTGCCTCGGACCGCGAAGCCTTGTCTGTCTTGAACTGGCCGCGGACCGCGGAGGTGGTGGTGGTTGCGCCGGGTTTCCGGATGCCGCGCATCGCCATGCAGAGGTGCTCGGCCTCGACCACCACGATCACCCCGCGGGGGTCGAGCTTGCGCATCAGCGCATCGGCGACCTGACCGGTGAGCCGCTCCTGCACCTGCGGGCGCTTCGCGTACAGGTCGACCACCCGGGCGAGCTTCGAGAGCCCGGTGATCCGGCCGTCCTCGCCCGGGATGTATCCGACGTGTGCGACGCCGTGGAACGCCACCAGGTGGTGTTCACATGTGGAGTACATCGGGATGTCCTTGACCAGCACCATTTCGTCGTGCTGCTCGTCGAAAGTGGTGTTGAGGACGTCGTCGGGGTTGACGTAGAGGCCCGCGAACATCTCCTGGTACGCACGCGCCACCCGAGCCGGCGTGTCGATGAGTCCATGCCGGTCGGGATCCTCCCCGACCGCGATCAGCAGTTCGCGCACCGCTGCCTCGGCGCGCTGCTGATCAAACCCCGCGATGCTCACCGTGGCCGAGTTGTGCGACCGCGTCATCGAGGCCTCCTTGTGAAATTGTCAGTTCTGCGCAGGCGGGTTGGAACGGTCCCCTGGACGGTCGCCGTCGCGCCCCTGCTCCTGCTGGGGTTCGCGCGGGGGGTTGCCACCCTGAGGCTGCTGACCGGGCTGCGGGTAGGACTGGTACGGCGGATACGGCTGCTGCCGATGCGGTTCGCGCCAGCCCGACGGGTTCGGCGGCGGCGGCGGATACCAGTACCCGCCCTGCTGACCCGGACCCTGCTGGCCCGAACCCTGCGGGGGCGGCCAGCCCGGAGCGTGCCAGCCGGCGGGGGCACCGTAGTCGGGCTGCGTCGCACCGTTGGGCGCTCCGTTGCTGCCGTTGGATCCGTTGGACCCGTTCTTGCGGGCGGCTTCCTCGGCGGCCTTGCTGGCCGCGGCGATCGCGGCCTTGAACGCGGGTTCCGGCTTGGCTTGCGGCCATTCCTCACCGCGTTCGATGGCCAGCTCGCCGGGGGTCTTGATCGGCGGCTTGTCCGACGGCACGCGGCCACCGAAGTCGTCGAACATCGTCAGGCGCGGCCGCTTCTTCACATCACCGAAGATGGCTTGGAGCTCGACGCGGTGCAGGGTCTCCTTCTCCAGGAGTTCACCGGCCAGGGTGTCGAGGATGTCGCGGTACTCGGTGAGGATCTCCCACGCTTCGGTGTGGGCGGCCTCGATGAGCTTGCGGACCTCGTCGTCGATGATCTGCGCGACCTCGTGGCTGTAGTCCGACGAGGTGCCCATGGTGCGGCCGAGGAACGGGTCGCCGTGCTCGGTGCCGTACCGCACGGCACCCAGCTTGCTGCTCATGCCGTACTCGGTGACCATCGCCCTGGCGATCTTGGTGGCCTGCTGGATGTCGGACACCGCGCCGGTGGTGGGCTCGCGGAACACGAGTTCCTCTGCGGCGCGGCCACCCATGGCGAACACCAGCCGGGAGATCATCTCCGACCGGGTCATGAGGCCCTTGTCGTCCTCGGGAACGGCGACCGCGTGGCCGCCGGTGCGGCCGCGGGCGAGGATCGTCACCTTGTAGATGGGCTCGATGTCGGGCATCGCCCAGGCCGCCAGGGTGTGACCGCCCTCGTGGTAGGCGGTGATCTTCTTCTCGTGCTCGCTGATGATGCGGCTCTTGCGGCGGGGTCCGCCGACCACCCGGTCGACGGCTTCCTCGAGCGCCAGACCTGTGATGACGGTGCCGTTCTCGCGTGCGGTGAGCAGCGCGGCCTCGTTGATGACGTTGGCGAGGTCTGCGCCGGACATACCGACGGTGCGCTTGGCCAGGCCGTCGAGGTCGGCGTCGCCGGCCATCGGCTTGCCCTGCGAGTGCACCTTCAGCACGGCGCGACGGCCGGCGAGGTCGGGGCTGGTGACGGGGATCTGACGGTCGAACCGGCCCGGCCGCAGCAGCGCCGGGTCGAGGATGTCGGGTCGGTTGGTGGCCGCGATGAGGATGACGCCCTGGCGGTCGCCGAAGCCGTCCATCTCGACGAGCAGCTGGTTGAGCGTCTGCTCGCGCTCATCGTGTCCGCCACCCATACCCGCGCCGCGCTGGCGGCCGACGGCGTCGATCTCGTCGACGAAGATGATGCTCGGGCTGTTCTGTTTGGCCTGCTCGAACATGTCGCGCACGCGAGAGGCGCCGACGCCGACGAACATCTCGACGAAGTCCGAACCGGAGATGGTGAAGAACGGCACCCCGGCCTCACCGGCGACGGCGCGGGCGAGCAGCGTCTTGCCGGTGCCGGGCGGACCGTAGAGCAGCACGCCCTTGGGGATCTTCGCGCCCAGCGCCTGGTAGCGACTCGGGTTCTGCAGGAAGTCCTTGATCTCGTACAGCTCTTCGACCGCTTCGTCTGCACCTGCGACGTCGGCGAACGTGGTCTTGGGCATGTCCTTGCTGAGTTGTTTGGCCTTCGACTTGCCGAAGCCGAAGCCCATCCGGCCGCCGGTCTGCATCCGCGAGAAGAAGACGAACAGCGCCACGAGCAGGAGCAGCGGGAGCATGTAGATCAGGAGCGAACCCAGCACACTGCCCTGGTTGACGACCGTGTTGACCTTGGCGTTCTTGTTCTGCAACGCCTCGAACAGGGTGACCGCGTACCCGGTCGGGTACTTGGTGAGGATCTTGTCGCTGTCCTCGGTGTCGCCGTTGCCACTCTTCAGCTCGAGGCGCAGCTGCTGTTCGCGGTCGTCGATCTGGGCGCTGTTGACGTTGTCGGCGTTGATCTGCGCGATCGCCACGGAGGTGTCGACGGGTTTGTACCCGCGGGTGTCGTCACTGAAGTAAAAGAACGACCAACCCAGCAACAGCACGACCGCGATCACGATCAGCGTGCGGATCACATTTTTCCGGTTCATCTTCTCCTAGGCCCGCAGTGGCTGCCGGCCGCGTCCTTCCGATATGTGCAGCTGGGATAGTTCAGGCTACCGCTAGACCAACGTCTGCTTGTTCCCGACGGGAACCATGGGCACGGTCCGACGGCTTGGCCCCTCGACTTCTACCCCATGGTCGCGAATGTCGGCGATCGACGACCCCGACGTGGAAGTCGGCGAGTTCGCAGCCGCGCAGCGTTGTGGACACGGGCGTGTCCACACCCTTCCGCAGCCTCGGCCCGTGTGCTTGGGTGAAACGGTGATCACCCCGACCGAACGGTCAGTTGACACCAACGGCGTACGCCTGCACATCGTGGAGGCCGGTGAACGCGGAGCGCCCGTCGTCGTCCTCGCGCACGGCTTCCCGGAGCTCGCGTACTCGTGGCGCCATCAGATCCCAGTCCTCGCCGACGCCGGCTACCACGTGATCGCGCCCGATCAGCGTGGCTACGGCGCCTCGTCACGCCCCGAGGCCGTGAACGACTACGACATCGTCGCGCTGGCCGGAGACCTCGCCGGACTGCTCGACGACGTCGGCGCACAACGCGCGGTGATGGTCGGACACGACTGGGGATCGCCGGTGGTCACCAACTTCGCGCTGCTGCATCCCGACCGGATCGCGGCGCTTGTGAACCTCAGCGTGCCGCCGGTGCCGCGCGCCAAGAACCCGCCGACGCAGATGTGGCGCAAGACCTTCGGTGAGCACTTCTTCTACATCCTGTATTTCCAGGAGCCCGGGGTCGCCGACGCCGACCTCGGCCACAACCCGCGGGAGTCTCTGCAGCGCATGGTGGCGCTGGAGGGGTTCACCGCCCCGGCCACCGAACTCGTGGACAAACCGCTTCCGCCGCTGCCGGAGTGGATGGCCCAGGAGGAGTTCGACCACTACGCCGAGGTGTTCACCCGCACCGGCTTCACCGGCGGACTGAACTGGTACCGCAACTTCGACCGGAACTGGGAACTGACCGCCACCACACCGGCGGCCACCATCACCGTGCCGACGCTGTTCATCGCGGGCAGCGCGGACCCGGTCCTCGCTTTCACCCCGCGCCACCGGGTGACCGATCTGGTGACCGGGGAGTACCGCGAGGTGCTGCTCGACGGCGCCGGCCACTGGCTACAGCAGGAACGCCCCGACGAGGTCAACGCCCTGCTGCTGGAGCACCTGTCCGGATTGGAGCTGGTATGACCCGCAAACCGCTGGACTTCGGCGTGTTCATCACCCCGTTCCATCCCGTCGGCCAATCCCCTACCGTCGCACTGGAATACGACCTGGAACGCGTGGTGCGGCTGGATCGGCTCGGATTCGACGAGGCGTGGTTCGGCGAGCACCACTCGGGCGGTTACGAACTCATCTCCTGCCCCGAGGTGTTCATCGCCACGGCCGCGGAGCGCACCAGGCACATCCGCCTCGGCACCGGGGTGGTGTCGCTGCCATACCACCATCCGCTGATGGTGGCGGATCGCTGGGTGCTGCTGGACCACCTGACCCGGGGACGGGTCATGTTCGGCACCGGTCCGGGCGCACTGCCGTCGGACGCCTACATGATGGGCCTCGACCCGGTCGAGCAGCGCCGGATGATGCAGGAGTCGCTCGAGGCGATCCTCGCGCTGTTCCGCGCGGAGCCGGACGAACGCATCACCCGCGAGACCGACTGGTTCACGCTGCGCGACGCGCAACTGCACATCCGGCCCTACACCTGGCCGTATCCGGAGATCTCCACCGCGGCAATGATATCCCCGTCCGGGCCGCGACTGGCCGGTGCGCTGGGCACATCGCTGCTGTCACTGTCGATGTCGGTGCCCGGCGGGTTCGCCGCACTGGAGTCGACGTGGCAGGTCGTCGTCGACCAGGCCGCCAAATCCGGCCGTCCCGAACCGGACCGGGGCGACTGGCGGGTCCTGTCGATCATGCACCTCGCCGACACCCGCGAGCAGGCCATCGACGACTGCACCTACGGGTTGGCCGATTTCGCGAACTACTTCGGTGCCGCGGGGTTCGTGCCGCTGTCCAACAGCGTCGAGGGTGAACGCTCCCCTCGCGAGTTCGTCAGCGAATACGCCGCGCAGGGCAACTGCTGTATCAGCACACCGGACGACGCCATCGCCTACATCGAGGATCTGCTGGAGAAGTCCGGCGGCTTCGGGACACTGCTGCTACTCGGCCACGACTGGGCCTCACCGGAAGCCACCTACCACTCCTACGACCTGTTCGCGCGAAAGGTGATGCCGCACTTCAAGGGACAGCTGACCGCGCCGCGCGCCTCGCACGACTGGGCCAAGGGTATGCGGGACCAGTTGCTCGGCCGGGCAGGCGACGCGATCGTCAAGGCGATCACCGAGCACACCGACGAGTTGAAGACGGATACCCGGTAGTGCGCGCGGCGGTACTGCGCGACGGACGCATGGTACTGCGCGACGATGTGCCCGAACCGGTTCCGGCTCCGGGGCAGGTACTGGTCGCAGTGAAGGCGTGCGGCATCTGCGGATCCGATCTGCACTTCGCCGCACACGGCGCCGACGCGTTGGCGGCCGGAGCGCAGATGGAGGGGATGCCCGCACTCGGCGACCCCGTCGACCTGTCGGCCGATGTGTTCATGGGCCACGAGATCTCCGCCGAGGTCCTCGAGGCCGGCCCGGACACCGACGCGCCGCCGCCGGGAACCGTCGTGACCTCGATTCCGGTCCTGCTCTCGACGACAGGTGTCGCCCCGATCGTGTACTCCAACAGCGTCATCGGCGGATATGCCGAGCGCATGCTGCTCTCGGCGCCGCTGCTGCTGCCCGTGCCGAACGGGTTGGATCCCCGGCGCGCCGCACTGACCGAGCCGATGGCGGTGGGCCTGCACGCGGTGAACAAGTCCGCGATCACCCGCGGGGAGTCCGCCCTCGTGCTGGGCTGCGGGCCGATCGGAATGGCGATCATCGCCGCGCTGCGCCTCCGAGGTGTGGAACACATTGTCGCCGCGGACTTCTCGGCTTCGCGGCGCCGGCTCGCACAGACCATGGGCGCACACGAGGCCGTCGACCCGGCCCAGCGGTCACCGTTCGACGGTACGACGCCCGCGGTGGTGTTCGAAGCGGTCGGCGCGCCCGGCATCCTCAACGACATCCTGCGCCGCGCGCCCGCCCGCACCCGCGTGGTGGTCGCCGGGGTGTGCATGGAACCGGACGAGCTGGTGCCGTTCTACGCCGCCCCCAAGGAACTCACCGTCCAGTTCGTCTTCGCCTACGACGCAGGCGAGTTCGCGGAGACGTTACGCGCCATCGCCGAGGGGGCACTCGACGTCGCGCCGCTGATCACCGGGGAGGTCGGCCTCGACGGTGTGGGTGAGGCGTTCGATGCGCTAGCCCGACCCGACGAGCAATGCAAGATCTTGGTCACCCCCTGACGGTAGGGTGCCTGGCATGCCGATCGCTGCACGCGCAAAGACCCGGTTGTCCGTCCTCGCCGCGGCAGGTCTGGCGGTCATGGGCGTCGCGGCGTGTGACGCCACCTCCGGTCCCACGGCCGGCGCACCCGCGGACACTCGGCAGGTCACCGTCGTGGGAGCGGGTCAGGTTCAGGGCACACCGGACACCTTGACCGCGAGCGTCGCGATGGAGGCGATCGCCGCCGACGTGACCGGTGCGATGAACCAGTCCAGTGAACGCCAGCAGGCCGTCATCGACGCGGTGGTCGACGCCGGCGTCGCCCGCGAGGACATCAGCACCACGCAGGTCAGCCTCCAACCCCAGTTCGACGCCGACGGCACCGCGATCATCGGTTACCGGGCGAGCAATTCGATCGACGTCAAGATCCGCGATCTGAGCGCGGCGTCGCAGGCGCTTGCGTTGATCGTGAGCACGGGCGGTGACGCCACGCGCATCAACTCGGTCAACTATTCGATCGAGGACGATTCGCAGTTGATCCGCGATGCGCGGGCCCGGGCGTTCGAGGATGCCAAGGGTCGCGCCGAGCAGTACGCCGAGCTGTCCGGTCTGGACCTCGGCAACGTCATCTCGATCTCGGAGTCGGTCGGCGCACCGCCGCCCACCCCGATGCCGCGCGCTGACGTGGCGATGGCCGTCCCGCTCGAACCCGGCCAGCAGACCGTCGGGTTCAGCGTGACGGTGGTCTGGGAGCTGGACTGACGCCGCAGGGCGGTCAGCCGTCGCTGTAGACCTTCGGCTCGAGGGTGCCGATGTAGGGCAGGTCCCGGTAGCGCTCGGCGTAGTCCAGGCCGTAGCCGACGACGAACTCGTTGGGGATGTCGAAACCCACATAGGTGATGTCGACGTCGGCGCGTACGGCGTCGGGTTTGCGCAGCAGCGTGCACACCCGCAACGAGCGCGGCTGCCGGGTGGCCAGGTTGCGCAGCAGCCACGACAGCGTGAGGCCGGAGTCGACGATGTCCTCGACGATCAGCACGTCACGGTCGTTGATGTCGCGGTCGAGGTCTTTGAGGATGCGTACCACCCCCGACGACGAGGTCGAGGATCCATACGAGCTGACGGCCATGAACTCGAGCTGCGTGGGCAGCGGGATCGAGCGGGCCAGATCGGTGACGAACATGACGGCGCCCTTGAGCACCGTCACCAGCAGCAGGTCCTGCCCGTGCTCGGTGACGGCGTCGCGATAAGTGTCGGCGATCTGCGCAGCCAGCTCGGCCGTCCGAGCCTGGATTCGTTCCTCCGAAAGCAACACTGATTTGATGTCGCCGTCGTACAGGTCGGCTGAATGCGCAGGCACGTCCCAAGCGTGCCATGCCGTTGGGGCCGGAACCAACGCGGCTGTTCTACACCGGCTCACGACGCAGGGTCAGGATCCCGTCGCGGCGCCCGGCGATCAGGCGCTGACGCGTCAGCTCCGAGCCGACCGCGACCCCGCCCTGTCCGCGCCAGGCGCTGACCAGGGCGTCGACTCCCTGGATCTGGGTGTCGGTCAGCCCGCGGGCGCCACCGGCGAGCAGCCAGGCGCGGATCACCCGGCGCCGGATGGCGGCGGGCAGCATCGCCAGCCGTGCAGTGTCGAGGCCCACACCGGTCGTCACGTCGCCCAGCGCCGCGTCGGCCTGTGCGTCGAGGGTGTCGTTGTCGTCCTGCAGCGCGGCGGCGGTCCGGGCCAGCGCCCCGGCCACCCCACCGGCGAGCACGTCCTCCAGTAGCGGCAGCACCTCGGTGCGCAGCCGGCTGCGGGTGTACCGGGGGTCGGCGTTGTGCGGATCCACCCACGGCTGCAGCCCGAGTTCGGCACAGGCGGCGACGGTGGCTGCGCGCCGCACCCCCAGCAGGGGGCGGAACCACGGCGGGTCACACACCCGCATGCCGGCGATCGACCGTGGCCCCGAACCGCGGCCCAGCCCCAGCAGCACCGTCTCCGCCTGATCGTCGAGGGTGTGGGCCAGCAGCACCGGGGCGTCCCCGTGCGCCGCGCTCAGCGCGTCGTAGCGGGCGGTGCGCGCGGCGGCTTCCGGACCGCCCGCGGTTCCGACGGCGACGGTCAGTACCCGCGCGTCGGCGCAGCCGAGCGTCACGGCCTGTTCCCGGGCCGTCTCGGCGACAGCGGCCGAACCCGGCTGCAGACCGTGGTCGACGATCAGCGCGGTGGTGGGCAGGATCCCGGCGGCCACCGCGGTCAGGGCCAGTGAATCGGCTCCACCGGACAGCGCCACACACCACCGTCGCTGCCCGGACATGTGGCGGCGGGCGAACCCGGCCACCTCCGCGCGCAGCGCAGCTACAGCACGCGGTCGATCCATCGCTGCGGCTCGTCGACTTCGGTTGGCAGCGGCAGGGTTTCGGGCCCGGACCAGACGGTGTTGAACCGCTCCATCCCGACTCTGGACACCACGTGATCGACGAACGCCTTACCGCGGGTGTACTGGCTGATCTTGGCGTCGACGCCGAGCAGGGCCCGCATGATGCGCTGCACCGGCGGCTGTTTGCGCTGGCGCCGCTGGTTGAAGCGGGCACGGATGGTCGCGACCGACGGCACGACGGCCGGACCCACCGCGTCCATCACATGGTCGGCGTGGCCTTCGAGCAACGTGCCGAGTACCAGCAGTTGATCGAGTGCGCGCCGCTGCGGTTCGGCCTGCACCGCGCGCATCAACCCCAGCACGCCCGTCGAGTTCGGGTCGGTGTGCGCATCCCGATTGCGGACGAAGTCGGCCAGCCGCGCGGCCACCTCGGTGACGTCGTCGCCGCCGTCCTTGGTCAGCACCGCGAGCGCCGACGACATGTGATCGGCGAGCCAGGGATTGGCGCGGAACTGCACCCGGTGGGTGACCTCGTGCAGACACACCCAGAGCCGGAAGTCTGCGGGCGACACCCTCAGCTGACGCTCCACCGCAATGACATTCGGCCACACGAGCAGTAGCTCCCCGCCCTGCCCGCCGCCGTCGGCGAACGGGTCGTATTGCCCGAGGATGCCCGACGACACGAACGCCAGCACCGCGCCCGTCTGCGCCCCGGTCACGTGTCCGGTGACGAAGCCGCTCGGCCGGTCGGTGCCGCCGGTCATCACCCGCATCGACTGCGCGGCGGCGCGGATCCACCCGGGGCGGTCGACGATGCGTGCCTCGGTGACCGCGCTGCCTTCGTTGAGCCCGGTGACCTCGCGCACCGGTAGTTCGGCTTCCCGCGCCGCCGTCGCGAGCTGCTCGATGGCCTGGTTGCGGGTGTAGTCGGTGGCCGGCGGCCCGGGTCGCGCCAGTCTGGCGCCGACGGTGGCGGCGAACCGCCAGTCCACGGTGCGGCCGACGGTGAGATCGTCCGCCGAGGCGCTCATGAGCCGCACCCGCAGGTGCGCAGCGTGGCCGCCAGCGCGTCCAGGGCCGTACGGCCGGTCGGGCCGGCGTTGTTCGACATGAGCGCGAAGGTCAGCACACGTCCGCGGGCGTCGGTGACGATGCCCGTCAGTGAGTTGGTGCCGGTCAGCGATCCGGTCTTGGCGCGCAGCCAGCCGGCGGCGGCGCGGCCGGGGGCGGTGTCGAGGTAGCGGTTCGACAACGTGCCGCTGCCCCCGGCGATCGGCAGCAGGTCCACCAGCGGGCGGAGCGCGGGCTGCTCGTCACCGGCGGCGGCGGTGACGACCTCGTCGAGAGTCCGCGCGGTCAAGCGGTCGTCGACCGACAGGCCGCTGGAGTCGAGCAGCCGCGCGCCCCTGGTGTCGACGCCGGCCGTACGCAGTTGTGCGAGCACCGCTTTCGCCCCCTCTTCGAAGCTCTGGGGGCGGCCGAGCTGGGCGGCCACTTCCCTGCCGATCGCCTCGGCCATCACGTTGTCGGAGGCGTTCATCATCACCCGCAGCCGCTCCATCAGCGGTGGTGACTGCACGGCCGCGATCTGCCGCCCGCCCCGGTACGGCCCCGGCAACACCGTCACCTCGGCGGGGTCGATGCGCAGCGCGGTGGCCAGGGCGCGTCCCGCGTCGACCGCCGGGGTGAGCGAGCGGCGGGATTCTTCGCTGACGGGTTGTGTGCGCCCGGCGTCGAGCATGACCGGAACCATCGGCGCGATGTCGCCGCCGGGGATGTCCAGCGGATCCCACCCGGGCGCCATGTCTGGTCCGGAGTACGCGCTGGTGTCGACGGCCACCGCGGTGGGTTCGACGCCGCTGCGCCGCACCTGGTCGGCGAGTTCGCTGATGCGGGCGGCGTCCTTGTACCAGGTGTCGGTGCCGCGCGGCGCCGCGGACAGGGTCGGGTCGCCGCCGCCCTTGAGGACCACCAGGCCGGGGTCACGCTTCTGGTCGCCGGCCACGACGGTGGTGGTCAGCTTGGCGTCGCGGTCCAGGGTCAGCAGCGCCGCGGCCGCGGTGAGCACCTTGTTGGTCGAGGCGGGTTGCATCGGGACGTCGGCGCGCTGGTCCCACAACGGGTCGCCGGTCATGGCATCGGTGACGCGGCCGGCCAGATCGCCGAGGTTCGGGTCGGCCAGGGCCGGTGCCAGCGCCGCGGCGAGACCCGCGTCGGTCGGTGTCGGTGCGGATGCGGCGACAGGGACGACGGCCGGATTCGCGGTGGCCGGGGCGGGCACGGGCTTGGCGGCCTGGGCGTCGCCGGTGGTGCGGCCGGTGAGCACCGCGGCGGCCGCGACGACGACGGCGACCAGCAGCAGTACCGCGAGGCTGACCACCACATGGGTTGATCGCCGCCACCGGGTCGGCCGCATAGCACTCCTGCTGTCGAATGAAGGGTGAGCGAACCACCCCGCCAACAGCAGCGTATCGCTCGTTTACTGTGGACCCGCGTCGTCACCCGACGACCCCCCGGCTGAAAACACGCGAAGGAGCCGACTGCGGTGGAGTTCGACGTCGTCATCGAGATCCCGAAGGGTTCGCGCAACAAGTACGAGGTGGACCACGACAGCGGCCGGCTCAAACTGGACCGCTACCTGTACACCTCGATGGGCTACCCCACGGACTACGGGTTCATCGAGAACTCCCTCGGCGAGGACGGCGATCCGCTCGACGCGCTGGTGTTGCTGCCCGAGTCGGTCTTCCCCGGCTGCATCGTCGAGGCGCGCCCGGTGGCGATGTTCCAGATGACCGACGAGGCCGGCGGCGACGACAAGGTGCTGTGCGTGCCCGCGGGCGACAAGCGCTGGGATCACATCCAGGACCTCGCCGACGTTCCGGAGCAGGTACTCGAAGAGGTCAAGCACTTCTTCGTGCACTACAAGGACCTGGAGCCGAACAAGTACGTCAAGGCAGCGGACTGGACCGGCCGCGAGGCGGCCGAGGCCGAGGTGAAGCGGTCGTTCGAGCGGTACACGCCGGGTCACTGACCGCCGGAGGCGGTCGTCAGGCAGGTGACCGCCGGAGGCGATCGTCAGGCAGGTGACCGCCGGAGGCGGTCGTCAGGCAGGTGACCGCCGGGACCTGAATTATCGCGCCCGTAACATGGCGTAACGCGGCTGTGCCATGGGGCTTTGATCATGGGCCCATGCTGATGCACCAGGGCATTGGCCTCGCGGCCTACAACAACATGCCGATCCGCCGCGCCGTCCACGCGGTGTACGAGTGCTGCTGCAGCGTGGCCCTGGCCGCCGACCTGGCCCGCGGCCGGCCGTACGCGAACCACGACGAGTTGTTCCGGCAGGCCGACGCGCTGCTGTTCGCCCTGTCCGAGGAGTCCATCGACTCGATCCTGCAGGCGTATCCGGACGTCGGCCGCCGCCCGGGCAGCGAGAAGTCCGCGGCTGAGCAGTGCGCGGTGTTCGACGAGCGGCCGGAAGTGATGGAGCAACTGAGCTCGGCCTCCCGCCGCTACATCGAACGCTTCGGGTTCGGATTCGTCATGTACTGCAACGGTTTCTGCGCCCAGGACGTGCTGGGCACCATCACCGACCGCCTGCACAACGACGTCGACACCGAGCGCAAAGTGGTGCGCAACGAGCTGGCCCGGATCAACCGGGCCCGGCTCGAGCGGATGCTCGGGCCCGAAGGCGGCTACAGCAACTGGTGAGGTTCTCCCCTACGCTGCGCGGGTGAGCACCCCGCATTCTCATTTCCTCTCGTTGCCCGACCTCGCCTCCCGCGCGGCGGGCGGTGCCGTTGTGTGGGCCAACGACGAGTTGTTCGCCGAGAAGGAGAACCTGATCACCCCGGCCGCCGCCGAGTACCGTCCGGCGACGTTCGGCCACAAGGGCCAGGTGTACGACGGGTGGGAGACGCGGCGGCGCCGCGGCGCCGACCGGGAGTCCTGCGATTCGGCGATCGTCCGGCTCGGTGTGCCCGGCGTCGTACGCGGTGTCGTGGTGGACACGGCCTGGTTCACCGGCAACTACCCGCCGGAGGTGTCGGTCGAGGCCGCCTACGTCGCCGGCCATCCGTCGGCGACCGATCTCGCCGAGCACACCCACTGGACGACGATCGTCGAGCGCAGCCCCGCCAACGGGGACACCCGCAATCCGTTCGCGGTCGGTTCGGGGCGGCGCTGGTCGCATGTGAAGCTGTCGATCTACCCCGACGGCGGTGTGGCCCGCCTGCGGGTACACGGTGAGGGCCTGCTGGACCCGCAGTTCGCCGAACTGCCGCTGGATCTGGCGGCACTGGAGAACGGCGGCCGAATCACGGGGTGTTCCAACATGTTCTACAGCTCACCCAACAATCTGCTGCTGCCTGGCACCGCACGCACCATGGGCGACGGGTGGGAGACCTCGCGGCGGCGCGATGCGGGCAACGACTGGGTGCAGGTGCAGTTGGCCGCCCAGGGCGTGCTGAGCTTCGCCGAAGTCGACACGTCGTATTTCATCGGCAACGCACCGGGTTCCGCGCGGCTGCGGGGGCGCGACGGCGAGGGCGAATGGTTCGACCTGCTCGACGAGGTGGCGCTGCAGCCCGACACACGGCACCGGTTCCTCATCGACGCTCAGCGGCCGGTGACCGAGGCCCGGCTTGACGTGTTCCCCGACGGCGGCATGGCGCGGTTGCGGTTGTTCGGCCGCCTCACCGACGACGGTCTGCGCGGTGTCGCGGAGAAGTGGAGCCTGTCGGGCTGACATGTTCATCGTCATCCTCGCCGCGATCCTGGCGCTGATCCACCTCTATCTGTGGAAGCGCCTGGTGAGGGACACCACCCGGCCGGGACGAGCCCGCCGGCTCCTGACCGCCGCCCTCCTCGGATGCCTGGTCCTGCTGTTCGCGGCGCTGCTCCTGCCGAGGACGATCGGTGTCCGGGAGTCGGCGTGGTTCGCGTGGCCGGGGTACCTCTGGTTCGGGCTCGCCGCCTACCTTCTGCTGGCACTGCTCGTGCTGGAACCGGTCCGGCTGGCACTTCGTGTCCGCACGCGGCGGCGACGGGCGCGCCCGGACACGGCGGAGCAGGCCGCCGCCTCGTCGGACGTGAACCGGCGCCTGTTCCTGGCCCGTGCCGGGGCAGCGGCGGCGGGCGCGGCGTCGGTGGGCCTGGTCGGGTTCGGTGCGGCGACTGCATTGGGCCCGCCGAATGTGCTCACCGTCCCGGTCCGGCTGCGCCGCCTCGACCCCGCGTTCAGCGGCTTCCGGATCGCGGTGGTGTCGGACATCCACCTGGGGCCGCTGGCGGGCCGGGCGCACACCGAGCGGATCGTGCGGATGATCAACGAGGCCGGGCCCGACCTCGTGGCGATCGTCGGTGACCTGGTCGACGGCACGGTCGCCGAACTCGGCCCGGCCGCTGAGCCGTTGCGCGACCTCAGCGCTCCCGAGGGCACGTTCTTCGTCACCGGAAATCACGAGTACATCGTCGACGACCCGTTTGCGTGGCTGCGTGAACTGGAACGCCTGGGCGTGCAGCCGCTACGCAACGAGAACACGGCGATCACGCGCGGCGGGGCGGCCTTTCACCTGGCCGGCGTCAACGACCTCGCCGGTGAATCGCATTCCGACGCACCGGATTTCGACCGCGCCCTGGCCGGGCTCGACGCCGCCCGCCCGACGGTGTTACTGGCGCACCAGCCGATACAGGTCACCGAGGCCGCCGCCCGCGGGGTCGACCTGCAGTTGTCCGGGCACACCCACGGCGGCCAGATGTGGCCGTTCCACTACGCCGTCGGTGCCGTGCAGCCCGCGATCGCGGGGCTGTCCACGGTTGACGACACCCAGTTGTACGTGAGTCGCGGCGCGGGGTTCTGGGGTCCACCTGTGCGGATCGGCGCGCCACCGGACATCACGGTGTTGTCGTTGCGGACCGACCGGTGACATCGGCCGGCCGACGTGGGCAATGCCATCCCTTGCCTGCGCGAATTCCATATCCTTGACCGAGACCTGAGCCGACATCTCCGCGACAGCGCCGACTCGACTCGGCCCTCGAAGGAGGTCGCATGTCCGACGTTCCAGAAGTGGCCGTCGCGGCCCGCGGCATCGCGGTGTCGGGTCCGTGGGGTCCGGTGTACGGGCCCGTCGACCTCGACGTCGACTCCGGTGGGGTTACCGTCCTGGTCTGCCCGGCCGGATCGGGGCGTACCGCCCTGCTGTTGACGCTGGCGGGGCGGATGCGCCCGAACCGTGGGGCGCTCTCGGTTTTCGGTGTCACCGATCCGCGGCGTATCTTCAGGATGTCGGCGATCGCCGGCATCGACGAACTCGACCAGGTGGCCGAATCGGTGACCGTCCGCGACGCGGTGACCGAACAGCTGCGCTGGAACGCCCCCTGGTACCGGTTCGTCCGCCGCGCCCGCGCGGCGGACCTGCGCACGGTGTGCGCGCCGGTGTTCGGTGACCTGCCGCTGCCGCCGCTCACCGAGTACGTCGAAGAGCTCTCCGAACTGGACCGCCTGCTGCTGCGCATCGCGTTGGCCAACACGGCACTCCCACCGCTGCTGGTGGTGGGCAACCTCGACTACGTCACCAGCGATCACAACCGAGAGCTATTGCTGCAGCGGCTGATCGAGCTCGGCCGTAGGCAGACCGTCATCACCACCACCGTCAACGGCGTCACGAGCGCCGCGGTGCGCGCGCAGATCGTCGTCGACAACACCTCCCGGGCCGATCTCGTTCACGGCCAGAAGGGCGAATGATCATGCTGGCCGGGATGTCCCTGGGGACCGACATCAAGCGCTACTCCCGGGGCACGCTACCCCGCATCGCATTGGTGACGATCGTGCTCCTGCCGCTGCTGTACGGCGCGATGTACCTGTGGGCGTTCTGGAATCCGTTCGCCGAGGTGAACCGGCTGCCCGTCGCACTCGTCAATGAGGATGTCGGCGCGCAAACCGGGGGCCGCCATGTCAACGCCGGCGACCAGGTGGCCGGCACGTTGCTGGCATCCGGCCAGCTCGATCTGCACCCAGTTTCGGCGGAGGAGGCGGCCAGGGGCGTCGAGGACGGCCGCTACTACTTCAGCGTCACCATCCCCGCCGACTTCAGCGCGGCAGTCGCCTCACCGGCCGGCGATGCGCCGCGCAAGGCGCAGTTGCGATTCACGTTCAACAACACGAACAACTACTTGGCGTCGATCATCGGGCAGAACGCCGCCCGAGATGTGGCGGCGCAGGTCGACGCCGCGATCGGGCAGCAGACGGTCGGCCAGGTGCTCGACGGCGTCGAGGACGCCGGTGCTGGGCTGCGCCGGGCGGCCGACGGTGCGGACCAGTTGCGCGACGGTCTGGTGCAGGCCGACGACGGTGCACACCGGTTGGCGTCGGGATCCGCCGAGCTCTCCGAGGGTCTGGTGACCGCGCGGGACGGTTCGGCGACGCTGGCCGCCGGCGCCGACGAGTTGTCCGCCGGGATCAGTACGGCGACGGATCCGCTGCTCACCGTGCTGGACCGGGTCGGCGGCCTGGGGCTGAACCCCGACGAAGTGGGTTTGCTGGCATCGGATGTGAGCGGTCTGGTCCGCTCGGCGAGTGATCGCATCGCCTCGTTGAACATCGACCAGGCGCAGGCGGCCGTCATCGTCGATCAGGTGATCGGGTTCCTGCGCGCGAATCCGGATCCGACGCTGCGCGCCCTCGGCGACACCCTGGCCGGCGCCCAGCGACTGCTGCGGGCACAGAACGCCGATCCGACCACCGATCAGGGTCTGATCACGCTGCGCGACAAGGCCGCTCAACTGGAAGCCGAGTTCGGCGATCCGAACAGTTCGCTACGGACGTTCCTGACCCGGGCGCTGACCGGCGGACTGCGTGCCGACGTGGAACGCCTGCGCGACGGCGCCGCCCAATTGAGCAGCGGCGCAAACCAACTCAACAGTGGTCTCGACGCACTCGCCGCCGGCGGCAGTCAGGTGTCGCAGGGTTCGGCCACGCTCGCCGACGGCACCGGCCGGCTGCGGGACGGCAGTGCGGAACTGGCCACGGGCCTGCGCGACGGTGCCGGACAGGTGCCGCAGTGGTCGGACCGGCAGCGCAGCGAGGTCGCCCAGACCCTGGCCCAGCCGGTCGCCATCGATCAGGTGGTGGAGAACCCGGCGGCGACGTTCGGTACCGGGTTCGCGCCGTTCTTCCTGCCGCTGGCGTTGTTCATCGGCGCGCTGATCATCTGGATGCTGTTGACCCCGCTGCAGGCCCGGCCGATCGTCAACGGTCTCGGCGCGCTGCGGGTGGTGCTGGCCTCGTACTGGCCAGCCCTGCTCATCGCGTTGTGCCAGGTGGTCGTGATGTATCTGGTCGTGCACTTCGGGGTGGGGTTGAAGGCGACGCACGCGCTGGGCACAGTGCTGTTCCTGATGCTGGTGGCCGGCGCGTTCCTCGCCCTCATCCAGGCGTTCAACGCGCTGTTCGGGGTCGCGGTGGGCCGGGTGGTGACGCTGGCGTTCCTGATGTTCCAGCTGGTGTCGGCGGGCGGCATCTATCCGGTGGAGACCACCCCGAAACCGTTCCAGGTACTGCATGTGGTCGACCCGATGACGTACGCCGTCAACGGTTTACGTCAGCTGACGGTCGGCGGTATCGACTCCCGTCTCGGCGTGGCGATCGCGGTGCTCACCGGGGTTCTGGCGGTGTCACTGGCGGCCAGTTCGTGGGCGGCCCGGCGCAACCGGCAGTACACGATGGAACGCCTCAAACCGCCGATCGAGGTGTGAGTCAGCGGTCGGCAGGGATCCAGTTGCCGTGAAAGCCGGCCGGAACCCGGTGCGGCAGTCCGATGGTCGCGACGTCTTCAAGTGTCTGCGCGTCGAGGATCGCCAGCGCGCTGCGGCCGACAGTCCGGTCGTACACGTAGCCCATCAGCACACCGTCGTCCTCCGCGGCGTCCGGTGAGGACGGATGAAAAATGAACTCACCCAGGGCTTTCCCCTCGCCGAAGGACCGTGTCAGCGTCTCGCCGACCGCGAGGTCATGCTTGATCAGCACATCGGAACCGGTCGCACGGTCACCGACCGCGGGTGCGTACCCGTAGCGGCTCCGTTTGCCCACCAGGCGCTCGTCCACACGCGGGAACTCCTGCGCGCGGTCATCGATCCGGGCCTCGCGCACCTTGCCGTCTGCCAGGTCGACCGTCCAGCGGTCCAGCGTGGGGGGCCCTTCGTTCGGGCCGAGATGGTCGGTGGCGAACACCTTCGGATGCCGGATGACGTCGAGCACGATCGTGTCGCCGTCCTCGTAGGCGTTCATCGGATGGAAGACGTAGCACGGCTCGACGTCGAACCAGCGCACGTCGGCCGAACCGCCGTCGCGCGGCATCACCCCGACGCGCGCCGGGTACCGCGGATTCCACGAGTACGGGAACCGCCGGTCCGAGGCCGCCGTGACCGTCGGCTGCCGCGCACTGATCGGGTCGGGCACGCGCACCCGCCCGATCACCGCCGACAACAGCAGGCGCGCCGGCAGCCGTAACCCGCGCGGCACGGTCATTTCCGTCGCCTGACGGACGTCGAACGTGACAGGCAGGTCGTAGAACACGACATGGCGTTCCGTCAGCGAGAAGTCGTGCATCATCGGGCTGCCGCTCACTTCGATGTCGACGGTGCGTTTGGCGCGACCGTCGACGCCGATCACCGAGTACTGCACGGTGTTGCCGCGGTTCATGCTGTAGGACACCGCGTGTAGTTCGCCCGTGTCGGGGTCCCGCTTGGGATGTGCGGTGTAGCCGCCGGTGAGCGTGCCGTCGAAGTCGCAGACGCCGACCGTGTCGAGTTCGTCGGTCAGCTCGTAGTTCGCCTGCCCGGCCTCGATCAGTGCGAGCGTCTTGCCCGCATGTCCGATGACGTTGGTGTTGGCGCCCATCGGGGATGCGCCGAAGTGCCCGCGGGGCCGGGGTTCGCCCAGCACGCGGGCCGCCTGGGGTCCGCGCACCCACCGGTTGCGGTACCACTCGGCCCCGCCGTCGCGGATGCGGATGCCGTGCACCATGCCGTCGCCGATGAACCAGTGATAGAGCTCCGGATCGACCTCGCCGATCGGGTTGGGCCCGTTGCGCAGATAACGGCCGTCGAGGTACTCGGGGATCACGCCCTCGACCTCCAGATCGGTGAGTGTGTACTCCTGCGCCAGTGGCGCGAAGAAATCCTCCAGATAGCGATTGGTCACAGTGCCCCCCAATAACAGTGTTATAACCCTTCCGCCAGGTATAACACTGTTATGAGGCGTTGGCAACAGTGAGCGGTGTCCGGCAGCAACTGATCGAGGCCGGTGTGCGACTCATGGAGCGCGACGGCTTACCGTCGCTCAGCGCGCGGAGTCTGGCCACCGAAGCGGGCACCTCGACGATGGCGGTGTACACCCATTTCGGTGGGATGACCGGGGTCGTCGAGGCGATCGCCCGCGAGGCGTTCGACCGCTTCACCCGCGCGCTGACCGAGATCCCGCGAACCGACGATCCGGTCGCCGACTTCATCGTGATGGGGGTGCGTTACCGGGAGTTCGCACTCGCCCACCCCGAGCGGTACCAGATGATGTTCGGCACCTCGGCGAAGTCACTGAACCGACACCACACCGACGTCACGACGACCGGAAACACCAGCGACAGCGCCGAATTCGCGGTGTCGTTCGAAGCACTCCTCGATGTGGTGAGCCGGATGGTCGAGGCCGGGCGCATCCGCGACGACGGGGTGCCGGTGCTCGCGGGACGGCTGTGGAGTCTCACCCACGGTGCCGTCCTCCTCGAGATCGCCGGCTTCTTCGGCCACGAGGATCACGGCCTGACGCAGATACTCGCTCCGCTGGTCTTCGACACGCTCGTCGGTATGGGCGCCGAGCGGGAACAGATCGACCACTCGCTGGAGAAGGCGCTGCGAACCCTGTCCGGCGCCCCGTGACATTCAGTCTCTGGTGAGTTCGCCGTCGATGCGGCGCCACAGGCGGTCCGGATTGCCCTCGGCCACTGCGGTGGGAAGCAGTGACTCCGGTGCGTTCTGATAGCAGACCGGGCGCAGGAACCGTTCGATCGCCCGGGATCCGACCGACGTGGTGCGCGGGTCTGTGGTGGCGGGGAACGGCCCGCCGTGAACCATCGCGTGAGTGACCTCGACGCCGGTCGGCCAGCCGTTGAACAGGATTCGCCCGGCTTTGAGCTCCAGGATGGGCAGCAGATCGGCGGCCTGGCCGTAATCGGATTCGTCGGCGTGCAGAGTGGCCGTCAACTGTCCCTCGATGTGGGCGGCGACCGTCTTCATCTCCGTGAAGTCGGCACAGCGCACGATCAGGCTCGATGCGCCGAACACCTCCGCCTGCAGTGACGGCGATCCGAGCAGGCTGACCGCGTCAGTGCCGAACAGCGCCGCGCGGCACGACACCGCCGCGCCCCCGTCGGCCGATCCGCGGGCGATCACGTCGGCTTCACCGGCCAGCGCACCGACTCCCCTGCGGTAGTTCTCGGCGATCCCCAGGGTCAGCATCGCCGTCGCCGCCGATTCGGCCAGCGTCTCGGCGGCAGCGGCGACGAAGGCGTCGAGATCGGGTCCGGCCACACCGACGACGAGTCCCGGGTTCGTGCAGAACTGGCCCGAACCCATCGTGAGCGACCCAACGAAGGCCCGCCCGAGTTCGGCTCCGTGGCCGGCGAGCGCACCGCTGAGCAGGAACACCGGGTTGACCGAACTCATCTCCGCGTACACCGGTATCGGTTCGGGCCTGCGGGCAGCGGCGGCGGCCAGGGCCAGCCCGCCGGCCCGCGAGCCGGTGAACCCGACCGCCTTGATCCGCGGATCGGTGACCAGCGTGACGCCGAGTTCCTGGCCAACGTAGAGCAGCGAGAAGGTGCCGGCCGGCAGTCCGGCAGCGGCAACGGCGTCGGTGATCACCCGGCCGACGAGCTCGGAGGTGCCGGGGTGGGCGTCGTGCGCCTTGACGACGACGGGACACCCCGCCGCCAGCGCGGACGCGGTATCCCCACCGGCCACCGAGAAGGCCAGCGGGAAATTGCTCGCCCCGAACACGGCGACCGGCCCCAACGGGACGGCGCGCTGGCGCAGGTCCGGGCGCGGCAACGGCGTGCGGTCGGGTTGGGCGGGGTCGATGCGCACGCCGTTCCAGCTGCCTTCCCGCAGCACGGCGGCGAACAACCGAAGCTGCCCGGTGGTACGTGCGGCCTCACCGGTGAGCCGGGCCTCGGGCAGCCCGGATTCCGCGTGCGCGCGGCGGACCAGATCGTCGGTGATCGCGGCCAGGCCGTCAGCGATCGCCTCCAGGAACCGGGCCCGCCGATCGGAGGTGGTGGCGCGATACGGCCCGAACGCTTCGGCGGCCGCGGCGCACGCCGCGTCCACGTGCGAGGCGTCCCCGCGGTGGTATTCGGGTGCCAATTCTCCGCCGGTGTTCGGGTCGACGCCGCGGATCGCCCTTCCCGAACCACGCACGGATACACCGGCGATGAGCATGTGCCCGATGAGTTCGGTGTTCGACGACGCCGCTGTCATACGTGCACGCTAAGCCGCCCGATCAGCGGCTGTCCAAATCAGCTGGCCCGCTGCCCCCGCAGCGCCAACCGTGCCAGCACGTCGCGACCCAGCGCCCGTAGATCCTGGCGCGGACCGGCGGCGAGCAGCGTGACGCCGTCGGCGACGTCGGCCGCTTCGATGTCGGCGATCAGGCCGGCGAGCCCGTCGAGCGTGCCGGTGTACCGCACCGTCTGGTCATCCTCGGCGCCCGGCTGAAGAGCCGAGCGCGCCGACCGGAAATCGGCGCCCACCGCGACCGTCACGTCCAGGATCACCGCGACATCGTCATTACCCGCCCGGATCCGGGCGCGGGCCCGCCGGGCCTGCTGCAGGTCGGGCGCTGACACCCGGACCGCAACCCGGTCGCCGTCGGTCAACTCGTCCCACACACCACGGTCCGCCACGAATAGCCGCACCGCAGTCACGCTAGGCGGTCACCGGCGTCCTGTCGAAAGTTGCGATCAGTGGGAGTCGAAGGACTTCGTGTCGTCGTCCTCGATCTTCTTCTGGGCGTCCTTGACCTCGTCGGCGCCCTTGCCCCGCGTCTTCATCAGGCTCAGCACCGTGGTGATGATGAGCGTGACGACGATGACGCCCAGGCTGAGCAGCGTGGGGATCTCCGGCACCGCCACATGCTCACCACCGTTGATGAACGGCAGCTCGTTCTCGTGCAACGCGTGCAGGAACAGCTTCACGCCGATGAACAGCAGGATGAACGCCAGCCCCTGCGACAGGTACACCAGCCGTTTGAGCAGCCCGCCGAGCAGGAAGAACAGCTGCCGCAGACCCATCAGGGCGAACACGTTGGCGGTGAACACCAGATACGGTTCCTGCGTCAGACCGAAGATCGCCGGGATCGAGTCCAGCGCGAAGATCAGGTCGGTGGTCCCCAGCGCCACGATCACCAGGAACATCGGGGTCATCAACCGCTTGCCGTCTTGCTTGATCCACAGCTTCAGGCCGTCCCACTTGTCGGTGAGCGTCAGGTGGTTGCGCGCGAACTTGACCACCGCGTTCTCGCCGTCGTCCTCGTGGTCGGAGTCACGGGCCAGGTTCCACGCGGTGTACACCAGGAACAGGCCGAAGATGTAGAAGACCCAGGAGAACTCGTTGATGGCCACCGCACCCAGCGCGATGAAGATGCCACGGAAGACCAGCGCCAGGATGATGCCCACCATCAGCGCTTCCTGCTGATACTTCCTGGGCACGTTGAAGCTGGCCATGATGATGATGAAGATGAACAGGTTGTCGACCGACAGGCTGTACTCCGTCAGCCAGCCCGCGAAGAACTCGATGCCATAGTCCCCGCCGTGGTACAGCCACACCCACACGCCGAACGCGATGGCCAGCGATACGTAGACCGACAGCGCGATCGAGCATTCCTTGATCGAAGGCTCGTGCGGGCGCCGGGCGATGGCCACCACGTCGAACAGCAGCACCGCCACCGTGACTGCGATGGTGATGCCCCACTCCAGGGCGGAAACGTTCACTCGATATACCTCCGGTCGTCGAACACGCCGGAGGTCTCTTCCGCCGACGTACGCGTCGGCCCGCAGCACCGGCCGACCAATGATGGACGACGTAGTGACGACACCGCGGCGAAGGAATACTCCCCTCCGGATGCGATTGTGCCCGGCGCGTGCCGACCGAGCCAATCGGGGTCCGATAAAACTTTCCCGGTCGGGGATACCCGCCTTGATGCAATTGTCACCACCCGCCGCCCGCGCCGTGCGGTCCGCCCGGCGGGCTGCTTAGTAGTTTGAAGTGGTGACAGCAGCGGTCCCGGGCGCCCACCTACTCCATCAGTACCTGCAGTCGAATTTCGCTGCCGCGCCGCGCACCCTCGTCGACATCCTCTACGACACGGCGGCCCGGTTCCCCGATGCGCCCGCCATCGACGACGGCGCGGTCCAGCTGACCTACGCCGAGTTGATAGCCGACATCGAGGACAGTGTGGAGTGGCTGGCCGCCCGCGGTATCGGGCGGGGGGACCGCATCGGTATCCGGATGCCGTCGGGCACGTACGCCCTGTATGTGGCGATCCTGGCCACCCTGGCCGCCGGCGCCGCCTACGTCCCGGTCGACGCCGACGATCCCGACGAGCGCGCGCACATGGTGTTCACCGAGGCAGGCGTCGTCGGCATCATCACCGAGCGGGGTCTGGCGCGCGGCCCCGGATCGTCTCGCGGGTGGCGTGCGGTGGCCCCGCTGAGCCGTGACGACGCGTGGATCATCTTCACCTCCGGATCAACCGGGGTGCCCAAGGGCGTAGCGGTCACCCATCGCAGCGCCGCCGCGTTCGTCGACGCCGAAGCGAAGATGTTCCTCACCGACAACCCGCTGGGCCCCGGCGACCGGGTGCTGGCGGGGTTGTCGGTGGCGTTCGACGCCTCGTGCGAGGAGATGTGGCTGGCCTGGCGGCACGGCGCCTGCCTGGTGCCCGCGCCGCGGTCGCTGGTGCGCAGCGGGATGGACCTGGGCCCCTGGCTGGTGTCGCGGGATATCACGGTCGTCTCGACGGTGCCCACGCTTGCGGCGCTGTGGCCGGCCGAGGCCCTCGAAGCGGTCCGGCTGCTGATCTTCGGCGGCGAGGCATGCCCGCCGGAGCTGGCCGAACGTCTGGCCGCCGGCGAGGACGGCGCCGGTCGCGAGGTGTGGAACACCTACGGCCCCACCGAGGCGACGGTGGTGGCGTGCGCGGCCCGGCTGGACGGGTCCGGCGGGCAGGAGCGCCGGGGGTACCGCCCAGCCGAAGGCGAGGGGGCCGACCCGGGGAGTGGACCGAGCCCGGTGAGCATCGGTCTGCCGCTGCCCGGTTGGGACCTGGCGGTAGTCGACAAGGACGGCCTGCCGGTCGCCACCGGCGAGGTCGGAGAGCTGGTCATCGGCGGGGTCGGGCTCGCCCGCTACCTCGATCCGGACAAGGACGCCGAGAAATACGCCCCGATGCCGACGCTGGGCTGGGACCGCGCGTACCGCAGCGGCGATCTGGTGCGGCTGGAGCCCGAGGGTCTGTACTTCATGGGACGGGCCGACGATCAGGTGAAGGTCGGGGGCCGGCGCATCGAACTCGGCGAGGTGGACTCGGCGCTGATGCACCTGCCCGGTGTCAGCGGCGGCGCGGCGGCGGTGCGCCGCACCCCCAGCGGCACTCCGCTGTTGGTCGGGTACGTGGCGAGCGCGGATCCGGCGTTCGATCTGGTCGCGGCCCGCGCCGCGCTCGCCGAGGCGCTGCCCGCGGCCCTGGTGCCGCGGCTCGTGCTGGTCGACGAACTGCCCACCCGCACCTCGGGCAAGGTCGACCGTGACGCGCTGCCCTGGCCGGTCGGCGACGCCGACGACGATGACGCGTCGGCATTGGGCGGCACGATGGGCTGGCTGGCGGGGTTGTGGCGCGAGGTGCTGGCCGCCCCGGTCGACGGTCCCGAGGCGGACTTCTTCGCGTGCGGCGGCGGTTCCCTCTCGGCGGCGCAACTGGTGGCCGCGCTGCGTCAGCGCTACCCGATGGTGACGGTGGCCGATCTCTACGACCACCCACGGCTGGGATCGCTGGCCGGATACCTCGACGAACTCGACCCGCCACCGCGGGTGGTCATCCGTGACGTCGCGCCGACGCCACGGCTCACGCAGGCGGTGCAGGTGGCGCTGTCGCTGCCACTGGCCACGCTGACTGCGCTGCAGTGGGTGGTCTGGCTGGCGCTGCTCAACAATGTTGCCGCCGAACTCGCGCTGGTGTCGTGGGTGGTCCCGCTGAACTGGTGGGTGGTGCTGGCCGGCTTCGTCCTGTTCGTCTCCCCCATCGGCCGCATGGGCATCGCCGTGCTGTTCGCGCGCATGCTGCTCGGCAACCTGCAGCCCGGCACCTATCGCCGCGGCGGACCCGTCCATCTGCGGGTGTGGCTGGCCGAACGGCTCGCCGCGGCCAGCGGCGCCGAGAACCTCGCGGGCGCGCCGTGGATGGTGTATTACGCTCGCGCGCTGGGCAATTCGGTCGGCAAGGGGGTCGACCTGCACTCCGCTCCCCCGGTGACCGGCATGCTCAAGATCGGCCACCGCTGTTCGGTCGAACCCGAGGTCGACCTGTCCGGGCACTGGGTCGACGGCGACCAGTTCCACGTCGGGCACATCACCATCGGCAACGACGCGACCATCGGCGCGCGGACCACCCTGCTCCCCGGCGCGGTGGTGGGTAAGAACGCCGACGTCGCCGCCGGCTCGGCGGTCGTGGGGAAGGTCAAGAACGGTCAGTACTGGACGGGTTCACCCGCGGTGAAGTCCGGCAAGGCCCGGCACCCGTGGCCGGGTCAGCGCCCGCCCCGCGCCCCGGTGTGGGTTGCGGTCTACGGGCTGACGTCGTTACTGCTCGCGGCGTTGCCCCTGGCGGCCCTCGCGGCCGGGCTGGCGGTCATCGGCTGGGGAGTGCGCGACACCACGTCGGTGCTCGACGCGGTCCTGCCCGCGCTGCTGTGGTCGCCGGTCGCCACGGCGGCGGCGTTGATCACCTATGCGGTGCTGACCGTTGCGGGGGTGCGGGTGCTGTCGCTCGGACTGCGCGAGGGGTATCACCCGGTGCGCAGCCGGATCGGCTGGCAGGTGTGGGCCACCGAACGGCTCCTCGACGCCGCCCGCACGTATCTGTTCCCGCTGTACGCGAGCCTGCTGACCCCGTCGTGGCTGCGGGCGCTGGGTGCGCGGGTGGGCAGCGGCACCGAGATCTCGACGGCGCTGTTCACCCCGAAGTTCACCGTCATCGAGGACGGCGCGTTCCTCGCCGACGACACCATGGTGGCGTCGTACGAACTCGGCGGCGGCTGGATCCACGTCGCCAAGGCCACCATCGGCAAGCGAGCGTTCCTCGGCAACTCGGGTATCACGCAGCCCGGCCGCAAGGTGCCCGACGACGGTCTGGTGGCCGTGCTGTCGGCGACTCCGCGCAAGGCGAAGGCCGGATCGTCGTGGCTGGGCAGCCCTCCGGTCCGGTTGCGCCGCCAGCCCACCGCGGCCGACGCGCTGCGCACCTTTGCGCCCTCGCCGCGGCTGAAGGCGATGCGCGGCGCGGTCGAGACCTGTCGGCTGATCCCGGTGGTCGTGACGTTCGCGATCGGTGTCGGTGTGCTGCTGTCGCTGCAGGCGTTGGTGATACACCTCGGCTACCTGTGGGCGGCGCTGCTCGGCGGGGTGGTCCTGCTGGCCGCGGGTGCGGTGGCCGGCGCCATCGCCGTCATCGCGAAACGGGTGGTGATCGGGCGGATCGAGGCGATCGAACATCCGCTGTGGTCGTCGTTCGTGTGGCGCAACGAGGTGTCCGACACGTTCGTCGAGACCGTCGCAGGCCCGTGGTTCGCCCGCGCCGCCAGCGGCACACCGGTGATGAACCTCTGGCTGCGCGGCCTCGGCGCCAAGATCGGCCGCGGCGTCTGGTGCGAGACGTATTGGCTGCCGGAGGCGGATCTGGTCACCCTGGGCGACGGCGCCACCGTCAACCGCGGGTGCGTGGTGCAGACCCACCTGTTCCACGACCGCATCATGCGCATGGACACCGTCGTGCTCGACGACGGCGCGACGCTGGGCCCGCACTGCGTGGCGTTGCCCGCCGCCCGAATCGGCGCCGGCGCGACGGTGGGACCGGGTTCGCTGGTGATGCGGGGTGACGAGGTGCCGGCGTCCACCCGCTGGCAGGGCAATCCCATCGCGCCGTGGGATGTGTTGCGCAAGAAGAGGGGTGAGGCCGCGGCGAAGAAGAAGCGGTCCGACCGCAGCCCGGAGGACTCCGCTGCGTGACGCGTTCGAAGAAGACGAAGACCGCCGCCGCGATCATCGACCCCTACCTGCCTGAGACCGGCAATTTCGGTTACCGGGTGTCGCGCTACGAGCTCGACCTGGAGTACAAGGTCGCGATCAACCGGCTCTCGGGCGCGGCGTCCATCACGGCCGTCACGCTGGCCGCGTTGCGCGCCTTCACCCTGGATCTCGCCGGCAACCTGCGGGTGACCAAGGTGTCGGTCAACGGCCGACGGCCGGCGCGGTTCTCCTGTTCGCACAACAAACTTCGCATCGAACTGTCCACGGCGCTGCCCGCCGGTGCGGCACTCGTGGTGGAGGTGCGGTACAGCGGCACTCCCGAGCCCATCGAAACCCTCTGGGGTGACGTCGGTTTCGAAGAACTGACGAACGGCGCGCTGGTCGCCGGACAACCCAACGGGGCGGCATCGTGGTTTCCGTGTGACGACCACCCCGGGTCGAAGGCCAGCTACCGCATCCAGATCAGCACCGACAGCCCGTACTGTGCGATCGCCAACGGAGAGTTGGTGTCCCGCCGCGTGCGGGCGGGACACACCGTGTGGACCTACGAGCAGGCCGAGCCGACGTCGACGTACCTGATCACCCTGCAGATCGGCATGTACGACATGCACCGGCTGACGAAGGCGCCGGTGCTCATGCAGGCCGCGCTGCCCGCACGGCTGCGCCGCAACTTCGAGCACGACTTCGGCCGTCAGCCGCAGATGATGAAGCTGTTCGTCACCCTGTTCGGGCCCTATCCCCTCTCGAGTGGCTACACCGTGGTGGTGACCGACGACGACCTCGAGATCCCGCTGGAGGCGCAGGGCATTTCGATCTTCGGCGCCAACCACTGCAGCGGCACCCGCAGGTCGGAACGGTTGATCGCCCACGAACTGGCCCACCAGTGGTTCGGCAATTCGGTCACGGTGCGCCGCTGGCGCGACATCTGGCTGCACGAGGGCTTCGCCTGCTACGCGGAATGGCTGTGGTCGGAGCACTCCGGTGGCCACAGCGCCGACCACTGGGCCCGCCACTACCACCGCAGGCTGGCCGATCTGCCGCAGGATCTCCTGCTGGCAGATCCGGGTCCGCGGGACATGTTCGACGACCGGGTCTACAAGCGGGGCGCCCTGACCCTGCACGTCCTGCGCAGGCAGATCGGGGACGAGAAGTTCTACGCCCTACTGCGGGACTGGACGGCGCGGCACCGCCACAGCACCGCGTTCACCGACGACTTCACCGGGCTGGCGGCCAATTACGCCGACGAGTCGCTGCGCCCACTGTGGGATGCGTGGCTCTACGCCGAGGACCTGCCGAAGCTGTGACCGACGCGGCGCCGTCGACCGGCCCGGTCACGCGGAGCAGCGTGGCGCGGGTGGGTGTCGCGACGGCGGTGACCGCGATGTGTGGATACGCGGTGCTGTACCTGGCCGCGCGTGATCTGGAACCCGCGGGCTTCTCGGTGTTCGGGGTGTTCTGGGGGGCCTTCGGTCTGGCCAGCGGGGCGGCGTTCGGCCTGTTGCAGGAGGCGACGCGGGAAGTGCGCGACGCCCGCGCAGACCATCCGGCCGACGGTCCGCACACCCGCCCCATGCGGGTCGCCGCGGTGGTCGCCGTCGTCGCGGCCGTGCTGATCGTCGTGACCTCGCCGCTGTGGGCGGGGCACGTTTTCGTTGAGGCGCAATGGCTTTCGGTGGTGCTGCTGAGCGCCGGGCTGGCCGGTTTCTGCCTGCACGCCACGCTGCTCGGCATGCTGGCCGGCGTCGACCTCTGGACCCAGTACGGGGCGCTGATGGTGACCGACGCGGTGATCCGCGTACTGGTGGCCGCGGCGACGTTCGCGGCCGGATGGGGTCTCGGCGGATTCCTGTGGGCGACGGTCGGCGGTGCCGTCGCGTGGCTGATCCTGCTGGCCTGCTCCCCCGCCACGCGCATGGCCGCGCGGCTGCGCACCCCGGGCAGCACGGCGACGTTCCTGCGCGGCGCCGCGCACTCGATCGCCGCCGCAGGCGCCAGCGCGGTCCTGGTCATGGGCTTTCCCGTCCTGCTGCAGGCGACGTCGGACGATCTGGGAGCCACCGGCGGCGTGGTGATCCTCGCCGTGACGCTGACCCGGGCGCCGCTGTTGGTCCCGTTGACCGCGATGCAGGGAAACCTGATCGCCCACTTCGTCGACCAGCGCACCGCCCGCCTGCGTGCGCTGATCGCCCCGTCGGCGCTGGTGGTCGGACTGGGAGCGGTCGGTGTCGTCGCCGCGGGGCTGTTGGGGCCGTGGCTGCTGCGCGCCGGGTTCGGCGAGCAGTACCGGGCCGACGGCGCGCTGCTGGCGTGGCTCACCACGGCCGCCGTGGCGATCGCACTGTTGACGTTGACCGGCGCGGCGACCGTCGCCGCCGCCATGCACCGCACGTACGCGGTGGGATGGGTGAGCGCGACCGTGGCAGCCGTGCTGTTGCTGCTGCTCCCGCTGGACCTGGAGACCAGGACCGTGATTGCGTTGCTCTGCGGTCCGGTGGTCGGTATCGCCGTGCACCTCGCCGGACTTGCGGGCTCGTACGACCGGGCGCATATCCTGCGTTCTCGACGAAGGAGGACACCATGACGTGGCTGGTCACCGGCGGCGCGGGGTACATCGGCTCGCACGTCGTCCGGGCGTTGGCCGAGGCCGGCCTACCGGTCGTCGTGATCGACGACCTGTCGACGGGACTGGCGCAGTTCGTGCCCGACTCCGTGCCGCTCGTCCGCGGCACCCTGCTCGACGGACCGCTCGTCGAGCAGACACTGCGTGACCATGCGGTCACCGGGGTCATCCACGTCGCGGGCTTCAAGTACGCCGGGGTCTCGGTGCAGCGCCCGCTGCACACCTACGAGCAGAACGTGTCCGCGATGGTGACGCTGCTCGAAGCGATGCAGACCGTCGGCGTCGACAGAGTCGTGTTCTCGTCGAGCGCGGCGACGTACGGCACCCCGGACACCGATCAGGTCGACGAGACCACCCCCACGCGCCCGGAGTCCCCGTACGGCGAAACCAAGCTGATCGGTGAGTGGCTGTTGCGGGATCTGGGGCGCTCAGCGGGCCTCCGGCACACCAGCCTGCGGTATTTCAATGTCGTCGGGTCGGGTTCCACGACGTTGTTCGACGTCAGCCCGCACAACCTGTTCCCGCTGGTGTTCGACATGCTCTACCGCGGGGAGACACCGCGCATCAACGGTGACGACTACCCGACGGCGGACGGCACCTGTGTGCGTGACTACGTCGACGTCGGCGATGTCGCGCTGGCACACGTCGCCGCGGCCCGTCGGCTCGACAGCGGCGAACCGGTGGAATCGGTGTACAACCTCGGCAGCGGTGCCGGCACCTCGGTGCGCGAGATCATGACCGCCATCCGTGAGGTCACCGGCGTCGACTTCGAACCGCAGATCATGCCGCGGCGTCCGGGTGATCCGGCGCGGATCGTGGCCAACGGCGACCTCGCGGCGCGCGACCTCGACTGGAAGATGCGTCACTCGCTGAAGGACATGGTGGCCTCGGCATGGGCGGCGCGCCAGGCGGCGGGCGCCGGATATCCGGGAGCAGGGCAGTCCTGAATCGGGTCGCCCGCGCCGCCACTGCGCTCATCGCGGTGCAGTTGGTCGTGCGCGCAGTGCTGGCGTTCGGCGGGTACTTCTACTGGGACGACCTGATCCTGATCGGCCGGGCCGGCACGCAGGGACTGTTGTCGCCGTCCTTCCTGTTCGACGACCACGACGGGCACGTGATGCCGGCGGCGTTCCTGCTATCGGGGGCGATCACCCGGGTGGCGCCGTGGTCCTGGGTGCTGCCTGCGGTGAGCCTGGTGGTGTTGCAGCTGTTGGCGTCGCTGGCGCTGCTGCGCGCCCTGCACGTCATCCTGGGCTGGCGCCCGGTTCTGTTGGTGCCGTTGACCTTTGCGTTGTTCACCCCGCTGGCGGTGCCCGGCTTCGCGTGGTGGGCCGCGGCGCTGAACTCGCTGCCGATGCTGGCGGCGCTGGCGTGGGTGTGCGCGGACGCAGTGCTGTTGGTGCGCACCGGCCGGCAGCGCTACGCGGTGACGGCGGTGGCGGTGTATGTCGGCGGGCTGTTGTTCTTCGAGAAGGCGGCGGTGATCCCGTTCGTCGCGTTCGCCGTCGTAGCGCTGCTGGCGTACGTGACGGGCGACCGGGCCGCGGTGGTGACGGTGTGGCGGCGCGGCGTTCGGCTCTGGGTCAGCGCGCTGGCGGTGACGGCGGCGTGGGTCGGGGTGTATCTGCTCGTCGTCGACCAGCAGCGGTGGAGCTTCGATCTGGCGATGACGTGGGATCTGCTGGCGCGGTCGATCACCCACGGCATCGTGCCGGGACTGGTTGGCGGACCGTGGGATTGGCAGCGGTGGGCGCCGGCGTCGCCGTGGGCGACCCCGCCGGTGGCGGTGATGGTGCTGGGCTGGGCGGCGTTGGCCGCCGTCGTCGCGGTGTCCTTTGCACGCAAGCGGCGGATCGGGCCGGTGTGGGCGGTGGCGGTCGGGTACGCGGTGGCGTGCCAGGTGCCGATCTATCTCATGCGGTCGTCGCGGTTCACCGCCCTCGAGTTGGCGCAGACCCTGCGATACCTGCCGGATCTGGTGGTCGTGCTGGCGCTGCTGATGGCGGTCGGGTTCTGCGCGCCGAACCGGGAGGGTGTGCGGTGGCTGGATGCGTCGGGGCGCCGGACCGCGGTGGTCGTTGCGCTGATGGGCGCCTTCGTGGCGAGCAGCCTGTACTCGACGGTGACGTTCCACCGGATCTGGCGCGACAGTCCGGTGCCGGCCTATGTGGCGAATGCGCGGGCCGGACTGGCCGGGGTGGACGCGCCGATGCTCGACCAGGAGGTCGATCCGCTGATCCTGCAGAGGGTGGCGGCGCCGGAGAACCTGGCGAGCCACATGTTCGCGTTGGTCGAGGACCGCCCGGAGTTCGCGGCGAGTACGACGGACCTGCGGGTGCTGGACCCGTCGGGCCATGTGGTCGACGCATTGGTGACGTGGGTGCGCGCGATACGGCCGGGCCCCGAGCCGAACTGCGGGTATCTGGTGCAGCCGGACTTCCCGGTGCGGATGCCGCTGGATGGGCCGCTGCTGCCGGCGGACTGGACGGCGGAGATCAACTACCTGGCGAACAGCGACGGATCGCTGATGATGGCGCTGTCGGAGGGCCCGGAGGTGAAAGTTCCGGTGCGTCCCGGCCTGAATCGGGTGTTCGTACGGTTGCCAGGCGCCGGTGACGCAATCAATGTCAGCGCGAGCACCGCGGCGTTGTCGGTGTGCATATCGCCCGGTCCGGTTGGATTCGTGGCACCGAGGTAGTCCGGGGTACGGGATACTGGGCAAATGATGTTGCGACGCGGTGGGGTGCCGTGCCGGTGAGCGCTCTCGACGGTTTCTACACGACCTGGGACAACGCGAGAGAGACGTTCGGTCAGGGCACCCCGCAAAGCGGTACCGACTTCGACAAGAGCCCGCAGCTCACCAACCTCGGGTCGGGCGTCACCGCGGCGGCGCCGGGATCGACGTGGTCGGGGGCCGCGGCGGCGAACTACGACAAGGCGAACACCGATCATCAGAAGGTGTTCACACAGCTGGCCGAGTTGGACCGCAAGATCGCCCAGCAGGTGGACCAGTCGGCGCAGGTGGTGGCGACCGGACGGCAGAACCTCGACCAGGTGCGGCAGTGGGTGACCGACACGGCCAACAGCGTGCCGCCGGGCAAGCAGCGCGACATGTTCCTCATGCAGATCGCCAACAAGGGACTCGGGCAGCTCACCGAGGTGGTGCAGAAGACCAACGCCGAGTCGAACACGGTCGCGCAGGACCTCAAGAAGTTGGCGCCTGAGTTCGACGCGCTGGCCCGCGACCAGAAGTTCGGGAACGGCGAGAAGGACGAGAAGAAGGACGACCCAGAGATCCAGCTCGTCTCCAACGAGGAGGTGATGGGGCCGACCCCGACAGAGCGGCAAGCCGAGCAGGATGTTCAGGCGGCGCTCGCGGGCGACCAGAATGCTGCTGCCCGGGTCGAAGAAGTCATCGGCAAGATCCAGCCTGGGCAAGAACTGTCACCTGAGCAAGGTTCCTACTTGAGTCAGATGCAGGCCCAGCAGAACGGCATGACAGTCGAGGAACTCAAATCGGCGGAAGAACGGTTAGGCGACAACAGGGACATCATCGGTGACTCGTGGCAGCTGATGAGCAACGACGATGTCAGATTCCCGAAGACCGAGACCACCCCGGAGGCCGTCGACGATCCGAACCAGATGGTGACGGGCGGGTTTGACCAGCTTCCGCAGAGCGTCCAGGACACACTCAACGGCGCAGGCGACTTGAAGCAGGTTGACGACACGAATGTCCTCAAGAATTACGGCGAGCTGCAGACCATTTCGGACATCGTCAAGAACGGTAACGACCATCTTCAGACCGGCACCGAGATCGACCGCGGTCTGATGAGGGCGGCCGACGCCGTCATGGACAGCGACGTTCCCGCGGCACACGCGTCCGTGGCGACGCAGGGCCTCTTCGAAGCCGTTGCGCCGGACCATCAGATCATCCACGACCATGTGCTCGGAACTCACGGGAGCGATGGACAAGATTTCCTGCGTGACGTGAACCACATGCCCTGGAATGACAATGGCAAGGCAGCCGGGGCGCTGTTCAGCTGGACGCACGACAATCACCTCGAACCAGACATCGCTTCCGCCACGGCCGCGGTGTATGCCGAATACCTCGGGGCACACAAGAGCGACCTGATGGATATCGGCGGTCAGACGTTAGGCGACTACAACCCCGACCTCGTCAAGGCATACGCCCACGGCCTCTCCCCCTATGTCGACGACATTGCCAGCGTTGGCGGCGACGACGGCGACGGATTCGCCGACATCGACGGAAGCAATTCTGAGCGACCAATCGGTAAGGGCATCTTTTCGATTCTGAGCACACAGGAAGATGCCTACATTGAATTCAACAGCGCTGCCGATGCGCTTGCAGTTGACCGCTCCCTCGACTGGGCCACCGACGTCAAGAACAACGTGCCGGTGTCCGAGGATGACTCCAGGATGGCTGACGCCGCGGTGCTGAAGGGCATGGTTTCGGCTGGCGCGGCAGATGCCGCACATGAAATGCAGCAGAACGCGGCTGAGGCTCAACAGTGGCGAGAAACCGCGTATAAGACCGGAATTGCCGCTTTGAGCGGAGTGAGCGGACCGGTGGGTGGACCTATAGTCGCGACCTTCGGCGAAGCGATGGAGAACTCATTCGTTGGGCCGGCGCCGGATACATCGACTCCGGTTGTTCCGGACATGAAGCCTGATGAAGCATCGCGCTTTGCCGCCAACGCTTTGTTGGCGACGGGGGCGATCCGGCCGGAAGACGTTGCCGGTGATTACCTGCTAGACGGAAACTTGGCATCCCGCGAAGAACTCGAAGCTCGGGGATTGGATGTGCCGACAGACACCGACTACAGCGATGACCTGAATGACTACATCAAGCAGGCTCTTGGCGGCTCTGACGCGAATCCGTCCAACGACTTCATGTACTGGTACAACATGATCGTCAAGATTCCCGGTGGTGGAGGCTAATGTTGGCGGTTCAGCGCATCATCGCCTTTCTGTTGCTCGTGTTCTTGGTGTCGGCGTGCACGGAGAACCGCGATATCGCGCGCTGGCAGGGTCCCATTGCGGACCTGAGGTACCTGTGGACGGCAGAGCCAGGAATCGACGTGCTGACGGGCCCCGCCGTGCCGGTTCGCGCTTTCGTCGAATCGTTCATGCTCAGCCAATACGCAGGCGACATGGCTTATGCCTACCCAGGATTCGACCAAGCGGCGCCCGATAGCGGGTCCGAGCTGTGGGTCACCCGACCCGCTCTGGACGTTCCGCGCGAGGAGCATTCGGTAGGCAACATCACTCACCACATTCTCTCCATGAACCGCACCAATGAGGACTTCGCTGCGGTGATCTGCAGGTACAGCTACCGCGTCGCTTCGAAAACGGAGGACGGCTCGTATCGGAGCGTGGCGCGCACCGGATCGAAGGACACGCGCGGGATCGACGTAGTGCGTGTTGGCTTAACAGGTCCTTCGGGACCGACGCCACCCCAATCCGGCCCGCGGCCCGATCCCGTCGGCGACGTTTTCGGTGACTGGCGCGTCCGCGGAATGCTCACTTACTGGAGGGTGAACGACCCGGGGTTCGCACAAGCATGGCCGACATACGAGGCCGACAGGCAGACATGCGTCGACAAAGCGCCGGATCCGCCGGCGGTTCGAGCAGAAATCATCGACGGCACCCACCCTCGTGACTTCTTTCCGACAGCACCCGCCAGTCCGGGTTGGCCCGCGCGTGCGGACGAGTAACGAAGCGGAGCGGTCACGTGCGGACGTGCCGCGCCGAGCCTACGGTTGTTGACACGAAATGCGAGTAGCGGCGTCAACAACCGTCGTCTCGGCGCGGACAAAGAGAGCCGCCTAGGAGAATCGAACTCCTGACCTATTCATTACGAGTGAATCGCTCTACCGACTGAGCTAAGGCGGCGCGCCCGGCGGACCGGGCGGCACGAGTCTACGGCAGCGCCCACCGCGGGCCAAAACACCCGGAGTCAGTCCCGGAGCGCCTGCCCGACGGTGGCCACCATCGCGTCGACCGCGAACTTCGGCTTCACGTTGATCGCCAGCGCCTCACGGCACTCCAGCACCGCCTCGATGCAGCGCAGCAGCTTCTCCGGTGGCGCGTGCGCGGCCAGCGCCGCCACCTTGTCCGCCATGTCGGGATGGTTGGCCTGCACATGACCCGCTCCCGACGACACCAGCAGGGCATCCCGGAAGTAGGTGGCCAGGTCGATCAGCGCCCGGTCCAGCGCATCTCGCGACGCCCGGGTCTGCCGCGACTTCTGCCGCTTCTCCAGATCCCTGATCGCGCCCGTCGCACCGCGCATCGTCCCCGCTGTGCCCTTACCCGTACCGCCCGCGCCCAACGCCGTCCGCAGCTCCTCGGCTTCGGATTCGTTGCGGTCCACGGTCAGCGCCTTGGCTTCGGCCTCCGCCGACGCCACCAGTTCTTCGGCGGCGGCGTAGGCGCGCGTGGGCGTCGCCGCGTCGCGCGCCAGGCTCAACGCCCGCTTGCGACGGTCACGCGCCTGCTCGTCGACCACCAACCGTCGCGCGCGCCCGACATGCCCGCCGCTCACCGACGCCGCCCACCGGGCGTCCCCTTCGGACATCCCGTCACCCTCGATGAGCACCTGGGTGATCGCCTCCACCGACGGCGTCACCAGCGCAACGTGCCGGCAGCGTGACCGCAGGGTGATCGCGATGTCATCGGGGTCCACCGACGGCGCGCACAGCAGGAACACCGTCGACGGCGGCGGCTCCTCGACCACCTTGAGCAATGCGTTCGCCGCGCCCTCGGTGAGCCGGTCGGCGTCTTCGACCACCACGATCTGCCACCGGCCCGTTCCCGGACGCCGCGAGGCGATCTGCACGATCGAGCGCATCTCGTCCACACCGATCGACAGGCCCTCGGGGATGATGCGCCGCACATCGGCGTGCGTGCCTGCCATCGTCGTGCTGCACGCCCGGCATTCGCCGCAACCCGGCACCGCCTCGGACGTGCACTGCAGCGCGGCGGCGAAGCACAGCGCCGCGATCGACCGTCCGGACCCCGGCGGGCCCGTGATCAGCCACGCGTGTGTCATGGTCCCCGTCACCGAGGCACTGTGAGCGTCATCACCACGGGCGGCCTGTGCGGCGCCCACCAACTCCGCTTCCACAGCGTGTTGGCCCACCAAACGGGAAAAAACTCCGGCCATCGCGGTCAACAGTAGTGGTCAGGCCGACACAACTCGCTGACAGCGGCGCTCAACG
Organism: Mycolicibacterium baixiangningiae; assembly: GCF_016313185.1. NCBI lineage: Bacteria > Bacillati > Actinomycetota > Actinomycetes > Mycobacteriales > Mycobacteriaceae > Mycobacterium > Mycolicibacterium baixiangningiae. Next base: position 5,260,199 of record NZ_CP066218.1, read on the forward strand.
TCGCCTCCGCCCGATACGGTAAACGGGTGGCATCGGAAGCGGCACCGATCGGGCGGATCAGCGCATTCGTCCGGTGGGTCGCGCGTACGCCGTGGCCGGTCTTCACACTCGGCATGCTGCAGGCCGACATCATCGGCGCGCTGTTCGTCCTCGGCTTCCTCCGGTTCGGCCTCCCGCCGGAAGACCGCGTGCAACTCCAGGACCTGCCCGCGTTCAACCTGGCGATCTTCCTGGGCTACCTGTTCGTGTCCTTCATTGTCGGCGCCTACCTGAGCCTGCGGCTGCTCATCCCGGTCATCCGGTGGCAGCGTCGCGACGCGCTCCTGGCCGACGGCGACCCCAGCACCACGAAACTGGCTCGGGCCCGCGCCCTGCGGATGCCCTTCTACCGGACGATCATCAGCGTCGCGAACTGGTGCCTGGGTTCGGTCGTTTTCATCGTCGCCAGTTGGCCCGTCGCCAGTAAGTCGGCCCCCGTGGTGGCCGTCGCCACGGCTTTGGGCGCCACCGCCACCGCCATCATCGGCTACCTGCAATCCGAACGCGTGCTGCGCCCGGTCGCCGTGGCGGCACTGCGGGGCGGCGTCCCGGAGAACTTCCGCGCCCCCGGCGTGATCCTGCGGCAGGTGCTCACCTGGGTGCTCTCCACGGGCGTCCCGGTGTTGGCCATCGTCCTGGCGCTGGTGGCCAGCCAGTTCGACATCCTCGAAGCTCCCGCGGAGCGGCTGACGATGCCGATTCTGCTGCTGGCCATCGCCGCGCTGGTGATCGGCCTGGCCGGCACCGTCCTGGTGGCCATGTCGATCGCCGACCCGCTACGCCAGTTGCGCTGGGCGCTGGGCGAGGTGCAGCGCGGCAACTACAACGCCCACATGCAGATCTACGACGCCAGCGAGCTGGGCCTGCTGCAGGCCGGGTTCAACGACATGGTGCGCGACCTGTCCGAGCGGCAGCGCCTGCGCGACCTGTTCGGCCGCTACGTCGGCGAGGACGTCGCCCGCCGAGCGCTGGAACGCGGCACCGAACTCGGCGGCCAGGAGCGCGACGTGGCCGTGCTCTTCGTCGACCTGGTCGGCTCCACCCAACTGGCGTCGACCATCCCCGCCTCCGAGGTGGTGAACCTGCTCAACGACTTCTTCCGCGTGGTCGTCGACGCCGTCAACCGGCACGGCGGCTTCGTCAACAAGTTCCAGGGTGACGCCGCCCTGGCCATCTTCGGCGCGCCGATCGAACACCCCGACGCCTGCGGCGCCGCCCTTGCCGCCTCGCGAGAACTGCACGACGAGCTCATCAAGGTCCTCGGCCAGACCGACTTCGGCATCGGGGTGTCGGCAGGTCGCGCGATCGCCGGCCACATCGGCGCTCAGGCCCGCTTCGAGTACACGGTGATCGGCGACCCGGTCAACGAGGCCGCGCGGCTGACCGAACTCGCCAAACTGGAGCGGGGTCACGTGCTGGCGTCGGCGAACGCGGTCAGCGGTGCACTCGACGCCGAAGCGCTGTGCTGGAACGTCGGCGAGACCGTCGAACTTCGCGGCCGCATCGCCCCGACACAACTGGCCCGCCCGGTGAACCTGATGTCCCCCAGAGAGGTCAGCGACGTGTCGCGCTGAGGCGCGCTACGCCTTCTTCGCGGCGGCCTTCTTGGCCGGGGTCTTCTTCGCGACGGCCTTCTTCGCCGCCGTCTTCTTCGCAGGTGCCTTCTTGGCGGCGGCCTTCTTCTTGACCGGCCCGCGCGCACGCCGGTCGGCGAGCAGTTCGGACGCCCGCGCGTCGGTGATCGACATGACGTCGTCGCCCTTGCGCAGGCTGGCGTTGGTCTCACCGTCGGTGACGTACGGCCCGAAGCGGCCGTCCTTGATCACCATCGGGCTACCGCTGACCGGGTCAGTGCCCAGCTCGCGCAGCGGCGGAGTCGCCGCACCCTGCCGGCCCCGACGCTTGGGCTCGGCGTAGATCTTCAACGCCTCGTCGAGGGTGATGGTGAACATCTGCTCCTCGGTAGCCAGCGACCGAGAATCGGTGCCGCGCTTGAGGTATGGGCCGTAGCGGCCGTTCTGCGCGGTGATCTCCTCATTGGTGTTCGGGTCCACGCCCACCACCCGGGGCAGCGACAGCAGCCTGAGCGCATCCTCGAGGGTCACCGTCTCGAGGTCCATCGTGCGCAGCAGCGAACCGGTCCGCGGTTTGGGCCCCGTCGGCTTCTTGCCCTTCTTCGCCGGCGCACCGTCTTCGGGCTCTTCCGGGGGTGCGGGAAGCACCTCGGTGACGTACGGCCCGTACCGGCCGTCCTTGGCGACGATCTCGTGGCCGGTCTCCGGGTCGACGCCCAGCGTGCGGCCCTCTTGCGGTGTGGAGAACAGCTTTTCGGCCAGCTCGAGTGTCAACTCGTCCGGGGTCAGCTCGTCCTTGAGGTTGGCGCGCTGAGGTTTGAGCGCTCCCGGCTCACCGTCTTCGTCGGCCACCATCCGTTCGAGGTAAGGCCCGTTCTTGCCGACCCGCACATAGATCGGACGGCCCTCGGCGTCGTCGAAGAGCTTGATGGAGTTGACTTCTCGAGCGTCGATCTCCTCGAGGTTGACCCCGACCAGTTTCTTGAGGCCACCGGAGCGCGCGATCGAATCGCCGACGCCGTGCTCCCCCCCGAAGTAGAAGTTCTTGAGCCAGTTGGTCCTTCGCTCGTGACCGGAAGCGATCTCGTCGAGCTCGTCCTCCATCGCCGCGGTGAACCCGTAGTCCACCAGACGGCCGAAATGCTGTTCGAGCAAACCGATCACGGCGAACGCCACCCACGACGGGACCAGCGCGCTGCCCTTCTTGTGGACGTAGCCGCGGTCCTGGATCGTCTTGATGATCGACGAGTACGTCGACGGCCGCCCGATGCCCAGATCTTCGAGCGACTTGATCAGCGACGCCTCGGTGTAGCGGGCCGGCGGGCTGGTCTGGTGGCCGGCGGGCGTGAGGTCCTTGGCGTCCACACGCTGACCCTGGGTCAGGTTCGGCAGCCGGCTCTCGGCGTCGTCCGCCTCACCACCGGCCTGGTCGTCGATGCTCTCGACGTAGGCCTTGAGGAAGCCGGCGAACGTGATGGTGCGGCCGCTCGCGGAGAACACCACCGACTGTCCGTCGCGCGAATCCCCGCCGATCCGCAGCGACAGCGTGGTGCCGCGGGCATCGGCCATCTGCGAGGCCACGGTGCGCTGCCAGATCAACTCGTAGAGCCGGAACTCGTCGGTGTCGAGCTGCGCGTGTAGCTGCCCGGGGGTCTGGAACACGTCACCGGCGGGGCGGATGGCCTCGTGCGCCTCCTGCGCGTTCTTCACCTTGCGGGTGTACTGGCGCGGCGTCGGATGCACGTACTCCTCGCCGTAGAGCTGCCCGGCCTGGCTGCGTGCGGCGTTGATGGCCGACTGCGACAGCGTCGTCGAGTCGGTACGCATGTAGGTGATGTAGCCGTTCTCGTACAGCCGCTGCGCGATGCTCATCGTGCGCTCGGAGGAGAACCGCAGCTTGCGGCCCGCCTCCTGCTGCAGCGTCGACGTCATGAACGGCGGATAGGGCTTGCGGGTGTAGGGCTTCTGCTCCACCGAGGCGACAGACAGCTGCGCCCCCCGCAGCCCGGCGGCCAACGCCCCGGCACCGGCCTCGTCGAGCACCAGCACCTCGTCGGGCTTGCGGACCTGGCCGAGAGAGTCGAAATCGCGACCGGTGGCGACACGGCGTCCGTCGACGCTGTTGAGTTTGGCGGTGAACGTCGGCGGGGTGGCCTGCGGATCGGACACGCTGGCGTCCAGCTCGGCGCTGACATCCCAGTAGCCGGCGGTGCGGAACGCCATGCGCTCACGTTCGCGCTGCACGATGATGCGCGTCGCCACGGACTGCACGCGGCCCGCCGACAGCTTCGGCGCCACCTTCTTCCACAGCACCGGGCTGACCTCGTAGCCGTAGAGGCGGTCGAGGATGCGGCGGGTCTCCTGCGCGTCGACCAGGTCGATGTCGAGGTCACGGGGGTCCTCGGCCGCGGCGCGGATCGCCGATTCGGTGATCTCGTGGAACACCATCCGCTTGACCGGGATGCGCGGTTTGAGCGTTTCGAGCAGATGCCAGGCGATGGCCTCGCCCTCACGGTCACCGTCCGTCGCCAGGTAGAGCTCGTCGACGTCCCTGAGCAGGCCCTTTAGCTCGGTGACCGTGCCCTTCTTGTCGGGGCTGATGATGTAGAGCGGTTCGAAGTCGTGCTCGACGTCGACGCCGAGCCGGGCCCACGGCTCCGACTTGTACTTCGCGGGGACGTCAGCCGCTGCCCGGGGCAGGTCACGGATATGTCCGCGCGACGATTCGACGATGTAGTTCGAGCCGAGGTAACCGGCGATTTTGCGTGCCTTTGTCGGCGACTCGACAATGACGAGTCGCCGCACGCCGCCGTTTGCTCGTCGCGCAAGCGGCTCATCGCCACCGTTCCCGCTTCCGCGGCTACCGTCAGCCAACTGGACCTGCTCCACTTCTTCGGTTGCCATCCCGCGCCGGATGCCTCCGTCGGCGCCTGTCAGCACCTGACAATTTCGCACCCTACGCTGGCCGACGCAAACCGACCCCCTCGTCACCGGTCACGGAGTGCTGGGCCAATGGGGTAACGCCGCGGCATGCTCCGGCGGTTCCCCCACCGTCTCCACCAGGCGTGTCAGCCGTCGTCGACCACTGATCCGCAACGCCGGACGCGCCCCCCGGGTACCGATCAATGTCGGTGCGATACCGATGCGCATCATCGCCGACGCCAGCGGCGAATGGGTGTCCGGCGCGTGCGGGTCGAGGCCGAGCAGATATCCGTTGGGTTCCCGCGTGCCTGCGGCCAACGTCCACGCCCGCAGTTCCCGGGGACCGGGCAGCCACTGCGAAGGGACCGTCTTGACCGCACCACGGGTCCACTCGGCGGCGATGGCGACCAGTCGCGACTCGACCTCGGTGCGCACCAGCGGGGTCTGCTCATCGGTGCGCGAGATCTGCGGACGCAGGCCGGCGTCGCTGATCATCTCCGCGAGCGCGTCGGCCCGCCACAGATCGTCCACGACCACCGACAGCCGCGCACCCTGCTCGCGGCCGCTGCCCACCAGCACCACCTGACCGGGTGCCGCGAGCAACCCGGTGAGGTCGGCGACGGCGGGGGGTACCGCCTCTGCCGAGAAGAAGGACAGCTGGCTCACGGCTCGACAGTAAGCCAGCAGAGCTCCGCCCGTGAGATGCCCCGCGCAGCGGTAACCCCCGGCACCGTCAACGAAAACACCCCCACAGGTCCGTGGTGCGGATCGATGGGGGCGTTTCGTCAGCTCGCCGCACTAAACGGTGCGCACACCCGTAGCTTGCGGTCCCTTGGGGCTCTGGCCGACCTCGAACTCGACCTTCTGGTTCTCCTCCAGGGTGCGGAAGCCGCTGCCCTGAATCTCCGTGTAGTGGACAAACACGTCTGCGGAGCCGTCCTCGGGGGCGATGAAGCCGAACCCCTTCTCCGCGTTGAACCACTTCACAGTTCCCTGTGGCATTTCCTGTTGTTTCCTTTTCTTCTTCTCCGGGTGCGGTCCACCGTTTCGGTACACCGGGCCCGTTCCGACCGCCATCCTTCGTGGAGTCGTCGGAACTCGACCCGACCTACAACCCTCGCAGGAACCGCGACCGCAACGTCGATCCTGCGAGTGCGAGTACACGAACACAGAAGCTGCGACCGCGCTAAGTCAATCACGTTCAGCGCTGGTGCGACAGTTCTCGGCGGAGTTCCTTGGGGAACAATTCACCTATGCGGCGGCGTCGATAGTTCGGCGTGCTGTTACACGCGTGTTTCGGAAGGGTGGGCAGTGTCAGATTTCGGCCGGGAGCTGCTGTCTTGCGCGGTGGCGGGCGTTGCGGCCGACGAGCATCCGGTGCGTCACGTGGCCGATCTCCCGCCGCGTTCTGGCACCCCCGAGACGTGGCCGAAGTGGGCGCACCCAGATGTGGTGCAGGCGTTCGTTGATCGGGGCGTGCGGACACCGTGGTCGCATCAGCGCGCGGCGGCCGATCTCGCCCACGAGGGCAGGCACGTGGTGCTCAGCACCGGTACCGCGTCGGGCAAGTCATTGGCCTATCAACTCCCGATCCTGTCCGCGATGGCGTCCGAGCCCCGAACGCGCGCACTGTATCTGTCGCCGACGAAGGCGCTCGGCCACGACCAACTGCGCACCGCGCAGGCCCTCACCGATGCGGTCCCCGCGCTGCATGACGTGGCGCCGTCGTCCTATGACGGTGACAGCCCCACCGACGTCCGGCGGTTCGCCAGGGAGCGGTCCCGCTGGATCTTCTCCAATCCGGACATGATCCATCTGTCGCTGCTACGCAACCATGCCCGCTGGGCGGTGTTCCTGCGCCACCTCAAATACATCGTGGTCGACGAATGCCATTACTACCGCGGCATCTTCGGATCCAACGTGGCGCTGGTGCTGCGCCGGCTGCTGCGGTTGTGCGCGCGGTACTCGGCCGGGGCGGGTGGGCCGACGGTGATCTTCGCGAGCGCGACCACGGCCGCACCCGCCGACACCGCCGCCGAGTTGATCGGGCAGACCGTCACCGAGGTCACCGCCGACGGTTCGCCTCAGGGCGCCCGGACGGTGGCGCTGTGGGAGCCGGCGTTGCTCACCGACCTCGTCGGTGAGAACGGTGCGCCGGTGCGGCGTTCCGCGGGTGCGGAGGCGGCGCGGGTGATGGCCGATCTGATCGCCGAAGGCGCCCGCACACTGACGTTCGTGCGGTCCCGCCGAGGCGCCGAACTCACCGCGCTCAGTGCCCGTGCCCGCCTCGAGGAGATCGCGCCGCATCTGGTCGAGCAGGTCGCGTCCTACCGCGCCGGGTACCTCTCCGAGGACCGCCGCGAACTCGAGCGTGCCCTCGCCGAGGGAGAGTTGCGCGGGCTTGCCACCACCAACGCACTGGAACTCGGCGTCGACATCGCCGGATTGGATGCGGTGGTGCTTGCCGGCTTCCCAGGGACGGTCACGTCGTTCTGGCAGCAGGCGGGCCGCTCGGGACGGCGCGGCCAGGGGGCGCTGATCGTGCTGGTCGCCCGCGACGACCCCCTCGACACCTACCTGGTGCACCATCCGCACGCCCTGCTGGACCGGCCGATCGAACGCGTGGTGATCGATCCGGCCAACCCGTATGTACTTGCCCCGCAACTGCTGTGCGCCGCCACCGAGCTTCCCCTCACCGATTCCGAGGTGCGGATGTGGGACGCCGAGGCGGTCGCGGAGTCACTGGTCGACGACGGTCTGTTGCGCCGCCGGGCCCACGGATACTTCCCCGTGCCCGGCCTCGACCCCCATGCGGCGGTGGACATCCGCGGATCCATCGGCGGGCAGATCGCGATCCTCGAGGTCGACACCGGACGCATGCTGGGCAGTGCCAACGCCGGTCAGGCGGCAGCCTCGGTGCACCCGGGCGCGGTGTACCTGCACCAGGGCGAGAGCTACGTCGTGGACTCGCTGTCCTTCGAAGACGGGGTGGCGTTCGTCCATGCCGAGGATCCGGGCTACACCACGTTCGCGAGGGAGGTGACCGATATCGCGGTGACCGGCGCCGGTGAACGGGAGCCCTTCGGGCCGGTGACCGTCGGCCTGGTTCCAGTGTCGGTGTCCAACACCGTGGTCGGGTATCTGCGCCGCCGGCTCACCGGCGAGGTCATCGATTTCGTCGAACTCGACATGCCGACCCGCACCCTGGACACCATGGCGGCGATGTGCACGATCACACCGGAGACGTTGCTGGACAACGGGATCGACCCGCTGCGGTTTCCCGGCTCGTTGCACGCCGCCGAACACGCCGCGATCGGTCTGCTGCCCCTGGTGGCCAGTTGCGACCGCGGCGACATCGGCGGGGTGTCCACTGCGGTGGGTCCGGAGGACGGCCTGCCGACGATCTTCGTCTACGACGGCTATCCGGGTGGTGCGGGCTTCGCCGCCCGCGGGTTCCACCAGATCCGCACGTGGTGGACCGCCACCGCCGACGCGATCGAGGCGTGTGAGTGTCCCGGCGGCTGCCCGTCCTGTGTCCAGTCGCCGAAGTGCGGTAACGGCAACGATCCCCTCGACAAGGCCGGTGCGGTGCAGGTGCTGCGCCTGGTGCTGCGCGCACTGACCGATCGTCACCATTGACGGGAGACCGACCGACCCCTCGACGGTCGACTCTCCTCACGCGTGTCCGGCAGCCACCGGCCACTACTTCGCGCGGGACGCTCGAGACTCGATCCGTTCCGCCCACCCGGTACCGGGCGTGCAAGCAAAATACCTTGATATGGGGCGGCGCGCCACCAGTTGGGAGGCCTATCGGGGGCCGGCGCAGCGCACTCATTGACCGCTTCACAACTGATCCGGTGGGGCCCGGCGCCACGTAGCATCGCGGGCATGGCCCACGACTGGCTGCTCGTGGAGATACTGGGTAGTGAGCCCGTGGTCGTCGCGCGGGGCGGACGAACCGAGGACATGGTCCCGATCAGGGGATTCCTGCGGCGCAACCCCCATCTGATGGCGGTTCAGACCGCCATCGCCGAGACCGTCCGCGCCGGACACGGGCTGTCGAGTATCACTCCCAAGAACGACCGCGTGATCCGCACCGAGGTGGTGCGGATGTCGGACGGGCGGATCCACGGCGTCCACGTCTGGATCGGTCCACCCGGTGCGGACCCGCCCGAGCGTCCGCTACCCGGCCCGCTCAAATGGGACCTCACGACCGGCGTCGCCACCGCCACCGCGGAATCGCTGGCCAACAGCGGCCGCAACCCCAACGTGGAGGACACCCACGGCCGCACCCTGGCCGAGGACCTGCCGATGCGCGACCTCAATCCGAGTGAGACCAAGGTGCTCTCGATGGCGATCAGGCCGGAACCCGGCCAGACCTTCTGCAGCACGTGGGATGTCACCGATTACCGGGGTGCGCTGATCGCTGTCGGGTTCAGCGCGCGGGCGCTGCTCGAGACGGAGGAGGACGGCGGAGAGCGGCTGGTGTGCCGGGCGATGAACTGGCGTGCGGAACGCGAGGGTCCCGCCTATACACCGCACCATCTGGCCCAACGGATCATCGACGGACTGGCCCAGTCCGGGCTGCACCGGGCGCTGGTGGATCTGGACGACTGGAAGGTGCTCAAGTGGCTCGACCCGCCGGCATCGTTCTACGACTGGCGCGCCAACGAGGTCCACCCCGACGACGGGATCCACTTGGCGCGGATGATCATGGAGCTCGCGGACGGCGCCACGACGGCGGTCATGCGTCTGCGCACCGCCGACGGTGGCTGGGCGCCAGTGCATGTGACCATCAACCGCATCGAACTCGAGCCGGACACCTTCGCCGGACTGGCCTCGGTGCGGCTGCCCACCGACTCCGAGGTGCGCGACGCTCGGTTGTTCCCGGCGGGCACCCAGCCCCTCTCACCGGAGTAGCACGGGTCCGGCGCGCGCCGCGGCCTGAGCCGGCCCGAAGCGCCAGGCGCCGAGGCCGAGTGCCGCGTCGACGCGAACCACCACCTCCAATCCGTCCACTGCACAGCCGGTCAGCGATGTGTCCATCGCCTGCGTGACCAGAGTCGCCTGCGCACAGGCTGATTCAGTGCCCGCTGGGATCGAGGTCGCCGCGGCCAGTGCGGCGAGATCCGCGGCGGCCTGCGCCCGGTGACGCGCGATGACCGCCGAACCGACGTGGGCCAGACCGCCCGTGACGGCGATCAGCACCGCCAGGGCGGCGACCGCGGTGAGGCTGGCCGCCCCACGCTCATCGGACACCGGGTTCGGCCGCGGCCACCGCTCGTGCGGCGATCGTGATACCGAACAGCATCGGGGGCCTGCTGCTGACCCGGGCGACGACCAGTCGACCGTCCCACCGCAGGTCCACCGCCGCCCCGTCCGGCGCGATCCGGCCGGCCACCTCGGTCGCCGTGGACTGGTCACCGCGCGCCGCCAGACGTGCCGCCTCGCGCGCGGCGTCGACGCACCGCACCTGCGCACCGACCGCGGAGAGGCCGGCGACGCACATCGCCAGCACGAGCACCACCGCGGCGATCGCGAACGCCGCTTCCACCGTGGCGCCACCGGAATCGTCACTCAGACATTGGTGTTGAGCGCGCGACTGATGATGTTGGTCAACGCACTGACGATGGAATCGCCGGTGACGACCGTGTAGAGGATCGCCCCGAACGCCGCCGCGGCGATCGTGCCGATGGCGTATTCGACGGTCGACATGCCGGCGTCGTCCACCGCCAGGACGGTCACCCGCACCTTGACCTCGTCGAGCATTTCTCCCAGTGACATCGTGCCCTCCCTTACTCCCGTCCGCGGACCGTCCGCGAACTCCCCTTCTCACCACAGACCCGACTGCAGAACGTCACCGGCCAGCCCCACCACGACGGGGACGATGCCCAGACACAGGAAGGCCGGCAGGTAACACACGCCGAGTGGCGCGGCGATCAGCACCGCCGCGCGTTCGGCCGCACCCCGTACGACATCTGCTGCGTCACTTCGCGATTCGGCCGCGAGTTCCGCGACTCCCTGTGCCAGTGCCGTTCCGGACTCCGCCGACCGCCGCGCCAGTCGCATCAGCGCACGGGCATGGTCGTCGAGCGGCGGTCCGGGGTCCGACCAGGCGGTGGCCGCATCCGCGCCGAGTGCCAGCATGTCGGCCGCCCTCGTGAGGATCCGGGCCAGGCCGGCCGGGGCCGACGCCGCCGCAGCGGAGGCAGCAGCCGACACCGCCATGCCCGACGACAGACAGGCCGCGAACACGTCGAACGTCGATGCCGCCGCGAGCGGATCGGCCTGTGCGCGCTCGAGCGGGCGGTCGATCCGCCGTCCGGCCACGCGCATTCTGGCCAGTCGCGCGCCGCCGTCGCGCCCGGTGAGCAGCAGGGCCAGCGCGAGCAGTGTTGCCGACACACTCACCTCGTCACCCCCGCGGTGATCCGGTCCGACCACAGCAGCCCGGCGCACGACAGCGTCACGCCGATCAGCAGCAGCCACCCTCCCGCCCCACCCGCGAGCAGGAACCGCACCGGATCCGCACCGATCAACTGGCCGAGACCGATTCCCAGTACCGGCAGTGCCGCCAGCACCGCCGCCGTGGCGCGAGCCCCAGCCATACCGGCGTTCACGAGTGACGAAAAGCGTTGCCGCTCATTGATATCGCGCTGGGCGGTCTGCATCAGTGTCGCAATGGACAGGCCGTGTGTGGCAGCCAGGTTCCAGCACACGGCGATCCGGTCCCACTGCGACGAGAGATCCGACCCCCTCGCGGTGTCGCGCAGACCTGCCGCGACGTCGGCGCCGAGCCGAGCGCGCGCTGCCACCGAGCGGAGGGCCGCGGCGATCTGGCCGTCGGTGTCGTCGGCTGCCGCCTCGAACGCCGCCACCGGATGCGCGCCCACACGCAGTTCACTCACCAACGTCTCCAGTGCGCACTGCAGCGACTCCGACTCCCGATCCCGTCGGCGCACCGCACGGCGGTCGCGGATCCGCATCGCCGCGGTCGCGCCGACCACCATCGCGGCGAGGACGACTCCCGCGGGGGCAACCGCCCACACCGCCACCGCCGACACCGCGGCGAGCGCGATGGCCACCCGGTGCCGGCCAGGCGGACGCCGCACCGGCCTGCGCAGCCGCCGACCGACGTCGACGGGGTTGAGCAACACCGCCAATGCGAGGGCGAGCGCGGCGATGCTCACATCGACCTCCGCATCGACACGAGGCGATTCAGCTCGGCGGCACCGGCGGCGAAGCCGCCGCCGGCCCGCCACGCCGGAACGACCCGGACCCGGCCGTCGTCGTGGGGCCGCAGCACCGCGATCTCGGTGAGCCGGCGCGAACCGGCGCCGTCGCGCGCCACGTGCAGCAGCACCTGCACCGCTGCCGCCAATTGGCTGTGCAGCACCGCGCGGCCGAGGCCGCCCACCGCACCGAGGGCCTCCATCCGCGCGGGGACCTCAGCGGGATTGTTGGCGTGCACGGTCCCCGCTCCCCCGTCGTGGCCGGTGTTGAGCGCGGCCAGCAGGTCGACGACCTCGGCGCCGCGGACCTCGCCGACAACGATGCGGTCCGGCCGCATCCGCAGCGCCTGGCGCACCAGATCGCGGACCGTCACCTCGCCGACCCCCTCGACATTGGCGCCGCGCGCGACGAGTTTCACCACGTGGGGATGCTGTGGCGCCAGTTCAGCGGCGTCCTCGACGCAGACGATCCGCTCATGAGCACCGACCGCGCCGAGGGCAGCGGCCAGCAGTGTCGTCTTTCCCGCTCCGGTGCCGCCGCTGACCAGAAAAGCCAGCCGGGCGTCGATGACGTCGCGCAGCAGCGGGGCCGCCTCGCCGGCGATGGTGCCCGCGGCCTCGAGTGCGGCGAGATCCTGGCTGGCCGGCCGTAGCACGCGCAGTGACAGACACGTACCGGCGGTGGCGACGGGTGGCAGCACGGCGTGCAGGCGCACCGTGAACTCGCCGGTGCCCAGCCCGTGCAGTTGCCCGTCGACCCAGGGCTGCGCCTCGTCGAGGCGGCGTCCTGCGGCAAGCGCCAACCGCTGCGCGAGCCGTCGCACCGCGCCCTCGTCGGAGAAGCGGACGGAGGTACGGCGCAATCCTCGTCCGTCGTCGATCCACACCGCATCGGGTGCGGTGACCAGTACGTCGGTGGTCCCCTCGGCGCACAACAGCGGGTCGAGGGGTCCGGCGCCGGTCAGCTCGGTCTGCAGCGCCCGCAGATTGGTGAGCACCTCGGTGTCGCCGAGGACTCCGCCGGACTCGGCGCGGATCGCGGCCGCGACGACCGCCGGGTGCAGAGGGGACGCTTCGGCGGCCAGCCGCTCACGGACCCGGTCGATGAGTGAGGACGTCATGCGACCTCCGCCACCGGATGGCGGTGCAGCACGCCCAGCACACGGTGCGCGGCAGCTGAGAGCGGGGAGCGTCGCGACATCCGGAGGCCACCTCGCTCGAGCGCCTCGGCCAACCCGGGCTGTGGTCGCATCGTGGCCAGCAGCGGGAGCCCGACGGATCCGGCCACCTCGCGGGCGCGCAAACCGCCCGGTGCGGGCCCGCGAACCACCAGTCCGACGTTCGGATTGATCGCCGACAGCCACGGCACCATCGCGCTCGCGGCCGCGCACGCCCGGACCTCGGCGGTCACGACCACGATGACCAGGTCGGCGGCGTCCAGAGCGATTTCCGCCGCCGACGTGGACCGGCGCGGCACATCGCAGACCACCATGGCGCCGCCGCGGCTGCCCGCGTCCAGCACCGCGGCCAGCGCCGTCGGGTCGACCTCCCCGCCGGCGCGGCCGTTGGCCAGCAGGGTGACCCCGGCGTGGCGGGGCAGGGCGTCGCGCAGCGCCGGGTAGCCGATGCGGCCGCCTCTCAACGTCAGGTCCGGCCAGCGCAGACCCGTCGCGGTCTCGGCGCCGAGCAGCAGGTCCAGCCCGCCACTCCAGGGATCAACGTCGACGAGTAGCGCGTCAGGGCCGGATAGGGCGAGCGCCGTGGCGAGTACGGATGCGCCCGCGCCGCCCCGTCCGGCGATCACGGCGGCGACCGCGCCGCGCCTGGCGTCCTCGCGCATCGATTCGGCGGCATCCGACAGTGAGACGACGAGGTCGGCCTCTTGGTCCGGCAGCGTCAACACCCGCTGAGCGCCCACCGCGATCGCCGCGTGCCAGTGCGTCTCCCGCAGCTGATCGCGCTCGATGAGGATGACGCGGTCCCGTCGCGGAAGCGCCTGCGCGGCGCAGCGGCGGGCGGATGGCTCGTCGAGTAGTACCGCCGCCGCTGCGCTCCAGACTTTGCGGCTCGACGGTTCCTCGGCGTAGACCACGTTGATCGCTGCCGCCGCCGCGACACGGTCGACGTCGTCGCGCAGTGCCGGATCGCTCAGCAAGACGAGCACGCCGGGGTTGGTGGCCATGGCCCAACTGTGCCGCGCGGGCCGCCGTCGCAGCGCTGGCCAGGGGCCGATCAGCTACCCGCTGTGGATGAACCAGCAACTGTGGACAAGTACCCGGTTACACACCTGGGTTCAGTTCGGCAACGTTTCGGCATCATCGGAGTGATCCGTATTGCGAAGAAAACACCCGGAAAAAGGGACGACCCCCGCCAGGGGGGGAGGAGGCGGAGGTCGTCGTGTATCAGCCCCGGGGGGTCGGGCTGATGCACACCCGGCATAACCCGGGTAACGCCCACTATACACACGGTACGGCTACGGAATGCAAGTCCCAGGCGCCTGAGAAATTAGTGATTCTTGAGAAAACCTGCGCGTACGGACACCTGTCGTGATCTGCCATTTTGTACACCTGACCCCCCAGATGTCACGACGATGCCGTTTATGCTGGCCTGGTGAGCGCATCGGAGCCGGCCGCCGCACCGTCGATCGATCCCGGACCAGGTTCGTCGCCGGGTCGCCCAGTGCGCACCGCTGCGTTTTTCGATCTTGACAAGACAGTCATCGCCAAGTCCAGCACGTTGGCTTTTAGCAAACCTTTCTTTGATCAGGGCCTACTGAATCGGCGAGCGGTCCTCAAGTCGACCTATGCGCAGTTCCTTTTCTTGATGTCCGGCGCTGATCACGACCAGATGAACCGCATGCGGTCCTACGTGACGAACATGTGCACCGGGTGGGACGTCGAGCAGATCAAGTCCATCGTGGGCGAGACGCTGCACGAGATCGTCGACCCGCTCGTCTTCGCCGAAGCCGCCGATCTGATCGCCGACCACAAGCTCTGCGGCCGCGACGTGGTCGTCGTATCGGCGTCCGGGGAGGAAATCGTCGCACCGATTGCCCGTGCGCTCGGCGCCACCCACGCGATGGCGACCCGGATGGTCGTCGAAGACGGCAAGTACACCGGCGAGATCGCCTTCTACTGCTACGGGGAGGGCAAGGTCGAGGCGATCCGCGCGTTGGCGGCGCGGGAGGGGTACGCGCTCGAGCATTGTTACGCCTACTCGGATTCGATCACCGACGTGCCGATGCTCGAGGCCGTCGGCCATCCGACCGCGGTGAACCCCGACCGGGCGCTGCGCAAGGAGGCCGCCGCCCGCGATTGGCCGGTGCGGACCTTCACCAGGCCGGTGTCGCTGCGGGACCGCATCCCCGCGCCGTCGGGTGCGGCCGTGGCGACCACCGCGGCGGTGGGCATGAGCGCGCTCGCCGCAGGCGCACTGACGTATTCGCTGCTCCGTCGCTTCGCGCTCTGACGACGACGGCCCGGTAGCTGGGCGGTCCGTCGTAACGATCCGGAATCGCGCACCCGCCGGCACTTGATGTGATGGCGGTCACGGAGTACAAAGGAAGCACGGAAGCCCGGTGAGGCCAAGGTGTCACCGGAAGAGAAGGAGACACCTCCCGAGCCGGGCGACCCAGCACGGAACCCGGCACCCACGCGGAGCACATGCCGCGGAATAGGCAAAAGTGTTGCGGGCCTGCGTAATTGCGAAGAGCGAACGATCACGGCGACTCTTTGGGTGGAGTAGTCCGTCGAAGCGCATCGCACTGACGCCGAGGCCAACCCACGCAACCCCCACAGCACGCTTGGTAACCGGAGTCCGTGCTAGCGGGCGGCGAGCCGAACTCGGATCGGAGCGTCGCCCGCTTTGCGTTGCTGGAGGTATCACCCCGACGTCGCCGAGGCGATCTGCAAGGCCTCGCGAGCGCCGGCATGCAGGGCCCGGCAGCTGAGGAGCAGCCACGCCGTCAGCCCGTCGGGGGTGCCGGAGGCGAACCCGCGGGCGGCGGCCTGATAGTCACCGGACTGGCGCATCCAGTAGACCTCCGGAACCCCGAGGCCGTGCGGGTCGAGGCCGCTGGTGATCGTCACCAATCGCGACACCCCCCGGGCCACCACCCCGTCGGCCGTGCCGAACGGCGCCAGGGTCAACAGCTCTCCGTGGGCGACGGCGGCGAGCACCGGTGCAGGCACGCGTGAACCGCCGGTGAGGATCTCGACCAGCAGCTCCAGCCGGGTGCCCACACCCACGTCTGCGCGGGGCCGGCCGAGGTGCTCGTCGTCGGTGAGGTCGGCCGCGGCCAGCGCGTGCAGTCGGGCCAGCGCCTGCAGCGGCGCCCGCTGCCACACGTCGACCAGTGCGGTCGCGCCGCCCTCGAGCGCTTGTGACACCCGCAGCGCGCCGGCCAACACCGGATCGGGGTCACCGGTGTCGGTCAGTTGCAGCGATCCGCCGTCGAGCACCGACGACGCCCGCGCCGCGCGTAGCGCCGCCTCGGCCGCCGTGGCGGGCCAGCCGCGGAGGTTCGTGCGGTGCCGGTGCGCTCGTCCGAGCGCCTCGCGGGCTTCGTCGCTGGCTTCGGCCACCCCGGGTAACTCGGCGAGTGGGGCCAACGGATCGGTCATGGCTGCACACGGTAGTCGACCGCTGGACCGGTGATTTCCGACGCTCGTCGCACCACACCGGCCGTCCGCAGGCGGTGTTGTGAGGTCTCGACGTGGACACCCCGCCGGGTGACTACCCTCACATGTATGTCTGAGGCGCACACCGAAGTCCAGTCCAGCTATCCGCCGCCCCCCGAGTTCGCCGAGCAGGCGAATGCGACCGAGGAGTTGTATCGCGAGGCCGAGCAGGATCGACTCGCGTTCTGGGGCAAGCAGGCCGAGCGGTTGTCGTGGGACACCCCGTTCACCGATGTGCTCGACTGGTCGGGCGCCCCGTTTGCGAAGTGGTTCGTCGGCGGCAAGATCAACGTCGCCTACAACTGCGTCGACCGGCACGTCGAGGCCGGCAACGGCGACCGCGTGGCCATCCACTGGGAGGGTGAGCCCGTCGGCGACTCCCGCTCGCTGACCTACGCCGAGCTCAAAGACGAAGTGTGTAAGGCGGCCAACGCGCTGACCGATCTCGGACTGGTGGCCGGCGACCGGGTGGCCATCTACATGCCGATGGTGCCCGAGGCGATCGTGGCGATGCTGGCCTGCGCCCGGCTCGGCGTCATGCACTCGGTGGTGTTCGCGGGCTTCTCGGCGGCGGCGCTCAAGGCCCGCATCGAGGATGCGGAGGCCAAACTCGTCATCACCACCGACGGCCAGTACCGCCGCGGCAAGGCCGCCTCGCTGAAGGAAGCCGTCGACGAGGCTGTAGACGGGCAATCCTCTGTTCAGCACGTTCTGGTGGTGCGCCGCACCGGAATCGACATCGATTGGACCGACGGACGCGACCTGTGGTGGCACGAGACGGTCGACGGCGCGTCGGCCGAGCACACCCCCGAGGCCTTCGACGCCGAACACCCGCTGTTCCTGCTCTACACCTCGGGAACGACGGGTAAGCCCAAGGGCATCATGCACACCACCGGCGGCTACCTCGTCCAGTCGTCCTACACCCACTTCAACGTCTTCGACGTCAAACCGGACACCGATGTGTACTGGTGCACCGCTGATATCGGCTGGGTGACCGGCCACACCTACATCGTCTACGGGCCCCTGTCGAACGGCGTCACGCAGGTGGTCTACGAGGGCACACCGACGTCGCCGAGCGAACACCGGCACTTCGAGGTCATCGAAAAGTACGGTGTCACCACCTATTACACCGCGCCGACATTGATCCGCACGTTCATGAAGCTCGGGCGCGAGATTCCCGATGCCCACGATCTGTCGAGCCTGCGGCTGCTCGGCTCGGTGGGCGAACCGATCAACCCCGAGGCGTGGCGGTGGTATCGGGATGCGTTCGGCGACAAGAAGACTCCGATCGTCGACACCTGGTGGCAGACCGAGACCGGCGCGATCATGATCTCCCCGCTGCCCGGTGTGACGGCGGCGAAACCGGGTTCGGCGATGACGCCGCTGCCCGGCATCTCGGCCAAGATCGTCGACGACGACGGCAACCAGCTCGCACCCGGAAGCGGCCACGGTGAGCAGGCGAACGGCTATCTGGTGCTCGACCAGCCGTGGCCGGCCATGCTGCGCGGAATCTGGGGCGATCCGCAGCGCTTCAAGGAGACCTACTGGTCCCGATTCGCCCGGCAGGGTTGGTATTTCGCCGGCGACGGTGCGCGCTACGACGCCGAGGGAAACATCTGGGTGCTGGGCCGGATCGACGACGTGATGAACGTATCGGGGCACCGCATCTCGACCGCGGAGGTCGAATCCGCACTCGTCGGCCACAACGGTGTCGCCGAAGCCGCGGTCGTCGGCGCCAGCGACGAGCAGACCGGACAGGGCATCTGCGCGTTCGTCATCCTCGAATCCCACGCCAAGGACAACGACAAGATGGTCGAGGAGCTGCGGGCCCAGGTGGCCAAGGAGATCTCGCCGATCGCGCGTCCGCGGGAGATCCACGTCGTCCCCGAACTGCCCAAGACCCGCAGCGGCAAGATCATGCGCCGGCTGCTGCGCGACGTCGCCGAAGGCCGTGAACTCGGCGACACCTCGACGCTGGTCGACCCCAGCGTGTTCGAGGCGATCCGCGCCAGCAAGTAGGCGCCGAAACAGCATTCCCGGTCATCAAGTCACACACTTGACGACCGGGAATGCTGTTTCGCGCGGAAAGTCAGCGAGCGCCGACCGGGACGAAACCCGAACCCGGTCGGTTCTTGGCGGCGATGTCGGCCAACTGCGTGTTGAACGACATGGTCACCGCCGGTGTGTGCAGCGGGATGTACTTCACCACGCACGTCGGCAGACCCTCGGTGTAGGCGCCGTGGATCATGCCGACCAGCCGGTTGTCGACCGTGACCGGTGCACCGGAGTCACCTGGCTGACCGCACACCTGGTTGACGATGGTGCCCGGATCCTCACCCGGTCCCCACGTCACCCCGCACGAGTAGCCGGTGGTGCGTCCCAGTTTGCAGGCGACCTGCCCGAACGCCGGGTCGGGACCGAGGCCGTTGATCTGGAAGCCGTTGACATTATTGGTCGGGGTGACCTTCTGCGGATCGAACTGGATCACCGCGTAATCGAGCGCCTCGTTACCCGCGACCATGGTGCCGAGGATGCCCGCGTCCTGTGCGCCTTCGGCCGACACCGTCGCGCCGGGTCCGCCGCAGTGCGCGGACGTGAAGCCGATCAGGTTGCCGCGGTTGTCGTTACCGATGGTGGTCAGGGTGCAGAAGGATTCACCGTTGACGACGATGCCGGAGCCACCACCGAGGACAACGGGCCCGACCGCTCCGGCGGCGGGCGCCGTGGCGAGCACGTGGGCGACGCAGAAGGCCAGGGCCGCCACGATCGAGGCCAGTCGGCGGTGTCCGGTACGCAATGTCGCTCCCCCATCGATGTGCCCGACCCACCTGACGATCGGGTCAGTCTATCGTCGGCCGGAATCGTTTAGCTGATCGCCACATGGCAACATGAAGCCCGACTGACATCACAGTGGGAGGAAGTGTCCGTGAGCAGAGGCGAACGCAAGAACGGCGTGCCCACCACCGTCACGTCGATTCCGCTGGTGGATCCGCATGCGCCCAACCCCGATCCCTCGATCGGAGATCTGGTCAAGGACGCCACCTCGCAGGTGTCGACGCTGGTGCGGGCCGAGGTCGAGTTGGCCAAGGCCGAGATCACCCGTGACGTCAAGAAGGGTCTGACCGGCAGCGTCTTCTTCATCGCCGCGCTGGTCGTGCTGTTCTATTCGACCTTCTTCTTCTTTTTCTTCGCCGCCGAGTTGCTCGACACCTGGCTGTGGCGGTGGGCGTCGTTCCTGATCGTCTTCGGTGTCATGGTGGTCGTCACCGCACTGCTGGCGCTGCTCGGTTATCTGAAGGTGCGCCGTATCCGCGGTCCGCGGCAGACCATCGAGTCGGTGAAGGAGACGCGGGAGGCGCTCACCCCCGGTCACGACAAGGTCCAGAAGTCGGTCGCCGTCGGAGACGGCCAGAAGGCACGAGCCGTCTCCGACGGTCAGAAGACCGGCGACCCGTCCGGCTGGTAATGCCGCCACCCGATCCGTCGGTCGTCCGGATCGACGGTCCCTGGCGTCATCTCGAGGTCCACGCCAACGGCATCCGCTTCCACGTCGTCGAGGCTGATTCGCCGGATGCGGCCGCCGTCCCGTTGACCGAACGGCCGCTGGTCATCCTGCTGCACGGGTTCGCGTCCTTCTGGTGGTCGTGGCGCCATCAGCTGCGGGGACTGACCGGCGCCCGTGTGGTGGCCGTGGATCTGCGCGGATACGGCGGCAGCGACAAACCTCCGCGCGGTTACGACGGCTGGACGCTGGCCGGTGACACCGCCGGCCTGGTGCGGGCGCTGGGCCACGAGACCGCGACACTGGTCGGCCACGCCGACGGTGGCCTGGTGTGCTGGGCGACGTCGGTGCTGCATCCCCGCGTCGTCCGTGCCATCGCAGCGGTCAGCTCCCCGCATCCGTACGCGCTGCGCGCGTCGGCGACGAGGCGGCGTGACCAGGGCCGCGCACTGCTGCCGTCGCTGCTGAAGTATCAGTCGCCCATATGGCCCGAACGGGCGCTGACCCGTCACGACGGCGCGGAGGTCGAACACCTCATGCGGGCCCGCTCCAGCGTGGAATGGCAGCGCACCGAGGACTTCTCGGAGACGATCGGACACCTGCGCAAGGCCATCCAGATCCCGTCGGCGGCGCACTGCGCGCTGGAGTACCAGCGCTGGGCGGTACGCAGCCAACTGCGCGGGGAGGGGCGGCGGTTCATGCGCTCGATGAAGCGGCCGCTGGTGGTGCCGATGCTGCACCTGCGCGGCGATTCGGATCCGTACGTTCTCGCCGACCCGGTGTACCGCACCCAGAACTTCACCCCGCACGGGCGATACGTATCGCTAAGGGGTGCAGGTCATTACGGTCATGAGGAAGCCCCCGACGAGGTCAACGAACAGCTCGGCCGGTTCCTCGGCCAGGTGTACGGACGTCAGATCAGCTGACGCAGACTCCGGTGGGCACCCGGGTGGTGTTGCCCACCTTGGCCAGTTGATGGCCCACCTCGTCGGAGGTCAGCACGAACCCGGTGTCGGCGTCGTCGACGGCGGCCCCGAACACCACGCCCAGCACCTTGCCGCCGCGGTTGATCATCGGGCCACCTGAATTGCCTTGCCGCACAGTGCCTCTGATCGTGTACACCTCGCGGGTGACCGTGGTTTTGCGGTAGATGTCGGGACCGTTGAGCTCGATGGTCTCGCGGATCCGCGCCGGGGTCGCGGTGAAGTCACCGCCACCGGGATAGCCCATCACGATGGCGTCGGTTCCCGACGGTGCCAGCTCGTCGACGAACGGCAACGGGCCCGCGGGCAGGTTCGGGACGTCGAGGATGGAGATGTCGGCGTTCGGATCGTAGGACACCACGAAGGCCTCGTAGGTCTGGCCCTCGACCTCCACGGTCACGCTCTCCGAACCGGCGACGACGTGCGCGTTGGACATCACCCGGTTCGGCGACACGACGAATCCGGTGCCCTCGAGCACCTTCTGGCAGCCGGGCGCGACCCCGCGGATCTTCACCACGCTGCCGCGGGTGGCACCGACCACGGCGTCGGTGGCGAGCGCCGCGTCCGGTGCGTCGACGGTGGCGATCGGTGTGCGGCCGAACGGTTCGAGGACTTCGGGCAGGCCCGAGGTGTCGAGCAGGCCGGACAGCCGGGTCGGCACGGACTTGAGCCAAGGCGGTGCCACGTCGTCCACTTCGCTCAACACCCGCGAACCCTTGACGGCGGCCGCCAGGTTCGGCTGGTCGGACGACGTCAGCGGAGTCGCCAGCAACCACGATGCGAGCAGTACCGCCACGATCTGCAGGCCCACCCCGATGACCGAGTCGAACAGGCGCAGCGTGCGGTTGCGGATCGCCCCGCGCACCGCCCGGCCGAGGACCACGCCGGCGATCTCGCCGATCACCACCAGCGCGAGGATCAGGAACAGAGCCGCGAACAGTTTGGTCCGTGGGCCGCTGATGTGGGTGACCACATGCGGTGCGAGCAATACCCCGGCGACCGCGCCGAGCACCACGCCGATGAAGGACATGAGTGAGCCCAGCGCTCCCGAGCGCCAGCCCGAGATGGCGGCGACGAAGGCGACGGCGAGGACGAGGAGGTCAAGCCACTGAGACGGTGTCATTGTTGGGACTCACCGTAACCGGCATCGTGGCCGACGAGCGCCATTGCCTCGTCGAGTCCGCGGACGTCGTCGATGTTCCACGACACGGCCCAGCCGGCGACGTCGAGGATGGCGGAGATGACCTGACCGGTGAAACCCCACACCAGCATCTCGTTGAGCAGGAAGGCCGGACCTGCCCACCTGCGGGAATTGGCGTCGCGGTAGACCATCAACCGGTTGTCGGGGTTGATGAACGCGCGCACCGGCACCCGCGCCACGATCGCGGTCTCGGATTCGTCGACGACGGCCACCGGCCCCGGGTCGGGCGAATACGCCAACACCGGCACGACATGGAAACCCGACGGCGGGATGAACATGCGCTGCAGCGTCGCCAGCGGCCGGATGCGGGTGGCGTCGAGACCGGTCTCCTCGGTCGCCTCCCGCAACGCGGTGTGCACCGGGCCCTCGTCGTCGGGGTCGGTGGCGCCGCCGGGGAAGGCGGCCTGACCGGCGTGATGGCGCAGTGTCGACGCTCGCACTGTCACCAACAGGTCGGCGTCGTCGGGCAGTGCCTCCCCGGGGGCGTCCTCGGGTCCGGAGAACAACACCAGCACCGCAGCGTCCCGCTTGGTGCCCGTCACCGTTGCGCTCGCGTTCGCGACGGTCAGCGCGGACAGTACGTCCGGTGGCACCCGGCGACGGTAGGCACGAGGCACCCCGTCGGTGTTGTCGACCAGCGGTTTGAGCCAGGCGGGTGCGGCGTCGGGCGTCAAACGGTGCCCGTCGCGCGTGGCGCTCACCCCGGCTCTCCCCTCGTCTGTTCCACCGCAGCCTCGATCTCGTCGGCGGTGGCGAAGGACCGCGGCAGAATCCCGGCAACGGTACCGTCCGGACGCAGCACGACCGTCGCAGGCATCACGTTCGGCGCCTTGACCGCCGCCGCGATCAGCCGGCGTCCGTCCTGCAGTGTCGGCAGCCGCACCCCGAGCTCGGCCAACCGCAGCAGCGCCGCCGTTTCGTTCTCGTCCTGATGGACGGTAAGCACCGTCACCGCGTCACCGACCCGGCGCTGGTACTCCTGCATGGCGGGCAGTTCGTCCGCGCAGGGCCCGCACCAGTAGGCCCACAGGTTGAGCACCACCGTCCGGCCGGCGAGCGCCCGCGCGACGTCGGTCATCTGCCCGTCGCCGGCGCATTCGAGCTCGATGCCGCGCAGCGACTCGGGACCGGCACCGGTGCCGGGCGCCGGGCACGGCGGCAGGTCCGCCTCGGCGCGCGGACCGGCCAGCGCCTCGGGGGTGTCGGCATCGCGGTGGTCGCGGGTCGGTGCGGGGCCGTCGCGACGCGTGGGTGCGGGATCCTCGGCCAACTGCAGCGAGAGAGCGACCACCAGGGCGAGCGCAACGGCGAGCACGGCGACAGTCCAACGGGCCGAGGTGCTCATAGGAGGAGAAGGACGGCCTACAGGCCGGCGAGCGCGAGTAGGTGTTCGGTCTCCGGACCTTTGACGAGCGCGGCAGCCGCCTCCCGATCGGTCGGACCGATCCCGAACGACGGGCAGTCCTTGGCCAACACGCACACGCCGCAGGCGGGCTTGCGGGCATGGCAGACGCGGCGGCCGTGGAAGATCACCCGGTGGCTCAGCAGGGTCCACTCACTGCGGTCGATGAGTTCGCCGATGGCGTGTTCGACCTTCACCGGATCCTCTTCGGAGGTCCATCGCCACCGGCGCACCAGCCGCCCGAAATGGGTGTCGACGGTGATTCCGGGAACGTCGAAAGCATTTCCGAGGATCACGTTGGCGGTTTTGCGGCCCACCCCTGGCAACGTGACCAGATCGTCGATGTTCCCGGGTACCCGCCCGTCGAAGCGCTCGACGAGCTCCTGGCCGAGCCGGATCAGCGAATTGGCCTTGTTCCGGTAGAAGCCGGTGGGCCGGATCAGTTCCTCGAGTTCGGTGCGGTCGGCCTGGGCGTAGTCGAGCGCGGTGCGGTACTTCTTGAACAGCGCGGGGGTGGTCAGGTTGACGCGTTTGTCGGTGCTCTGCGCGGACAGGATGGTGGCCACCGCGAGCTCCAGTGGATTGGTGAAGTCGAGCTCGCAGTACACGTGCGGAAACGCTTCGGCCAGGGTGCGATTCATACGCCGCGCCCGGCGCACCAGGCCCAGCTGGGTTTCGTTGTCCCATTTCTTGGCGGTGGGACGCCGCGCCGGCTTCGAATCGGCCGGAGCTCTGGCCGACTTCTCGGCGGGGGACGCACCTGCGGTCACGGAAGCCAGCGTAGGCGAGACCCGTGACATCGACCGCGATCAAGGTCGTCGATACCGGTGACAATTCGTGATCACGCTGAGACCTTGGCCCGGTTTACTTCTGCGTTGTGTCCTGGTTGCTCGTGGCGTTCATCCCCTGGTTGCTGATGGTGGCAACGTTCGGGCTCGAGCGCCTGGAGTCGGGTCTCGTCCGCGAGACCGTGTCGGCGTCGGACGTGGACGACTTCCTCCAGCAGGCCGGGGCGGACGACGTCGGCAGGCTCGCCCGCGACGGTATGAGCCACGCGATCGACGGGATGGCACGTCGCCAGAAGAGTCGGCTGGAAGCGGTCGAGACGCTGCCGACCCGGATGGCGGCGGCGGGTTTGCCTACGCGGGTGTACATACCACACCGACCGAATCCGTAGTTTCAGCCGCCCAGTCACGTGAATCGTGTGTAGCGTTGGCACGTTGCGAAACGGAATACCTCTACACTGAGCACGCTAACCAGTAAGAGGTCGGCTTCGCATTATCCAACCCAACAGCTTAAGAGGGGCAACGTGGACGAGATCCTGGCCAGGGCCGGAATCTTCCAGGGAGTCGAACCCAGCGCCGTTTCCGCGCTCACCAAGCAATTGCAGCCCGTCGACTTCCCGCGCGGACACACCGTGTTCGCCGAAGGTGAGCCCGGCGACCGGCTCTACATCATCATCAACGGCAAGGTGAAGATCGGCCGCCGCTCCCCCGACGGCCGCGAGAACCTCCTGACGATCATGGGTCCGAGCGACATGTTCGGTGAACTGTCGATCTTCGACCCGGGCCCTCGGACGTCGAGCGCCACCACGATCACCGAAGTGCGCGCCGTGTCGATGGACCGCGAAGCGCTGCGCGCCTGGATCGCCGATCGCCCCGAGATCGCCGAGCAGCTGCTGCGCGTGCTTGCCCGCCGGCTGCGCCGCACCAACAACAACCTGGCCGACCTGATCTTCACCGACGTGCCGGGACGCGTGGCCAAGCAGCTGCTGCAGCTCGCGCAGCGGTTCGGCACCCAGGAGGGCGGCGCCCTGCGCGTCACCCACGACTTGACGCAGGAGGAGATCGCCCAGCTCGTCGGCGCCTCCCGCGAGACCGTGAACAAGGCGCTCGCCGATTTCGCCCACCGGGGCTGGATCCGCCTCGAGGGCAAGAGCGTGCTGATCAGCGACTCCGAGCGACTGGCCCGTCGCGCCCGCTAGACCTTGCGATTTGGGCGCGCTGATCGACGCTGAGCGTCGGTGAGCGCGCCCAAGTCACATGCGCAGGTAGTCCAGCTGGGCTTGGACGCTCCATTCGGCGGCGTCCCACAGTTTCTCGTCGACGTCGGTGTAGACGTGCTCGACGACCTGACGCGCCGACGCCTCTTCACCCAGTTCCCGTAACGCCGCGCGCACCTGGTCGAGCCGCTCCTCGCGGTGCGACAGGTACATCGCCGTGACGGCCTCGAGGTCACCGAGGTCCGGCCCGTGGCCCGGTAGCACCGTCCGCCGGCCCAGCCCCTGCAGGCGGTGCAGCGACTCGAGATAGTCCCGCAGGCTGCCGTCCTCGCTGTCGATCACAGTGGTGCCCCGGCCCAGCACGGTGTCGGCGGTCAGCACCGCGTCGTCGAGAACGAACGACACCGAGTCGGCGGTATGCCCCGGCGTGGCCATCACGCTGATCCGCACACCCGCCGCCTCGATCACCTCGCCGTCGGTCAGCGGGCCACCGAGACCGCGAAGGAACCCGCTGCCGACCGACCGGACGACCGCGCCGGTGCGATCGACGATCTTGTCGATGCCGCCGGTGTGGTCTTCGTGTTTGTGGCTGATCAGCACCAGCGCGATGCGGCCGAGTTCGGCGACCTTGGCGATGTGTTCGTCGTCGTCGGGCCCGGGATCGACGATCACCAGTTCGTCGCTGCCCGGTCCGCGCAGCACCCAGGTGTTCGTACCGTCGAGCGTCATCAGCCCCGGGTTGTTGCACAGCAGCACCGAGGCGGTCTCGGTCACCGGGCGTAACAGCCCGTATGCCGGATGCTCGGGTGCGCTCACCTGGCTACGCGACCTCTGCCGATTCGTCGCTCACGCGACCTCTGCCGATTCGTCGCTCACGCGACCTCTGCCGATTCGTCGCTCACGCGACCTCGACGATCAGCTCGACTTCCACCGGTGCGTTACGCGGCAGCTCCGCCACCCCGACGGCGGACCGGGCGTGCGCGCCTGCGTCGCCGAACACCTCACCGAACAGCTCCGATGCGCCGTTGATAACGCCGGGCTGACCGTCGAAGCCGGGCGCCGAGGCGACGAACCCGACGACCTTGACCACCCGGGTGACCGCGTCGATGCCGACGAGTGCGTTCACCGCGGCAAGCGCGTTGAGGCCGCACAGCCGCGCGAGGTCCTTGGCGTCCTCGGCGGTGACCTCGGCGCCGACCTTTCCGGTCCGGGTCAGCTCACCGGAGACGATCGGCAGCTGACCGGAGGTGTAGACCAGGTTCCCGGTCCGCACGGCCGGGATGTATGCCGCCAGCGGCGCCACGACCTCGGGCAGCTCGATCCCGAGGTCGGCCAGCCTGCCTGACCACTGCGATTTCCCCGGGTCGCTGCGCTCCTGCCCGCCGGCGCTCACTTCGGGCGCTTCAGGTACGCGACGTGCTGTTCACCGGTCGGCCCGGGCAGCACCGACACCAACTCCCAGCCGTCGGCGCCCCACTGGTCGAGGATCTGTTTGGTGGCATGCGTCAGCAACGGCACGGTGGCGTACTCCCACTGGGTTGGTTCGCTCATGAGGCTGAGCTTATCGGGCGCCGCGCGGCGCTTGGCTAGCATGCAGAGGTGGCAACAACTACCAATGGCGGTAGAGCCGTCGGCTGGCCGTCGCGCCTGACGAAGGTGAAACTGCACTTCGTCACCGGCAAGGGCGGTACGGGCAAGTCGACGATCGCCGCGGCGCTCGCCCTGGCGCTCGCCGCCGGGGGCCGCAAGGTGTTGCTCGTCGAAGTCGAAGGGCGCCAGGGCATCGCTCAGCTCTTCGACGTGCCACCACTGCCCTACAAAGAGGTGAAGATCGCCACCGCGGACGGCGGCGGGCAGGTCAACGCGCTGGCGGTCGACACCGAGGCGGCGTTCCTGGAATACCTCGACATGTTCTACAACCTCGGCCTGGCCGGTCGGGCGATGCGCCGGATCGGCGCGGTGGAGTTCGCGACGACGATCGCGCCCGGGCTGCGTGACGTGCTGCTCACCGGGAAGATCCGCGAGGTCGTCACGCGGGCGGAGAAGGGTAAGCAGCCGGTGTACGACGCCGTGGTTGTCGACTCTCCACCCACCGGGCGGATCGCGCGGTTCCTGGACGTGACCAAGGCGGTGTCCGATCTGGCCAAGGGCGGTCCGGTGCACTCGCAGGCCGAGAGCGTGGTGAAGGTGCTGCACTCCGACATCACGGCGATCCATCTGGTGACCCTGCTCGAGGCGCTGCCGATGCAGGAGACGCTGGAAGCCATCGACGAGCTCAGGGCACTCGGCCTGCCCATCGGCAGTGTCATCGTCAACCGCAACATCCCGGCGTACCTGTCGCCGGACGATCAGGCCAAGGCCGCCGAGGGCGACATCGACGCCGACGCCATCCGCGCGGACCTGGCAGCGGTGGGAATCGAGTTGAGCGACAACGACTTCGCCGGGCTGCTGACCGAGACGATCCAACATGCCACCCGCATCGCGGCGCGATCCGAAACCGCCGAACAACTCGAGCGTCTCGACGTGCCGCGGCTCGAATTGCCTTCCCTGCCCGAAGGTGTCGACCTCGGCAGCCTCTATGAACTGGCCGAAGTGCTCGCCCATCAAGGCGTGCGATGAACGAAGAGAAGAGCACCATGGGGGTCCGTCGATGAACGACGAGAAGAGCACCATGGGGGTCCGTCGATGAACGAAGAGAAGAGCACCATGGAGGCCGGTCGATGAGTACGACACCGCCCGCCCTCGACCTGGGTGCGATCCTCCACGACACGTCCAACCGGGTGGTGGTCTGCTGCGGCGCCGGCGGCGTCGGGAAGACGACCACCGCCGCGGCGATGGCACTGCGGGCCGCCGAATACGGCCGCACCGTAGTGGTTTTGACGATCGACCCGGCCAAGCGTCTCGCACAGGCACTGGGCATCAAGGATCTGGGCAACACCCCGCAGCGGGTCCCGTTGGCCCCCGAGGTGACCGGTGAACTCCACGCCATGATGCTCGACATGCGCCGCACCTTCGACGAGATGGTGCTCCAGTACTCGGGCCCCGACCGCGCCGACTCCATCCTGGACAACCAGTTCTACCAAACGGTGGCGACGTCACTCGCCGGCACGCAGGAGTACATGGCGATGGAGAAGCTGGGACAGCTTCTCGCAGAAGACAAGTGGGACCTCATCGTGGTGGACACACCACCGTCGCGCAATGCGCTGGACTTCCTCGACGCCCCCAAACGGCTGGGCAGCTTCATGGACAGCAGACTGTGGCGGATGCTGCTGGCGCCCGGGCGGGGTATCGGCAAACTGGTGACGGGTGCGGTGGGGCTGGCCATGAAGGCCATGTCGACCATTCTTGGATCCCAAATGCTCTCTGACGCAGCAGGTTTCGTGCAGTCTTTGGACGCGACGTTCGGCGGTTTCCGCGAGAAGGCCGACCGGACCTACGATCTACTGAAACGGCGTGGCACCCAGTTCGTGGTGGTGTCGGCGGCCGAACCCGACGCCTTGCGGGAGGCGGCGTTCTTCGTCGACCGGTTGTCCTCGGAGCGGATGCCGCTGGCCGGGCTCATCTTGAACCGGACGCACCCGACGCTGTGTTCGTTGCACGCGGACAAGGCCAGTGAGGTGGCCGAGACACTGTCGGCAGAAGACCCGGAGTCGTTGACGGCGGCGGCGCTGAGCATTCACGCGGACCGGACGCAGACCGCCAAACGTGAGGTGCGCCTGTTGTCCCGGTTCACCGGCGCCAATCCGCATGTGGCGATCGTCGGTGTGCCTTCGCTGCCGTTCGACGTGTCAGACCTCGACGCGCTGCGGGTGATCGCCGATCAGATCACCGGCGCGGCGAACGCGGCCTGACGGTCCAGCGAGAAAGAGTGTGGCTCAGACCGCGCTGCGATGTTTGCGCTGAGCGGAGAAGAACTCGGCCCAGGAAACGACCTCGGGGTGCTGCTTGAGCAACGCCCGGCGCTGACGTTCGGTCATTCCGCCCCACACACCGAATTCGACCCGGTTGTCGAGGGCGTCCGCACCGCATTCGAGAATGACCGGGCAGTGGCGACAAATGACGGCGGCCTTGCGCTGCGCGGCGCCGCGGACGAACAGCTCGTCCGGGTCGGCCTGGCGGCACCGGGCCTGGGAGACCCAGGCGATCCGTGCTTCGGCCTCTGCACCGTGAACGGGGGTCGAGGAGGGGACGGTTGTGACGGTCTTTTCCACCGCGGGCCGGATGATTGACACCAGCGATCCCTTCGTTCTGCCGCCGCAGCGACGGCGAGTCCTCCGGAGTAGAACGCTGATGCGATCTACGCCACACTGCGCCAGTTAGTGTGTCCTGGATCGCACTGTGTGTCCAAGCTAGGTGGTCAGGCCACATTTACGCAACACTTTGTCTCCGACTTTTTTGGCACGGCCGTGCCGTCTGATCGAGTTCATAGAGTTGAGGCGTCTCGGCGCACCGGGTTCGCGACCGCAAACTCGGCGAATCCTGCTGCTCCGGCGATGCCGTCGGGCGGCGTCGTTACTCTGTACACATGCCGGAACGCCCGCCAACAGCCGTCACGGTCGTCAAGCTCGCCTGGTGCTGCTTGCTGGCCAGCGTGCTGACTGCCGCACTGATGTTCCCGGTGGTCGGCGGCATCGGGCTGATGTCGAATCGCGCCTCCGACGTCGTCGCGAACGGTTCGGCCGCCCTCGTCGAGGGCGAGATCCCGCAGGTGTCCACGATGGTCGACGCCAGGGGCAACACCATCGCGTGGCTGTACTCCCAGCGACGTTTCGAGGTGCCGAGCGAGCAGATCGCCAACACGATGAAGCTGGCGATCGTCTCCATCGAGGACAAGCGGTTTGCCGAGCACAACGGCGTCGACTGGCAGGGCACGCTCACGGGGTTGGCCGGCTACATGCGCGGCGACACCGACACCCGCGGTGGCTCGACCCTCGAACAGCAGTACGTCAAGAACTACCAGTTGCTGGTGGTGGCCCAGACCGACTCGGAGAAGCGGGCGGCCATCGAGACCACCCCGGCGCGCAAGCTGCGCGAGATCCGCATGGCGCTGACGCTGGACAAGACCTTCACCAAGCCGGAAATCCTCACCCGCTACCTCAACCTCGTGTCGTTCGGAAACGGGGCGTTCGGCATCCAGGACGCCGCCCAGACGTATTTCGGGGTCAACGCCTCGGAGCTGAACTGGCAGCAGTCCGCGCTGCTGGCCGGTCTGGTCCAGTCGACCAGCACGTTGAATCCGTACACCAACCCCGACGGTGCGCTGGCGCGCCGCAACCTGGTGCTCGACACGATGATCGAGAACCTGCCGAACGAGGCCGAGGCGCTGCGCGCGGCCAAGAACGAGCCGCTGGGCGTCCTCCCGGTTCCCAACGAGCTGCCGCGCGGGTGCATCGCCGCCGGCGACCGGGCGTTCTTCTGTGATTACGCGCTGGAGTACCTGGCCCGTGCGGGCATCAGCAAGGAACAGGTGGCCAAGGGCGGCTACCTGATCAAGACGACGCTGGATCCCGACGTGCAGGCGTCGGTGAAGTCCGCGGTCGACAACTTCGCCGACCCCGACACCCCGGGCGTCGCGAGTGTGATGAGCGTGATCCGGCCCGGCAAGGAAACCCACCCGGTGCTGGCGATGGCGTCCAACCGCACCTACGGGCTCAACCTCGACGCGAACGAGACCATGCAGCCGCAGCCGTTCACGCTCGCGGGTAACGGCGCCGGGTCGGTGTTCAAGGTCTTCACCACCGCCGCCGCCATGGAAATGGGCATGGGCATCAACACCCAGCTGCAGGTGCCCGGGTCGTTCCAGGCCAAGGGTCTGGGTAGCAGTGACCGCCCGGGGTGTCCGGCGGCGACCTGGTGCGTGAGCAACGCCGGCGGCTACCGCGGTTCGATGAACGTCACCGACGCGCTGGCCACCTCGCCGAACACCGCGTTCGCGAAGCTGATCTCGCAGGTGGGCGTGGCGCGCGCGGTGGACATGTCGGTCCGGCTGGGCCTGCGGTCCTATGCGCTGCCCGGCACCGCCCGCGACTACGACCCCGAGAGCAACGAGAGCCTGGCCGACTTCGTCAAACGTCAGAACATCGGCTCGTTCACGCTCGGACCCATCGAGGTCAACGGCCTCGAACTGTCGAACGTCGCGGCGACACTGGCGTCCGGCGGTGTGTGGTGCCCGCCGAACCCGATCGCCCAGGTCGTTGACCGCACCGGTGAAGAGGTGTCGGTGACCACCGAGACCTGTGAACAGGCGGTTCCCGAGGGCCTGGCCAACACGCTCGCCAACGCGCTGAGCAAGGACGACACCGGTGCCGGCACCGCCGCCGGTGCGGCCGGCTCCGTCGGCTGGGATCTGCCGATGTCCGGTAAGACCGGGACGACGGAGTCCAACCGGTCCTCGGCGTTCCTCGGGTTCACCAACCAGCTGGCAGCCGCGAACTACATCTACGACGACTCGCCGACACCCGGCGAGCTGTGCTCGTTCCCGCTGCGCCAGTGCGGGTCGGGAAACCTGTTCGGCGGCAATGAGCCGGCCCGGACGTGGTTCACCGCAATGAAGCCGATCGCCACCAATTTCGGGCCGGTGGCGCTGCCGCCGACCGATCCGCGCTACGTCGACGGCGGACCCGGCTCGCAGGTGCCGAGCGTGTCCGGTCTGACCGTGGACGGCGCCCGGCAACGCCTCCGGGACTCCGGCTTCCAGGTCGCCGACCAGCCCAGCTCGGTCAACAGCAGCTCCCGGGCGGGCACGGTCGTCGGCACCAACCCCAACGGCCAGACCATCCCCGGCTCGATCATCACCATCCAGGTGAGCAACGGCATCGCCCCGGCGCCACCCCCACCGCCGATCAGCATCCCCGGCCTGCCGGGCGGCCCGCCTGCGCCGATCGGGCAGACGGTCGTCGAGATCCCCGGCTTACCGCCGATCACCGTGCCGGTGCTCGGACCGCCACCACCGCCGCCGCCACCGTGATCGGCGCTGACCGGGGCTTTCCCACGGGCACCGGGTGGGAAGCGGTGGGCGCGGCGTTCTGGCAGTAGGCTGCTGCCATGGCTGCTGCTCTGCCAAAATCGACCGGGTCGTCGTCGATCAAGCTCCTGAAGAACACCGCCGCGGTGAGCGCCGGCTCGCTGGTCGCGGGTATCGGCTACGCCTCGCTCATCGAGCGCAACGCGTTCACGCTGCGCGAGGTGACCATGCCGGTGCTGACGCCCGGCTCGTCGCCGCTGCGCGTGTTGCACCTCAGCGACATCCACATGCGCCCCGGCCAGCGTCGCAAGCAGGCATGGCTGCGGGACCTGGCGCGGCTGGAACCCGATCTGGTCGTGAACACCGGCGACAACCTGGCGCACCCCCGCGCGGTGCCCGCCGTCGTGCAGGCGCTCTCGGAGCTGCTGTCGGTGCCCGGCGTGTTCGTCTTCGGCAGCAACGACTACTTCGCGCCGCGGCTGAAGAACCCGATGAACTACCTCACCAATCCGGGCCACCGGATCCACGGCCAGCCGCTGCCGTGGCAGGACCTGCGCGCGGCGTTCACCGAACGTGGCTGGCTGGACATGACCCACACGCGTCGTGAACTCGACGTCGCCGGGTTGCGGCTCGCGGTCGCCGGCGTCGACGATCCCCACCTCAAACGCGACCGGTACGACACGATCGCCGGTGCGGCCACGCCGACCGCCAATCTGTCGCTGGGGCTCACCCATTCGCCCGAACCGCGGGTGCTCGACCGCTTCGCCGCTGACGGCTACCACCTGGTGATGGCCGGCCACACCCACGGCGGACAGCTGTGCGTGCCGTTCTACGGCGCGCTCGTCACCAACTGCGAGCTGGACCGGTCCCGGGTGAAGGGCGCCTCGCGGTGGGGTGCCGATATGGCCCTGCACGTGTCTGCGGGTATCGGCACGTCGCCGTTCGCGCCGGTGCGGTTCTGCTGCCGCCCGGAGGCCACACTGCTGACTCTGGTCGCCGCCCCGACCGGTGGCCGCGACGCCGATGTGCAGGCAAGCCAGTCGCCGTCGACCGTTTCGGCGCGGTGACGGGGCGGTCCTCGATCGCCACTCACAGTCACCCTCGCGCGTGGGTCGACAATGCCGTCCGGTTGATCGAGGCCGACGCCCGGCGCAGTGCCGACACCCATCTGCTGCGGTACCCGCTGCCGTCGGCGTGGGGTGACGACTGCGGTGTCGCGCTGTATCTGAAGGACGAGTCGACGCACATCACCGGGAGCCTCAAGCACCGGTTGGCGCGCTCGCTGTTCCTCTACGGGCTGTGCAACGGATGGATCCGCGAGAACACGACGGTGATCGAAGCCTCGAGCGGATCGACTGCGGTGTCCGAGGCCTACTTCGCGGCGCTGCTCGGTGTGCCGTTCATCGCGGTGGTGCCGTCCTCGACCAGCACCTCGAAGGTCGCTTTGATCGAATCACAGGGCGGCCGTTGCCATTTCGTCGCCGAGTCGTCTCAGGTGTACGCCGAGGCCGAACGGCTGGCCGAGGAGACCGGCGGGCACTATCTCGACCAGTTCACCAACGCCGAACGCGCAACGGACTGGCGCGGCAACAACAACATCGCCGAGTCGATCTATCACCAGATGGCCGACGAGGAGCACCCGATCCCCGAGTGGGTCGTCGTGGGGGCGGGCACCGGCGGGACGAGCGCGACCATCGGCCGCTATATCCGCTACCGCCGCTACGCCACGGGGTTGTGTGTGGTCGATCCGGAGAACTCGGCGTTCTTCCCCGCCTACGCCCAGGGCGATCCGACCATCGTCACCGGAGCGTCATCCCGCATCGAGGGCATCGGCCGCCCGCGGGTCGAGCCGTCGTTTCTGCCGGACGTCGTGGACCGTATGGTCGCGGTCCCGGACGGGGCGTCGGTGGCGGCGGCCCAGCACGCGAGTCGGGTACTCGGCCGGCGGGTCGGCCCGTCGACCGGCACGAATCTGTGGGGGGCTTTCGGGCTGCTGGCGGAGATGAAGGCGCAGGGACGCGAAGGATCGGTGGTGACGCTGATCGCCGACAGCGGCGACCGCTACGCCGACACTTACTTCTGCGACGAGTGGCTGAGCAGCCAGGGCATCGACCCGTCGGAGTCGGCCGAGGTTCTCGTCGCCTTCGAGCGGTCCTGCGTCTGGCGCTCATCGTCGGACCCGCCGGACAGCGGCCCGTCAGCGGTCAGAAACAGCCAGATCGCTGCCAGAGCGAAGAACCCCAGGTAGATGGAAGCTCCCAACCCGGTCATGTCTGCCTCGTTTCACCAGTCGTGCGGCGCTCTGCCGTTATTCTGATCAACGCCACCGACAAGCCCCGGCATTCCGCATTTGCGGTATCGCGTGTCGCGAGATCTGCACGACAGTGGCGGCGGCGCGACCAGGCGGGCGTTTGGCTTTCCGGCGCTCCGGTGCGATACCCTTTCAAGGCTTCACGCGGGGTGTGGCGCAGCTTGGTAGCGCGCTTCGTTCGGGACGAAGAGGTCGTGGGTTCGAATCCCGCCACCCCGACTCGCGTTGGTGCAGGTAAGCGGCCCTGACTGGTTCAACCGGTCAGGGCCACTTGCGTACTCGGTACGTTTTCTCCAGCCAAATCACTGCCGGTGATGGTCGTTGAAGGCAGCCCGAGCGCCTTCGTCCTGGCTGCGTCGAGGACATCAGCCAAGGCATCAGGATTCGTGTCGAACGGGTCCGCATACGTCTCCAGCGTCATCTTGGCCGACTCATGCCCGAGCATCCTCGCTAGTGCGAGCACGTTCCCTCCGGCCGACACGATCAAGCTCGCGGCCGTGTGCCTGAGGTCGTTTTGCAGTAGGAAACACTCTGGTCATGTCGTGCCTCCACCCAGCTGGGCCGACCGAGCTACAGGGCGTGCCCGGTCGTGGCGTCGACGTGATCGGGCACGCCCTCGTGCTGATCGCCGACGGTGACGGTCCCGGTCGGCTCCACCATGAGGATCGACGCGCCGCCCTCCGACGACGGCTTGTGCTCGGTTCCGCGCGGCACCGTGAAGACATCGCCTCGTTGCAGCACCACTGTGCGGTCGCGGAGGGCAATGGTCAGCTCGCCCTCCAGCACCAGGAAGAACTCGTCGGTGTGGTCATGCGTATGCCAGATGTGCTCGCCGCGCACCTTGGCGATGCGGATGTCGTAGTCGTTGACCCGGGTCACGATGCGCGGGCTCCACAACTCCGCGAAGGACGCCAGAGCCGTGGTCAGGGAGATCGGTTCAGTCACGCCACCCATCGTGCGGCCTTCCTGAAGTACGGCGTGAGTGCTAGGAATCGCATGTGACGAAAGAATCCTTGCATCGCGTCGTGGCGCTGGTCGACGCCGGTTCTAATCCCTTCGAGCTCGGCTGCGCCACCGAGGTCTTCGGGCTTCACCGCCCCGAACTCGGCCGCGACCTGTACAACTTCCGTCTCTGCTCGGCTACCCGTACCACTCGGATGCGCGACGGCTTCTTCGATCTGACCGGAATCGCCCCGCTCGACGCGATCGACGAGGCCGACACCGTCATCGTCCCGAACCGGCCCGATGTCGATGCCCCGCGGCGCCCGGCCGTCCTGGACGCAATCCGCCGTGCCCACGCCCGGGGCGCCCGGCTGATCGGCTTCTGCAGCGGGGCGTTCACGCTGGCCGAGGCCGGGGTACTCGACGGAAGACGAGCCACCGCCCACTGGCAGTGGGCGGCTCAGTTCCGGTCGCGTTTCCCTCACGTACACCTGGAGACCGACGTTCTCTTCGTGGACGACGGTGACATCCTCACAGCGGCGGGAAGTGCTGCGGCCCTCGATCTGGGCCTGCATGTAGTGCGGCGCGACCACGGCGCCGAGATCGCCAACGCGGTCAGCCGCCGACTCGTCTTCGCCCACCGCGACGGCGGTCAGCAACAGTTCATCGAGCGCCCGATCCCCGACATCCCGGACGATTCGCTGGGCCCGCTGCTGGCCTGGATCCAGCAGCACCTCGACCGCCCGCTGACGGTCGCGGACCTCGCCGGTCACATGGCGGTGAGCCCGGCGACGCTGCACCGTCGGTTCCGGACCGAGTTGGGCACGACGCCGCTCGCCTGGCTGACCGGCGAGCGTGTCGTCCTCGCCTGCCGCCTGCTCGAACGCGGCGAGTCCCGCCTGGACGTGGTCGCCCACCGCAGCGGCCTCGGCACGGCAACGAACCTGCGCACACTAATGCGCCGTGAAACCGGCCTGACCCCCACCGAGTACCGCCGCCGCTTCGGCCGCGACTCCGGCCGTCAACCAGATCAATCCCAAGGCATGCCAAATCTACGCGGAGCGATTGAACGGCACGACGAAGTGACCGGCTAACGTCCGGCCTCCAGGGTTGGTGCACAACAGGACTTCAGACATCCGTGCAGCCCGCTTCGAAAACTGACACCACCCGTCCACCCCGACTCGTGTGTGAGCACGAGAAGGTCCTGACTGTCATCCAGCTCAGGGCCTTCTTCGTTGCCGTCCAGATCTCAGAACCCACGGGTGAGTCGTCACCAGCTGTTCGCTTGAGTTCTGATTCGATCGCTGTCAATATCGATAAGTGTCGAATTCAGAGGGTGGGATCGCGGACGCCTGCTGTGCGACGCCGCCGCTACTTCACGAGCCGCTGAGCGAGTCCGCGGCGGTCGAGATGTCCAAGAAGTTGAAGGCGCTGGCTGACCCGGTGCGGTTGCGGCTCTTCAGCGCCATCGCCAGCCACGCCGGCGGCGAGGCTTGCGTGTGCGACATCTCTGGCGGCATCGATGTTTCGCAGCCCACGGTGTCCCACCATCTCAAGGTGTTGCGCGACGCCGGTCTCTTGACCTCGCAGCGTCGGGCGTCCTGGGTGTACTACGCGGTGGTACCCGAGGCGCTTCACGGGCTGTCGGCACTGCTGACTCTCAATACTGCGGCGTTCGCAGGGGTCACGGCATGACCGACACCGTGGCATCGGACTCCGCAACGCCCGTGGTGGGCAAGTTGTCCACGTTGGACCGCTACCTGCCGGTGTGGATCGGGGTCGCGATGGCCGCCGGTCTGCTGCTGGGGCGATGGATCCCGGGTGTGAACACAGCCCTGGAAAGGGTTCAGGTAGACGGCATTTCGCTACCGATCGCGCTCGGTCTGTTGATCATGATGTACCCGGTGCTGGCCAAAGTGCGCTACGACCGCCTCGACACCGTGACCGGTGACCGCAGACTCCTGCTGAGTTCGCTGTTCTTGAACTGGGTGTTCGGGCCCGCGTTGATGTTCGCGTTGGCCTGGCTGATGCTGCCGGATCTGCCGGAGTACCGGACCGGACTGATCATCGTCGGGCTGGCCCGCTGCATCGCCATGGTCATCATCTGGAATGACCTGGCCTGCGGCGATCGGGAAGCCGCCGCCGTCCTGGTCGCGCTGAACTCGATCTTCCAGGTCATCATGTTCGCCGTCCTGGGCTGGTTCTACCTGTCGGTACTGCCCGGCTGGCTCGGCCTCGAACAGACCACCATCAGCACCTCCCCCTGGCAGATCGCCAAATCGGTCCTGATCTTCCTGGGCATCCCGCTGCTGGCCGGCTACCTGTCCCGCCGACTCGGCGAGAAGACCAAGGGCCGCGACTGGTACGAGACCGAGTTCCTGCCCCGGATCGGACCGTGGGCGCTCTACGGGCTGCTGTTCACCATCGTGGTCCTGTTCGCGCTGCAAGGCGAGCAGATCACCAGCCAACCGCTCGACGTGGTCCGGATCGCACTTCCCCTGCTCGCGTATTTCGCCATCATGTGGGGCGGCGGCTATCTGCTCGGCGCCGCGATCGGCTTGGGATACCAGCGCACCACCACGCTCGCCTTCACCGCCGCCGGCAACAACTTCGAACTCGCTATCGCGGTGGCGATCGCCACCTACGGCGCCACGTCCGGCCAAGCCCTTGCCGGGGTGGTCGGCCCACTGATCGAAGTCCCCGTACTCGTCGCCCTCGTCTACGTCTCGCTGGCGCTGCGCCGACGCTTCACCGACCACACCGTCGCACCCGTCTCAGCCCCCTCATCGACGACGAAGGAGTCCTAACACCATGGTCGACAGCCCCACCGCCCCGGCCGAGCACCCGCACCGCGACCTGTCCATCGATCAGCAGCACGCCCTGAGAACCGCGGCCACCCGGTTGGAGCGCGACTTCGCCGACACGTTCGGCGTCGACACCATCGAACGGTTCCTGCACACCTCGTACGACCAATTCGCCGGTCGCGCAACGATTCCGAACTTCCTGCCGCTGCTCGCCGAACGGTTCGCCCGCCAACGCCTGCACGCCCTGGCCCGGGTAGAAGGCAAGATCAGCGACGGTAAACCCACCGTCCTGTTCCTGTGCACCCACAACGCCGGCCGCTCCCAGATGGCGCTGGGTTTCTTCACCCACCTCGCCGGTGACGACGCCGTGTCCTGGTCGGGGGGCTCTGAGCCTGGGGATCACATCAACCCGTCCGCAATCGAAGCGATGGCTGAGGTCGGCATCGACATCACCGGCGAGTTCCCCAAACCGTGGACCGACGAAATCGTGCAGGCCGCCGACGTGGTGGTCACCATGGGCTGCGGGGATGCCTGCCCAGTGTTCCCCGGCAAGCGCTACGAGAACTGGGAGCTGCCCGACCCTGCGGGGCAGGACGTCGATGCGGTCCGCCCCATCCGCGACGACATCGAAGAACGTGTGCGTCGCCTGCTCGCAGAACTCGACGTCACCGCCACCAGGTAGCAACCCCAAAGGTGCGCGGTCAGACCCGAATGATCGGTGCGGGTGTCCGCACTCGCGGTGTGGTGGCCATCGCCAACAGCGCCCCCGCGGCAGCGATCGCCCCGAGAACGACGAACATGGCGGCGTAGCCGCCGAGCACACTGGCCAGCGCGGCACCGACGAACGGCCCGACCGCGGTGGCGATCATGACCGGCGCGGACAGGAAGCCGCTCAGATGGCCATAGTGGGTGGAGCCCCAACGCTCGGTGACCGCGGTTGCCTGCAGCAGCGTCATGATCCCGCGCATCACCCCTGCCCCGATCGCGACCGCCACCAGCGCCGCGTAAGCGCTGAAGGCGCCGAGGAGTGCGGTGCTGACCGCCACGCCTGCCATGACGATCACTGTCCGGGGCACGACGCCGACGCGGCGCACCAGGGTTTGATAACCGAGGCGGCCCAGCACTTGTCCCGCACCCCCGAGCCCGAGTGCGACAGCGGCGGCGCCGGTGCTGATACCGCGTTGAGTCATCAGCGGCACCAGGTTGGCGATCACCGCGTACGACGCCAGCCCGGCGAGTGCGAACGCCGCCATCAACGCCAGGAAAGGCCCGCTGCGCACGGTGCGGGTCGGCGCCTCGACCTCGTGCTTGGTGGGCATCGAAGGCCACGGCCGACGCAGCCCGAAGAGATGCGCCGGAATGGTGACCGCTGCCATGACGGCGGCCAGGATCAGATAGGTGTGCCGCCAACCCATTTGAG
The DNA here is from genome assembly GCF_016313185.1 of Mycolicibacterium baixiangningiae. Lineage (NCBI taxonomy): Bacteria > Bacillati > Actinomycetota > Actinomycetes > Mycobacteriales > Mycobacteriaceae > Mycobacterium > Mycolicibacterium baixiangningiae. The sequence goes on from NZ_CP066218.1 coordinate 5,300,176, forward strand.
CCGACAATGCCGCGGTCAGGGGCGCGAACACGGTGCTGGCGAAACCGGCCACCAGCGTCAACACCGTCAGCGCGCGCACCGCGTCGGTGCCGAAGAACCGCGTCAGCGCCGCGAACGCGGGCGCGTAGAACACCGCGCTCATCGCGATGCCGGCGAGAACCCAGGCAGCCACGAACCAGCCGAAGTTCGGTGCGGCCACCACCGCCAGCACCGAAACGACACCCAGTACCGAACCGGCCGTCATGATCCAGCGCGGGCCGATGCGGTCCAGCCACCGTCCCACCGGGATCCCCATCACCGCCGAGGTCACCAAACCGGCCGAGAACGCCGCGGTCACCGCGGGCGCCGACCACCCGGTGTCTGCGCTGATCTGCTCTGACAGCACGGTGAAGGCGTAGTACAGCACGCCCCAACTGGTGATCTCGGTGATGCACAGAGTCACCAGCACCCAGCGCAGTCGGTGGGCCGCGCTGGGTGCTGCATGAGGATTCTCGTCGGTCATCCGCCAACGGGGTTGAGCGACAACGACAACGGCTGAATCGATGCCGGGGCCGGCCCGCAGCACCCGCCGCCCGAATTCTCCCCTTCCGGGCTGTCGAACAAGCCCGCCCCGTTGCACACCCCGGTATCGGGCAGTGTCAGCTCGACGCGGCGTGCAGCCTCGTGGTCGCCGGCCAGCGCGGCGGCGATGCTGCGAACCTGCTCGTAGCCGGTCATCGCCAGGAAGGTCGGCGCCCGCCCGTAGGACTTCATCCCCACGATGTACAGATCCGGTTCGGGATGGGCCAACTCGGCGGCACCGTGCGGCAACACACTGCCACAAGAATGCGCGTTCGGATCGATCGATGGTGCCAGCTTGATCGGAGCCTGCAGGATCGGATCCAGCTCGATGCGTATCTCCGACAGGAACGACAGGTCCGGTCGGAAACCAGTGAAAACCAGCACCTGATCAGCAGGCGGCAGCGCCCGGCCGTCCTCCGCGGTCACCACAGCGCGCCCGTCCACCAGGTCGACGCGCTCAGTGCGGAACCCGGTCGACAGCGAGACCCGGCCCGCCTCCACCGCTTCCCTGGATCGGACACCCAACGCACCACGCTCCGGCAGCTCATCGGCCGCGCCGCCGCCGAAGGTGTCGTCGGACACCCCGCGCCGCAGCACCCAGGTCACCGTCGTCGACGACTCCTTGCGCGCCACCTCGCCGAGCTGGATCACCGCCGTCATCGCCGAATGCCCGCTGCCGACGACCACCACATGCTTGCCCGCCAGCGCCGAGGCCTGCGCAAGCGTCGGCGGGACGTACGTCAGCACGCCAGCGGCCGCGGCCGCACGCTCCCCGATGGCGGGAACACCGTCAGCGCCAGCAGGATTGGGCTGCCCCCACGTGCCCGAGGCGTCGATGACCGCCCGTGCCTGCACCCGGTATTCAGTCCCCTCGGCGCTACTCACGTGCACCACGAACGGCGCCTCTTCGCGGCCCGGGCTGACCAGCCGGTCCCGGCCGAGCCGTGACACCGCCCCCACTCGCGCGCCGTATTGCACCCGCGTGCCCAGAGCGTTCGCCAGCGGCGTCAGGTAGTCGTCGATCCACTCTCGGCCGGTGGGGAAACCCGCCTCGGGAGCCGTCCAGCCCGTCGGCTCCAGCAACCGCGCGGCAGCCGGATCCACCAATTCGGGCCACGGCGAGAAGGTGCGCACGTGCTCCCATTGCTCGACCGCCGACCCCGGGCCCTGGCCGGCCTCGAACACCAGTGGTGTGAGTCCACGCTCCAGCAGGTGCGCGGCCGCCGCCATGCCCAGCGGCCCGGCACCGATCACCACGACGGGCAGTTCGGACATCCTCGACCCCTCTCATCGACATTCTTCGATGGATCGATCGTCCTCGACCCATCGATGATTGTCAATGCGTGTGACAGAATGAATCGCATGGCGTCCGTGACCGCTCCCGTGACGACCAGTGACGTGACCGCCTGCTGCTCCCCGCTCACCGGCGGCGCGCTGGACACGGCGGCCGCCGAGCGCCTCGCCTCGGTGTTCAAAGCCCTTGCCGATCCCGCGCGGGTGAAGCTGGTATCGCTGATCGCGGCGTCGGACGGCGGTGAAGCGTGCGTCTGCGACCTCACCGAACCCCTTGGACTGTCCCAGCCCACCGTGTCGCACCACATGAAGATGCTCGTCGACACCGGTCTCGTGACCCGTGACCAACGTGGCAAGTGGGCCTACTACCGGGTCGATTCCGAGGCGTTGGACCGTATCGCCGCCGCGGTTTCGACACACGCGCGGTAACGAGGCGCTCACCGCCGCCTGACCCCGAACGCTCACGCCGGCACGTGCTGCGATTCGGCCGCCGCGGGGCTGAGGTCGGCACGCGTCAGTTGCCGGGCGGGCGGATTCGGCAGCTCCATCCGCCGGGTGATCCGCAGCCCGGCATCGATGTGCACCAACTCCCCCGGCGTCATCGGCTGCCACCGCTCGTCGTCCATCGGCTCGCTCGCGAAGACCACTGCCGGCTGTTCGACGAGGTGCGCACTGCTGGCGCTGATCCGGTTGGTACGCAGAGTGAACTCGGCCCCGTCGGCCGCGGTCCGATCGAGTAGGTACAGCGCGTGGGTGTCCGGATACCGCAGCGCCCACATGTCAGTGGGCGTGGCCAGCAGCAGGTTCACCGCGTAGATCGGCACGCTGTCGGCCAGCCAGTGCAGTGCGTCCGCGATTCCTGCCCCGACGTCGCCGTCGCGCGCCCGCACCGACGCGGTGATCAGCGCGAAGACCCGCTCGGAATCGGTCTCGCCACGGACGAGGTCGCTGACGCCGAGCTCGTGCAGCCGGGCGTCGAGAGTGTCGAGGCCTTCCACCACTCCGTTGTGCGCGAAGAGGCGTCCGTCCTGCAGGAAGGGGTGGCTGTTGCGCACCTCCAGGGATCCCGTGGTGGCGTAGCGGACGTGCGCGATGAACGTGGTACCGGTCAGCTCCTGGGCTTCGTCGGTGAATTCGGCGTCGCGCCACGCGGCGATCGGCTGCTTACGCACGTCTGGTGTGCCGTCCGGGCGGAAAACGCCCAGACCTGTGCCGTCGGGGTTGCGCCGGCTCTGCTCGGCGAGGTTGTCGGGCGCCTGCAACAGCCAGAACGTGGCCTTCACCGCGCGGCCGTCGGCATGCAACCCGAAGAGGCGGCACATCCCATCACCTCCTGCCGGAGCGTCCCGAACACATCCTTCCTGTCTACTCCGTGCCGACGCCCCCCGACGCGTCCCAACCAAGTGGTGGATAGGCTGCCGAAGGTGACCGCGCTCCACGAGACCCTGCCGCACGGCGCTAGCTGGATCGCGCGTCTCCTCGAATTCGAATGCGACGGCGACACCTTCCTCGCACCGCAGGTCACCAGTGGCCCGGCGCAACGACTGTTCGGCGGGCTGATCGCCGCGCAGGCGCTGGGCGCAGCCGGGGCGACGGTCGATCCCGACAAGCGGGCGCAGTCGCTGCACGCCTACTTCGTCCGCGGCGGCAAGTACGGCATCGACGTCGAAATGCAGGTCGAGCGCACCCGCGACGGCCGATCGTTCGACACCCGGCGCGTCACCGCCATCCAGGAGGGCAAGGTCATCCTCGAGATGATCACGTCGTTCCATCGCCCAGAGGAGAGCGCCGACTGGTATCCCCAGCGACCGGCGGCGCTCACGTTCGACGATGCGGTGGCGAAAGCCCCCGACCTGGAGTCGGTGGACCGTTTCGAGATCCGCTGCCGGCGCGACGATACGTCGCCGTTCGCCGTCCCGCCGTTCTGGATCCGCACCCGCGACCCGATCGAGGACGATCCGCTCATCCGGGCGTGCATGCTGACCTACATGTCTGACCTGGGACCGGTCCCCGCCGCCCGCCCCTCTGGTGCGCCCGACGAACCGGGCGTCGGAATGGCCGCATCGCTGGACCATTCGGTGTGGTTCCACCGGCCGTTCGATCCGCACCGCTGGCACCGCTACGAGGTCAGCGGGGTCAACAACAGTGACGCCCGCGGCCTGGCCGTCGGTTCTCTGTACGACGACGGCGGTGTGCTGATCGCCAGCACCACCCAGGAAGCGCTCTGGCGGTTCTGACGACACGATCACACCCGGCCGAAAACGGATTGGACAGCCCAAGCAGCGGGTAAGTCCACCGGCGTGACTTACGCGCCGATCTTGGTTGATCCGTTGTTGCCCGACGCACGGGGCCCCATCTCGCTGGCCGTGCTGAATCTGCTCACCGAGCGGGCACCGCGCAACCACCTGGCCCGCATCGAGGCGTCACTGGCCGACTCCGACCCGTACGGCATCGACCTGCAGTTGGCGCTCTACGTCTGCTACGAACTGCACTACCGCGGCTTCGCCGGCGTGGACCCGCACTGGGAGTGGAACGCCGGCCTGCTTCACCTGCGCGGGCAGATGGAGCAGTCGTTCCTCACCGCGGTGCGTCGCGATGTCGGCGAGATCGACCCGGACCAGACGGCCGCCGACGAGATGACCGCACTCGCCGTCGAACCGGTCGACGGCCACCCCGACGCCAGCGGCCCGTCGTACTTCCTGCGCGACAAGGGCACGTGGGAGCACATGCGCGAATACTTCGTGCACCGCTCGCTGTATCACCTCAAGGAGGGCGATCCACACGCGTTCGCCATCCCCCGCCTGACCGGACAGGCGAAGGCCTCCTTCGTCGCAGTCGAATTCGACGAGTTCGGCGGCGGCCGGGGCCCGCAGCTGCACCAGCAGCTGTTCGCCGACCTGATGGCGGCCGCGGACCTGGACGCCTCCTACCTGGGCTACATCAACGACGTCCCCGCCGAGGCGCTGGCGGCGGTGAACCTGATGTCACTGTTCGGGCTGCACCGCGCGCTGCGTGGAGCCGTGGTCGGCCACTTCGCCTCCACCGAGATCACCTCGTCACCCGGTTCACGCCGACTCGTCGACGCGCTGGAGCGGATGGGCGCGCCGGATACATGCGCGGCGTTCTACCGCGAGCACGTGGAGGCCGACGCCGTTCACGAACAGGTGGTGCGCACCGACGTGGTGGGTGACCTGGTGGCCCGGGAACCGCACCTGGACACCGACGTGGTGTTCGGTATCCGGGCGCATGCGCTGGTCGAGAACATGCTGGCCGATCACCTGATGAAGTGCTGGACGGCGGGCGAGACCTCGCTACGCCGACCGCTGTCCTGACGGAGCCGACGAGGGAGACGGGTCGTCGTCGCCACGGCGACGCCGACGATGGCTGGTATCGCACAGCGGATAAGTCTTGCTGCGTTTGCACGCGCAGATCGCGACCATGAAACGGTCCGATTCCACGACGCTGCCGTCGGGTAGCTCGATGCGGACCGGCCCCTGCACCATGATGGGGCCGCCCTGCACCACCCGCACGGTGCGCGGTTCGGTCACGGTTTGTCCGCGCGGATGACCAGCAGCTCCTCTTCGCGACGGCCCGGATCGAGCCGGCCCGTCTCCTCCAGCCATTCGGCGCGTGCGGTCAGCACCGGGCCGAACGGAATCCACTGCCATGCAATCACTTTCGCATCCAGCCCAGCGCTCGACAACGCTGCCAGGGTCCGGCGCGGATCGGCGAACTCCGACTGCACGAGCAGCAGGCTGCCACCGTCGGCGAGCAGATCCGGCAAGGCCTCGCACAGCGGGTCGAGCACGAGCCGGCCGTCGTAACCGGCGTCCCAGGCACGCGCGGGGCCGACGGTCGACGGCACCGGCGCGCGATCGGCCTCCGGGGCGTGCGGGATGTACGGCGGGTTGCAGGTCACCAGATCGAACGGCGCGAATTCCACCGCCCGCGCCCAGGACCCGAGATGAACGTCCACTTCCGCACCGGCGCCCAGTGCGTTGCCGCGCGCACAGCGCACGGCTTTGGGGCAGATGTCGAAGGCCGTGACCGACGAGGCGCCCTGCAGGGCGGCGTTGACCGCCACCACTCCACTACCCGTGCACAGGTCGACGACGCGACGGCCGACGGCGAGACCGGTCTTCTCCATGATGTCGATCAGGAGTTGCGAGTCTTCCTGCGGGGCGTACACGCCTTCCGCGGCGACCACGGTGTCGCGCTCGTCGGTATATGCAGTCGTCACTTCGGCCTCTCGACGTCAAGGGGTCATTTGCTGGGGTGATTAATGCCCTGTATCGCGATTGTTAAACCCGCACACCCCGTTTGCGCTGCTGTTAGGCCGGGCACCCGATCAGGCGTGAATGTCTCAGATCTCCTCGCACTCCCGGTCGAAGCCGGGGCCGCGATACGCCGACGCAGGCTGTTCCACCCTGTCGGAGTGCTCGCCCGCGGCCGCATCGAGCGGATCGCCCCGCCGGGTCAGGGGCTGCCGATCGAGACCGGCGACGTCGTCGGCCGGGTCTCCAAGGCTGTGGGGTTGCCGGGGTCCGTCCCGGACATCGCCGGGTTGGCGTGGCGGATGACGCCCGGTTCCCGTCCCTGGGACGTCCTGCTGGCGACCACCGCACTTAACCGGTTCCTGTTGCTGCCCACCACGTCCTGGGATGACACCACCTATTCGAGCCTCATGCCGTTCCGGTACGAGGGCGGTGTGTGGTGGCTACGGGCCCGGCTCGTCACGAAGCTCGGCCGCCGAGGGCTGTCCCTGGACACCGTCGCCGACCAGCTGTCGCGCGGCGACCTCGAGTACAGCGTCGATCAAGCCGCCGGCACAGGCGGATTCGGACCGCTGGCCCGGTTGACGCTCTCCGAGGTCATTCCGCCCGACCGCGATCTGTCCTTCGACCCGACGCTCAACACCGCGCAGGGAGTGACCCTCACGCCCGGATGGCTGACGAACTTCCGCCGCGCCGCCTACCGCCGCAGCCGGGAGGGCCGCGACGCCCAGTGACGCTTACTCCGGTGACTCCTCGGTGTCATCGGGCGTGGTGATCTCGGGCGCGACCTCACGCGACGCCATGCCGCCCTCGTGACCCTGATCGGTCGGGCCGGGGCGCCCGCCCTTGGGTTCGGTGGCGTGATCCTCGTCGTAGATACCTTCTCCACGGGGCACAGGCCCCTCCTTTCGTCACCGCGCGGACTACCCTCCCGTCGCCGGATTCAACCGGCCGCACTGCGCAGCTTCTCCAGCAGCGGGCCCGCCGCCTCGTCGAGGAAGCGGTCCTGGCCGTCGTCACCGACCTGCACCAGCGCGATGTCGGTGAACCCGGCCTTCCAGTATTCGCTGACGGCCTCGACGATCGCGTCCAGATCGGGTCCACATGGAATCGACTCCGCGGTGTCCTCCGGGCGGACGAACTGCGTGGCGCCCGCGAATCCCGCCGTCGTCGGCAGGTCGGCGTTGACCGCCCAGCCACCGGCGAACCAGCGGAACTGCTCATGGGCCCGCGCGACCGCCGCCTCGCGGTCGGGGTCCCAGCAGATCGGGATCTGGCCGATCACCCGCACATGCCCGGGCAGGCCGGTCGCGCGCCGCGCCTCATGCCATGCGTCGACGAGGTCCTTGTTCGGTTCGACGGCGATGAGGTGGTCGGCGAGTTGGGCGAAGGCGTCCACCGAGCGGTCACCGGATACGGCCGCGGCGATCGCGACCGGCGTCTCGGGCAGGTCCCACAGCCGGGCGGAGTCGATCTCGAAATACTCGCCCCGCCAGTCCACCACTTCGCCGGTGAACAGTTCGCGGATGAGCTGGATGGCCTCGCGCAGCATGTCCTGCCGTCGCGCGACGGTCGGCCATCCCTTGCCGACCACGTGTTCGTTCAGGTTCTCGCCGCTGCCGAGGCCGAGGGTGAAGCGGCCGTCGGCGAGGATCTGCAGCGTCGCGGCCTGCTGGGCGACGATCGCGGGGTGATAGCGCATCGTCGGGCACGTCACGTAGGTGAACAGCTCGACGCGTTCGGTGACGTGCGCGACGGCGCCCAGGATGGTCCAGGCGTTCGGCGCGTGGCCCTGTGCGGCGAGCCAGGGCGAGTAATGGTCGCTGGAGACCTCGAAGTCGAATCCCGCGCTCTCAGCGGCGGCGGCGTAGCGGACGAGATCCTTGGGTCCGCTCTGCTCGGTCATCAGGGTGTAGCCGAAGCGCGTCATGCCGTGCGGGTAGCCCGTGCCGGACGGGTACAAACGACGGACGGCTGACTCGTTCGGCGGCAAGGAGTTTGGTCAGAGACGCGCCTTGACGGCGGCGGACAGCCGCGACCCGTCGGCCTTGCCCGCGGCGATCGCCGACGCCGCCTTCATGACCTGACCCATCTGCTTCATCGAGGGGCGCTCACCGAGTTGTTCGGCGACCTGTGCCATCGCCGTGTCGACGACGTCGGCGAGTTCGGCCTCGGTCAGTGGCGTCGGCAGGTACTCGTCGATGACGCGGGCTTCGGCGTGCTCGTTGGCGGCGAGTTCGCCGCGCCCGTTCTGGGTGTAGATCTCGGCCGCCTCGCCGCGCTTGCGCGATTCCCGCGCGAGCACCTTGAGCACGTCGTCGTCGGTGAGCTCGCGCGCCTGCTTACCCGACACCTCTTCGGTCTGCACCGCGGCGAGCAGCATCCGCAGGGTGGCCGTGCGAAGTTTGTCCTGTGACTTCATCGCGGCCGTCAGGTCTGCGCGCAACCGAGCTTTGAGTTCCGCCATGACACCGAAACTACGCCGGTGTCGCCGGCAGATCCTTCGGTCCACGCCGCAAACACGCGCGGCACGTTGTCAATTGGCGTGGTGATCGACAGGATGGTTCACATGAGCAACGACGCCGGCGGGTCCGGTCACGTCAACCCGCCGCCGCCATATGCCCCACCGGGCTACCCTCCCCCGGGCTACCAGCAGGCGTATCCGCCCCCCGGCTATCAGCAGGGCTACCCGCCGCCGGGGTATCAGCAGGGCTATCCGCCGCCCAGCTACCAACAGGGCTACCCGCCGCCCGGCTATCAACAGGGCTATCCGCCGCCCGGCTACCCACCGCAGCAGGGGTACTCGCCGGCCGGAGTCCTCAAGCCCGGCGTCATCCCGTTGCGTCCGCTGGGGCTGTCGGACATCTTCAACGGCGCGGTCAACTACATCCGCCGCAACCCGAAGGCGACGCTGGGCCTGACCGCCATCGTGGTGGTGGCCGCCCAGTTGATCTCACTCGTCCTGCAGATCCTGGGTCCGATGATCGCCACCGGTGACATCGACCCGACCCTCAGCGGCGAGGCACCCACAACGGGTGACGTCGTCGCGCTGTCCGGGTCCGCGCTGGCCGGGTCGATCACCACCGCGCTGGCGTCGGTGGTGCTCAGCGGCATGCTGACGGTCATCGTCGGGCGCGCGGTGTTCGGCGCGGACATCACCATCGGCGAGGCCTGGCAGCGGGTCAAGAGCAGGCTGTTGGCCCTACTCGGCTTCACCGCGCTCGAGGCGCTGGCGATCCTGGTGCTGATCGGGATCGTCGTGGTCGCCATCATCGCGGCCGAGGCTGTCGGCGGCGGCGTCGCCGCGTTCCTCGTCGGCGCCCCCCTGGTCATCGCCGCCGTCGCGCTGATCGTGTACGTCGCCACGTCGCTGCTGTTCACGCCTGCCCTGATCGTCCTGGAACGGCTCGGCGTCGTCGACGCGGCGAAACGGTCGTTCGCACTGGTGAAGAAGGACTTCTGGCGGGTGCTCGGCATCTGGATCCTGGCCGCGCTCGTGGCGGCCGTCATCGCGGGCGCGGTCGGTGTCCCGTTCAGTTTCGGCGGACAGCTGCTGGCGTCGGGGTCGGGTTCCGCAGGTGGTGCGGTGGCCGGACTCGTCCTCATCGCGGTCGGCGCGGCGGTCGGTCAGATCCTCACCGCCCCGTTCAGCGCCGGGGTCGTCGTGCTGCTCTACACCGACCGCAGGATCCGCTCGGAGGCCTTCGATCTGGTGCTGCACACCGGCGCGGCAGCGGGACCCAGCGTCGCGGCCGATTCCACCGACCACCTGTGGCTGACCCGCCACCCCTGACGTGCCGACCGTAGACATCGATCGGGACGCTGCGCACGAGGCCGCCCAGCAGGAACTGAACAAGCCGATCTACCCCAAGGCGTCGCTGACCGACCGTCTCTCCGAATGGTTCAACGAGTTGATCTACCGGCTCGCCCAGGGAGGCGCCGGCGTACCGGGCGGCTGGCTGACGATCGGCGTGCTGCTCCTGCTGGCGGCGGCGGCGGGAGTGGTGGCCGTTCGCATCGCGCGCAAGACCATGCGCACCGACCGGGGTGGCCACTCTCTCTACGACGGTCACGAACTCAGTGCCGCCCAACACCGTGCCACCGCACAGCAACACGCCGCCGCCGGCCAATGGTCGCTGGCGATCCGGCACCGGCTCAGGGCGGTGGCGCGTCAACTCGAGGAATCCGGCGTGGTCCCACCGGTTCCCGGCCGCACCGCCACCGAGTTGGCGAGCGACGCCGGACAGGCGCTTCCCCAGCTGACCGGCGAATTACGCGACGCGGCAACAGCTTTCAACGACGTCACCTACGGCGACCGGCCCGGGTCGGAGGCCGCGTACAGGTCGGTGGCCGAACTCGACGACCACATCCGCGCGGCCACCCCACCGGCCGGCCACACCGACGGCGCCGCGCAGGCCCACACGGGTTGGGCGGAGGTGCGATGACGCGCACTGTGACGGCAGTCAACCCGACTGTCCGGCAGCGCTGGCGGACCGGGCGCTGGGTGGCCCTCGCGCTGTTCGTCATCGTCGCCATCGCCACGGTCGGCACCTATCTCACCGCGCCGCGGCCCGGCGCGCCGATGGATCCGCAGTCCACCTCACCCGACGGCGTTCGCGCGCTCGTCACCCTGCTGCGCGACCGCGGCGTCGAGGTGGTGGAGGCCCGCAGCGTCGCCGACGTCGAAGGGGCGGCCCGCGACGACACGTTGATCGTGTTCGCCGAGACGTTCCGCCTCACCGGCGACGAGCAGTTGCGGCGCCTGGCCGACCTGCCGGGCGATCGGCTGCTCGTCGAACCCGTGTCCCGCGTCCGCGAAGCACTCGCCCCGGAACTGCGCAGCGCGGGGGCGAGTTCGTTCGCCCCCGCGCCGGACTGCGACCTGCGGGAGGCGAACCGCGCCGGTGACGCTCAGCTCGGGTTGGCCGACAGTTACCGGTCGGCCAACCCCGACCTGCCGTTGACCAGCTGCTACGACGGCGCGCTGGTCCGCTACCGCGACGCCGGCCGCACGATCACCGTCGTGGGCACGTCGGGATTCATGACCAACGCCGGACTGCTCAAACAGGGCGACGCCGCGCTCGCGATGAACCTGGTGGGCAGCTCGCCGCGCGTCGTCTGGTTCGCGCCGCGGGAACGCGAGGGCGCCGCCGGCAGCGCCACCCTCACCGACCTCATCCCCGACCAGGTGACCTGGATCGTCCTGCAGTTGTCGCTCGCGGTGGCCCTCCTCGCGTTCTGGCAGGGCCGGCGCATGGGACCGCTTGTCGCCGAGACACTTCCGGTGGTGATCCGGGCGTCGGAAACCGTCGAGGGCCGCGGCCGGCTGTACCGGTCCCGACGCGCCCGCGACCGCGCCGCCGAAGCCCTGCGCACCGCCACGCTCTCGCGGCTGCTGCCCCGGCTCGGCCTGGCCGCAGGCGCGCAACGCCCCGCGGTCATCCAGGCCGTCGCCCAGCGGACCGGCGCCGACCCCGAGGCCGTCGGGCGCACGCTGTACGGACCGGCCCCGGCCACCGACACCGAACTGGTCACCATCGCCCATCAGCTCGACGACATCGAAAGGCAGGTCGCCCACTCGTGACACAGCCATCAGCGCAGCCCATCCGCGAGGTGACAGCCGATTCAGCGCGTCAGGCGCTGCTGGCCCTGCGGGAAGAGATCGGCAAGGCCGTGGTCGGCCAGGACGCTGTGGTCAGCGGACTGGTCATCGCGCTGCTGTGCCGTGGTCACGTGCTGCTCGAAGGCGTTCCGGGAGTGGCGAAGACGCTGCTGGTCCGCACGCTGGCCGCCACCTTGGCGCTGGAGTTCAAGCGGGTGCAGTTCACGCCGGATCTGATGCCCGGCGACGTGACGGGGTCGCTGGTCTACGACGCGCGCACCGCCGAATTCGAATTCCGCGCCGGGCCGGTGTTCACCAACCTGCTGCTGGCCGACGAGATCAACCGGACTCCGCCGAAAACCCAGGCGGCGCTGCTGGAGGCGATGGAGGAGCGGCAGGTCAGCGTCGACGGTGAACCCCGTCCGCTGCCCGACCCGTTCATCGTCGCCGCCACCCAGAATCCGATCGAGTACGAAGGCACCTACCAACTGCCCGAGGCACAACTCGACCGCTTCCTGCTCAAGCTGAACGTGCCGCTGCCCCCGCGTGAGCAGGAGATCGCGATCCTCGACCGCCACGCCCGCGGCTTCGATCCGCGCGACCTGTCGTCGGTGCGGGCGGTCGCCGGGCCCGCGGAGCTGGCCGCGGGCCGGGCCGCGGTGCGTCAGGTACTGGTCGCCGACGAGGTGCTCGGCTACATCGTCGACATCGCCGGCGCCACCCGCCGGTCGCCGTCTCTGCAGCTGGGCGTCTCACCACGCGGTGCGACCGCGCTGCTGGCGACGGCGCGCTCGTGGGCGTGGCTGTCCGGGCGCACCTATGTCACCCCCGACGACGTCAAGGCGATGGCCAGGCCGACGCTGCGACACCGCATCGCGCTGCGCCCGGAGGCCGAACTGGAGGGGGCCAGCCCGGACGGGGTGCTCGACGGCATCCTCGCCTCGGTGCCGGTGCCACGCTAGTGGTCCTCACCGGGCGCGCGGCGCTGATCGCCCTGCTCTGCGTGGTGCCGATCGGTGCGGCGCCGGCCCCCGGGGTGGCGTTCGTGGTGCTGGTCGGGGCACTGCTCGCCGCGATCGTCGTGGACATCGCGCTGGCGGCGAGCCCGCGCGCGTTGGCGCTGACCCGGTCCGGGGACACCGCGGCCCGGCTCGGACAGTCTGTCAACTCCGTACTGGCCGTGCACAACCCGGGCAGACGGCGGTTCCGGGGCCGACTGCGCGACGCCTGGCCGCCGAGCGCACACGGTGAACCGCGCACTCATCGCGTCGATCTGCCTGCCGGACAACACCTCACGCTGCGCACCACCCTGCGCCCGACACGGCGCGGCGACCTGACCTCCGCGCTCGTCACCGCACGTTCGATCGGCCCGCTCGGCCTGGCCGGACGGCAGACCTCCCACCGCGTGACCGGCCAGATCCGGGTACTGCCACCGTTCCTGTCCCGCAAGCACTTACCGTCCCGGCTGGCGCGGCTGCGCGAACTCGACGGCTCGACACCCGCATTGATCCGCGGCCAGGGCACCGAATTCGATTCACTGCGCGAATACGTCATCGGTGACGACGTCCGCTCGATCGACTGGCGGGCCAGCGCGCGGCGCGCCGACGTCGTGGTGCGCACGTGGCGGCCGGAACGCGATCAGCGCATCGTCATCGTCCTCGACACCGGCCGCACCTCGGCCGGCCGCGTCGGTGTCGACCCGACGGCAGCGGACACTGGCGGCTGGCCCCGGCTGGACTGGTCGATGGACGCCGCGCTGCTGCTGGCGGCGCTCGCCGCCCGCGCCGGTGACCGTGTCGACTTCCTGGCCCACGACCGGGTCGCCCGCGCCGGGGTGTTCAACGCGTCGCGCACCGAGTTGCTGGCGCAGCTGGTGACGGCGATGGCTCCGCTGCAACCCGCGCTCGTCGAATCGGATCCGGCCGCGATGGCGTCGGCGGTTCAGCGCCGGGTCCGCCGTCGCGCGCTGGTGGTGCTGCTGACCGATCTGAACGCCTCCGCGCTGGAAGAGGGTCTGATGGAGGTGCTCCCGCAGCTCGCCACCCGCCACCACGTCCTGATCGCCGCGGTCGCCGATCCGAGGGTGGATGTGCTGGCGGCGGGACGCGACGACGCCGCGGCCGTATATGACGCCGCCGCCGCCGAACGCGCACGCAACGACCGGCACCGCATCGCCGCCGCGCTGCGGCAGGTGGGGGCGGACGTCGTCGACGCCCCACCCGATGAACTCGCACCCGCGCTCGCCGACCGTTATCTCGAGATGAAGGCGACAGGCCGCATGTGATCAGCCGGTCGGCACCACGTCAGGCGCATCTTCGATGTCTCCGGACTCGCCGGCCCTGACCGCCCTGCGGCCGAAATGCACGACGTAGCCGAGGAAGGCGAGCTCCGCGGCGACCCCGATCGCGATCCGCGCGAAGGTGGGTAGCGGCGAGGGGGTGACCAGCGCTTCGATCAGACCGGACAGCAGCAGGACCACCACCAGACCGGCGGCGACGGCGACGACGGCACGGCCCTGTTCGGCGAGCACCTGGCCCCGCGGCCGGTGGCCGGGCGCGATCACCATCCAGCCCAACCGCATCCCGGCCGCCGCCGCGAGGAAGACGGCGGTCAGCTCGAGCAGTCCGTGCGGGGTCAGCAGCCCGAGGAAGATGTCGCCCTTGCCTGCGTCGAACATCAATCCGCCCACCAGGCCGAGGTTCGCCGCGTTCTGGAACAGGATGTAGGGAATCGGCAGGCCGAGCAGGATTGCGAAGCCGATGCACTGCGCGGCCACCCACGCGTTGTTCACCCACACCCGCAGGGCGAACGAGCCCGCGGGATTCTCGCTGTAGTACGAGGCGAAATCCTCGTTGACCAGTTGATCGATATCGCTCGGGGTGCCGATGGTCGACTGCACCTCGGGATTGCCCGCCACCCAGAACCCGATCAGTGCGGCGACGAGGAAGAAGGCGGCGGCCGAACCGAGCCACCACCGCCAGGACCGGTAGGCGACGACGGGGAACGAGACCGTCCAGAAGCGCGCGAACTCCCGCCACAGCGGAGCGTGTGCGCCGGTCACCGCCGCGCGCGCCCGCGCCACCAGTCCGGAGAGCCGGCCGACGAGCACAGAGTCCGTGGAGGCCGAACGCACCATGGACAGGTGGGTCGACACCCGCTGGTAGAGGTCGACGAGTTCGTCGACCTCCTCGCCGGTCAGCCTGCGGCGCCGCTTGACGAGTTCGTCGAGCCGGTCCCAGGTGGGGCGGTGGGCCAGCACGAACGCATCGACATCCACGCCGGCCAGCCTAGTAGCGTGGCCATATGGTCTCCCAGCCCGAACCGGTGGTCACCGGTGACGCGGTGGTGCTCGACGTCCAGCTCGCCCAACTGCCGATCCGCGCGCTGTCGGCGATGATCGACATCGTCGTCATCTTCGTCGGCTATGTACTCGGCGTCGTCCTGTGGGCGACCACCCTGAGCGACTTCGACACCGCGCTGTCGTCGGCGGTGCTGATCATCTTCACCGTTCTCACGCTGGTCGGTTATCCGCTGGTGTTCGAGACGGCGACGCGGGGCCGGAGTCTGGGCAAGATGGCGCTCGGTCTGCGGGTGGTGTCGGAGGACGGTGGCCCGGAACGGTTCCGGCAGGCCCTGTTTCGCGCGCTGGCCGGATTCATCGAATTGTGGATGCTCGCGGGAGGACCGGCGGCGGTGTGCAGCCTGCTCTCGCCGAAGGGCAAACGCATCGGTGACATCTTCGCCGGCACCGTGGTGATCAGCGAACGGGCGCCGCGGGTGAGCCCGCCGCCGGTGATGCCGCCGTCGCTGGCGTGGTGGGCCGCATCGCTGGAGCTGTCGGGGCTCGGCGGCGAGCAGGCCGAGCGCGCCCGCCAATTCCTCTCGCGCGCAAACCAACTCGATCCCCGGCTGCGGGATGAGATGGCGTACCGCATCGCCGGCGAAGTCGTCTCGCGGATTTCGCCGCCACCGCCGCCCGGTACGCCGCCGCAGTTCGTCCTGGCCGCCGTGCTGGCCGAACGGCACCGGCGCGAGCTGGCGCGCCTGGTGCCCACCCCCCCGGTGTACCCCTCGGCCCCCGCGCCGTCGTACGCGGCCGCCGCACCGCCGCAGGGTACGGGTTTCACCCCGCCCGGCTGAGCGTCTAGCTGTCGATCCAGTTGCCGTGGAATCCGTACGGAACCCGGTGCGGTAGTTTGATTTTGGCGACCGGCGGGGCCGCGAAGTCGGCAGCGTCGAGGATCACCAGATCGCTGCCGTCGCGCTCCGGGTCGTAGACGTATGCCAGGTACCACCCGTTGAGCTCGTCCGCAGGTCCCGACGACGCCGGCACGAACACCGCCTCTCCGGGTCCGCCCGGCGCATCCGCGGTACCGAAGGCATGCTCCACGGCCGCACCGGTCGTCAGGTCGTAGCGGACCAGTCGTTGATCGCCCACCGACACCGCATAGCGCGCGGGCAGGCCCGCCAGCCGGTCGTCGATGCGGGGGAACTCGACCGCCCGGTCGTCAAGTTGCCCTTCACGAACCACACCGGTCGCGAGGTCGATCGTCCAGCTCCACAGCACGCTGTCGACGTCGAATCCACCTGTCTCACGCCACAAATGGGGGTAGCGCACCGCCTGCAGCACCAGCGTGTTGCCGCTCTCGTAGGCGTTGGCGACGTGGAACACGTAGCACGGGTCGATGTCGAACCAGCGGACCTCGCCGAACGGATCGTCACGCCGCAGCACGCCGAGGCGGGCGCCGTAGGAGTCGTCCCACCGGTAGGGCATGTCGCCTTCGCCCTTGAGCGCGATGTCCATGTTGAACACGATCGGCAGATCCATGAAGATGATGTGCCCGCTGGTCATCGCGAAGTCGTGCATCATCGTCAACGCCTTGACGTCGATCGGCCGGTTGACGGTCAGCTGACCGTCGGCGTCGGCGCGGTGGTAGGTCACGTACGGCTCGAACAGGTTGCCGTACCCGAAGAAGTGCAGCTCGCCGGTCGTGGGGCAGATCTTGGGGTGGGCGGTCATCGAGTCGACCAGTTTGCCGCCGAAGTCGTAGGCGCCGATGGTCTGCAGGTCGTTGGTGATCTCGTAGGGCAGCGAGGATTCGACCAGGGCGAGCGTCTTACCGGCATGGTTGACCACGTGGGTGTTGGCGACGCTCGAGTGCAGGTTGCGGGAGCCGTCGGAGTTGTAGACCGGGAAGTTCTGCTCGAAGCTCTCGGTGCGCACCCACCGGTTGCGATACCAGGCGGCGCGGCCGTTCTCGATGCGGACGCCGTGGATCATGCCGTCGCCGGTGAACCAGTGCGCGTTGGGTTGGCGGGGGTTGGGGCCGTTGCGCAGGTACCAGCCCTGCAGGTCCGGCGGGATTCGCCCCTCGACGGGCAGGTCGAAAGCGGTCAGTTCGTCGGCTACGGGCGCGTAGTTGCCCTTCTGGAAGAACTGACCGGTGCCGAACAGGGCGGAGGTGTCAGTGGTGTCGGTCATACCGGACTCCTGGGGTTGGACTGGAAAGTCTGCCACCACGATGACACTCCTCATGTGACATGTCAATAGTGGAATGTGAGGAGAGCGGGGTCGGGTTCCCCGCTGCCCGGTCAGATCGCCTGAGCGGTCGGCAGGATGGTGATCTCGGTGAGGTTGACGTGGCGGGGCACCGCGGCGATGAACGCCACGGTCTCGGCGACGTCGGCCGGGGTGAGGACGTCGATGTCGGCGAGGAGATCGGCCATCAGCTTGCTGGCATCGGGATCGGTGACGTGCAGCGGCAGTTCGGTGTCGACCATGCCGGGTTCGACCGTCGACACCCGAACCATCTTGCGGCCGAGTTCGACCCGCAGCAGCCGCGTCAGCTGGCTGAGGTAGGCCTTGGTCCCCGAGTAGACCGAGAACTTCTCCAGCACCCGGGTGGCCGCGATCGACGACGTGGTGATCAGGTCGGCCGGTCGCCCGGCGCCGGCGGCCGCGATCAACTGCGGGACGAAGGCGCCGATCACGTTCATCACGCCCGTGACGTTCAGATCGATCTGGCGCTGCCAGTCGTTGACCTTGAGCTCCTCGATCGCCGAGATCAGCTGCACGCCGGCGTTGTTGAACACCAGGTCGGCGGGCCCGAACTCGTCGGTGACCCGGTCCGCCGCGGCAGTCACCGCATCCCGGTCGGTGACATCGAGCGGCAGCACCAGGGCGGTCCCGCCGTCCGATCGGATGCGCTCGGCGAGGCGCTCGAGGTTGTCGGTGCGGCGGGCGGCGACCGCGACCCGGGCACCGACTGCGGCCAGGCGCTGCGCGGTGGCTTCGCCGATTCCGCTGGACGCACCGGTGACGACGGCGACCCGGCCGGCCAGTGGGGTGTTGGTGATGAGTGACGACATACGTGTCCCTTTCTCGTGACTGACTGCTTTGCGCACTCCAGACAACCGGCCGGACGCCGCCGCATGGGGCCCGGAGCTGGCCTGATTCATCGGGGGACAAGGTGGGCCACCTTCGGGTCCGTGGACGCCGGCCGGTGGCGGCACACTGAAGGTCATGGGTGATCGCAATGGAACTGAACTCGCCGAGTTCCTCAGTGCCCGCCGCGCCCGTCTCACCCCCGACGACGCCGGTCTGGACGGTGCCCAGGTGCGCCGCCGGGTGCCGGGGCTGCGCCGCGAAGAGTTGGCACAACTTGCCGGGGTCAGCGTCGACTACTACACCCGGCTCGAGCAGGGGCGCAGCCGCAGCGCATCTGCCGACGTCCTCGACGCACTGGCGACCGCGTTGCAGCTCACCGACGCCGAACGCCAGCATCTGCACCAGCTCGGCCGCCCCCGACCCGGCCGCCGCACACGCCGTCCCCGCCCGCAGCGGGTGGACCCGGCCACGCTGCGGCTGCTCGATCTGATGGACGAGGTGCGCTCGCCGGCGTTCGTCCTCGGGCGGCGTCTCGATGTGCTCGCGCACAATCGGCTGGCCGGCGCCCTGATCACCGAGTTCCGCGAGCTCGCCGCACCGCAGCGCAACCAGGCCCGTTTCGTCTTCCTCGACCCCCACGCCCGCGAGCTGTACGCCGACTGGCGCCAGGTGGCGGCCGATACGGTGGCGATGCTGCGGTTCGATGCCGGCCGCTACCCCGACGACGAGAAACTCTCGACCCTCGTCGGCGAGCTCTCCATCCACTCCGAGGAGTTCCGCAGGTGGTGGTCCGGTCACGATGTGCAGCGCCGCACCACGGGCAGCAAGGCCTACCACCACCCGCTCGTCGGTGATCTGACTGTGCAGTACCAGGCACTCAGCCCTGCCACCGACCCCGATCAGATCCTGTACGTCTACACGACCGAACCGGGTTCGCCCTCCGAGACCGCGATGCGGCTGCTGGCCACGTGGCACGCCCGCGACGAGCGTCCCGCGCCGGTCCGCAGCTGACGGTCGTTCGGCGCTTCGGCCCGCGCATCGGCGCCGAACGGAGGAAGATCCATCCAATGCCGGCCCGTCGACACTCCGCTCTGTTGACGAAGCTGTCGGCCAACCGATCGCCGGATTCACGGCGCACAGTGGTCGACGAGCTGCGCCGCGTCATCCTCGAAGGTGGCGCCCCGCCCGGGTCGGCCATCCCGGTGAACGACGTCGCCGAGGTGCTCGGCGTCAGCGCCATCCCGGTCCGCGAGAGCCTCAAGACGCTCGTCGCCGAGGGCCTCGTCGCGCACCAGCCCAACGTCGGCTACAGCGTCGCGCTGCTGACGGCCACCGAACTCGCCGAGATGTACATCGTCCGCGAGACGCTCGAGTCGGCGGCACTCGCCGCGGCGGTGGCCAACGCGTCGCAGGCCGACCGCACGGCGGTGGCCGCCGCACATCGTCTGCTGGAGAGGGCGGTGGAGGAGGACGATCGGCACTCATACCACCGCCAGAGCCGGCACTTCCACATCGGCATGACCCGGCCGTCCGGAATGCTGCGCCTGGTGCACATGCTCGAATCCGCTTGGAACATAACCGAACCCGTGCAGCTGATGGTGCACGTCGAGCGAGCCGAACGGGCCGCGTTGCACGCTGACCACGGCCGCATGCTCGAAGCCTTCCTCGACCGCGACGTCGACGCACTCCTCGCGACGAGCCGAGATCACCACCGGCGGCTCAACACCGTGGTGGCAGCGCTGCCCCCGGACACCGGACTGATCGCGCACGGGTGAGCGGCGAATGAGTCGATCATGTTGCCGATGGCGGCGAAATATATTCACTGCGCAATGACGGTGAAACACACCGAAGCTACGTTCCGTTCATCGCCTCGCCCGATGGACAGGAACCACACATGACAGAGATCCGTGACCTCCCACCGAGCGCCGTGGTCGGCGCGGGCGACGTCGTCGAAGCCGCGGGGCATCCCGTCGGCAGCGGGGTGATCAAGGACAGCTACGACCCGCAGCTGACCAACGAGGACCTCGCGCCGCTGGGCAAGCAGACGTGGTCGTCGTACAACATCTTCGCGTTCTGGATGTCCGACGTGCACAGCGTCGGCGGCTACGTCACCGCGGGCAGCCTGTTCGCCCTCGGTCTGGCGAGCTGGCAGGTGCTGATCGCCCTTCTCGTCGGCATCGTGATCGTCAACGTGCTGTGCAATCTGGTCGCCAAGCCCAGCCAGCAGGCCGGTGTGCCGTACCCCGTGGTGTGCCGTAGTTCCTTCGGCGTTCTCGGCGCGAACATCCCGGCAATCATCCGCGGGCTGATCGCCGTGGCCTGGTACGGCATCCAGACCTACCTGGCCTCGGCGGCACTCGATATCGTGCTGCTCAAACTGTGGCCCGGTCTTGCGCCCTACGCCGACGTCGACCAGTACGGCTTCACGGGCCTGTCGCTGCTGGGCTGGTGCAGCTTCATGCTGCTGTGGGTGCTGCAAGCCTGCGTGTTCTGGCGCGGGATGGAATCGATCCGCAAGTTCATCGACTTCTGCGGCCCCGCCGTCTACGTCGTGATGTTCATCCTCTGCGGCTACCTGCTGTGGAAGTCGGGCTGGCACGTGAGCCTGTCGCTGGGCGGCGAGAAGCAGGGCAACACGCTGGTCGTCATGCTCGGCGCGATCGCACTGGTGGTGTCGTACTTCTCCGGGCCCATGCTGAACTTCGGCGACTTCGCCCGCTACGGCAAGAGCTTCGATGCGGTCAAGAAGGGTAACTTCCTCGGGCTGCCGATCAACTTCCTGATGTTCTCGATACTGGTGGTCGTCACCGCGGCCGCCACGGTGCCGGTGTTCGGCGAACTGCTCACCGACCCGGTCGAGACCGTCGCGCGGATCGACAGTGTCACCGCAATCGTGCTCGGCGCCTTGACGTTCTCGATCGCGACGATCGGCATCAACATCGTGGCCAACTTCATCAGCCCCGCGTTCGACTTCTCCAACGTGAGCCCGCAGCGGATCAGCTGGCGCATGGGCGGCATGATCGCCGCGGTCGGGTCGGTGCTGCTCACGCCGTGGAACCTCTACAGCAACCCTGAGGTCATCCACTACACGCTCGAGACGCTCGGCGCGTTCATCGGTCCGCTGTTCGGTGTGCTGATCGCCGACTTCTACCTGGTTCGCAAGCAGAAGATCGTCGTGGACGACCTCTTCACGATGTCGAAGACGGCCAACTACTGGTACAAGAAGGGCTACAATCCGGCCGCGGTGGCCGCCACACTGGTGGCTGCCGTGCTGGCCATGGCGCCCGTGCTGCTCGGCGGCGTCGTGTTCGGCATGGCCGGCGCCGCGCAGTACAGCTGGTTCATTGGCTGCGGCGTGGCGTTCGCCATCTACTACGTGCTGGCCACCCGCGGCCCGTGGCGGCTGACCGCCCTGCGCGTCGCAGAAGGCGCGACGCTGGTCACCAACTAGGCGACACGCCTACGGCCCGACATTCCACACGTGGAATGTCGGGCCGTACGCTTTCGTGGTGAGCCTTCGATTCGCCGCCCTCGGCCTCCTCGCGCAGCAGCCCGGCAGCGGATACGACCTGCTCAAGCGCTTCGAGAAGTCGATGGCCAACGTATGGCCCGCGACGCAGAGCCAGCTCTACAGCGAGCTGAACCGACTTGCCGACGCCGGTCTCATCGAGGTCACCGACGTCGGTCCGCGGGGACGCAAGGAGTACCGCGTCACGGCCGCGGGGCGGGCCGAACTCAGACGGTGGATCACCGACGCAGGCGACGATCCGCCCCTGCGCCGACCGGATCTGCTCCGGGTGTTCCTACTCGGCGAACTCACCCCGGCCGCCGCCCGCAGGTACGCCGCCGAGTTCGCCGAACACGCCGAGGCTGAACTCGCGCGCCTCGAGGCGTTGCGCGACTCGCTGCATTGGAACGACGACGATGCCGCGTTCTACGGCCGCGCCGCCCTCGAATACGGGCTCCGACTGGCCGCCATGGAGGCCGAATGGGCCCGCGGTGTGGCGGAGGGGATCGACCAGCGCAGAAATTGATCGTTGCATCGCGATAGTTTCCGATATATCGTCAACGTATCGGAAGCGCGTTCCGTGCTTCCTCGGCATCGAAGGATTCACGAACATGAGCAACTCATTCATCACCCCACCCGGCGGTTTCGGTTTCGGCTTCGGCCCCGGTGATCGGCGTGCGCTGCACGGCCAGCGCAGGCAGGCCCGCCGCGACTTCCGCGACCAGATGCGAGAGCAGCGTCGCACCGACTGCGTCGACGAGCACGGCCCAGGCTTCGGACCGGGCTTCGCCCCCGGTTTCGGACCGGGCTTCGGTCCCGGGTTCGGCCGCGGACCCGGCCACGGGCCCGGCTTCGAGTTCGGATTCGACCCCCGCGGCGGCGGTTTCGGCTTCGGGCCGGGTCAGAGGGGACGGCGCGGTGGCGGCCGTAGTCGCCGCGGCGACGTGCGCGCCGCGATCGTCACGCTGCTGGCCGAACGGCCGATGCACGGCTACGAGATGATCCAGGAGATCGCCGCACGCAGCAACGGGCTGTGGAAGCCCAGCCCCGGCTCGGTGTATCCGACGCTGCAACTGCTCGTCGACGAAGGACTCATCGTCGGCACCGAGACCGAGGGCAGCAAGAAGCTGTTCGAACTCACCGACGACGGCCGCTCGGCCGCCGAGAAGGTGGAAACCGCGCCGTGGGAACAGATCACCGACGACGCCGGACCCGGTCACGCCAACCTGCGCAGCGCGGCCGGTCAGCTGATGGGCGCCGTCGCGCAGTCGGCCTACGCCGCCAGTGACGAACAGCAGGCGCGCATCATCGAGATCGTCAACAACGCCCGCCGGGAGATCTACGGCGTCCTCGGCGAGGAATAGCCGTGATTTCGGCGTGGTTGGTTGCGCTGGGCGCGACCAATCACGCCGAAATCGACGATAGGTGACCTATGCAGACCTTCCCCCTCGGACCCCACACCGTCGGCCGCGTCGGCTTCGGTGCGATGCAGCTGACCGGCCCCGGCGTCTTCGGCCCACCCCGCGACCATGATCAGGCGATCGCGGTGCTGCGCCGCGCGGTCGAACTCGGTATCAATCACATCGACACCGCACAGATCTACGGACCGAACGTCGCCAACGAGCTGATCCGCGAGGCACTGCACCCCTATCCGGCCGACCTCGCGCTGGTCTCCAAGGTCGGCGGGACGCGGGGCGACAACGGTGAGTGGCTGCCGGCGCAGGAGCCCGACGACCTCCGTCGGCAGATCGAGGAGAACCTCGAGACGCTCCACACGGACCGGCTGGCCGCGGTCAACCTGCGGTTGTTCGCACGCGACGGCGGCGACGCTCCTGCCGTCGTCGAGGACCGCGACCTGTTCGACCGTCAGCTCACTGCGATGATCAGGGCCCGCGACGAGGGTCTGATCGACGGCATCGGACTGTCCAACACGTCGCTGGAACATCTGCGGATTGCGCTGGATCGCACCGAGATCGTCTGCGTGCAGAATGCCTACAACCTCGTCGACCGCACCTCACAACCCGTCCTCGACGCCTGCACCGAACAGGGCATCGCGTTCGTGCCGTTCTTCCCGCTGGGATCCGCGTTCACCGCCGACAACCCCGTGCTCGGCAACCCCGTCGTCACGAAGGCCGCAACGGATCTCGGCTATACACCCGCGCAGATCGCGCTGGCCTGGACGCTGACCGTGGCGCCGAATGTGTTGTTGATCCCCGGCACGTCGTCGGTCGCGCACCTCGAGGAGAACACCGCTGTGCGCGATATCGAACTACCGGCCGAGTTCCTCACCGCCTGAGCGGTTTCGGCGCGCTCACGTACGCCCACGGCACGGGAGCGCGCCGAAATCACTCGACGTCCACCCAGTCGAGCGTGCGCTGCACGGCTTTCTGCCAGCCGGCGTAGCCGTCGGCGCGCTGTTCGTCGGTCCAGTCCGGCGTCCAGCGCTTGTCCTCCTGCCAGTTTCGGCGCAGATCGTCGGCGCCGTCCCAGAAGCCGACCGCCAACCCCGCCGCGTATGCCGCACCGAGCGCGGTGGTTTCGGCCACCACCGGTTTGACGACGTCGACGCCGAGCACGTCGGCCTGGATCTGCATGCACAGGTCGTTGGCGGTGATGCCGCCGTCGACCTTGAGCACCTCGAGGTGAACGCCGGAGTCGGCCTCCATGGCGTCGACGACGTCGCGGCTCTGGTAGCAGATCGCCTCCAGCGTCGCGCGGGCCACATGGGCGTTCGTGTTGTAGCGGGACAGCCCGACGATCGCGCCGCGGGCGTCCGAGCGCCAGTACGGGGCGAACAGTCCGGAGAACGCGGGCACGAAGTACACGCCGCCGTTGTCCTCGACCTGCCGGGCCAGCGCCTCGCTCTGCGACGCACCGCTGATGATGCCCAGCTGATCGCGCAGCCACTGCACCGCCGACCCGGTCACCGCGATCGAACCCTCAAGGGCGTAAACGGGTTTCGCGTCTCCGAACTGGTAGCAGACCGTCGTCAGCAGCCCGTTGTCCGAGCGGACGATCTTCTCGCCGGTGTTGAGCAGCAGGAAATTGCCTGTGCCGTAGGTGTTCTTGGCCTCCCCCGCCGACAGGCACACCTGCCCGACCATCGCGGCCTGCTGATCGCCCAGGATGCCGGTGATGGGCACCTCACCGCCGAGCGGTCCGTCCTCGCGGGTGACACCGTGACAGTCCGGACACGACGAGGGTTTGATCTCGGGCAGCATCTGGCGCGGAATCCCGAAGAACGACAACAGCTCGTCGTCCCAGTCCAGCGTCTCGAGGTCCATCAGCATGGTGCGGCTGGCATTGGTCACGTCGGTGACGTGCACGCCGCCGCGCGGCCCGCCGGTCAGATTCCACAGCACCCAGCTGTCAGCGGTGCCGAAAATCGCGTCACCCTTCTCGGCAGCCTCCCGCACCCCGTCGACGTTGTCGAGGATCCACTGCACCTTGCCCGCGGAGAAGTACGTCGCGGGCGGCAGCCCGGCCTTGCGGCGGATCACGTCGCCGTGCCCGTCGCGGTCGAGCGCGGTGGCGATCCGGTCGGTACGGGTGTCCTGCCACACGATCGCGTTGTAGTACGGCCGCCCCGTGCGACGGTTCCACACCAGCGCGGTCTCCCGCTGGTTGGTGATCCCAAAGGCGCACAGATCCGTCGCCGACAGGTTGGTCCGGTTGAGCGCCGACATGATCACCGACGCGGTGCGCTCCCAGATCTCCACCGGGTTGTGCTCCACCCAGCCCGCCCGCGGAAGGATCTGCTCGTGTTCGAGCTGGTGGCGGCCGACCTCGGCGCCGTCGTGGTCGAAGATCATGCACCGGGTGCTGGTGGTGCCCTGGTCGATGGCGGCGACGAACTCGGCCACACTTCTCCTTCATGTCCGTCGTGTCGGGTTCAGTCGTCCATCATGGACCACATGGCAACGCAGATCGCCGACATCGACCGGATGCCCCGCGGTGGTCCGCGCGCATCGTGTCTGGACCGGCTCCTGGAAACCGACCGCCAGGAGTACCTGGATCGCGACGACGTCGACGAGCGCGTGAAGCGCAGCGTCGTGCGCGCGCTGGAGCGCACCGGTGACTTCTTCGGCAACCACGACAAATTCGCCGAGATCGCGCTGGCGGAGATCGCCGACGTACCCGATCCGAAGGTGCTCGAACTGGGCGCAGGCCACGGCGGCCTGTCCCGCCGGCTGCTCGACGCACACCCCACCGCCGAGGTGACCGTCACCGATCTCGACGAAGCGTCGGTGGCCGCGATGGCCGAAAGTGAACTCGGCGCCGATCCGCGGGCGCGGGTGAAGGTCATGGACGCGACCGCGATCGACGCCGACGACGGCGCGTTCGACCTCGCGGTGTTCGCGCTGTCGTTTCACCACCTGCCGCCGGCCGCGGCCGCCCGGGCGATCGCCGAGGGCACCCGGGTCGCCGACAAACTGTTGATCGTCGACCTGCCGCGGCCGCCCGCGCCGCTGCACGTGCTGCGGCTGCTGACCATGCTGCCGCTCGCACCGTTCGTGCCGTTCGTGCACGACGGGGTGATCAGCTCGCTGCGCTGCTACAGCCCGGCCGCGCTGCGTGCGCTGGCCGCACACGCCGGCCCCGGCATCGAGATCGAGCTGCGCGGCGGGGTGCTCAGCGAGCAGATCCTGATCGCTCATCGGCGCTGAGCACTTCGGATCACCGTGCGCAGAAATCTTGCGCGCACGTACCGAATCGGGGCTAATAGCGCAGCGTGACCATCGCCGACCCACCGATCGCCCCGGGATCTGACGCCGCCGAGCCCGACGCACGACGGGTGCGTACCGCCCTGCTGTCCAGCCTGGTCGGGACGACGATCGAGTGGTACGACTTCTTCCTCTACGCGACCGCCGCGAGCCTGGTGTTCAACCACGCGTTCTTCCCGGATCAGAGTTCGTTCGTCGGGACCATGCTGTCGTTCGCGACGTTCGCGGTCGGCTTCGTGGTGCGGCCTATCGGTGGGTTCGTGTTCGGGCACATCGGGGACCGCATCGGCCGCAAACGCACCCTGGCGCTGACGATGTTCCTGATGGGCGGGGCGACCGCGCTGATGGGTGTCTTGCCGACGGCCGCGCAGATCGGCGTACTGGCGCCGATCCTGCTGTTACTGCTGCGCATGGCGCAGGGGTTCGCGCTCGGCGGCGAATGGGCCGGCGCGGTGCTGCTGGCCGTCGAGCACAGCCCGGCCAACCGGCGCGGCTTCTCCGGCAGCGTCCCGCAGATCGGTCTCGCGCTGGGTCTGGCGCTGGGCACCGGGGTGTTCGCGCTGCTGCAGGTGGCGCTGCCCGAGGAGGCGTTCCTGACCTACGGCTGGCGGATCGCGTTCCTGGTGAGCGTCGTGCTGGTGATCTTCGGGGTGGTGGTGCGCCTCAAGGCCGCCGAGACCCCGGCCTTCGAAAAGGTCCGCGCCGACGACCAGCGTTCCGCGGTCCCGGTCAAGGAGATCTTCCGCCCGCCGATGCTGAAGACGACCGTGCTGGGCATGCTGTCGCGCTGGGGTGAGGGTGCCGCCTTCAACACCTGGGGCGTGTTCGCCATCTCGTACGCGACGGCGACGCTGCATTTCGAGAAGGTGCCGGTGCTGATCGTGGTGACGGTGTCGGCGCTGCTGATGGCCGTCCTGCTGCCGGTCTCCGGAATGCTCGTCGACCGGTTCGGCGCCAAGGTGGTCTACGGGTCGGGCATCGCCGCCTACGCGGCCGCGGTATTCCCGGTCTTCGCGCTGTTCAACACCGGCAGCATGGTGGCGTACACGATTGGCATGGTGCTGGTCTTCGGCGTCATCCACGCCTGGTTCTACGGCGCGCAGGGCACGCTGTACGCGTCGCTGTTCCCGACCCGGATCCGCTACACGGGGCTCTCGACCGTCTATCAGCTCTCCGGCGTCTACGCCTCCGGTCTGACCCCGCTGATCCTCACGGCGCTCATCGCCGTCGGGGGCGGCACCCCGTGGCTGGCCTGCGGCTATCTGGTGGCGACCGCGGTCATCAGCGTGGTGGCGACACTGCTGCTGCGACCGCGGCCGCTCGCCGAACTCTGACCCCTCAGGTGCCCGCAACCACCACGTGCTCGTCGGGCACGCAGTGCGTCATCGTCAGACCCTCCACATCGCGCGGGCCGTTCTTGCCGAGGTTGGCCCGGCGCTGCTCTTCCTCGTCGGACAGCGTCTGGGATTTCAGCGGTTCCAGATGCCGCACGTCGTCTGGCGAGATGCCCAGACCCTCGCCGACCCGGATGCCGAGCTCGTCGTCGCACATCAGGAAGTGCCAGACCATCCGCTCCTGGACGTCGCGCACGGCCTCGGAGATGTTGGTGGCCAGGTTGAGCACCAAATCGTCGCGCTCCCACTGCTCCATCAGCTGATAGCGCTGACCCGCCTGGGTGTAGTCGTTGGTGCGCGGAATCCGCTTGCGGGTCAACCGGCCGCTGATCACCGGACCCACCTCGTCGTGGGTCGGGTACGCCGCTTCCCGCAGCCCACCGGTGATCGACGGCTCGTAGTTGACGTGCGGGTTGGCCCCGTTGTCGTCGACGCGGTACTGCATCTGGCCGCCCTGCTGATTGGTCGACACCTTGGCGTTCTTGGCCTGGTTCACCGGCAGCTGCAGATAGTTCGGCCCGACGCGGTAGCGCTGGGTGTCGGAGTACGAGAATGTGCGCCCGACGAGCATCTTGTCGTCGGAGAACTCCAGCCCGTCGACCAGCACACCGGTGCCGAACGCGATCTGTTCGTTCTCGGCGAAGTGGTTGGACACGTTGCGGTTGAGCACCATCGTGCCGACGTGCTTGGGCGGGAACTCGTTCTCCGGCCACAACTTCGTGTCGTCGAGGGGATCGAAGTCGAGTTCGGCGTGCTCGTCGTCGCTCATCATCTGCACGAGCAACTCCCACTCCGGGTAGTCGCCCGATTCGATCGCCTCGTAGATGTCCTTGCTGGCGTGGCCGAGGTCCTGGGCCTGGATCGCGGCCGCGTCGGCCTCGGTGAGGCTCTTGACCCCGATCTTGGGCATCCAGTGGTATTTCACGAGAACCGAGTCGCCGTCGGCGTTCACCCACCGGTAGGTGTTGACGCCGAAGCCCTGCATCGTGCGGTAATTCGCCGGGATGCCGCGTGGCGAGAACAGGTTGACCAGCATGTGCATCGACTCCGGCGTCTGCGACATGAAATCGAAGATGCGTGCCGGCTCCTGCCGGAAGGTCACCGGATCGGGCTTGAGGGAATGGATCACGTCCGGGAATTTCACGGCGTCGCGGATGAAGAACACCCCGAGGTTGTT
Source organism: Mycolicibacterium baixiangningiae (assembly GCF_016313185.1). NCBI lineage: Bacteria > Bacillati > Actinomycetota > Actinomycetes > Mycobacteriales > Mycobacteriaceae > Mycobacterium > Mycolicibacterium baixiangningiae. The sequence continues at coordinate 5,329,097 of NZ_CP066218.1, forward strand.
GCCGACGAGGTCCCAGTTGCCGTCCTCGGTGTAGAACTTCACCGCGAAACCACGCGGATCGCGGGCGGTCTCCGACGAGTCGCGGCCGCCGATCACACTCGACAGCCGGATCGCCAGGTCGGTCCGCTTGCCGGGGGTGTCGAAGATCTTGGCGCGCGTGTAGTTCGCGATCGGCTCGTCACCCCATGTGCCGCTGCTCTCGAAGTACCCGTAGGCGACGAATCCGCGGGCATGGACGACCCGCTCGGGGATCCGCTCACGATCGAAGTGGCTGGTCTTCTCGAGGAAGTGGTAGTTCTCCAGGGTCGCCGGGCCGCGCGCGCCGACCGTGCGCTGATTCTGGTTGTCGTAGATCGGATGACCTTGCCGATCGGTGAGCACATCGCGGTTGTCGCCGGCGTCGGGCGGCTTCGATGAAACGTCGGTCATGTCGGGCTCCTTCGATGGTGTGGGCCAGCCCACGTCAGCGGCGCGTACCCACCGCCCAACCCGTCAAACGGTGACCGATGCGCCGCGGTCCAGTTCGATGACGCGCTCGGCCAGGCCGCGCCCCTTCATCTCGTCGAGGAAATCCGACAGCGGTGAGGCGAACACCCCGTAGTCGTTGAAGTGCACCGGAATCACCTTCGGCAGGTCGAGGAGTTCGGCGACGCCGGCGCCCTGCTTGCCGTCCATCGTCACGGTCAGCCCGAATGGCAGATGCCTGCCGAACGGCAGCCGGGTACCGCCGAGGTGCAGGACGCCCGCGTCGATGTCGGGGAACCGGCGCGGGATCTCGCCGAGTTCCTCGATGAGCAGGGTGTCGCCGGAGATGTAGAGCCGCCGCCTGGAGCCGTCGGGGCCGGAGACCTCCACCATCGACCCCATCACCGGGGGCAGCACGCGGTTGACGGGGGTCGGCGCGTGCCGCCCGGGCAGTGCGGTGACGCTGACCGTGGTGCCACCCTTGGTGATGGTGTGCTGCTGCCACGTGTCGAGCGCGACGGCATGGGCGAAGCCACGGCGCCGCAGGCGTTTGGCCGCATGCGGTGTGGTCACCACCGGCAGCGAACGGTCGAGCCCGTTCTGCGCCACCCGATCCCAGTGGTCACCGTGCATGTGCGACAGCAGCACCGCATCGAGCGCCGGCAACCGGTCGATATCGAGCGCCGGATCGTGCAACCGCTTCGACAACAACCCGTACCCCAGGTATGCGTGCTGGCCGCGGTGCAGGAAGTTCGGATCCGTCAACAGCGTGATTCCATCGGCGGTGAGCAGCGTCGTGGCGTTGCCGATGAAGGTGACGGTGATGTCCATGACGCGGAGCTACCCCCGTTCGCGGCGGATATGCACCCACCGATCAAGCGAATACCCGTGATGTCGTCACTAGCATCGGCGGAGTGGGCGAAGAAGTGAAGCAGACGGAGTTCAGCCGGGCGCACCGTCGCGAGTACCGCCGCAAGGTGCAGCTGTGCCTCGATGTGTTCGAGACGATGCTGGCGCAGTCGAGTTTCGAGTTCGAGCGCCCGTTGACCGGTATGGAGATCGAGTGCAACCTCGTCGACGCCGACTACCAGCCGGCGATGAGCAATTCCGAGGTGCTCGCGTCGATCGCCGATCCGGCATATCAGACCGAATTGGGCGCCTACAACATCGAATTCAACGTGCCGCCGCGGCCGCTACCCGGCCGCGCCGCACTCGAACTGGAAGCCGAGGTGCGCGCCAGCCTCAACGCCGCCGAAGGGAAAGCCGACTCCGACGGCGCCCACATCGTGATGATCGGCATCCTGCCGACGCTGATGCCCGAACACCTCTCGGACGGCTGGATGAGCGAGTCGACGCGTTATCAGGCGCTCAACGATTCGATTTTCACCGCGCGCGGCGAGGATATCCTGATCGACATCGCCGGCCCCGAGCGGCTCAGCCTGCAGGCTGCGACCATCGCCCCCGAGTCGGCGTGCACGAGCATGCAGCTACACCTTCAGGTCTCCCCCGCCGATTTCGCGCGCAACTGGAACGCCGCACAGGTCATCGCGGGACCGCAGCTGGCGCTGGGCGCCAACTCCCCGTACTTCTTCGGCCACCAGCTGTGGGCCGAGACCCGCATCGAACTGTTCACCCAGGCCACCGACACCCGGCCCGACGAGTTGAAGACCCAGGGCGTCCGGCCGCGGGTGTGGTTCGGCGAACGCTGGATCACCTCCATCTTCGATCTCTTCGAGGAGAACGTCCGCTACTTTCCGTCGCTGCTACCCGAAGTGTCCGACGAAGACCCCGTCGCCGAACTGGCCGCGGGCCGCACGCCGAAGCTCTCGGAGCTGCGGCTGCACAACGGCACGATCTACCGGTGGAACCGGCCGGTGTACGACGTGGTCAACGGCACACCGCATCTGCGGGTGGAGAATCGGGTGCTGCCCGCCGGGCCGACGGTGATCGACATGCTGGCGAATTCGGCGTTCTACTACGGGGTGCTGCGCACGATGTCCGAAGAGGACCGGCCGCTGTGGACGAAGTTGAGTTTCGCGACGGCCGAGCACAATTTCCGCGCCGCCGCGCAGCACGGGATGGACGCGCGGCTGTACTGGCCGGGGCTCGGCGAGGTGACACCCGATGAGTTGGTGCTGCGCCAGCTACTCCCGATGGCCGACGAGGGATTGCGCCGGTGGGGGGTGGCCGCAGAGGTGCGCGACCGCTACCTCGGGGTGATCGAAGGCCGCGCCAAGACCGGCCGCAACGGCGCCACCTGGCAGATCACGACGGTGCAGGCGCTGCAGAAACGCGGTCTCGCGCGGCCGGCCGCGCTGGCCGAGATGCTCCGCCTCTACTGCCAGCGCATGCACAGCAACGAGCCCGTGCACTCGTGGGACGGGCGCGCGTAGGTTGGCACCATGACGTCAGAGGTGATGGATTGGGACAGCGCTTACCGGGGCGACGGCGTGTTCGGCGGCCCTCCCCCGTGGAACATCGGTGAGCCCCAGCCGGAGCTGGCGGCGCTGCACCGCGCGGGCCGGTTCCGCAGCGCCGTGCTCGACGCCGGGTGCGGGCACGCCGAATTGTCGCTGGCACTGGCCGCGGACGGATACACCGTGGTCGGCATCGACATCAGCCCGACGGCCATCGCGGCGGCCAACAACGCCGCCCAGGTGCGGAACCTGGTGACCGCCAGTTTCGCCCAGGCCGACATCACCGCGCTGAGCGGCTACGACGGGCGTTTCAGCACCGTCCTCGACAGCACGCTGTTCCATTCGCTGCCGATCGGGGTCCGTGACGGCTATCTGCGCTCGATCCACCGGGCCGCCTCCCCCGGTGCGAAACTCTTCATCCTCGCGTTCGCCAAGGGTGCGTTCCCGGCCCACCTGGAGACCAAACCGCGCGAGGTGGAGGAAGCCGAACTGCGCGACGCGGTGTCACGGCACTGGACCGTCGACGACATCCTCCCGGCCTTCATCCACGCCAATGCGCTGGCAATGCCGGGGATCCCGGCGGACGCACCGTATGACCGTGACGAGAAGGGCCGGTTGAAGTTCCCGGCGTTCCTGCTCACCGCGCACAAGTCCGAGTAGGGCTCACCCGGTCGCGGCGTCGGACAGCGCGGCGGCCGTCAGCTCCAGTTCGTCGGGCGCGACGTCGACGTGCGGTGAGAGCCGCAGCACCGGCACCGTCAGTTCCTGCGGGGCGCGCCGCGCATCGCACGCGGTGGTGACGATGCGCCGCTCGTCGATCAGCCACGCGCGCACCCGGTGCGGGTCAGCGCCGTCGGTCGGCACCAGCGTGGTGATGGCCGTCGGCTCGTCGACCGGTTCGACCACGCGCCAGCCGGCGACGTCGGCCATCACCTCCCGGGTCAGCCGGCCGACCTCGGCGAGCCGGGCCCTCACGTCCTCGTCGCCGGTGGCGAGATGCTCCCCGATCGCCACCGAAAACCCCACGCGCGCAGCCGCATTCGACTCGCCATGGGCCAGCTGCTGCAGGACGGTCAGAGGCGCGGAGGGTTCCGACGGCGGGAAGCGTGGCCGCAGCATGGCGGCGAAGTCGGGATGGAGGGCCAAGACACCGACGCCCCGGGGCCCGGCGAGCCACTTGCGCGACGACGAGTAGATCGCATGGGGCGCCACCGTGCAGTCGAGGTGGCCGAGCGCCTGGGCGGCATCGACGACGAGCGGTAGATCGAGGTCACGACACACCTCGGCGAGCGGGCGCAGAGGCTGGGCCAGCCCACGATGACTGCCCAGCGGGGTCAGGTGCACCAACCCCGGCCGTTCCCGTGCCAACGCCTCGGCGGCCGCGTCGATGTCGAGCCGCCCGTGTTCGTCGACGGGTAGCGGTGAGACTCGAAATCCGTTGGCCGCCATCAGTGCGAGGTTCGGCCCGTACTCCCCGAGCAGGCACGCCACCGAGCGGTCGCCGTCCCAGCTGGCGAGCAACAGGTCCAGCGCATGGTTCGCACCGGTGGTGAAGATGACGTCGGTGGGCGCCAGACCGGTGAGTGCGGCGACGGCGGCGCGGCCGGCGTCGAGCACCGGCGCCGCCGCCTCGAGCGCGACGTAGCCGCCCACTTCGGCTTCGTGACGCGCGTGCTGGGCGGCGGCGTCGATGGCAGCGAAGCCCTGCCGCGAGCAGGCCCCGCTGTCGAGGTGCACGCCGGCCGGTTTCGGCCGTGCCGCGCGCCAGCGCTCTGGCAGTGTCCCGGTCACTTCACGGCCAATGACAGCCCGAAGTCACCCGCGGGGTCGGTCCACCAGTGCGTGCGGCGCAGACCCGCGGCGGCGAGTTCGGCGGCGACGTCGTCGGGCCGGAACTTGCAGGAGACCTCGGTGAGCATCTCCTCCCCGGCGGCGAATTCGGCGCTCAGGTCCAGCGCCCTGATGCGCACGCGCTGCGAAGCCGTTGCACGCAGCCACATTTCGATGCGCCGCTCGTCGGGGTTCCAGCGGGCGACGTGCGCGAAGGCCTCCACGTCGAAGTCGGCGTCGAGTTCCCTGTTGACCACGGCGAGGACGTTGCGGTTGAACCGCGCCGTCACACCTTCGCTGTCGTCGTAGGCCCGGACCAGCCGGTCGGTGTCCTTGATCAGATCGGTGCCCAGCAGCAGCGCGTCGCCGGGCGCCATGGTGTCGGCCAGGGTGGCGAGGAAGTCCGCGCGGGGAGTGGGGGTGAGGTTGCCGATCGTCGACCCGAGGAATGCGATCACGCGCCGGCCGCCCTGGGGGATCTTGCCGAGGTGTTCCTCGAAATCGCCGCAGACCGCCTCGATCTCGAGGCCCGCGTACTCCGCCTCCAGCGCAGTGCCGGCGCTGCGCAGCACGCTCGCGTCGACGTCGAAGGGGATGAACCGGCGCAGCGACCCGTGGTCATGCAGCGCCGTCAACAGCATCCGGGTCTTCTCCGAGGTGCCACTGCCCAGCTCGACCAGGGTGTCGGCGTCGGTGGCGGCAGCGATCTCGGCGGAGCGATCGCGCAGGATCTGCGCCTCGGTGCGTGTCGGGTAGTACTCGGGCAGCCGGGTGATCTGGTCGAACAGGTCACTGCCGGCGGAGTCGTAGAACCACTTGGGTGGCAACGTCTTCGGTGTGGTGGTCAGTCCGTCGCGCACATCGCGGCGCAGCGCCTGGGCGGCGGAGTCGGCCGCCAGGTAGGTGGCGATGGTGAACGTCATGCCGGTCCTTTCAGCGCGGTCATGTGCACCGCGTCGCCGTCGGTGTGGACCAGGTGGCGGTCCGGGATCTCCTCCCAGCCCTGATCGTCGTCGTAGGGTTCGCTGGCCAGGACCACGCCGTCCCCGGTGCGTAGCACCGACAGGGTGTCACCCCAGGTGGTGGCGACCAGTTCGGATCCGTTGGCGGCGAGGATGTTCAGGCGTGCCTGGGGATCGCGCGCGGCCACTTCGCTGACGGTGTCGCCGAGCCGGTCCATGCCCCGGTCGAAGATCAGGGCCGCGAGCAGCGCGCTGTCGACGGTCGACTCGGCGTGCGCGGACAGCGGCAGCACCGCCCGGTCGACGAGCCCGTTGTGCGACAGCAGCCACGCCCCGTCGGTGAACGGGGCGGACGCCGTCGGCTCGATCGGCATCCCGATGCTGGCCGAGCGCACCGCGCCGACGACGCATCCGCTGCGCAGCGCGGGCGCGACCGAGGCGAACGACGCGTCACCCCACAGCGGAGCGGCGCTACGCCACCGGCGAGGTCCTCCGTCGGGCGTGTCGGGTGAGAAGAAGCCCACGCCCCAGCCGTCGGCGTTCATCAGGCCGTGCTTCTGACGGCGCGGCGCGTAGGACTGCACGAGCAGGCCGTACGGCGGATCGAGCATGAGCGACGCCACGGAGCGGGGCGCCCCGAGCCAGCCGAGGTGGCGGCACATCAGGACCCGCCCTCCTGGTCCTCCGACTCGTCGTCAGACCATGCCAACCTGACCCCGGAGAAGATCTGCCTGCGGATCGGGTGGTCCCAGTTGCGGAAGCTGGGTCGCAGGATGTCCGCCCCGACCGCCCACGACCCGCCGCGCAGTACCCGGTAGTCCCCTGACCCGGCGCCGTCGAAGAACGGTTGCGAATACTGCTCATAGAGCATCGGGGTGAAGCCGGGCCAGGGCCGCAGCGACGAGGTGGTCCACTCCCACACATCGCCGAGCATCTGCTCGGCGCCGTAGGCCGATGCCCCGGCCGGATACGCGCCGACGGGCGCGGGCCGCAACGCGTCGCCACCGAGGTTGGCCAGATGGGCGGTCGGCGCCGAGGACCCCCACGGGTACCTGCGGCGCCGCCCGGTAGCCGGATCCCAGGCGCAGGCCTTCTCCCATTCGAACTCGCTGGGCAGCCGCGCCCCGGCCCACCGGGCGTACGCCTCGGCCTCGAAGAACGTGACGTGCTGGACCGGTTCGTCGGCGGGGATCTCTTCGACGTGCCCGAATCGGGTTCGTGTCCCGTCGCCGTTCCAGAACTGCGGGGCGCTCAACCCGACACGTTCCCGGTGCGCCCAGCCGGGTTCGGACCACCACTGCGGCCGCCGGTACCCGCCGTCGTCGACGAACTGCTGCCATTCGCCGTTGGTGACGGGGACGCGGCCGATCCGGAACGCGGGCACGTCGACGGTGTGGGCGGGTCGTTCGTTGTCGAGCGAATGAGGTTCGGTGACGGCGTCGACGCCCAGCACGAAGGGGCCACCCGGCACCCGCACCGACGTACCCGCGAGGCCTGGCCGCCCGGCGGGCAGTGGCGTTCCGGTACCGAGCAGCGGCGCGCCGGACCGCAGATTGATCGCCTGCAGCATGGTCTCGTTGTGCTGGTGCTCATGGCTGACCGCGAGCGCGAAGGTGAAGTCGGCATCGTCCTCGGTCAGCGCGTCCTCCGGTAGCGCGTCGAGCCGGTCGAGCACCTTGTTGCGCACCGTCCTGCAGTAGCCGCGGGCGTCGGTCGGGGGCAGCAGCGGCAGGTCGGCCCGCTTCGCGCGGGGGTTCTGGAACGCGTCGTACAGCCGCTCGACGTCGGAGGCCAGCAGCCCGGGGCGGGCCAGATCCGCGTCGCGGAGCAGCCACAGCTCCTCCTGCCAGCCGATATGCGCCAGGTCCCAGACAAGCGGACTCATCAGCGGGTCGTACTGGCGACGCAACTCCGCATCGTCGAGGTCGACCAGACGAAGCGTGCGCTCGCGCGCCCGTGTGAGCCCGTCGGCCAGGGTGTCACGTGGAGTCAAGACTCACCTTTCGCGAGCTGCCGTACCGCTGGGCCGATCCCGTATGCGACGGCCCGGTCGGCGAAGTCGTCCGCCGGGCTTCGCCCTTCTTCGACCGAACGCATCAGCTGCTCCATCGATTCCATGAGCGGTGCCGGCGCCCGCTCGGCAGCCGCCGCGACGCAGCGCATCGCCGCCACGTGCAACCGGCGGTCAGCCAAGCCCATGCGCGCCGCACGATCCCAGGCGGTGGCCACCGGCTCGGTGGCCTCCGCGGCGATGTCCGCGGCCACCGGATCGTCGAGCAGGGTGGTCACGGTGAAGGCGACGGCCGGCCACAGCGCATCTGAAACGGCGTCCAGATAACGGATTTCGAGCCACCGGCGGGGACGCACCGGCGGGAACAGGGTGGTCAGGTGGTAGTCGAGATCGGCCCGCGTCGGCCGCCGCCCGCCGAGGATCGCCCGTCCGTCGGCCCAGTCGGCGAACGGCACCCAGTTCGGCACCGCCACCGGGTCGGGACTGTGCACCAGCATCACCGGAGCGCGCAGGGCGTACCGTGCCCAATCGCTGGCCGGATCGTCCCCGTCCACGCCGAGCACCGGACCGCAGCGAGCTTCATCCAGCTCGCCCCAAACCCACTGCCTGCTGCTGCTCCACCCGGAGAAGCGGCCGGCCAGCAGCGGGGAATTGGCGGTGACGGCGATCATCGTCGGGCCGAGCGCATGCGCCAACCGGACCCGGGCCGCCCAGTGGCGGCGGGGGCCGGCGTCGAGGTTGACCTGCACCGACGCCGTCGAGGTCATCATGAACGCAGCGGCCGCCCCGGTGCCACTGGCGGAGAAGAACGCCTCCATCGCCGAGTACCTGGCCCCGGGGTTGACTCTGCGCGGCCGGCGCAGCGGATCGGCACCGAGGAGCACCAGCCCGAGCCCGCGCCGGGCGAAGGCCGACCGCAGCACCGCCCGGTCGGCGGTCATCGCGGTGATAGCGGCCAGCGGGCCGTCGCCGGGAGGGCCGGACAGTTCCACGGCGCCGCCGGGTTCGACGGTGATCCGGCTGCCTCCGGGGAGCACGGGGACGCTCGCGATCGCGTCCGTCACCTCACCCCACTGCGGGCGCCGGTGCGGGTCGGCCAGATCGTAGGAGTGTGCCTCGATCTCGAGACCCACCCGGCCGACCGGGCCGTCGTGCAGGCAGCCTGCGGTGATGTACTCGGCGGCATCGGCAGCCGAGGCGAATTCTTCGGGACCCGCATCGCACCCCGGGTCACACGTCATCGGAACGGTCAACACAACCCATCCCTCCCGGGTCCGGACCGCTAAGACTGGACCGCTGGTAGGCAGCCGCGGGATCGGCCGATCACCGCTTCCGTCCTCATTGTCCAGAGCCGACCGACAAGTGCACCTTATTTATGCGTGACAGCTTGGTGACATACGCGTTTCCGCGCGCCCGGTCGTCATTGCCCCAGCGTGTTCTGCATGGCGCCGGCCAGCACGTTGACCGCCGGGCCGCCGTTGCCGGACTGACACACCTTCGCTTGCAGCAGAACATTTTCCCGCTTGCGGGTGGTGGTGAAGCAGCGCCGGTCGGTGCCGGCCTCCTGCTTGACCCAGTCGGCGTCGGCCGGACCGGGCGGACCGCCGGTGAACGTCCACACCTGGGTGGTGAAGTTGTCGAGGTGCATCGCGGTGGTCTGGCCCGCGCATCCTGCGGTGCGGTCGACGACGCGGCGGTACGCGCGCTCGGCGGCGTCGGCGGTGGCGTACACCCCCACTGCCTGTTTGACCAGATGGGTGCCGTCGGTCGGCGACTCCTGCGCGACGGCACCGTTGAACGACGCGAGGTCGGGATCGTTGTAGACCTCGGGCAGACCGATGTCGGCCCAGTTGTTGCACGCCGGGTTGTCCACGTAGAAGCCCTGCACCGGGTGGGTGAAGAAGGACTCCCAGCGCATCGAGGCGCCGACGATGTTGCCCACCGAACCCTTGCCGAGCACGGCGTAGTTGACCACGCCCGGATCCGACGGGCGGGCCTGCGCGGGTGCCGCCACGGCCAGTACGAGACCGGCCGCGGCGACGCCCACCAGGAACCGCATCGGTGCTAGACCTTCGCCGACAGCTTCACGTCGATGTTGCCGCGGGTGGCCTTGGAGTACGGGCAGAAGGCGTGCGCCTTCTCCATGAGGTCGTCGGCGACGGACTGCTCGAGCCCGGGCAGGTAGCCGACCAGGTGGGCGGTCAGACCGAACCCACCCTCGGAGTCGGGACCGAACCCGACCTGCGCGGTGATCGCCGACGCCTCGTCGATCTCGACGTCATTGTTCTTGGCCTGCAGGCGCAGCGCACCCAGGAAGCACGCGGCGTAGCCGGCCGAGAAGAGCAGCTCCGGGTTGACGCCCTCACCGCTGCCGCCCAGCTCCTTCGGCGGGCGGGTGTCCAGGTCGATCTTGTCGTCGCTGGACTTCACGTGGCCGTTGCGGCCGCCGCCGCTGGCCGTCGATTCTGCGGTGTACTTCACTTCGATGCTCATGATGCGATCATGCCAGCCCCGCCGCAGGCAGCAAGACCGACCAACAGCAACGCCGAGTGCACGGTTGTTGTACGCAATACCCGAGAGGGGTGTGCAACAACCGTGCACCCGGCGAGGAGTTACGCCTGCGCGCCGGCCTTCACCTTCGGCTCGGCGCTGTCACCGCCATCACGATTGTGTCTGGAAGAGTCCAATCACGGTCGCGATGGCGCGGTCGTGGAGGGGCTTCCGGGCTGGGCGGGCTGCGCGGGCTGCATACCGGGTTGACCAGGGCCGAAGGGCGATGCCGGCCGCTCGAACTGACCACGGGGCATCATCGGGAGCATGCCGGAGGGTGGGCCGTCGCGGAACATCATGTGACCGTGACCGGGGCCGCCATCGCGGTGGTGACCGCCGCCGGAGCTCTTGCCGAGCACGAAGCCGGAGAAGAAGACGACGGCGACGATGAACACGACGCCGGCCACGATGCCGACCCAGGCGGCGATCGTGGTGACGCTCGCACGGCGGCGTTCCTTGGGCGCTTCGACATACACCGGCTGCTGGGTGGTCGTGTGGACCGGTTCGGTCTGCGGTTCGGAGGCCGACGCGGGGGTCGACGGGGTTTCAGTCATGCGCCCGATGATGCGAGCGCTGCTGATGTGGCGGACCTGTATGGGCTATGAATCCGCTGTGAAGTGGACGGGGCCGGGCCACTTGCGTAACGCCACGGCGGAAATCCGGCCCGCAGAGCACCCTCCCGTTACGCAAATCGAGCGACGCGAGGATCTACCGCGGCGGCCAGGGCACCGGCCAGGGCAGCAGCTCCCCCGGCTCATAGGGATTCACCGCGAACTGAATCACCCGGTACGGCGCATTGTCGCCGAGCGGCGTGGTGTTCCACTGGCTGACGAACACCCGCACCTCATCCAGCGTCGAGCCCGGCGAGATGTAGCCGCCGTACGGCTGGGCCAGTCGGTTGATCTCCGGGGGTGGCAGGAACTCCACCTGATCCGGCCAGTCGGCGGCGACGACGACCGTGGTCACCGGAGCGGTACCCAGCCCGATAGGGCTCTCGGCCACCCGCATCTCCATGTTCCCCGTACTGGCGTTGAAATACGACAGCACGGTCTTCCCGTCGATCTGCCGCACACTCATCTCACCGACGCGGTCCTCCCACAGCGGTGTCGGCACATGCCCCCAGCCCTGCTCGGCGGACCACCCCTGCCACCCATCGCGGTCGGTGAACACCTGCGGCGCGGCCCGGTACAGCACGACCGGTCCGCTGCGGTCGAAGTTGTTGGCCACGATGTACACCCACCCGCTGGGCGAGTCCGGAGTCGGGATCGGGTCGTAGTAGCCGCTGATCTGTGACTGCCACCCCTCGGCATCCCCCGCATCCCGCTCCGAACCCGGCACCGTGCGCCAATTACCCTGCGCGGACTCGGCTTTCACCAACCGGGAGGTCTGCGGACGCAGGTCACGGGTGGTGGTGACCAGCATGTAGTTCTCACGATTGATCTGCACCACGCCGGCGGGCAGTTGCGATGAACCGGCCGGCGCCGCATCGGCCAGCAGCGGCGTGTCCACCCCGGTGACGCCGTCATAGCGCACACCACCCGGGTCGAGAATCGATTCGGTCTCGACGTGCAGCGCGATAGGCGAATACCAGCCGCCGAAGCCCACGCCCTGTCCGGCGAAGCTGTCGCCGCAGACCTGCAGGATCCCGCTCGGAAACTCCATGAACTCACACAGGTCTGTCGCGCCGATGCCGTAATCGCGGGTGGGCGTTCCGGTTCCGGCGGTCGGCCCGATCCGCACCACCTGCCCGGGCGCCAGCGGCGGCAGGACCGGACCGGGTACCGGCGCGGGAGGCTGCGCATGGGCGGCAGGCGCCGACAAGGCGACAGCGAGGACCGCGACGGCGGTCAGGCGGCCCGCGTACACCCGCCGGTCAGAGCTGAGCGGCCAGCAGCTCGGCGATCTGAATCGTGTTCAGCGCCGCGCCTTTTCGCAGATTGTCACTGGAGATGAACAGCGCCAGCCCGCGCCCGTCCGGGGCACCCGGGTCCTGGCGGATGCGGCCCACCAGCGATTCGTCGACACCCGCGGCTGCCAGCGGCGTCGGCACGTCGACCAGCTTCACCCCGGGTGCGCCGGCCAGCAACTCCTGCGCGCGTGCGACCGAAAGGGGTTGGGCGAACTCGACGTTGATCGACAGCGAGTGCCCGGTGTAGACAGGTACCCGCACGCACGTCCCGCTGACCAGCAGATCCGGAATGCCCAGGATCTTTCGGCTCTCGTTGCGCAGCTTCTGGTCCTCGTCGGTCTCACCGGAGCCGTCGTCGACCAGCGAGCCGGCCAACGGCACGACGTTGAACGCGATCGGCGCGACATACTTGCTCGGCGCCGGGAACTCGACCGCGCCACCGTCGTGCACCAGGTCGCGGCTGCCGGAGACCACAGCGCTGGCCTGACCGAACAGCTCGTCGACACCGGCGAGCCCGCTGCCCGACACCGCCTGATAGGTCGACGCGATCATGCGCACCAGGCCGGCCTCGTCGTGCAGGGGCTTTAGCACCGGCATCGCGGCCATCGTGGTGCAGTTCGGGTTGGCGATGATCCCTTTGGGCCGGTTACCGGCATCGCTGGCGAAGTTGACCTCGCTGACGACCAGCGGCACATCGGGGTCGTTGCGCCAGGCCGACGAGTTGTCGACGACGACGGCACCGGCCGCGGCGAACCGCGGGGCCTGCACCCGCGACATCGTGGCCCCCGCGGAGAACAGCGCGATGTCGAGCCCGGACGGATCGGCGGTCGCGGCGTCCTCGACCTCGATCTCCTGCCCGCGGAACGGCAGCTTCTTACCCTGCGAGCGGGCGGAGGCGAAGAACCGCACGCTGGTCGCCGGGAAATCGCGTTCCTCGAGCAGGGTGCGCATCACCTGGCCGACCTGGCCGGTCGCACCGACCACTCCAATGTTGACCATCCCTAACGTCCCGTCCCTGCGTAGACGACCGCCTCTTCGTCGCCGCCGAGGCCGAACGCCTCGTGCAACGCGGCCACGGCCTTGTCCAATTCCGTGTCCTTGACCAGCACCGAAATCCGGATCTCCGAGGTCGAGATCAAGTCGATGTTCACGCCGACCTCGGCGAGCGCCTCGCAGAACGTCGCGGTGACGCCCGGATGGCTGCGCATCCCGGCACCGATCAGCGACACCTTGCCGATGTGGTCGTCGTAAAGCACTCGGGTGAAACCGATTTCGTCCTGCAGCGAGGTGAGCTTCTCCACCGCGCCGGGGGCGTTGTCCCGCGCACAGGTGAACGTGATGTCGGTCTTGCCGTCCTCGATCTTGCTGATGTTCTGCAACACCATGTCGATGTTCACGTCGGCGTCGGCGACAGCGCGGAACACCTTGGCGGCGTAGCCGGGAACGTCGGGCAGGCCCACAACGGTCACCTTCGACTCACTGCGGTCGTGAGCAACTCCGGTCAGGATGGCGTCTTCCATGGCGATGTCCTCGATCGATCCTTTGACGATGGTGCCGGGTTTGTCCGAGTACGACGAGCGCACGTGGATGGGCAGGTCGTAGCGGCGGGCGTACTCCACACAGCGAAGCATCAACACCTTGGCGCCGCACGCCGCCATCTCGAGCATCTCCTCGAAGCTGACGGTGTCGAGTTTGTGGGCGTTGGGCACGATCCGCGGGTCGGCGGTGTAGACGCCGTCGACGTCGGTGTAGATCTCGCAGACATCGGCGTTCAGGGCGGCGGCCACGGCGACGGCCGTGGTGTCCGACCCTCCGCGTCCGAGCGTGGTCACGTCTTTGGTGTCCTGACTCACACCCTGGAATCCGGCGACCAGCACGATCTGGCCCTCGTCCAGCGCCGAGCGCAGCCGGCCGGGAGTGACGTCGATGATCTTGGCGTTGCCGTGGGTCCCGGTGGTGATCACGCCGGCCTGCGAACCGGTGAACGAGCGGGCCTGGGCGCCGAGGGACTCGATGGCCATCGCCACCAGGGCGTTGGAGATGCGCTCACCGGCGGTGAGCAGCATGTCGAGCTCCCGCGCGGGTGGAACCGGGCACACCTGCTTGGCCAGGTCGAGCAGGTCGTCGGTGGTGTCACCCATCGCCGAGACGACCACCACGACGTCGTTGCCCGCCTTCTTGGTCTCGACGATGCGTTCGGCGACGCGGCGGATGCGCTCGGCGTCCGACACCGAGGAGCCACCGTATTTCTGGACGACGAGCGCCACTGTCACGCCTTTCACGCGGGAAAAAGTCCCACCAAGGATAAGGGCTGCGCGCACCTCCTTTTTTCGGCCGGTAGCTTCGGGTGGTGGCCAACCCGCCCGCCCATCGGCACGCCGACACCCGCGTCCCCATCCATCCCCACCTCGCCGCCCGCTGGAGCCCCCGCGCGTTCGACCCGGCGGCCCCCCTGGACGACGAGGCGCTCACCGCACTGCTGGAGGCCGCGCGGTGGGCCGCGACGTGGGGTGGCCGCCAACCGGTGCGCTACCTCGTCGGGCGTCGCGGCGACCCGACGTTCGATGCGCTGGGCGGGCTGCTGCGCCGCGGCAACAGCTACGCGCGGGCTGCGAGCGCGCTGATCCTGGTCTGCGCCGATGAGGGTGACGACGAGCGCACCGCCCGATACGCCGTCCTCGATGCGGGTGCCGCGATCGCCGCCCTCAGCGTCGAGGCGGTGTCCCGCTCGCTGATCACCCACCCGATGGCCGGCTTCGACATCGACGGGGCACGGGAGGCGTTCGGTATCCCCGAGGGTGTGCTTCCGCTGGCCGTGGTCGCCGTCGGAAAGCTCGGGGACTATTCGCAGGTCGACGACGCCGTCGCCGAACGTGACTCCAGGCCCCGCGAACGGCTGCCGCTCGAGCAGATCGCGTTCCGCGAAACGTGGGGCCACCCCGCGTTCTGACTTTGCTCGAATTTCACAATTAACGACGATGCAACACAATTGACCCTGTTTCCGTAACAGAAGCATCAGTTACTGCGAGTAATCGGCCGCCGTGGGCCGCTTATCCCTTGCAGAAGAGGTTTCACATGGATACAGGAACCACAGCATTCATGCTGTGTTGCATCATCGGCCTCACGCTGATGATTCCGGGTCTCGCGCTGTTCTACGGCGGCATGGTCTCCGTCAAGAGCTCCACCAACATGATGATGATGACCTTCGGGGCCGTCGCATCCGTCGGGATCCTGTGGGTGCTGTTCGGGTTCTCGATGGTGTTCGGCACCTCGTACGGCGGGTTCGTCGGCAGCTTCACGGAGTTCGCCGGCATGAAGGACCTGCTCGAGCCGATGACCACTGTCGACGGCCTGCCGGTCAGCCTGTTCGCGGTCTTCCAGGCGCTGTTCGCCGCCATCACCGTCGCACTGATCTCCGGTGCGGTCGCCGACCGGATGAAGTTCGGCGCGTGGATGGGCTTCGCCACGCTGTGGGCGGTGCTGGTGTACTTCCCCGTCGCGCATTGGGTGTTCGCCTTCGACGGTGTGGTGACCGAGAACTCGGTCGGCGGCTGGATCGCCAACACCCTCGGCGCCGTCGACTTCGCCGGTGGCACCGCGGTGCACATCAACGCCGGCGCCGCGGCGCTCGCCGTCGCGATCGTCCTCGGCAAGTCGGCGATGTTCGGGCAGCTGCGCAAACCGCACAACGTGCCGCTGACGCTGCTCGGCGCGGGTCTGCTGTGGGCCGGCTGGTATGCGTTCAACGGCGGTTCCGCGCTGGCCGCAGGCAACTCGGCGGCCATCGTCATGGTCACCACGTTCGTCGCCACCTGCGCGGCGGTGCTGGCGTGGCTCGCCGTCGAGAAGATCAAGGACGGTCACGTCACCGGTGTCGGTGCGGCATCGGGCGCCATCACCGGCCTGGTCGCGATCACCCCCGCCTGTGGTGCGGTCACCCCGGTCGGCGCGATCTTCGTCGGCGCGATCGCCGGTGCGGTCTGCGTCTACGCCGTCGGCCTCAAATCGCGCTTCGGCTATGACGATTCGCTCGATGTCGTGGGCGTGCACCTGGTCGGCGGCGTGATCGGCACCCTGCTCATCGGCTTCTTCGCCAGCGAGGGCATGCCGAACGGCGTCAACGGTCTGTTCTACGGCGGCGGGATCGACCAGCTGTGGAAGCAGGCGGTCGCGGCCGGCGCGGTGATGCTCTATTCGTTCGTGGTCGCGTACATCATCGCCTTCGCGCTCAAGAAGACCGTCGGCATCCGCATCTCGCCCGACGAAGAGGAACAGGGCATCGACGCCAAGTTCCACCGCGAATCCTCATACGACTGGCAGCCCGTCTAGTCACCGCCTGCGGCCGGCACGGGGTGAACAACCCCGTGTCGGCCGCATTTGCATGTCCATCGAGTTTCCTATCGTGATACAGTGATTCATCCCAAGAGACAAGGGTCCCGTTATGTCCACCGATCTCGCCACGCTCGCCGAGAAGACCGGCACCAAGTTCATCCTGGCGCTGTTCGTCGATCTGCGCGGAAAGCCCTGCGCCAAGCTGGTTCCCGTTGAGGCTGTCGAACAGCTCGCCACCGAGGGCGTTGGTTTCGCCGGTTACGCGGTAGGCGCCATGGGGCAGGAGCCCAAGGACCCCGACCTCGTCGCGATCCCGGATCCCGCGTCGTTCACGGCCATCCCCTTCGTCAAAGAGGGCCTGGCGATCGTGCATTGCGATCCCCACGTCGAGGGCAAGCCGTGGCCGTATGCGCCGCGCAACATCCTCAAGACGCTCATCCAGCAGGCCGCCGACGCCGGCTTCGAACCCTGGGTCGGGGCGGAGGTCGAGTACTTCCTGCTCAAACGCAACGCCGACGGCAGCCTCGTCACGGCCGACGCCGCCGACACCGCGGCCCAGCCCTGCTACGACGCGCGCGGCGTGACCCGCATGTACGACCACCTCACCGCGATCTCCACCGCGATGAACCAGTTGGGCTGGTCCAACTACGCCAACGACCACGAGGACGGCAACGGCCAGTTCGAGCAGAACTTCCAGTTCGCCGACGCGCTCACCACCGCCGACCGCGTCATCACGCTGCGCTACCTGCTGTCGATGATCGCCGCCGAACGCGACATGGTCGCCACCTTCATGCCCAAGCCGTTCGGTGACCGCACCGGCACCGGCCTGCACCTGCACCTCTCGCTCACCAGCGGCGGCACCCCGGTGTTCCCCGCGGACGACGCCGCTCTTGACGACCGCGGCCTCGGCCTGTCGGACACCGCGTACGCGTTCATCGGCGGAATCCTCGACCACGCCTGCGCGCTGCAGTCGGTGATCGCCCCAACGGTCAACTCCTACAAGCGAACCGGCGCAACGAGCACCGCATCGGGCGCCTCGTGGGCACCGCGGACCGCCACCTACGGCGGCAATGACCGCACCCACTACATCCGCGTGCCCGACGCACAGCGCATCGAACTGCGCGGCGGTGACGGTTCGGCCAATCCGTACCTCGCGGTCGCCGCGGCCCTGGGGGCGGGTGTCGACGGAATCAAGCGTTCGGCCGACCCGGGTGCGGTCGGTGCGGTGATGGAAGGCCGTAAGCCTCTGCCGCCCACCCTGCTGCACGCGGTGGAGGAACTGGAGGTCGACCCCGTCGTGTCCGGTGTCCTCGACGCCGCGGGCGGCGGCGGCGTCGCCCGCTACTTCGCCGACCTCAAACGGCACGAGTTCTTCGACTACCACGGGACTGTCAGCCCGTGGGAGGTCGATCAGTACCTGACCGCGTTCTAGATCGTCCTGAACCACTGAAGAAAATAGAGAAAGCGAGCGACTGATGTGTGGGATCGTCGGGTTGCATCTGCGCAACCCCGAACTCCATCCGCGACTGGGCGAACTGCTCACCGGAATGCTGTGCGAGATGTCCGACCGCGGTAGCGATTCGGCGGGCGTCGCGGTGTACGGCGACCCGACGTGGACACCACCCGGCCACGGCTGCGTCTCCCTGTTGGAGATCGGGGCGTCCCCCGACTCAGTCAGCGAGGCAATCGGTTCGGCGCTGGGCGTGCAGGTGTCGGTGACCGTGCTCGACGCCACCTACCTGGTGACCGCGGAGGCCGAGTCGGAGGCGTTGCTCGCCGCGGCACGCGCGGCGTTCCCGGGTGCGTTGGTCGCCGGCTTCGGCGACGACCTGGCGGTGCTCAAGGGTGTCGGCGAACCCCGCCTGCTGGCCGAGGCGTGGGGTCTGGCGTCGGCGCAGGGCTGGCAGGGTGTCGGGCACACCAGGATGGCCACCGAATCGGCGGTCACGCCGTCGGGCGCCCACCCGTACGCGGTCGGGCCCGACCAGTGCCTGGTGCACAACGGGTCCTTCGCCAACCACGCCACCATCCGGCGTCAATTACGCGCTGCCGGTGTCGAATTCGACAGCGAGAACGACACGGAGGTCGGGGCGCGATTCGTCGCGACACAGCTCGCGGCGGGCCGTGACGTCGAGACGGCGCTGAAGGAACTGTGCGCCACCTTCGACGGCTTCTACACCCTGTTGGTGTCCAACCGTGACTCCTTCGCGGTCGTACGCGACGCGATCGCCTGCAAGCCCGCGGTGATCGCCGAGACCGCCGACTGGGTCGCGATGGCGAGCGAGTACCGCGCACTGTCGGGGCTGCCCGGCGTCGAGAATGCAGCAATCTGGGAGCCCGAGCCTGAGGTGGTTTACGCATGGACGCGGTGAATTTCGATCTTCGCACCACGAAGCTGCGCGAGGTCAACACCGCGCTGCACAGCGCCGATATCGCCGGTGACTTCGTGATCCAGAATCCCGACGGCGCGCACAACGTCGCCGTGGGCGTCAACGCGCCCGTCCGCGTGACGGTCGACGGTCACGTCGGCTACTACGCCGCCGGGATGAACCAGCAGGCCGAGATCGTCATCAACGGCAACGCCGGCACCGGTGTCGCCGAGAACATGATGAGCGGCACCGTCTGGGTCAAGGGCAACGCGTCCCAATCCGCCGGCGCCACCGGACACGGTGGGCTGCTGGTCATCGAGGGCAATGCCGCTGCGCGGTGCGGTATCTCGATGAAGGGCATCGACATCGTCGTCGGGGGCGACATCGGCCACATGAGCGCGTTCATGGCCCAGGCCGGCCGGCTCGTCGTGCGCGGTGACGCCGGTGAGGCGCTCGGCGACTCGATCTACGAGGCCCGCCTCTACGTCCGCGGCTCGGTGGCATCGCTGGGTGCGGACTGCGTCGCCAAGGAGATGCGGGACGAACACCACGAGGAACTCAGACGGCTGCTCAAGGCCGCGGGTTTCGAGGACGACGACACCGCGGCCTACACCCGCTACGGCTCGGCCCGCCAGCTCTACCACTTCCACGTCGACAACACAGGGGCGTACTGATGACTTCCTCCAGTGACGACCGCTCCCGGCTGGGATTGCGCGAATCCGCGACCTTCGACCGGGCCACCATCGCCGGCATCCAACGTGCGGCGGACACCGGCATCTACGACATCCGCGGCTGGGGCGCCAAGCGTGCCCTGCCGCACTTCGATGATCTGCTCTTCCTCGGCGCCTCGATGTCGCGCTACCCGTTGGAGGGCTATCGCGAGAAGTGCGCCACCGACGTGGTGTTGGGCGACCGTCACGCGAAGTACCCACTGCACCTGGACATCCCGGTGACCATCGCCGGTATGTCTTTCGGCGCGCTGTCGGGACAGGCCAAGGAGGCGCTGGGCCGCGGCGCCAGCGAGGTGGGCACCTCCACCACCACCGGTGACGGCGGGATGACGCAGGAGGAGCGTGGGCAGAGCAAGCACCTGGTGTACCAGTACCTGCCGTCGCGGTACGGCATGAACCCCGACGATCTGCGCAAGGCCGACGCGATCGAGGTGGTGCTCGGTCAGGGCGCCAAGCCCGGCGGTGGCGGAATGCTGCTGGGCCAGAAGATCTCCGAGCGGATCGCGTCGATGCGCACCCTTCCGCAGGGGATCGACCAGCGGTCGGCGTGCCGGCACCCGGACTGGACCGGACCGGACGATCTCACCATCAAGATCAACGAACTGCGTGAGATCACCGACTGGGAGAAGCCGATCTACGTCAAGGTCGGCGCCACCCGCACCTACTACGACGTCAAGCTCGCGGTGCACGCGGGCGCCGACGTCGTGGTGGTCGACGGGATGCAGGGCGGCACCGCCGCCACCCAGGACGTGTTCATCGAACACGTCGGCGTGCCCACGCTGGCGGCCATCCCGCAGGCGGTGCAGGCGCTACAGGAACTCGGGGTGCACCGCAAGGTGCAACTCATCGTGTCCGGCGGCATCCGCACCGGCGCGGACGTGGCCAAGGCGCTCGCCCTCGGCGCCGATGCGGTGGCCATCGGCACCGCGGCACTGATCGCCCTCGGCGACAACCATCCGCGCTACGCCGTCGAGTACGAGAAGATCGGCAGCGCCGCAGGGTTCTACGACGATTTCCAGGACGGGCGCGATCCGGCCGGTATCACCACCCAGGACCCGGAACTGGCCGCCCGCCTTGATCCGGTCGAGGCGGGCCGCCGTCTCGCCAACTACCTGCGAGTGCTGACGATGGAGGCGCAGACCATCGCCCGCGCGTGCGGGAAGGCCCACGTCTGCCATCTCGAACCCGAGGACCTGGTGGCCATCACGATCGAGGCCGCCGCGATGGCGCGCATCCCGCTGGCCGGCACCAATTGGATTCCCGGAGCGGGGCTGTGATGAGCGCTTGCGCGAAGAGGACACGATGATGACCGAGACAGCTGACGTCGTCATCGTCGGCGGCGGCCTCGAGGGCGCCGCCGCCGCATGGGCGCTGGCCGAACGCGGCGTCACGAATGTGGTTCTCGCCGAACGGCATACGGTCGGTGCCGGGATGACGGGCAAATCGAGCGGCATCGTGCGCTGCCATTACGGGGTCAGCTCGCTGGCCGCCATGGCCAACGCCGGGCTGGAGGTGTTCGAGAACCCGCAGAAGTACCTGGGCGAGGCGGCCGACGACATCGGCTTCCGCCAGACCGGTTACGTCGTCGGTGTCGGTGAGCAGAACGTCGACGCGATGCGCAAGAGCCTTGCGGCGCAGCGCGCGGTCGGTGTGCAGACCGAGGAGATCGACGCCGCCGAGGTCGCCAAGATGTGGCCGTTCGCCGACCTGGAACCGTTCGCAGCCTTCGGCTGGGAGCCGCGCGGCGGATACGGCGACGCGTATCAGACCGCACAGGCCTTCGCGATCGCCGCGCGGGCCGCGGGTGTGCGGGTGCGACAGAGCACCGCCGTGCAGAGCCTGGTGACCGACGGTGAGCGCGTCACCGGGGTGAAACTCGCCGACGGTGGCGAGATCTCCGCCGAGACCGTCGTCGTGGCCACCGGCGTCTGGACCCGTCCGTTCCTCGCCCAGCACCGCATCGACGTGCCGATCCGCGTGGTGCGTGAACAGATCGTGTTCATCGACCCCGGCGTGGAACTCGGGCCGGTGCCGGTGTTCTCCGATCTGGTGTCGCTGCAGTACATCCGGCCCGAACCCGACGGCACCGTCCTGTTCGGCAACAGCGATCTGGCCGACAACGAGGACACCGACCCGGACAACTACCTCAACCGCGCCACCGACGACTTCGTCGACATCACCGTCGAGAAGGTCGGCACCCGGTTCCCCGGATTCCCCGACGCCTCGATCACCAGCAGCTACGCCGGCTGCTACGACGTCACGCCCGACTGGAACCCGGTGATCTCGCGCACCGACCTCGACGGCCTCGTCATCGCCGCCGGGTTCAGCGGACACGGATTCAAGATCGCGCCCGCGGTCGGCAGGCTGGTGGCGGATCTGATCGTCGACGGGCACAGCTCCGACCCCCGGATCCCCGAGACCGACTTCCGGTTGTCCCGCTTCGCCGACGGCGATCTGCTCAAGACGCCCTACCCGTACGTCGGGGCCGGAGAGATGCGGTGACGCGCTGCCTGCGTTTCCGCTAGCGAGACGCCGGCTTAGTAGGGTGGACGGGTGAACGACGTTCCGCTGCTCCGCAACGAGTCGGGGACCGCGCGCGAGCGCGACCCGCAGGAGCCGGTCGAGGACACCGAGTTCGAGGCGGCGATCGGGCGTAACGTGCGCAAACTCCGGCAGCAGCACGGGCTCACCGTTGCCGAGATGGCCACCCGCGTCGGGATCTCCAAGGCCATGATGAGCAAGATCGAGAACGCCCAGACGTCGTGCAGCCTGTCCACGCTCGCGCTGCTGGCCAAGGGCTTCGACGTGCCGGTCACCAGCCTCTTCCGCGGTGCGGACGTCGAGCGTCCAGCCGCGTTCGTCAAGGCGGGGACCGGCGCCCGGATCGTGCGCAATGGCACCAAGGAAGGCCACGACTACCAGCTGCTCGGGTCGCTGCGCGGTGAGCACAAGCGGCTGGAGTGCCTGGAAGTCACTCTGTCGGAGAAGAGCCGGACCTATCCTCTGTTCCAGCACCCGGGCACCGAGTTCATCTACATGCTCGAAGGCGTCATGGACTACAGCCACAGCCGGTCGGTGTACCGCCTGCACCCCGGCGATTCCCTGCAGATCGACGGGGAAGGCGCGCACGGCCCCGTCGACCTGGTCGAACTGCCGATCCGGTTCCTGTCGGTCATCGCGTTCCCCGACTCGCAAATCTGATCCTCGAGACTGCGGTGAGATCGCCAATCTCCCCGGAATCGTGATCTCACCGCGGTCTCGGCGGGTTCGGGCCATTTGGGGCGTGGCGGCGCCAGGGTCTACAGTGGTCAGCGTGCAGCGGGCGCTCCTTCTCGGTCGCCGCGGCGGGGTCTGACCAGACCGGCTTCCCGTCGCGGGTTTTCGCGATGCGCCGGTCGAGTCCCTCGTCAAACTCCCGGAGCAATCGATCATGAACACCCCGAATTCGTCAGACGCCTACTCGTCAGCCCGCGCCATCACCACCCCGTCCGGCCCGCCCCATCCCGGCCAGCCGGCGTGGAACACCCAGCGCGCGTCGTCCATGCCGGTCAGCCGCTACCGCAGCTTCGCCGACGAGGTTGAGCCCATCACGCTGCCCGATCGCACCTGGCCCGACAAGGTCGTCGACACCGCCCCCATGTGGTGTGCGGTAGACCTGCGTGACGGCAATCAGGCACTGATCGACCCAATGAGCCCTCAGCGCAAACGCCGCATGTTCGACCTGCTGGTGCGCATGGGCTACAAGGAGATCGAGGTCGGTTTCCCGTCGGCCAGCCAGACCGACTTCGACTTCGTCCGCGAGATCATCGAACAGGGCGCGATCCCCGACGACGTCACCATCCAGGTGCTGACGCAGTGCCGGCCCGAACTGATCACGCGCACCTTCGAGGCCTGTCAGGGCGCGCCGCGGGCGATCGTGCACTTCTACAACTCGACGTCGATCCTGCAGCGCCGCGTGGTGTTCCGCGCCGACCGGGACGCCGTGAAGAAGATCGCCGTCGACGGCGCGCGGCTGTGTGTCGAAGAGGCCGCGAAGTATCCGGACACGGCGTGGCGGTTCGAGTACTCCCCCGAGTCCTACACGGGCACGGAGCTGGAGTACGCCGTCGACGTCTGCAATGCGGTCGCCGACATCGTCAAGCCCACCCCCGAGGTGCCTTTGATCGTCAACCTGCCCGCCACCGTCGAGATGGCGACGCCCAACGTCTACGCCGACTCGATCGAGTGGATGAACCGGAACCTGCGCCCGCGCGACAGCATCATCCTGAGCCTGCACCCGCACAACGATCGCGGAACTGCCGTCGCCGCAGCCGAATTGGGCTATCAGGCCGGGGCCGACCGCATCGAGGGCTGCCTGTTCGGCAACGGCGAGCGCACCGGCAACGTCTGCCTGGTGACGCTGGGCCTGAACCTGTTCAGCCGTGGCGTCGACCCGCAGATCGACTTCTCCAACATCGACGAGATCCGCCGCACCGTCGAGTACTGCAACCAGCTGCCGGTGCACGAACGGCACCCGTACGGCGGCGATCTGGTGTACACGGCGTTCTCCGGCAGCCACCAGGACGCGATCAACAAGGGCCTCGACCAGATGAAGGTCGACGCCGACGCGGCCGACAAGGACGTCGACGACATCCTGTGGCAGGTGCCGTATCTGCCGATCGACCCGAAGGACGTCGGCCGCACCTACGAGGCCGTCATCCGGGTGAATTCGCAGTCGGGCAAAGGCGGCGTGGCCTACATCATGAAGGCCGACCACGGGCTGGTGCTGCCGCGCCGCCTGCAGATCGAGTTCAGCCAGGCGATCCAGAAGATCACCGACGGTGAGGGCGGCGAGGTGTCGCCCAAGGAGATGTGGGACGTCTTCGCCGACGAATACCTGTCGCCGGTCCGGCCGCTGGAGCGGATACGTCAGCGCGTCGACGCGGCGGAGGTCGACGGCGGCACCGACACCATCACCGCCGTGGTGAAGGTCGACGGCGCCGAGCGCGAAATCGTCGGTGCGGGCAACGGCCCGCTGGCCGCGTTCGTCGACGCGCTGGGCGCGATCGGCTTCGACATCAGCGTTCTGGACTACTCCGAGCACGCCCTGTCCGCCGGCGAGGAGGCCCAGGCCGCCGCCTACGTCGAGGCCTCCGTCGGCGGTAGGACGGTGTGGGGTGTCGGTATCGCGACGTCGATCACGACGGCCTCGCTGCGCGCGGTGGTCTCGGCGGTGAACCGGGCCGCCCGCGGCTGACCCGCGCAATATCGGCGGTACTGCCAGGACACCGGCCAGTAACGCATCACTGTTTGCCTGGTTCCACCAGACAGTGATGGGAGATCGAATGACCGGCAAGTTCCATCTGGCGTGGTTCCTCAACTTCGTCGCCGACGAGTGGAACGGGACCTGGGGCGACGGTGGGCGGGACTTCACCGGCGACTTCTATGTGGAGATGGCCCGCGATCTCGAACGCGCCAAGTTCGACTACGTACTCATCGAGGACAAGCTGATGGTGTCGACGGCCTACGGCGGCACCATGGAGTACGACCTCAAGCACGGCGTGAACCCGAAACACGATCCGGTCCCGCTGGCGGTGTTGATGGCCAACGCCACGAGCCGGCTCGGCGTCGTGCCGACGATGTCGACCAGTTTCTATCCGCCGTTCCTGCTGGCCCGGTTGTGCAGCACGATCGACCACATCGCCCGCGGCCGGTTCGGCTGGAACGTCGTCACCTCGGGCGAGGACCGCTCCGCGCAGAACTTCGGGCTCGACAAGCTCTACGAGCACGACGAGCGTTATGCGCGGGCCACCGAGTACATGGAGGTGGTCACCAAGCTGTGGGAGTCCTGGGACCGGGACGCGATCGTGCGCGATCACGAGACCGGGACCTACGCCGACCACACGCGCGTGCGCACCATCGACTTCGAGGGCAAGTACTACAAGTCGCGCGGCCCCCTGAACACCGCGCCGTCACCGCAGTACCGTCCGGCGATCGCCCAGGCCGGGGCGTCACCGCCTGGGCGGGAGTTGGCCGCGCAGCACGCCGACACCATCGTCGCGCCGGCCGACGGCCCCGAGAAGATGAAGGCCTACCGCGACGACATCCACGCCCGCATGAAGGCCAACGGCCGCGATCCTTCGCATTGCAAGGTGTTCTACCTCGTCTCCCCGATCGTCGCCGACACCACCGAGGAGGCGCTGGCCAAGCGGGACCGGTGGTTCAACGACCCCCTCTACGTCGAGTACATGCTGGCCGAGATCTCCTCGATCACCGAGATCGACTTCTCCCAGTTCGATCTCGACAAACCGCTTCCCGAGGTGTGGACCAACGGAGAGCGGGGTTCGCTGGAGAGCTTCGTCGGCCGGGGCAAGGACAAGACGCTGCGCGAGCTGGTCACCGGCAGCGGGTTGACCAGCCACGTCGGATTCACCGGCACGCCGGCCGACGTCGCACAGGAGATGGCCGACGTGATGGACGAGGTGGGTGGTGACGGCTATCTGATCACCAGCCCCGTGATGCGTCTCAACCGCCGCTACGTCACCGAGATCACCGACGGTCTGGTGCCGGCCCTGCAGAAGCTCGGCCGGACCCGCAGCGAGTACACCACCGAGATGCTGCGCGACCACCTGCGCGAGTTCTGACGTGTCGCTGCGCGGGCTCCGCCGCTGCGGGCTGGGCGCCGACTCACCGCACGCGACGATCGACGACGCCGTCAACGCGCTGCGCTCCGGACAGATGGTGATCGTCGTCGACGGCGAAAACCCGGACGACTACGGCGATCTCATGCTCGCTGCGGCCCATGCCACTCCCGAACGGGTGGCGTTCATGGTCCGCCACACCGGCGGCATCCTGTGTGTCCCGATGCCTGCCGCTGACCTCGACCGGTTGGCACTGCCGCCGATGGTCGCGGTCAACGAGGATCCCAAGGGTGTGGGTTATGCGGTGTCGGTCAACGCCAGGACGGGCATCGGCAGCGGGATCTCGGCGGCCGACCGGGCGCGGACCATCTCACTGCTCGCCGAACCGGCAACGCGGTCAGGGGATCTGAGCCGGCCGGGGCACGTGTTCCCTTTGCGCGCGGTCGACGGCGGCGTGCTGCGCCGGGCGGGACACACCGAGGCGGCCGTCGACCTGACCGGGCTGGCCGGGCTGTCCCCGGTGGCCGTGATCGGCGAAGTCGTCGGCGACGACGGCACCCTCGTCCGCGGCGAGCGCCTGCGGGCGTTCGCCGCGACGCACCGACTCGTCACGGTGGCCGTCGCCGATCTGATCGCCTACCGGCACCGCACCGAACGACTCGTCGAGTTCAGGGCCACCAGCCGAATGCCGACCCAATACGGCGAGTTCCAGGCCCACGGCTTCGAGTCGGTGCTCGACGGCCGCGAACACATCGCCCTGGTGATGGGTGACCTGACGGGTGGCGCAGCGGGGCGCCATCCGTCGCCGACTCTGGTGCGGGTGCATTCGGAGTGCTTGACCGGCAACATCTTCCGATCCGCGAGCTGTGACTGCGGAGCCCAACTGCGGCACGGTATGGCTGCGGTCGCCGCCGAGGGCCGCGGTGTCGTGGTGTATCTGCGCGGTCACGACGGCGGCGGGGCCGGATTCCTGCCGAAAGGCCATGGCGGCGAGGGGAATCAGCCGGGGGATGCGCGCGACTACGGCGTCGGGGCGCAGATCCTCGCCCACCTCGGGGTCCGGCGGATGCGGCTGCTGACGAACAACCCCGTCAAACGCGTCGGCCTCGAGGCCTACGGACTCGAGATCACCGAAGCCGTCGGCCTGCCGGGGCGTACGGGTCATCCCGGCGAACCGTACGCAGACCAGACCGCCACCCCCTGGTGACGGCCGACCCCCTCACCCGGTCTCGCTCGTTCCTGCCACTGATGGTGGCGGCCGGAGCCACCGTGAGCCTCACCGCGCCGCTGGAAGTGCTGTACATCCGGGAGATCTCGCACAGCAGCCTCTACATCGGGATCTTCATGCTCGGCGCGGCCGTGGGCGTCATCGTGGTCGACGTGTTCGGGTCGCGGGTGATTCCGGGGCTCGATGCGCGGGCCGCTCTCGCGGTGGGGCTGACGCTGTTCGGAATCGCCTGCATCGGAATGGGTCTGGCGCCCGGTGGGGTGCCACTGATGTCGGCGCGCATCGTGCAGGGCCTCGGAGGCGGGATCGTCTTCGGCGCGGGACTGCAGGCGGCGGTGCGGCTACCGCATTCGTCGGCCGACGACCTCGCCCGGTCGCTGGGGCGGTTCAACGTGGCGTTCCTCTTCGGCGGTGCGGTCGCGTCGCCGGGCGGGCTGCTGGTCGCCGGGCTGATAGACGGCCGGATCGGTTACCAGGTGGCCCTGGTCGGCACCGGGGTGCTGGCTCTGCTGGTCGCCGCCGCCATCGCTATCGCCCTACCACGGCTGGCCGCGCCGCCGGGCAGTGCGCCGGTGCGCATCGGTCTGCCCCGGTTCGACCGGACAGCTGGCGGCGGCGCCGCCCTCGTCCTGGCGATGAGCGGTGAATTCCTGCGTGGCGGAGTGTTGTTCACCGCTCTACCGCTCGCCGGTGCGGCGCGAGGGCACTCCGTCGTCACGATCACCGCGGCGGTCGCACTCATGTCGGCCGTCGAGATCGTCGCGCTCGCGCTGGCCTACCGGCTGATCCGGCGCACCGGGGTGATCGGGATGCTCGTCGGCTCGTTCACCCTCGGCACGTTGTGTTCGGTGGTGCTGGCGCTCGATCCCGGTGTGACGACGTATCTGGTGGTGTCCGCAAGCTTCGGGGTGACCCTGGCCGGTGCCACGGCCGCCCTGCCGGTGATGGTGGTCGCCCGCGTCGGGGAGTCCGCCGCCGGCTTGGCGAAGTTCCGCATCTCGGCCGGCATCGGCCTGCTCGCCGGGTCGGTCGGCTGCGCCGTGGTGGGCGCCCAGTTCGGCGTCCCCGCACTGTTCACCGCGACCGCCGTCGTCCTGCTGACCTGCGCGTACCTCGCCCACCTCGTGGGCCGACACCCGGGTCTACCCAGACCCGCGTAACTCCGCTGAATCAACTACGCCCGAGTCCGGTAACAATTGCCTGCTCAAATACTCCCGGGGACTCAGGAAGGACTGATGACGCGTGTCGGGAGCGGAACAAGCAGTGTCCGAAGCGTGCCGGAACAGGCTGCGCGCCAAGGAACCGGCGCGCCCCGAAATCGCCTACCAGCGGCAGCGGCAGAGCCCGGACCGGTTGAACAACTCACCGCGGCGGACCTATGACCTGCTGCGCTCCACGCTGGTCACCTCCGGTGGCAGGCTGCTCCTCGTCGAACACGAGTTGACCAACGCACTGTCCGCGAGCCGCAACACCGTGCGCGCGGTGCTCCAGCAGCTCGCCCGCGAAGGGCTGGTGACCCGCGAACCCAAGAACGGAACCCGGGCCATCGGGGCGCTGGTCCTGCCCATCGACGAACTCACCCCGGTCGAGGCACGGCTGCTCGAATGCCGGTCGCTGGGCTGCCCGCCGATGGTGCGCGACCGCCTCGACCTGCCGTTGGGCTGGACAGTGCTGATGATCGAGGCCGTGTTGCTGCAGGACGGCGTTCCGCTGGGTATCTCGGTCAACTACATCGCGACTGGTGAAGAGCAGTCACTGGAAGCGGACATCGACGAGCCCGACGTCATCCACATCCTCGAGAAGAAGCTCGGGCTGCGGATCGGCGGCAGCCGCACCACGATCGGCGCCGTCGCGGCCGACGAGCAGACGGCCGAACTGGTCGGAGTGGAGCTCGGCGCCCCGCTCGTCTGGCTCGAGGATGTCATCGAGGACGACTCCGGGCAGCCGCGGGCGCTATCTCAGCTCCGGCTGCGCGGCGACCGGGTGGCGTTCTCCGCCACCGCCTACCGCACCGCCTGACGCGGGCAGCCCCAGCACCCGGCGGTTGAGCAGGACCGTCGCACCGAGCACGACCAACCCGGCCAGCGCCGTCACCAGCATCGCCCGCTGCGGACCCAGCAGGCTCGACGTGACACCCAGGACCACCATGCCCGTCGGCAGCGCCACGCCGATGGTCGTGGTCAGCAGCCCGAACGCCGCGGCCCTGTCATCGGGGGCCACCGCGGACACCGGCAGCGTCGCCTGGGTGGAGCCGAACAGACCCTGCCCCACTCCCGCCACGCCCAGGGCGAGCAGAGCGACCGATACCAGTGGCGTGTAGGCGAGCACGCCGAGGCCGACCAGGCACAGCGCCACACCCACCGCGAACGCGGCGAGCGGCCGGCGCGACGGCCGCAGCACCAGCGCGGCGGCGACCACCAGCTGGACGAGGCCGGCCATCGAACCGATCACCCCGGTCAGCGAGGCTCCCGCGCCGAGGCGCTGGGCGATCACCGGCACCAGCGGGATGAACGCGAAGTAGCACAGGTTGCAGATGACGGTCACCAGCAGAGTCACCGCGAGCGCCCGTGAACGCCGCAATAGCCGCCAATTAGCCTGCGGCACAGGTGTTATCGGCGGGCCGCCGGCCCCCTCCGGCATCCGGCGGGTGGACAGCCACAGCAGCGGCACCGAACCGGCCAGCAGCACCGCAGGCACAGCGAACGCGGCACCGAGGCCGAACGCGCCGACACTGAGTCCGCCGAGCAGTGGGCCCGCCATCATCGCACTCGCCATACCGGTCACCTCGGCGTTGAGGACCCGGGTGGCCCGCGCCTCCCCGCCGATCCGCAGCAGCAGCTCACGCTGCGCGGTCATGTTGACCATGCCGCCGACGCCGTAGGCCAGCTCGAACGGATACACCATCCAGGTCTGCACCGCACCGGTGCTGACGAGAAGCGTCATCACCACCGAGACCGGTAAGAGCACGAACTCGGTGACCAGCACCAGTTTTCGGGCGTCGAGTCCCCGGCGCAGGGAGCCGGCGACCCAGGTGCCCAACAGCATCGGTGCGAAGATGGCGACGCCGACGAACTGGTTGGCGATCGGATGCCCGCCGAGGTCGGTGACCAGGTACGTGCCGAGGAACAGTCCGTTCCAACGGGTGACGTGCCACAGCCACGAGCTGATCAGCAGCCACGCCAGAGGCTTTCGCGCGGTCCGCCTCAGAGCGCCACCCTCGGATCGGCCACCGATTGCAGCGCGTCGACCACGATGTTGGTCATCACGTATAGCAGCCCGACAACCAGTGTCACCCCGGCGATCGCGTTGAAATCGGCCTTGTCGATCGCCCTGGCGATGTAGAACCCGATGCCCGGCCGCGCGAAGATCAGCTCGACCAGGATGCAGTTGCCGATCATGACCGCGATCTGCAGGCCCATCAGCGCGAGTACGGGGCCCAGGGAGTTGCGCGCGGTGTGCATGAACAGGATCCGCTTCTCGCTCATACCTTTCGCGCGCACGGTGCGGGTGTGGTCGGCGCGCATGGTCGTCTCCAGGCTGCTGCGCAGGACGCGTCCCACGGCCACCGCCGGCGTCAGCGCCAGGCAGAAGGCCGGGAGGATGAGGTGGTGGAGGCCGTCGGCGAAGATCTCGGGCCGCCCCGCCAGCAGGCTGTCGATGAGCAGGAAATGCGTTGGCCCCGTGGGCGCGTCATCGTATGACGTCTCCCCGGTCACCGGCAGGATGTTCAGATAGCGGTAGAACACCAGCATGCCGAGCAGGCAGGCGAGGAACACCGGGACCGATGCGCCGGAGATCATCACCACCCGCAGGACCCCGGAGCCGCGCCACCCCTGCGCCGTCGCCAGGCCGAGCACTGCTCCGATCAGCACGGTGAAGATCATCGCCACGAGGAGCAGTTCCAGCGTGACCGGCAGGAACGCCGCGATGTCGGAGAGCACGGGGGTACGGGTGAGGCTCGACTGGCCGAGGTCCCCCTGCACCGCGCTGACCAGATAGTTCCAGAACTGCACGGGCAGCGGCCGGTCGTATCCGAGTTCCGCGCGGGCGGCGGCGTAGACCTCGGGGGATGCCTTCGCACCCACCACGGCCGCGACCGGATCGACCGGCGCCACCTGTTGCAGGATGAACACCGCCAGCACGAGCACGAACAGCACCGGGATCGCGCCGAGCAGGCGCCGGGGCAGGACGGTCAGCATCAGCGGTCCCGGATGCGGTCGCGCAGTGCGTCACCGGCGAAGTTGGCGACGATCGCGATGAGTGCCACCGCTGCGGCCGGCATGATCGGGATCCACCACGCGCTGAAGATGTAGGTGATGCCCTGGGCGCTCATGGATCCCAGTTCGGGCGCCGGTTGCGGCGCGCCGAGACCGAGGAACGACAGGCTGGCCAGCATCAGCACCAGCGCCGCGATGTCGAGGCTCGCGGTCACGATCGTCACCGGCACCGCCCCGGGCAGCAGATGCCGGCGCAGCTGCCGCCGCCAACTCACCCCGCCGACCCGGGCGGCCTCCATGTGCGGGGAGGCCCGCAGTCGGCGCACCTCCGAGCGCACGATCCGGGTGTAGAGCGGCCACCACACGATCGCGACGCCGATGAGCGTGTGCGTGTAGGACCGGCCGAGGGCGGCCACCACCGCGAGCGCCAGGATCGGTCCGGGGAGGGACAGGAACGCGTCGGTGATCCGCATCAGCACGGTGTCGATCCACCCGCCGCAGGCGCCGGCGACCAGCCCGATGAGGCCGCCGAACACCACCGAGAACGCCACCACCGCCAGCGCGCCGAACCAGCTGGTCTGCATCCCGCACAGCACCCGGCTGAGGACGTCGCGGCCGACCGTGTCGGTGCCCAGGAGGTTGGCGCCACCCGGCGCGGACATCGGTTTGCCGACCGCCAGCAGCGGGTCGAACGGCGCGATCTGTCTGGCGAAGATGGTCACCACGAACAGCACGGCCAGCGCACCGAAGGCGACGTAGCCCGCCACCGGGGTGCCCTGGAAATACTCGCGGGTCGCCAACCCCAGCCGTCCCCGGTACCCGACCAGACCGGTGGGTGCGTAATACTCCGCGACCGCCATTGACGTCTCCTCGTCTCGATCGGCGATGGGTGTTGCGCCCGGACGGCGGTGGCCGGGCGTGACATCAGAACTCGCGCAGCGTCTCCCGCAGCGTGGTGCCGGTGTATTCGGTGCGGGTCAGGCCCATCCGCTGCAGTTCGGGTACGAGGCCGTCGGTGATCGACGTGATGTAGTTGCGGTTGAGATCCCAGCCCGGCTTCATGATGAGGAAGCCGTCGCCGCCGATCTCCTCCATCGCCTCCCCCATCTGCCGGGCGACCTGCTCGGGCGTGCCGACGAACTCGACACCGGTGGTGGCCCAGTCGATGGCCAACTGCCGCAGCGTCTTCGGACCCGGGCTGCCGTCGCCGCGCATGAAGTGCTCGAGGGAACCCCGCTCACCGTTGGTGGTCAGATCCGCGGGTAGCGGTTCGTCCCAGTCGAACTGCTTGAAGTCGATCTCGGTGTTCGACGAGATGCCGACGAGTTGCTTCTCGATGTAGCTGTCGGTGGCCACCAGGCGTTCGATCTCCGCGCGGGCCTCGGCCTCGGTCGGCGCGACGACGGGTGAGACACAGAACATCAGCTTGATGTCGTCGGGGTTGCGGCCCTCCGCCGCGGCACGGGCCCGGATGTCGTCGCGGTAGGCCTTCATCCCGGCGGTGCCGGTGCCGACGGCGACGATCGCATCGGCGGCGCGGGCGGCGAACGCCCGGCCTCGCGGTGAGGCGCCGGCCTGCAGGATCGTCGGGCGGTGCTGCGGTGAGGGCACCGTGTTCAGCGGGCCCCTGGACTTGAAGTACTTGCCGACGAAGTCGACGGTCCGCACCTTGCGGTGGTCGGCGTAGGTGTGGGTCTCGCGATCCATCACCACCGCGTCGGCATCCCACGAATCCCACAGCTGGGTGACGACGTCGAAGTACTCGTCGGCGACGTTGTAGCGCTCGTCATGCTCGGGTAGCCCGTCCAGGCCGAAGTTCTGCGCGGCGCGGTCCTCGGCGGAGGACACGATGTTCCAGCCGAACCGGCCCTCGGACAGGGAGTCCACCGTGGAGGCCAACCGCGCCAGCAGGTAGGGCGGGTAGAACGAGGTGGACATCGTCGCCACCACACCCAGCTTTGAGGTGTGCGAGGCGATCTTCACCGCCAACGGCACCGGATCGTGTTTCGGGGCGAACACCGAGTTCTTCAGCGCACCCTCCATCGAGCGCCCGTAGGCGTCGGCCACCATCACGGTGTCCTCGATCATGATGAAGTCGAAGCAGGCGCGTTCCATGCTGCGCGCCATGTCGACGTAGAACTGCCCGTTGGGCCAGCGCGCCACGTCCGGTGACGCCCGCGGCGTATCCCATTCCGGCGGAATGAAATTCATGAACCATCCGAGGTGGAACTTCTTGGTCACTGGTGATCTCCTGTTTCTGTGTGCGGTTGAAAAAGCCTGGGTCAGCCGGCGAGCCGCTGATCGGCCTGCGGTGTGGTGAGCAGGCAGGCGGCCAGATGCCGGCTGGTGTCGTCGGTGGACAGCAGTGCGGGCACCTCTGTCGGGCAGCGCTCCACCCGTTCGCCGCACCGGGGGTGGAAGGCGCATCCGGGCGGGACCGCCAGGGGGCTCGCCGGTTCGCCGGGCAGCCGCGCCGGCTCCTTGCCCGGGCTCGGTATCGCCGCCAGAAGCGCTTTGGTGTAGGGATGTTTGGGGTTGGCGATGAGCTTCTCGGTCGGTGCCAACTCGACGATCTGACCCAGGTACATCACCGCGATCCGGTCGGCGATGAACCGTGCGGCCGCCAGGTCATGGGTGACGAACACGACGGCCATACCCAGCTCGCGACGCAGCTCCTGCAGCAGGTTGAGCACGGACGCCGCCAACGACGCGTCGAGTGCCGACGTCGGTTCGTCGCACAGCAGCAGCGGAGGCGGGTCGATGATCGCGCGGGCGAAGGCCACCCGTTGGCGCTGGCCACCGGAGAGGCTCGATGCCTTCACACTCGCCACGTCGGGGGGCAGGCCGACCTGACGCAGGGCCGCATCGACGCGATCGCGGCGTTCGGTCCGGTTCGTCGAACCCAGTAGCCGCTCGCCCACGATCTCCCCGACCGTCATCCACGCGGTCAGTGATGCGCCGGCGTCCTGGAAGACCATCTGCGGCCTCGGCCCGACGGACTTCACGCTGCCGCCGTCCGGCTCCATCAGCCCGGCCACCACCCGCAGCAGTGTCGACTTCCCCGAACCGGATTCGCCGACCACCGCAATGGATTCCCCGGGGGCGACGTCGAGGACGACGTGGCGTAGCGCATGCAGATCGTCGCGCCGGAACGGGCCGCGCCGCACAGAGAACCGCTTCTCGACCCCGTTGATCTGCAGCACCGGTCGGGGGTCGTCGAGTACCGCCATCGGCGGGAACGGCGTTGTCTCCGCACGGGTACGGGACTGGGCCGTCGCGTTGGGCACGATGCAGGCCGCGGCGCCGGAGTGGGTGGTGGCGGGCGTCGGGTCGGGCAGCACCTCTGTGCACGCGGGAATGACCGCGGGGCAGCGCGGCGAGAAGGCGCACCCGTTGGGGTGTGCCCGCGGATCCGGCGGGCTGCCCGGCAGGGCGCTGATCGCCCGGCCCAGCGGCAGGTCGAGGTCGAGGCGGGAATTCAGCAACCCGAACGTGTAGGGATGCGACGGCGCCGCCAAAACCTCGTCCATGGCGCCGATCTCGGCCAGCCGCCCGCCGTACATGACCGCCACCCGGTCGGCGATCTGCGAGGCCACGCCGATGTCGTGGGTGACGACGATGAAGGAAGTACCCAGCTCCGTGCACAGGTCACGCAGCAGGCCCAGCACCTGCGCCTGCACGGTCACGTCGAGAGCGGTCGTCGGCTCGTCGGCGATCACCAGGTCCGGCCCGCCTGCGACCGCCATCGCGATCATCACCCGCTGTCGCAGGCCGCCGGACAGTTCATGCGGGTAGGCCTTCATCCGCCGCAGCGGGTCGGGGACGCCGACGAGCTCCAGCAGGCGGCGCGCCTCGTCGGGATCCCCGGCGACCTCGGTGATCTGCCGGCCCACCCGCATCGTCGGGTCCAGCGACGTCATGGGGTCCTGGAACACCGCGCCGAGGTGGGCCTTTCGGACACGGCGCCGCTCCTCGGCCCCGGCGGTGACCATGTCGACACCGCACACCTCGGCCAGGCCGGAGACCACGGGTGCGGGTTGCCCGTCGAGCAGCCCGAGCAGACCCAGACCCAGCACGCTCTTCCCGGAGCCGGACTCGCCGACCAGCGCGAGCACTTCCCCGGGCTGGACGTCGAGGCTGACGCCCCGCAGCGCGTGCAGCGGCACCCCGCGGCGCTGGAACGTGACGGTCAGATCACGCACGCGGGCCCGCGGCGTCACCTCCGCGGGCTGCGCCGCTACAGCCGTCCGCAGCGCGATGTCATCGTCGATGGTCATGGCGCGAGCCCCTCGATTGCCGTGCGAATGGGAAGTCTTCGACTCGGGTGAGACACCGGTGCGGGCCGACGTTGGCTCTGCGTCACCAGATTTCGGAATGGGGAAAGCAAACCCGTTGTGCGTGACGACTTCACGACGTGTCGATGTCCATCGGATTGCGCCGCCGCTCGCCCGCCGCACCCGGCCACGGCGCAATACAGGATTTACCGCGGGGCGCGGCCGAGGAAATGGTCACTGCAAGAATGAGGCTGTTGCCGGCGAACTGGAGGATGCGTAGATGACGGTCGTAGTCGTAGGAAACCCGAAACCGATGTCGCGGACGCGGGCGGCCGCCGAACTGGTCGCCGAGAAGCTGACCGGCTCGGCCCCCGAACACGTGATCGACGTCGTCGACCTCGGCCCGGGCCTGCTGGGGTGGGGCGATCCGAAGGTGGCCGCCGCCAAGGAGATCGTGAAGTCGGCCGATTCACTGGTGGTGGCCTCCCCGACGTTCAAGGCCACCTATACCGGGCTGTTGAAGTTGTTCCTCGACCAGTTCGGCGCGGGTGAGTTGGGGCAGGTCACCACGTTTCCGCTCATGCTCGGCGGATCGCTGGCGCATGCGCTGGCGCCCGAACTGACGCTGCGCCCCGTGCTGGTCGAGATCGGCGCCAGCTGCCCGGCGCCGAGCCTCTACCTGATCGACTCCGAGTACGAGACCTCACCGGAGCTCGAGAAATGGCTGGATGTCGCGCGCCGGTTCGTCCCGCAGGTGTCCTCGTGATCACCGCGGTCGAGGGTCAGTTCGACCAGGCCCTGCTGCGGCAGGCGTTCGGCTGCTTCCCCAGCGGGGTGACGGCGTTCTGCGGTCTGATCGACGGTGTTGCCGAGGGGATGGCGGCCAGCTCGTTCACCTCGGTGTCGCTCGACCCGCCCCTGGTGTCCGTGTGCGTCGCCAACACGTCGACGACATGGCCGAAGCTGGCGCGGCTCGACCGGCTCGGGCTGTCCGTGCTGGCCAATGACCACGGCGCCGTCGCGCGCTCGCTGGCGGCCAAGACCGGCAACCGGTTCGACGGCGTGGAGTGGGAGGCGACCGCCAGCGGTGCGGTGTTCGTGCACGGCTCGACGCTGTGGCTGGAGTGTGCTCCGTTCAAACGCGTCGAGGCGGGCGACCACGAGATCGTCGTGCTGCAGATCATGGCGTTGGCGATCTATCCCGACATCGCCCCGATGGTGTTCCACCGCAGCGGATTCCACGGTTTGGCCGCCTCGTCCTGAGCGCGGGTGTGCGAGGAGGGCGGTACCGCACAGGTACCGCCCTCCCGTCGCGTCAGGCCCGTTTGAGTGCCGGCGGCCAGAAGATCTGCGGGTAGAACGAATTGCTCTCGATCCCGGTCAGGTCTTTCTGCGCGACGGTGGCATTCGGCGGTAGGCAGAGCGGGATCCAGATCGCCTCGTCCATGGCGATCTGACTGCACTGTTGGTAGACGCCGTTCATCGTCTCCGTGGTGGGCTGCCGGACGGCATCGTCCATCAGCGTGTCCAGCTTCGGATTGGAGTACTGAAAGAAGTTCAGCGGCTTGGCGCCCGTCCGCAGCAGGATGCGGAACGTGGTGTCCAGGTGCAGGGTGTCCCCGCCGAGGAACGCCACCAGCAGGTCCGGACGCTTCTCGGGCGGTTGATTGGCGAGATCGAACATCTCGGCCACCGGCATCGCCCGCAGGGTGACGTCGAGTCCGAAGGCGGCGAGTTGGTTCTGCACCAGTTCGGCCATCTGCTGGCGCGGCGCCCCGCCGTCGGCGGCCCACGCCAGGTCCACCTTTTTCGAGGGTAGAGACGCCACCATCGCCTTCAGTGGAGCGGTGTCGACCTCGGCCGGGAAGGGGGCCAGCTCGGGCGGCAGGGAGTTCGCCGGCCACATCGACTCCTGCGCAGTCGCCAGCCCACCCCACGCGGTGTCTACGATGGCCTTGCGGTCCAGCGCGGTCAGCATGGCGCGGCGCAGTGCGACGTCGGTGAAGAGGCCCGACGTCGGGTTGAGCCAGATCGCCTCGCCCGACCCGCCGACGGCAGTGACTACCGAGAAGTCCGGGTTCTGTTGGTACGCAAGGACATCAGGAACGGCGAAGCCTTTGCTCACGATGTCGAACGCCCCGGAGTCGAGCTGCATCTTCTGCGTCGTGATATCCGGTGTGATCTCGATGCGGATGGTCTCGAACGCCGGCTTGCCGCCCCAGTAGTCGCCGAACGCCGACAGCGTGTAGTGGCTGCCGGGGACGAACTCGGTGAAAGTGTAGGGGCCGCAGCCGGCGTCGTGGGTCTTCAACCAATCCTGCGCCAGGTCATCACCTTTGGCGTTGGCGGCCACCGCCGTCGGGCTCACCGCGAACGGCTGCCACGGGCACGCCAGATAGTGCATGAAGGCGTTGTTGGGCTCTTTCAGCGTCACGATGAACGTCGTCGGGTTGGGCGCCGCGGTCCCGGCCACCCCGGCAACCATGTATGCCGGGCCCTGGTTGACGGCCGCGCGGCGCTCAAAGCTCTTCACCCAGGCCTGCGCGTCGGCGATCGTGCCGTCGTGGAACTTCACGTTCGGATGCAGCGTAAAGGTATAGGTCATCTGGTCCTCGGAGACCGTCCAGTTCTCGGCCAGACCGCCGATGATGTCGGCGGTGCCGGGCTGGTAGCGCACCAGGCCCTCGTACGCCGATTCCATCACCTGTACGCCTTCGCCCTCGTACATGATGTCCGGGTCCGGCACCTGCATATCAGCGAGGAACGGCATCTTCAGGGTCAGTGTGCCCTTGGTCGATCCACCGCCCCCGGCTCCGCAGGCCGCGAGGAACGAAGCCAGCGTCAGTCCGCCGATGGTGAGGCCGCCGGCCTTGAGGAAGCTGCGGCGGTCCAGTCCGGTGGGCGGTGGTACGTGATGGGGCACGGATTCTCCTACGTAGCGGGACTCTTGGCGGCAGAGCACGGCATACGCTGGCGTGCGTCGGTACCGCGCAGTAAAGCCGGGTCACGTGACGCATCGGCGTCGCGTCGGTGCCTCGTGTATTACGCCGGTCCCCCGCTCAGGCCTTCGCGCTGCGTTATTTCGCATCGCCATATCGCCGGTGCGCCGCGCGGTGGGCCAATAGACTCGGGGCGGGAGTGGCTCGACGGCGAGCCGCGTCCGTGAGGGGGATCCCATGTGGGACTCATTCTGGGACTATCTGTGGTCGGCAGTGGTGATCTTCGCGTTCATCGCCTACCTGATCATCTTGTTCAACATCCTCACTGATCTGTTCTGGCGTGATCACAAGACGTCCGGGTGGATCAAGGCGATCTGGGTGGTCTTCCTGATCCTGCTGCCCTACCTCACCGCGCTGGTGTACCTCATCGCCCGAGGCGGTGGCATGGCTCAGCGTGCACGCGAAGCGGCGTTCGCTGCCCAGCGGGAGACCGACGACTACATCCGCCAAGCGGCAGGCCGCTCCCCGGCGCAAGAGATCGCGGACGCCAAGGGACTGCTGGACAACGGCGTCATCACCGAGGCCGAGTTCGACGCGCTCAAGGCCAAGGCGCTGAGCGGCTGACGGCCGGCGCCGAACGTCAGAACAGGGCGAACTGGTCGCCGACGGTCGTGGGATCGAAGAAGTCCTCGATGCCGGTGCCGCCGACGACGTGGTCGACGGCGCGCATGAACTCGGCGTCCGAAAGCACCGGCACGCCGAACTCGTGGGCCTGGTAACCCTTGCCCTGTTCGACGTCCGCCTGGTTGCAGATGACCAGCGAGGTCACCGGGTCCACGTTGTCGACGTAGGCCAGGCCGGCGGTGCCCATCCGCTCGATCAGTTCCTCGTGGGTGTGGCTGACCTCGGCCGAGACCGCGACGCGCATGCCCTTCACCAGCGGGCGTCCCGGGACGTAGCGGCCGGGGTTGAGGTACGGGCACGGCGTCCGCGCGGCCACCATCTTCAGCGGGTGCAGTTCGTCATGGGTCACCCGGCCGTTGGGCCACAGCCGCCGGCCGACCGGACGCGTCGGCAGCCACGCCCTGCGTTCCCGGGCGCGGGCCAGCGTCGGCTTGAGGATCTGGGCGAGCACCTGCGCGTCGTCGAGTGCATCGTGCGGTTTGAGCTGCGGCACGCCCCAGTGTGCGGCAAGGGTCTCCAACCGCAGGTTCACCGTGCCCAGGTCGAGGCGGCGGGCGAGTTCGACGGTGCACATCACCGAGTCGATGGGAAGTTCGGCGCCGACCAGTTCGGCCTCGGAGGTCAGGAACGAGTAGTCGAACCCGACGTTGTGGGCGACGAGCGTGCGGCCGCGCAACAGCTCGGCGAGGTCTGCGACGACGTCACCGAACCGCGGTGCGCCCTCCAGCATCTGTGCGGTCAGCCCGTGCACGTGGGTGGGCCCCGGGTCCACGCCCGGATTCAGCAGCGTGGCGAGACTGTGCTCGACGTTGCCGTCGTCCCCCACCGCGAGTGCGGCCAGGCTCACGATGCGCGCCTGGCCGGGCCGGAAACCCGACGTCTCGACATCGACGACGGCCCAGCCTGTACCGGTATCGACCGCAGGTCGTCCCCAGCTGTGGCTCACCACTTCAGACTGGCACGCCCCTCCGACAATCCTCGGATCGCAGCGGTGCGTGTCGGGCACCTAAACTGCCGGGGATGGTCACCCCTCGAGGACGCGCCGCGCTGTCGGCCGGAGCCGCCGCGCGGTGGGCGTCGCGCGTCACCGGGCGCGGGGCGGGCGCGATGATCGGCGGGCTCGTCGCGATGACGCTGGACCGCTCGCTGCTCGGCCAGCTCGGCGCCGGCCGGCGCACGGTCGTCGTCACCGGCACCAACGGCAAATCCACCACCACGCGGATGACCGCGGCGGCGCTGGGCACCCTCGGCGCGGTCGCCACCAACGCCGAGGGCGCGAACATGGACGCCGGCCTGATCGCCGCGCTCGCCGCCGACCGCAACGCCGGGCTCGCGGCGCTCGAAGTCGACGAGATGCACGTGCCGCACGTGTCCGACGCCGTCGACCCGTCCGTCGTGGTGCTGCTGAACCTGTCCCGCGACCAGCTCGACCGGGTCGGTGAGATCAACCACATCGAACGCACGCTGCGCGCCGGCCTGGCCCGGCATCCGAAGGCGGTCGTGGTGGCCAACTGTGACGACGTGCTGATGACGTCGGCGGCCTACGACAGCCCCCGCGTGGTCTGGGTGGCCGCGGGCGGCAGCTGGGCCAACGATTCGGTGAGCTGCCCGCGCTCCGGCGAGGTGATCGTCCGCGACGGCACCGACTGGTATTCGACCGGCACAGATTTCAAGCGGCCAGACCCGCAGTGGTGGTACGACGACACCCACCTCCACGGCCCCGACGGCCTGTCGCTGCCGATGACGCTGGCGCTGCCGGGCGCGGTGAACCGCGGTAACGCGGCGCAGGCCGTCGCCGCCGCGGTCACCCTGGGCGCCGACCCGGCAGCCGCGGTGGCCGCCGTATCGGGGGTCGACGAGGTGGCCGGGCGCTACCGGACGGTGCGGGTGGGCGACCACACGGCGCGGGTGCTGCTGGCCAAGAACCCCGCGGGCTGGCAGGAAGCGCTGTCGATGGTCGACAAGCACGGCGCGGGGGTGGTGATCGCGGTCAACGGGCAGGTGCCCGACGGGGAGGATCTGTCGTGGCTGTGGGATGTTCGGTTCGAGCACTTCGAGGACACCCAGGTGGTGGCCGCCGGTGAGCGGGGCACAGACCTCGCGGTGCGCCTCGGATACGCCGGCGTCGGGCACACGCTGGTGCACGACACCCTCGCGGCGATCACGTCCTGCCCGCCGGGCCACGTCGAGGTGATCGCGAACTACACGGCGTTCCTGCAACTCAACAGGCGGTTGGCGCGCTATGAGTGACTCCACGGTCCGCATCGGGTTGGTGCTGCCCGATGTGATGGGCACCTACGGCGACGGCGGCAACTCGGTGGTGCTGCGGCAGCGGCTGCGGTTGCGGGGCATCGACGCGGAGGTCGTCGAGATCACGCTGGCCGATCCGGTGCCCGCCGAACTCGACCTCTACACCCTCGGCGGCGCAGAAGACTACGCACAGCGGTTGGCGACCAAACACCTACAGCGCTATCCGGGCCTGCAGCAGGCCGCCTCCCGCGGCGCCCCGGTGCTGGCGATCTGCGCGGCCATCCAGGTACTCGGCCACTGGTACGAGACATCGTCGGGGGAACGGGTCGACGGCGTAGGGATGCTCGACGTCACCACCTCACCGCAGCCGGCCCGCACGATCGGCGAAGTGGTCTCCCAGCCGCTGGTCCCCGGGTTGTCCGAGAAGTTGACCGGCTTCGAAAACCACCGCGGCGGAACAACTCTCGGCCCTGACGCGGCACCGCTGGCACGGGTCGAGAAGGGTGCGGGCAACCGCGACGGTGACGGCGTCGACGGGGCGGTGCAGGGCAGCGTCATCGCGACGTACCTGCACGGCCCGTGCCTGGCCCGCAATCCGGAGCTGGCCGACCACCTGCTGAGCAAGGTCGTCGGCGACCTG
This sequence comes from Mycolicibacterium baixiangningiae, assembly GCF_016313185.1. Taxonomy (NCBI): domain Bacteria; kingdom Bacillati; phylum Actinomycetota; class Actinomycetes; order Mycobacteriales; family Mycobacteriaceae; genus Mycobacterium; species Mycolicibacterium baixiangningiae. Next base: position 5,371,525 of record NZ_CP066218.1, read on the forward strand.
CCGCCGCTGGATCTCCACGAGGTGGCGCGGCTGCGTCGGGAACGGCTGACGGCACCGCGGCGGGCCTAGGCCGCCCGGCGCCGCACCACCGGGGCGCCGACGGGACAGCCACGGCCGGCCAGGGCCGTGCAGACCCGCGCCAGCCAGTCGTGCGGATGCTCCTCGGCGATGACCCGAATGACGATCCAACCCCGCTCTTCGAGCATCCGCAGCCGGGCGATGTCCTTGACGTACTGCGCGCGATCCTTGCGGTGGTGGTCACCGTCGTACTCGACCGCCACCATGAACTCGCGCCAGCCCATGTCGAGGAACGCGACCGGGCGCGACCCGTCGACCACCGGAATCTGAGTCTCCGGTCGCGGCAGACCCGCGTCGTGCAGACACAACCGCAGCCGGCTCTCGCGCGGTGAGGCCGCTCCGCCGTCGACGAGCGGCAGCAACTCGCGCACCTGCCGTAGCCCGCGGGCGCGGGGATATCGCCCCGCCAGCGCCATGACCTGGTCGACATCGAACCGCTGATTCCACATCAGGGCGTCCAGCCGCTCCAGCGCCTCACCGCGCTCCAGGTGGCGTGCGAGGTCGAAGGCGGTGCGCACCCTCGTCGTCACGGGGAGCCCGGACCTCCGGGTGATCTCGTCCTCTGCGACTCTCTCGGTACGCGGGATCAAGCCCTCCTGCGGCCTGCAGTTCGCACCGACGACCTCGATGGGCGTGGACGGGTCCACCCAGGGCGCACCGTGCAGGGAGGCCGCGGCGACACCCGCGACGACTCCACGCCGGCCGGTCGCTAGCCAGGCGCCGATCGCACGGTGGCGCAGCGAGGCCGCGGAGCGCTTGGAGAGGTACACACCGCGGTACAGCACGGTGTAGTTCATGCGGAGGTCATGGCGGGTCACCACGCCCGCGGCCAGTGCCTCGCCGCCGAGGATCACGTCGCTCATGGGTTGCATACTGCGCGAGGGGTCTGACATTTCTCGAAATCGACGTTTCGTAGCCATCGGCCGAGAGGACCTCTACAAAACGTCGGTTTCGCGTGCGACGGATCGTGCCGCGATATCAGGCCATGGCGCGGCGACCGGCCAGCGCACGGCCCAGCGTGAGTTCGTCGGCGAACTCGAGATCGCCGCCCATCGGCAGCCCCGACGCGATGCGTGTGACGCTCAAGCCCGGGATGTCGCGCAGCATCCGCACGAGATAGGTGGCCGTCGCCTCGCCCTCGGTGTTCGGGTCCGTGGCGATGATCACCTCGGCCACGTCGACGCCGTCGACCCGCTCGCCGATCCGGTTCAGCAACTCACGGATGCGCAACTGGTCGGGCCCCACCCCGCTCAACGGGTCGAGCGCGCCGCCCAGCACGTGGTAGCGGCCGCGGAACTCCCGCGTCCGCTCGACGGCCTGCACATCCTTGGGCTCCTCGACCACGCAGATCAGCGAGGCGTCCCGCCGGGGGTCGCTGCAGATGCGACAGCGGTCCGCGTCGGAGACGTTGCCGCACACCTCGCAGAACTTCACCCCGTCGCGGATCCGATTGAGCACCGCGGTCAGCCGGTCGATGTCGGGGGGCTCCACGCTCAACAGATGAAAGGCGATGCGCTGGGCGCTCTTCGGCCCGATCCCCGGCAGCTTGCCGAGTTCGTCGATCAGATCCTGTACGGGCCCCTCGAACAAGTCAGAGGCCCGGGATGCCCAGGCCGCCCATGCCGCCCGCGAGCGGCCCGAGCCGGTCGTGCGCGAGGATGGTGACCTGCTTGGCGGCGTCGGCGATCGCGCCGACGACGAGGTCCTGCAGCGTCTCGACGTCGTCGGGGTCGACGACCTTGGGGTCGATGGCCACCGCCACCACGTCACCGCTGCCCCTCATCGTCACCTGCACCAGGCCGCCGCCGGCCTGACCGTGCACCTCGGAGTTGGCGAGTGACTCCTGCGCCTCCATCAACTGCTGCTGCATCTGCTGCGCCTGGGCGAGGAGTGCTGACATATCGGGCTGGCCACCACCGGGTTGCATGACTGGTCCCCTTGCATGTTGATGTCGCGTTGGTCTCGACTTGGTTTCTGTCGCCCGTATCCGGCGCTTTGGGGTTTAAGCGTAGTCGGCACGCGGGCTACGGTGGCGCCCGTGCCTGCCAGCCTGCGTGTCGGAGCCGCGATCGCCACCAGCCTGCTGATCGCAGGATCGATATTCGCCGCCCCCGCCGCCGCCGCGCCCGCCAACATCGCGGGCAAGATCGTGTTCCTCGACCCCGGCCACAACGGCGCCAACGACGCCTCGATCAGCAGGCAGGTCCCGACCGGCCGCGGCGGCACCAAGGACTGCCAGGCCAGCGGTACGTCTACCGAGGACGGCTATCCGGAGCACACCTTCGCGTGGGACACGACGCTGCGCATCAGGCAGGCGTTGACCGCGCTGGGCGTGCGCACCGCCATGTCGCGGGGCAACGACAACGCGCTCGGACCGTGCGTCGACGAGCGCGCGGCGCTGGCCAATTCGGTGCGCCCGAATGCGATCGTGTCGGTGCATGCCGACGGCGGCCCGTCGACCGGACGCGGCTTTCACGTGCTGTACTCGTCGCCCCCGCTCAACGACGCACAGGCCGGGCCTTCCGTGCAATTCGCCCAGATCATGCGCGACCAGCTGTCCGGGTCCGGATTCGTGCCGTCGACCTACATCGGATCCGGCGGGCTGAACCCGCGCAGCGACATCGCCGGGCTCAACCTCGCGCAGTATCCGTCGGTCCTCGTCGAACTGGGCAACATGAAGAACCCGGCGGACTCGGCGGTGATGAAGACCGCCGAGGGCAGGCAGCGCTACGCCGACGCCGTCGTGCGCGGTATCGCCGCCTTCCTCGCTGTTTCCTGACGGCGCTGTTTCCTGAAGCCCGTCAGGCGGCGGATGAGCTCCCGGACTCGACCTCGTGCTTGAGGTTCTCCAGCACCTGGGCCTGGATCTTCTTCAGCCCCAGCGGCGCGAACGTCTTCTCGAAGAACCCCTTGACGCCACCGGCGCCCGTCCACGACGTCTTGACCGTGACCGACGAGCCCGGGCCCGCGGGGGCGACGGTGTAGTTGGTCACCAGCGTCGAGTTGGCGTCCTTCTCGATCACGGTGTGTCCGGCCACGTCCACGGTGGCCTTGACGTCGCGCACCCGCGACTTCGTCGCCTGCAGCTTCCAGGTGGCGACCGTTCCGGCCCCCTGCCCGCCCTCGAGCACCCGATAGTCGCGGTAGTGCTCGGAGAGGATCTTGGGGCGGACGGTCTGGTAGTCGGCGACGGCTGCCAGCACCGCCGCCGGTTCGGCGTTGATCATGACGGTGCTGGAGGCGCTGACCTGTCCCATCGGTGAAATCTCCTTGTTCGAAGTGAAGACGCGGTGTGTCCCAGGGCGGTGCGGTCGCATCGGCTTCGGTCGCGGACTAGCGTATACGCGTGTCTGTTGCCCCGACCGACGCACGGGCTGCTCACGCCGAAGGCGTGGAGCGGCTACTCGCCAGCTACCGGGCGATTCCGCCGACCGCCTCAGTGCGTCTCGCCAAACCCACGTCCAACCTGTTCCGTGCACGCGCCAAGGCCACCGCCAAGGGGCTCGACGTATCCGGTCTGACCGAGGTGATCTCCGTCGACCCCGACGCCCGCACCGCCGACGTCGCCGGCATGTGCACCTACGAGACCCTCGTCGCCGCGACCCTGCCGTTCGGCCTGGCGCCGCTGGTGGTGCCCCAACTCAAGACCATCACCCTCGGCGGCGCGGTGACCGGGCTGGGCATCGAGTCCACCTCGTTCCGCAACGGCCTGCCGCACGAGTCGGTGCTGGAGATGGACATCCTCACCGGCACCGGCGAGGTCGTCACTGCGAACCGGGACCTGTGCCCGGATCTTTTTCACGCCTTCCCCAACTCCTACGGCACGCTCGGGTACTCGGTGCGGCTGAAGATCGAACTCGAACCGGTCAAACCGTTCGTGGCGCTGCGCCACTTACGTTTCCGGTCGCTGACCGACCTGGTCGAAGCGATGGACCGCATCGCCGAATCCGGCGGCCTCGACGGCGAGCCCGTCGACTACCTCGACGGTGTGGTGTTCGGCGCCGACGAGAGCTACCTGTGCGTCGGCGTCCGGACGGCAACGCCCGGCCCGGTCAGCGATTACACCGGTCAGCAGATCTACTACCGCTCGATCCAGCACTCCGGAGACAACGGCGCTGAGAAGCGTGACCGGTTGACCATCCACGACTACCTGTGGCGCTGGGACACCGACTGGTTTTGGTGCTCAAGGGCTTTCGGCGCTCAGAACCCGACGATCCGGCGGCTGTGGCCGCAGCGCTACCGGCGCAGCAGCTTCTACTGGAAGCTGATCGGATACGACCAGCGGTTCAACATCGCCGACCGCATCGAGATACGCAACGGACGGCCACCGCGGGAGCGCGTCGTCCAGGACATCGAGGTGCCCATCGGCCGCACCGCGGAGTTCCTCGGCTGGTTCCTGGAGAATGTGCCGATCGAGCCGATCTGGCTGTGCCCGTTACGGTTACGGGACAACGACAGCTGGCCGTTGTATCCGATCCGCCCGCAACACACCTACGTCAACGTGGGCTTCTGGTCGTCGGTACCGGTCGGGCCGGAGGAGGGGCACACCAACAGGCTCATCGAGCGCAAGGTCAGCGAGCTCGATGGGCACAAATCGCTGTACTCGGATGCGTACTACTCCGAGGAAGAATTCGACGAACTCTACGGGGGCGAGACATACAAAACGGTCAAGAAGGCATACGACCCCGATTCACGGCTGCTCGATCTGTATGCCAAAGCGGTGCAGAGACGATGAGCGCCTGCGCGAAGAGTAGGAACCTGCGATGACGAAACTCGTACCGGAACAGAAGCTGACGTTGGCGGAGATCCTCGAGATCTTCGTTTCGGGCCAGGAACCGTTGAAGTTCACCGCCTATGACGGCAGTACCGCCGGCCCGGCGGACGCCACGCTCGGCTTCGACCTCAAGACCCCGCGCGGCACCACCTATCTGGCCACCGCGCCGGGTGATCTGGGTATGGCGCGGGCCTATGTGTCCGGCGACATCGAGCTCACCGGAGTCCATCCCGGCGACCCGTACGATCTGCTGCGAGCGCTGACCGGGACAATGGAATTCAAGCGCCCGCCGGCCAAGGTGCTGGCGAACATCGTGCGCTCCATCGGATTCGAGCACCTCAAGCCAATCGCCCCGCCGCCGCAGGAAACATTGCCCCGGTGGCGCCGGATCGCAGAAGGATTGCGACACAGCAAATCCCGTGACGCCGGGGTGATCCACCACCACTATGACGTATCGAACACTTTCTACGAGTGGGTGCTCGGGCCGTCCATGACCTACACCTGCGCGTGCTACCCGCAGCCGGAAGCGACGCTGGAGGAAGCGCAGGACAACAAGTACCGCCTGGTGTTCGAGAAGTTGCGGCTGCAGCCCGGTGACCGGCTGCTCGACGTCGGTTGCGGGTGGGCCGGCATGGTGCGGTATGCAGCCCGCCACGGCGTGAAGGCCGTCGGCGTGACCCTGTCGAAAGAGCAGGCACTGTGGGGACAGAAGGCGATCGCCGACGAAGGTCTGACCGACCTGGCGGAGATCCGCCACGGTGACTACCGCGACGTGCGCGAAATCGGTTTCGACGCAGTCTCGTCGATCGGGCTCACCGAACACATCGGTGTGCAGAACTATCCGTCGTACTTCCGATTCCTGCAGTCGAAGCTGCGCACCGGCGGACTACTCCTCAACCATTGCATCACCCGGCCGGACAACCGCGCCGCGCCCGCCGCGGGCGGATTCATCGACCGCTACGTGTTCCCCGACGGGGAGTTGACCGGTTCGGGCCGCATCATCACCGAGGCGCAGGACGTCGGCCTGGAGGTGGTGCACGAGGAGAATCTGCGTCACCACTACGCGATGACGTTGCGCGACTGGTGCCGCAACCTCGTCGAGCACTGGGACGAGGCGGTCGACGAGGTGGGGCTGGGCACCGCGAAGGTGTGGGGGATGTACATGGCGGGTTCGCGGCTCGGTTTCGAGACGAACATCGTTCAGCTGCACCAGGTGCTGGCGGTCAAACTGGACGAGCGCGGCAACGACGGCGGGCTGCCGCTGCGGCCGTGGTGGTCGGCGTAACTACACGTTAGCTGCCGTCGATCCGGCGGGCGCCGAGTTCGTTCTGCAGCAGTTCGAGCGCGGCTTCCTCCGGGTCGCGGCGAGGGCCCATGTCCTGGTGGACCGCTTCGGCCAGCATGCTCTCCTCGTCGTCCCCGGGCAGTGGCGGAGGGGCGGCGGGCGACGGCCGGGCGGGTTCCGCCGGAGCGGCGGCCAGCCCGGCACCGGCTTCGCACTGGATCTTCCAGTCCACTCCGAGCGCATCCTTGAGGGCCTCGCGAATGACGTCGGAGTTCCGCTGCTCGACAAGCCGTTTCGCCAGTGGCGCCGACTCATGGCTCAGCACCAACGTGTCGTTCTCGACCGCGCGCACGATGGCGCCGGCCAGCATCACGTCGATGGTGCGGCTGCGCTGCCTGACCTTCTCCCGCACCGTGGTCCACATGCTGCGCACCGCCGCGGCGTTCGGCGCGCTACCGGCGGCCGGGGGGACCTCGACCACGGGCTCGGCGGGCTGGCGCACCGGAGGCGGCGACGGCTCCGGCTCGGCAGGCGTGGCGACCGGGCGCGATACCGGCTCGGGTGGTTCAGCGACGGGGGCCGCCGGCTCGGGCGGCGCGGGCGGCGGAGCCGGCTGTGACACCGCCGCGGGTGGCGTCGGCGTTTCCGGACCGGGCTCCGCGGGCGCGGGGGCGTCGGGCACCCGACTCCTGCGGGTGAACGTCTTGGCGGGCTCCACCTGGCGCGCGGCGGCCGGCATGTCCGAGGCCGGGATCGACATGTCGAGGCGGGTCTCGATGCGCTCGACGCGTTGCAGCAGAGCCGATTCCGTATCGCTGGCCGACGGCAGCAGCAGCCGGGCGCAGACCACCTCGAGCAGCAGCCGGGGCGCGGTCGCACCGCGCATCTCCCCCAGCCCGGCGTGCACCACCTCGGCGTAGCGGGCCAGCGTCGCGGCGCCCACCCGCTCAGCCTGATCGCGCATCCGCTCGAGTACGTCCCCCGGGGCGTCGACCACCCCGCGGGCGGCGGCGTCGGGCACCGCCTGCAGGACGATGAGATCGCGGAAACGCTCGAGCAGGTCGGTGGCGAAGCGTCGCGGATCGTGCCCGGCGTCGATCACCGATTCAACGGCGCCGAACAGCGCGGAGGCGTCGCCTGCGGCCAGCGCATCGACCGCATCGTCAATCAGCGCGACGTCGGTGGCCCCGAGCAGGGCGAGCGCGCGGCCGTACTCGACGCGGTTGCCCGCCGCCCCCGCCAGCAGCTGGTCGAGCACCGAGAGCGTGTCACGGGGCGACCCGCCGCCCGCCCGGATCACCAGCGGGTACACCGCGTCGTCGACGGTGACGCCCTCGTCGGCGCAGATGCGTTCCAGCAGCGTGCGCATGGTCTTGGGCGCCAGCAACCGGAACGGGTAGTGGTGGGTGCGCGACCGGATCGTCGGCAGCACCTTCTCCGGTTCAGTGGTGGCGAACACGAAGATCAGGTGCTCCGGCGGCTCCTCGACGATCTTGAGCAGCGCGTTGAAGCCGGCCGTGGTGACCATGTGCGCTTCGTCGACGATGAAGATGCGGTAGCGCGACTGTGCCGGGGCGTAGAACGCGCGGTCGCGCAGTTCGCGGGTGTCGTCGACACCACCGTGGCTGGCCGCGTCGAGTTCCGTCACGTCCATGTTGCCCGGCCCGTTGGGGGCCAGCGCCACGCACGAATCGCACGTCCCGCAGGGGGTCGGGGTGGGCCCGGCTGAGCAGTTCAGCGAGCGGGCCAGGATGCGCGCCGACGACGTCTTCCCGCAGCCCCGGGGACCGGAGAACAGGTAGGCATGGTTGATGCGCCCGGCCGACAGCGCGGTCGACAGCGGCTCGGTGACATGCTCCTGCCCGACCACCTCCGCGAAGGTCGCCGGTCGGTACTTGCGGTAGAGCGCCACGGTCAGCAGGCTACCGACGCAGTACGACGGATGGTCAACCGAGCAGTGACTCGGTGGCGGCCAGCAGCGTGCACGTCGCCAGACCGTCGATGGCCGAACGCAGGTCGTCCTCCGTGGGGAACGACGGGGCGATCCGGATGTTCTTGTCTTCCGGATCTTTTCGATACGGGAAGGCCGACCCGGCTTCGGTCACCGCGATGCCCGCGTCCTTGGCCAGCGCGACCGTGCGCCTGGCGGTACCCGGCCACACGTCGAGGCTGACGAAGTAGCCGCCCTTCGGATCGGTCCACGAAGCGATCTTGGCGTCACCCAGCCGGCCTTCGAGGATCTCGCCGACGAGTGCGAACTTCGGCGCCAGGAGCTCGCGGTGGCGCTGCATGTGCAGCCGTACGCCGTCGGCGTCGCCGAAGAATTTCAGGTGCCGCAACTGGTTGACCTTGTCCGGGCCGATCGACTTCTTGCCCGCGTGCTGCAGGTACCACGCGATGTTGCCCAGCGAGCCGCCCAGGAAGCTCACGCCGGCGCCGGCGAAGGTGATCTTGCTGGTCGAGGCGAATACCAGCGGCCGGTTCTGGTTGCCCGCCGCGGCGGCGAGGCCGAGGACGTCGACCTGCCGCACGGAGTCCGGCGTCAGGGTGTGCACCGCGTAGGCGTTGTCCCAGAACAAGCGGAAATCGGTTGCCGCCGTGCGCATCTGGACCAAGCGGCGGACCACTTCCCAGGAGTAGGTGATACCGGTGGGGTTGGCGAACACCGGAACGCACCACATGCCCTTGATGGCCGGGTCCGCGGCGACGAGTTCCTCGATGAGGTCGACGTCGGGACCGTCTTCGAGCATCGGCACGGGAATCATCTCGATGCCGAGGTTTTCGGTCAGCGCGAAGTGCCGGTCGTACCCGGGGGCCGGGCACAGGAATTTGACCGCTGTTCCGTCGCGCTGGTCCTCGATCCAGGGCCGCGGCGAGTCGACACCGCCGTGCAGCAGCGAGAACACCACGGTGTCGTGCATCAGCTCGAGGCTGGCGTTGTTGCCGGCGATCAGGTTCTGCACCGGGATTCCGAGTAGGTCGCCGAAGATGGCGCGCATTTCCGGCAGGCCGTGCAGACCGCCGTAGTTGCGGACGTCGGTGCCGTCGCTGTCTTTGTAGGTGTCCCGGCCGGGGAGCTCGAGCAGCGCATTGGACAGGTCGAGCTGGGCCGACGAGGGCTTACCGCGGGTCAGGTCCAGGTGCAGACCCTTGCCCTGCAGCTCGGCGTAGTTGCGCTGCTGCTGCTCGTGCTGGGCGACCAGATCGTCGCGGCTGAGGGAGTGGAACGACACCGCGGGCCTTTCACCAGGAATCCGGGAGCAGAAACAAAGGGGACCCCGCGCACCCGCCAGAGCCCGTTGACCCTTGCTGCCTTCCGGCCCTGGGGGAGTTCACAGGATGGACGCCGCGCGGGGTCCGCCCTGAGTGTAATACCCACGCCCGGGCACATCTCGACGGGCGCGTTCTGCCCGTCAGCTACGATTGCCCGCGGAGGATTCGCCTAGTGGCCTATGGCGCTCGCCTGGAACGCGGGTTGGGTTAATAGCCCTCAGGGGTTCAAATCCCCTATCCTCCGCACCCGGTCCGCGGTGCGATCGGCATCGACGATGCTGATCGCACCGCCGGCCACCAGTCTCGAGGAGGAGTATGCGGCGCTCGGTCGCGGTCATCTGGCACGCATCGTTCTCCGTCATCGCCGCAGCTCTCTACTTCTTCTTCGTCCTGCCCCGCTGGTACGAGCTGTTGGGGACGACGTCGCACACGCTCGGCACCGTGCTGCGCATCGTCACCGCGGCGCTTATCGGCCTCGCGGCGCTGCCGGTGGTGTTCACGCTGCTGCGGACCCGCCGGCCGGAATTCGGCACACCGCAGCTGGCGCTGCGCCTGCGAGTGCTGTCGATCGCGCTGCATGTGCTGGCCGCGGCGCTGATCCTCGGAGCCGCGATCAGCGAGATCTGGCTGAACCTGGACTCCGCCGGCCCGTGGCTGTTCGGCATCTACGGCGCGGCCGCCGCGATCGCGCTGCTCGGGATTTTCGCCTTCTACCTCGCGTTCGTCGCCGAGACGCCGCCGCCACCGCCCAAACCGCTCAAGCCCAAGAAGCAGACCGGACGCCGCGGTCGCAAGGGCGCGCAGGAGTCGTCGGCCACCGAAACCGCCGGAGACACCACCGAGGACACCACTGAGGATGCCGACGCGCCCGAGACCGAGCCGTCGGAGACCGACGAGCCGGTCACCGAAGAGTCGGACACCGAAGAGTCGGCCGACGAGGCTGAGCGGTCGGAGTCCGACGACGCCGCGCAACCGGAGACGCCCGTCGAGGACGAGGACGAGGCCGCCGGCAGCGGCCGGTTACGCAACCGGCGTCCGTCGGGCAAGGGTGATTCACCGCGCCGACGTCGCCGTCTTCGCGGTGGCGTCGCCATCGAAGACTGAGGTCAGCGCCCTACGTCGACACCTTGGGGTCCGATCACGAAGAATGTGGGCAGAACCCGAGGAATAAATCGTCGTCGAAGGGCAATTCATGGGCATGCACTGTCCCCGTTGGCTGTCTGTGGTGTCGGTCCTTCTGGCCGCGATTCTCACGTTGGTCATGCCGATCGCCCCGGCCACCTCGACCGCCGCACCGGGTGATCCGGTCGCCGCAGCAGCCGCCGTCGAACCCGCCGTGGCGCGGATCGACACGGAGATCGATTACCAGAACGCCTTCGGCACGGGCACCGGCATCGTGCTCGATGGGGGCGGCCAGGTGCTGACGAACTACCACGTCGTCCAGGGCGCCGATCGGCTCAGCGCCACCGTCGCGGGCCGGTCGTACCCGGCAGAACTCGTGGGCTACGACCGCGGACGCGACATCGCGGTGATCCAGCTGCTCGGAGCGGGTGGCCTGCCGGTGGCGCCGATCGGCGACTCGGCGGCGCTGGTGGCCGGCGAACCCGTCGTGGCGCTCGGCAACGCCCAGGGCTCCGCCGCCCCGCTGACCCGGGAGGTCGGCAGCATCACCGCCTTCGGGCGGACCGTACAGGCCGAGGACACGCTGACCGGCAGTTCCGACGAGCTCAACGGGTTGATCGAATTCGCCGCCCCGGTGCGCGCCGGTGACTCGGGTGGGCCGGTGGTCAACAGTGCCGGACAGGTGGTCGGCATCACCACGGCCGCGTCGGTGAGTTTCCGGATGGGTCCCGGCGGTAAGGGCTTTGCGATCCCGATCAACGACGCGGTGGGCATCGCCAACCAGATCCGGTCCAGAGTCCCGTCCGACAGCGTCCACATCGGTCCGCCGGCACTGTTGGGCGTCGGCGTCCGGACCGCACCGACCGACGTCCCCGGTGTCCTCATCCAGGAGGTGCTGCGCGGCGGCCCCGCCGAAGCGGCTGGGCTGATGGACGGCGACGTGCTGATCGCCATCAACGGCAACCGGCTCTCGTCGGCGACCGCGCTCACCTACACCCTGGACCGGTTCTACCCCGGTACCGTCGTCGACGTCACCTGGATCGACCGCGCCGGCCAGGAGCGCGCCGGCAGGGCGACGCTGGCTCCCGGCCCCTGAGTCAGGGCGTCTGACTCAGGGCGTGGCGGGCAGCAGGCGTTCCAGCCCCACGATCGCCAGGGTGAGTTCGAACTCGAACTGACCGTCGTCGGGTGACGGCGCGGCGGCGAGCACCCGGCGAAGCGCCGGATAGTCCGAATCGGCCGACCGCTCGAGCGCGGCGCGGGTCTGCGCCTGATGGAAGTCGCGCACCGAGGTGTGCAGCGTGTCGTGGGCGGCCGACTGGGCGATGTTCGCGACGGCGGTGACGCCGCGGCGGGCGTGGTCGGCGGCGAAGCCGGCGCTCAGCATCGCGGCGAGTACCCGTTCGGCGAGGGCGAGGACCGCGCCGGCGCCCGCACCGCTGAACGGCATCTGGTCGGCGCCTCCCCCGACCTGGACGATGCCGTCGCGGAAGGCGTAGGCGTAGGCACGCAGAACCGCGCGCCAGTCGCCGTCCTCGGGCAGGTGCACCGCGTGCAGCGATTGTTCGAAGCGGTCGAGCACCACGAGCGTCAGCAGGCCCTGACGATTGCCGACGTAGTAGTGCAGGGCCTTGCGGCTGACGCCCAGTTCGTCGGCGACGGCCTGCATGGTCAGTTCCGGTCCCGGTGCCCGGCGGGCTGCGGCGACGATCTGCTCGCGGCTGAGACGGGCGGGGCGTCCCCGGGGCCGACGTGGGTTCTGCGCGTCGACATCGGCTCCCACGGGGCCAGCCTACGCAGCGCTGCGTGTATTTTCGCCGATCGGTAAAAAGTCGGTGCGCCCCGCCCTAACCTGAGCGAGTGCCAAACACTTCCTATCGGGTCGTCCAGTGGACGACCGGCAATGTCGGAAAGAGTTCCGTCGCGGCGATCGCCGCGAATCCGAATCTCGACCTGGTCGGCTGCTACGCGTGGTCGGCGGAGAAGGCCGGCCGCGACGTCGGTGAGCTGGTGGGCATCGAACCACTCGGGATCAGCGCTTCGAACGACGTCGACGCGCTACTCGCGCTGAAACCCGATGTCGTGGTGTACAACCCGATGTGGATCGACGTCGACGAGCTGGTGCGCATCCTGGAAGCGGGCGTAAACGTGGTGGCGTCGGCGTCGTTCATCACCGGGCACAATCTGGGCGACGGGCGCGACCGATTGATCGAGGCGTGCGAGCGCGGGGGTGCGACGCTGTTCGGTTCCGGCGTCAGCCCGGGCTTCGCCGAGTTGCTGGCCATCGTGGCCGCGACCTCGTGCGACCGCGTCGACAAGATCACCATCGCGGAATCCGCCGACACCACGTTGTACGACTCCCCCGACACCGAACGTCCGACCGGCTTCGGCATGGCGATCGACGATCCCGATCTGCAGCCGATGGCCGCCAACGGCACGGCGGTGTTCGCCGAGGCTGTGCAGCTCGTCGCCGACTCGCTCGGAATCGAACTCGACGAGATCGTCTGCGAACCCGAATACGCCCAGACCACCGAGGACCTTCCGATGGCATCGTGGACCATCCCGGCCGGACACGTCGCGGGGGTGGCCGCAAGCTGGCAGGGACGCGTCGGCGGCAGGACCGTCATCGACATCAACGTGCGCTGGAAAAAGGGCCAGACGCTCGACCCTGACTGGCAGCTCGACAGCGACGGCTGGAAGATCACCGTCGAAGGGCGGCCGACGGTCAACATGACCGTCGGGTTCCTGCCGCCGCAGGACATGATCGAGAACGCGAAGACACTCGACGACTTCTTCGTCCTCGGCCACATCATGACGGCGATGCCACCGATTCACGCCATTCCGGCTGTGGTGGCCGCCGCACCGGGCATCGCGACCTACACGAATCTGCCGCTGCCACAGGCGCGCGGAGTGGTGCCTGTTAGCTGAATCCGCACCGGTGAGCGCGCTTTTGCCACCCGAATTAGAGCGGCTAAGCATTATACGCTCCGAGCCTGATGAGACGATTAGGGTTTGGTGGCAGTTTGCTGGGGTATGTGATCCCTTGCGACCGGGGGGGACGTGAACGTTCCCTGCCGTGCACGGACTGCAGCCCATGGTCCGATCGTCCACCGGCCCGGGAGGGCCACAAAGTCTGGAGTCTCTATGCGTGAAATCGTTGCTGTCGCCGCCGCTACCGGTGCTCTTCTGTTCGGTGGGGCCGGCGTAGCCAATGCCACCACCGAGTACACCCCTGTTCAGGGTCCGACGACCACACTGGTCGCCCAGGCCGACGACGATCAGGAGGACGGCGACAACACCGGCCTGTGGGGCCTCGCGGGTCTTCTCGGTCTGCTCGGGCTTCTCGGTCTGAAGCGGCGCAAGGACACCCACGTCGCGACGCCGGCGCCCGGTACCCCCGGTTACGGGGCCCAGCCGCGCGCGTAGCACTGAGCTCTACCGGTCGGCCCGCCACCTCCACGGTGGCGGGCCGGTTCCGTTCTGCGCGTTCTACTTTCGGTTACCGTCGTCATCCCAGTTGGCGGCGACCTTCTTGCTCGGCTGCACCCGCGGCGGCTCGCCCGGCATCTTCGGATAGCTCGGCGGGTACGGCAGATCCGAGAGTCCGCGTTCCTCGTCGGCGGCGACCATCTCGAGCAGGACCTCGATGGATTGCGCTTTCGCCTCGATGTCCGCCCACGGATTCGGCCGGCCCGCCACGAAGTCCGGCACCGTGCCGATCGTGTAGTCGTCGGGATCCGCGTCGGCCAACTCGGCCCACGTCAACGGCGTCGACACCGTCGCGATCGGCGTCTTGCGCACCGAGTACGCGGAGGCGAACGTGCGGTCGCGGGCGTTCTGGTTGTAATCGATGAACAGCCGTTGGCCGCGCTCCTCCTTCCACCACGACGTGGTGACCGCATCGGGCGCGCGCCGCTCGACCTCGCGGGCCAGCGCTATCCCGGCGCGACGCACGGCCACGAAATCCCAGTCGCTCTTGATCCGCAGGAACACGTGCACCCCGCGACCGCCCGAGGTCTTTGGATAGCCGACCAGCCCGAGTTCGTCGAGCAGCGGTTTGAGGACGTCGACGGCGATCGCGCTGGCTTCGCGGAAGCCGGTGCCGGGCTGCGGGTCCAGGTCGATGCGGAGCTCGTCGGGGTGTTCGACGTCCGGACACCGCACCTGCCACGGGTGCAGCGTGATCGTGCCCATCTGCGCCGCCCAGGCGATCGCCGACGGATGAGTCACCTTGAGCGCGTCTGCGGTGCGGCCGGACGGGAAGGTGACCGTGCAGGTCTCGAGATATTCGGGATGCTTCTGCGGCACCCGTTTCTGGTAGATCTCCTCGCCGTCGATACCGTCGGGGAACCGCTGCAGATGCACCGGCCGGTCCCGCAGCAGGGACACCATCTGCTCGCTGACCGACAGGTAGTACTCCACCAATGTGCGTTTGGTGCCGGCCGAGCCGAGTTCCGGGAAGTAGACCTTGTCGGGGTTGGTCAGCCGGACGGCGACACCGTCGACGTCGATTTCCTCTGCGGGCGTTGCCATGTCAGGTTCTCTCCAGGACGTCGTACAGGTCGTAGTTGAGCGGGACCTCCAGCTGATCGAAGGTGCAGCTCGCCGGATCGCGATCCGGCCGCCACCGCCGGAACTTGACCGCGTGCCGAAACCGTCTGCCTTGCACGGAGTTCCCTTCCATCTGGTCGTATGCCACTTCGGCGACCTTCTCCGGCCGGATCGGTATCCAACGCTTGTCCGCCGCGGAGTTCCACCGGCTCGGATCCCCCTCCCGCACCTCGTCCCCTTCGCGCAGCGGTTCGAGTTCGGCGAGCAGCTTGATCCGGTCCTTGGCGGTGAATGATGCTGCACCCCCCACCATCCGGAGTTCGCCATCGTCCGTGTACAGCCCGAGCAGGATCGAGCCGATCCCCTCCCCGCTCTTGTGGATGCGGTAGCCGATGGCCACACAGTCGGCGTCGCGGGCGTGTTTGACCTTCACCATCTCCCGCTTGCCCGGAAGGTAGGGCCCGTCGAGCCGTTTGGCGATCACGCCGTCGAGACCCGCCCCCTCGAAGGTGTCGAGCCACTCGGCACCGAGCGCCGGATCCTCGGTGGTGCGCGTGACATGGCACCACGTCTTCTCGTGGACCGCCGCCGACAGCGCGTCCCGGCGCACCCGGAACGGTTCCTTCAGCAGCGACCTGTCACCGGTGGCCAACGCGTCGAAACCGATGAAGTGCGACGGTGTCTGCTCGGCGAGCATCTTGACGCGGCTGGCGGCCGGGTGGACCCGCTGGCTCAGCGACTCCCAGTCCAGCCGTACCCGGCCACCGATGTCACGCGGGACCACGATCTCCCCGTCGAGCACACAGCGTTCGGCGAGTTCGTCGCGCAGCGCGACGACCAGTTCCGGAAAGTACCGGCCGAGGTCCTTGCCGTTGCGCGACTGCAGCAGCACGTCCGGCCCGTCGCGGAAGACGAGCGCCCGGAAGCCGTCCCACTTCGGCTCGTAGGACCAGACCCCCTCATCGCTGGGCACCTTCACCTGGGCTTTGGCGAGCATCGGTTCGAGCGGAGGCATGACGGGGAGGTCCACTGAGAAGGGCACCTTTCCATCCTCGTGTATGCGCGGGTCGCACCGAAAGAGACTTCCCACGCGCACCGAATTCATCACCCCCCGGAGAAATGGTCATCGGGGGTGCGACGATCGGTCATCGCAGCAGTGCCGGGGCGTTTCCGGTGAGGTGGGTGCGCGCGGACCGGACGAAGTCGAAGACCAGCGGATTCTGTTCGCCGATCCGGGTCGCGACCACGACCTTGCTGGCGGGGAAGCCCTCCAGCGGCACGGTCGCCAGACCTGCGCGCAGGGAGCTGCGCCTGTCGCCGGCAGGCAGCACGGCGATCGCCTGGCCGCTCGCGACGAGTTCGAGCCTGTCCTCGAAACTCTCGACGACTGGCCCGGCCGACATCGGCACCGGCTCGTTCGGCCGGTAGGAGTCCGTCGGGAAGATCATGGATGTTCCGCCGTGTGAGCAGATGACGGTCTCGTCGCGGGCGAAGTCGTCAAGCGACACCGAAGCGCGGTCTGCCAAATGGTGGTCAGCCGGCATCACCAACATCCGCGGCTCTTCATAGAGGACAGTGACCCGCGCCGCGTCGATCGGGATGAACAGCGGATCCCTAGCCACCAGGACATCGACTCCACCGTCGGAAAAGACCCCTTGCTCGTGGCATTCGAGATGGCGGGTACCGATATCGGCCTCTGGATGACGGCGCCGCAGTTCCCGCACAGCCGAGGTGATGACGAGGTCCTCGACGTAGCCGATGACGACCTTGCCTGCCGGTGTGTAGGCGCGGGCGGTGAGCGCCGCCTGGCGGGCAGCGTTCAGAAGCGCCTGCGCCTCCGGGAGGAACGCTTTGCCTGCCTCGGTGAGCAGGACGCCGTGCGGCGTGCGGTCCAGCAGGCGGACACCCAGGCGGTGTTCCAAGCGCTGAATCTGCCGACTCAGTGATGGTTGCGCCACATGCAACTCGGCCGCAGCGCGGCTGAAGTTGAGAAGCTCGGCGACGACCGTGAAGTACCGGACCAATCGCAACTCCAGGTCGACCCCGAGGTCGTTCACCGTCGATTTCCCATGAGCGGTCCAACCCCGCCGCCAACCGCGCGTATTCCTTTTCCACATAGCGAGGTACCAACCAGGTCTTGGACGCATGGCCTCGGCCGCCGAAGACTCGATGCATGAGCAGATACGACGGCAAGAACGTGGTGATCACCGGAGGCAGTAGTGGACTCGGGCTGGCGGCCGCGCAATATCTGGTGGACAACGGCGCGCACGTCCTCGTCACGGGCCGGCATCAGCAAACACTGGAGAACGCAGGCCGGCTGCTCGGCGGCAACGGCATCACAGTCCGCAGCGATGCGCGCTCGCTGCCCGACATCGACGCGCTGACCAACCGAGTCAGAGACGAGTTCGGCACGCTCGACGCCCTGGTGGTGAACGCAGGCATCGGCAGCTTCGATCCCTTTGATGAGGTGACTGAACAGACCTTCGACGAGGTCTTCGCCATCAACACCAAGGGACCCTTCTTCACCGTGCAGAGGCTGGCACCGCTTCTGTCCGAAGGCAGCGGGGTGGTGCTGACGACATCGATCGCGAACCAGACGGGGTGGGACGCACTCAGCGTGTATTCGGCCAGCAAGGCGGCCCTGCGCTCGATGGCCCGCACGCTCAGCCGCGAATTGCTGCCCAAAGGAATTCGCGTGAATGCGATCAGCCCCGGTTCGATCGACACGGGCAAGTTGGAGAAAGAAGTCCCGGAAAAGGCCGCCCGACTCAAGGCCGAGTTCACGGTCAGTAGTCCGATGCGACGTTGGGGCCGTCCCGACGAATTCGCCCCGGCAGTCGCGTTCCTCGCATTCGACGCGACATACGTGGCCGGGATCGAACTTGTCGTCGACGGCGGCGAATCACAACTATGAGAAGGGATTTGACGTTGACCGGATACGAGGGAAAACGCGTCGTCATCACGGGCGGGACGAGCGGCATCGGGCTCGCCACCGCCAAGGCGCTGATTGCCGGTGGCGCTCGAGTCCTGGTGACAGGCCGGACACCGACGTCATTGGAAAACGCGAGAGCCGCACTGGGTCCTGGCGCAATCGTGGAATCGAGCGACGCGGTCTCTGACATCGACAGTCTCGTCGATCGCGCCGCCGCGGAGTTCGACGCCGTCGACCTCCTGGTGCTCAACGCCGGCGGGACCGTGTCCTCCACCGTCGACGAAACCAGCGAGGCTGAGTACGACAAGCTGTTCGAGCTCAACACCAAGGCCCCCTACTTCACGCTGCAGAAGTTCGTGCCGCTGATGCCCGTGGGCAGCGCCGTGGTTCTCACGACCTCTGTCAGCAACACCAAAGGCATCGCGACGACGAGTGTCTACTCCGCGACCAAAGCGGCGTTGCGGTCCATGACGCGCACATTCGCTCGCGAACTGATCGACCGGGGTATCCGCGTCAACGCCGTCTCACCCGGTCCCATCGACACCGGCATCCTCGAACGCACCATGTCTGCTGAAGCCGCGCGGCAGTTCCTCGACCAGATCAAGGCCGCCAACCCGATGCAGCGATTCGGCGAACCCGAGGAAGTGGCGAAGGCGATCATCTTCCTCGGGTTCGACGCGACCTACACCACCGGCACGGAGCTGCTCGTCGATGGCGGCGCCTCCGACTTGTGACCAGTCCGGGCAGACGGCAAAGACACTGAGAACCTTTCGCTCACAGCGTTAGTCCCGATCTCGACATCTCGGCGTGCGTCCAGTACACCAATGGAATGCCGCACCCCACGAACGATGTCTGGGAAGTTCTGTCGACCGCGCGCTCGATCCGGCGCTTCACCGACGAGCCGGTCGACGCCGAGACACTCGACCGCTGCCTGCAGGCGGCCACGTGGGCGCCGAACGGCGCCAACGCGCAGCTGTGGCGATTCATCGTCCTCGACGGCCCGCAGCAGCGCGCCGCGGTGGCGGAGGCCGCCCGAATAGCCTTGGCCTCAATCGAATCCATCTACGTTATGACGAGGCCGGCCGACGCCGACGAGAGCCGCGCGGCCCGCAACAACCGCGCCACCTACGAACTCCACGACCGAGCAGGCGAATTCACCTCGGTGCTGTTCACCGCGTACAAGAACGAGTTCTCGTCGGAATTCCTCCAGGGCGGTTCGATCTACCCCGCCCTGCAGAACTTCTACCTCGCCGCACGCGCCCAGGGGCTGGGTGCGTGCATCACCAGTTGGGCGTCCTACGGCGGCGAGCAGGCCCTGCGCGAGGCGGTCGGCATCCCCGACGAATGGTTCCTGGCCGGGCACGTCGTGGTCGGGTGGCCGCGTGGACGGCACGGTCCGGTCCGCCGTCGGCCGCTGCCGGACGTGGTGTTCCGCAACCGGTGGGACCCCGAACGCGCCGACATCACCTATGGCAGGGGTGCGCGGCCCCGGGCCACGTGAACTGCTCACGCCGCGGAAGCCCGCGAAACTGAACCTGCGCAGCGGAAGTGCGAGAGTCGGTGTGCGGGAGCTCAGTTTCGAGGGTGCCGGCAGCGCGCCGTCGCGACAATGGGAGGGTGCAGCTTCCCGTCATGCCTCCGGTGCGGCCGATGCTGGCCAAGTCGGTGCCGTCGATCCCGCCCGGCGCGTCCTACGAACCGAAGTGGGACGGCTTCCGGTCGATCTGCTTCCGCGACGGCGACGAGGTCGAGTTCGGCAGCCGCAACGAACGCCCGATGACGCGCTACTTCCCCGAACTGGTCGCCGCCGCGACCGCCGAGTTGCCCGAGCGCTGTGTCGTCGACGGGGAGATCGTCATCGCCACCGACCGGGGCCTGGACTTCGAGGCGCTGCAACTGCGGCTGCATCCCGCCGCGTCGCGGGTACGGATGCTCGCCGAGAAGACCCCGGCGTCGTTCATCGCGTTCGATCTGCTCGCGCTCGGTGACGACGACTACACCGACCGCCCGTTCAGTGAACGCCGCGCCGCTATGGTCGCGGCGCTCGCCGACACCGGCCCCTCGATCCACGTCACCCCGGCCACCACCGACCTGGACACCGCGCAACGCTGGTTTCACGAGTTCGAGGGCGCGGGCCTCGACGGCGTCATCGCCAAACCGTTGACGCTGACCTACCAGCCGGACAAGCGGGTGATGTACAAGATCAAGCACGCGCGCACCGCGGACTGCGTGGTCGCCGGGTACCGGGTGCACAAGTCGGGCGACGACGCCGTCGGCTCGCTGTTGCTCGGCCTCTACACCGACGACGGCGGCCTGGCGTCCGTCGGCGTCATCGGCGCCTTCCCGATCGCCACCCGGCGCGCGCTGTTCACCGAGCTGCAGCCTCTGGTCACCACGTTCGAGGAGCACCCGTGGAACTGGGGCGCCCACGTCGATCCCGACGTGGTGCGCCGCTACGGCGGCGGCTCGAGGTGGAACGCGGGCAAGGATCTGTCGTTCGTGCCGCTGCGGCCCGAGAGGGTGGTCGAGGTGCGGTACGACCACATGGAGGGCCGACGGTTCCGCCACACCGCCCAGTTCAACCGCTGGCGTCCCGACCGCGATCCGCGCTCGTGCACCTACGCCCAACTCGACCAGCCGGTCACCTTCCGCCTCGGCGACATCGTGCCGGGACTGGGCTGACTCAGACGGATACGGCCTGCTTGGCGTTGCGCTTCGCGGCCATCTTCGCCTCGCGTTCGAGGCGCCGCTGCTTGGCGGTCTCGAACTTCTCGCACGTTTCCTCGAGTTCGGTGACCAGCAC
This sequence comes from Mycolicibacterium baixiangningiae, assembly GCF_016313185.1. Taxonomy (NCBI): domain Bacteria; kingdom Bacillati; phylum Actinomycetota; class Actinomycetes; order Mycobacteriales; family Mycobacteriaceae; genus Mycobacterium; species Mycolicibacterium baixiangningiae. The sequence goes on from NZ_CP066218.1 coordinate 5,392,343, forward strand.
ACCGAGGTCGTCACGCATGCGGGCGGCCTCACCGGTGAAGTCCTCGCGCTCGAAGATGCGCCACTTCTTCAGGACCGGCATCACCACGTCGTCGAGGTGGATCCGCGGGTCGTAGACACCGCCGACGGCGATGACGACGGCCTTGCGGCGGAAGTCGGGAACGGTGTACCCGGGCATCTTGAAGTTGCGCAGCACATGGTGCAGCGAGTGCATGGCCTGGTCGGGGGCGACGTCGAAGCCGGCCTCGGACACGTCCCGGTAGAAGATCATGTGCAGGTTCTCGTCGGCCGAGATCCGCTGGAGCAACTGGTCGGCGATCGGCTCCGCGCACGCCTTGCCGGTGTTGCGGTGCGAGACGCGGGTGGCGAGCTCCTGGAACGTCACGTAGATCACCGAATCGAACAGGCTCCGGGCGAAGAGCTTGTCCTCGCCCTGCCCGTTCTGGCCCGGTGAGAAGCCGCGGGTCATCTGCTCGACGCGCAGTTCCTCGAGTTCGACCGGGTCGATCGCCCGGGTGACGACGAGGTAGTCACGCAGCGCGATACCGTGCCGGTTCTCCTCGGCCGTCCAGCGATTCACCCACTGACCCCAGGCGCCGTCGAGGCCGAAGTTCATCGCGATCTCGCGGTGATACGACGGCAGGTTGTCCTCGGTCAGCAGGTTCTGCACCATCGCCGTCTGGGCCACCTCGGACAGCTTCGACTGTCCCGGCTCCCAGTCCTGGCCACCGAGCGCGTAGTAGTTCTTACCGTCCGACCACGGAATGAAGTCGTGCGGATTCCAGTCCTTGCGCATCCGCAGATGCCGGTTGAGATTCGCCTCCACGACCGGTTCGAGCTCGGTCAGCAGCTGCACTTGCGTCAGGTCCTTCGCCACGGCGTCCCCCAGATGTATGTGTCCACGGCGGTCACAGGTAAGTGTACGGGGTCCGCCGGCTGACACCGAAGCGACGCGCTCGAGCGGGCTAGATTGCGGTCGTGACCCGCACCCCCGCGGGCCGGTTCGCCCCGAGCCCGTCGGCCGATCTGCACATCGGCAACCTGCGCACCGCCGTCCTCGCCTGGCTCTTCGCCCGGTCCACCGGCCGGCGGTTCCTGATTCGCGTCGAGGACCTCGACTACCGCACGGACTCCGACATCGCCGCCCGCCAACTCGACGACCTCGCCGCGCTCGGACTGACGTGGGACGGGCCCGCCGAGTACCAGACGGCGCACCGTGAGCGCTACGACTCCGTCATCGAGCGGCTGATCCGCGACGACATGGTGTACGAATGCTATTGCAGCAGAAGAGATATCGCGCAGGCGCCGCGCGCCCCGCATGCACCACAGGGCGCCTACCCGGGCATCTGCCGCGATCTCACCGGCGCCGAACGCGCCGAACGCCGCCGCGAGACGGGCCGGCCGCCCGCGCTGCGGTTGCGCACCGACGTCATCACCTACACCGTCACCGACCTGCTGCACGGTCAGCACACCGGCATCGTCGACGACTTCGTGGTCCGCCGCGGTGACGGTGTGCCCGCCTACAACCTCGCGGTGGTCGTCGACGACGCGGCCGCGGGCATCGACCAGGTGGTGCGCGGCGACGACCTGCTCAGCTCCTCCCCACGGCAGGCCTACCTGGCCCGGCTACTGGGCCGGCCCCAACCCGTCTACGCCCACGTCCCGCTGGTGCTCAACGCCGACGGGGCGCGGCTGGCCAAACGCGACGGCGCGGTGACGCTCGCCGAGATCGGGGTGGGGAGGGCGTTCGCCCAGATCACCGCATCCCTGGGCTGGCCCGCCCGCGACCTCGGCGGGTTGCTGGCCGAGTTCGACCCGGCCCGGCTCCCGCGACAGCCGTGGATATACGTCCCCGACTGAGCAGAACCCTTCTGCGCCGACGGCCGGCTTGCTAGCGTCCGCCGGTGAGGTTTCTTCGAGCGCTCCTGCTGCTGCTCGCGGTGCTGGCCGTGGCGTCGTGTGGATCAGCCGGCGACGGCGGTGACGAACCGATAAAGGCGGCGGGAGTGCTGCGGGTCGGCACCGAAGGCGTGTACAGCCCGTTCAGCTACCACGACGCGTCAGGTCAGCTCGTCGGCTACGACGTCGACGTCGCGCGCGCGGTGGCCGACGAGATCGGTGTACGGGCCGAGTTCGTCGAGACGCCGTGGGATTCGATGTTCGCCGCACTCGAGGCGGACCGGTTCGACGTCGTCGCCAATCAGGTGACCATCAACGCCGAACGGCAGGCGAAATATGATCTCTCGCAACCCTATTCGGTGGGTGAAGGGGTCATCGTCACCCGTGCCGACGACAATTCGATCACCTCTCTCGACGACCTGAAGGGCAAGGTCGCCGCCGAGAACGCCACCAGCAACTGGTCAGAGGTCGCCCGCAAGGCCGGCGCGCGCGTGGAATCCGTCGAGGGGTTCAGCCAGGCCATCACGCTGCTCACCCAGGGCCGGGTGGACGTCGTCGTCAACGACAGCATCGCGGTGTACGCCTACCTGGCCGAGACCGGCGACAAGTCGGTCAAGATCGCGGGCACCGTCGGCGAGAAGAGCGAGCAGGGCTTCGCCGCGCGCAAGGACAGCGGCATGCTGCCCGAACTCAACCGGGCCCTCGACGCCCTGCGCGCCGACGGCACGCTGGCGGCGATATCGCAGAAATACCTCAACGCCAACGCCTCCGGCGCACCCGCGTCCGCCGAGGCCGTCCCCCGGTCCACGTGGCAGCTGATCGGTGACAACCTGTGGCCACTGGCGCGGGCGGCGTTGACCATGACGATCCCGCTGACGATCATCAGCTTCGCGATCGGGCTGGTGATTGCGCTCGGGGTTGCCCTGGCGCGGCTGTCGTCGAACATCGTGCTCAGCAACGCCGCCCGCTTCTACATCTCGATCATCCGCGGCACCCCGCTGCTGGTGCAGTTGTTCATCGTGTTCTTCGCGCTGCCGGAGTTCGGGGTGCGCATCGACCCGTTCCCCGCCGCGGTGATCGCGTTCTCGCTCAACGTCGGTGGCTATGCGGCGGAGATCATCCGCTCGGCGATCCAGTCGATACCGAAGGGCCAGTGGGAGGCCGCCGAGACCATCGGGATGAACTATGCGACGTCCCTGCGCCGGATCGTGCTGCCCCAGGCCGCCCGGGTGGCCGTGCCGCCGCTGTCGAATACGCTGATATCGCTGGTCAAGGACACGTCGCTGGCCTCGACGATCCTGGTGACCGAACTTCTGCGGCAGGCGCAGATCATCGCGGCGCCGACGTTCGAGTTCTTCGCGCTCTACGGCACCGCGGCGGTGTACTACTGGGTGATCTGCCTGGCGTTGTCGTTCGGTCAGGGCCGCATCGAACGCCGGCTGGAAAGGTACGTGGCGAGATGACCGACGATCGGGTGGTCGCAGAAGGCGTGTACAAGGCCTTCGACGACAACGAGGTACTCAAAGGGGTGTCGTTCCGGGTCGCCGCCGGATCGGTGACCACGATCATCGGGCCGTCGGGCTCCGGTAAGACGACGCTGCTGCGGGCGCTCAACGCGCTCGACGTCCCCGATGCCGGCGTCATCCGGGTCGGCGACGTGGAGTTGGACTTCTCCACACCGGTGCCGAAGGACCAGTTGCGGCGCTACCGGATGCAGAGCGGGTTCGTGTTCCAGTCCCACAACCTGTTCCCGCACAAGACGGTGCTGCAGAACGTCACCGAGGGCCCGATCGTCGTGCAGAAGCAGCCGAAGGAGGCGGCCGAGGCGGCGGCGGTCGAGCTGCTGACCCAGGTCGGGTTGGCGGAGAAACGCGACCAGTATCCGTATCAGCTCTCCGGCGGACAGCAGCAGCGGGTCGGGATCGCCCGGGCGCTGGCATTGCGGCCGAAGGTCGTGCTGTTCGACGAGCCGACCTCCGCGCTCGATCCCGAACTGGTCGGCGAAGTGCTCTCTGTCATCAAGGATCTCGCCGTCGAGGGGTGGACGCTCGTCGTCGTCACGCACGAGATCCAATTCGCGCGGCAGGTGTCGAATCAGGTGTTGTTCACCGACCGCGGCGTCATCCTCGAGCAGGGCCCGCCCGACGCGGTGATCGGAGATCCGAAGGAGGAGCGGACGCGTCAATTCCTGCAGCGCATCCTCAACCCGCTGTAGTTCTCCTGCGCGAGCGCGCGGATTTGTCCGCAAACTGGCGGCGTGTTGCGTACAGACACGCGCGGTCGCGGAGAAGGTGACTTTCTACGGCGTGAGTTCTTTGACGCCCCAGGGTGATCCGTAGGCCGTCAGCAGCTCCAGGAACGGCACCGCGTCGAACGCCTCCGGGCCGAGCACACCCGCACCACTCCAGGTTCCGTTGGCCAGAAGCTCCAGTGCGACAACGGGATTGATCGCCGTCTGCCAGACGACGCACTGGTGGCCGTATTCGGCCATCGACCACTCGTTGTCGACGACGTGGTACAGGTACGTCGACCGGGGCTCGCCGTCCTTGCCGGTCCCGGTCACCCACAGCCCCGCGCACGTCTTACCCGTCATCTTGGGGCCGAGCGTGGCCGGGTTGGGCAGGCAGGCGGCGACCACGTCGCGCGGGCTGACCTCGACCCGGCCTTTGTCGCTGCCCACTTTCACCGTGTCGGTGCGGTCCAGTCCCAGCTTGTGCAGCGTCTTGAGGACGTCGATGAACTCAGCACCCAGGCCGTATTTGAACGTCGCGCGTTGGCACGTGACCCAACGTGGCATCAGCAGCACCTCCTCGTGCTCGACGTTCACGCACTCGACCGGGCCGATGCCCTCGGGAAAGTCGAAAACCTCAGGCTCGCTGAAGGGTTCGGTGACGAACCAACCGCGGTCGGCCTCCCAGATGACCGGCGGGTTCAGGCACTCCTCGATCGTCGTCCAGATGGAGAACGACGGCGCGAAGTCGTAGCCCTCGACGGCGAGGTTCGCCCCGTCACGGGTGCCGAGCTCCTCGATATCGGAGAACAGGTGGTCCGCGGCGTAGCGCGCGAATACGTCGGACAGGCCCGGTTCCACGCCGATACCGACCAGGGCCAGGCGGCCGGCCGCGGTCCAGTCCGCCTCGGCGGCGAACTGCTCGTCGCCGAGCTTCACCCCGGTCAACGCGTACGGCTGGTCGGGGTGGCGGCGCGACAGGCTCATCGCCATGTCGAGGTAGTGCGCGCCGCCCACGAGCGCACCGTTGAAGATCGGCATCACGAAGCGCGGGTCGACGGCGTTCATCACATGGGTGACCGCGTGCTCGCGCACCAGCGCGGCGACCGCATCTGCCGACGTCGCGTCGACCTGCGCGGAGACGAACCGCGGGTCACCCACCGCGTCGGCGGCGTGGCGCGCCCGGCCCTCGTCGTAATCGCAGACGACGACCATCTCGAAGAAGTCGCGGCGCGCGGCGATCGCACAGAAGGCCGATCCGACGCCCCCGGCACCCACCAACAGGATTCGCATGCCCGGCACCCTAATACGCAATCCGAAGTATCGCGCCGGTTCGACGACGGTTTACGTAGACAAAGCCGCTATATCGCGACGGAAAGCGTCTCCATCCCGCGCAGGGTGAGGTTCGGCTTGTAGACCGGTTCGGCGGCCAGCCGGGCCCCGGGGAACCGTGCCGTCACCGCCGACAGCGCGACCGCGGCCTCCAACCGGGCCAGCGGCGCGCCGAGGCAGAAGTGCGGCCCCTTGCCGAACCCGAGGTGGCGGATCTGCGCCCGATCGGGATTGAATTCCCCGGCCCGGTCGAACGCGGCCGGGTCGCGGTGCGCCGCGGCCACCAACAGCAGCATGCTGTCGCCCTCGGGCACCGCCATGCCGTTGACCGTCATGTCCTCGGCCGCGATGCGGGCGACCAGCTGCACCGGCGGGTCGTACCGCAGCGTCTCCTCCGCCACCGCCGACACCCGCTGCGGATGCGCCGCCAGCTGCGCCCACTGCCCGGGGTCGCGCAGCATCGCCAGGATCGCGTTGGCGATCAGGTTGACCGTCGTCTCGTGGCCGGCCACCAACAGCAGGTTGCAGGTCGCGACGATCTCGTCCTCGGTGAGCTGGTCGCCGGCCTCCTCGGCGGCGATCAGCCCGGAGATCAGATCGTCGCGCGGCTCCACCCGGCGCTTGGCGATCAGTTCGCGCAGGTAGCCGCGCAGCCAGAGGCCCGCCTCCAGCCGCTGCTCAAAACCCTGCGCAGCCTGTCCGGTGACGGTCACGAACGGATCGAGCGACTGGGCGAGCAGCGCCGACGCGCTGCTGAACCGCGGTTCGTCTTCCAGCGGCACGCCGAGCAGACGGCAGATCACCGCCACCGGAAGCGGATATGCGAGGTCGGCGACGACGTCGAACTCGCCCTTGGCCTCGACCGCGTCCAGCAGTGAATCCACCAGCGACACGATGCCCGGTTCCAGCGCCTTGACCACCCTGGGCACGAACGCCGAACTGACGAGCCGGCGCAACCGCGTGTGGTCCGGCGGGTCGAGGAACAGGAACCCGGGAGCCCCGAACGGCCGTGCGGCCGCACCCGCGGCGACCTCGCGCTGCGCGACGGTCGACTTCAGCCGGTCACTGGCCGACGCCGGATGTCGCAGCACCTCGTCGCAATCGGCGAACGCGGAGAACACCACCAGGTTGGCCGAGGGCAGCGCCAGCGGTCCGGCGGCTCGCAGGTCGGCGTAGAGCGGATACGGATCGGCCCGGTTGGCCGGGTCGAGAAGGCGACCCAGCAGCGTCTGGGTGTCCGCGGTCGTCATGCAAGCCATTGTGCAGAAGGACGACCCGCCGCAGGTCAGCCGTAGTAGCGCCCCAGAACATGATCGCGCAGCGCGTCGAATTCACCGGCGACGATGGCCGCGCGGATCTGGTCGACCAGGCGGACGACGAAGCGTTCGTTGTGGATGGTGCACAGCGTAGAGGCCAGCATCTCCTTGGCCTTGAACAGGTGGTGGATGTAGGCGCGGGTGTAGTGCGCGCAGGTGTAGCAGTCGCATTCGGCGTCGATCGGGGTGAAGTCGCGGCGGTAGCGCGCACCGGTGATGTTGTAGCGCCCGGTCGCCGAGTACACCGCGGCGTTGCGGGCCACCCGCGACGGCGACACACAGTCGAACGTGTCGGCGCCGGCGGCCACCGCCGCGAAGAGGTCGTCGGGCTCGCTGATACCGAGGAGGTGGCGTGGCTTGTCGTCGGGCAGTTCGTCGGTGACCCAGCCGACGATGGTGGCGAGGTTCTGCTTCTCCAGCGCGCCGCCGATGCCGAACCCGTCGAAGCCCAGTTCCGCCAGCCCGCGTGCCGCCTGCCTGCGCAGGTCCTCGTACTGGGCACCCTGCACGACGCCGAACAGCGCCTGGTCCGGTTTGTGCGACCGTTCCCCGCGCAGGCGGCGGTGTTCGGCCAGGCAGCGCACCGCCCACTCGTGGGTGCGCTGCACCGACTGTTCCTGATAGCCACGGGTGTTGACCAACGTCGTCAACTCGTCGAAGGCGAAGATGATGTCGGCACCCAGTTGATGCTGGATGCCGATCGACACCTCGGGGGTGAACCGGTGGGTGCTGCCGTCGAGGTGCGAGCGGAACGTCACACCGTCGTCGTCGACGTGGGCCAAACGTTCCTTACCCTCTGCGATGACGTCGTCGGTCTGCAGCCGTTCGGTGTCCATCGCGAGCACCTTCTTGAACCCCACGCCCAGCGACATCACCTGGAAGCCACCGCTGTCGGTGAACGTGGGGCCGGGCCAGTTCATGAACGCGCCGAGCCCGCCTGCGGCGTCGACGATGTCGGATCCCGGTTGCAGATACAGGTGATAGGCATTGGCGAGAACCGCCTGAGCGCCAAGCTCTTTCATCGTCTCCGGCAGTACCGCCTTGACGGTCGCCTGGGTGCCGACGGCGATGAACGCCGGTGTGTGGATGTCTCCGTGGGGGGTGCGGATCACCCCGACCCGGCCGCGTTGTCCGGGAAGTTCGGCCTCGACGGTGAAGAACTGCTGATCCACGGGAGACATTCAACAGGATCGACGGGCGGGCCCCCCGGCGCCGCCGGAGTTGGCCCAATCACTGTTTCGGATTCAGCGCGTCCGCCCATACTGCATGGCGACGGTCCGCCTTACGGAGACGGGCCGCGCGACAGAAGGAGAACAGTGTGAAGCGTGGTTTCCTGGTGAGCGTGAGCGGCGCGGCGATCGTCATCGCCGGCCTGGCGGGTTGTTCCTCGGACAGCGGTTCGTCGGAGTCGACGACGTCCGCGGAGTCGAGTGACACCGCCACCGCCAGCGCATCGGCGGAGGCCACCTCGGCCCCCGGTGGCGCGAAGGTCATCATCGACGGTCAGGATCAGGCCATCCAGGGCACCGTCGCGTGCACCTCGATGGGCGGCAACGTCAACATCGCGATCGGCCAGGCCACCACCGGTATCGGCGCCGTGGTGACCGAAGCCGATCCGCCCGCCGTGCAATCGGTCGGCCTGGGCAACATCAACGGCGTGACGCTCGGCTTCCAGCAGGGCACCGGCCAGGGCAACGCCGAGGTGGAGAAGGACGACAAGACCTACAACATCAAGGGCAATGCGACCGGCATCGACATGGCCAACCCGCTGCAGCCGGTGACCAAACCGTTCGAGATCGAGGTCACCTGCCCGTAGTTCCGCCCCGACGCAGTGACGGCGGCGGCCCTGCGGGGCGGCCGCCGTCTTTGTTTCTGCAAACAACACTGTGCACCGTGTTTGCTGTGCGGTAGCCTTCGACGCGGCGCGATCGCGCCGATACTTCCCCAGGGGGCTCGTTCGTGGCAAAGCATCGCAAACGGCGTCGGCCGCATCTCACGCCGGTTGTCGTCGCCGGCGCCACGGCCGGGATGTCGACGGTGTTGGCACTCGGACACGCGACCAACGCGACCGCGGCCACCATCCCCACCGCGGACACGGTGATCGGCGTCGGTGGCTGGAGGAATCCGACGAGCGATCGGATCCCGAACAAGTTCCAGGGCAAGCTGGTCCCCCCGGGCCAGGATTTCGTCGGCGTGCAGTACCCGGCGCAGCTGCCCGTCGACCCGAGCGTGGCCGAGGGCCAGGCACCGCTGGGTGAAGCGGTCGACGGCGCCGCGGGCTCCGTGCTGATCGTCGGCTACTCCGAGGGGTCACTGGTCGCCGAGCAGTACAAGCGCGCACTGGTCGCCGCCGGTGCGCCGAACAGCGGGAACATCGCGTTCCTGTTCATCGCCGCCCCGACCGTCCCCAACGGCGGCATCTACTCCCGCTTCCCGGATCTGCGGATCCCCGGCTTCACGAGCACCGGTGCGGCTGCGCCGTCGCCGTACGACGAGACCTTCGTGACGCTCGAATACGACCTGATCGCCGACTTCCCGGCCTACGCCAACCCGCTGTCGCTGGCCAACGCCGTGCTGGGCCTCGCGTACTTCCACGGCGACCAGGGGCCTGACAACGTCGACCTGGAGAACGCCCCGCAGTCGGTGAAGGTGGTGACCAGCGAAGCCGGAGGCACCGACACCTACGTGCTCATCCGCGCCGTGAACCTCCCGCTGTTGCAACCGATCCGCGACGTGGCAGCGCTCACCGGAACCACGGCCGTGGTCGAACCGTTCGTCGGTGCCGTGGAGCCCACCCTGCGACTTCTCGTCGACATGGGCTACACCGACCGCGACTACCGCACCATCGGGGTGGACGAGCAGGCGGACTACCAGGACGCCGACCGGCCGACGCCGTTCTCCGTCTTCACCCCGGCCGACCGAATCGTCGAGACCGCCAATGCGCTGCCCGACGCCCTGCGTGACGGCGCGCAGAACGTCACCGGAGCCCTACCGGCAGCGCCGACGACCCCGACGACCAAGACGACCCCGACGACCAAGGCGGCGAAGACGACCGGCTCTGATGCGCGCAAGCAGGCCGCCGAGAGCGAAGACGACAGCGACGGCAAGACCAACGTCAAGCGGAATACCCTGTTACGCAAGGTGTTCGGCGGCGTCACACCGAAGCGCGGCAGCGGTACCGCACCGGCGGCAGATCCCGAACCGTCGCCGCAGGCGGAGTCGGCCGGAACCGCGGCCGAGCCGAACGACGCACCCGCGGCCTGACCCGCTCAGGCTCGCGACGCCGAGCTGTTCTCGGCGTACAGGTGCACCAGGCCGGAGGCCACCGCGAACCGCGGCCCGTGCACGCCGTCGATGTTCGCCCGGCCCACCACGATTCGCGCGGCGCGTAGCGATTCACCGACCGTGCGCAGCAGTTCGTCGTCGAGCGCTCCGCCGCCCGCGAGCACCAACGCGATCGGCGACTCCTCGAAGGTGGACAGGCACCGCGCGATGTTCGCCGCGACGGTCTCCTGCTTGATCGCCAACCGCAGGCTGCGCCACTCCTCGGCGGCCAGCCGGTGGCTGAACGGCACCAGGCCCGCACTGCCGCGGGTGCACAACCGGCCGATCGCGTCGGCGGGCGCCGGGCTGTCGAGGAACACCCGGCGTCCGTCCTCCTCGTGGGCGACGTGCGGACCCTCCACCCGCAGCGCCGGTGTCCGTTTCACCCGTTCGGCCAGCGCCCGCGGGATGCCCAGCACCCGCGACACCGCCGTGGTGATCGTCTCCCCCGCACCTGCTGCGGTGACGGTGCGGCCCTGACCGATCAGATCGACTGTGCCGCCGCCGATGTCGCAGACCACCGCTCCGGGCGGCAAACCCGGTGTCGTGTGCGCACCCCGCGCGGCGGCGGCCGGTTCACTGGAGATCGTCGTGGCGGGCCGGCCGGTCAGCGCCGAAAGCGTTGCGGCGGCATCGGTGACGGGTTCGGCGGCCAGCAGTGCCACGACGGTGCCGCGGGCGTCGGCGACCCCGCGGCGCAGCCACGCACCGTTGTCGATCGCGGCGAGGTCGGTGAAGAACGCATCGTCGGTCGCAATGCCCTCCGCCGCGACGGGCACCGCGCGCAGCCGCACCCCGACCGCGCTGCCCGGCGGCTCCAGCCGCAGGACACCGTGGGCCGCAGCGGGTGCGTACCGGACGATCTCACCGCCGACGCGGCAGTCGACGTAGTCGTCGTCCACCGCAGGCGGATCGGGCGGCCCGGTGCGTGCGGTGACGGCGATCGCGGGGGCGTCGGCCAACTCCCTGGTGAACTCGGCGACATCGCGCAGCCGGTCGTGGCCCAGCTGCAGCGCCGCCGACAGGGCGATGGGATCCGCCATGGCACGGTAGGCCCGCCCTTCGGCAACCACCTCCACGGCGATGAGCGCACCCCGCTGCACACCCTCGAGGTCCACCTCGTCGACCACCGGGACGTCGATCGGGATGCGGTTGCGGATCAGCACCGCATCGTCCTGGGCGGCCAGCACACCGGCGATGCACCAGCCTCGCGCCACGGCATCGCTGACGGCCTGGGCGGCGACTTCGAAATCCGTTGCGGCGGAGACGGATACAATCACCGGCTCGGGCTTCGCCGGTCCGGTCAGATCGGCCAGCGGCACATGCCTGCCGACTCCGTAGCCCGCACCTGCCGGGGTGCTGGCATCGGGACGGCGCAGGCTGCGCACCGGCGCGCGAGGCGACACCGCGGGAGCGAGTGGGGCGGTCGCCGTGTCGACCGGGCGGATCGTCGCGAGCACCACCTCGTCGACCCGCACCTGCGCGTCGACCTCGAGTCGGTGCAGCAGCGCCGCGGCGCCCTCCAGCGAGTCCGCCGAACCCTTCCGCCCGCGGGTCGGCGCCTGCCCGTGGACCAGCGCCTCGACCCTGCCGTCGTCGACACGGGCGAGGACGATCTCGGTGGTGTGGTTGCCGACGTCGACCCCGGCCACCACAACCGAATCGCGGCTCACCGCAGCAGGCCTCGCCGGGCGTAGACGTCGGCTGCCTGACGCACCAGTTCCGCGCACCGCGACGCACCACGGGTCTCCAGCGACACCTGCAAGGCCGCCAGTTCGGCGGCGGTCGACCGGTGCGGGCGCAGCGCCTCGTAGAGACCCATCACCGCCTCGTCGTCGATGACGGCCAATTCCGCTGCGCGCAGGAAATTCTCGGCCAGCTGAGGGTTGCCGTGCTCCTCCGCGACGACGGCCTGATAGGCGAGCGTGGTGGGGTCCATCCGCAGGTCGGCCAGTGTCAGTTTGCCGTCGATCGCGGCAGCCACGGTGAATCTCTCGGGGGCGGACTCATACTCGGTCATACTCGTTTGGCCTCCACGGTGATCGGCGCCTGCCCGGGTTCACAGGCCTGGCGTTCCAGCGCCACCAACGCCACGGCGCGGGCATGGTAGCGGGCGGAGATGGATTCGTCGGTGCCGCCGGCGAGGATCGGCAGCGGGGCCATCCCCTTGGCGTGCCGGGCGGCGTTGCGGCCCAACTCGCGGTACATCTTCGCGGTGAGCAACGGCGCGACGCTGAACAGTTCGAGGTTGGCCAGCGGCGCCAGGTCCCGCCGGTGGATGAGTGCGGTTCCCTTGCCCTGCAGTCCGATTGCGATCCCGGAGCCGGATAGCCGGGCGGCGGTCAGGCCGATCAGCCCGACGTCGATGGTCGAGCGGATCCGGACGAGGCGCGGGACGCATCCCTCCTCCTCGAGCCCGGCGGAGATCTGGCGAAGCACCTCACCGACCGTCAGACCGCACAGTGTCAGCCACACCGAACGGCCGAGCGCCGGCGACAGCCCGATGCAGACCTCGCGGGGATCGCTGCCCTGGCGGGCCGGTTCGATGTCGGACAAGACCAGGTGACCCTGATGCTCGGCCTGATCGGCGGTGAGTTCGGCGGCCGTGCGGGCCTGGCGGATGTCGTCGATCTCCACGCGGCGCGCCTCGGTGAGCGAGTACCCGGTGCCGGGCCCGGCGTAGTCGTTCGGATCGGTGATCTTCGACAGCACGCGGAACTGCTCGTCGAAGATGGCCGAGGTCTGCAACTGGTCGCCGCGCAGGCGTTCTCGGGTCAATTGCATGATCGCCTCGGCCTCCGGGGTGTAACCGGTGCGGTGCAGTGCGGCAACGACGTCGAACACCGTGAGCTGCCTGGCCTCGATCGCGGTGGCCGCCTCGGCGACCGCCTTCGGGTCACCGGCGGGCAGATCCCGCGAATCGTTGGCGACCACGACCGCGTCGATCCGGTCATCCTCGAAGTCGGCCAGGCCGAGGTCACGGTAGACCGCCTGCACCGCCGTCGCCGCCCGCCTGCGCACGCGCGCGAGATGTTCGGGCGACACGGTGCGCAGACCCCCGTCGGCGCCCCAGTCGCGCTGCAGCACCAGGAAGTCGTCAATATCGTCGGCGTTGAAGTTCGACAACGCAAAAGCGTTGTCGTAGCGGGGAATCGAGCCGAAGCCGGAGAAGATGAAGTCGGCGCCGGCCAGCAGCACCGGCAGCGTGTGGGCGCTGCGGCGGATGTCCGATTCGGAGATCAGGTTGTCGTTGCCCGCACACGATTCCAGATCACGCATCATGACCATCAGGTTCTCGGCGAGCAGTTCCTTCATGCCCTCGGGCACCGACGCGACCACGCCGACACCGTCGATGCCGCCGTTCTGCACGCCCTGCGAGCCCAGCGCCCGGGCCAGCGAGACGCACCGCGACTCGAGGTAGAGGATCGAGCACTTCTCGGCCGCGCCCATCAGCACCTCGGCGCCGCCACCGCTGGTGACGCGCATCTTCAACCCGCGCGAAGCGTACGCGGCGGTGAGGATCGCCTTGGAGAACGGGGTGTCGTCGCCGTCGACGAACACCTGCTCGGTGCCGTAGATCGAGATGGTCTCGGCGTAGCTGGTCAACCCCCGCAGCCCGAGCCGCAACTCCATCGCCTCTTCGATCGAGCACTGCGCCATGGCGCCCGGGTCGCCCACCTGGCTGCCGATCAACAGTGCGATCGCGTTCGACGGCGCGTCGCCGAACACCGGCACCGTCGTCTCGACCTCGCGGAACCCGTACGCCACCGCACTGGCCGCGTCGGCCGCGATCAGCAGCGGATCGTCGAGCTGATTGGTGACGTGCGCCTGGTTGCTCGGGGTGCGCCTGGCCCGCATCTTGTGCATCGCCATCTGCATCTCGACCGGCGTCATCACCGCCATGACGCGGGCGAGCTTCGCCGGCGTGGTGCCGCCGATCAGCCGTACCACCTCGGCCCGCGACACGTTGACGTCGACCGCCATCCGCGCCAGCACCGCATCGTCGAGCGCCATCGCCTCCTCGGCGACGGCGAGGTCGATGCCGTAGCGGGCGATGAATTCGTCGATGACGTCGAAGTCCGCGGCCGGCTTGCCGTCCAACTCCACGATCACGCCGTCGCGCATCACCAGCGACGGCTCGGGGTCGTGCGGGCTGCGCATGGCGACCAGACCCAGGGCCGGGTCGGTGACACTGAATCCGTCGAGATTTACCGGTTTCGCATCCAGAATCCGCATCCGACCCTGCGCCAGGTCGTTGATTTCCGTCACAGCGCTGATCCTGCCAAAGCCGCCGACGCGCGGGCGCGTTCGCCCCCGAATGCGATGTGCCTGACACCATGGGGGCGTGAAACGACTCGTTCTCGCGCTCGTCAGCGCACTCGTTCTCACCCTCACCGCCTGTTCGTCGCCGAGTCCCGCGGACCCGTTCCACGCCTTCGCCGACGCCCTCGGCCGCCGCGACGCCAAGGCGGCCGCGCAGCAGACCGACGATCCGGGGGCCGCCGAACCGGTGATCGCGGCCATGTTCGCGGGGATGGGTGCCGACGCCGCCGTGCAAGTGTCGCCAGCGCCCGTCGACGGTGAGGACACCACCGAGACCCTGAGCTACCAGTGGACGCTGGCACCCGGGCGTGAGTTCGGCTACGAGACCACCGGCACCGCCGAGCAGAGCGGTGACGAGTGGCGGCTGGCGTGGTCGACGGCGCTGCTGCACCCGGATCTGCAACCGAATATGCGGTTCCAGTACAGCGAGGACAGCGAGCTGCAGACGCCGGTGCTCGACCGCACCGGGCAACCGTTGATGACGTGGCAGACGGTCGGGGTGATCACGCTGGACCGCGCGCATCGGGCCTCGTCGAGCGCCCTTGCCGCACTGCTGGCGCCGATCGAGCCGACCATCACACCGGAGTCCATCCAGGCGCAGTTCGACACCACCGCCGACCAGGTGGTCACCGTGATCCGGCTGCGCGAGGCCGACCTCACGCCGGTGGCCGAGCAGCTGCGCGCCGTCCCCGGCGTCGCGATCGCCGACCAGGGTGACCTGCTCACCACGGATCGGGCGCTGTCCTCACCGGCGATGGCCGACCTGCCGAAGGTGTGGCAGGACCGCATCACCCGGACCGCCGGCTGGTCGGTGTATCTGGTCGACGGCGACGGCGCGGCCGCGCAGCGACTGACCGCCACCCCGCCCGCACCGACCGACCCCGTCCGCACCTCCCTTGACCTGCGCCTGCAGCTGCTGGCGCAGGACGCAGTCGCCCAGGAGCCGCGGCCGACCGTGCTCGTCGCGATCTCGCCATCAGACGGTGGCATCATCGCGGCCGCGCAGAACGAGGCGGCCGACGCGCAGGGCGCCATCGCGTTCTCCGGTCTGTATCCGCCGGGTTCGACGTTCAAGACGATCACCACGGCCGCGGCGCTGGAAGCAGGACTGGTCACCCCCGAGTCGCCGGTCGAGTGCCCGAGCCGGCTCACCATCGAGAACCGCACGATTCCCAACGACGACGACTTCGAACTCGGCACAGTGCCGTTGACGACGGCGTTCGCCCGGTCCTGCAACACCTCGATGGCTGCCCTCGCCGATCGGTTGCCCGCCGATGCGCTGTCCACCACGGCACGCGCGTTCGGGATCGGCGTGGATTACGTCGTCCCGGGTCTCACCACGGTGACCGGCCGGGTGCCCGCCGCCGACACCGCCGCCCAGCGCGTGGAGAACGGGATCGGCCAGGGCACCGTCACGGTCAGCCCGTTCGGTCTCGCGGTCGCCGAGGCCAGCCTCGCGCACGGATCGACGATCACGCCCACGCTGGTGCTCGGCGAGAAGACCACCGCCGACACCCCGTCCGAACCGCTCCCCGGCGACGTGGTCGACGCGCTGCGGATGATGATGCGCGCGACGGCCACCGAGGGCACCGCGAGCCAGCTGTCCGATATCGCCGACCTGGGCGGGAAGACCGGGACGGCGGAGTTCGGCGACAACACCCACTCGCACGGGTGGTTCGCGGGGATCGCGGGGGACATCGCGTTCGCGACTCTGGTGGT
Organism: Mycolicibacterium baixiangningiae; assembly: GCF_016313185.1. Classification (NCBI taxonomy): domain Bacteria; kingdom Bacillati; phylum Actinomycetota; class Actinomycetes; order Mycobacteriales; family Mycobacteriaceae; genus Mycobacterium; species Mycolicibacterium baixiangningiae. The sequence continues at coordinate 5,408,485 of NZ_CP066218.1, forward strand.
CGGCGGCGATTCGTCCGCCCCGGCTATCACGGTGTCGGGCAACTTCCTGCGGCCGGCGGGGTGAGTCGGGCAAGCTGAGGCCATGAAACTGGTGGCCGTTCTGGCAGTGGCCGGCGGTGCGTTCGCCGCGCCGCTCGTCACCGCCTCGCCCGCCACGGCGAGCCCGTGCAACAGCGTCGACTGCGTTCCGTATGTGGACCGCAACATCGATCCCAGCGAATCCTGTGTGTCCGGAGGCAGCCGCTATCTGTTCGGTCTCGACGCCTCGGGCAACAACTATCTGTGCACGATGCAGTCCCGGTGGGTGCCGCAACCAGCGCTCGTGGGAGTGCGGACGAACGGCGCCCCCTGTGACGGCAGCACCGGTGTGGCGCAGACCCCCGACGGGTTGGTGCTGACGTGCAAGGCCGGCGCCTGGAAACCCGACTTCACTGCCTTCTACTACTGATTCGCGAGGCCACCGAGGTCGTCGGGGACGTCGACGGCATGTTCGTGCAGCGCCTCGATCGGCACCACGTCGAGGGTGCGTTCGTGAGTGGCGGCGAGCACCACCGGCGCGGCACAGCCGTCGCGGTGGGCGCGCAGCCAGTTCGCGGCGGTGACGCACCAGCGGTCGCCGGGGTTCAGTCCCGGGAACCGGTACTCGGGCCGCGGGGTCGACAGGTCGTTGCCGATCGAACGCTGGTGTTCGAGGAAGTCGACGGTGACCACCGCGCAGATCGTGTGGGCGCCGAGGTCTTCGGGGCCCGTCGAACAGCAGCCGTCACGATAGAAACCGGTCAGCGGGTCGGTGCCGCACTCTTGCAGCGGGCCACCCAGCACATTGCGTTCGGACACTGCGTCAGTATCGCGTGCTGTTCGGGCAGAACGCCCACTCCTACGCCTTTGTGCGCGTTCCGACACCACGGCCGTGAATGGCGGCGCATAGCCGGATTCGACAGCCATGGTGGTGAAACCCAAGACAAGGGCGCGGCGCTGCAGGTGTTCAGGAGCTCAGGAGCTGGTCTCACACCGATGCAAAAACCGCCCCTACCTGCGTGGACAGGGGGGCGGTTCTGGCGGTGGCGGAGGGATTTGAACCCTCGGACGGGGGTTACCCGTCACACGCTTTCGAGGCGTGCTCCTTAGGCCGCTCGGACACGCCACCGTGTGGCAGCTTACCGAAACGGCTGCGCAGCCCCTAATCGCCCGCCGACCTCGCCGAGACCGCAGCCACGGTCGTCAAGCGCGCGGTTTGGCAGCCCTGTGTGCAGTCTCGGCGGGAGGCGGGGAAACCTCAGCGCTGCGCACCGAAGAACGCCTCGAGCGGCTGTGCGCACTGGTCGGCCAGCACGCCGCCGCGCACCTGCGGGCGGTGGTTGAGCCTGCGGTCGCGCACCACATCCCACAGCGAACCGACCGCACCGGTCTTCGGCTCCCACGCCCCGAACACCAACCGCGCCACCCTCGCGAGCACCAGGGCGCCGGCGCACATCGTGCACGGTTCAACGGTGACCGCGAGCGTCGTCCCCTCCAGCCGCCACCCGTCGCCGACCACCGCCGCGGCCGCCCGCAACGCCAGCACCTCCGCATGCGCGGTCGGATCGCCCAGCGCCTCGCGCGCATTGGCGGCGCGCGCCAACTCCGTGCCGTCGGGCCCGAACACCACCGCGCCGATCGGCACGTCGGCCGGACCGGCCAGCGCCGCCGCGTCGAGCGCGGCGCGGATCAGGGTCTCGTCAGACGTCACCGATTGAGTTTGTCGATCACCGCGGACAGCTCGTCGGCGAAGCCCATCTCCCGGGCGATGCGGCCGAGCTGCTCGTCGGCGTACAGGTCGGTCTCGTCGAGGATGACGCTGAGTACCGCCTCGGGCAAACCCATATCGGAGAGCAGACCGATATCGCCCTCCTCGAACGGATCGACGTCATCGAGATCGTCGGGTTCGATGTCCGCGTCGAGCTGTTCGAGCACCTCGGCGGCGATGTCGTAGTCGAGTGCCGCGGTGGCGTCCGACAGCAGCAACCGCGTCCCGGACGGGGCCGGCCGGACGATCACGAAGAACTCGTCGTCGATGTCCAGCAACCCGAACACCGCTCCGGCGCTGCGGAGTTCGCACAGCTCCTTCTCAGCGACCGTGAGGCTGTTCAGCGAGGCCCGCCGCATGGGCGCGCAGCGCCACTTGCCGTCCTCGCGGACGACCGCCACGCCGAACCCGTCTGGCGTGCCATGCGCCGGCGCACTCTGTGCTCCCATGTCGCAGTACGGTAGTCGCCCACGAGCGCCTTTGACCAGGCATGGGTACCGCCCCCGGTGCGGTGTGCCAACCTGGAATGGTGACGAAACCACCCGTGTGCGTGCTGGGCCTGGGCCTCATCGGCGGTTCGGTGATGCGGGCGGCGGCCGCCGCGGGACGCGACGTGTTCGGCTACAACCGATCGGTGGAGGGTGTACAGGCCGCGCGCTTCGACGGGTTCGACGCCAGCGAGCACCTCGACGAGGTTCTCACCCGCGCGGCCGAGGCGTGCGCGCTGATCGTGCTCGCCGTACCTGTGCCCGCCCTCGGTCTCATGCTGGGCCACATTCGCGCCACCGCGCCGCATTGCCCGTTGACCGATGTGACCAGTGTGAAAGGTGCTGTGCTGGAACAGGTCCGGGCGTTCGGCCTGCAGGAGCGGTTCGTCGGCGGGCATCCGATGGCCGGCACCGCCCACTCCGGCTGGGCAGCGGGTGACGCGGCACTGTTCACCGGTGCGCCGTGGGTGATCAGCGTCGACGACGACGTCGACCCCGACGTGTGGGCGCAGGTGATGGCGCTCGCACTGGACTGCCATGCGGTGGTGGTGCCCGCGCGCTCCGACGAACACGACGCCGCCGCGGCCAGCATCTCGCACCTGCCGCACCTGCTCGCCGAGGCACTCGCCGTCACCGCGGGCGAGGTGCCGCTGGCGTTCGCGCTGGCGGCCGGATCGTTCCGCGACGGCACGAGGGTGGCCGGGACCGCACCCGATCTGGTGCGCGCCATGTGCGAGGCGAACTCACCTCAGCTCGTGCCGGCACTGGACCGCAGCATCGAACTGCTGACCGCCGCCCGCGAGACGCTGGCGCGGCACGGGTCGGTCGCCGAACTGGTCGAGTCGGGGCACGCCGCACGCATGCGCTACGACAGCTTCAGCCGGCCGGAGATCATCACCACCACGATCGGCGCCGACAACTGGCGCGACGAACTGGCCGCCGCCGGACGGGCCGGCGGAGTGATCAGATCCGCGCTGCCAACCCGGGATAGTCGAGGATGAAACCGTCGGCGTCGATGGTGATCGTGGTGTCGGCGACCGGGGATTGCACCTTGATGGCGTCCGAGCCCTGCCCGCCTCCGCTGTAGCTGATCGTGACCTGTTCCACCGAGAACTCGGGCAACCGCACGTACACCACCGGGACGGCGATGGAGTCGCCGTGCTCGTGCAGGCCGGCACGGCGGATCGGCAGCGTGTTGAAGAACGGGCTGAGCACCACGTCGACGTCCATCGCCCCGTCGAACGCGGCGCGCTTCATCTGGTTCTGCTGATTGCGGACCAGCCACATGTTCTCTTCGTCACGGGCGATCGAGAGTTGCCGCTCGCGCTCGGCCAGCGTGACGGTCATCGACAGCCGTTTCGTGGCGCCGTGCTCGTCGGTGACGAGGTCGTAGGAGGCGGAGAACGGCGGGTGCGCATCGCAGCGGGCGGCGACGATCCGGCCGTAGGCCTTGATGCGCTTACCCACCATCTGCACCCGCACGGACTCCATCCGTGCGACGTCGTGCGCCCGCCACGTCAGGACCGCGGGCCAGGTGTTCTTCACGTCAGAGCGGTCGGCTTCACTCACCCTTCTACCGTAGGCGACGCACCCGTCCGTTCGTACCCCACAGCCGAACTCGACGGCGATCCGCCGCGACTTCGTGACTCCAGCGCCACCTCGTCACTCAAGAACGGCTGCGGCATGCGTCCCGCGCGGCGCCACCGCCCCGACCCGGGCACCGACAGCCACACCGCGAGCGCGAGCAACGCGTCGAGGATCAGCGCCAGTGCGGTCACCATCAGCGCGCCCACCAGCGCCAGGTAGAACTCCCGCACCTTGATGCCGTCGATCAGGTAGCGGCCCAGCCCGCCCAGGCTCGCGTAGGCCGCGACCGTCGCGGTGGCCACGATCTGCAGGGTCGCCGTGCGCAGACCGCCCATGATCAACGGCAGCGCGATCGGCACCTCCACGCGCAGCAGCACCCGCTTCTCCGTCATGCCCATCGCCCTGGCGGCGTCGACCACCGCCGGGTCGACGTTGGCGATCCCGGCGTAGGTTCCCGCCAGGAGCGGCGGGATGCCGAGCAGCATCAGCGCGACCGTCGGCGGAATCAGCCCGAGACCCCACAGCAGCACGCCCAGCAGCAGCACGCCGAGGGTGGGCAGCGCACGCAACGCGTTCACACCCGTCACGACCAGGAACGTGCCCTTACCGGTGTGGCCGATGATCATCCCCAGCGGTACGGCGATCAGCACGGAGAAGACCACCGCGATGACGGTGTACTCCAGGTGCTCGACGATGCGGGCACCCAGGCCCGCCGGACCGGCCCAGTTGGCGGCCGCGAAGATGAACGACAGCGCTTCGGAGAGGAAGTTCACGCCGCGGCCCCGACGGTCTTGGTGCGGGCCGGACGGCTCGCGCGGGTCCAGGGCGTCAGCGCCCTGCCGATCAGCATGATCACGGTGTCGATCACGACCGCCAGCACGAAGATCGCGATGATGCCCGCGACGATCTGATCGCTCTTGTTGGCCTGATAGCCCTCGGTGAACCAGGTGCCGAGACCGCCGACGCCGATGACCGAACCCACCGACACCATCGAGATGTTGGTGACCGCGACGACGCGCAGGCTGGCGATCAGCACCGGAACCGCAAGCGGTAGTTCGACTTTCAGCATCCGCGTCAGCGGCTTGTAGCCGACGGCGGTGGCGGCATCGAGCACCGCGGGCGACACCGCGTCGAGCGCCTCGGGGACGGCGCGCACGAGCAGGGCGACGGTGTAGAGCGTCAGCGCCACGATCACGTTGGCCTCGTCGAGGATGCGTGTCGGGATGACCAGCGGCAGCACGACGAACAGTGCGAGCGACGGGATCGTGAAGATGATGCTCGCGGTGATCGTGGTGAGCCGCCGCAGAGCGGTGGTCCGCTGCACCAGCGCACCGAGCGGCACCGCGATCAACAGCCCGAGCACGATCGGGATCAACGACAGCCGCAGGTGGATCACGGTCAGCGCCCACAGGTCGTCGAGATGGGTCAGCAGATACCGCACCGCTCACACACTCCCCGAGTCGCTGCGCTCGTGCCCCGCCGGAACCCCCCGCCGCTGCGCTTCGGCGCGCTGAGTGTCGAGCGCGGCGAGCACGTCGTCGGCCCTCACCCCGCCGATCACCTGGCCGGCGTCGTCTACCGCCACCCCGAGCCCCGACGGGGAGGACAGCGCCGCGTCGAGCGCCAGGCGCAGCGTGCCGTCCGGCCGGAACAGCGAACCCCCGGCGATCGTGCTGTCGTAGAGAGATCTGCCGCTGCGGTGCAGCGCGACGCCGTCGTCGTTGATCCAGGCGTACGGCGTGCCGTCCGGCCGGGTCACCAGCACCCAGTCACCCGACCCGAGTTGAAGCGCGTCGATCTCGGGCTCGCGGACATGGCGGATGTCGTGCAGCGGCAGACCCGCACCGCCGGCGGGGTAGAACTGCAGGCCGCGGTAACCGCGATCGGCGCCGACGAAACCGGCCACCGCATCGTCGGCCGGGTTCGACAGCAGCCGCGCCGGGGCGTCGTACTGCAGCAGCACCCCGCCCCGGCCGAAGACCGCGACCTTGTCCCCCAGCTTGATCGCCTCGTCGATGTCGTGGGTGACGAAGACGATCGTCTTACGCAGGTCGTTCTGCAGCCGCACGATCTCGGTCTGCAACTCCTCGCGGACCACCGGGTCGACCGCGCTGAACGGTTCGTCCATCAGCAGGATCGGCGGATCGGCGGCGAGCGCGCGGGCGACGCCGACGCGCTGCTGCTGACCACCGGACAGCTGCGCCGGGTAGCGGTCGGCCAGTTTCGGGTCGAGTCCGACGCGTTCCATCACCGCGAGCGCGGCCTTGCGGGCGCTGCGCCGGGATTCGCCGCGCAGCACCGGCACGGTCGCGACGTTGTCGACCACGCGCAGATGCGGCATCAGCCCGGCGCTCTGGATGACGTAACCGATGCCCAACCGCAGCTTGACGGCGTCGACCCGGGCGACGTCCTCACCGCCGACGGTCAGCGTGCCCGACGTGGGCTCGATCATCCGGTTGATCATCCGCATCGAGGTGGTCTTACCGCAGCCCGACGGGCCGACGAACACCGTCAGCGTGCCCTCGGGCACCTCGAGGCTGAGGTCGTCGACCGCGACGGTGCCGTCCGGGTACCGCTTGGTGACGTTCGAGAAGGTGATCATCGGGTCGCCTACTTCTGGAGGGGCTGGTTGAAGCCGTTGTCGCCGACCCATTTCTGCGCGGCCTCATCCGGGTCGACACCCTGATTGCCCTCGACCGCGGAGTTCAGCTCGATGAGGGCCTCGGTGGTCAGCTTCGCGCTCACCGCGTCGAGCACCGACTTGAGCTCGTCGGACTTCTTCTGCGAGGCGACCAGCGGCACCACGTTGGCCGCCAGGAAGTTGTTCTTCGGATCCTCCAGCACCACCAGATCGCTCAGTTCGATCGCCGGTGACGTGCTGAAGATGTTGGCCGCCGTCACCGTGCCGTCGGTCAGCGCCCGCACCGTCGCCGGCCCGCCGCCGTCGCTGATCGCCACGAAATTCGCCGGGGCGATGTCGAGCCCGTACTTCTCCTTCAGCCCGGGCAGGCCCTCGGCGCGGCTGAGGAACTCCGAGGGACCGCCGAATTTCACCTCGGGCGAGTGCGCGGCGAGATCGCCGATCGTCCTGAGGTTCCACCGCTGCGCCGTCTGAGCCGACACCGCGACGGTGTCCATGTCTTCGGCCGGAGAGGGATACAGGATCGACAGATCGCCGGGCAGCGCCCGCAGCAACTCGAGTACCACCGCATCCGGGGTGGTCACCGTGGTGCCTTCGTCGAAGTACTGCAACAGGTTCCCGGTGTACTCGGGGATCAGGTCGATCGAATGGTCCTGCACCGCAGGGATGTACGTCTCGCGGCTGCCGATCCCGAACTGCCTGCTGATCTCGAAACCGTTGGCCTCCAACGCCTGGGCATAGATCTCGGCGATGATCTTGGATTCGGTGAAGTCCGCCGACCCGACGGTGACCGTCTTCAGGTCACCCGAGATCTCGCCGCCGCCGAGCGGGTTCGAGCTGCCACACCCGACCAATGCCAACGTCGCCGATGCCAGAAGGGCCGCCAGCCGGGTGACGCCCCGCCTGCGACTGCGCGTGCTCGCCATTCGGAAGTCCTCTCGGCAGTGGGCTCGTGCGGGTGGCTCTTGCGGACATTAGCGGGATGCGGGCCGGTGCGCCGTCCTTTACCTCACCGGTAGCTGGTTTCGTGGACCGTCCGAACGGGCAGATATGAGCTATGAGCACCGATCCGTACGGGCCGTCAGCAGGGCGTGAGCCGCAGGGCTACGACCCGCCGAATCCCGGGCCACCGGTCCCGGGGGACTACCCGGTCGCGGATCGCACCCCGCCCGACCTCAAGAAGGTGCACTTCACCAGGGCAGCAGCGCTGTGGACGTCGGTGATCGTCGGCCTGCTCATCCTGATCGTGCTGCTCATCTTCATCGCCCAGAATACCGAGTCGACGACGCTGGAGTTCTTCGGCTGGCAGTGGAATCTGCCGCTGGGTGTGGCAATCCTGCTCGCCGCGGTGTGTGGCGGTCTGATCGCGTCGCTCGCCGGGGCCGCGCGGCTGTTCCAGCTGCGCCGCGCCGCGAAGAAGAACTACAGAGCCGCAATGCGCTGAGTCTCAGGCCAGCGCTTCGAGACCCGCTGCGATCAGCGGCGCGACCGCGTCGCCGACGTTGTCCTCGGTGCCGCCCATCCGGGCGCGGAACGCGATCCCCGCGGCGATGATCGCCAGCTTGAAGTACGCCAGCGCCATGTAGAAGTCCCAGTGCGCCAGCGGCTGACCCGACGCCGTCGCATAGCGCTGCGCCATCTCGTCGCCGGTCGGCAGCAGTTCCGACGTCCACGCCGCGTCACTGTGCACGTAGTTGAACATCGGGTTGCGGTACACGCACATCAGCGCCGCGTCGCTCAGCGGATCGCCGAGCGTGGACATCTCCCAGTCGAGCACCGCGCGCACCGTGGTGGCGTCGGTCGGGTCGAGGATCGTGTTGTCAATGCGGTAGTCGCCGTGCACGATCGACGCGCGGGTCTCGGCAGGCACCCGTTCGCCGAGCGCGGCGTGCAGCGTGTGCACGTCGGCATCGCGCGGGTCGTCGTCGAGGCGCACGTGGCTCCACTGCGAACCCCACCGCCGCACCTGGCGTTCGAGGTACCCGCTGGGCTTGCCGAAATCGCCGAGCCCGACGGCGGCCGGATCCACCGCGTGCAGTTCGGCCAGCACCCGGATCAGCTCGTCCACGCAGGCGTCGATCGTGGCCTTGTCGCCGAGGGCCTCGAGTTCGTCGGCGCGACGGATGACGCGCCCCTCAACGTGCTCGACCATCTGGAACGGGGCGCCGAGTACCGAGTCGTCGTTGCGCATCGTGATGGCGCGGGCCACCGGGACCGGGGTGCCGGCGAGGGCGGCCACCACGCGGTACTCGCGGGCCATATCGTGCGCCGACGGGGTGAGGCCGTGCAGCGGCGGGCGGCGCAGCACCCACTTCGACGCGTCGTCGAACACCAGGAACGTCAGGTTCGAGCGGCCGCCCGCGATCAGCTCGGCCCGCAGCGCACCGTCGCGGGCGATGCCCTCAGAACGCAGATGCCGGTCGAGTGCGTCGAGGTCGAGGCCCTCGAGAGTCGGAGACGTCATGGCGATCTGTCTACCACCGGCCCGATGGGCGGCTCGCGCGAGCGCTCACCACCGCAGGTTTCGCGGCAGCAGGTCCCATACGTGCTCGGTCCCGTTGACCGACGCCACCGTGAGCTGCCCGGCCCGCGAGGACCACAGCAGCCGGGTCACCGAGGCGTAGTCGACGTGGAAGGACAGCAACTTCTCGGTGCCCAGTACCCGATGCAGCAGCGCGTTGATCACCCCGCCGTGGCTGAACACCGCGACGGTGTCCTCGCGATCGGCGGCCGTCACGAGGTCGTCGACGGCGGCGAAGATGCGCGCCGTGAACGCCTCCTCGTCCACCCCGCTGGGCAGCTTGCCGTTCATCAGCCGCTCCAACTCCTGCGGGTTCTCCCGGGCGATCTGCTCGATCGGGATGTAATGCGGCAGGTCGCGGTCGTATTCGGCGAGGCGTTCGTCGACCTCGGTCTGGATGCCCAGTGCGTCGGCGACCGGCTGCGCGGTCTGCACGGCGCGTCGCTGCGGGCTGCTCACCAACCGCGTGATGGGAAACCGCGCCAGCGCGTCGGGCAGCCGCTTGGCCTGTTCGATGCCCTCCTCCGACAGGACGGGATCAGAGCCTTCACCGGGTTCGCTGCGCAGAGGCAGCGCATGTCTGACCAGAAGCAGTTGCACCGTGACACCATATGGGCCCATGGGTTACGCCGACGATCTGTTCGATCTCAGTGGCCGCGTCGTGCTCGTCACCGGCGGCAGCAGGGGCCTGGGACGCGAGATCGCGTTCGCCGCGGCCCGGTGCGGAGCCGACGTCGTGATCGCCAGCCGGTCGCTGGAGAGCTGTGAGGCGACGGCCGCCGAGATCGCCGAGGCGACGGGCCGCACCGCGATGCCGTACGGCGTGCACGTCGGGCGCTGGGATCAACTCGACGGGTTGGTGGACGCGGTCTACGAGCGGTTCGGAAAGCTCGACGTGCTGGTCAACAACGCCGGCATGTCGCCGCTGTACGACTCGCTGACGTCGGTGTCGGAGAAGCTGTTCGACGCGGTGTTCAACCTCAACGTCAAGGGCCCGTTCCGGTTGGCGGCGCTGGTCGGTGAGCGGATGGTGGCCGACGGTGGCGGGTCGATCGTCAATGTCAGCTCGAGCGGTTCGCTGCGACCGGATCCGTCGATGCTGCCGTACGCCGCGGCGAAAGCCGGGCTCAACACGATGACCGAGGGACTGGCCAAGGCGTTCGGCCCGACGGTGCGGGTCAACACGCTGATGGCCGGGCCGTTCCTCACCGACATCAGCAAGGCGTGGAACTTCTCCGAGGTGTCGAAGCCGTTCGGCCACCTGGCTCTCGAGCGGGCCGGTGAGCCGTACGAGATCGTCGGCGCCGCACTGTTTCTCATGTCGGACGCGTCGAGCTTCACGACGGGTTCGATCCTGCGGGCCGACGGCGGGCAGCCGTAGGTGTGCGCCGCTACGGCGTGACGATGTCGAACGCCGGGTCCGGCCGGTCCAGCATCGCCAACAGCGACGGCAGCGCGCCGGAGTCACCGACGATCTCGATGCCGGGCGAATCGGTGTCCCCCGCCGCGAATGCCAACAGCCGCAACGTGTTCGCCAACCGGACGGTGGCCTGCGCGCTCGACGGGTCGGCCGCCACCTTCCGGTACACCAACACCCCGTTGCGCAGCGTCAGGCGGTAGTTGTCGCCGGTGTGGAGGAACGTCACATCGGTCGCGATGTCGAGGTCCCAGGCCCGCGGGCCGTTCACACTGATGGCCAGCACGTCGAACATCTGCTCCGGCGTGAGCTGCGACAGCATCGACGGCGACGTGACCTGCGTCGGAGTGCCGAAATTGCCGTCGCGCAGTTCCGTCGCACCGGAGAGGTAGAAGTTGCGCCAGGTGGCGTTCTCCGCCCCGTAACCCAACTGTTCGAGGGTGTCCGCGTACAGCTTCCGCGCCCCGGCGTGCTGCTCATCGGTGAACATGGCGTGATCGAGCAGCGTTGCCGCCCAACGGAAATCACCGATACCGAACGCCTCGCGCGCCAGCTCCACCAGGCGGTCCAGCCCGCCGATGGCCGCGACGTACCGCGGCCCCAGCGCTCGCGGCGGATGCTGCCACAGCCGGGCCGGGTTCCCGTCGAACCAGCCCATGTAACGCTGGTAGACCGCCTTGACGTTGTGGCTCACCGAACCGTAGTAGCCGTGCGCGTGCCAGGCTCTCTCCAGTGCCGGCGGCAGCGCGAAGTCCTCCGCGATCTCGATGCCCGTGTGACCCTGGTTGAGCCGATGCAATGTCTGGTCGTGCAGGTAGGCGTACAGATCCCGTTGCAGCGACAGGAAATTCGCGATGCGCTCACGGCCCCACGTCGGCCAGTGGTGCGACGCGAACACCACGTCGGCCCGGTCGGAGAATGTGTCGATGGCCTCGGTGAGATAGCCCGCCCAGCCATGCGGGTCGCGCACCAGCGCACCGCGCAGGGTCAACAGATTGTGCAGATTGTGGGTGGCGTTCTCCGCCATGCACAATGCGCGGAACCCGGGGAAGTAGAAGTGCATCTCGGCGGGCGCCTCGGTGCCGGGCGCCATCTGGAACTCGATCTCGACGCCGTCGACGGTGTGCGTCTCGCCCGTCGCGGCGATGTCGAGCGTCGGCACGATCACCGCCACCTCACCGGTCGACGTGCGCTGCCCCAGCCCGCACCCGACCTGCCCGGCCGGCCCGACGCCGAGCATCGTGCCGTACATGTACGTCGCGCGCCGCGCCATCGCCGTACCGGCGTAGACGTTCTCGGCCACGGCATGATCGATGAACCCCACCGGGGCGATGACCGGCACGCGGCCCGCATCGACGTCGGCCTGGCTGGTCACCCCGAGCACACCGCCGAAGTGGTCGACGTGGCTGTGGGTGTAGATGACCGCGGTCACCGGCCGCTCACCGCGGTGTTGCCGGTACAGCGCCAGCGCGGCGGCGGCGGTCTCGGTGCTGATCAGCGGGTCGATGACGATGACACCGGTGTCCCCCTCGACGAATGTGATGTTCGACAGGTCCAAGCCGCGCACCTGGTAGATACCTTCGACGACCTCGTAGAGCCCCTGCTTGGCCGTCAGCGCCGACTGCCGCCACAGACTGGGGTGCACCGATGGCGGCGCCTCACCGCCGAGGAAGGCGTAGGCGTCGTTGTCCCACACCACCCGCCCGTCCGCGGCGGTGATCACGCACGGATCGAGCGCGGCGATGAATCCCCGGTCGGCGTCGGCGAAATCCGCTGTGTCGGCGAACGGCAGTGTGCTCAGGTGGTTCCGGTGCGCCGACTCGATGGTCGCGCTCGGTGGCTTCGGGTCCATGGCGATGACCCTGCCACCACGCCCGGTGCTTCGGTGGGAAACGGCGGCCGGTGCTCTACTCCGGGTTCTTCTCGCGCCACTCGCGTTCGAAGGGCAGCCGCCAGGCGCTCGGCGCGATGAGTTGGTGGATCGCGTTGGGACCCCACGTCCCTGGCTGATAGAGCTTCGCCGGCGGTGGATCCTCGAGCAGCGGGGTGGAGCGGTCCCACAGCGACTCGATGCCCGCGGCGGTGGTGAACAGCGTGTGGTCGCCGCGCATCGCGTCGAGGATCAGCCGTTCGTAGGCCTCCAGCACGTCACCGACCCGCCCGGTCTCCTGGGTCGAGAACTGCATGGACAGCTTGTCGAGCTTCATCCCCGGGCCGGGACGCTTGCCGTAGAACGACAGCGACACCTTCGAATTGTCGGCGAGGTCGAAGGTGAGGTGGTCCGGACCTTGGGACCCCACCCCCGAGCCGGCCGGGAACATCGAGCGCGGCGCCTCTTTGAACGCGATCGAGATGATGCGCTGCCCCTCGGCCATCTTCTTGCCGGTACGCAGATAGATCGGCACGCCGGCCCAGCGCCAGTTGTCGATGCCGACCTCGAGCGCGATGAACGTCTCGGTCTCCGAATCCGGCGCCACGCCCTCTTCGGCCCGGTAGCCGGCGTACTGACCGCGGATCACCTTGGCCGGGTCGAGCGGCAGCATCGACCGGAAGACCTTGTTCTTCTCCTCACTGATCGCCCGGGGCTCGAGCGCGGTCGGCGGTTCCATGACGACGAATGCCATCACCTGGAACAGGTGGGTGACCACCATGTCCTTGTAGGCGCCGGTGCTCTCGTAGAAGTTGGCACGCTGGTCGAGGCCGAGTTTCTCCGGGATGTCGATCTGGATGTGGTCGATGAAGTTGCGATTCCAGATCGGCTCGAACAAGCCGTTGGCGAACCGGAACGCCAGGATGTTCTGCGCCGCCTCCTTGCCGAGGAAGTGGTCGATGCGGAAGATCTGCGACTCGTCGAAGGTCTCGTGCACGAAGTCGTTGAGTTCCACGGCGCTGGCCAGGTCGGTGCCGAACGGTTTCTCCATCACCACCCGCGACCGGTCGACGAGGCCGGAGTCCTTGAGCATGGTGATGACGGCCTTGGCCGCCTTGGGCGGCACCGACAGGTAGTGCAGCCGCCGCGCGTCGGGGCCGAGTTCCTCTTCGGCCGCCTTCACGGCCGTGGCGAGCGCCTCGGGTCCGGCACTCTGCGGCACGTAGGAGATCCTGCAGGCGAAACCTTCCCATTCCTTGTCGGTGAGTTTGTGGCTGCCGAATGCGTCGACGGCCTCGCGGGCCACTGCCCGGAACTCGTCGCCGGACAGCTCTTCGAGCGACGTGCCGACGACCCTGATCTTCGGCGCCAGCGAGGACTGGACGAGATAGGCCATGCCGGGCAACAGTTTTCGTTTGGCGAGGTCACCGGTCGCACCGAACAACACGATGACGTGCGGGTCGAGTTTCTCGTCGGCGATCCGGTGCGGGCGCGCGCCGGGCGCCGGATACGCGATGGTCTGCGGGGATTCAGGGGCCACCCTGGCGATGATGTCACCATGAGTACTCGCCCGCAGAGGTTGTCAGCCCTGCTGTTCGGCGAGCCACCGTTCGGCGCGCCGCGTCGAGGCCCGCGACAGCCAGGCATCCTGGATCAGCTCCGTCAGCTCGTCCAGCCCGATCTGTCCGATCTGCGTGCCGCGCACCAGGACCGACAGGTGGCCGTCGAAGCGATCGCTGGTGAAGAACGGTGAATTCGGGTCCTGCACCAGCGACAGCTTGTCGGCCTCGGACTCCACCCAGATCATGATGACGTCGGGGTATTTTTCGCCACTGTCCGGATCGGCGGCGTCCGGTTGCGGGGTGCGGAAGAACACGAAGGACTTCCCGCCGACCTGATAGATCGCATTGCCCTTCGGGCCCTCTATGCGCTTGGTGTGCGGCATCGCGGCCGCGAGCGCGTGGACATCGTCCACCCGGGCGGGACGGTCAGGCACGCCGCTCCCCGCCCTTGGGGACGACGCCCTTGGGGACGACGCTCTTGGGGACGATGTTGTGCAGGACGACATCGGTGAGCGCACCGTCGGCGACGGTGGCGGTCATGTAGGTGCAGTACGGCTGGCGGCGGCGGTCGGTGGGCGAACCCGGGTTGAGTAGCCGCAGCCCACTGGCCGCGGTGGTGTCCCACGGGATGTGGCTGTGGCCGAACACCAGGACGTCGGTGTCCGGATAGAGCGCGGCCATCCGCGCGTCACGCCCGCCGGATGCCCCCGTCTCGTGCACGACGGTGAACCGCACCCCCTCCAACGTGACATCCGCGCGTTCGGGCAGGCGGCGGCGCAACTCGGCCCCGTCGTTGTTGCCCCAGCACCCGACCAGGCGGGCGGCCCGCTCCTCGAGCACGTCGAGCAGGTCGGGCTCCACCCAATCGCCGGCGTGGATCACCACATCGGCGCGCGCGACCTCGTCCCACACCACCGCGGGCAGGTCACGCGCCCGCTTGGGCAGATGGGTGTCGGCGATGAGCAGCAGCCGCATCGGTCACCCCGCCTGCAAGAGCTCGGCCATCTTGGGGATGACGGTCTGCAACGCCTTGAACGGGCGCAGCATCACCTTGAACGACGTGATCTCGTCGGCGTCGTTCCACTCGATCATGTCGATCCCGTTGACGTGGACACCGTCGATGTCGGCGACGAACTCGAGCACCGCCGACCGGTCGGCATACCACTGGTTGACGTAACGAAAGTTCTTTCCGCCGAACACTTTTGCGGCCGCGTTCAGGTAGGCGGCGGTCGTGTCGCGCCCTTCCTGGGGGGTGAACACCGCGGGTGAGTAGAACACCGCGTCGGGCGCCAGCAATGCCGTCACGTCGCCACCGTGGCCGCCGTCGATGAGGTCGAGCCAGCGCTGGATCACCGGGGGTGTCGTCATACCGTGGGAGATTACGCGGGGTTTGGCCGACCGAGGTGAGGGTAACCGCGCTGGCGTCGGGCCACTATTTCTGCAGGAGTTCACTTATGAGAGTTCGCCAGTTCGGTCGCTTCCTCGGCGCGGTGGTGATGACCACGTGGGCCGCCATGATCGGCGTGGCAGCGCCCTCTGCGTCCGCCCAGCCGTGCCCCGATGTCGAGGTGGTCTTCGCCCGCGGTTCCGGTGAGGCAGCGGGTGTCGGCGGCGTCGGCCAGTCGTTCGTCGACGCGCTGCGCGCCCAGGCCGCCCCGCGGACGGTCAACGTCTACGCGGTCAACTACGCCGCGTCGAACAATTTCGACGCCCGCGAGGACCTGGCCAGGACCGTTGTGGACGGGATCCGCGACGCCGGCAGCCGCGTCCAGACCATCGCCGATACCTGCCCGAACACCCGGATCGTGCTCGGCGGGTTCTCCCAGGGTGCGGTCGTCGCGGGGTTCGTGACCAGCTCGACCGTCCCGGACGCGGTGCCGGCGTCGTACCGCAACTCCGTCCCCCAGCCGCTCGCGGCCGAGGTCTCGGAGCACGTCGCGGCGGTCACCCTGTTCGGGCTGCCGTCGGCGGAGTGGCTCGGCACGTATGGCGCTCCCGGAGTCGTCATCGGTCCCCTCTATCAGCCGAAGACGCTCGAACTGTGCGCCGACGGCGACACCATCTGCAACGGCGCGCCCGGCGGACAGCCGAGCATCGCGCACGCGCTCTACGGGGTGAACGGGATGACGCAGCAGGCCGCCAGCTACGTGGTGGGCCGGTTGTAAGAAAGACCGCAACGCCGCCGACGCCGAGCCGCCAGGGGCTCAGCGTCGGCGGCGTTCTCATGTCCGGGGAAAAGAACGACTCCAGGGCGTGGTGCGTGCCGCGGGAGGAGCTTGAGTAGCCGTTGCAACTCAACCTCTCGGTTACGCGGCACCGGCGAGCCACCTCATCGGCGAGCGGTAGCTACACCAGCCTCCTAAGCGAACGGCCGAAGGATTTGGGAAACAATTAGTCCAGGCCACCGGTTGCTGTGACAGCACGCCGCGCTAAGGACAGAGCCGAAGGACCGTCCTGCTTAGCTCCGAGGGCCACGAGAACCAGTTGCTATTAACGAATGATTCTGGAAGCTGACGGCTGAGTCGCCCGTCAGCGTTCGGATTGAGATTACGAATAAACCAGTCGGCGATCTCCCTTAACCGCTCGACGTGCTCAAGAGCTCGGCTTCTGCCGATCCCCTCGTTCAGCCCATGGGCGATTTGATGCCGGCGAGCTACGGCCGCTGACAGGTCTCGTCTAAGGGATTGATCGTCTTCATCAATCCAGCGCTCGAAGTCGTCACGAAGCCGCAGGTCTAGGCGCCCAAGCAGGGTCAAGAGATTTTCGACGCTCGGATTTCGGCTCCTATCCATCCACGAAATAGAGAAATTTCGAACCGTACCGTAACTTGACTCTTGTATGTGTCCGCGGACGCAGTCGTGAACGACTTGCTCAAGGTATCCGACTGCCCGAAGCAACAGAAATCTGGTTAGCCACACCTCCTCGTCGTCGCTTCGAGCCATCGGCGGATTTGCGACCGAGTCGGACAGCATCAGAAGCTGCCTTTCCAGGCTCACTAGAGTATGCGGTGGCCACGAACTTCGGCTCATTCCGTTTCCGTACCGGCTTCCGATGCCATAATTCTAGTGACACCATTTATACGCGCTCGAACGTTTTCCTCACTTGTCGTCGACGATGCAGATGACATTTGCAACTCGCGATCCTGTCCGATCCGAATGAGCGCGGCACTAAGTCGCTGCGTAGATAGTGGCTCGCCAGACTCTAGTATTCGCATATAACCGACCATCACAGCTTCGAGTAGGGCTGCGTTCACCCTCTGGCCTGTCCTTCTGATAGCGTCGCGTACTCCTGCCGCATTAAGAGCAACCGCCGCGCCCTCGAATGCCTCGCGGATGTCGCTTATGGGGAAAGTCGTTAGCGTTCTGTGGTCACTCATAAAGGTGTTCAAGAACTTCTTGAGCGGAGAAAAGTACTCGTTCGATCTTGAGTACAGAGCGATGATGCGGAGAACCAGCTCCTGATCACGTAGCCGAGGAGACGGAGGACCGTAAATTCTACGCCAATCAGCCACTGAGTTGAGGTCCGTTAGCAGCCCGACGAGCGGCCCTGAGTAAAGAGCGATACGGATCTCATGAGCAGTTAACTGAGTTCCGCCCGAGTTCAGCCGTTCAAATATCTGGTAGACGGCGTCAAGCGAAGCGGGGCTGCCGTCAGTACGAACGATTGTCGCCTGTATGAATGTATTTCCTAGCATTCTGCGAAGCGGATCGTCCAAGGTTCTGTATGTCAAACCCTTAAACTGTTCGGCAACATTCGTCAAGGCAAACTCAACACCCCGGTACACGCCGTTGTAAAAGTACTGCAGAGTCTTTAGCCGTTGCTGGCCATCTAAGACCAAATAACGCTTATCAAGCTGTTGCACTAGCATTATCGCTGGTATTGGGTAGCCGAGTAGCAGAGATTCTATGAAGCGGTCCATCTGCGGACGTCGCCATACAAAACTCCGTTGAAAACCCGCAACCTCCAAATCTTCATCGGGATGCCCAAAGTTGGGAATGACAATGTCACCGCGATCGAGCCGGCGAACGAGCCCCTCGACGTCAAAGTCCGTGCCGGAGTATGAAATTGAGACGCTCTCCGCCTCCGCCTGCTCGATCTCGGCCACTTCTTCTTCGGTGAGCGTCGAGGGGTCCTCTGGCGTGTCACGTACATCACTTTCAGCGGTCATGCCAAGAGACTATCGGCCGCCCGAGCGCCGCAACGTCACCGAAGTAGAGCGCCCACACTTCAGGGATGGCGCCCTGCTCACGCTGGCTGACGGTTGACATGGCGGTGATTGATCTCTGTCACCGCTCTCGTGAAAACTAGAGGGTTCGCGCGTGTGTGAAGGCCCGTTTCCTTCGTTCCTCGGCAGCCTGTACAGGGCGGCGGCGTCGGTTAATCGGTCGTTGGCGCGGCCATAGAGCTGCGCTGGGGCCATCGTTGACCGACATATACGCAACGACGGCTTAGCTGCTTTTTGCTGCTTAGCGAACCTCGTATTGCCTCCATGTACGGCGGCTCGGAAAGGATCGACTGAAGCAACTGTCGAGCACCAGCCAAACACTGTCAGCCATCAGCCGACGTAATACACGTAATGAGTGCGCCCGAAGGGATTCGAACCCCTAACCTTCTGGCGTGAGCGCACCGTCCATCTCCGTCCGTAACCGAGCGTGAAAGTGCCGGTCTATCAGCTGGTATCACCGTTCACAGTCCGCAAGCGTCCGCCGTCGTACGCCCAATTTCGGGGGCGTTTGTGTCAGGAAAGTGGAGACTCCGGCGGATCATTCTGCCGACAGCTACGGCAAGGGGTCCGAAGCAGTCGTCATCGCCCTGCATGAGGCAGTGAAGCAGTTGGAGGCGTCTACCCGCGGGTCAAACCGTATGCCCAAGCCGTGATTGAACTCAGCCGAATGCGAAGCTGATCGTGCTGCTGCGGTTGGCTCCAGCCGGGGAACCACGCCTGGGCGTTGCTCAAATGTATATAGCTGGTGAGGTCCCAGCCATTCCGGATGGTCTGCTTCAGCCGGTCCGGCTCAGGCATGGGGTCCGCCCAGCGATCGAACGAGCGGCGCGCGACTGCCTCGGTCACGACCCTGACGTCTTCGTTATCAGAAGCACTCGCTTCCTCTCGAAGCTTGTCCGCTATCGACCGAAAGAACGCGTGGTTGGGGGCGATATGCCCTGAAGCTATCCCCCAAGGGAGGTACAGCGTCACCCCGAGACCAAACCCTATGTTGGCGACGCCAATAAGGTCTTGCAGTTCTGCGTCGGGTTTTGTAAACCAGTCGATCGCTGCCGTGAACTCCGGGGTAACGAAGCCGTCCACATCATCCCCACTGAGGGCGGGATCGTCATCGGCCTCCGTCATGAGACCCCGACGATTGTCCGCGGGCGTCCGAATACCGGGCCGGTCCCTTGCAAGTCGATCGACCCGATTGCAGCCACGAGATCTCGCACACTCTCAGTGGATACGTACAAGAGTCGAGAATGTCCCGACCAGCCTTCCTCGTGGGTCAACTCGGCATCGACGAGGGCGTGATCCGCCATTGACGGGAAACTGACGCCGTCGCCCTCAGGGATATCCTTGATTCGCTCACGCTGGAGCCATTCTTGAACCTCTCCCCACAGCCAAAGGCCACCGCCAGCCAGATACGTGGGACGCGGGAAGTTCTTCTGTCGATCACCTCGGACCCAGTTGTCCACCGTCTGGCGCCGCTTACCCAGGCGATCGGCTATTTCTCCGCGCGTCACGAGGTCTGGATAAGTCCGAAGCGGACGTAGGTCACATGCCGTCAGCGTGCCGATGGCCGCCCGTGCCGCCGCCACCGCGGTCGACCCCGTTACCAAAACGGAAACCAGTGTCAGCCCGCCGTGGGACTCCACCACCGCCTCCGCAGAGTCGTAAAGTCTGTCGATCCGCGGGTCACCAGGGTCGTCGATCTCCGGAACGACGAACACCCATTCGAATGATTGCTCGTCAAACATACTTAAGCATGCGTCGACCACGCCTTGTTGTCAACGGACCACAGCTGAGATAGACCTCACTGTAACCGCATCAATTGGTGCTGGTCAGGGCAGTGATTGACACTGCGGCGCAGCCTGCGTGCCTTCCAGGTCGGATTACCCGGGGTGCCGTCGACTCGAATGAACGGGGCGCGACCGCCACAAGGACAGTAGAGCGCGAAGCCGTGACCTTGCTTCCGGAGGGTGAATTGCCGTTCCACGACAGCCCACTCGACTACATCGAAGATGTCTTTGTGCAGCGTGCGACGAGCCTCGCTGAGGTCCGCCGGTTCCCAAGCCACCGGACGATGATGACAGGTTTGGCGGGTCAGTGAGTTCGGAGCGGCGTTACGGGTCGATCACCCGGAGCAAACCGTGACGGTGTAGCGACCCTTCGTCGTCTGCTCATCGACCACCGAACCATTCACCAGAAGCTGACACGACAGCACCGTGCCGTTCGTCTGCGCGCTGATCGAATGCATCTGATACGTCGCCTCACTCGAGAACGTCTGAGACCACGACGACGGTAGATCCATCACCGTCTGCATCTCATTCATCCCATCGAAGAAACTCGCCGACATGATCGGCGCATCCGACTTCAGCACATATGCGAAGCTCCCCGCGTTCGCCCCCGCAACAGGAGCGGACGCAACCGCAAGAATCACGCAGCTCGCGCCGATGATGAACTTCCCCATGACATCCCCCACTCGAAGGTCCTCCCCGACCCGTCAACGAGAGCATAACGCCACCCAAGGTTGATCACAGCAAAAGTCAGGAACCCTGCCAGGCTCCGCCCTTAGGGGTCGCTATAGCGTCTCGACGGAAGGCTCACCAGCGAACCATCTCCGCTGCGGCTACCGTTCAAACCGGAACGGCTACCGACGAGGAGAGACATGGCTATCGAGCAATTGTTATCTGTGGACGTGCCTGAAGGGCACATGCCCGTCACCGCTCAGATGCAGGAACTGATCACCACAGCACTCGCTGAGGACCCCGACAACTCCGGTGACAGCCCTCTGCTCGCCGTGCTCGCCCTCGCCATCTATCGGCTAGAGGGGCGGCTATTCGCGACGCAGGCCGAGATTCTGAAGGTGCACCACGCACTCCTGAACCTTCGGGCACACACGGTCGACCTTGAATCACGGATTATCGAAGCCGGGTTCGACCTGCCGCCAATCGAGTTTGAACTCGAACCCGTTGAAACACTCTTCGCTCCCGAAGACGACTGAAAGTCCTGCGCAGGAGCGAAATCCGTTGGCTTCGGTTCAGCGGATGGACGACTACCATCCGCTGAATGACGGGCCTCTCACCGTCAAACGCCGTTTTCCTCAAGCCACTCGGCAGCTGTCGTGTCCCGCACCGTCAGAGTGTCATCCGGGAACACCTTCACCCGCAGCCCCAACTGCCCGGGCCGACCCGCTCGCGGCAGCTTGGCCCATTCCGGTAGCCGATAGTGCGGCACCTCAACCGGGATCCCTAGAGGTGTAGCCAGCACGTCCGCCAAGTAGGCGTACAGCCCGTCATGCGCCACAACTGGCTTAGCGACCCGCGCCATCACCCCACCGCCGGCTGACGATTCCACCGGGCATTCGCCGCCCGCACCTTCGCAGGATCCTTCGCAGGCCCCACTTCGGGCGACAAACGCGCCACCAAATCCACCACCTGGCGATCCAACGCCCGCAACTCCGCCGACAACTTCACCAACACCGTCGGACTTCCCTCGCCACTCACCTCGCGGTCGTACACCGCCTGCAACTGCTCCACCCGATCAGCGGTGCGCGCCGCCCGATCCAAGATGTCGAGTTCCGACTCAGACCACTCCAAAGTCAGGCCCACCTCGCGGGCAGACGCCTTCAGAAGGGCATCCAACTGCGTCCTCAGACGCTCACCTGCGGACATACTCACCTCTCCTCAGAAAATTTGGGTGCAGTGCACTGACAGGCAGGCGCTATGCCGACTCGGTGCGGCCCAGGTTCATCTAGGGGTCACTCCCCCAGGCGTCAGGGTCCGGTCGGGAGGGTCATCAGCGGAACGCGGGCCTGGCTGAGGTGTTGGTCTCGGATCTGGTCTTGCACCGCGGTTTGGCTGTAGCCGAATTGGTTGGTGCCACTGATGTGGACGCTCTGATCGATGACTGGTTGGTTGCCTGGGCCGGCAGCACTGTTGGCGCCCGTTGGACTGAACGGCGAGGCCATCATGTTGCCCGGCAGGACAGCCCCACCCCCGCTGGCTTCGGGCATCATCGGCATGAATGGGGTGGGGGCGTTCGCCTCTCCCGCTGTGTTCAATGCGCCGAATGCCTGCGGGATGTTCGACAGGAGGCTCGTCAAACCCCCACCGCCGCCACCACCGCCAGGGAAGAGCCCTCCCCCACCCTCGGATCCGCCGCCCGCTCCGGCGTTGACGTCGAGCCCCATCACGGCTTTGGCGATCTTGAAAAGTCCGAATTGCGTGGGGTCTTTGAAGATGTCGCCGATGCCGAGGATCTCGAACATGCCGGAGGCGAGGTCTTGTCCGAGCTGCTGCGCGCCGCCGAAAGCGCCTTCTTTTGCGGGCATCACATAGAGCGGCTGATCCTTCGTCCCGGACAGGTGGTTCTGGGAGATGTCGGCGGCGGAACTGCCTACCGGCATGGCCGGGTACGCCGACGACGTTCCTGAGCCGCTCGGCACCGGGAGGTAGTACTGCTTCTCGAACTGCGGATCCAAGGCGCCAGCCGCGTTGCCGCCGTACTGGGCGCCACCGCCGGTGCCGCCGCCACCCTCGAAGTTCACACCGTTGGGCAGGGTGGCCGCCATATGCCCGCTGTTACCGGGGTACGGGTTGACGCCAACATTCAGCGCGCCCTCTTGGTAGCCCGGCAGGAATCCCAGCTTCGCGGCTTCAGCGTCGCTGGCGAAGTTCACAGTGGTGAACATGCGGGCGCTCGACGCCTGACCCTTAGTGAGGACTTCATAGAGGTCGGAGATCGACCCCGAACAATCCGCCAGTCCCTTGGCGAGATCGGATGCGGGTGCGTAATCGGTTCTGCCACTGGCCTGCTGGGCCAGCGCGAACATGGCGTCCACGTTGTTGGCCCCGACCGCGCCGCCGCTCGACGAACTGCTGCCCGTAGTGACCGGAGGCGCTACGTACGTCGACACCGCCGGGATCGGCAGCTGAGTCGTCGGAACACCCACGGCCGGTGCGATGGGCGCCGTCCCGCGGGGAATCATCCTGACCTGTCCATCACGGGTTCGATAGGTGCCGGGAGGCTTCAGAGCCGAGGACGGAACCCCGGGCAATGCCGGAATCGCTGGGCCGGGCACCGCGCCAGGTGTTGTGAAGGCACTGGCCACGCCCTCCGCCGTCTTCAGCGCCGCACTTACTCCGGGGATCTTGCTCGCCAGGCTGAAGAACTCATCCAGCGGCCCCATGAGGGTGTCGATCGCGGTCTTGATGGCATCGAACACCGGCTGCATGATCGTCCACGCCGTAGACACCGCGGTGTGAATCGCGCCAAAACTGGTCTGCCAGACCGTAGACATGGCGCCGATCGCGGCCGACAGGGGCGGGACAACGACGTTGGCGATGTTGCCCATCATGGTCATCCACGTGGTCATCGGCGGCAGGATCATTGCGACGGCCTGCTGAATCATCGGCAGCGAGGCGGTCGCCATCTGCAACAGCGCCGGCAGCAGCGGCATGATCGAGGTGAGTGCCTGGCCCCACTGCTGCACGAACGGAATCAGCACGGGCAGGATCGTTTGAATACCCGAGACCATTTGTCCGGCAAGAATATCCGCCATCTGCGCGAGCACGGGGCCAAGGGATTGAATGACCGGCGTCAACGCCCCGGAGAGCTGCTGCACGACGGGCTGCATGGCGTTGAACCATGACGTGAGAGCCGGGGCGATGGCCTGCACGGTGGTCACGAGCGCGGTCCCGATCACCCCGCCGATCGGGGCGATGGCTTGCAGGAATGCGCCAGCCGCGGGGGCGAGCGCGGACATGGTGTCGCGGAGGCTGACCATCCAGGTGTTGAGAGCACCCTGACCGGCTGGAGAGTTGATGAAGTCGGCGGCCACCTGGGTGAGGCTCTGCAGCATCCCCAGCGGCCCACCACCTTCGGGTGCTGCGGTCGCGAAGCCGCCGAGAATCTGACCAACGTTGCCGATGATGTCGCCAAGCTGTTTGAATCCGGCGATACCGCCCTCAATCCACGACTGCATGTCCCCGGACGCGCGGGCCTCCCCCACGAATTGCGAGAACGCCTCCGCGGCACGGGCCGCGCCGTCAGCGAGTTGCGGCAGGAATCCCGAGCCGACCAACCCGATGTCGACGAACGACGACACAATCGGTTCGAGCGCCTGGGAGAGGCTGTCGAACGCAGACGCCATGTTGTTCGTCATCTCCGCGATGTCGCCTTGCATCGCCGGGGTCTGCAACTGTTGTGACACTTCGGTCATGGCGCTGTTAGCCGATGCCGCGATCTGGCTCATAGTCGTTTGGACCTGAGGCAAGTACGTCGATCCCAGTTGCGAGATCTGCTGACCGAGCCCTGCGAAGAACGCATCACCGACAGTGAATTTCAGCGTGTCGAGAGCGGGCAACATCCCTTGGATGGCTCGAGCGGCTTCCTGCGCGTTCGGGGCGAGTTGCTGAATCGCTTCGTTGAACTTCTCGGTGTCTCGAACCTCTTTGACGGCATCGGCGAACCCGGACGTGGCGACCTTGAGTGATCCGATGGCCAGCCCGGCTGCACCGGCTGCGGCGGGGATCAGACCGAGGACACCAGACAGTTGCGAGACCACCGAAACAGTGCCCGCGATCGCCGTGGGTGAGGCGATGGCCGCGCTGGCGACACCGAGCGCCTTGTAGTTGGTCGACAGGTTCCGCAGCGACGTGGCCGCTGCGTCGAACCCGGACTTATCGACATCGAGCTTGACCGTAGCGCGGGTCTTGTCGACCTTCCGTTTGAACTCATCGACGTCACGTTCACCCGGCCGGGTATCGGCCCCAATCCTGGGGCGACCCATGCCGCGTTCCATCTCGCGGCCCCACCGCCGGCCCGCCTGGTACGCGTCGTTGTCGACTTCGCGCAGCGCTCGCTTAACCCCTGGCGCGATCTCGCTGGTGCTAGGTAGAACCGTGACATAGACATCCGCAATCGACGCCATCTTCAGCTCCTTGAATCCTGTAGAGGGGTGCGCAGCCGGGTCATCAGATCAGCGACCAATCGACCGGCTGGTGGTGGAAAAACTGGCGGGGAGAGACATCCCTATGCCAACGAGGTGGCGGTTGGCAGGCCCCTGGGGGTTGACCGGCCAGGGGTGCCTGACTTCCGGTCACAGGCCACCTCCGAAGGGGGTCAGGTCAACTCGGGGTCGGTTGTCATCAACGGTGGTGCTCCACCAGTTGCGTGCGGTGATGAAGGTGGTTCCGGGTCCGGGGTTGTGGTAGCCGTTGCATCCGGTGCAGAGGTGTCCGTTGGATGCGTGGTTGCCTTTGGATTGGGCGCTGGTGAGGTCTATGCCGTAGGAGGCGGCGGCTGCGATGGTGATGGCGTCGATGGTGTCGGAGCGGGCGCGGTTGCATTTGCGGTGGGCGGCGGCGCAGTTGGTGATGTCGTAGGCGGGGCCGCCGTTGGCGATCTGCCAGAGGTGGTCGAGTTGAAATGAGCGCGGGTCGTGGTGGTGGGCGGTGTAGTCGATGTCGTGGCCGCAGATGTGGCAGGCGTCGCCGCGGGCG
This sequence comes from Mycolicibacterium baixiangningiae, assembly GCF_016313185.1. Lineage (NCBI taxonomy): Bacteria > Bacillati > Actinomycetota > Actinomycetes > Mycobacteriales > Mycobacteriaceae > Mycobacterium > Mycolicibacterium baixiangningiae. The sequence continues at coordinate 5,434,072 of NZ_CP066218.1, forward strand.
CGGATCCTGGCGCGCAGGCGTTTGGCTTTGGCGTCGTTGACGCGTGCTGGTGCGGTCATGTTGTTCTCCGGGTACTTACAGGTCTGGAGATAGCGGCGGCACTGGCGCAGGTACGACTCGGTCCTAGGTACCGTCGTGGTCGTCCTTGCACCTGGTTAACGGTGGTGGTTGACGCCGTGCCGCTGCCGTTCATCAGGCCCGGACGTTCCAGCGGCCGGATGCGGTGTCGCCTGCTGCGACTCGATCCAGCTCGTACCACTGCAGGCCCGCCAGGGCGGCTGGCCTCAGATTGCTCAGGTAACCGGCGAAGGTGATACCGGCCGCAGCGGCTTTCGGCCCTGGATGGCGTGAGTCCCAGAGTCGTTCGACGGAGTCGGTGAGTTGCGGGTAGGCGGCTGAGAATGCATTGACGGTGTCGGCGTCGCCGAGTTCGATGGCTCGGCTGACGATGGCGCGGCTGAGGGTTTGGTCCCCGATCCGCACTGCACGATCGAGGAGGCGTTGCAGCCCGCGAGTGTCGGTGATCGTTTCGACCCGCTCCTGTGCGTCACGGAGGCTGATCGCTAGGGCCGCGGGGTCCCCGGATAGTCCGCGGATGCCGAGGACGCTCTGCGCGTCGTCACGGTCCTTCACGCTGACCGAGGAGGCCATGGTGGTGAGTTTGGTTGCGAGGCGGGCCATGACTGATTTGAACCGCTTGGCGTACTCGACGCGCAGCCAGTCTTCGTTGTGGTCTTTGTCGGCGTCGAGATCGCGGTAAGGATTCAACTGGATTTGCTCGTTGATCAGGGTCAGCACTTCGTCGTCGCGGTTGAATCGCTGCAGCGTCAGGCGTGCGTCGTTGATGGCCCGGTCGAATTCGTAGAAGGAGGATCCTTCGTTGGGGTCGGTCATCGCGTGGTCTCTTTCAGGTTCTGGTGTCTCGGTAGTGGGCTAGTTCGGTGCGGCCGATTCGGTATCGGCCGTCGAGCTTTGTTGCCGGTAAGCGTTTGTCGGTGATCGCCCTGCGGATCGCGCGGTCAGTCACTCCGAGAAGCGTTGCGGCGCTGGTGGTGCTTATGGTGTTGTCGTCCTGCTGATCACAGTGTGTAGCCGGTTCCGGTTGCGGCGCTTGCCTTTTACCGGTCGCGGAACTATTCATGTACGCAGCACCCGCAAGCTTGATCGCCAACAATGCTTGATCGAGTTGCGGGTCCTGGCCGCGTATCTCGGCACGGACCCGGTCGAGCTTCAACAACTGGTTGAGCAGACCGCAGATACGGCCGTCGATCACGGCCACTGGCCCTCCTAGGCCGTGGACGAGATGTTCAGCTGGCCGCGTCATGGCTGGCGCCGCCAGAAGTCGGGCGGCGGCGGCTCAAGTTGGGCTAGTTCGTCGCGGATCATGCCAGCCAGTTGCTGGCGCTTCGGTCGGTCGTCGAAGGGTCCGTCTTCGGGTGCGTGGGAGCGCACCACCATGCCCGTGAGCCAGCGGATGACCGAGGTGTGGGATTGCGGATCGGTCACGCGGAGGTCTTCGGCGAGTTGCATATAGACGGGTTCGTCCTCTTGGAGGTGTGCCAGCACCATCTGCAGGGCAACGCGCTTCGCTTCAGGGGTTGACCAGACGGCGTCGCTCATGCCGACTCTTCTCCTTCGCTCTGGCCAGTGATGCGCCAGATCCTGTTGTTGATGGCGTTGCCCACTGCTGGCTCGGAGACGATTCGATCGGACTTGTGTAGGACGGTGCGCGCGGTGGAGTGGTCGTATCCGGCCGCGATGGCAGCGGCGCGGAAGTGTGCCTGATCGACGACCGTCGTTCCCGCGGGGAGGTTGTCGAGGTACTTGGTGACCCACGCTGACGCGGGCACGTAAGCACCTTGCTCCCCAGGGACGATCGACCAGGTTGCGGTTCCGCGGGAGCGGTCGATCACGGTCACGTCGGGATGAGCATGCGCGGCTTGAGCAAGGGTGCTTCGGCTGTGCCCTGCAGCTACCCCAGCCTCGTAGACAGCAAACGATCTAGCGGTGGTGTTGCCCTCTTCTCGGAGCTGCTGGATGTGTTCTTCGAACCATTCTCGAGCTGACGGCTTTGACCGTCTCTGGTCGTGCCACCTGCGGGTATCCAGGTCGGTCACGTTGCTGTCGAGTTCACCGGTGAACTCGCGGTTCACCCCAGTTGAGCTGCTGTTTTCTGGGGTGAACTCCGGTTCACCGGTGAACTCGCGGTTGAGCGCGTAGTGCGACGCCTTCTCCCCCGGAATGACGACGACCTGGCTAATTTTCTCCAGGTGCGGCAATACCGCGTCGAAGGCTTCGCGATAGTGCTGCTTGCCCATCGCGCGGCGCAACTCACTGCGCGACATCGAGCCGGTGGCCAGCAGGCGGAGTATCCGGCTGCGGACCGTCGTGGCGTGCCGATCGTCGATCATCTCGTCGAACGTGACCCGTGACATCGCCCGCTCCTTGACCTTGGCGCGGGCAGCGTGACGGTCGTACTCGAGGACGGAGTTCCGGGTGGCGTCCGACTTGTCCATGATGACCTCGGAGAGCTCCCAGTCGCCCGCTGAGACGACCATGCGGTGATCGAGAATGGCCAACGCTGCGGCGACCTTGAGCCGGGCCAGGGTCCGGTGACCGTCAAGCGCCTCTCCAATCCCGCGGCCGTTGGCCAACAGTCCGGCGTTGATGTACTCGCGGATCTCCGGGGGGCCGTACTGCATCAGCACCTGGGCGCCCGACGATGCCCACGACGGCACTGCCGTATCCAAGACGCGAACGGGGGTTGGTCCGGGGTCGTCGGGCATGTCAGGGTCGGTGACCGATGCCCACAGCAGTCGCTGCGGCGTCCCGCCCGTCACATCGTCCATCAATACGGCGGTGTGCCCGAACTGCGCGCTGATCGACAGGGACAGCCGGTAGGAGTCGGCGGGAACCGACCGCGTGGTGGCCGAGGATGCGCCCTTGCTGCCCAACCGGTCACCGGTCAGTGCGGCTTTAAGTGCGGCCCTGGTGTTGTTGCCCTGTCCAGCGTTGAGGGCGGCCAGGTGGTCGATCTCGGACACGGTGATCAGTGCGCGGGTGATCCGGTCTTCGGGGTTCTTCTGTTCCTTGAACAATTCGGCGATGCCCTGCCCCGAGCCGAGTCCTTCCTCGTGAATGTCGGCGGGCCACACGACGCGACTGAGCTTGTCGGTTACACCCTTGCCGGATCCCGACCGGCCGACGAGGACGACGGCCATGTTCAGCGACGCCGGGGCCGGCGGTCCGGGGAGCATCACATGCGGGCCGGTCGTGGCGATCACTCGCGGCAGGATCGCGTACAGCAGCGCCCACGGTGCTACGTAACTGGCTCTGGCCCACTGGTAGATGAGCGCGAGTTGGCCTGTGGCCGACCAGAATTCGTCGTCGTCGATCACTACGATGCCGCCTTTCGTTGGCCGCTTTGGATGGTCTGGTGGATCTCGTGGGCGCCGAGGCCGATCTCGTGTGCGGCGGCGGCGAGCGCGCTGTAGACCGCTGCGGGTGCCGAATCGGCTGCCGCCCTCGCTGCTGCCCAGAACAAGGTGCTGTTCCGATTGCCGGGCTGGGCCTCGTGCACGGCGCGAACCAGTCCTTCCCAGCGGTCGCCCGAGGTGGAGTTCTTGTCTAGAACTGCGTCTCGCGCTGGAGGCGCGTAGGTGGGCTGGACGATCAGCGCCCGCAGATGTTCGGGGAGATCTGCGATAGGGGCGTCACGGTACAGCCGGTAGGGCCTTCCGGTGTCTGGGTGAATCGATCCGGGTGCGACGAGGTAGCCACGGCCGCCGGCTTTTATGTCGATTCCGGGGATGCCATCGACCTTGCCCCGCACCGAACCGGAGTGCCGGTAGTACAGGTGCCATCCGCCTGAGCCGGTCTGCACGCATAAAGTGCTGTGTTCGGGTCGAAGGTTGAGCGCCGAGACTCTGCCCCCGTTGCGTGGGTCGACATCGAGGCAGATAACACCGACTTGCGTGACACCCCAGTTGCATTCGCCGAACTTGCGCTTCCAGGACGCTATGACGTTGCGGTCGCGGGTGAAGTCCACCACCCCGTGGGCCGTGATCGGGATCTTGCCGGCGAGCGGACCGACGCTGAAGCCATGCTCCAACATGATGCCGAGGGGGTTGCCCCCGCCAGTCGTGGCGGGGGCAACCTCGTTGGTGCTGCTCACTTGTCAGCCATTCCGCGGAGCTTGTCGAGCAGCGTGTTGACCAGATCGGCATCGAGATCGTCGGTGCTGACCGATGCCTTCAACAGGATCGTGGCGAGTTCCTTGCGCCGGTCGCGGAGCAGTTTGTCGTTGCGGACGTGGAGGCAGTTGACGCAATCGCCGATGTCCCACCACATCCCGGTTTCCGTGTCGAGTCGCTCATGGTCGAGCAGTTTCGGGTCAGTTACCTGCTCTGGTGCGTCAAAGTCGGTGATGTCCCTGACGTTGACCCTGTATTTCTTCGGGACCGTAATCATCACTCCGCACATCGCGGGAAACATGTCCTGGCCGGCTTTCCGGGCTTCGTCCTCGTCGTCCTTCCACCACCGGTGATCCATGTAGGGGGCGGCAGATCGAATTCCTCGAATCAAGGCGCAAGGAATTGCTTCACACGTATAGCCGGTTGATCAACGGAGAGTTCGATGCCTAGGGAGCGGCTACGGCCTGGAGAGCATGGCCGAATCACGGAAAAGTCAAGGGGTGGAAGATTTTTCGCGACCTGCTACGTTCGCGACAATGATGGCGAACGGCGCCGCGTAGAGCGGTCCAGCGACAAGTCCGCCGAGGACGCCCGCCGACTGCTACAGCGTCACCTCAAGGACCGGCGCCCGCCCGTCGCGAAGCAAGAGGTCACCGACAAGACCACATTGGATGAGCTGTTCGAGGTGTGGATCTTGGCGAAGGCAGCCGAGGACGGGGTGTCGTCGCAAACAGTCGATCAATACCGACAGGTGTGGGCGAAACACGGAGCCAATCAACTCGGGGCGCTGCGCATTCGCGAAGTCGACACCAACCGGGCCCACGGACACGTACAGAGCATGGGGGCTACGACGCAGGCGAAGCGGTTGCGCATGATCTTGCTGGGCATGTACTCGATGGCCACCCGGTTCGGCATCGTCACCGTGAACCCAATCCGAGAGACAAAGCCAACCAAGGCGGTCCCCAAGAAGGTGGTGCGCAAGATCCCGTCCGATGTCCTTGAGCGCGTCCGGAAGGCAGTCCGCGACTATGCCGACCGCGAAGGGCCTGGACCGCGACCGGGGCGGCTACTGCCGGCATTCGTGGATCTGTTGGTGGCGACCGGGGCGAGACCGAATGAGGTCCTGGCGTTGCGATGGTCGGACTGCGATACCAGCGGAGACCCTCCCACTGTCACTATCCGGGGCACGCTGATCGACCACGGCCGCATCGTCGGGAAGCCGCTCCACCGTCAGGACAGACGCAAAGGGGACGCCCCTGAACACACGGTGATGCTCCCCCGCGTCGGGGTCGACGCACTGGAGGAGCTGAAGACCCAGTCGAATGGCGAGGGTCCCGTCTTCGCCAACCGCGAGGGCGGCTGGATGTCGCTGGCCAACATGCGCAGGACGTTACGGGCGGCGCTCCCAGAAGATCTGCGGACGACGATCACTCCGCACACATTCAGGCGGGCAGTCGCGACTGTGGTGCGTGACGAACTCGGACCGGAGAAGGCCCAGCAGCAGCTGTCGCACGCGAAGTTGGCGACCACCGAGAAGCACTATCTGCAACGTCACACCGAGGGGCCTGATGTCCGCGCTGTGCTCGACAGATACACCAACCAGAGCGGTGATAACTGAATGTGGCGGGAAAGTGTCCGCTACGGGCGTGTCGGGTAATGACGGTTTAGTCATTACCGCTGATAGAGAGTGCGCCCGAAGGGATTCGAACCCCTAACCTTCTGATCCGTAGTCAGATGCTCTATCCGTTGAGCTACGGGCGCGTGCTGTGTTCAGTTGTGTCGTGGCTGACGAGTCAACCGCGGCGGAGGCGAGAGGATTTGAACCTCCGGTCCCGTTTTAGCGGGACAACTCATTAGCAGTGAGTCCCATTCGGCCGCTCTGGCACGCCTCCTGACGTTACCGCCGGTCGCACAGCCTACACATGCGTCACCGGCGGAAGCAAAGCGGTCGATCGACCACCCTATGCTGGTCGGGTGACCGCCCGCCTGCGCCCCGAATTGGCCGACATCCCGGCCTACACACCGGGTAAGACGGTTCCCGGTGCCATCAAGATCGCCAGCAACGAGACCGTGCACGGCCCGCTGCCGAGCGTGCGTGCCGCGATCGAGAAGGCGACCGACCAGATCAACCGCTATCCCGACAACGGTTACCTCGAACTGCGCGAGCACCTGGCCGGACACCTCGATGGCGGAGCGTTCGCCCCCGAGCAGATCGCCGTCGGCTGCGGTTCGGTCAGCCTGTGCCAGCAGTTGATCCAGATCACGTCGTCGGTGGGCGACGAGGTGGTGTTCGCCTGGCGCAGCTTCGAGATCTACCCCCTTCAGGTGCGCACGGCAGGCGCCACCCCCGTACAGGTGCCGCTGCGTGACCACACCCACGACCTCGACGCGATGCTGGCCGCGATCACCGACCGCACGCGACTGATCTTCGTCTGCAATCCGAACAACCCGACCAGCACCGTCGTCGACCCCGAGGCGCTGGCCCGGTTCGTCGAGGCCGTTCCGCCGCACATCCTCATCGCGCTCGACGAGGCCTACGTCGAATACATCCGCGACGACCTGCTGCCCGACAGCTTCGGGCTGGTCCGGGCGCACCCGAATGTCGTGGTGCTGCGGACGTTTTCGAAGGCCTACGGGCTGGCCGGGCTGCGCGTCGGATACGCGGTCGCCGACCCCGACATTGTCACCGCGCTGGGCAAGGTCTACGTACCGTTCTCCGCCACCAGCATCTCGCAGGCCGCGGCGATCGCCTCCATCGACGCCGCCGACGAACTGCTCGCCCGCACGGACGAGGTCGTCGCCGAACGCACCCGCGTCAGCGACACCCTGCGCGAGGCCGGGTTCACGCTGCCGCTCTCCCAGGCGAACTTCGTCTGGCTGCCGCTGGCCGAGCGCACCCTCGACTTCGTCGAGAAGGCCGCCGAGAACCGGTTGGTGGTACGCCCCTACGGCGAGGACGGTGTCCGCGTGACCGTCGCCGCACCCCACGAGAACGACGCCTTCCTGGACTTCGCCCGCAGTTGGATTGGAGCTCGATGAGCCGCACGACCTTCGACGAACTCAAGGACCGGACCGGCACCATCGCCGACTCGGAACTCGACGACTTCTGGGCGACGCTCGCACCGGTCGACATCGACTTCATGATCGGCGAGTGGAAGGGCGGCGAATTCCACACCGGCCACAAGGCCAACGGATTCATGGAGCGCCTCAACTGGTTCGGCAAGACGTTCCACTCCGCCACCGACGCCAAACCGCTGGTGTGCCTGGACGCCGACGGCAACACGTTCTCCAACAAAGAGGCGATGAAGGGTGAGGCCAGCCTCTGGATGGAGGAGTTCCGCGGTGAGGTGACCGCGTCGATGGTCTACGACGGCGCACCCGTGCACGACCACTTCAAGAAGGTCGACGACAACACCCTGCTGGGCATCATGAACGGCAAGGGCGCCCTCGACGGGAACCGCCACCTGTACTTCTACCTCGAGCGGGTCTAGACCTCCGCGCGACGGCCGGTGAACGCCAACAGCCGCTGCAGCGGCGGCGCGTCCTCGGCCACCTCCACCGCGTCGTCGAAGCCCGCCCGAACCCGGCCCTCCGGCGTGAGGAACTTCTGCGTCAGACCGAGCACGTACTCGCTCAACGAGTCGGGCGCAGGCACATCGCGCCCCGTCGCCGCGCCGTAATCCCACGCGTGCACCAGGAATTCGAGCGAGAGGATGCTAACCAGCACGTCGGCCGGCATCTCGTGTCCGCCGACGTCGACGGCGCCGTCCAGTCCGCGGCGGTGCCACGCGTCGAGCGCGGGCCGCGCGGCGAGGATCACCTGACGTTCCACGGAGTCCGACGGATCCCGCTCGGGCATCTCCGCACCCGCCGCGCCGCCCAGAACCGTGATCGATGTCAGCAGATGATCGGTGAGGCCGGCGACGTCGAACTTCTCGCACGGCGTCTGCTTGCCCAGGTCGTCTTCGGCGATTCCGCGGACCACCTGGTGCAGCACCCCGAGACTGAGTTCGGCACTGCGCAGTTCGTTGGTCGGTGGTGAGTCGGGCCCCTGCGGCAGGTCGCTACGCATGGTGCTCACGTTATATGGCGGCTGGCCTATCGTGGCCCAGATGGGTACGCATGCGAGGACTCTGACGGCTGCCGCGCTGTTGTCTGCGGGGCTGCTGGCCGGCTGCACCCAGACGGTGACAGGCACCGTCGCTCAGACCACCGAACCCGGCCCGCCGGTACCGGACGCCGAGTCCGTCACCTGCAAGGAGTACACCACCCTCGACGAGGGTGCCCAGATAGCGATCATCGGTGAACTGATGGACGCCGGCAGCGGCCAACGGGGAGAGCAGCGCACGGTCGTCGCCAAGACCCTCGCCGACGCGATCTGCAAATACCTACCCGCGGCCCGGCTCAGCGAGATCCTGGTCGGCCGCTAGCCTCGGGTTCCATGGGCAATACATACGAGTCGGTGGCCGTCGACGTCGACGGCCACGTCGCGCAGGTGACGTTGATCGGTCCCGGCAAGGGCAACGCGATGGGGCCGGCGTTCTGGGCCGAACTGCCCGAGGTGTTCACCTCACTCGACGCCGATCCGAACGTGCGCGCCATCGTGCTCACCGGCTCGGGCCGCAACTTCAGCTACGGACTCGACCTGGTCGCCATGGGTGCTGAGCTGCCCGGTCTGGACGCCGGCGCCAAGTCCCGCGCCGACTTCCACAAGCGGCTGCAGAAGATGCAGGGCGCCATCACCGCCGTCGCCGACTCGCGCACCCCGACGATCGCCTCGGTGCACGGTTGGTGCATCGGCGGTGGTGTGGACCTCATCAGCGCGGTGGACATCCGCTACGCGAGCACCGACGCCAAGTTCTCGGTGCGCGAGGTGAAGCTGGCGATCGTCGCCGATGTCGGCAGCCTGGCGCGGCTGCCGCTGATCCTGACCGACGGCCACCTACGCGAGCTGGCGCTGACGGGTAAGGACATCGACGCGGCGCGCGCAGAGAAGATCGGGCTGGTCAACGAGGTGTTCGACGGTCCGGAGGCCTCGCTGGCGGCCGCGCACGCCACCGCGAAGGAGATCGCGGCGAACCCCCCGCTGACCGTCCACGGCGTCAAGGACGTCCTCGATCAGCAGCGCATCGCCCGGGTGTCCGAAAGCCTGCGGTATGTGGCGGTATGGAACTCGGCGTTCCTGCCGTCGAAGGATCTCGGCGAGGCCGTCACCGCGATGTTCCAAAAGCGGCCGCCGAACTTCACCGGCGAATGAGCGGTGGCGGAGGGATTTGAACCCCCGGACGGTGTTAGCCGTCTCTCGCTTTCAAGGCGAGTGCATTAGGCCGCTCTGCCACGCCACCGCCGAACAGCGTAGTGGGTGCTACACCCGGCCGAGCCTGGCGGGCGCCGAGCCCGCCCGCATCGCGGCGCTCACCCGGCGGCAGTTCTCCCCCATCGCCGCGATCTGCGGCCGAGACAGCCTGCCCAGGAAATGAGCGCGCACGCCCTCGCCGTAAGTGACCATCGCCTCACCCACCAGGCTCCGCCCCTGATCGGTGATCGACGCCAGCACCCCGCGACCGTCGTCCGGGCTGGCCCCCCGCCGCACCAGACCCTGCATCTCCAGCCTGCGGATCTGCCGCGTCACCCGGCTGGGCAGCGACATCAACGCCTCGGCCAGGTCACCCATCCGCGCCGACCCGGTCGGCGACTTGTCCAGCATGTCGAGCAGCCGGACGTCGTTGAGAGTCAGGTGATGCTGTTCCACCAACGACTTGTTCAGCGTCGCGTAGACCCTCAACGCAGCATCGAGAAAGTTTTGCCAGGACCGCTGTTCTGCAATGTCGAGGCCCGGCATATCGCTTGCCGTACGCCCCCCTATCATCCCCTCCATCCGCCCATGGTAGAGCACGAAGCCGTCCACCGGAAGCGAACTGTACCCAGGGGTAGGGTTTAAATAATGCATGCGATCGTCGCGGAGTCACCTGAGAAGCTGATTTGGACGGAAGTACCTGAACGCGCACTTCAATCGGGTGAAGTGCGAATTGACGTGGTTGCCGCCGGGATAAACCGCGCCGACCTGCTGCAGGCGGCCGGCAAGTATCCACCCCCGAAGGGCGCCAGCGACATCATGGGACTCGAAGTGTCCGGCATCATCGCCGAGATAGCGGACGGGGTCTCCGAGTGGTCCGTCGGCCAGCCGGTGTGCGCTTTGCTGGCGGGCGGCGGTTACGCGGAGAACGTCACCGTTCCCGCCGGTCAGGTCATGCCGCTCCCTGAGTCGGTGGAACTCGCCCAGGCGGCGGCGCTACCGGAAGTGGCGTGCACGGTGTGGTCCAACGTCGTGATGACCGCCGGACTCGGGGCCGGACAGGTCCTTCTCGTCCACGGCGGTGCCAGCGGCATCGGCACCCACGCCATCCAGGTCGCGCGTGCGCTCGGCTGCCGGGTCGCCGTCACCGCGGGGTCGGCCAACAAGCTCGACCTGTGCCGGGGACTGGGTGCCGAGGTGACCATCAACTACCGCGACGAGGACTTCGTCGAACGTCTGCGCGCCGAGACCGATGGGGCCGGCGCCGACGTGATCCTCGACATCATGGGAGCGGCCTACCTCGACCGCAACATCGACGCACTGGCCACGGGCGGACGCCTCGTCATCATCGGCATGCAGGGCGGCACCAAGGGCGAACTCAACATCGGCAAGCTGCTCGCCAAGCGCGCCGGCGTGACGGCGACTGCGCTGCGCTCCCGCCCGGTGACCGGGCCGGGCAGCAAGAGCGACATCGTCGCCGACGTGGTCGCGAACGTGTGGCCGATGGTCGCCGACGGCCGGGTGCGCCCGATCATCGGGGCGGAGTTCCCGGTGCAGGAGGCCCAGGCCGCTCAGGAGATGCTCGCCTCCGGTGAGGTGTCGGGCAAGGTGCTGCTGCGCGTGCGGGACTGACTCAGCCCAGCGACGCCAGCGCGCGCACCAGCTGATCCACCTCGGCGGTGGTCGTGTAGTGCGCCAGCCCGACGGTCACCGCGCCACCGATGTCGTCGACGCCGATGACGTCGAGGACCCGCGAGTTCGCATTCGCGATCGCCAGCACGCCGTTGTCGGCGAGCCGCTGCACCACCTTCTCCGCCGACACGTCACGGACGGCGAAGCTCAGCACCGGGATACGGACCTCGGGCTGACCGATCACCATCACCAGCGGCAGCGAACGCAGCGACATCAGCAGGTAGTCGAAGAGCCGGCCCATGTAGGACGTGGCGGACTGCATCGACAGCGACAGACGCTCACGCCTGGTGCCGGTCGCGTTCTCGTCGAGGCCGGCCAGGTACTCGACGCTGGCGACCAGCCCGGCGAGCATGCCGAACTGGTGGACGCCGACCTCCAACCGTGCAGGCCCGGTCGCGTACGGATCCAGCGACACCGACCCGAACTGGTCGATGGTCGACGGATCGCGGAAGACGAGCGCGCCGATCGGCGGGCCACCCCACGCGACGGCGTTGACCGCCACCACGTCAGCGTCGATCTCCTCGAGGTCGATCAGCCGGTAGGGCGCGGCCGCGGAGTGGTCGACGACCACCAGCCCGCCCACCTCGTGCACCAGCTTGGTCACCGCCCGCAGGTCGGTCACCGTCCCGATCGTCGACGACGCCGACGCGATCGCCACCAGCCGCGTCGGCCCGGTGATCAAGCCCTCCCACTGCCAGGCGGGGAGTTCGCCGGTCTCGATGTCGACCTCGGCCCATTTGATCTTGGCGCCGTATCGGTTCGCCGCACGCAGCCACGGCGCGACGTTCGCCTCGTCGTCGAGTCGGGTGACCACCATCTCGTAGCCCAACCCCACCCGTGACGACGCCGCATCCGCGAGCGACGCCAGCAGCAGGGCGCGATCGGCGCCGAGCACCACACCGCGCGGGTCGCCGTTCACGAGATCGGCGACCGCCTGGCGGGCGGCATTCAGGACGGCGGCACTGCGCCGGGCCGACGGATGCGGGCCCATGGTGGTCGACATCGACCCGCGGAACGCGGTCGAGACCGTCGTGGCCACCGCATCGGGCAGCAGCATCCCGTGCTGCGCGTCGAAATGCACCCAGCCGTCGCCCAATGAGGGGTGCAATCCACGCACCCGGGCGACGTCGTATGCCATTGCAGCCACCTTAGAGCGTTCGTGAATTCCACAAACCGACACGTTTTTGGTGAGCGCCCGACCGTGCGCATCGACCGTTGCCGTACCAGATCGGAACACCTGGGCAGCCATACTAGTCCAGGACGCTGGCACTGCCGAGCGCTAATCCCCCCATCGTTGCTGACGCGCTGACGAGCACCGCGTCGACCGGGTCGGGCGGCACACTGTCCGACTTCGCGGGGGGTGAGCATGTCGGCCACCGGCTTTTTCTCGGGCCTGGCGGTGTTTGCGGGGAGCGACGACGGCCGGTGCGCGCGCGGTTGCGTGGGCAACCGAGCGGCGGCCTCGGCGGAGCGGCCGTTCGCCTGTCGCCGCGGCGGCGGGCCGTGCCGACGGTCGCGTGCGGGGGCACCGGCGCGGACGGACTAGTGTCACAGCGATAGAACAGCCGTAAGAGGGAATGCGACTCAGATGACGCTCAACAACGACGACGACAACATCGAGATCATCGGCGGCGACGCCCCCGGCGGAAACGACCAGGACGGGAACGGCAAATCGCTGGCCGACCTGGTCGAACAACCCGCCAAGGTGATGCGGATCGGCACCATGATCAAACAACTCCTGGAAGAGGTGCGGGCCGCTCCCCTCGACGACGCCAGCCGCAACCGGCTCCGCGAGATCCACCACACGAGCATCCGCGAACTGGAGGAGGGCCTTGCGCCGGAGCTGCGCGAGGAACTCGAACGGCTGACGCTGCCGTTCACCGAGGACACCGTTCCGTCCGACGCCGAACTGCGCATCGCCCAGGCGCAGCTCGTCGGGTGGCTCGAAGGGTTGTTCCACGGCATCCAGACCGCCCTGTTCGCCCAGCAGATGGCCGCAAGGGCCCAGCTCGAACAGATGCGCCAGGGCGCGTTGCCTCCGGGCATCGTGGTGCCGGGCCAGCGCGGCGGACCAGCGCACCCCGGCACCGGGCAGTACCTCTAGGGCACCGGTGGCAGTTCCTCGTATCGAGACCCGTGACGCATGGGTCGAATTCCCCATTTTCGATGCCAAGACCCGGTCGCTGAAGAAGGCGTTCCTCGGTAAGGCCGGCGGCGCGATCGGCCGCAACGAGTCGAACGTCGTCGTCATCGAGGCGCTTCGCGACATCACGATGTCGCTGGAACTCGGTGACCGCGTCGGGCTGGTCGGGCACAACGGCGCGGGCAAGTCGACGCTGCTGCGGCTGCTGTCGGGTATCTACGAACCGACCCGCGGATCTGCCACCGTCACCGGCCGGGTCGCGCCCGTGTTCGACCTCGGGGTGGGCATGGATCCGGAGATCTCCGGATTCGAGAACATCGTCATCCGCGGGCTGTTCCTCGGTCAGACCCGCAAACAGATGATGGCCAAGATCGACGAGATCGCCGAGTTCACCGAACTCGGCGACTACCTGTCCATGCCGCTGCGCACCTACTCGACCGGTATGCGCGTGCGGTTGGCGATGGGTGTCGTCACGAGTATCGACCCGGAGATCCTGCTGCTCGACGAGGGTATCGGAGCCGTCGACGCCGAATTCCTCAAGAAGGCGCAGTCGCGGCTGCAGAGCCTGGTCGAGCGCTCGGGAATCCTGGTGTTCGCCAGCCATTCCAACGAGTTCCTCGCACGGCTGTGCAAGACCGCGATGTGGATCGACCACGGCACCATCAAGATGGCGGGCGACATCGAGGATGTCGTGCGGGCCTACGAGGGCGAGGACGCCGCGCGGCACGTGCGCGAAGTGCTCGACGAGCACCGCGGGGACTGGTCGCCCGACGAGCGCTCGCGCGAGGAGAATCCAGCCGCCGACGAGCGCTCGCGCGAGGAGAATCCAGCCGCCGACGAGCCCGCCCGATGACTGAGGCCGTCTACGCCGTCGTGGTCACCCACCGGCGTCCGGAGTCGTTGGCGCGATCGCTCGACGCGCTGTCCGCCCAGACCAGGCGGCCCGACGGGCTGATCGTCGTCGACAACGACGACGACTCCCAGGTGCGCGACCTGGTCGCCGGCCAACCGATCCCGTCGACCTATCTGGGGTCGCGCCGCAACCTCGGCGGCGCAGGCGGTTTCGCGCTCGGCATGCTGCATGCGCTCGCCGCGGGCGCGGACTGGGTGTGGCTGGCCGACGACGACGGGCGGCCGCTGGGTCCGTCGGTGCTCGATACGCTGCTGTCCTGTGCCGAGCGCCACGGGCTGGCCGAGGTGTCGCCGATGGTGTGCGACATCGACGACCCGACCCGGTTGGCGTTCCCGCTGCGCCGGGGGCTGGCGTGGCGGCGACGCGTCTCCCAACTCGGTGAGGGGGATCTGTTGCCGGGCATCGCCTCGCTGTTCAACGGCGCGCTGTTCCGCGCGTCGACGATCGAGGCGGTCGGAGTGCCGGATCTGCGCCTGTTCGTCCGTGGCGACGAGGTGGAACTGCACCGCCGCCTCGTGCGCTCGGGGCTGCCGTTCGGCACCTGTCTGAGAGCGACCTACGTCCACCCGTGCGGCACTGACGAATTCAAACCGATCCTCGGCGGGCGCATGCACACGCAGTATCCCGACGACGCGACCAAACGCTTCTTCACCTACCGCAATCGCGGATACCTGTTGTCCCAGCCGGGGCTGCGCAAGCTGCTGCCACAGGAGTGGGTGCGGTTCGGCTGGTACTTCCTGGTGTCCCGCCGCGACGTCCCCGGACTGCGGGAGTGGATCCGGTTGCGCCGTCTTGGTCGTGAGGAGAAATTCGGGAGGCCGGGCACATGACGTTCGTCGACGCTTCAGCGCAGTCGAAGACGATGGCCCGCGCATGGCGTGACCTTCGGGAGGGGTTCCACAAGCGCGAGCTGTGGCTGCACCTGGGCTGGCAGGACATCAAACAGCGCTACCGCCGGTCGGTGCTGGGCCCGTTCTGGATCACCATCGCCACCGGTGCCACCGCCGTCGCCATGGGGCTGCTGTACTCGAAGCTGTTCAAACTGGAGCTCTCCGAACACCTTCCGTACGTGACGATGGGCTTGATCGTCTGGAACCTGATCAACGCGTCGATCCTCGAGGGCGCCGACGTGTTCATCGCCAACGAGGGCCTGATCAAACAGCTGCCGACACCGCTGTCGGTGCACGTCTACCGGCTGGTGTGGCGGCAGATGATCCTGTTCGCGCACAACATCATCATCTTCGTCGTCATCGCGATCATCTTTCCGAAGCCGTGGAACTGGGCCGACCTGTCGGTGATCCCGGCGCTCGCGCTGATCATGCTGAACTGCGTGTGGGTGTCGCTGTGCTTCGGCATCCTCGCGACCCGCTACCGCGATATCGGTCCACTGCTCAACAGCATCGTGCAGCTGCTGTTCTTCATGACGCCGATCATCTGGAACGAGGCGACGCTGCAGGCCCAGGGTGCCGGGCAGTGGGCGAAGCTCGTCGAGCTCAACCCACTGCTGCACTACCTCGACATCGTGCGGGCCCCGCTGCTGGGCGCCGACCAGGAGCTGCGGCACTGGATCGTCGTCATCGTGCTGACGGTGATCGGCTGGACGCTGGCGGCGCTCGCGATGAAGCAGTACCGCGCGCGCGTGCCGTACTGGGTGTGACGGATCCGGGACCCGAGTTGAATCGGCAAGAAGCTCCTTGCTGTGAAAAGGACAATTCAACGAATTCTCGATCGGTTTGAGAGTTACGGTCGCGCTGCCGATATTTACGTAACCGTAAGGAAACCGAAGTGGAATCACGACTTCGTCCGTATACGACTGCCGGAATCGCCCTGGTCGGGGCCAGCGTCATCGCATTATCTCCAGTCGCACCGCCGCTGCCCGACGTCAAGGTGGCCAATCCGTCGGTACAGCTCTCCGCCGCCGTCGACCCCTTCACCCCGTGGGTCGACCTCCTCGGGCAGGCCGAAACGAACCTCACGGGCCTCGCCGACGGCTGGGCCGAAGCGCCGTTCCCGGTGCTGCAGCAGGTGATCGTCAACCAGCTCGGATACCTGAGCGAGCTCCCAAACTTCGAAGCGATCGCCGGACAGCTCCTGACCAATCTGCAGGCCGGCTTCGAGGCGCCGTTCGCCCCGGATCTGGTGGGATCACTCGACCCCGCGCACGTGGCGCTGTTTGACCTCCTCCCGCTGCTGGACGTGCTGCCCGCCGATCTCCAACCGCTGATCGACTTCTCGGCGAGCCCACTCAGTGGCGTGCTGCTGGGGCTCGTCGGCCCGGTGATCGGTCCGGTGCTGGCCCTGGCGGCGAGCGTCCAATCGATCGTCGGGAACCTCACGAGCGAGGCACCCGATCCCGAAGCGGCGCTGAACACGCTGATCAACGTTCCCGCCGCCATGGCCGACGCCTTCCTCAACGGTGGACAGACTCTCGACCTCACCCCCGTGCTCTCGGCTGTAGGGCTGGAGTTGGAGGCCCTGGGCTTTCCGCTCGCGGTGGGGATCACCTTCGGTGGTCTGCTGAGTCCCGGAGGGTCGATCTTCAACGCCCTCGATCTCGGCCTCGTCATCGGCGGGGAGACCAGCACGCTGGCAGCAGGAGTAGGACCGGGCGCCATCGGTTCGCTGATCAACCTCTCCAAGGCAATCGCGCGGGCCATCGGCTGGGACGGCACGGGGAACCCGCTGGAAGCGGACGACGCACCACCGTCGCCGGCGCTGCCGCGTTCCGCCGACGACACCTCGCTCTTGAAGGCGTCGACAACGTCGATCACGGTGACCGAGACCAGCACCGGCACCGGCACCGGCACCGGCACCGAAGAGGTCACGTCAGGCGATCCGGCACCGGAGGGCGCGCCCGCACCCGAGGGGAGCGCCGAGAGCGGGACCCCCGCGCCGGTCGAGCAGGTGAACGCCGACGAGACCGCGGCCCCCGTCGATCAGGACAACGGCGACGAGACGGTCGCCAAGCCGGTCACGAAGAAACCCAATCCGGGCGCCAAGATCGCAGGCGCCCTCAAGGCGACCGGCGACAACCTCAGGGCGGCGGCGAACGACCTGGGCAAGCGCCTCACCAACGGCGGCAAGAAGACTCCGAAAGAGCAGAAGGCACCCGCCGCGGACAAGGCGTCCCCTTCGGAGAAGTCGGCGAGCGAGTAATCACGAGGGGTGCCGCCCGCGTTCGTGACCGCACGGCGGAAATCCGGGCGATTTCCCGCCGTCAGGTTACGAACGCGGGCGGTTATTTCGCACAGGCACTTCCCAGGATGCTTTAGCGTTATGGCGATATGAGCATCCCGCCATACCAACCGCCGACGTCCTCGACACCGGGCGGCAGCAACACGCTGCGATGCCCGAAGTGCTCCGGGGCGATGAAAACCTACGAGCGCAACGGCATCCACCTCGAGCAATGCGACAGCTGCCGCGGCATCTTTCTCGACTTCGGGGAACTCGAGGCGCTCACGCAGATGGAGAGCCGCTTCGCGCAGGCTCCGCTGCCCCCGCCCCAGCAGTCCTACGGCGGGGGCCACGGATACGGTCCTGGCTGGGGCCAGCACGGTAACAAGCACTACCGCAAACAGGGCTTCGGACGGCTGTTCTTCTCCAGCTAGATCATCCGCGCACAGGCTTCGACAAGCAGATCGTCGTCCGGGTGGTTGACCGCCGCGGCGACCACGGCCGCCCTGGCGAACGGTTCGAGCACCGGCCACGGGTCGGCGGACGCAGCGATTAGTGCTGCGCCGCCGGCCTGCCGGTATGCGCCGAGGAACGCCGACCAGTCGTCGTCCGGGATGTGCCCGGCCGCCCAGAACCCCGCGGGCCGCGCAAGGTCCCAGGCGGGATCGCCGACCCCGAGATCGTCGATGTCGATGAGCACCCACGGTTGACCAGACGCTCGGCGGCCGAGCTGGCCGAGGTGGAAGTCTCCGTGCACGACCGTGCTTGGCCGGCCCGGCGAGCCGACGCGCCACACCTGCGGCGGTAGTCCGACCACCGCACGCCGCACCGCCTCCGCGGCGGCCCCCGTCCCCCGCAGCCGCTCGACGGCCCGCCGCAGCCGGACCGGCCATCCGTGCGGGAGCCGCGCCGCGACCGGCTGGGCATGCAACCGCGCGAGCAGCGCCCCGGCCTCCGCCCACGGCAGCAGCTCCGGTTGCGGCACCACGACGTCCACGCGGGGCCATCGGCTCCTCCACCGCGCGCCGGCCCGTTCGGGCACCACCGTCAGCGGCGCCAGCAGGGTCTCGTGCAGTTCGTCGGCCACCGTCAGCCGCGTCCGCAGTGCGCGCGGATCGGTCCCGGGCCGGTGCAGCTTCGTCACGACGTCACCGTCGAACGTGATCTCCGCACCGGACCGGGTCTGCACACTCCCGACCGTATTGGTTTCAGCGGCGCGGGATCGACTGCGGTGCGGCGAGGTTGATCCGGTTCCACGCGTTGATGGTCACTGCCATCGCGATCAGCTGACCCAGTTCGCGGTCGGTGAAGACCTCGGCGGCCTGCTGGTACACCTCGTCGCTGACCGCGCCCCGCTCGGCGACCTCGGTGACGGCCTCGGTCAGTGCCAGTGCGGCGCGCTCCCGTTCGGTGAAGAGGTCGCCCGCCTCGTCCCATGCGGCCACCAACGCCAGCCGCTGGTCGGTCTCGCCGTGGGTGCGGGCGTCGCGGGTGTGCATGTCGAGGCAGAATGCGCAGCCGTTGATCTGCGAGGCGCGGATCTTGATCAGCTCGCCGATGGTCGGGTCGACGTCTTTCGCGGACGCGTCCGACAGCGTCATCATCGCGCCGTAGAGCTCCGGAGCGACCTTGAACATCTTGATGCGGCCGCTGGTCCCGGCATTCAGTGTCTGTGTCATATCTCGAACGGTAGTCCCGAAAAACCCACGCAGATGGTTCAATTGTGACGTGACTTCGTGGGCCAATTCGGGGGCGCGCGACCTGCACCTCGACCTGCGCGAGGTGATCCGGCCCGGCGCCCGCGGGGTGCGCGACCTGCTGATCAACGCGCTGCGCGATGCCGTCCGCTCGGGCCGGCTCACCCCCGGCACCACGCTCCCGCCGTCGCGCACGCTGGCCGCCGACCTCGGCATCGCCCGCAACACGGTCGCCGAGTCCTACGCCGAACTCGTCGCCGAAGGCTGGCTGGCGTCGCGGCAGGGCGCAGGCACCTGGGTGGTGAACACCGGCGCGCGACAACTGAGCACCCGGCCGCGCGGACGACGCACGACCGCGCGCCACAACCTGATGCCCGGCTCCCCCGACGTGTCGGAGTTCCCGCGCGGCGCCTGGCTCACCTCCGCACGGCGCGCGCTGACCAACGCTCCGAACGAAGCGTTGTGGATGGGCGATCCACGCGGCCGTCAGGAACTGCGCGAGGCGCTCGCCGACTACCTCGGGCGGGTGCGCGGCGTGCGCACCTCACCGGAGACGATCGTCATCTGCGCGGGCGTGCGGCATGCGGTCGAACTGCTCACGCGAGTCTTCGGCCCGCAGCGGCCGATCGCCGTCGAAGCTTACGGCCTGTTCATCTTTCGCGACGCGATCAGCGCGCTGGGCTCGTCGACGGCGCCCATCGGCCTCGACGAGCACGGTGCGGTGATCAGCGACCTCGACCAGTACGACGTGCCCGCCGTCCTGCTCACCCCGGCCCACCACAACCCGCACGGAATGCCGCTGCACCCCACCCGCCGCACCGCCGCCGTCGAGTGGGCGCAGCGCCGCGGCGGCTACGTCCTCGAGGACGACTACGACGGCGAGTTCCGCTACGACCGCCAGCCCGTCGGTGCGATGCAGAGCCTCGCGCCCGACCGGGTGATCTACCTCGGCTCGGTCAGCAAGAGTTTGGCGCCGGCGCTGCGGCTGGGGTGGATGGTGCTGCCCGACCACCTCGTCGAACCCGTGCTGGCCGCCGCGGGCGGCAGCCAGTTCTTCGTCGACTCCCTGGCGCAGCTGACCATGGCGGATTTCATCACCAGCGGCCAGTACGACCGACACATCCGCCGGATGCGGATGCGGTACCGGAGGCGGCGCGACCGGCTCGTCGACGCACTCGCCCCGTTCGACGTCGAGATCCGCGGTCTGGCAGCGGGGCTCAATGCGCTGCTGACCCTGCCCGACGGCGTCGAGCACGAGGTGCTGCAACGCGCCGGCAACGCAGGTATCGCGCTGACCGGCCTGTCCGTCATGCGCCACCCCGCGGCCGGACCGGACGTCGCCGACCCCGACGGCGTGATCATCGGTTTCGGCGCACCCGCCGAACACGCCTTCCCCGCGGCGCTCGACGCGCTGTGCGGCGTCCTGAACACGGCGCTGCGCTGAGCGCGGCACCGCATAAGCTGCCAGGGTGGCCGAGCCCCCCATATCGCCCCAGCTGCCGCTGACCACGCAGGTGTGGCGGTTCCTCGCCACCGGCGGCCTCGCCGCGATCGTCGACTTCGGCCTCTACGTGCTGCTGCTCGAAGTGGGTCTGCACGTCAACATCGCCAAGACGCTCAGCTTCATCGCAGGCACTACAACCGCCTATCTGATCAACCGGCGCTGGACCTTCCAAGCACCTCCCAGCCGGGCCCGGTTCCTCGCGGTGTGCGGGCTCTACGCGACGACGTACGCCGTGCAGGTCGGCATCAACTACGCCTTCTACACGGCCTGGGACGACAAGCCCTGGCGGGTGCCGGTGGCGTTCGTCATCGCCCAGGGCACCGCGACGGTGATCAACTTCATCGTGCAGCGCGCGGTGATCTTCCGGTTGCGGTAGCGCGCCTCAGTCCGTGCCGCCCACCGATCGGTCCAGCGCGTCGCCGCCTTCCTGGTCTTGCCGGTCATACACGTCGGCCGCGGCGCGCAGCTTGTCGCCGAGGTCGGTCAGATCGGCGCGCAGGCGCTCGGCCTGCGCCTCGAGGATGGCGATGAACTTCGAATACCCGGGCGTCCCTGCTTGTTTCCACGCCGCCGTCTGTCCGGCGATGCTGTCGGCCACCCCGGATCGACTCATCGCGGCCTCCTGGGCCACGACGTGCATCTGATCAGCTGACCGGCGTACCTCGGCGGGCACCACGTACACATCGCTCATGGCGCGGCGCTCCCGGCCGAACGCCGGCACGCGATGGAACCCGTGATCAACGACGCTTCCCGCGATCCGAACACCAGCGTGCGACCGTCTTGGCTGCTGAACCGCACGTCATGGTTGCCAGTGGAGTTCGCCATCGCCGTGACTTCGGTCAGACCGGCCTCGGCCGCCATCCGCTGCACAGCGGGATACACCAGGTCCCACTGCTGGTCATCGAAGGAGATCGGCGACGTCAGCTTGGCGAAGTACAGCGAGGTGCCCTTGTGGCCCGTCGCCTCTTGGGTGCACCCCGAGCGGGCTTCGTCATACGCCCATTGCCACGGCGCGCTGGCGGGCACGACCTGCGACACTTCCGCGCGCACCCGCTCGATCAACTCCAGCATCTGCGATCTGGTCTGCTCGATGTCCGGTAGCTCCGCGATGTCGGCCACAGGTATCTCCTCGTTCACGATCGGCGAGTCGTAGTCACCGCCACCACCTCCGCCACAGCCGCACGTGAAGACCAGCGCCGTCAGGACGGCCGCTGCGCGCCGCCGGAAGTGGGGCACCCTCGATTCCCTCACCGCACCAACCTGTCCTCTCCGCTCCTGGTCGCGACGTCTCCCAGATCCGCGGCGATCACCGCGAGGTTGTATGCCGGTGTCCGCAGGATCTTCTCCCCGCTGGGCAACTCGACCGGACGGGGGTAGTCGGCGTGCGAGTCGGCGCCCTGACGAGAAACGCCGTCCGGCGTGGTCGCGGCACCGGCCGACAGTTGCTCGAGCGGCAGCGTCAAGGGGTTGGGACCGAACGCGCCGAGGTCTCCGGCCGACGGCAACGGAATGGGACCCCACTTCGGATCCCCCGATATCGGGTCACCGGGGGCCGACATCACATAGGCGTGCCCGTCCGCGAGGTAGAGATCGGACTCGTCCCGGATCGGTGGGTGGGTCTCGATCGGCACACCCTGGGCGTTGTGGTGCGTCACGCTGTCGTTGGTGAACCCGAGGCCGGGTGAGCCGTAGAACGCCGCATCGTCGACGACGCCGGGCTGGCCGAGTTCGTTGAGCGCCTGTGCGGTCGTCAGCGAGCCGTAGGAGTGGCCGAACGCTGACAGGTGCACATCCGAACCGTTCTCGTTGGTGGCGTTGATCCCCCGGTAGAACTCGGCGAGATCGGGCGCCGCCTCGTTGGCCCGGCTGTCGAATCCGGCCTCGAGCACCGAGATGTCGTCCTTGTCGGGCGGCTCGTAGCCCAGCCAGGCGATCGCGGAGACCTGCTCACCTTGTCGCCCCGCCAGCGCGAGCTGATTCTGTGTCTCGGAGCGCAGGGCGCTGGCCTCGTTGACCATTCCGGGCAGGCTCTCCGGTGTCGTGCCCACTCCGGGGGTGGTGACGGCGACGTGCTGGGCTTCGTCCGGATTCCCCACGGCGATGGCCGCCCGGGGTTCGCGGCCCTCGGGAAACTCCAGCAGCATCAGGTACTTGTTCGGGTCGTCCTTTCCGTCGGCCGAAAGCGCTTCCTTCATCGCTTTCAGGTCCGCCAAGCGGGCGTTACGGTCCGCCACCATCTGGTTGTAGTCCTGCACGTGACCGTAGGCCCGGCGGTCCAGCGGCACACCCTTGTCCTTCAGGTACTGCTGCAGGGTGGGTGTCGAGTCGACGTCGCGCTGCGCTTCGTCGAGCTGCCGGTCCAGCGTGGCCTTGTTCACTTCACTGCGTACCGCTACCGGGACACCGTCGCGGTTGGCGACCCATTCGGGATGCTCGGCCACGACTTTGCGCTGCTCCTCTACCGACAACGCTTCCCACCAGGCGTTGACGTCGTTGGGTGCGACGCCGTCGCCCTCCGGCGGGTACGGCGCGGACAACCCGGAGTGATCGCGGCCCATCTGGTGCGCGCCGGCGAAGTCGGTGGCGCCATTGGCGGTGACGTCGCCCTCGGCCAGGTTCGCGAACACCTCGGCGCAGTCGGCGTCCACGTCCTGGCCCTGATGAATGAGTGCCTTCGCCCGCGACTCGAGGTCGTCGGCGATCGGCTGTAACTCGTCGTGCATGTCGGCGGGCGCGGTAATCGTGACGTCGCCGTTGTCGGCGAGCGTGAGCAGCCCGCCCTGCGCTGCGACGTCGGCACGCAGGGCGGCGAGCTCGGATTGCAGTTCCGCCACCGCGGCGGAGGTCTCCTCGGCCAGCTGGGCCACCGCGCCGATCACCGCGACGTCGTCGAGCACCTTGCCTTTGCTCTCGTGGATCTTGCCGCGGGCGGCGTCTGCGGCCGGAGAGTCCCAGCCGGGTAATCGGGAGATCATCTCGAGGTCGGACGTGACACCCTCGATGTTCTCGAGTTCGGCACCGAGCTCGAAGGAGATGGACTGCAGCGCGCCGACATTCCAGGTGTCGATATCGCTCAGCTGCATGTACCAACCCCCCAGCGCCGATCATCAGGTTACCGTCGAGCCCCGCATGGCGTGCGCACCACTTTGCGGCTGCGCTGACCCGCCGGACCGAAGCGGTACCCTCGTCACGATGTTGCAGACCACGACCAGGCGGCTCACCGGTTGGGCCCGTACCGCGCCCACCGTGGCGCAGGTGCTGTCGACGCCCGACCCCGAGGTGATCGTCAACGCCGTCGCGCGGGTCGCCGACGATCCGCAACGCGGGATCATCGCCCGCGGACTGGGCCGGTCCTACGGGGACAACGCCCAGAACGGCGGCGGCCTCGTCGTCGACATGACCGCGCTCAACCGCATCCACACCATGGACAGCGACAGCCATCTCGTGGACGTCGACGCCGGGGTCAACCTCGACCAGCTGATGCGGGCGGCACTGCCGCTAGGACTGTGGGTTCCGGTGTTGCCCGGCACCCGCCAGGTCACCGTCGGCGGCGCGATCGCGTGCGACATCCACGGGAAGAACCACCACAGCGCGGGCAGCTTCGGCAACCACGTCCGCTCGATGGACCTGCTCACCGCCGACGGCACCGTGCGCACCATCAAACCGCGGGGCAAGGACGCCGACCTCTTCTGGGCGACCGTCGGGGGCAACGGGTTGACCGGCATCATCCTGCGCGCCACCATCGCGATGACGCCGACGGAGACCGCCTACTTCATCGCCGACGGCGACGTCACCGCCGACCTCGACGAGACCATCGCTTTCCACAGCGACGGCAGCGAGGCGAACTACTCCTACTCCAGCGCCTGGTTCGACGCGATCAGCCCGCCGCCCAAACTCGGCCGTGCCGCCATCTCCCGCGGCTCGCTGGCCACCCTCGACCAGCTGCCCAGGAAGCTGCAACGCAATCCACTGAAATTCGATGCGCCGCAACTGCTCACGTTCCCCGACGTGTTTCCCAACGGGCTGGCGAACAAGTGGACGTTCGGACCGATCGGCGAGCTGTGGTACCGCAAATCGGGCACCTACCGCGGTAAGGTCCAGAACCTGACGCAGTTCTACCACCCGCTCGACATGTTCGGGGAGTGGAACCGTGCCTACGGCAGCGACGGGTTCCTGCAGTACCAGTTCGTGGTGCCCACCGAGGCCGTCGACGAATTCAAGGCCATCCTCGTCGACATCCAGCGCTCCGGCCACTACTCGTTCCTCAACGTGTTCAAACTGTTCGGCCCCGGAAACAAAGCGCCGCTGAGCTTTCCGATCCCCGGCTGGAACGTCTGCGTCGACTTCCCGATCAAACCCGGGCTCGGTGAGTTCATCAGCGGACTCGACCACCGGGTGCTGCGGTTCGGCGGGCGGCTCTACACCGCCAAGGACTCCCGCACCACCGCCGACACCTTCCACGCCATGTACCCGCGCATCGACGAGTGGATCGCCGTGCGCCGTCGGGTCGACCCCGACGGGGTGTTCGCCTCGGACATGGCCCGACGTTTGGAGCTGCTCTGAATGGTGCGCACACATGCTTGACGCCGTAGGTAACCCCCAGACCATCCTGCTGCTCGGCGGGACCTCGGAGATCGGGTTGGCGATCTGCGAGCGCTACCTGCGCGACGCGCCCGCCCGCATCGTGCTCGCCGCGCTGCCCGACGATCCCGGCCGCGACGCCGCCGTCGCTCAGATGCGCAGCGCGGGAGCCAAATCCGTCGAGGTCATCGACTTCGACGCGGTGGACACCGCGAGCCACCCCGATGTGATCGACCGGGCGTGCGAAGCCGGCGCCCGCGACATCGACGTGGCGATCGTCGCGTTCGGGCTGCTCGGTGACGCCGAGGAGCTGTGGCAGAACCAGCGCAAAGCCGTGCAGATCGCCGAGATCAACTACACCGCGGCGGTTTCGGTCGGCGTGCTGCTCGGCGAGAAGATGCGCGAACAGGGCTTCGGTCAGATCATCGCGATGAGCTCGGCTGCCGGTGAGCGCGTGCGGCGGTCGAACTTCGTCTACGGGTCCACCAAGGCCGGGCTCGACGGTTTCTATCTCGGACTCGGAGAAGCGCTGCGCGAGTACGGCGTTCACGTCCTCGTCATCCGCCCCGGTCAGGTGCGGACCCGGATGAGCGCCCACGTCAAGGAAGCGCCGCTGACCGTGGACAAGGAATACGTCGCCGAACTGGCGGTGACCGCGTCGGCCAAGGGTAAGGATCTGGTCTGGGCGCCGGGGGCGTTCCGCTACGTGATGATGGTGCTGCGCCACATTCCGCGGCCCATCTTCCGCAAGCTGCCCATCTAACCCGGTGGGCACGAACTCGCTGGCCGCCCCGTTGAAAGTCGCGGGCCGGATGGTGGTGGCGGCGCTGATCGCCGCCGCCGTCGCGGTCGTGGCCCTCGCGGCGATCGCGCGGGTCGAGTGGCCGGCCTACAACTCGTCGAATCAACTGCACGCGCTGACCACCGTCGGCCAATTCGGCGCTCTGGCAGGGCTGTTCGCGGCGGCGTGGGCGCACCAGCGCGGCAGGCGCCTGCTGGCGCACGCGGCGTCGACGGTGTTCCTGTCCGCGTTCGCCGTCGTGACCCTGGCGATGCCGCTGGGCGCCACCAAGCTCTACCTGTTCGGCATCTCGGTGGACCAGCAGTTCCGCACCGAATACCTGACCCGCTTCGCCGACACCGCGGCGCTGCACGACATGACCTACTACGGGTTGCCGCCGTTCTATCCGCCCGGGTGGTTCTGGCTCGGCGGACGGCTCGCCGCGCTGACCGGCACACCCGCGTGGGAGATGTTCAAACCCTGGGCGATCATCTCGATCGCGATCTCCGTCGTCCTCGCATATGTGTTGTGGACGGCGATGATCCGGTTTCGGTACGCGCTGATCGTCACCACCGCGACCGCCGCGGTGATGCTGGCCTACTCGCCGGCCGAACCGTATGCCGCGATCGTCGCGGTGCTGCTGCCGCCGGTGTTCGTCCTGGCATGGTCGGGGTTGCGGGCCGGGAGCCGGCACGGCGGGCAGGAGCGACGGGGGTACCTCCCGCTTGCGGGGGCCGACTCGGGGATCGGGCACGCCGGGTGGGGCGCGATCGTCGGCGTCGGGGTGTTTCTCGGGGTGGCGGCCCTGTTCTACACACTGCTGTTGGGTTATGCGGCGTTCACGCTGGTGCTCATGGGGCTGACGGTCGCCGTCGCCCGCCGAACGATCGAACCACTGCTACGGCTCCTGGTGATCGCGGTGATTTCCGGCGCGATCGCGTTGATCGGCTGGGGTCCCTACCTTCTGGCGGCGGCGAAAGGCACACCCGCCGACACCGGCACCGCCCAGCACTACCTGCCCGCCGACGGCGCTCAGCTGTCCTTCCCGATGCTCAGCTTCACGCTGCTCGGCGCGCTGTGCCTGGTCGGCACGGTCTGGCTGGTCGTGCGCGCCCGCACCTCCACCCGGGCCGGGGCGCTGGCCATCGCCGTGCTCGCGGTCTACGCGTGGTCGCTGCTGTCGATGCTCACCACGCTGGCGGGCACCACGCTGCTGTCGTTCCGGCTGCAGCCGACGCTGGTGATCCTGCTGTCCGCCGCCGGGGTGTTCGGGTTCGTCGAGGCGGCGCGCGGGCTGGCCGAGAACTTCTCCAGCCGACGGCTGCTGGTGGCCGCGGGTGCCGTCGGCACGATCGGGGCGCTCACCTTCAGCCAGGACATCCCCGACGTGCTCCGCCCGGACATCGCCGTGGCCTACAGCGACACCGACGGCTACGGGCAGCGCGCCGACCGCAGGCCGCCCGGCTCCGAACGCTACTACCGCGAGATCGACGCGGCGATCCTCGACGCGACCGGCCGTCCCCGCAACGAGACGATCGTGCTGACCGCCGACTACAGCTTCCTGTCCTACTACCCGTACTACGGATTCCAGGGTCTGACGTCGCACTACGCCAACCCCCTCGCGCAGTTCGACGAGCGGGCGAAGGCCATCGAGAGCTGGCGGACCCTCGGTGACGCCGACCAGTTCGTGGCGGCGCTGGACGGCATGCCGTGGGATCCGCCGACGGTGTTCCTGATGCGCCGTGGCGCCGAGGACACCTACACCCTGCGGCTGGCCTCCGACGTCTACCCCAACCACCCGAACGTGCGGCGCTATCAGGTGAAGCTCGACGCGGCACTGTTCGACGACCCGCGCTTCGAGGTTTCCGACATCGGTCCGTTCGTGTTGGCGATCAGAGTCGATGACTGACGCCCAGGCCGGGCCGTTAACATCTAGGCCCGTGAACTCTGGGGTTGCGGTCGGGAGCAACCACCGGACGGCGCGCCTCATCGCCATCGTCGCGGGACTGCTCGGCGCGGCGATGGCGCTGGCCACCCCGCTGCTGCCGGTGAAGCAGACGACCGCGGAGCTGAACTGGCCGCAGGACGGCGTCCTGCGCAGCGTCGACGCCCCACTGATCGGCTACGTCGCCACCGATCTGACGATCACCGTGCCGTGCCGGGCGGCGGCCGGGCTGGCCGGACCCGCGAACACCGGACGCACCGTCCTGCTGTCCACCGTGCCCAAACAGGCGCCCAAGGCCGTCGACCGGGGTCTGCTCATCGAGCGGGTGAACAACGACCTGCTGGTCATCGTCCGCAATACGCCGGTGGTGTCGGCGCCGCTGGACGAAGTGCTCAGCCCGCAGTGCCGGCAGTTGGTGTTCACCGCCCACGCCGACAAGGTCACCGGCGAATTCGTCGGCCTCACCCAGGGCCCCGACGACGTGGAACCGGGAGAGGACCCCGGCCAACCGCTGCGCGGCGAACGCAGCGGCTACGACTTCCGGCCGCAGATCGTCGGCGTCTTCACCGACCTGACCGGGCCCGCCCCGCCCGGTCTGCAGTTCTCGGCCACCGTCGACTCCCGCTACAGCAGTACGCCCACCCTGCTCAAGCTGCTGGTGATGTTCGCGGGCGTCGCGCTGACCGTCATCGCGCTCGGTGCGCTGCACGTCCTCGACACCGACGACGGGATGCGCCACCGCCGGTTCCTCCCGTCGCGCTGGTGGTCGATGACCCCGCTGGACGGTGTGGTCACCGCCGTGCTGGTGTGGTGGCACTTCGTCGGCGCCAACACCGCCGACGACGGCTACATCCTGACCATGGCCCGGGTGTCCGAACAGTCCGGCTACATGGCCAACTACTACCGCTGGTTCGGCACACCGGAAGCCCCGTTCGGCTGGTACTACGACCTGCTCGCGCTGTGGTCGCACGTCAGCACCGCCAGCGTGTGGATGCGGCTGCCGACCCTGCTGATGGCGCTGGCCTGCTGGTGGTTGATCAGCCGGGAGGTGATCCCGCGCCTCGGACACGCGGTGAAGGTCAACCGCGCGGCGGCGTGGACGGCGGCGGGCATGTTCCTGGCGGTCTGGCTGCCACTCAACAACGGTCTGCGGCCCGAGCCGATCATCGCGCTGGGCATCCTGCTGACCTGGTGCTCGGTGGAGCGCGGGGTGGCCACCAGCCGGCTGCTGCCGGTCGCGATCGCGGTCATCATCGGCGCGCTCACCCTGTTCTCCGGGCCGACCGGCATCGCCGCCGTCGGCGCCCTGCTGGTCGCCGTCGGGCCACTGAAGACGATCGTGGCGCGGCATGTCGCGCGGTTCGGCTACCTGGCCCTGCTGGCGCCGATCCTGGCCGCGGGCACCGTCACCGCGATCCTGATCTTCCGCGACCAGACCCTGGTCGGCGAACTGCAGGCCAGCGCCTTCAAGAGTGCGGTCGGGCCGAGCCTGAGCTGGTTCGACGAGCACATCCGCTACGAGCGGCTCTTCACCACCAGCCCCGACGGCTCGGTGGCGCGGCGTTTCGCGGTGCTGACCCTGCTGCTCGCGCTGGCCGTGTCCGTGGCGATGACGCTGCGCAAGGGCCGCATCCCCGGCACCGCGGCAGGGCCGAGCCGGCGGATCATCGGTATCACGATCATCTCGTTCTTCGCGATGATGTTCACCCCCACCAAGTGGACCCACCACTTCGGTGTGTTCGCCGGGCTCGCGGGGTCCCTCGGCGCGCTGGCCGCCGTCGCCGTCATGGCCGTGGCGATGAAGTCGCGACGCAACCGGGCCATGTTCGCGGCCACGGTGCTGTTCGTCGCCGCGCTGTCGTTCGCCACCGTCAACGGCTGGTGGTACGTCTCGAACTTCGGGGTGCCCTGGTCGAATTCGTTCCCCGAATACAAGTTCGGCTTCACCACGCTGCTGCTCGGACTGTCCGTGCTCGCGCTGCTCGTGGCGGCGTGGTTCCACTTCTCCGGACGCGACACCTCCCCCGACGACGACGGCCGCTGGCGGTGGCGCCGGATCGTGCAGTCACCGCTGGCGATCGCCGCATGGCTGGTGGTGATGTTCGAGGTGGTCTCGCTGACGCTGGCGATGGTCGACCAGTACCCGGCGTGGACGGTCGGCCGGTCCAACCTCGAGGCGCTGACCGGCAAGACGTGCGGGCTCGCCAACGACGTGATGGTCGAACAGGATCCGAACGCCGGACTGCTCGCGCCCATCGGGGTTCCCGTCGGCGCCGCACTGGGCGCCGCGGCGGCGCAGGGTTTCAGCCCCAACGGCATCCCGTCCGACGTGTCCGCGGACGCCGTGATGGACCAACCGGGTGCGACGAACTTCGCCGACACCGAAGGTGACGACGAGACGGGCGACGAGGCCGGCACCGAGGGCGGCACGACCGCCCGCGCCGGCATCAACGGATCCCGCGCCCGGCTGCCCTTCAACCTGAACCCGGCCCGCACCCCCGTGCTGGGTAGCTGGCGAAGCGGCACCCAGGCGCCGGCCGATCTGCGCTCGGCGTGGTACCGGCTGCCCGACCGCGGTTCGCGCGGGCCGCTGCTGGTGGTGTCGGCAGCCGGCCGCTTCGATCCCGGCGACATGGTGGTGCAGTGGGCCACCGACGACGGCGGCGCCGATCCGGACCCGGGCGGCAGCGTCGGATTCGGCGACGTCGGGGCGTCGCCGGCGTGGCGCAACCTGCGGGTGCCGCTGGACGCCATCCCCGCCGAGGCCACCCGCATCCGGCTGGTCGCCAACGACGACGACCTGAGCCCGGAGCACTGGATCGCGCTGACCCCGCCCCGGATCCCGGAACTGCGCTCACTGCAGGACGTGGTCGGCTCGCAGGACCCCGTCCTGCTCGACTGGCTGGTCGGGCTGGCCTTCCCCTGCCAGCGTCCGTTCGACCACCGCGACGGCGTCGTCGAGGTGCCGAAGTGGCGGATCATGCCGGACCGGTTCGGCGCCGAGGCCAACTCGCCGGTGATGGACTACCTCGGCGGCGGCCCACTGGGCATCACCGAACTCCTGCTGCGCCCGGCGACCCTGCCGACGTACCTGAAGGACGACTGGTTCCGCGACTGGGGTGCGCTGCAGCAGCTCACGCCGTTCTACCGGGACGCCGTACCGGCACGCCTGGATCTCGGTTCCACAACGCGCAGCGGCCTGTGGAGCCCGGCGCCGCTTCGCCACTAGGTCCGTCGCCTACCATCGACGCTCGTGCCCGCCCACCGTTTCGTCCGCCTTCTCGCCGTCTTCGCGGGCTTGGCGGGCGTCGTGCTGTGCGCGTTGGCCCCGCTGCTGCCGGTGAAGCAGGCCACCGCCACGATCCTGTGGCCGCAGGCGCCCGCCGAGGACGGCTTCGTCGGCGACCTGACCGCGCCGCTGGTGTCCGGGGCGCCGCGGGCGCTCCACGTGGCCATCCCGTGCCAGGCGATCTCCACGATGCCCGCCGACGGCGGCCTCGTGTTCTCCACGATCCCGCCCGCAGGCATCGCCGCCGGGCGCAACGGGCTGTTCGTCCGCGCCAACGCCGATGACGTCGTCGTCGCGTTCCGCGATTCGGTCGCCGCGGTCGCCCCGCGCGCCGCGGTCGCGGCGGGCGCATGCAGCGAGCTGCGCATCTGGGCCGACGTCGGCGCGGTCGGTGCCGACTTCGTCGGCATCCCCGGAGCCGCGGGCACGCTGGCCCCGGACAAGCGTCCGCAGGTCGCCGGCGTGTTCACCGAGCTCGAGGTGGCGGCACAGCCCGGAGCCGCCCCGGCGGCGACATCAGAGCCACGCCTGACCGCCCGCATCGACGTCGACACCCGGTTCATCACCAGCCCCACGCTGCTCAAGCTGGCGGTGATGACGCTGGGCGTGCTGTGTGTGCTCGCCTCGATCGTCGCGCTGGCCCTGCTCGACCGCCGCGTCGGGCGCGGCGTCCCCCGCGCATGGCGGCGCCTGCGAGGGGTCGGCCTGTGGACATGGCTGGCCGACATCGGGGTGATCGGCACGCTGCTGCTGTGGCACGTGGTCGGGGCGCAGTCGTCGGACGACGGATACAACCTGACGATCGCGCGCGTCTCCGACGAGGCCGGCTACACCGCGAACTACTTCCGCTACTTCGGCGCGACGGAAGCGCCGTTCGACTGGTACCAGAGCGTGCTCGCGAACCTGGCGTCGATCAGCACGGCCGGCGTGTGGATGCGCATCCCCGCCACGGCGGCGGCGATCGCGACGTGGCTGATCATCAGCCGCTGCGTGATCCCGCGGCTCGGCAGACGCCTGGCCGCCAACCGGGTCGCGGTGTGGACCGCAGGCGCGGTGTTCCTCGCGGCCTGGTTACCGTTCAACAACGGCCTGCGGCCCGAACCGCTGATCGCGTTCGCGGTGATCGCGGTGTGGATGCTGGTGGAGCGGTCCGTCGGCACCCGCCAACTCTGGCCCGCCGCGGTGGCCGTCGTCCTCGCGATGTTCTCGGTGACGCTCGCACCGCAGGGTCTGATCGCGCTCGCCCCGCTGCTCGTCGGTGCGCGTCCGATCGCCCGCATCATCTCCGCCCGCCGCCCGGTCGACGGGCTGATGTCCTCCCTGGCGCCGTTGGTGGCCGCGATGTCCCTGCTGTTCGTCATCGTGTTCCGCGACCAGACGCTGGCCACCGTCGCCGAATCGGTGCGCATCAAGTACGTCGTCGGCCCGACGCTGCCCTGGTATCAGGAGTTCCTGCGGTACTACTTCCTGACCGTCGAGGACAGCGTGGACGGATCGCTGACCCGCCGCTTCTCGGTGTTGATCCTGCTGCTGTGCCTGTTCGGCCTCATCGTGCTGCTGCTGCGCCGCGGCCGGCTGCCCGGGACCTTCGGCGGCCCGGTGTGGCGGCTGGCCGGCACCACGGCCGTCGGGCTGCTGCTGCTGACGCTCACGCCGACGAAGTGGGCGGTGCAGTTCGGAGCGTTCGCCGGCCTCGCGGGCGCGCTCGGCGGCGTCACCGCCTTCGCCTTCGCCCGCGTCGGCGTCAACAGCCGACGGAACCTGGCGCTGTACGTGACCGCGCTGCTGTTCGTGCTGGCGTGGGCGACCTCCGGGATCAACGGCTGGTTCTACACCGGCAACTACGGCGTGCCCTGGTTCGACAAACAACCGGTCATCGTCGGCTTCCCGGTCACCACGATCTTCCTGGTGCTGGCCATCGCCGGCGGCATCCTGGCCGGCTGGCTGCACTTCCGGATCGACTACGCCGGGCACACCGAGGTCGCCGACACGGGCCGCAACCGCGCGCTGGCGTCGACACCGCTGCTCGCCGTCGCCGTCATCATGGTCGTGCTCGAACTGGGGTCGATGGTCAAGGCCACCGTCGGCCGCTACCCCGTCTACACCATCGGCGCGGCGAACACGGCGGCGCTGCGGTCCGGGCTGTCGGCGGACAGCTGCGCGATGGCCGACCAGGTGCTCGTCGAGGCCGATACGAACGCCGGGATGCTGCAACCGGTTCCGGGTCAGCGCTTCGGCCAGTACGGTCCCCTCGGCGGTGAGGACCCTGTCGGCTTCACCCCCAACGGCGTCAGCGACACCCTCGAACCCGCGGAACCCGTGGCGGCCAATCCGGGCACCGTGAACTCCGACGGACCCGTCGACAAACCGAACATCGGCGTGGGGTACGCGGCGGGCACCGGCGGCGGCTACGGCCCCGAGGGCGTCAACGGCTCGCGGGTGTTCCTGCCGTTCGGTCTCGACCCCGACCGGACCCCGGTGATGGGCAGCTACGACGAGAACACCGTCGCCGCGGAGGCGACGTCGGCGTGGTACCAGCTGCCGCCCCGCAGCCCCGACCGGCCGTTGGTGACCGTCGCCGCCGCGGGCGCGATCTGGTACTACGAGGAGGACAGGTCGTTCAACTACGGCCAGTCCCTCAAGCTGCAGTGGGGCGTGCACCGGCCGGACGGCACATACGAGGAGCTGGGCGAGGTCCAGCCGATCGACATCCACATGCAGAAGGCGTGGCGCAACCTGAGGTTCCCGCTGGCCTGGGCGCCGCCGGAGGCCAACGTCGCCCGCATCGTCGCCGACGACCCGAACCTCTCGGAGGATCAGTGGTTCGCGTTCACGCCGCCGCGGGTTCCGGTGCTGGAGACCGCCAGCGCTTTCCTCGGCGTGCAGACGCCGGTGCTGATGGACATCGCCACCGCCGCCAACTTCCCCTGTCAGCGGCCGTTCTCCGAGCACCTCGGGGTTGCCGAACTGCCGGAGTACCGGATCCTGCCGAACTTCAAGCAGGTGGTCGCGTCGTCGAACCAGTGGCAGGCCGCCGAGGACGGTGGGCCGTTCCTGTTCATCCAGGCGCTGCTGCGGACCGCGACGATCCCGACCTACCTGCGCGACGACTGGTACCGCGACTGGGGTTCGATCGAGCGCTATATCCGGCTCGTGCCGCGTGACGAGGCACCCGACGCCGTCATCGAGGAAGGATCGACACGAGTGTTCGGGTGGAGCCGGGGCGGACCGATCAGGGCGCTGCCGTGAGCGGCACATCGGGAGACGCCGTGAGTACGACCGTGACGCCGAGCGACACCACGGCCACCCCCGGCCGGCCGGCCGGTAAGGATGTGCGGATCGCGCGGTGGGTCGCCACGATCGCCGGGCTGCTCGGCTTCGTCATGGCCGTCGCCACCCCGCTGCTGCCCGTCACCCAGACCACCGCGACCCTGAACTGGCCGCAGCAGGGCCAGTTCGCCAACGTCACCGCCCCGCTCATCACCCAGGCGCCGGTGAGCCTGACCGCCACGATCCCGTGTGAAGTGGTCCGGACGATGCCGGCCGAGGGCGGGCTCGTGCTGGGCACCGCACCGGCCGAGGGCCGCGACGCGGCGCTGAACGCGATGCTGGTCAACGTCACGCGCACCCGCGTAGACGTGATCGTTCGCAACGTCGTGGTCGCCAGCGTCAACCGCGCGCGGGTCGCCGGACCCGGCTGCGAACGCATCGAGATCACCTCGTCGGAAGACGGGACGTTCGCCGACTTCGTGGGGCTCACTCAGATTTCCGGCGAAGACGCCGGCCAACCTCAGCGCACCGGCTATTCCGATCCGAATCTGCGCCCCGCGATCGTCGGCGTGTTCACCGACCTGACCGGGCCCGCACCGCCGGGGATGTCGTTCTCGGCGACCATCGACACCCGGTTCACCACGCAGCCGACCGCGCTGAAGCTGACCGCGATCCTGCTGGCGATCATCTCGACCGTCATCGCGCTGCTGGCGCTGTGGCGGCTGGACCGCCTCGACGGGCGGCGCATGCGCCACCTGATCCCGACGCGCTGGCGCACGCTGACCGCCGTAGACGTGTTCGTGGTTGGTGTGTTCGCGCTCTGGTACATCATCGGCACCAACTCCTCCGATGACGGCTACCAGATGCAGATGGCCCGCACCGCCGAGCACTCCGGCTACATGGCCAACTACTTCCGCTGGTTCGGCGTTCCCGAGGACCCGTTCGGCTGGTACTACAACCTGCTGGCGTTGATGACCCACGTCAGCACCGCCAGCATCTGGATGCGGCTGCCGGATCTGATCTGTTCGCTGATCTGCTGGCTGCTGCTGTCCCGCGAAGTGCTGCCGCGACTGGGCCCCGCGGTGATCGCCAGCAGGCCGGCGCTGTGGGCGGCCGGCCTGGTGCTGATCGGCGCCTGGATGCCGTTCAACAACGGCTTGCGCCCGGAGGGGCAGATCGCCACCGGAGCGCTGATCACCTACGTGCTGATCGAGCGGGCCATCAGTTCCGGGCGGCTCACACCGGCCGCGCTGGCCATCTTCACGGCGGCGTTCACGCTGGGCATTCAGCCCACGGGGCTGATCGCCGTGGCCGCGCTGGTGGCCGGCGGCCGGCCCATCCTGCGGATCATCATGCGGCGCCGCCGTGCCGTCGGCATCTGGCCACTGCTGGCCCCGCTCCTGGCGGCGGGCACCGTCATCCTGGCGGTCGTGTTCGCCGATCAGACATTCGCCACGGTGCTGGAGGCCACCAGGATTCGCACCGCGATCGGCCCGAGCCAGGAGTGGTACACCGAGATCCTGCGGTACTACTACCTGATCCTGCCGACCGTCGATGGTGCGATCTCGCGCCGGTTCGCGTTCCTGTTCACCGTGCTGTGCCTGTTTCCGGCCCTGTTCATGATGTTGCGCCGCAAACGGATCCCCGGCGTCGCGCGCGGACCGGCGTGGCGGCTGATGGGCATCATCTTCGCGACGATCTTCTTCCTGATGTTCACCCCCACCAAGTGGATTCACCACTTCGGTCTGTTCGCGGCCGTCGGCGGCGCCATGGCGGCGCTGGCCACGGTGCTGATGTCGCCGGTGGTGTTGCGCTCGGCGCGCAACCGGATGACGTTCCTGGCCCTGGTGTTCTTCGTCCTGGCGTTGTGCTTCGCATCGGTCAACGGCTGGTGGTACGTCTCCAACTTCGGTGTGCCGTTCAACACCTCGGTACCCCAACTGGGCGGGGTGACTGTCAGCACGGTGTTCTTCGTGCTGACCGCGATCGCCGCGCTGTGGGCGTTCTGGCTGCACGTGACGCCGCGCAGCGAATCCCGCGTCGTCGACAAGCTCACCGCCGCACCGATTCCCATTGCCGCCGGGTTCATGGTGCTCGTGTTCATCGCGTCCATGGCGATCGGCGTGGTGCGCCAGTACCCCACCTACTCCAACGGGTGGGCCAACATCCGCGCGTTCGCCGGTGGCTGCGGTCTGGCCGACGACGTGCTCGTCGAACCCGATTCCAATGCCGGGTTCCTGCGCGCCCTGCCCGGCGATTACGGCCCGCTGGGGCCGCTCGGTGGAACGGACCCGGTGGGCTTCTCCCCCAACGGGGTTCCCGACCGGATCATCGCCGAGGCGATCCGATTGAACAACCCGCAGCCCGGCACCGACTACGACTGGAACCAGCCCGAGCAGCTGTCCCGCCCGGGCGTGAACGGGTCGACGGTGCCACTGCCCTACGGCCTGGACCCCACCACAGTTCCGGTCGCGGGAACGTATTCGTCTGCGGTGCAACAGGAAAGCCGGCTGGCGTCGGCGTGGTACGAGTTGCCCGCCGCCGACGACGCCCACCCGCTCGTGACGATCACCGCGGCCGGCACGATCGCCGGGCGCAGTGTCGCGGAGGGGGTCACCTCCGGGCAGACCGTCGCGCTGGAATACGCCCGCCGCGGACCTGACGGTGCGCCGGTGCCCGCGGGCCGCGTCGACCCCTACGACATCGGTCCCACGCCGTCGTGGCGCAACCTGCGCTATCCGCGCGACCTCATCCCGACCGACGCGGTCGCGGTGCGGGTCATCGCCGAAGACCTCAATCTCGGTCAGGGCGACTGGATCGCGGTGACTCCGCCGCGCGTGCCGGAGGTGCGGTCGGTGCAGGAGTACGTCGGCTCCGAACAGCCCGTGCTGCTGGACTGGGCGGTGGGGTTGGCGTTCCCGTGCCAGCAGCCGATGCTGCACGCCAACGGCGTCACCGAGGTGCCGAAGTTCCGGATCTCACCGGACTACTACGCCAAACTGCAGAGCACCGACACCTGGCAGGACGGCCTCAACGGCGGCCTCCTGGGCATCACCGACCTGCTGCTGCGCGCGTCGGTGATGTCGACGTACCTGTCGAACGACTGGGGTCAGGACTGGGGTTCGCTGCGCCGCTTCGACACGATCGTCGACGCCGAGCCTGGGCAAATCGACCTGGGCAGCGAAACGCACAGCGGGCTGTGGAAGCCGGGCGAGATCCGCATCGCGCCGTAAGTGTGTGACATGCGCCGAGTTCTACATGAGGGTCGCGCAGAATCGCCGCCCACAACCCTGGTGTAGAACTCGACGCGTCACGGCGGATTCGCTTGTGCAGCAGAAGTGCTCGCCGCCGAGAATTGTCGTACCCCTCTGCGAGGATGCAGTTATGGCCTCGAGCGCACCGTCTTTCGTCCCCAGCGCGCCTCGCGCTGCGCGTCTCGAGGTGTTGTTCGAGGAGTTGGCGGAGCTAGCGGGTCAACGTAATGCGATCGATGGGCACATCGTGGAGATCATCGCCGAGATCGACCGCGACGGATTAGGCGGCATCACCGGCGCCCGCTCGATTCCCGCGCTGGTGGCGTGGAAAACCGGGTCGTCGTCGACGAACGCCAAAACCATCACCGCAGTGGCGCAACGACTCGAAGAATTCCCGCGCTGCGTGCAAGGACTGCGCGAAGGGCGACTGTCACTGGACCAGGTCGGGATCATCGCCGAGCGGGCCGGTGCGGGATCTGATGCCCACTATGCCGAGCTGGCCGCCTCTGCCGGCGTCAACCAGCTACGCACCGCGCTCAAACTCGAACCCCGACCCGAACCCGAACCCGAGCCGGGTCCCGACTCGGAATCCGACGCCGACGCCGACGCCGAGCCCGATCCTGATCCGCGGCCGTGGATCACCAAGGACAGCGATGACGCGTACACCTATTGGCACATCGCCCTTCCGCATATTGAGGCGGCGACGTTCGAGGCGGCCCTGCAATCCCATCACGACGGGCTGATCGCCCAGTGGAAACGCGACCACGGCGATAGCCCGGCGGCTGACCGGCCACCATTGCCCACCCGCGTCGATGCGTTCACCGCACTCGTCGAAGCCGGATGGGACGCCGAAGCGGCGCGGCGCCCCCACGGACACCGCACCACCGTCGTTGTGCACCTCGACCTGAAGGA
Source organism: Mycolicibacterium baixiangningiae (assembly GCF_016313185.1). NCBI lineage: Bacteria > Bacillati > Actinomycetota > Actinomycetes > Mycobacteriales > Mycobacteriaceae > Mycobacterium > Mycolicibacterium baixiangningiae. The sequence goes on from NZ_CP066218.1 coordinate 5,472,716, forward strand.
CCGCATCGCCGCACTGCATCTGGGACCGCTGCTCACCGATGCCGACCGCCGCTACCTCACCTGCGACGCCACCTGCGAAGTGTGGTTCGAACGCCACGGCCAGGTCATCGGCTCCGGACGCACCACCCGACTGATCAACCGCACGCTACGACGCGCGCTCGAACACCGCGACCGCACGTGTGCGGTCCCCGGGTGTGGCGCCACCCGAGGTCTGCACGCCCACCACATCCAGCACTGGGAAGACGGCGGACTCACTGAGCTGGACAAGCTCAAATGTCGCTAAGCTACCCTCATGGTGAAAGCGAAAACTCCTGTTCAGCGGGTTGGGGTTCGGTCGGCGGCGATCTACGCCCGGATCTCGGCGGATGTGGAAGGCACCGGGTTGGGCGTGGCACGGCAGGTGGAGGACTGCCGCAAACTGGCCGCTGATCGGGGCTGGCAGGTCGGTGATGAGTATGTCGACAACGATGTGTCGGCCTACTCAGGTAAGCCGCGCCGCGAGTACGCCCGGATGTTGGCCGATCTGAAATCCGGTGCCCGGGATGCGGTGATCGTCTACAACCTGGATCGGTTGCATCGCCGACCGGTCGAGTTGGAAGAGTTCGTGACTCTGTGTGAATCGGTGGGTGTACGGGATGTCGCCACGGTGACCGCCGACATCGATCTCGGTAACGATGATGGGCTGTTCATGGCCCGGATTTTCGCCGCGTTCGCCGCCAAAGAATCCGGCCGCAAGTCCGCACGTATCCGCCGCAAGATGTTGCAGAACGCCGAACAGGGCATACCGCACGGGTCGGCACGGCCCTTCGGCTACGAATCCGACAAGATCACCCTCCGCGAGACCGAGGCCAAGGTCGTTCGCGAGATGGTCGACCGGTATCTGGCTGGCGCGTCGATTCGGTCGCTGACGATCTGGCTCAACGACACCGGGATCGCACCGGCGGTGTCCAAGTCGTGGCAAACCACGGCGGTGCGCCAGATCCTGATTTCCGGGCGTATCGCCGGGCTCCGCGAGCATCATGGGGAGGTGATCGGGTCTGCGGTGTGGCCGGCGATCATCACCCCCGCCGAACGTGACCGCATCCTTGCGCGGACGACTGCCCGCTCGGTGACCAAGACTCGCGCCCCACGCACCTACCTGCTATCGGGGATGTTGCGGTGCGGGCGCTGCGGAAATCGGTTGTTTTCCCAAGCCCGCCATAACAATCCGACTAACAGGGTTCGCCGATATGTCTGCTTGAAAGGCCCCGACCACGGCGGCTGCGGCCGACTCACCGTGGTCGCGCAACCGGTCGAAGAATTGCTCACCGATGCGGTGCTGACCCGACTGGACTCCCCGCAGCTGGCCGAAGCGTTGGCGGGCAAGGCCAGCGTCGATGCTGATGTCGCGGCGTTGGCAACACAGCTTGAAGCCGACCAGGCCCGCTTGGATGAACTGGCTGGACTCTACGCCGAGGGTGCGGTGTCAGCGCGGGAATGGATCGCCGCCCGCGACCCCATCAACGACCGCATCGCCCAAGCCCGCCGCGACATCGCCAAGGCCACTGACACCAGTGCAGTGGTGGATTTGGTGGGCTCCGGCGACGTGCTGCGCGGCCAATGGAATGACCTCGACATCGACCGCCAACAGGCGATCGTCAAGTCGGTGCTCGATCACGCCGTGATTGCCCCAGGCGTTCCGGGCGTGCGCAAGTTGGATATCAATCGGGTACAGCCGCATTGGCGGATGTAGATTGCCTCGCCGCGCGCTCACGCATATATGCCCGGACTGGTCAGTGAGAACACATCGGGACGACGGTGGGTGATAGTCGATGGATACGGGCGTGGCGCGGTGCTGATTTTGGCGGCTAGGTTGGGGCGTTCGCGTCAGGCGTGGTGTCTGGGTGCGGCCGTAGCAATGGTTAGACTCAGCTCACAGCCCTGCCGCGCTGGTCAGGACGGTTGTGTGAACCGAGGGGAGGTCGGCCGTGGCGACAAATGACCAGCTGAAGGCTCTCGTCATGAGCCACGCCGAGGGCGATGACCCCCAGTTCTACGCCGTGGCGATGCAGGTGGCTGCAAGATCCGCGCGTGCCGGGCATGGGAAGTTCGCCCAGGAACTGCGTGACCTGGTTGATGAGCTGCGCAAGCGTGGCGCGATGAAGTCGAGAGTGGCCTCGGTGGTGCCCGTCGCCCAGCCTCGCGGTGAATTGAGTTCGCTGCTCACGGTCACCTACCCGGAGGCCCGACTGGCAGACCTCGTCTTGTCGCCCGGTCTTGCCGAGCGCCTACGGCATGTGTTGCTGGAACAGCGTCAGCGAGACAAGCTGGCCCGGCACGGTCTTCGCGCCGCGCGCCGGCTGCTGCTCATCGGTCCTCCGGGGACCGGCAAGACCTCCACCGCACGTGTCGTCGCGGGCGAACTTGGGCTTCCGCTGTTTTCGGTGCGGTTGGACACCATCATCACCAAATTCATGGGTGAGACGGCTGCGAAGCTGCGTTTGATCTTCGATGCACTCATCGACACGCGGGGGGTGTATTTGTTCGATGAGGTCGACGCGCTCGCCGGTGACCGGGCTGCACCCAATGACGTCGGCGAGATCCGCCGAGTCCTCAACTCCTTTCTTCAGTTCCTGGAAGAGGAGTCCTCTGACAGCATCATCATCGCGGCCACCAATCATCCCCAGCTCCTGGACAACGCGCTCTATCGCCGGTTTGACACGGTGATGGATTTCGCGCTGCCCGACGATGCGGCCATCGAGGCAGTCATCCGGAACCGCCTTGCCCTGTTCCAGATCGGAAACCTGAGTTGGCCGAGAGTCGTCGCTGCCGCCCACGGGCTCAGCCATGGAGAGATCGCGACAGCGGCAGAGAATGCGGCAAAACGAACGGTGCTGACCGGCCGGGCCCGGGTCCGCACCGACGATGTGGTGACCGCGTTGCGTGAGCGTCCTCGCACCAGCCGCCACAGTGAACCGGCGATCTAAGCCTCATGGCAGATCGAGACCGCCCACATCTTGTCGTGCCCGTGCCGCCGTTATCGGAGCCGTTCACGCTCGCCAGCGCTGGCGGCGGTGGCGATAAACACGAGTTCACGGGAGACCGTAAGGGCCATGGCCGCCGCCTCACTGACGAATTCAACGCCGCGGTCGCGCCCGCGACGAATGATGAGGTCGAGCCGGCAGGCACCTACGTCACGTTTGTGTCATTTGCCGGTTTGGAGTTGGCGCTGCAGAGTCTGGACCCTCAGCGCTCCGGTGAGCAGCCCGAGCTGGTCGCCGTCCGGGAGACACACACCGATCGCGGGATCGTTCAGATGGCGACCGTGTACATACCGCGCGGCAAGAAGGAGTACTTCCTCAAGCGGTTGGACGCCTACGTTGCGTCTACCGATGAGGCCAAAGCGAGCAACGCCGCACTGATCGAAGGCATCCAGTCGATCCGGCGCGCGACGATCCGCGAACTGTGGACCGACCCAGATGAACTGTTCCCTGACGACACCACCGAAGTCCGCTGGTGGGAGGTGTGGCTGCTCAACCGTGATCGCCGCGAATCGGCGAGGTTCAGTGACTTTGTTGCACGGCAGGGGCTGCGTACCAGCGAGCACTATCTGGGTTTCGGCGACCGGACGGTAGTGCTCCTGCGGTCCTCCGCCGCCCAATTGGCGCAGACATTCCAGTCCGTTGATGACATCGCCGAACTGCGGCGACCACATGACGTCGCCACCTTGTTGACAGAACTGCCCGCCACCGAGCAGGCCGAATGGGCAGAGGAGCTGCGGGGACGTTTGAAGGTGGCCGACGACGACGCGCCGGTGGTGTGCATCCTCGACACTGGCGTGCAGGACACCCATCCCTTGCTGGCAGACTCGATCGACGTCGCTGATCTGCATGCCGCAGACCCGCAATGGCAGACCGCACCTGTTCATTCGCACGGAACCGAGATGGCAGGCCTGGCTCTCTACGGTGACCTGCACGCCGCACTCGTGGACACTCACCCTATCCACCTCACACACCGCCTCGAATCGGTGAAGTTCTTGCCCGACAACACCCACAATGACCGGGACCTCTACGGCGCCATAACGGCCCGCTGCGTTGACCGACCCGAGATCGAGGCCGCTCATCGCCGCCGCGTATTCATGCTCGCGGTCACCGCGCCCCGACCCACCGTCGATGGATCCGGCACCGAACCGCGCACACACATCGACACCGGTCGGCCCACGTCCTGGTCGGCGGCAATCGATGCCCTGGCCTTCGGCCGCGCCATCGACGACAGAGACCCCAAACTCACCTACCTCGACCGTGACGAGCCGCGACGCCCGCGCCTGTTCGTGATTTCCGCCGGCAACATCCGCGACCTCACCGCCACCGATGACCACCTCGTCCGAAGTGACGTCGAACCCGTTGAAGATCCTGCTCAGTCGTGGAACGCGCTCACGGTCGGCGCTTACTCCCATCGCGACGACATGTCAGGGGCGCCAGCTGATTTCGCCAGCTACGTGCCGATAGCCAAGCGCGGCGAACTATCCCCGGTCAGTCGCACATCAGTGGTCTTCGATCGCACGAGATGGCCCTTCAAACCCGACGTGGTCGCTGACGGCGGCAACGTCGCGGCCTCACCAGACCGCACCGACGTTGACACGCCTCCCAACCTTGCGCTGCTCACGACCCGGCTTCAACGACCGGGCCAAGGTCCTTTCACCGCGACGCGCGACACCTCGGCGGCCACTGCCCAGGTCGCGGCCATCGCCGCCGATCTGTCCCACGCCTATCCGCACCTGCGCCCCGAGACCATTCGTGGGTTGATCGTGCACTCAGCCGAGTGGACCGATGCCATGCGCGCCCGCTTCGACGACGAATCGAATAAGACCCGCCTGGTCAGTCTGCTACGCCGCTACGGCATGGGCGTGCCCGATGCAGCGCGCGCGCTGCGCAGCGCCACCGATGCCCTGACCCTCATCGCACAAGCTCAGATACGACCTTACGAGCGTGACCACGACAGCAACACCGGCAAAGTACGGGAGATGAACCTCCACGAGCTACCGTGGCCCATTCAAGCCCTCGAAGCGCTCGGGGAAACCGAGGTGCGCATGCGTGTCACCCTGTCCTACTTCGTCGAACCTAATCCCTCCAGCCGCGGCTGGACCGGCCGGTATATCTACCCCTCCCACGGCCTGCGGTTCGCCACCCGCCGCCCCGAGGACAGTATCGAATCGTTCCGACAGCGCATCAACACCCGGGCACGTATCGACGGAGGGCGCCCACCGGCACTCGACACCGAGAAAGGCTGGTTGTTCGGCAGCAATCAACAGCAGGCGCCGGGCTCGCTGCACACCGACATCTGGACAGGCGCCGCCGCCAACCTCGCTAGCAAGGGAGCCATCGCCGTATACCCGGTCGCGGGATGGTGGAAGAACCAACACAAATACGACCAGAGCAACCAGGGCGTCGACTACTCACTCATGGTCAGCATCGAATCCCCACACGTCGACGTCGACCTATGGACCCCCGTCGCCCAGCAGATCACCACAACCGTCGAAATCCAAACCTAGCTAGGCCTTTACGCCGCTCGCCTCGAACACTACGAGCGTTTGACACAATCATTGCGAACGTGCTGGTCTGAACTCGACTGGCGATGTCAACTCGAATTGGGGCTTGTCGTGCGGGCTGCGGCACCGCCTTGATGTCCGGCGGACCCGGCGATAGGAGCGCCGGGCGCCGGCGGCACGTGGTGCTGGTTGACCGCTGAGTGACTGTCTGTCGTGTTGCCTGGTCGCGGTCGAGGGTGTGTCGGCTGACCCTTGGTGTCAAGGCTCGAACCGGGGTTCGACCGCATGCGGCGCTGGCCCTGACATCAACTGTCAGTCAACAGGACTGCGCTGATGTGACCAGGCGAGAAACAACATAGCTGTTGAGACTTCATCGTGCTGGCGCTCGCTCGCTCAGATCTGTCGGTTGCGGCTTAGCGGAGCAGGGTGGCGATATCGGCGAGAACGGCGGGGTTGGTGATGGTGACGGCGAGTTGTTGACGCTCACAGGAATCCACAAGCCAGGAGGTGAATTCCTCAAGACTGTAGGGCTTTCCGTTCTGCCCATTGGTCGTTCGTACCTGTGGGCTAGCCATCGGGCACCTCGATGAGAGGGGCACGGCGGTGCTGTTGTAGTGCTTCGCGGGCGGTTCGGCGCTGCTGGATGCGACGTAGGGCGGCGGTGATGGTCAGGGTGCGGTCGCCGATACTGATGTGCCCGGCGCGGTCGAACGCCCACGCCACCAGATCATCGACACCGCCGGTGTTCTGGAATGGGTCATGCTGGTATGCACTGATTTTCAGTTGTTGTTCGCGGGTCCATGCGGCGCGGTGTTCGCGTAGCGCGGTCATGGTGGTGGAATAGCGGCGGGACTTGCTGGTGATGTGGCCCCGGAACCCGAGGGTGTGCAGCCACCGCCCGATCTCGGTGAGCCCGCTGTCGGCGAGCACGCTGATGCTGGCCAGGATGGCGCGCACGTGTTCGGACACATCCAGGTCGGGTATGGCTTCGGCCGAGAGGCGCCGTGCGCTGATCCCGAGGTCGGCCAGGGATTTGGTGACGTATTTGGCAAGATAGCGTGCCACTCGGCGGCCTGGTAGTGACCGACCGATAGTCGAATTCTTTTCTGGTGAAGCCTGATCCGCGGGATCAGAGCGTGGCGTGATGGGTTGGGTGTCGATTTGGGTCCCGAAGGCGATCACCCGCTCGGCGGTTTCCGCGCGGGGGTCGTTGACGGTGAGGGTGACGGTGCGGGCGGCGTGCTGGATTGTGGTGGCGAGTTCGCCTGCGCTGATGGGTGATTCCCAATCGGTCTGATCGGGGTCGTCGTGGGGGTCGAGGCGGATGAGGGCGTGGATGTGCGGGATGGCGCGGGCTTGGAGTTCGACGATTTTGATGAAGCTGACGCGCACCACATCCGGATCGACCCCGGCGGCTTTCAGCTCCTTGCGCAGTGCCCGGCGCAGGGTGATGGTGAAGCGTCGCCACAGTTCGGGCAGGTGCCAGGTGAACAGCACATGCCCGACATAGTCATAGCACTCCTGGCATAGTGGCTGACCGAGATGCTGGTCGTCCTGGTCGTGGGTGGTGCTGCACCACATGGGCTTTCCGTGCGGGCAGCGGCGGTAGCCACCGATGCGGTGGTGATCGCGGCACACGCCGTGCTTATGCGTGCTGTCGCCTGCGGTTGTGGTGGTGTGGACGGGTCCGAAGCTGGGTGCGGTGAGGGTGAGGAACACTTGCGGACGATCCGCGACCGCGGTGGGCATGCCGTGGTGGCCGCCGGCGGCGCCGGCGTGCACGAGCTGCCAGGTATCGCGCGCGTACAGGTCCGAACACGACGGGCATACCTGGGCCCGGCGGTTGTTGCACCGCGTCCACACGACCTGTTCCCGACCGTATTCATCGTTGCCGACCAGTTGAATGGGTTGAGCGCAAAACCCGACCGATTCCGCCCGCCGCCACCAGGACTCGAATCCCATCGAGGAGGCGCGGCGCACCATCTGCTCCACAACCCTGGTGGTGTCGACGGTATCGGGAACCCCGGGCAGTTCAAGCTGGCGCAGTGGCCTCACGCTATTCACCCCTGCTGTCCTCACCCGATGTCTGGCCGTTGGTATGGCTTCGCGACTGCCCGCTGCTGTTCCGCCGGCCGGGGAACCGGAATTGGGCGGCCAGAGTCGTGATGTCGTGGTCGGTGACGTGGAAGGCCCGCACCCGTTGAGGTTGAGCGGTGCCGTCGACCATCATGTAACCGACACCTGGCGTGGCGGCGGGGATGCGGTCGCATTCCGCACCCGCATCACGTGCCCCTTGACCCAGGACCATGGCGGTTTGGGTGGCTTCGGTCAGCCGCAACCCGACACGCACGGTGAACAGCTGCCGCACCGGCAGGGTGTCTTTGGCCGGGTCTTGCACGGCCGCCACCACGCTGATTCCGACCGCACGGCCCTGTGACAGCAGTAGCCCGAGGAGTTGTTCGATTTCGGTGCGGATCTTGCGGTCGCTCACATACGACGTCAGTGCGGCGATCTCATCGATCACCACCACAAACAATGGCTCGGCCGGCGTCGGAGTGTGCAGTCGAGTTTTGCCCCGCATCCGATTCGCCCGGGAATGCATCACCGTCACGAGCTGGCGCAAGAGTTCGAGGGTGCTGTCGGTGGCGTCGTGGGTGAACACGCTGAACATGGGTGCTCCGGCGCCCAGTTCCATGCCGCCTTTGGGGTCGATGACACACAACCGCACCAGCCCGGTTTTCACGGCCGGCGCGATCCCGGCGATCAGGGACCACAGCACCGAGCCTTTGCCGGCGCCGGTGGCCCCGGCGATCAGCACGTGGTGCCCGAGCAAGGGCAGTTGCCAGCGGTGGCGGGTTTCGGTGATCCCGATGCTCACCGCCCCCAGATCCACTCGGGTGGCCGGGGTGGGCATCCGTAATGTGATCGGTTTGGCCAGCACATCGCCACGCATCAACGTGATGCGCAGCTCGCCGGGTGCGGTCGAGGTGATCGTCACCCGGTCGGCCCGCCACGCGGCGGCCAGAGCGTCGGATCGCTTCTGCCAATCGGCGAGGGATTGGCCGGTGACGATCCGCACCGCCAGCACATCAGTGGTTCTGCCGATCGTCACGGTGCGCAGAGCGGGGGTGAGAGTCCGTTCGCCGAAGGTGGCGGTCAGGCAGTGCAGGGCGCACACCGATTCCCAGGCGCGGGTATAGCGCGACCAGGTCAACCAACGCCGCCGTATTGGTTCGGTCACCCAGCCGCGAAACGAGGCCGCGTCCAGCCAGGCCCATCCCAGATAACCGACACTCAGCGCGATCGCGATGATCACGCCCACGCGGGGACCATGAATCACGCCGAGCACGATGCTGGCGATGATGGGGATGCTGATCGCCGGGAACAGCACCGCCCACCACAGCAGATTCCCGGCCGCGGTGAACAGCGACATAACGAGGACCCCGAACCAGTCATCATTGTCAGACGCAGTGTTGTTGGTGTTCTTGTTGTATGAAGCCATGGCAATCTGTCCTTCGCGTGAGTGGAATGGCCGGCAGCAGCTCCCGGGTTGGGGCGCAATGATCGACTCACCGCGCCCCAGACACCGGGGGTTTACTTCTGCGGACGTGCCTGCTCACCCGACGGGGCACCTGCAGCACCCGCGGTGATGGCGTCGGCGCGGAAGGCCACACCGCTGCGATCGCCTTGTGCCCACGGGATGGCCACCAAACCGGACACCGACACCGACTGTGTCACCGCGACTTTCGGATCCCCGGCCACGGTGACATTGAGCACCTCGCCACCGGTCTCATCCAAAGCGAGCACCTGGGTGGCGAACAGTGGCACCCCGGTGGCGGTGTCGACTTTCGGGCTGCCGGTCTCGAAGTTCAGCCGCGGCTCAGCCGCGCGGGTGACGATGAACCGGGTTCCTGATGTATCAATCCTCAAACGCATTGCCCTGCTGTTCCTTTCGTGTTCCGAATGCGCCCGGTCAGGCGCTGGGCTCAGTTCACGCGGACATCACCGACATCACCAGCGACCTTTGAGGGCATTGCCGACACGGCGGCGGACATTTCGGACACGACAGGGACATACCGGCGGACATCGACAGGCATCACCGCCGCGGGGTGCCGACGGCCGCATGGCAAACTAGGAACCACGTGGTGAGGATGGATGGGATCGATACGGAAAAGATGTGCGCTGAGTCGATGGAAGATCAGGGCGGCTGCACCGACGCAGTAGCGATACCCAACGATCGCCTCACGCAACGGCTACACGCCAAGGGGCTCTCGCATGCGCGGTTCGCCACCGCGGTCGGTGTGGATATTAAGACGGTGCGACGCTGGCTGGCCGACACCAGCTACAAGGTCCGCGAGCACAACGCCCACCGGGCCGCCAAAGTGCTCGACTGCACCCCGGACGACCTGTGGCCCAGCCAATACCCGCCCGCCACTGCGAGCGCACTGGCGATGGCCCCGGGTGGGCCGTTCAGCGCGACGCTGTATGCCAGCCGCACCCAGCTGCCGATCACCGGCTGGCAGCAGCATTTCGCCGGCGCCACCACCGGCATCGACATCCTCGTCCTGGCGGCGACGTTCCTGTTCGATACCCTCGACGGATTCCTCGACACCCTGCTCGACGCCGCCGCTCGTGGTGTCACGGTGCGCTTCCTCGTCGGTGACCCCGACACCGCCACCATGATCTTGCGTGGTGAGGAGGAAGGCATCGGTGAAGCCGTCATCGCCCGCTGCCGCACCTCAGTGGAACTGCTCGCCCCGCATGCCGGCACACCGGGGCTGGACATTCGCACCCACGACACCACGCTGTACACGTCGATCTTCCGGGTCGATGACGCCATGATCGTCAACTTCCACATCTACGGCTCACCCGGGCGCAACAATCCGGTGCTGGTGCTGTCCCGTCACCACGAACCCCGGCTCTGGGCCACCCTCGAAAACGCATTCACCCAGGTGTGGGACGACGCCACACCCCTGACCGAGAAAGGCTGACCCTCTCGATGCGCACCGACTACTACAACGACCCCAACGCCCCGGCACCCAACAGCGTCGTCCCGTCGGCGTCGGCGATCGTCACCGACGAACAGGGACGGATCCTGCTGATCAAGCGCCGCGACAACACCCTGTGGGCGCTACCCGGCGGCGGACACGACATCGGCGAAACCATCGCAGACACCGCCGTGCGCGAGGTCAAAGAGGAAACTGGGCTCGACGTCGAAGTCACGGGTCTGGTCGGTGTCTACACCAACCCGCAGCACGTGGTCGCGTTCACCGACGGTGAAGTCCGCCAACAATTCTCCCTGTGCTTCACCACTAAGGTGCTCGGCGGCACTCTGGCCATCGACCACGAAAGCACCGACATCGCCTGGACCCATCCCGAGGACATCCCCAACCTGGACATGCACCCGTCGATGCGGCTGCGCATCGAGCACTACCTGCAACACCGCGACAGCCCCTACCTCGGCTGACCCCACGGCGCACTACAGCCAGTCGCGCACCCGCCGCACCGCCGCCAACAGTTCCTCGCGGCCAGCGTCGACCGCCCGGTGCACCGGATCCTCGGGCCCATATCGCGCCAACACGTCGCTCAGTCGATCCTGCGGAGATATCGACGTACCGTCGGGTCCGGTCGTCAGATCGCAAAAGGTCAACGCGTCCAGAACATCGCTCGGCGGCTCCCCGAAGGCCGATAAATTCGACAGGCCCCGCTCAGCAGCCTCCGCGTGGGCTCCGGTATGAAACGCCACCAACGACGCGACCAACTCCCCAAAACCAGTCGACCGGGCAAACTTCGCGCCGTCGAGCGGATGAAATCCGGTTTGGCGCACCGATGGCGCGTAGCCGATGTCGTGCAGCCACGCCGCCGCCACCAGACAGTCCGCTGGCTGCGCACCGAAACGCCGACTCAGCCGCTCGGCAGCCGTCGCGACACCCCGCACATGCGCTAACCGCCGGGGTTGCCCGGCCAGCCGTGCCTCGGCCTCTCGCCGTGCACGCTGCGTCAGAGTCCCACTCACAACTGCCAGCCTACGAGTCCCAGCGCCCCGGCGCAGGCCCATAGCTGATGCTCAGCGCAGCATTTGTCTCCGCGGCCGTAGGGATCCAGGCGGCTACCTGCGGGCTTCGCTACGCTCGCTCTGCTCCCGTCCGCTGGCGCTCCCGTCCGCGCCGCTCCCTACGCTTCGCCCTCCGTCCGCCGCCACACCAGCCTGCCCACGAAAATCGGCGCACACATCTCGCGGGCCCCAGCACCCCGGCATTACGACAAGCCAGAGCTGCCCGGGCCCCTCGTCGCACCGAGCCGTCGTCGGCGGCAGGAGCTGACGCAAAAAAACCCACTCCGACCTGCGACGTGAGAACTTTCTTTACTGCTATCAAGGGCTGGCTCGTCGCGCGCCTATGGCCGGTCCAGACGCCAGTTGGGTGCTCGTACATGCAAACCGGCCTCTGCATCCCATCGCAGATAATCCGACATGTCCTCGTGCCGACCCATCATTGTGGTGTGCCCTTCGAGGACTAGTTCACCTCGTTCGTTCGTGCACTCGCTACGAGTGCCAACGATATCCGCTCCAAATCGCTCAACGACTGACTCGATGTACATAACTCCTCGGAGAACGTCTCCGGCCATGATCGGCTTGTGGTAAACGAATCTCTGCGCCACTTGCATCATCTGAACGGATTCCATGCCAATGTCTACACTCCGAAAAAAGTCCTGCTGAATCAGATACGCAAATACCGCGGGAAACGTCAAAGGAGCCACGATTGATCGGTGCCCCATTTCCGAAGCGCTACCTTCATCGAGCGTCACCGGATCCGTAACTTTTACAGAGTTCGCATACTGGCGTATCTGCTCTCGTCCGACAATAAAAGTGCCGGGATAACGCCAGACCATGCCCTGAATATCGACCTTGAATGCCATCTCTTAGCCCAACCGCGCCTTTGCGATCGCTCGTCCGAAGATCTTCTTACCGTTTACCGTTGCAACTAGCGCAATGACTATAGACTTACTGTTAGCATCCACCGATTTAACCCTCCCATTAAAGGTAATCTTTGTCCCTTGATCATCATTTGGCACACTCACCATGGAGATAAGCCGGACGTTATATTCGGTGACGGCCGCCGGATCGCCCACCCACGACACAATGTAGCCACCGCCCAGTCCAATTGTAAGCATCCCGTGCGCAATGGCGCCGTCGAGACCCATCTTGCGCGCAACGTCGTCGTTCCAGTGAATTGGATTGAGGTCGCCGGACACACCTGCGTAATTAACCAAGTCTTTGCGGGTGATTGTCATAATTTTCTCGGGCAATGTGTCGCCCAAACTCACTGAGTCAAACGCCCGCAATGTCATTTCGTACATCTCCTGTTGCTTTCACCTATGCAGCATGAGTACGCCGGCTATTATGGTGAATCCGAGCTGTGGTATAACGATTCTACATCATCGCCGCGCCCGCACGACCTCGATAAAGTCTGAACTTGGCCTCGCGCGGATGCCGCCTGTAAGGGTGTCGTCAAGAATGCGATTAGCGACCTTCGTATCTTTGTCATCTACGATTGCTTCAGTTCAGCAACACCCCGTGGTCACGCAGGAAGTGAGTACGGAGAGTGTAATCCTATAGGTCCATCCAAGATGGGAATTTTGTCGCCAATACCGGTGTCCGCTGCATAGTCGAGGAATACGTCGAGAGCGAGATGGTCCTCAAAGGCAAATCCGGTACTATCAAACACCGATAGTACGTTTGTTTGCGCCGAAGGTTTAGGGTCTGTTGAAGCGGCCACGACCAAGTCCTGCAGGGTCGCGTCAATATCTTTCCGCTGGAGAATCTGACACTCTCCTTCTTTTAATGCTTGGTCAATATGGTCCACACAGACATAAGACCGTTCCATGACTGATCTAGGAAGTTCCGTCTTCCCTGGCTCATCCGCGCCTATGGAATTAATGTGCAAGTGCTCTGCGAGGTGCTCATCAGGAAAGACTGGACCCGTCCCCGGAGACACGGATGTGGCCGTCACGACGATATCTGCACCAGATACAGCCTCAGAAGGAGTACTCGCTAAGTCAAAGGCGGCTGAGGTGAAAGGACACCGATGTTGCAGGGATCGTGATCGTTCGGCATCGACGTCATAGGCTCGAATGTGATCGAGGTCGAATTGAGTTGACAAGCCGTGTATCTGAGTCACGGACTGAAGACCTGCACCAATTACACCGACGATGTGTGCATCGGGGCGCGCTAGAAATGAACTCGCGAGCGCTGTCGCTGCGCCCGTACGAATTGCGGTGGGTATGGTGGCGTCACAGATGGCGGTGAGCTCACCATTAGAGCTGTTATAGCGGCAGATTGTGCCGATGACAGTCGGGAGGCGATGCGCAGTGTTATTTCGCGGCTTGTAACTTATTGTCTTGAGCGTCATACCACGCTCGTCGTCAAAGTAAGGCATGTTCTCGATGATGCCAGAACCCGCTTCTTCTTTGATCACGAAGCCACTGCGCGGCGGGCAGCGACCAACCCCCGGCGAGTCTACCGTTGCTAAGAGGCCTTTCCTCAATCGTTCGATACAATCTAGCATAATCGTATCCATGCCGACGAGTTGGACTAAGCGCTTTGTATCGCTGTATGACAATACCAGAGTGTTCATATCTCCCCCAATGCTGTAAGCGTCCGGTGCGTGGGCGGGTGCATCTATTTGTCCTAGATATCGTATAAATCCCTGATTAGCCCGCCAACAATCGCTCCGTTTTGCCGATATATAAGATCGCTATGATTGCAGTCAACTTGGTGTTCTGCGACGTTTCCGCGTACGTGCGGCCGCCATCGCTCGGCTTTATTCAGCGCCTCATCTCGCATTGCTTGAACTACAACCGCATCACCGCCAAATACTTGTGGCTTGTGCTGAGTCACCAATAGCGCATGCAGCCGTAGGCATCTCGCGACGCCGCCGATCGATTTCTCATCCAGCGCCAAGTTCAGGTTGTCAAAAATTTCAATAGGCACTCCAAATCGTTCAAACGCTCTCTTGACTAGCACTGAATCAGCATCTATGTCAGACAGTTCCTCGACATCCAGGTGTTCAAGCCATTGCTGTTCTATCACGCGCCGCGGATCGAAATTGGCCGGCAACGGGGCCACACTGGGGACCGTATCCAAAATAATGGGCGTATCAACCCTGTGGCCCAATCTTTCGAGTTGGCAGGCCATTTCATGAACGACGATACCGCCAAAAGACCAACCAACAAGTCGACATGGTGCTCCAGCGGAAGGTTTAATTAGGTCGATATAGTCGCGCGCTAATTCGGTAATGGACTTGGGAGCGTAGCTTTCATCCAAAAGCGCCGGCGATTGAATGCCGACGATTTCGATCGAGTCTGCCAGGCTCTGCGATAATTCGAAGTATGGCCAGCATACTCCGTCGCCCGCATGCACGAAGTGCAACCGATTTTTGCATTCATTCGAGGTCGCCCGCCTGCTTAGGTCAATCAGTGGGCGCAAATTGCGATCCGGGTCGCTCGCGCGTGAAGCTGACAAAAGTTGGGTGATGGTGGGGTGGTCGAAGAGGGTGCGTACGGTGAGGTCGGCGGCCAGGGTGTGCCTGAGTCGGGCGACCAGCCGTGTTGCCAGCAAGGAGTTCCCGCCGAGGTCGAAGAAGTTGTCGTCCACACCAACCTCATTGAGGCCCAAAACTTCGCAGAACGCCCCGCACAACAAATCCTCCACCGGAGTCTGCGGCCCACGCGAAGTACCCACCGAATACACCGGCACCGGCAACGCCCGACGATCCACCTTGCCGTTGACCGTCAACGGAACCCGATCCATCACCACCACCGCAGCCGGCACCATAAACTCCGGCAACCGCTGAGCAACAAACCGACGCACCTCAGAGACCTCAACACCCTCACCGGCGACCACATAACCAACCAGGCGCCGATCACCAGGGCGATCCTCACGCACCATCGCCACCGCATGCTCAACCCCCGGGTGAGCAGCCATCGCGGCCTCGACCTCACCCAGCTCGATACGGAAACCACGTACCTTCACCTGATCGTCAACACGCCCCACAAACTCCAACTGGCCATCAGCACGCCACCGCACCAGGTCACCGGTGCGATACATCCGCACACCCGAACCATCAAAGGGATCGGCCACAAAACGACTCGCCGTCAAACCCGCACGACCCAGATACCCGCGCGTCACACCCAAACCCGAGATATACAACTCACCCACAACACCCGGAGCCACCGGACCCAAACCAGAATCCAACACATAAACACGCACACCCGACAACGCACGCCCAATAGGCACCTTCGTACCGAGGGGTTGGGTACTGGTTCGTACGAAGGCGGTTGCAGCATGCGTTTCCGCCGGTCCGTAGACATTTACCAGCGTGCCCGGCGATGCGAGATAATCATTCATGCTTCGGCTGTGTGTAAGTAGCTCACCGCCTTGGATCACCTGCCGCATCGAGCGATCGTCAAACTTCACATACTCGGACAAGACGGTATCCAGCGCCGACATCGAACCGAACAATGTCTCGACGCGTTGTTGAACAAGCCACTTCGCTAGAACCCCCGCATCCAGTCGGATGTCGTCGTCGGGGATGAGAAGACAACCTCCGAGGCATACAGATGCCAGGATCTCTTGGACGGAAAAGTCGAAACCAACTGACAAATACTCGGCGACGACCCCGATATGGTCACCAGGGAAGAGCTGCGACTGGCATGCCAACAAGTTGGCCAATCCGCATTGGTGCATCACAACGCCTTTGGGGGTTCCGGTGGAGCCGGAGGTGTAGATGATGTAGGCGGCGTTGTGGGGGTGGAGGGGGGTGTGTCTGTCGTGGTCGGTGATTGCTGTGGTGGAGTGTCCGGTGAGGCGGTCGTGCAGTGCGGCGTCATCGAGGACCAGCGTCGTGGTATTGGTGTCCCCGAGCAGGTCGACCACTTCTGTGGTGGTCAGTAGTAACAGTGGCTGCGCATCGGTGAGCATGAACGCGATGCGGTCGGGCGGATACGAGGTGTCAATGGGTAGATAAGCTCCGCCGGCCTTGAGGACGGCCAACATCGAAATCACCATCTCCGGGCTGCGGGGCACGGCCAACCCGACGATGGTCTCCGGGCCCACGCCCTGGGAGATCAGCAACCGAGCCAACTGGTTAGAGGCCTCCTCAAGTTGTCCATAAGTCAGTGAGACATCCCCATAGACCACCGCGGTCTTATCCGGCGCCTGCCCAGCACGGGCGCTGACCATATCGGGCAACAACGGCAGCCGCTCGGCCTCAACAGCGCCACCGTCGTTCCACTGCTCCAGCACCTTGCGACGTTCATCATCGGTCAAGACGTCGATCGAACCCACCAAGCACAACGGATCATTGATCACCGCCTCCAACACCCGCTGAAAACGCTCCACCAACAACTGCACCGACTCCCGATCGAACACATCCGTGCGATACTCCAGGGCTCCGGTAATGCCCTGATCAGGTGAGTCAGCCAAACTAAACACCAAGTCCATACGGGCCGTCTTCGTCGCGATCGGCACGGGTGTCACATCCAGACCGTCCAGCGCCAGCGTCGCGCTCGCCGTGTTGTTCCAGGCCAGCATTACTTGGAATATTGGCTGATGAGCCAGGGAGCGAACAGGATTGAGCAGCTCCACAATATGTTCGAACGGAACGTCTTGATTATGGAAGGCGTCAAGGCTGCGTTCCCGTACGTTGTTCAAGACCTCAAGGAAGGTAGGAGTACCCGAGAGATCGATTCGCAACACCGCCGTGTTGACGAAGAACCCGATCAGATCGTTGAGGGCCTCATCGGTGCGACCCGCCACAGGAGTGCCCAACGCAATATCCTCACCAGCACCCATGCGTGAGAGCAGCACTGACACAGCGGCCGCAACTACCATGAAACTGCTGGCACCGTGTCGCCGGGCCAACAGCGACACGTTTCGGGCAGTTTCCTGGTCGATATCAAAGGCCACCACATCCCCGGCATACGACGCCACGGCAGGGTACGGGCGATCAGTCGGTAGTGAGATATGAGCCGGCAGCCCGGCAAGAGTCTTCTCCCAGTACTGCGCCTGGACGCCGAGCTGGCTAGTCGGGTCCCGCAGCTCGCGAAACAGTTCTTCCTGCCACAAACTGTAGTCAACATACTGGACCGGCAACGGCTCCCAATCTGGAGCAACCCCGCAACGGCGTGCCGCATAGGCATGCTTGAGGTCTTCAAACAGTGGACGCATCGACCAGCCGTCGCTAGCGATGTGGTGTACCACAATGACCAACACATGCTCAGTCGCCGAGACCGTCACCAACTTCGCGAGAAGTGGAGGCTGGGCGGCCAGGTCAAATCGATGTCGCGCTAGCTGTGTCAAGACTTCGTCAAGCGCCTGCCCGGCAGCCAGCCGGCCAATCTCTAATCCTGAAAATCCTTGCGTACCCGACAGAACCCTCTGAAACGGCCGACCCTCCACCTCAACAAACACGGTGCGCAAACTCTCATGACGATCAACAACGTCACCCAGAGCCGCATCCAGCGCCGCGACATCAACATCACCGACCACACGCAACGCAAACGGCATGTTATACGCCGGTTCCAGATCACCAACACGATCCAAAAACCACAAACGAGACTGCGCCGCCGACGCAGGCACAACGAAGTCCTTATTTGTAGTGATCATTTAAACGCTCCTAGCTGTCTTCCATCGCCATCTCGCGTGGGTAACGGCGAAGCCTCGGCCGCTGTTTGGACGACGCAGACTCCCCGTAACCAGAGTTGGCGTGGGGGGCGAGTTGGGTGATGGTGGGGTGGTCGAAGAGGGTGCGTACGGTGAGGTCGGCGGCCAGGGTGTGCCTGAGTCGGGCGACCAGCCGTGTTGCCAGCAAGGAGTTCCCGCCGAGGTCGAAGAAGTTGTCGTCCACACCAACCTCATTGAGGCCCAAAACTTCGCAGAACGCCCCGCACAACAAATCCTCCACCGGAGTCTGCGGCCCACGCGAAGTACCCACCGAATACACCGGCACCGGCAACGCCCGACGATCCACCTTGCCGTTGACCGTCAACGGAACCCGATCCATCACCACCACCGCAGCCGGCACCATAAACTCCGGCAACCGCTGAGCAACAAACCGACGCACCTCAGAGACCTCAACACCCTCACCGGCGACCACATAACCAACCAGGCGCCGATCACCAGGGCGATCCTCACGCACCATCGCCACCGCATGCCAACCCCCGGGTGAGCAGCCATCGCGGCCTCGACCTCACCCAGCTCGATACGGAAACCACGTACCTTCACCTGATCGTCAACACGCCCCACAAACTCCAACTGGCCATCAGCACGCCACCGCACCAGGTCACCGGTGCGATACATCCGCACACCCGAACCATCAAAGGGATCGGCCACAAACGACTCGCCGTCAAACCCGCACGACCCAGATACCCGCGCGTCACACCCAAACCCGAGATATACAACTCACCCACAACACCCGGAGCCACCGGACCCAAACCAGAATCCAACACATAAACACGCACACCCGACAACGCACGCCCAATAGGCACCTTCGTACCGAGGGGTTGGGTACTGGTTCGTACGAAGGCGGTTGCAGCATGCGTTTCCGCCGGTCCGTAGACATTTACCAGCGTGCCCGGCGATGCGAGATAATCATTCATGCTTCGGCTGTGTGTAAGTAGCTCACCGCCTTGGATCACCTGCCGCATCGAGCGATCGTCAAACTTCACATACTCGGACAAGACGGTATCCAGCGCCGACATCGAACCGAACAATGTCTCGACGCGTTGTTGAACAAGCCACTTCGCTAGAACCCCCGCATCCAGTCGGATGTCGTCGTCGGGGATGAGAAGACAACCTCCGAGGCATACAGATGCCAGGATCTCTTGGACGGAAAAGTCGAAACCAACTGACAAATACTCGGCGACGACCCCGATATGGTCACAGGAAGAGCTGCGACTGGCATGCCAACAAGTTGGCCAATCCGCATTGGTGCATCACAACGCCTTTGGGGGTTCCGGTGGAGCCGGAGGTGTAGATGATGTAGGCGGCGTTGTGGGGGTGGAGGGGGGTGTGTCTGTGTCGTGGTCGGTGATTGCTGTGGTGGGTGTGTCCGGTGAGGCGGTCGTGCAGTGCGGCGTCATCGAGGACCAGCGTCGTGGTATTGGTGTCCCCGAGCAGGTCGACCACTTCTGTGGTGGTCAGTAGTAACAGTGGCTGCGCATCGGTGAGCATGAACGCGATGCGGTCGGGCGGATACGAGGTGTCAATGGGTAGATAAGCTCCGCCGGCCTTGAGGACGGCCAACATCGAAATCACCATCTCCGGGCTGCGGGGCACGGCCAACCCGACGATGGTCTCCGGGCCCACGCCCTGGGAGATCAGCAACCGAGCCAACTGGTTAGAGGCCTCCTCAAGTTGTCCATAAGTCAGTGAGACATCCCCATAGACCACCGCGGTCTTATCCGGCGCCTGCCCAGCACGGGCGCTGACCATATCGGGCAACAACGGCAGCCGCTCGGCCTCAACAGCGCCACCGTCGTTCCACTGCTCCAGCACCTTGCGACGTTCATCATCGGTCAAGACGTCGATCGAACCCACCAAGCACAACGGATCATTGATCACCGCCTCCAACACCCGCTGAAAACGCTCCACCAACAACTGCACCGACTCCCGATCGAACACATCCGTGCGGAAGGTTGCCCGGATGGCCAGGTCGTGGCGTGGTAGTACCGCCACGGTCAGTGGGTAGTGGGTTTGATCGTGTCCTTCCAGTGTGGAAACGGTGAATCCTCGGCCGGTGGTAGCGAAGTCGTCGTTACTCATGGGGTAGTTCTCAACGACGAACATCGAGTCAAACAGCTTGTGTGTCCCTGAAATTCGGTGCAGATCGGTTAGACCGATGTGGTGGTGGTCCAGCAGGCTGGCGTTGGTTGCTTGGGCCTGGGCGAAAATATCCGCTACGGAAAGTGCCGGGGGGCAGGGGATCCGGATGGGGATGGTGTTGATGAAAAGTCCGACCATCGATTCATGGCCTGTGAGGTCGGCGGGCCTGCCGGATACCGGGCTGCCGTAGATGACATCGGTTCGCCCGGTGAATTTCGCCAGGGTCAGTGCCCATGCCACCTGCAAACAGGTGCTAAAAGTTAGCCCCTGATCAGCAGCGAGCTTGCGTGCGGAATGGTAGAGGTCTTCTGGGAGTACACAGTCGAGCACTTCCATCTCTGTCGGCTCGTCGGGCGTTTCGGGTGCGATGAGGAAGGGTTCGGCATCGGTGAGCAGTTCTTCCCATGCGCTGAGCGAGGCGTCGTGATCAACGTTGGTCTCCAACCATTCAAAGAACCGCCGATACGGGATGGGCGTAGGCAGGGCGGAGTCACTGCCGTGATGTTCATAGATGCTGAGCAACTCACGCAACAGGACGGGCATCGACCACCCGTCAAGGATGAGGTGGTGATTAACCAGCGATAGCAGATGCCTCTCCGGAGCGATTCTGATCAGCAGTGCACGAATCAAAACGTCGTGGGAGCTGTCGAATTGAGTTGCCCTGGCCTCAGCGAGCAGCTCAGTCAGATGCGATTCGGCAGTATCGGGGTCTTCAGCGCTGATATCGACTTGCTGGAACGGCATGTCCACCGTGGCCGGAATGATCTGGATCGCCCGATCGCTTTGGTGCCTGAACCGGGCGGCCAGGTGCGGATGACGTTGAACCAAGACGTTCAACGACTTGCGCAGCAAGGCTGCGTCCACGGGGCCTTCCAGGCCAAGGTTGAGCTGAACATTGTAGATATCACGGTGCCCCACAGCACCGAAATCGGTGTGAAAGATCAACCCTTCCTGGACTGGGGTGGCGGGAAGGACATCGGCGATACGGCCCCATCCCTGGTCGTCGAGGGTGTCGATGAGACTCTGGCTGACCCCCTTGAGCACGAGGTCAGACGGCGTTACACCACTAGCGCCGGCATCTACCTTGTCAACCAAGACCTCCAGCGCTTCAAACCAATGCCTGCCAAGTTGAGCGATCTGCGCTTCATCGAAATAGGTTCCCGCCCAATTCCACACGGCACTCAGTCGGGGACCCTCAATCGAATCCAACGTAATCGCATTGACTTCCAACGCATTAACCATCGTGACGTCTTCAGACATCCCGCCCAAGAAGGGCCGCACACCGCCCACAGAGACCGGCCTCCACTCTGAGTTCTCAGAGTCGACCGCCACCCGCCCAAGGTAGTTAAACCCGACGTTGGGTTCCTTCATCTCCTGGAGCCCAGAAGATGGATCGAAGTACCGTAGTACCTGGTAGTTGACCCCGTCTGGAGAGCTGCGCAACGACTCCTTCGTGCGCTTCACAAAAGCCGATACTCTCTTCAGCTCACGATCTGCAAACAGTTCCGGATCGCATTCGAGTGACACCGGATACCTACTGGTAAACCACCCCACCGTTGAAGACAGGTCCACATGTTCAGCGACATCCTCGTAACGACCGTGCCCTTCGAGGTTCACATCCACACGCGACGATCCGCGCCAAGCACTCAACGCCAACGCGAACGCAGCGAGGAGCACTTCCTGGACGTTGGCATTGAACGCCGCGGGTACACGTGTCAACACCGCATGAGTAATGGCCGGATCCAAATCCAAACTCAACGACCCCGAATCCCGGTAGGTCCGCGCGCGCCAGTCAACGCCGACCGATCACCACTGGGCTCCAACCGAGATACGCCGGCAAGAACTGAACGCCAATAGTTGGCGCCCCCAGCATGATCCACGTGGCCGCGCAACAAAGAGCCCACTCCCGGAACGACGTTCCCCCATGCCCGTATGGCAACCTGTCGCCACTACGCACCGCTTCGGCGATCAAATTCAGATCACGCAACAAGATGTGCCAGGACACTCCATCTACCGCGAAATGATGAACCACCAAAAGCAGTACATCGTCGCCACCCTCAACACTGAACCAAACACTCTGGAACACCACCCCCTGCGCCGGCCTCAACGCCTTACGTGCTAGCTCAAAGCCCTCCACAACCGCCACAGCCACGTCATCACCGGCAGCAACCCTCACCTTGCTCACACAGTTACCCACCACCACCTGATCAGCCGACACCACCCGCCCATAGGCACCGCCATCCTCTTCAACGACACGCAGACGCAGCGCAGCATGCCGCTCAACCAGAATCCGCAAGATCGTCGACAACTCATCAAACTGCAAATTCGGCGGCACACCCACCACATACGCTTGGCAGAAATCGTCCAGCGAACCACCCAAACCACGTGCCCACTCCATAATCGGGGTCAGGGCAAAATCACCCGTGTCATCAACCCGAGCAGGAACTTCCGAGAGCACACCATCACCGGAGGCCACGGTCGACAACCCAGCCACGCTCTTCAAGCGAAACACATCTTGAGGCCTAAACACCAAGCCCCGCGACCGCGCCACACTCACCAACCGCATCGACGCAATACTGTCCCCGCCGAGGTCGAAGAAGTTGTCGTCCACACCAACCTCATTGAGGCCCAAAACTTCACAGAACGCCCCGCACAACAAATCCTCCACCGGAGTCTGCGGCCCACGCGAAGTACCCACCGAATACACCGGCACCGGCAACGCCCGACGATCCACCTTGCCGTTGACCGTCAACGGAACCCGATCCATCACCACCACCGCAGCCGGCACCATAAACTCCGGCAACCGCTGAGCAACAAACCGACGCACCTCAGAGACCTCAACACCCTCACCGGCGACCACATAACCAACCAGGCGCCGATCACCAGGGCGATCCTCACGCACCATCGCCACCGCATGCTCAACCCCCGGGTGAGCAGCCATCGCGGCCTCGACCTCACCCAGCTCGATACGGAAACCACGTACCTTCACCTGATCGTCAACACGCCCCACAAACTCCAACTGGCCATCAGCACGCCACCGCACCAGGTCACCGGTGCGATACATCCGCACACCCGAACCATCAAAGGGATCGGCCACAAAACGACTCGCCGTCAAACCCGCACGACCCAGATACCCGCGCGTCACACCCAAACCCGAGATATACAACTCACCCACAACACCCGGAGCCACCGGACCCAAACCAGAATCCAACACATAAACACGCACACCCGACAACGCACGCCCAATAGGCACACCCCCACCCACAACCAACGGATCACTCATCAACGCGCACACCGTCGCCTCAGTCGGCCCATACGCATTAACCATCCGCCGACCAACACACCACTCATCAACCACAGCAACAGAACACGCCTCACCACCGACAAAGAGAACCCGGGGAGTGGCTTTGTCGGTCAGGTCAGCTCCGGTTAGTGCACTGGGAGCGACCAATGCATGCGACACCGACGCCCTTCTGAAGTACTCAGATAGTTGGAGTCCTACACGAGCCTCATCAGATGCAATAGACAATGTGGAACCGCCTCCCATGGAGGTGCAGAGTTCGACGACCGACAAGTCGAACCCGAACGATCCGAACTGCATCACGGTGTCATCACGACTTACGTCGAGTCGTCTGACCTGATCATGTGTGAGGTTTGTTAGGCCGAGGTGGGTGGCGGTGACGCCTTTGGGGGTTCCGGTGGAGCCGGAGGTGTAGATGATGTAGGCGGCGTTGTGGGGGTGGAGGGGGGTGTGTCTGTCGTGGTCGGTGATTGCTGTGGTGGAGTGTCCGGTGAGGCGGTCGTGCAGTGCGGCGTCATCGAGGACCAGCGTCGTGGTATTGGTGTCCCCGAGCAGGTCGACCACTTCTGTGGTGGTCAGTAGTAACAGTGGCTGCGCATCGGTGAGCATGAACGCGATGCGGTCGGGCGGATACGAGGTGTCAATGGGTAGATAAGCTCCGCCGGCCTTGAGGACGGCCAACATCGAAATCACCATCTCCGGGCTGCGGGGCACGGCCAACCCGACGATGGTCTCCGGGCCCACGCCCTGGGAGATCAGCAACCGAGCCAACTGGTTAGAGGCCTCCTCAAGTTGTCCATAAGTCAGTGAGACATCCCCATAGACCACCGCGGTCTTATCCGGCGCCTGCCCAGCACGGGCGCTGACCATATCGGGCAACAACGGCAGCCGCTCGGCCTCAACAGCGCCACCGTCGTTCCACTGCTCCAGCACCTTGCGACGTTCATCATCGGTCAAGACGTCGATCGAACCCACCAAGCACAACGGATCATTGATCACCGCCTCCAACACCCGCTGAAAACGCTCCACCAACAACTGCACCGACTCCCGATCGAACACATCCGTGCGGAAGGTTGCCCGGATGGCCAGGTCGTGGCGTGGTAGTACCGCCACGGTCAGTGGGTAGTGGGTTTGATCGTGTCCTTCCAGTGTGGAAACGGTGAATCCTCGGCCGGTGGTAGCGAAGTCGTCGTTACTCATGGGGTAGTTCTCAACGACGAACATCGAGTCAAACAGCTTGTGTGTCCCTGAAATTCGGTGCAGATCGGTTAGACCGATGTGGTGGTGGTCCAGCAGGCTGGCGTTGGTTGCTTGGGCCTGGGCGAAAATATCCGCTACGGAAAGTGCCGGGGGGCAGGGGATCCGGATGGGGATGGTGTTGATGAAAAGTCCGACCATCGATTCATGGCCTGTGAGGTCGGCGGGCCTGCCGGATACCGGGCTGCCGTAGATGACATCGGTTCGCCCGGTGAATTTCGCCAGGGTCAGTGCCCATGCCACCTGCAAACAGGTGCTAAAAGTTAGCCCCTGATCAGCAGCGAGCTTGCGTGCGGAATGGTAGAGGTCTTCTGGGAGTACACAGTCGAGCACTTCCATCTCTGTCGGCTCGTCGGGCGTTTCGGGTGCGATGAGGAAGGGTTCGGCATCGGGTGAGCAGTTCTTCCCATGCGCTGAGCGAGGCGTCGTGATCAACGTTGGTCTCCAACCATTCAAAGAACCGCCGATACGGGATGGGCGTAGGCAGGGCGGAGTCACTGCCGTGATGTTCATAGATGCTGAGCAACTCACGCAACAGGACGGGCATCGACCACCCGTCAAGGATGAGGTGGTGATTAACCAGCGATAGCAGATGCCTCTCCGGAGCGATTCTGATCAGCAGTGCACGAATCAAAACGTCGTGGGAGCTGTCGAATTGAGTTGCCCTGGCCTCAGCGAGCAGCTCAGTCAGATGCGATTCGGCAGTATCGGGGGTCTTCAGCGCTGATATCGACTTGCTGGAACGGCATGTCCACCGTGGCCGGAATGATCTGGATCGCCCGATCGCTTTGGTGCCTGAACCGGGCGGCCAGGTGCGGATGACGTTGAACCAAGACGTTCAACGACTTGCGCAGCAAGGCTGCGTCCACGGGGCCTTCCAGGCCAAGGTTGAGCTGAACATTGTAGATATCACGGTGCCCACAGCACCGAAATCGGTGTGAAAGATCAACCCTTCCTGGACTGGGGTGGCGGGAAGGACATCGGCGATACGGCCCCATCCCTGGTCGTCGAGGGTGTCGATGAGACTCTGGCTGACCCCCTTGAGCACGAGGTCAGACGGCGTTACACCACTAGCGCCGGCATCTACCTTGTCAACCAAGACCTCCAGCGCTTCAAACCAATGCC
Source organism: Mycolicibacterium baixiangningiae (assembly GCF_016313185.1). Classification (NCBI taxonomy): domain Bacteria; kingdom Bacillati; phylum Actinomycetota; class Actinomycetes; order Mycobacteriales; family Mycobacteriaceae; genus Mycobacterium; species Mycolicibacterium baixiangningiae. The sequence continues at coordinate 5,498,810 of NZ_CP066218.1, forward strand.
TGCCAAGTTGAGCGATCTGCGCTTCATCGAAATAGGTTCCCGCCCAATTCCACACGGCACTCAGTCGGGGACCCTCAATCGAATCCAACGTAATCGCATTGACTTCCAACGCATTAACCATCGTGACGTCTTCAGACATCCCGCCCAAGAAGGGCCGCACACCGCCCACAGAGACCGGCCTCCACTCTGAGTTCTCAGAGTCGACCGCCACCCGCCCAAGGTAGTTAAACCCGACGTTGGGTTCCTTCATCTCCTGGAGCCCAGAAGATGGATCGAAGTACCGTAGTACCTGGTAGTTGACCCCGTCTGGAGAGCTGCGCAACGACTCCTTCGTGCGCTTCACAAAAGCCGATACTCTCTTCAGCTCACGATCTGCAAACAGTTCCGGATCGCATTCGAGTGACACCGGATACCTACTGGTAAACCACCCCACCGTTGAAGACAGGTCCACATGTTCAGCGACATCCTCGTAACGACCGTGCCCTTCGAGGTTCACATCCACACGCGACGATCCGCGCCAAGCACTCAACGCCAACGCGAACGCAGCGAGGAGCACTTCCTGGACGTTGGCATTGAACGCCGCGGGTACACGTGTCAACACCGCATGAGTAATGGCCGGATCCAAATCCAAACTCAACGACCCCGAATCCCGGTAGGTCGGCGCGCCAGTCAAACGCCGACCGATCACCACTGGGCTCCAACCGAGATACGCCGGCAAGAACTGAACGCCAATAGTTGGCGCCCCCAGCATGATCCACGTGGCCGCGCAACAAAGACGCCCACTCCCGGAACGACGTTCCCCCATGCCCGTATGGCAACCTGTCGCCACTACGCACCGCTTCGGCGATCAAATTCAGATCACGCAACAAGATGTGCCAGGACACTCCATCTACCGCGAAATGATGAACCACCAAAAGCAGTACATCGTCGCCACCCTCAACACTGAACCAAACACTCTGGAACACCACCCCCTGCGCCGGCCTCAACGCCTTACGTGCTAGCTCAAAGCCCTCCACAAACCGCCACAGCCACGTCATCACCGGCAGCAACCCTCACCTTGCTCACACAGTTACCCACCACCACCTGATCAGCCGACACCACCCGCCCATAGGCACCGCCATCCTCTTCAACGACACGCAGACGCAGCGCAGCATGCCGCTCAACCAGAATCCGCAAGATCGTCGACAACTCATCAAACTGCAAATTCGGCGGCACACCCACCACATACGCTTGGCAGAAATCGTCCAGCGAACCACCCAAACCACGTGCCCACTCCATAATCGGGGTCAGGGCAAAATCACCCGTGTCATCAACCCGAGCAGGAACTTCCGAGAGCACACCATCACCGGAGGCCACGGTCGACAACCCAGCCACGCTCTTCAAGCGAAACACATCTTGAGGCCTAAACACCAAGCCCCGCGACCGCGCCACACTCACCAACCGCATCGACGCAATACTGTCCCCGCCGAGGTCGAAGAAGTTGTCGTCCACACCAACCTCATTGAGGCCCAAAACTTCACAGAACGCCCCGCACAACAAATCCTCCACCGGAGTCTGCGGCCCACGCGAAGTACCCACCGAATACACCGGCACCGGCAACGCCCGACGATCCACCTTGCCGTTGACCGTCAACGGAACCCGATCCATCACCACCACCGCAGCCGGCACCATAAACTCCGGCAACCGCTGAGCAACAAACCGACGCACCTCAGCCGCCCGGTCGACCATGGACGGGTCGTTGACCCAATCTACTAATGAGCCGGTCCTAGCCGGTGTCAAGTATGGGCCGGAATGCGTTAGGCCAGATTGGCTGGCCCCCTGGTCCAGTTTCGCGTGCCGGTGCACGAATACGACGTCAATGAGGCCAGGAGTTGTCGACCACGTTGTCCACACCTCGTAGCCCAGCTTTTGCCCGACGAGGTGGCACTGATGCGGTGACGCGACACCCACGGATGCGGACAAATCCATTGGTAGGTCTGCAAGATGCGCTCTGCCGTCGGCGTTGGCGAGGGCGTCGGCTTTAGCCAGATCCGGCCAAACTCCCGCGTGGGGCACTCCAGTAATCCGGATTGAGAGCGGTACCTCTGACCGAAGGTAGTCGTCCAGTGCGACCAAGTTGCCGAAGCGCTGCCAGGTGAGAGAAGGCAAGTGCGTTCGAGACTGCGACCGAGCCGGTGCTTTTCGCAGTATTACGTCGTAACGGTACGCGCTAAGTTCGTTGATTGAGTGCATGTTCTTGAGATGCACTTCGACACATGCAATATCGGTCAAATGCTCACAGAGTACCGCAAAAAACTCCGGCGCCAGTAACAACTCATTCTCGGCGAGAATTTCTCTGCGTACTCGTTCCCTTAGTGCATCGATGGTATCGGAGTTATTGGCCTTCGCGCACACCACACCAGTGATAAAGGCTTGTTGTAGTTTTAGGTTTCGAATGTCGCCAACGAGAAGAGCGCCGCCTGGCGCTAGTCGCTGGAAGGCGGCTTTCAGCACGTCGAGCAGGTAGCCCAAGCTCGGGAAGTACTGGATGACCGAGTTGAGTACAACTGTGTCGAAGTAGTTTTCGGGAAGGTCATCCGAAACGTCAGCCGCTTGCGTCCGCAACCGGACCCGGTTGCCCCATTGTTGCCTTCGCAATGCTGTCTGCAGGTTCAGGATAGTGTCTGCAGCGAAGTCAGTGCCCCAGTACTCATCACAGTCGGGCGCTAGCTGAGACAGCAACAGGCCAGATCCGACTCCAATCTCCAACAGGCGACGTGGTCTGAGCGTACGTATCCGGTCCACGGTGTCCGCTCGCCACTCCTCCATTTGTCCGATAGGAATCGGAGTACCTGAGTAGCTGCTACTCCAGCCCCGGAAGTCGCCTCCGAAGCTGTCGCTGCTGTTGATCGCGACGTCTGTTGAGTACAGGCCGCCGTAAACCATTCGCCAGTGCGCAACTTTTTCGGCCTCGCGTGCGGGTTCGCGCGTCAGCATCGCGTTCCGGTCCAGGACGATATAGCCCACTAACTGCTTCTGGGAGGCGTCAGCGTCGGTTAAGACAGGACTTGCCGCGGTGCATGTAGAGACCACTGCCTGGGCAACCCGTGGGTGAGCAGCCATCGCGGCCTCGACCTCACCCAGCTCGATACGGAAACCACGTACCTTCACCTGATCGTCAACACGCCCCACAAACTCCAACTGGCCATCAGCACGCCACCGCACCAGGTCACCGGTGCGATACATCCGCACACCCGAACCATCAAAGGGATCGGCCACAAAACGACTCGCCGTCAAACCCGCACGACCCAGATACCCGCGCGTCACACCCAAACCCGAGATATACAACTCACCCACAACACCCGGAGCCACCGGACCCAAACCAGAATCCAACACATATAGCGAAAGATGGGCCAACGGGCTACCGACGTTTCCACGTTTGAGACCACTTATGGTGACTGGCGGGCAGCTTGTAGCGTGCACGGTCGACTCAGTAATTCCGTACATGTTGACAACACGGATCTGATCATCAGCTGCATGCAACGCTTTGACCTTCGCCGCTTCGAGCGGTTCGCCGCCTGTAACTATGGTTAATACCGGTACTGGTAACTCGATATCGCGCATCGCCTCGAGCAGCAAGTACAGGGCGGTAGGTGTTTGGCTGACGATCGTCGCATGTGTGCGCGCAATCTCCGCCGCGAACGACTCTGGCGATCTAGCTAGTTCTCTTGATACAAGCACAGCCTGGGCGCCTGTCGAGAGCGCCCCGAATATCTCCCACACTGAGAAGTCGAAGGCACTTGAATGAAACACCGTCCAGATTTGGGAGCTGTTGAGGTCGATCTGGTCGACAGAATTCAGAAGAGCCGTTAGGCCGAGGTGGGTGGCGGTGACGCCTTTGGGGGTTCCGGTGGAGCCGGAGGTGTAGATGATGTAGGCGGCGTTGTGGGGGTGGAGGGGGGTGTGTCTGTCGTGGTCGGTGATTGCTGTGGTGGAGTGTCCGGTGAGGCGGTCGTGCAGTGCGGCGTCATCGAGGACCAGCGTCGTGGTATTGGTGTCCCCGAGCAGGTCGACCACTTCTGTGGTGGTCAGTAGTAACAGTGGCTGCGCATCGGTGAGCATGAACGCGATGCGGTCGGGCGGATACGAGGTGTCAATGGGTAGATAAGCTCCGCCGGCCTTGAGGACGGCCAACATCGAAATCACCATCTCCGGGCTGCGGGGCACGGCCAACCCGACGATGGTCTCCGGGCCCACGCCCTGGGAGATCAGCAACCGAGCCAACTGGTTAGAGGCCTCCTCAAGTTTGTCCATAAGTCAGTGAGACATCCCCATAGACCACCGCGGTCTTATCCGGCGCCCTGCCCAGCACGGGCGCTGACCATATCGGGCAACAACGGCAGCCGCTCGGCCTCAACAGCGCCACCGTCGTTCCACTGCTCCAGCACCTTGCGACGTTCATCATCGGTCAAGACGTCGATCGAACCCACCAAGCACAACGGATCATTGATCACCGCCTCCAACACCCGCTGAAAACGCTCCACCAACAACTGCACCGACTCCCGATCGAACACATCCGTGCGGAAGGTTGCCCGGATGGCCAGGTCGTGGCGTGGTAGTACCGCCACGGTCAGTGGGTAGTGGGTTTGATCGTGTCCTTCCAGTGTGGAAACGGTGAATCCTCGGCCGTGGTAGCGAAGTCGTCGTTACTCATGGGGTAGTTCTCAACGACGAACATCGAGTCAAACAGCTTGTGTGTCCCTGAAATTCGGTGCAGATCGGTTAGACCGATGTGGTGGTGGTCCAGCAGGCTGGCGTTGGTTGCTTGGGCCTGGGCGAAAATATCCGCTACGGAAAGTGCCGGGGGGCAGGGATCCGGATGGGGATGGTGTTGATGAAAAGTCCGACCATCGATTCATGGCCTGTGAGGTCGGCGGGCCTGCCGGATACCGGGCTGCCGTAGATGACATCGGTTCGCCCGGTGAATTTCGCCAGGGTCAGTGCCCATGCCACCTGCAAACAGGTGCTAAAAGTTAGCCCCTGATCAGCAGCGAGCTTGCGTGGCGGAATGGTAGAGGTCTTCTGGGAGTACACAGTCGAGCACTTCCATCTCTGTCGGCTCGTCGGGCGTTTCGGGTGCGATGAGGAAGGGTTCGGCATCGTGAGCAGTTCTTCCCATGCGCTGAGCGAGGCGTCGTGATCAACGTTGGTCTCCAACCATTCAAAGAACCGCCGATACGGGATGGGCGTAGGCAGGGCGGAGTCACTGCCGTGATGTTCATAGATGCTGAGCAACTCACGCAACAGGACGGGCATCGACCACCCGTCAAGGATGAGGTGGTGATTAACCAGCGATAGCAGATGCCTCTCCGGACGATTCTGATCAGCAGTGCACGAATCAAAACGTCGTGGGAGCTGTCGAATTGAGTTGCCCTGGCCTCAGCGAGCAGCTCAGTCAATGCGATTCGGCAGTATCGGGTCTTCAGCGCTGATATCGACTTGCTGGAACGGCATGTCCACCGTGGCCGGAATGATCTGGATCGCCCGATCGCTTTGGTGCCTGAACCGGGCGGCCAGGTGCGGATGACGTTGAACCAAGACGTTTCAACGACTTGCGCAGCAAGGCTGCGTCCACGGGGCCTTCCAGGCCAAGGTTGAGCTGAACATTGTAGATATCACGGTGCCCCACAGCACCGAAATCGGTGTGAAAGATCAACCCTTCCTGGACTGGGGTGGCGGGAAGGACATCGGCGATACGGCCCCATCCCTGGTCGTCGAGGGTGTCGATGAGACTCTGGTGACCCCCTTGAGCACGAGGTCAGACGGCGTTACACCACTAGCGCCGGCATCTACCTTGTCAACCAAGACCTCCAGCGCTTCAAACCAATGCCTGCCAAGTTGAGCGATCTGCGCTTCATCGAAATAGGTTCCCGCCCAATTCCACACGGCACTCAGTCGGGACCCTCAATCGAATCCAACGTAATCGCATTGACTTCCAACGCATTAACCATCGTGACGTCTTCAGACATCCCGCCCAAGAAGGGCCGCACACCGCCCACAGAGACCGGCCTCCACTCTGAGTTCTCAGAGTCGACCGCCACCCGCCCAAGGTATTAAACCCGACGTTGGTTCCTTCATCTCCTGGAGCCCAGAAGATGGATCGAAGTACCGTAGTACCTGGTAGTTGACCCCGTCTGGAGAGCTGCGCAACGACTCCTTCGTGCGCTTCACAAAAGCCGATACTCTCTTCAGCTCACGATCTGCAAACAGTTCCGGATCGCATTCGAGTGACACCGGATACCTACTGGTAAACCACCCCACCGTTGAAGACAGGTCCACATGTTCAGCGACATCCTCGTAACGACCGTGCCCTTCGAGGTTCACATCCACACGCGACGATCCGCGCCAAGCACTCAACGCCAACGCGAACGCAGCGAGGAGCACTTCCTGGACGTTGGCATTGAACGCCGCGGGTACACGTGTCAACACCGCATGAGTAATGGCCGGATCCAAATCCAAACTCAACGACCCCGAATCCCGGTAGGTCGGCGCGCCAGTCAACGCCGACCGATCACCACTGGGCTCCAACCGAGATACGCCGGCAAGAACTGAACGCCAATAGTTGGCGCCCCCAGCATGATCCACGTGGCCGCGCAACAAAGACGCCCACTCCCGGAACGACGTTCCCCCATGCCCGTATGGCAACCTGTCGCCACTACGCACCGCTTCGGCGATCAAATTCAGATCACGCAACAAGATGTGCCAGGACACTCCATCTACCGCGAAATGATGAACCACCAAAAGCAGTACATCGTCGCCACCCTCAACACTGAACCAAACACTCTGGAACACCACCCCCTGCGCCGGCCTCAACGCCTTACGTGCTAGCTCAAAGCCCTCCACAACCGCCACAGCCACGTCATCACCGGCAGCAACCCTCACCTTGCTCACACAGTTACCCACCACCACCTGATCAGCCGACACCACCCGCCCATAGGCACCGCCATCCTCTTCAACGACACGCAGACGCAGCGCAGCATGCCGCTCAACCAGAATCCGCAAGATCGTCGACAACTCATCAAACTGCAAATTCGGCGGCACACCCACCACATACGCTTGGCAGAAATCGTCCAGCGAACCACCCAAACCACGTGCCCACTCCATAATCGGGGTCAGGGCAAAATCACCCGTGTCATCAACCCGAGCAGGAACTTCCGAGAGCACACCATCACCGGAGGCCACGGTCGACAACCCAGCCACGCTCTTCAAGCGAAACACATCTTGAGGCCTAAACACCAAGCCCCCGCCCGCGCCACACTCACCAACCGCATCGACGCAATACTGTCCCCGCCGAGGTCGAAGAAGTTGTCGTCCACACCAACCTCATTGAGGCCCAAAACTTCGCAGAACGCCCCGCACAACAAATCCTCCACCGGAGTCTGCGGCCCACGCGAAGTACCCACCGAATACACCGGCACCGGCAACGCCCGACGATCCACCTTGCCGTTGACCGTCAACGGAACCCGATCCATCACCACCACCGCAGCCGGCACCATAAACTCCGGCAACCGCTGAGCAACAAACCGACGCACCTCAGAGACCTCAACACCCTCACCGGCGACCACATAACCAACCAGGCGCCGATCACCAGGGCGATCCTCACGCACCATCGCCACCGCATGCTCAACCCCCGGGTGAGCAGCCATCGCGGCCTCGACCTCACCCAGCTCGATACGGAAACCACGTACCTTCACCTGATCGTCAACACGCCCCACAAACTCCAACTGGCCATCAGCACGCCACCGCACCAGGTCACCGGTGCGATACATCCGCACACCCGAACCATCAAAGGGATCGGCCACAAAACGACTCGCCGTCAAACCCGCACGACCCAGATACCCGCGCGTCACACCCAAACCCGAGATATACAACTCACCCACAACACCCGGAGCCACCGGACCCAAACCAGAATCCAACACATAAACACGCACACCCGACAACGCACGCCCAATAGGCACACCCCCACCCACAACCAACGGATCACTCATCAACGCGCACACCGTCGCCTCAGTCGGCCCATACGCATTAACCATCCGCCGACCAACACACCACTCATCAACCACAGCAACAGAACACGCCTCACCGACCGTGGTTATCGACTGCACAGCAATTAGATCTTCGGGTTGCAGCGTCGAAAGTAGGGCTGGTGTGATCGTGACGTGAGTGATCGCCTGGCTTCGGATCAACGAACTCATCGCTGCCAAGTCAGACGTGTCCAATGGCAGAACGATTGAAAGCCCCTCACGTAGGGATGCTAAAAGTTCCCACACAGCGCTATCGAACGAAACAGAGGCAATGCAAAGCACTTTTGATCGACGGCCCAAACCGACCCGTGACATATGGCGGCTCTGTGTGAGGTTTGTTAGGCCGAGGTGGGTGGCGGTGACGCCTTTGGGGGTTCCGGTGGAGCCGGAGGTGTAGATGATGTAGGCGGCGTTGTGGGGGTGGAGGGGGGTGTGTCTGTCGTGGTCGGTGATTGCTGTGGTGGAGTGTCCGGTGAGGCGGTCGTGCAGTGCGGCGTCATCGAGGACCAGCGTCGTGGTATTGGTGTCCCCGAGCAGGTCGACCACTTCTGTGGTGGTCAGTAGTAACAGTGGCTGCGCATCGGTGAGCATGAACGCGATGCGGTCGGGCGGATACGAGGTGTCAATGGGTAGATAAGCTCCGCCGGCCTTGAGGACGGCCAACATCGAAATCACCATCTCCGGGCTGCGGGGCACGGCCAACCCGACGATGGTCTCCGGGCCCACGCCCTGGGAGATCAGCAACCGAGCCAACTGGTTAGAGGCCTCCTCAAGTTGTCCATAAGTCAGTGAGACATCCCCATAGACCACCGCGGTCTTATCCGGCGCCTGCCCAGCACGGGCGCTGACCATATCGGGCAACAACGGCAGCCGCTCGGCCTCAACAGCGCCACCGTCGTTCCACTGCTCCAGCACCTTGCGACGTTCATCATCGGTCAAGACGTCGATCGAACCCACCAAGCACAACGGATCATTGATCACCGCCTCCAACACCCGCTGAAAACGCTCCACCAACAACTGCACCGACTCCCGATCGAACACATCCGTGCGATACTCCAGGGCTCCGGTAATGCCCTGATCAGGTGAGTCAGCCAAACTAAACACCAAGTCCATACGGGCCGTCTTCGTCGCGATCGGCACGGGTGTCACATCCAGACCGTCCAGCGCCAGCGTCGCGCTCGCCGTGTTGTTCCAGGCCAGCATTACTTGGAATATTGGCTGATGAGCCAGGGAGCGAACAGGATTGAGCAGCTCCACAATATGTTCGAACGGAACGTCTTGATTATGGAAGGCGTCAAGGCTGCGTTCCCGTACGTTGTTCAAGACCTCAAGGAAGGTAGGAGTACCCGAGAGATCGATTCGCAACACCGCCGTGTTGACGAAGAACCCGATCAGATCGTTGAGGGCCTCATCGGTGCGACCCGCCACAGGAGTGCCCAACGCAATATCCTCACCAGCACCCATGCGTGAGAGCAGCACTGACACAGCGGCCGCAACTACCATGAAACTGCTGGCACCGTGTCGCCGGGCCAACAGCGACACGTTTCGGGCAGTTTCCTGGTCGATATCAAAGGCCACCACATCCCCGGCATACGACGCCACGGCAGGGTACGGGCGATCAGTCGGTAGTGAGATATGAGCCGGCAGCCCGGCAAGAGTCTTCTCCCAGTACTGCGCCTGGACGCCGAGCTGGCTAGTCGGGTCCCGCAGCTCGCGAAACAGTTCTTCCTGCCACAAACTGTAGTCAACATACTGGACCGGCAACGGCTCCCAATCTGGAGCAACCCCGCAACGGCGTGCCGCATAGGCATGCTTGAGGTCTTCAAACAGTGGACGCATCGACCAGCCGTCGCTAGCGATGTGGTGTACCACAATGACCAACACATGCTCAGTCGCCGAGACCGTCACCAACTTCGCGAGAAGTGGAGGCTGGGCGGCCAGGTCAAATCGATGTCGCGCTAGCTGTGTCAAGACTTCGTCAAGCGCCTGCCCGGCAGCCAGCCGGCCAATCTCTAATCCTGAAAATCCTTGCGTACCCGACAGAACCCTCTGAAACGGCCGACCCTCCACCTCAACAAACACGGTGCGCAAACTCTCATGACGATCAACAACGTCACCCAGAGCCGCATCCAGCGCCGCGACATCAACATCACCGACCACACGCAACGCAAACGGCATGTTATACGCCGGTTCCAGATCACCAACACGATCCAAAAACCACAAACGAGACTGCGCCGCCGACGCAGGCACAACGTCAGCTCTGACACAGGATGAGAGTTTTGGTTTGGACGTCAGGCCTTTCGCACGACGACCGGTATGGGGGGCGAGTTGGGTGATGGTGGGGTGGTCGAAGAGGGTGCGTACGGTGAGGTCGGCGGCCAGGGTGTGCCTGAGTCGGGCGACCAGCCGTGTTGCCAGCAAGGAGTTCCCGCCGAGGTCGAAGAAGTTGTCGTCCACACCAACCTCATTGAGGCCCAAAACTTCACAGAACGCCCCGCACAACAAATCCTCCACCGGAGTCTGCGGCCCACGCGAAGTACCCACCGAATACACCGGCACCGGCAACGCCCGACGATCCACCTTGCCGTTGACCGTCAACGGAACCCGATCCATCACCACCACCGCAGCCGGCACCATAAACTCCGGCAACCGCTGAGCAACAAACCGACGCACCTCAGAGACCTCAACACCCTCACCGGCGACCACATAACCAACCAGGCGCCGATCACCAGGGCGATCCTCACGCACCATCGCCACCGCATGCTCAACCCCCGGGTGAGCAGCCATCGCGGCCTCGACCTCACCCAGCTCGATACGGAAACCACGTACCTTCACCTGATCGTCAACACGCCCCACAAACTCCAACTGGCCATCAGCACGCCACCGCACCAGGTCACCGGTGCGATACATCCGCACACCCGAACCATCAAAGGGATCGGCCACAAAACGACTCGCCGTCAAACCCGCACGACCCAGATACCCGCGCGTCACACCCAAACCCGAGATATACAACTCACCCACAACACCCGGAGCCACCGGACCCAAACCAGAATCCAACACATAAACACGCACACCCGACAACGCACGCCCAATAGGCACACCCCCACCCACAACCAACGGATCACTCATCAACGCGAAGACGCTCGCCTCTGTCGGCCCGTAGACGTTGAGGATCACGGCGCCCATGTCAACCCATTGATATGCCACATGGACGGGCAGCGCTTCTCCGGCGAATAAGACCCTCGATGTGCTCACTGGCAGCGACTCATCAATACCGGCCAACACTGAGGGAACACCACTGAGGTACGAGACGTCGGTGCTCGGCCGCCAGTTGGCGAGTGCGCTCTGATCGGTCAGAAGCTCAACGCTTGTGCCGTTCGACAGAGAGCAGAGGACCTCATGTACAGAGACGTCAAATTGAATGGAGGTACCGGACACGCTTCGGGCGTCGTTTCCGTTGATTGATTGCGAGGCGTCTCCGACCAAACTCGACCAATTCTGTGTGAGGTTTGTTAGGCCGAGGTGGGTGGCGGTGACGCCTTTGGGGGTTCCGGTGGAGCCGGAGGTGTAGATGATGTAGGCGGCGTTGTGGGGGTGGAGGGGGGTGTGTCTGTCGTGGTCGGTGATTGCTGTGGTGGAGTGTCCGGTGAGGCGGTCGTGCAGTGCGGCGTCATCGAGGACCAGCGTCGTGGTATTGGTGTCCCCGAGCAGGTCGACCACTTCTGTGGTGGTCAGTAGTAACAGTGGCTGCGCATCGGTGAGCATGAACGCGATGCGGTCGGGCGGATACGAGGTGTCAATGGGTAGATAAGCTCCGCCGGCCTTGAGGACGGCCAACATCGAAATCACCATCTCCGGGCTGCGGGGCACGGCCAACCCGACGATGGTCTCCGGGCCCACGCCCTGGGAGATCAGCAACCGAGCCAACTGGTTAGAGGCCTCCTCAAGTTGTCCATAAGTCAGTGAGACATCCCCATAGACCACCGCGGTCTTATCCGGCGCCTGCCCAGCACGGGCGCTGACCATATCGGGCAACAACGGCAGCCGCTCGGCCTCAACAGCGCCACCGTCGTTCCACTGCTCCAGCACCTTGCGACGTTCATCATCGGTCAAGACGTCGATCGAACCCACCAAGCACAACGGATCATTGATCACCGCCTCCAACACCCGCTGAAAACGCTCCACCAACAACTCAACGTCCTGGCTGCTGTAGAGAGCGGCGTTCGCGTGAATGTCGAGGTCGATCACATCGAAGTCTATGTCGAAGACCATAAAGGAAAGGTTGTCGACCAATCCGCCCGACTGTACGACTTGGGTTACGGCGTGGCCGCCGAACTCCATTTTGTAACTGTACCGCATATAGTTTACTTCGTAGTGATAGAGGGCAGATAATCCGCCAGAAATATTCAGGCTGCGAGCGAGCTCTTCCCCGCGGAACCCTTGCACTGACTGAGCTATATCAACCGCCCGCGCGGTATTGGTCATCACATCCGCAAAGGTGCTCGACTTTTCGACCGTAACGCAAAGCGGCAACGCGTTGGCAAAGGGACCGACAGAGGTCCTTGCCTCTGCCGAACGTCTGGAGCCGAACAGCATTCCGTGGGCGACGTGGCCTGAATCGGTAAACCTTCCTGCGAGTACGCCAACAGTAGCGGTCATAAAAGTTGAAGCCTTGACGCCATAATCAGCACAGATTTCACGCACTCGGTTAACTAACTTTGCATCCAACCGAAATCGCTGTGTCAAATTATGGCGAGCCGACCGATAACTCCGACGACCATGGCTAAAGTCCACGAGTTCGAAACTACGCGAAGCGACAGCTTCACGATAGGCATCGAATTCTGGGCCGAGCACCCTCTTACGTTCGCCGGATTCAAGCTTGAGGTAATCGGCGATCGCATTTATTTGTTGACCGATTGGAGCGTCGCGGGCGTTTGAACCGAGATTGTATACTTCCGCGACCTGCGCGGCAATTAGCGAAAGACCAAACGCGTCCGTCACTACGTGATGGTACACATGTTGCCAAATATATGTATCCGTAGATAACTTAAAGAGTGCGTAACGGTAGAGTGGCCCTTCCCTCAGATCTAGGGGTTCTGCGAGATTCTCTGCCATGAAGCTCTGCGATTTTGCGAGCCGATCCTCCGAAGCGCTGAGGTCGTAATATGTGAAGGGAAAGTCCGACCCGCCAGCATTGCAAGGCTCCTGCCAAACAACACCATCATTGTCCTGTCTGACTACAACTTGCAAACAAGGATTGCTGGCAACCACACGCTCGCAGGCAGTTCGCAATCGATCAGCATTGATGGGACCATGGATGATGAGATACTCTCCAATCTGCCGCACCGGCGCTTCCGTCGCTAACTGCTCCGCGAGCCAGATTTCCATTTGGGTGGACGACAGAGGGTATCGGTCAACCATGCTTAGTTCCTCCGCAATGATCGTGTATTAACAGGAGCGTTAGGCTCGAAAGCCAGAGATTCGACTCAATCTGGAAGCCAGCCAGCAACGATGACCCCGTGCATTGGAGTATTCAGATAGTCGATGCGGTAGAGACCTAGCTCGGCAAGCCACGAATCGAATGTGTTGAGCGAATACGTGTTACCGCCGCCCGAAGCAACCATCGATACTGCGAACAACGCGGCAAACTTCTCCTGCGACGTGACCGGGCTACCCCCGCTGGCCCGAATCGCATCGACAATGAGGACGCGTCCGTCGTCGCTCATACCGGCGCGGGCCTTACTTAAGAGTATTTTGCACTTCTCAGGATCGAACAGATGAAAGATGTTCGCGAAGAGATATAGGTCCGCGGCAGCCCAATCGCTTTCAAAAAAATCACCAGTTACCATTCTGAACCTGCTAGACACGCCAAATTTGCCAGCCGATTCGTGGGCGATGTCGGCGATCTCGGGCACGTCGTAGCCGACCGCCCTGAGTCCGTGATGCTGCTGAAGGAGTAGATGACTATATATCCCACTTCCACATCCGATATCAACAAGAAGTCGATCTTCTCGTAAGAAGTGGTGCTTATCTAGTGCTTTTCCGATGGCTGCTGCGATTGGCGGCGCCCAGAAACGTATGCCAAGTACGAGCTGCCTGTACGTAGCGGTCGATATTCCGTTGACATTGCGAACCGACCCGGTCTTTACCGTGTGTGCAAGGTTCCTCCAATATTGCCACGCGATTTCTTGGTCATAGTAGATTTTGCCCGTCAAGTCGTTCACGCCTTCGACGGCGGTTAAGACATCTGAATATTCTTCCGGCAGATGGTACGTGGGGTCGCTTCCCGGCATAGCATTGGTGAACAACCAGCCGTAGGCCACAAGTGCATCAACGAGGATCCGCAAACATTCCTCGTTACAGGCAGTGCGCTTTGCTATCTCAAATAGCGTCGCGGGCCCCGACGCGACGCAACTGAAAATTCCCAAGTTGTATGCAGCCTCAATTATCGCAGTTTCCCAGGACGATATGAGTGCCGAATAGAGTCGGTGAGCAGCGGCGTTTGACGTGCTGATGTGGCCCACCGTCTCCCGAGGGAACTGAGTTATCCTAAAATCCGTCATCGTATGAATGCTCCGTCTTCTGTTTTTCGCCCTCACCAGAGATACGCTGCGAAATGTGACCGTCAGCATTTATTCGCGCATTTTTATCAGAGAAATGCCAAAAGCTGATGCAGTACTCGAATTCGGACCGTGAGCCAGGCACAAACCAGTGAGCCAGGAACAAATATGGTGGCTAGTCCGGATCGTCCATGGCGACCCGGAGGCTCCGCGGTCGTAAGTCCGTCCAGCTCTGCTCCACAAACTCTAAGCAAGCTTGTCGTGAGCTCTCAGCGTAGACCTGGCTCCAGCCGTCAGGCAGGGGGACGAACGCCGGCCATAGCGAAAATTGCTCTTCGCTATTTACCAGTACCAAAAACTTGCCGTTCTCATCGTCAAACGGATTCGCGTCCACGACGTCTATTAATGCTCGATGGCGTGGAGGAGTCAATTGGTGCGCCCGCACATTGTTGCGTGCGGTTTCATTTAGCACTTAGCACCTAGCGCCTAGCACCTAGCACCTAGCGCCTAGCACCTAGCACCTAGCACCTAGCACCTAGCACCTAGCACCTATGGCCTATGCCGTATTAACGTTGTGCAGCGCCGCAGCTTGTAGGTAAACCGTCGAGAAGCGGCGCATCAAGAGCCGTTCTCCAGTGCTACTGGATACCTGAGTCGTGTCGGTCGAATCACAACCTGAGTTCGACACGCTACACGCGGCTGCTCACGGTCACCCTGGTCCGCGTTGGCTTCGAACTAGGAAGCAGTTTGATCGTCGTCGTTCACGGCGTCAATAGCCTCGTTAAGTCTGTCAGCAAGGTTCGCCCACGCCCGCCCAATGTCCGTTGCCAGTTCAGCAACGGTAATTCTGCAATGATGCGGTAGCTCCGCCGCCATGTGGTCTATCTGCTCGACTGCTGAAACACTCATGACAATGCCACGAATGAGCGTTCGACCGCGATCATTGAGTCGCAAGGCCGGGTCATTGCGCAGCCGTTGAAGCGTATTTGGTGAAACTCTAGCGTCGTAATCCCGCTTCTGGATCAGTTGACTTGGAGCATGGGGATTTTCACGTGATTCCGGCGATGGGGGAAGGCTGTGCGGCGTCCTGTGTGCTTTTTGAGCTTCGGGCACTGGATCGTCGCCTCGGTCCAATCGACACCGCACATCCCGCACCGTCGCTGTTGAAATACCTGATTGCCGGGCGATCTCACGTTGGGACATCTTCGCGCCACTACGAATCAAGTCCGCGGCAATCACGCGTCCCCGACTGGAAGCGAGTGGGTGCAGCTTACCGCCTATACCGATTCTAATGTGCAACTGGCTATTCTGACCAGTTGCACATTCTCGGCGGAGTGATGCCACAGTCCCGTGCGACAACGCACACACCGACGCGATCCTGCGATCAGACCACTCTGGGTTGGTCTCAAGAATCCGCCGTGCCGCAAACTTCCGATCACTCAACGTAAGCGGGAGGCCATGTCGACAGTTGGCGGCGACTGCATAGACGAATGCTTCTTCTTCAGTGCCATCAAAGAAGTGGACGTCGATGGTCTCTTCGTTCCGCAGCGCCGCCGCTTCGAACCGGTGCATCCCGTCAACTATCCGCATCGTCTGCCGATGGACCACGATTGGCGCAAGCGGACCAGTAGCGATGGCCAACTGGTTGATGTGACTCTTGCTCACACCGATTAGGCGGGGAGAGTCAGCGGGCCTCAAGGCGGCGAGTGCAACGTTCTTCGCTGTCGATTGGATGAGTTGGGCGCCGGCGGATTCCTGCGAGTTGCGTTCGACGTTTGTAAACGTATGCGGCATCGGATTCCTCGTTACGCGGCCCGTAGGCGAAGCGCCCTAAGCGGGGCGGCTCCCGGTGACTGCTGACATGTACACGATGGCGACGTCGCACAAAGCAGTTGGCGTATGGTCCCGATCGCATACTGAGAGCAGAGGCTTACGTGTAGGCCTGGTTGAATGCTGCTGCCTCGGCATTTAATCTGAGCGACAGGCGAATTCGTGGTTGTCGCTCCAGGATACCGGCCGGTCGTGAAGGAAATGGGGCGACCGACCCCCCAGTGGTCCACGGACGGTCTGCGATGCGATCCCGCTAGTTCACGCGAGCGAGTGCCGGAAACTAGATCAATCGGCCACTGCCGCATGCGTCGATCGGCTGGATCCTGCCAGGTTTGCGACGGTTCGCTCAATCGCGCTGTAAGCGAGATAAAGATGCCGGCCAAACGCCTTCCAGTCGGGTTCTCGACCTTCGTCAGCGAACGTAATCGCATCTCCCAACTTTGGTTACTCCCGAACCGTCGATTTGAAGTAGTGGCTGTGGGGAACGCTTCGCGCGGTGCAGAGTGGACTCTCTCGCCCGTTCTTGAATGCCGGGCTTGAAGGGGGCGGTTGAGATTCCGTCGACGGTGGCTAGGGTAAGCGGCCGAGATACCTGACCGGCATGGCTGAGAGTTCTCGAGCCCCCGAGAAGGCCTAGGCCACAACGTGTGACATGGACGTGAACACAGACTGAACAAGTGTCGTAACGCTGCCGCTAACTCGCGAGCCCAAGCGAGCTTGCCTCCGCTACGAGTGTCAATAAGAGGGTTCGATTGCACACCTGGGACCCCTGGGACGCATTCGATCGCCGCCCACCGTCCACCCAGAGTGACGGCGATCGGTCGAGCATGACGTTCGCTTATCGGGTCCGTGGCGTTCGGGCGGTCGAATTCAACGCCAGTTCTCATACGTAGCCCCCGCTGAACCAGCCGGACTCTTCGAGCTGTGGCCCTCAGAGCACCTTGGCAATCTGCTCAGCGCGCCCGAGTGACGTGAGTCGCGCCTCAACGGACCACCTCGGCGGCCCGAAACATCTACCTCGACGATAAGGGGAGAAGTCGTGTTCCGCAAGGCTCTCACTGACATCAGGCATTGCTGGCCACGAGGGGAGATACGTATTCTTCGTTCCTGTGAAACACGACTGGCTCCTCGTTGAGGTTCTAGGAGATTTGCCGACGGTTGTCGCCCAAGGCGACCGCCTTCGCCGGTTTGTGCCCAGCGAAGTGTTTCTACGGCGCAATCCCCACCGTCGGCAGATCGACCAGGCAATCGCAGCGGCCGTCGATGGCAAAGCCGGGATCGTTCAACGCACCGCCCATGGCAATTGGCTGATCTGCGCCGACCCGGTCACCATGTCTGACGGTCGCGTTCACGGCGTCCATGTATGGACTGGTCCATCTGCAACAGAGCCACCCGATCGACCCGAAGTTGGAGCCACTGTTTGGGATCTGAGTTCTGGATTGGCCAGTGACACTCGTCAAGCGCTTGTAAACAGCGGAATCGATCCAACCCAGCCACTCGACCACCGTGCACTCGCAGACGATCTTGTGGTCGGTAGCATTCATCCGGAAGAAGGTGCAGCGCTGGCAGCTGCTGTGCGATGGGAAGCCGGTCAGACACTATGGGGCACCTGGGATATCGACGACTATCTCGGCAATCCAATTCGGGTGAACTTTGTGTCCCGTGCTACGGCAGATCGACACAGCAAAGGCGACATTCGCCACTGTATCCGTGCGATGAACTGGCGTTCGCCACGCGCCGCTGATCATTCTTCGGGATTTGCTCTCGCTGAGCAGATTCTCCGCGGAACGGGGCGCGAAGGTTCACATCGTGCCTTGCTGAGCCTGGACAGTTGGACCCTCTTAAAGTGGCTTGATCTGCCATGCCCTCATTTTGACTGGCGCGGCGAACACAGCAGTCAGCCACTGGTCCATCCTGATGACCGTCCCGTGCGAGTTGCTATGACGCAGCAGTTCGTACACGGGCCGGCCGAGGGACTGCTCCGCCTGCGCAGTCGTAGCGGTTGGACGTTGATACACACCACTGTCAGTCGCGTTGAACTCGCCAAGGACGTCGTCGCTGGATTGATCTCGTTCCGCTTGCCATTGCCTCACGACATAACAGCCGACGAAGGCAGTGGCCGGGTCTGACCGAACACAGCGTTCTCGGCCCGAGAGTCTCTGTTTGTTGCACGAGCGATGGTCGCCAACCTCCTGGGAATGGTGCCAATAGTCGTTAATACACCTACCCGGACCGGGACTGCTGCTGCGCGTCCATGCCCCGCCGCCAAGGCCGTCCCGTTAGGCGGCGAGTACAGGCCGGAAAGTGGTCCCGCGGACAAGGCTGCAAACTCACTGACCAGATCGGGAGAGGACGTTTTCTGAGGTCACCCGTACCCTTCGAAGTTGCAACAGGTCGCCTTCGCCAGCCATCGCGATGGCACCCAAAACAGACAACTACCGCGTTAGTGGTTAGATTTATGACTAGCCACTAACCTCGTGCTGCTGTGTCCCTACCATCACCGGCTGCACCACCGCGGCGTCATCACCATCACCGGACCCGCCAGCCGCCTGACCGTCACCGACAGCACCGGCCGACAACTGGAATCGGGATCGCTGGCCCGCCCACCCAACCACCCCCCGCCCACGGTCGCGGCCTACCCGGGACCCACCGGAGAACGCGCCGACTGGTGGTGGTACACACCCTTCCAACCCCCACCACCCACCACCAACTGAGTCGCCCGGCTAACTGTTCGCGGCGTTGTGGCGGTCGATGGCGGAATCGCAGTCGGCCTGCGACTGATTCGTCTGCTCCATGCAGACCCGCACGTTCGCCTCGTCGGGGTTCATCCCGGCAGGCACCGACGGGCTGTCGAATTCGCCCTGGTAATTCGACCAGATGGTCTGGTTGGTGTCAGTCAGCCGGGCGCAGTAGGCCGGGCTGCCGGTCGGGGTCACCCCCGCCGCGCCCATCGTCGCGCAGTCCGCACCGACGACGACCACCGGCAGCGCAGGGGCCGCGGCCGTCGTGGTGGCCGCGTCGCGCTGGGTGAACCAGAACGCGCCCGCGGCTACGGCGGCCACCACTGCCACGCCCGCGGCGACCAGCAGCGGGCGCTTGGCACTCCAGGTGCGCGGTTTCACCGGCTTCGCGTGACGACCCAGGGCCGGCGCGCGGGACGCGACCGTCTCCATCGCGGCGTCGTCGGTGCCGATGCGGTGCTCGAGCGCACGCGCGAAGTCGATACACCGCTCGAAGCGCTTCTCCGGCGACTTCGCCAGCGCCCGGCCGATCACCGGCCCGAGGCCGGCCAGTTCGGGACGAACGGTGCCGATCGCCGGCGGATCGGCGGTGAGGTGGGCGCTGATCACGACAGCCGGATTCGAGTGCGTGAAAGGCGGTGTGCCGGTGAGCAATTGGTACGCGGTCGCGGCAAGCGCGTACTGGTCGGCGCGCCCGTCGATCTGGTCACCGCGCAGCTGCTCGGGCGCGGCGTAGGCCACCGTGCCCACGGTCATGTTGGTGCCGGTCAGACCGCTGGCGTCGCCGGCTTGGCGGGCGATCCCGAAGTCGGCGAGCATCACCCGCTCGTCGGGTGATCCCGGATCGGCGATGAGGATGTTCGCGGGTTTCACGTCGCGGTGGAAGAGGCTGCGCTGGTGGGCATGGTCGAGCGCCGACGCGACCGCGGCGATGATGCGGACCACGACGTCGGGCGGCATGCCGTTGGGATAGCGCTGCGCGAGGAGCCGGGCCGCATCGGTGCCCTGCACGTAATCCATCGAGATCCACAGCAGACCGTCATAGTCACCGCGATCGTGCACCGACACGATGTGGGGGTGCCACAGCGTGGCGGCGAGCTCGGCCTCACGGTGAAACCGCTGGCGGTACTCATCGTCGGCAGACACCGAGGCGGAGAGCACCTTCAACGCGTCATGGCGCGGCAGGCGCGGATGCTGCGCCAGGTAGACCTCGCCCATACCGCCCGCGCCCAGGGAGCGCACCACGGTGTATCCGGCGATCAGCTCCCCCTCCGCAAGCGGCATGGGCGAATACTACGGGCCGGATGTGCCGCCGGTGTTCGGGCGGAGTGTCGGGTGCAGACACCCGCGCTCGCGGTCAGGGGGTCAGGCGCGGCGCAGGGTCAGCAGCGTGATCTCGCTGGGCGCGAACACCCGGAACGGCGGGCCCCAGAACCCGGTACCGCGGCTGGTGTAGAGCTGCGTCTTGTCGCCGTGGCGGCTCAGGCCGTGCACCACCGGCTGCTCGAGCCGGACGAGGAGGTTGAACGGCCAGATCTGCCCGCCGTGGGTGTGGCCGGAGATCTGCAGGTCCACCTCGGCGCGCGCCGCATGGGTGACCTGCTTGGGCTGATGCGCCAGGAGCAGCACCGGCAGCGTGCGGTCGGCGCCGGCGAGCGCGGCCTCGAGGTTGGCACCGTGCCCGTGCACCCCGGACGCCTTCGCGGTGGCGTCGTCCACCCCGGCGACGACGAGCCGGTCACCCCCGCGCTCGACGACGATGTGCCGGTTGTGCAGCGCGTCCCAGCCGATGCTCTCCATGTAGTCGAGCCAGCCCTGCGCCTCGCTGAAGTACTCGTGGTTGCCGGTGACGTAGACGCGGGCCGAGGCAGCCTCGACGGAGGCCAGCGGGCCGGCCTGGTCCAGGCGTTGGTCGACGGTGCCGTCGGCGATGTCACCGACGTGGCAGACGACGTCGGCGGCGAGATCGTTGACGCGCTTCACCACCGCCGCCGACCAGCGGGCGCGGTCGATGGGCCCGTAGTGCGTATCGGTGATCATGGCGACGCGCAGGCCGTCGAGCCCGCGACAGAGTCCGGCGATGCCGATGTCGACGCTCTTTATCCGCGGCACCCGCATCGCCTCGGCGTAGCCCCACACCAGCAGCACGGCCACCACGGCGACGACCGTGACGGCGACCGCCCGTCCCCGCACCGGATCGTCGACGCCCGCGAGGAACAGGGCCAGCCGCAGGACGTGGCCGAGCACCGACCACACGAACAGCACCCAGGCCACACCCAGCAGCGCGTCCGCCGCGGCGGAGAGCCAGTCGGGGCGGCTACGGCCAGGGCCACGGCCCACCAGCATCATCGCCGGCAGCGCGACGAAGGCCGCCGCGAACAAAGCCGTGCCGGCGACCACGACCGGTGTCGGCCAGGCCGTGCCGGCGAGCAACAGCGTCCACCACGGCACGCCGAAGAGGAGCAGCAGGATGGCCGACACGATCGCGGTGCGGCGCCATCTCCCGCGGGATCGGCGCGGCGGGGTGTCGACCGCCTCTCCCCGGCGGTCCGTCGTCATGTCCTCATTGCGCATAGGAACCGACGGTACCGACCGTTCGCGCGGTCTAGATCGGGATGAGGCCGTGCTTGCGCTGCACGCGCTGGATCTGCTTGTCCCGCAACAGACGCATCGCGCTGCGCAGCTTGAGCCGCGTCTCGTGCGGTTCGATGACCGCGTCGACGTACCCGCGCTCGGCCGCCACGTACGGGGTCGCCATATCGCGGTTGTAGCCCTCGATGAACTGCCGCCGGATCTCCTGCACCTCCGGCGCATTCGGATCGGGGAACCGCTTGACGATCAGCTGCGCCGCACCCTCGGCGCCGATCACCGCGATGCGCGCGGTCGGCCAGAGGAAGTTGAAGTCCGACGTCAGCTGCTTGGACCCCATGACCGCGTACGCGCCGCCGTAGGACTTGCGCACGGTGATCGTCACCTTCGGCACATCGGCCTCGACGACGGAGTAGAGGAACCGGCCACCACGCTTGATGATGCCGTTCTTCTCCTGCTCGACACCCGGCAGGAAGCCGGGGGTGTCGACGACGAACACCAGCGGGATGTTGAACGAATCGCAGAACCGCACGAACCGCGCCGCCTTGTCGGAGGCCTCGTTGTCGATCGCCCCCGACATGTGCATCGGCTGGTTGGCGATGACGCCCACCGGGCGGCCGTCAACGCGGGCGTAGCCGGTGATCATCGCCTGGCCGGCCTGGGCCGCCACTTCGAGGAAGTCGCCGTCGTCGAAGATCCGCAGCAGGATCTCGTGCATGTCGTAGGCCGTGTTGTCGCTGTCCGGCACGATCGAGTCGAGCTCGAGATCGTGCGGGGTGACCTCCGGCTCGAGGCCGGGGTTGACGATCGGCGGGTCGTCGAAGGTGTTGGCCGGCAGGAAGCCCAGGTACTCGCGGACGTAGGAGAACGCGTCCTTCTCCGAGTCGACGACGGTGTGGATGTTGCCGTACTTGGCCTGCGCGTCGGCGCCGCCGAGCTCGTCGAGGCTGACGTCCTCACCGGTCACGTCCTTGATGACGTCGGGGCCGGTGACGAACATGTAGCCCTGGTCGCGGACCGCGACGATGAGGTCGGTCTGGATCGGCGAGTACACCGCACCGCCCGCGCACTTGCCGAGGATGATCGAGACCTGCGGGACCAGACCGCTCAGCAGCTCGTGCCGGCGACCCAGTTCGGCGTACCAGGCCAGCGACGTCGCCAGGTCCTGGATGCGCGCACCGCCGGAGTCGTTGATGCCGACGATCGGGCAGCCGACCATGGCCACCCACTCCATCAGCCGGGACACCTTGCGGCCGAACATCTCCCCGACCGATCCCCCGAACACCGTCTGGTCGTGGCTGAACACGCCGACCGGACGCCCGTCGATGGTGCCGTGGCCGGTCACCACACCGTCGCCGAACAGCGCGTTCGGATCGCCCGGGGTGCGGGCGAGTGCGCCGATCTCCAGGAAGCTGCCCGGGTCGAGCAGCGCGTGGATCCGCGCGCGCGGGCTCGGGATGCCCTTGGCGTCACGTTTGGCGGCGGCCTTTTCACCACCGGGTTCCTTTGCGAGCTCCAGCTTCTCGCGGAGTTCGGCGAGCTGTCCTGCGGTGGTCCGTCCGGTCACTTGCTCTACTTCCCCTGGGCCTCGATACGGTTGATCGCTTCGCTCATATGCGCACCGACCTTCGCGATGTACGGCTCGTCGATCGCCTGGATGTGCTCACCGCCGATCGGGACCACTTCCAGCTCCGAAACATACTCACCCCAGCCGCCGTCGGGTTGGCGGGTGGCGTATCGCGGTTCGAAGTAGATGGCGTCGTCGTGGTAGCGGTCGGCCATGTAGAGGGTGACGTGCCCGTCGTAGGGCTTGATCTCGGCGGTGTCGATCATCCGGTTGTCCAGATACGACGTGCGCTGATGCTCGATGATTCCGCCAGGGATCTGCACGCCGCTGGCCGCGACAGCCTCCATCACGAACCTCACCTGACCCTCGTCGTCGAGGTTCTCGAGCTCGTCGTAGGGGATCTCGGGAATCTGCACGTTGAAGGTGCGCTCGGCGAACCGGGCGTACCGCTCCCAACGGGCGCGGGTCTCCTCCTTGGTCTGCGGGACCTCTTCGCCGGCGCGCACCGCGTCAATCAGGCCCACGAACCGCACGTCGGCGCCGGCCTGCTTGAGCCCGATGGCGCACGCGTAGGCCAGCACCCCGCCCAGCGACCAGCCGGTCAGCACGAACGGCTTGTCGCCGTTGAGCTCCAGCAGCTTCGGCACGTACTCGGCCGCCCGCTCCTGCACCGAACCCTCGACCCGCTCGATGCCGTAGACCGGGGTGTCGGCGGGCAACCGGTTGATCAGCGGTTCGTAGACCACCGTCGACCCGCCGGCCGGGTGGAACACGAACACCGGCACACGGTTCGACCCCTCCTGCGGTGCGCGCAGCACACGCACGAACCCGTCGACCTTGCCGGCCTCGAGGTGGTCGCGCACCGTGGTGGCCAGCTCCTCGACGGTCGTGGCGCCCGCCACGTCCTCGGCGGTGATGGTGCCTTCGGCGCGCTCGGTCAACCGCGCGGCCATCTTCGCCGCCGTGGCCGCGTCGATCTCCGGCAGCGGGTTGAAGATGCCGCCCGGCGACTTACCGGTGACGATCGCCCACGTCGCGAACGTGACGCGCTCGGCGGCGTCGCGCGGCGGGACATCGGCGCCCAGCGCCTCGGTGACGGCCTCCTGGGTCAGCACCTGCGCGGCCATCTTGGCGGCCGACGCCTTCTCCGGAGCCGCGGCGGTCGGTCCCGACGGATCCGTCGGCGGCGCCGGGATGTTCGCGACCGGAGCGGCTCCGGCCGCGACATCGGGCCCAGGACCCGACGGATCCGTCGGCGGCGCCGGGATCGAATCGTCCTGCGTGCTCGGTTCGGCCTGCGGATCCGGCACCGGCGTCGTCGCCGTCGTCAGGTTCGCCCCGGACAGCACCGCAGCCTGTTCGGCGGCCTGTTCTGAGGCCTGTTCTGAGGCCTGTTCGGAGCCCAGCGGATGTCCCGCGGCGGCCAGCTTCTCCTCGAGCTCGGCGACTGTGGACGCCCCGCCCATCAGCTCGGCCTGTTCGGCGGCGATCTCCTCGGCCGTCTTACCCTTCTGCGCCTCGGCCAGCTGGTCGACCTCGTCACGGTGGTCGATCGCATACTGGATGAGCTGCTCGACGGCGTACAGGTTGGCGTCGCGCACCGCGGTCAGCTGGATGGGCGGCAGGTCGAAGTCGTATTCGACGCGGTTCTTGATCCGCACCGCCATCAGGGAATCCAGGCCGAGTTCGATCAGCGGCACCTCCCACGGCAGGTCTTCGGGCTCGTAACCCATCGCGCTGCCGACGATCAGCCCCAGCCGGTCGCGCACCGCCTCGCCGGAGTCCGGCGACCATTTACCCAGCCCCGCGCCGAGATTGGCGCCCTGGGTCAGGTTGTCGGACAGGATCGCCGCATCGTCGTCGTCGGGTTCGGCGGGAGCCAGCGAATCCGTCTGCGCGGCAACGGTTCCCGTCGCCACCGCGGCGGGCAGAGCCACCGCCTGGCCGCCGCGCGTGACGATGGCGTCGTAGACGAGCGTGAACGATTCGTCGATACGGGCGTGCACCTGCACCGAGGCGCCACCCGGATGACGGGTCAGCGTGGTCACCAGGCGGGCGCCGTCACCGGGCACCGCGCGCTGCTCGGCCGCCGTCACCGCCGCGTCCGGGAACACCTGTGAGGCAGCGGCTTTCACCAGACCCGCCAGATCGGTGGCACCGCGCGGCGCGAACTCCCACACGTGCCTGCCGTCCGGGGTGGCGACGTGGCTGCCCGGCAGGACGCCGGCGTTGTCCCCGCTGAAGCGCACGTCGAGCCAGTGCGGTTTGCGGCGGAACCGGGTCGGCGGGACGTTCGCGTAGTCCAGCGCCCCGGCCAGCCCGCGGGAGCGCCGCGGGAACAGCGTGCGGATGTCCAGGTCGTGGCCGTGGACGAACAGCTGCGCCATCGCGGCGGTCATCGAGTCGACCTCGTCCTGCTTACGGGCCAGGGTCGCGATGAGCTGGCCATCATGGAGCCCAGCGCTGGCCGTCGTCAGCCCGACCTGCATGAGCGCCACCGGATTCGGGGCCAGCTCCAGGAACGTGGTGTGCCCGTTGTCGACGGCGTTGCGGATGCCGTGGGTGAAGTAGACGCTGTGGCGCAGCCCCTTCTTCCAGTAGTCCACGTCGTGGATCGGGTCCGAACCGGGCCGCAGGTACTTACCCTCGTGCACCGTCGAGTAGTAGCCGACCTGCAGCGGATGCGGTGTGATGCCGACGAGCTCGGCGGCGAGCTCACCGAGCAGCGGATCCATCTGCGAGGTGTGGCTGGCGCCCTTGGTCTGGAACTTGCGGGCGAACTTGCCCTCCTTCTCGGCCCGTTCGATGATCGCGTCCACCTGCTCGGGCGGACCACCGATCACGGTCTGGGTCGGGGCGGCGTACACGCACACCTCGAGGTCGGGATAGTCGGAGAACACCGTCTTGATCTCGTCGGCGGAGTACTCCACCAGCGCCATCAGCCGGATGTACTCACCGAACAGCATCGCCTCGCCCTCACCCATGAGGTGGCTGCGCGAGCAGATCGTGCGGGTGGCGTCCTCCAGGGACAGGCCGCCGGCGAAGTACGCCGCCGCGGCCTCACCGAGCGACTGGCCGATGACCGCACCCGGCTTGGCGCCGTGATGCTTGAGCAGTTCGCCGAGCGCCACCTGGATCCCGAAGATCGTGATCTGAGTGGTCTCGATGCCGTAGTCCTGCGAATCGTCGAGGATCAGCTCGACGATCGAGTAGCCGCGCTCGTCCTGAACGTAGGAGTCGACCTTGTTGATCCACTCGGCGAACACCTCGTTGCGCAGGTAGAGGCTCTTACCCATCTTGCGGTGCTGGGCGCCGAATCCGGCGAGCACCCACACCGGACCGTTGGTGACGGGTCCGTCGGCGCTGTAGACGTTCGGGCTCTGCTTACCCTCGGCGAGCGCGCGCAGACCCTTGATCGCCTCGTCGTGGTCGCGGGCCATCACCACCGCGCGGGAGCGGCCGTGATTGCGCCGGGACAGCGTGCGCCCGATCGACTCCAGCGACGACGCCCTGCCCTCTTCGCTCTCCATCCAGTCGGCCAGCTCGGCGGCGGCGGCGCGTTTGCGCGAGGTCAGGAATGCCGAAACCGCCAGCGGCACAAGCGGAGCGGTCTCTTCCTGGGCGGCGAGCTCTTCGCGGGCCACCTCGAGCAGGCGCAGCGCCTCGTCGGTCAGGCCCGGCAGCTCGTAGGTGTCCTCGACGGCGGCCGCGGGACGGTCGAGACCGTCGTCGTCATCGTCATCAGAGGTGACGAACTCGCCGTATTCGTCCATCCGCACCCCGCCCACGAACACGGCGGGCTTGTTCGGCTCGGCGGTCACCTCGACCACCTGCTCGGGTTCGGGTTCGACCAGATCGCTGGGCAGCACCTCACGCAGCACCACGTGCGCGTTGGCGCCGCCGAAGCCGAAGCCGGACACACCCGCGATCGCGTGCCCGCTGTAGCGCGGCCAGTCGGAGACGGTGTCGTTGACCTTCAGCCGCACCGCGGGGAAGTCGATGTAGGGGTTCGGGCCGGTGTAGTTGATCGACGGGGGCAGCTTGTCGTTGCGCAGCGACAGCGCCACCTTCGCCAGGCTGGCCGCGCCGGCCGCCGACTCGAGGTGGCCCACATTGGATTTCACCGCACCCAGCAGCGCGGGTTTCTCGGCGGGCCGGTTGCGCCCGACCACCCGGCCGAGCGCATCGGCCTCGATCGGGTCACCGAGGATGGTGCCGGTGCCGTGCGCCTCGATGTAGTCGACGTCGCGCGGGTTGATGCCGGCGTCCTTGTAGGCCCTGCGCAGCACCTCGGCCTGCGCGTCCGGGTTCGGTGCCAGCAGGCCGTTGGACCGGCCGTCGTGGTTGACCGCGCTGCCCGCGATCACCGCGATGATCTCGTCACCGTCGCGCCGGGCGTCGGACAGGCGTTTGAGCACCAGCATGCCGGCGCCCTCGGACCGCGCGTAACCGTTGGCGTCCTCCGAGAACGACTTGATCCGGCCGTCCGGGGCGAGCACCCCGCCGACCTCGTCGAAACCGATCGTCACCAGCGGGGTGATCAACGCGTTGACGCCACCGACCATCGCGACGTCGGCCTCACCGCTGCGCAGCGCCTGCACACCCTGGTGCGCGGCGACCAGCGAGCTCGAGCACGCGGTGTCGATGGCCATCGACGGCCCGCGGAAGTCGAAGAAGTACGAGACCCGGTTGGCGATGATCGAGCTGGTGGTGCCGGTGATCGCATACGGGTGCGCGACGGCCGGGTCGGCCACGGACATGAAGCTGTAGTCGTTGTTCGACGCGCCGATGTAGACGCCGACGCGCCCACCGCGCAGGCTCGACGCCGGGATGCGGGCGTGTTCGAGCGCCTCCCAGGTCAGTTCCAGCGCCATCCGCTGCTGCGGATCGATGTTGTCGGCCTCCATCTTCGACAGTGCGAAGAATTCGGCGTCGAAACCCTTGATGTCCTTGAGATAGCCGCCCCGGGTGGCCGCCTTGGCGACACGCTCGGCGATCCGCGGCTCGCCGAGGAACTCCTCCCATCGGCCCTCGGGAAGGTCGGTGATGGCGTCGCGGCCCTCGAGCAGCGCCTCCCACATCTGGTCCGGGGTGTTCATATCGCCGGGGAACCGGGTCGCGATCCCGATGATCGCTATGTCCATGTCGACGGACTCGAGGCGCGGGTCCCGGCTCCAGTCGGCGCCGTCGTCGGAGTGGTCGACCTCGGGCTCACCCTCGACGATCACCGTCGCCAGCGATTCGATGGTCGGATTCCGGAACACCACCGTCGCGGTCAGCGTGACACCGGTGAGGTCCTCGATGTCGCTGGCCATGGCGACCGCGTCGCGCGAGGACAGGCCGAGCTCCACCATCGGCGTCGACTCGGCGATGCCGTCGGCCTTCTGGCCGGTGGCGTTCGCGATCCAGTTGCGCAGCCATTCGCGCATCTCGGCGACGGTCATGTCGACCTGCGCCGGGCGCAGCGCGCCGCCCTCCCCCTGGGCGACGACCGGCTGGTTCTCGACGGAGGGCGAATTGTTCGGTGTTTCAGACATGTTCATCTCTTTCGCCGCCCGCGGCGGTGTGTGGGGAAAAGCGTCAGTCCGTCTCGTCCGGGAAGGCGTTGGCGACCTTCCCGCTGCGGAGGCTGCCGTCGAGGTAGGCCGACCGGCACGCGCGGCGGCCGATCTTGCCGCTCGACGTGCGCGGGATCGCTCCGGCCGGGGTCAGCAGGACGTCGCGCACGGTGACGCCGTGGCGCACCGCGATCGAGGCGCGGATGTCGTCGGCGATGGGGCCCATGTCCAGCTTGTGCGCACCCGGTGCCCGCTCGCCGACGATCACGAGCTGTTCGGAGGTGTCGTCGGGGTCGCGCTTGAGACCCGCGTGGGCGTTCTCGAACACGTCATCGGGGAGCTGGTTGGCCGGCACCGAGAACGCGGCGACGAACCCTGTGCGCAGGGCCTTGGTGGCCTCCTGCGCCGAGTACTCGAGGTCCTGCGGATAGTGGTTGCGGCCGTCGATGATCACCAGGTCCTTCACGCGGCCGGTGATGTAGAGGTCGCCCCCGTGGTAGGCGCCGTAGTCACCGGTGCGCACCCACATCGCGTCGTCGGCCGCCCCTTCGGCGTGGCTCGGGCTGGTCCGCGATTTGAGGATGTTGCGGAAGGTGGCCTGGGTTTCCTCTTCCTTGCCCCAGTACCCGGTGCCCATGTTCTGCCCGGAGATCCAGATCTCGCCGATCTGGCCGTCGGGCAGCTCGGTGGCGCTGTCGTTGTCGACGATCACCGCCCACTCCGCGATCCCGACCTTGCCCGCCGACGCCTGCGCGACGGCCTTGGGCGAATCCGGCGGCACCTCGACGAAGCGGTGGCTGTTCAACTCGTCGCGGTCGACGGTGATGATCTTCGGCGACTCGTTGACCGGGGTCGTCGACACGAACAGCGTGGCCTCGGCCAGACCGTAGGACGGTTTGATGGCCTGCGGCTTGAACCCGTACGGACCGAACGCCTCGTTGAAGTTGCGCACGGTGGCCGCGGAGATCGGCTCGCTGCCGTTGAGCAGCGCCTTCACGCAGGACAGATCCAGCGGCGGCTCACCGTCCTTGGGCAGACCGCGGGCGGCGGCGTGGTCGAACGCGAAGTTGGGCGCAACGGAGATGACGCCGCCGGTATCGCCTTCCTTGCGCGCCATCTCGCGGATCCAGCGACCGGGCCTGCGGACGAACGCGGCGGGCGTCATGAACGAGATGTAGTGACCGATCACCACCGGCAAAAGCACGGTGATCAGGCCCATGTCGTGGAAGAACGGCAGCCAGGACAACCCCCGGTCGCCTTCCTCCGCCTCGAGCGCCTCGATCACCTGGACGACGTTGGTGGCCAGGTTCAGGTGGGTGATCTGCACACCGGTCGGGATGCGGGTCGACCCGGAGGTGTACTGCAGATAGGCGATGGTCTCCTGGGTGATGTCGACCGGTTCCCAGGTGGACCCGACCTCGTCGGGCACCGCGTCGACGGCGATGACACGCGGCCGCTGGTTGGCCGGCCGGGTGCGGAAGAACTTGCGCACACCCTCGGCGGCCTCGGTGGTGGTCAGGATCGCCGCCGGGGTGCAGTCGTCGAGGACGGCGTGCAGGCGTCCGACGTGGCCGGGCTCGTTCGGATCGAACAGCGGTACGGCGATACGGCCCGAGTACAGCGTGCCGAAGAACGCGACGAGGTAGTCGAGGTTCTGCGGGCACAGGATCGCGACGCGGTCACCCGGCTGGGTCACCTGCTGCAGGCGCGCGCCGATCGCGCGGTTGCGGGCGCCGAAGTCGGCCCAGCTCAGGTCGCGCTCGACGCCGTCACGCTCGGTGGAGAAGTCGATGAACCGGTAGGCGAGCTTGTCCCCACGCACCTTCGCCCATCGTTCGACGTGACGCACCAGGTTCCCGTTGTCGGGGAACTTGATGAGACCGTCCTTGATGAACGGGTTGTGGAACGGCATTTTCACTCTCTCCTGTCAAAGCACTTCGGGTCGCACGGGCCTCGAAGTCTTCGTTTTTTGTACCGACGGGACGCTGCAGCCTCTCTGAAGGACCGCGCGAACACCAAACGCCCAAGATGCTACTCGGGTGCGGGTCCGCGGCGGGCTCGACGCTGCGCGCCGACCGTGGGTCTTCGTCTTAGTTTTCTCTTAATGTTAAGTGACCGGTGGGCACCGGCCAAATCAACTTGGTCACGTGTCAACCATGTTTTGGTTGCGGTGCGCTCTCGATGACCCCGCGGGCCCAGTTCAGGGTCCACCCCGTGGCCGGCTGGCCGTCGACCTGCCAGAACTGCGGGGTGGCGTACATGGCGTGAATCGGCTTGCCCGCCCCGCCCGCCAGCGTCTCCAGCGTGCGCGGCAGGTTGACGATCGAGAACGCCGACTCGGGGGCGGCGCAGATCAGGTCACCCGGCGCGCAGATCTCGAACACCCGGTCGTTGAGCTGTCCGAAGCCGCCCGGCCGCGGGCCGGTCATGCTCAACCCGAGGGCGCTCAGTGTCGGCACCTCGGCCAGCGTGATCTCCGCACCCACCCCCGGCGGGGTCGGACCGACGTCCTGACCGACCCCGGTCTGGCGGCGACCGTCGGCGATGGCGGTCACCCCGAGCAGCAGATCCTGGTCGATCGGTCCGCGGCCGTTGCCCACGTCGCTGGCGATGTCACCGGCGATCACCGCGCCCTGCGAGAACCCGACGATCACGAAACTGGTCAGCGGGCAGCGGTTGTTCATATCCGTCAGCGCCTTGACCGCGGCCTGGGTCCCCTCGGCGCGGCTGTCGTTGTAGGACATCTGCTTGTCCGCGGAGAACGGATTGTGGAACTGGGCGGTGTAGGGAACCGTATAGATCTCGAGACGGTCGTTGCCGAATTCCGCGCGCAGCGGGTTGGTGACGCCGAGCAGCAGCGCGATCGGGAACTGCGTCGGGTTGAACGGGTCCATCTGCGGCGACGACTCCCAGGTGCCGGGGATCGACAGCAGTTGCACGTCCGGGCAGCTGGCGTCCTGGAACTCCGGGCGCGGCTTACCGGTCGTCGGCGCACTCGTCGGCGGCACCGCGGTGGGGGGCAGCGCCGTCTCAGGGGTGTCCGGCCTGCGCATCACCACCACGATGATGGTCACGACGAGCACGACCACCAGGGCCATCGCCCCGGCAGCGGCCAGGGCGAGGATGCGGTGACGTTTGCGTCGGCTGGTTTTCGGCATGGGGTATTCGGCTCCTCGCGTATGCGGGTTTCGCTAGCTAGCAGAGTCGTTCGGTTGCGATGCGAATGTAGTCGGCGGTCGCGGCGTGGATCTCGCTCACCGTGACTCGCAGGGAATCGGGCCTGGTCGCGCGCACCTCGCCGCGCACGAGCGGCACGATGAACTCCCACATCGCCTGATCGCTCTGCTTTGCCGCGCGTGCCTGGCAGACCGTGGAGCCGATGGACAGGGCGCGCAGATCGCTCGAGGCGCGCACCCCGGCGACGGTGAGGGCGTCGAGGTAGCGGCGCTGCTGGGCGGTGACGGTCGGGGCGCCCGGATGCGCGGCGCCCTGCGGCGGGCCGGGCAGGTCGGAGCCGCGCTCACCGTGCCTCTCGGGCGGCGCGGCCGGCGAGGGCTGGGCGGTCGACGTCGCGTCGCCGTTGAGCACCGAGTCGGTCATCGCGCACGCGGC
The DNA here is from genome assembly GCF_016313185.1 of Mycolicibacterium baixiangningiae. Classification (NCBI taxonomy): domain Bacteria; kingdom Bacillati; phylum Actinomycetota; class Actinomycetes; order Mycobacteriales; family Mycobacteriaceae; genus Mycobacterium; species Mycolicibacterium baixiangningiae. The sequence goes on from NZ_CP066218.1 coordinate 5,531,330, forward strand.
GACCAGGACGACCACCGACAGCATGAGCAGCGTCGGAACCATCCGCCGTCGCTGCTGCACCCCTCCACGGTACCGGCTGTCCACCGCGGCTCCCGGCCGGCGGAATCGGCTGATGACTAGCGGATGGCCGCCACCAGGTCCGAGGACATGGCCCCCAGCTGCGGCCCCCAACTGCCCCAGCCGTGCTCGCCGGCCGAGGGGAAGTCGAAGTGGCCGTTGCCGCCGCCGACGGCCCGATAGTGCTGGTAGAACCCGCGATTACTGCCCTGCGCCTGATCGCAGTAGCCGATCATCGCGGCGGGATCCACACACGTCAGGGTCGTCGGGCTGTACACCCACAGCCGAGTGTTGTTGTTCGCCAGCAGCTGGATGTGCACATCCGGGTCGTGCCACTTCCAGCGGCCCAGCTGTGGGAGGCCCCACATGTTGCGGGTGTCGACACCGCCGAACCGCATGAGCCCCGCGGTGATCGCCCCGTTGAGCGCGGTCGCCGACGGCGTCATGAAACCGGACATCGACCCGGCGTAGCGGAAGCGGTCCGGGTGGAACGTCGCCATCATCATCGCGCCGGTGCCACCCTGGGCGGCGCCGACGATGCCGTGCCCACCGGGGGCCAGCCCCTTGTTGGCGGCCAGCCATTCGGGCAGCTCGGACGACAGGAACGTCTCCCACTGGCGGCTGCCGTCCTGCTCCCAGTTGGTGTAGAGGCTCCACGCCCCGCCGGCGGGGGCGGCCACCGAGATGCCCTTACCGGCGAGCGTGTTCATCGCGTTGCCCGCGGTCACCCAGTTGCTGACGTCGGGGGCGGCGTTGAAGGCGTCGAGCAGAAACACCGCGTGCGGTCCGCCGCCCTGGAACGCGACCGGGATGGCGCGGCCCATGGCCGCCGACGGCACCATCAGGTACTCGACGGGGTCGGCGTTCGCGGTGGTCTGTGACGTGGTCCCGACGGCCGCGAACAGTCCTGCGGCCACCGCCACGGCCATGACCGCTCGCACCAGCCCACGCATCATCTGTCCCACCTCACGTCCGTCATCTCTGTCGACCGATCCCGCCACATCCCGCGCAAGGTAGTGAACCACACCACCTTCGCGGGTCGGGCCGAAAGCACCCGTGAACGACGACGGCGGCGACCCCCGAAGGGATCGCCGCCGCCGACGTGTCAGTCAGTGCGTGGTGGTCAGCCCGCCGGCGCCGGTGCGGGCGCGGGGGACGGCTGCGGGGTCGCCCCCAGCACGCGCTGGATGTCCGGCTTCATCTGCTGGAGCTGCTGGCCCCAGTAGCCCCAGCTGTGGGTGCCGGCCTGCGGGAAGTTGAACACGCCGTTACGACCACCGGCGGCCAGGTACTGCTCCTGGAACGTCTCGTTGGTGCGCAGCGTGAAGCTCTCCAGGAACTTCGCGTTGAAGTTGTCGCCCTCTGCCTGGCCGCTGCCGCTGATGTCGGCAGGCTTGCCGTTACCGCAGAACACCCAGACGCGGGTGCCGTTGGCGACCAGCTTGTCGATGTTGACCATCGGGTCGTTGCGCTTCCACGCCGGATCGCTCGACGGACCCCACATGTCCTCGGACTTGTAGCCGCCCGCATCGCCCATCGACAGCCCGACCAGCATCGGCCACCAGCCCTCGGACAGGTTCAGGAAGCCCGACAGCGATGCCGCGTACTGGAACTGCTGCGGGTAGTAGATCGCCAGCGTCATCGCGGCCGAACCGGCCATCGACAGGCCGACGGCCGCGTTGCGGTTCGGGTTCACACCCTTGGTGGACGCCAGGTAGGCGGGCAGCTCGCTGGTGAGGAAGGTCTCCCACTTGTAGGTGGAGCAACCGGCCTTACCGCAGGCCGGCTTGTACCAGTCGCTGTAGAAGCTGGACTGGCCGCCGACCGGCATGATCACCGAGAGGCCGGAGTCCAGGTACCACTCGAACGCGGCGGTGTTGATGTCCCAGCCGCTGAAGTCTTCCTGCGCACGCAGGCCGTCGAGCAGGTACACACCCGGGGAGTTGGCACCGCCGCTCTGGAACTGGACCTTGATGTCGCGGCCCATTCCGGCCGACGGAACCATCAGGTATTCCACCGGCAGGCCCGCGCGTGAGAATGCCTCGGCAGTCCCCGAGCCTCCGGCGACGCTCACCAGGCCGGGCAACACGGCGGCCGCGGCAGCGGCGATCGTGAGCCGGCGCGGCATGGCCTTCACCGCGTCGCGCATCTTCCCAACGAAACTCATACTGCTATATCCCATCTGTCGTAAGCCGCAGCCGGTCCGGATAACCCCAGAGCAGCCGCGTTGCCCGTGTAGTCAACCACACGAATGTGTGATCGCTCTCTCGCGCATGTTCCGCCACGAGCGCCGCTGCCCCGTTGAAAGCGGCACTCGAGCCCGGTGTCGAGGGGGGCGTTCGCCCACCTCAGAGCCCTGGCGCGCGGGTGCCCGCCGAGGGGAAATCGAAGGTTGCCGGCATGGTCACCGGCGGTGTTCGTGGAATTGGTCACCCGGGGAACACGCGACGCGCTGTGCATGTGCGGTCCTCCACCGTCGTTCGGATTGGGCGCCGTCGTACGGCGGTCGTCAGGGCAGCGTTGACCCGGTGTGCGGGACACCTGTACGGCATATCGCCGCGACCTGCCCCCGGCGTTACCCAAACAGAAGAAACACCCGGCCGACAAATCGGCGCCCCGACCACGACAGACGTCACGGACCCGTCGCCGGCATGCCGGTGTAGGCCGGTTCGAACGGTTCGGGGACGGCCAGACCGCACCGGATCAGCTCGTAACGGGGCACCCGGTCGATCCGGTACTGCGTGAATTCGTAGGCGTGCACCACGTTCGACAGGAACCGGCGCGGGGTCATCGGAGCGCGGATCGACGTGAGCATCGCCTCGGTGGCCGGGCACTTCAGCGCCACCTCCGCCTGCGCGATCCAGTCGCGATCGAGGTAGGTCGGCAGATACGGCGGGATCTTGAAGAACGGCCCCTCGGCCACCGCCCAGTCCGGGAACAGGTTCTTGTCGTGGCCGATCCGGCCGTCCTCGAGCCGTTCGGTGTGCATGGCCACCGGGTTGGCCAGCCCGATCTGGTCGATGACCCGCACGTCGAGGCCCACGTTCATGCCGAGCATGCCCAGGTTGGTGAAGAACACCGTGTGCGGGCCGATGTACCCGGGGCCGGCGTCGGGCGGAGGCGGAAAGGCCGGCACCACGTCCCACATGTCGTAATTGCCCGCCGGCAGCAGCAGGGCGCCGTCGGGGGTGTTGTCCAGGGCGGTCACCACCGCACGCATCCGCGGATAGTCCAGGTAGTCGGCGGCGGTCAGCGGGTGGGCGTGGCCGGTTGCCTGCGCGTAGAAGCGGCGCTCGTCGACGATGCCGGTATCGGTGACCCGGGTGGCGTCGGGGCCCATCCCCGTGGCATTGGCCGCCCACAACGCCCAGCCCGCCACCGCCAGCCACAGCACGCTGGTGGCGCCGGCCAGCAGGTACCCGGTCTCCCGGCTGATCCGGCTGCCGTCGGGCAGCACGACGGGGATCACCGAGACCGGCAGCAGGATGACGAACAGCGGGGTGAGCAGCACCCGGCCGTGCATGAAGTCGCCACCCTGGCGGATCCAGTAGATGCCCTGCAGCAGACCGCTGACCACGATGAACAGCACCACCGTCGCGGGGCTCTGCACCAGGCGGGCGACCCGGCCGTAGCCGGGCGGTGGCTGGTGGCGGATCCACCACGGCCGGCTGCGGGTGCTCAGCAGGACGACACCCGTCACGGCCAGCAGGACTGCGGGCACCCACAGCAGATAGGGCTCCGCGAAGTTGGTGAGGTAGGTGAACCCCTGCGGCCATTTCGCGCCGGTGGCGTCCTTGGCCACCGCGGTGCCGGGCACGATGAGGGCGTAGTAGCCCATCCGGAAGATCTGGTAGACCACCGGAAGGAGCCCGCCGGCGACGACGATCAGCAGCCGGCGCCGCCAGGTGCGGGCGGCGACCAGCATCATCAGCAGGACGCCGACACCGACGAGGGCGAGTTCGGGGCGGACCAGCACGCTCAGCCCCGCGACGAACGCCAGCGCGGCGGCGAACGGCCGGCTCACCGCGTCCCGTCCGGTGCCCGACGGGTTGCGCAGCCCCTGCGACCAGCACACGAGCATCCACCACAGCAGGCCGAGGTACGCCAGGACCAGCCCGTTCTCCAGCCCGGAGGTGGCGAAGTCGCGGGCCGGGGGCACCGCGATGTAGACCAGCACACCCGCGGGGAGCAGCAACGCGCGACGGCCGCGCAGGCCGGGTGCGTACAGGCGGGCGGTGCCGAGCATCGCCAGCACCACCCCGACCAGCGACAGCACCAGCGCGAACACCAGCGCGACGTACTCGAGCTGCACCGAACCGCCCACCCACGCGCCCGCGGTGATCAGGTAGGTCCACAGCGTCGAGGTATTGGCCTCCACGCGTTCGCCCGCGTTGAACACCGGGCCGTTGCCCGCGAGCAGGTTGCGCACCGTGCGCAGCACGATCAGCCCGTCGTCGGCGATCCACCGGCGCTGCCAGGCGCCCCAGCCGAACAGCGCCGTCACCACCACGACGCTCGCCCACAGGCTGACCCGCACCGTCACGTCGTACGGGAACGCCGGACCGCGGACCAACCGGCGCGCCGTGTCGGAGCCGCGGGCGGGCCGCACCGTGTCCGATGGGCGCGGCGGCCGCACCGCCTCAGCCGAAGATGACTGCCGCACCGACGGTCCCGATCCACGCCACGGCGAGGAACTGCAGCACCCGGTCGCGCAGCGCGATCTCCTCGGGCTCCCCCGCCATACCGCCGTCGACGTCGACGGCGTACCGCAGGATGGCGATGGTGAACGGGATCATCGAGACGACGAACCACGAGGTGCCACCCTGGTCGTCGCGTCCGAACGCCCACAGCCCGTAGCAGAGCACCACCGCCGTGGCCGACATCGTCCACACGAACCGCAGGTAGGTGGTGGTGTAGCGCTCCAGCGACTTGCGGATCTTGGCGCCGGTCCGTTCGGCCAGCTGTAGTTCGGCGTACCGCTTACCGGCCGCCATGAACAACGACCCGAACGCCATGACGAGCAGGAACCACTGCGACAGCGGGACGCCGGCGGCCACACCGCCCGCGATGGCCCGGATCAGGAAGCCGGACGAGACGATGCAGATGTCCAGTACCGCTTGGTGTTTCAGGCCGAAGCAGTAGGCCAGCTGGATCGCGATGTAGATCGCCATCACCAGTGCGAGGTTGGGGGTGACAAACCACGAGATGAGCAGCGACGCCGCGCCCAGCACCACCGCGAGGATGTACGCCAGCCGTTCGGGCACCACCCCCGCGGCGATCGGCCGGAACCGCTTCGTCGGGTGGGCGCGGTCGGCCTCGACGTCGCGGGCGTCGTTGACCAGGTACACCGTCGAGGCCGCCAGGCAGAATGCGACGAACGCAATCGACACCTTGATCAGGACGGTGCGGTAGTCGTAGGTGAACCGGTCGTCGCCGAGGGCGACCAGCGGCGCGGCCAGCACGAGCAGGTTCTTCACCCACTGCCGCGGCCGGATCGCCTTGATGATCCCGGCGGGCAGGCTCCGTGGCGGGCCGGTGACCGGTGCCGCTTCCTCACTCATGCCGACACTCCACGCTTCGAACCCATGTCGATCCGCTCCATTGCGCTGCACTCAACTCTGCTGGCCATCAGTGTCCGTCCCGGCGACTTACCCGGTCCGCCGCCCGCGCGGCGGCCTCGGCGACCACCGCACCGACCGCGACCCCGGTCAGCACGTCACTGGGATAGTGCACGCCGAGCACCAACCGCGACAACGCCATCGGCGGGACCAGCACCGCGGGCAGCGGCAATCCGGTCACCCTGCCGAGCAGCACCGCGGCCGCGGTGGTCGAGGTGGCGTGCGCGGAGGGAAAGCTCAGTCGGCTGGGCGTGCCCACGTTGACGGCGATCGCCGGGTGATGCGGCCGCTTGCGGCGGACCACCCGTTTGATCACGACCGCGGCGGCATGCGCGGCGAACGCCCCGGCGCCCGCGACCAGCCATTCGCGGCGGCGACGGGGTTGCAGCAGCGCCCCCGCTCCGGCGACGGCCAGCCAGCCCGCGCTGTGCTCACCGAAGTGCGAGAGCCCGCGCGCCCCCGACAGCACACCGGGACGGCCGGCGAGCGCCGCCTGCACCGCCACCAACGCGGCATCCTCGCCGCGCGGTTCGTCAGCCATCGCTCATCGCTTTTCTGGGGAGGACAGCACTTCGTGGGGGGAGAGCAGCACCGTCTCCCACTTCTGCTTGCTCGTCAGCACCGGAAGCGCCTCGCGGTACACGCGCCGCATCCGGTTGAACTTGCGGGCCAGCCGCACATGCTGGCGCAACGACGCCCGCAGCAGCGCGAACATCTTGTCGCGGTCGCGCTGCCGGTACACCACGCCGCGGCCGTCGGCGGTGGTCACCGTGACACCGTCGACCTTGCACAGCAGGAACCAGCGGGCGTCCTGGGTGGCGACGTTGAGCTGGGGCCGTTCGTGGTGCGCCGGGTTCTCCCGGGTGAGTTGATGGGCCACCCCGCGGGCCAGTCGCAGCGCGATGGCGGGCTTGTTGGTGGGGATGCGGGTCTTGCGCCGCACCTTGCCCGACGGCGCCGGCAGCGCGGTCGCACCGGGCAGTACGACGGCGTCCGGGAACTGCTCACGCATCTTGCGCACCTCGGGCAGCGCGGACTCCAGGATGGAGAAGATGTGCTCAGGGCCCGCGAGGAAGTCGGCCATCGCCTTGGTCTGGATGGCGACCGTCGAATACTCAAGGCACAGAAGGTGTTTCAGCGTCGCCTTGACCGACGAGGCGAGTAGCCCGCCGACCTTGCCGTCCCAGTGCATGGCGGACACCACCAGCCGGTTGCGCAGGTGGAAGTAGGCCTGCCAGTCGATGGCGTCGTCCTTGTCGCTCCACGCCATGTGCCAGATCGCGGCGCCGGGCAGCGTGACGGTGCCGTAGCCGTGCTCGGCGGCCCGCAGCCCGTAGTCGGCGTCGTCCCACTTGATGAACAGCGGCAGCGGCTGGCCGAGCTCCTCGGCGACCTGCCGGGGGATCATGCACATCCACCAGCCGTTGTAGTCGGCGTCGATGCGGCGGTGCAGCAGCTTGCTGCGCTCCTCGTCGTCGGACAGCGGGTACTTGGCGAAGTCGTGGTCGTACTCGGCGTCGGGCGCCGCGGTCCACATGAAGTTCTCCTGGTCGACGACCTCGGCCATGATGTGCAGGTGTGACGGCTCCTGCAGGTTGAGCATCTGACCGCCGACCAGCGTGGGGTGCTTGGCGAACCGGTTCATCGCCAGCGCCCGCAGGATCGAGTCCGGTTCGACGCGGATGTCGTCGTCCATGAACAGGATCTGTTCGCAGTCGGTGTTCTTCAGCGCCTCGTACATCACCCGGCTGTAGCCGCCGGAACCGCCGAGGTTGGGCTGATTGTGGATGGACAGCCGGTTGCCCAGTGCGGCCGCGGCGGCCTCGAAACCGGGATGGTCCTTGGCCTTGCTGGTGCCCTGATCGGAGACGATCACCGCACCGATCACCTCGTCGACCAGCGGATCGGAGGTGAGCGCGGCGAGCGCGCTGACGCAGTCGGCGGGCCGGTTGAAGGTCGGGATCCCGACCGCGATGTTCGCGCGGCCCGGTGCGGGGAAGTTGGCGTACCAGCCGGCGCTGCGGACGGCGACCTCGGAGTCGGTGGTGATGTCGAACCAGATCCAGCCGCCGTCCTCGAACGGCGCGAGGTCGACCTCGAATTCGACGATGCCGGGAGCGGCTTCGGTGCCCGACACCTCGTTGCCGCCGACGGTGATGCGGGCGCCGGTGGCCTTGGTGCGGTACACGTCGACGCGGGCGCTGCCCACGAGTTCGACGCGCAGCACCACCGTGTCCAGCGTCGACCAGCGCCGCCAGTAGCTGGCCGGGAACGCGTTGAAGTAGGTGGCGAACGACACCTCGGACTCGGCGCCGATCTCGAGGGTGGTGCGCGTCGGGGCGTGTGCGCGCCGGGCGTTGGTGTCGGATTCCTCTATATAGAGCTTGCGGACGTCGAGGGGTTCGCCGGGCCGCGGCAGGATCACGCGTGACAGCAGGCTGACGGCGCGGGATTCGCCGGCGGCCAGTGCACCGGTCGGGATCTCACTCATGTGGTGTTGCTCTCGCTCTGGGTCAGGGGCGCACCGTCGCGCAGGTGCGGCGCCAGGGTGTTGTCGTACATGTTCAGCGCGCTCGCGATGGCCATGTGCATGTCGAGGTACTGGTAGGTGCCCAGTCGCCCGCCGAAGAGGACCTTGGCCGACGCCGTCTCGGCCTTGGCCTTGGCCCGGTAGGCGGCCAGCAGCGCGCGGTCGGACTCGGTGTTGATCGGATAGTAGGGCTCGTCGTCCTCGTCGGCGAACCGGGAGAACTCGCGCATGATCACGGTCTTGTCCGTGGGGTAGGCCCGCTCGGGGTGGAAGTGCCGGAACTCGTGGATGCGCGTGTAGGGCACGTCGGCGTCGTTGTAGTTCATGACGGGGGTGCCCTGGAAATCACCGGTGTCGAGCACCTCGAGCTCGAAATCGAGGGTGCGCCAGCCGAGCCGGCCCTCGTCGTAGTCGAAGTAACGGTCCACCGGGCCGGTGTAGATCACCGGGGCGTCGGGGTTCGCGGCGCGCAGGTCCTCACGCACGTCGAACCAGTCGGTGTCCAGCCTGACCTCGATACGGTCGTCGGCGGCCATGTTCTCCAGCCACTTCGTGTACCCGTCGACGGGCAGACCCTCGTAGGTGTCGTTGAAGTAGCGGTTGTCGAAGGTGTAGCGGACCGGGAGCCGGTTGATCGTGGAGGCGGGCAGTTCCTTGGGGTCGGTCTGCCACTGCTTGGCGGTGTAGTGCTTGACGAACGCCTCGTAGAGCGGGCGGCCGATCAGTGAGATGGCCTTCTCCTCGAGGTTCTGCGCGTCGTCGGTGTCGATCTCGGCGGACTGCTCGGCGATCAGCGCGCGGGCCTCGTCCGGGGTGAAGTAGCGGCCGAAGAACTGACTCACCAGGCCCAGGCCCATCGGGAACTGGTAGGCCTGGCCGTTGTACAGCGCGAACACCCGGTGCTGGTAGCCGGTGAAGTCGGTGAACTGCCGCACGTAGTCCCACACCCGCTGGTTGGAGGTGTGGAACAGGTGGGCGCCGTATCGGTGCACCTCGATACCGGTCTGCGGCTCGGGTTCGGAGTAGGCGTTGCCGCCGATGTGCGGCCGTCGCTCGATGACGAGGACCCGCTTGTCCAACTGGGTCGCCACCCGCTCGGCGATCGTGAGGCCGAAGAAGCCGGAGCCGACGACGACGAGGTCGTAGGAGGCTCCGGAGGGCTGGAGCGGAGCGACCGGGGAAACAGGGGAGCTCATCGGCAGCCAGGGTATCCGACCGCGGCCGTCATTCCCGACATGCTGCCCCCGCCGGGCGCCGCAAGCGGTCAGCGGGTCCAGGTCGCAATTCGCTCACAATTCAGCATCGTCACTCTAGTCACACGAGTCACGCCAGTAGCATCAGTCACGTCGGCGCGGGCGCTCGAGAGAGGGAGTTCGACGCGTCGACACCGATAAGCCCTACGAGCGATAACCACATGTAGTCCATGTATTGAGGAGACTTCCGTGCCGAACCGACGTCGCAGCAAGGCCTCGACAGCCATGAGCGCGTTCGCCGCCCTGGCCGTCGCAAGTCCAGTTGCAGCCGTGGCCGTGACCCAGCTCTCCGGGTCCACCGATGCGCCTCAGCACCGAGAATTCGTCCAGGCCGCCATGGTCACCGACCTGCCCAGCGAGCTGATGTCCGCGCTGTCGCAGGGCCTTTCCTCCTTCGGCATCAACCTGCCGACGACGCTGGCCGGCGCGCCGCCGACCTCGACGACGCTGACCACGCCGGGGCTGGCCACTCCGGGCCTCACCTCGCCGGGGCTCACGACACCCGGCCTGACCACGCCAGGCCTGACCACGCCCGGTCTGACCACCCCCGGACTGACCACACCCGGGCTCACGACACCCGGCCTGACGACGCCCGGTCTGACCACGCCGGGCGTCAGCGTGCCGCCCGTGACCGCGACCGCGCCGGGACTCACCGACGTGGGTCTGACCAACCCCGCGCTCACGAATCCCGCCCTGACCAGCCCGACGGGCGCGGTGCCCGGGCTGACCACCCCCGGATTGACGACCCCGGGGCTCACCGGTCTCGACCCGACGCTGACCCCGATCTCCACCGGCGCACTGCCGATGCCGGGTGAGGTGCCGATCTCGGCGCCGCTGGCGACGGATCCGGCGCTGGGCACCTATCCGATCCTGGGCGATCCGCTGATGGCGACGATGCCCACCGCTCCCGCCAGCACCGGGTTGCTCGGCGATCTGTCGAGCGCCGCCAACCAGCTCGGCGCCGGCCAGGCCATCGACCTGCTCAAAGGTGTCCTCGTCCCCGCAATCACCGGGGCGATCAAATCGGCGACGCCGCCTGCGGGTGCGCCGCTCCCGCCGCCCCCGCCCGCCCCGGGTATGTAGCAGTCCTGCACCGAAACGGCACCGCAGAAGCCGACGATGGCTCTGCGGTGCCGTTGCAGTTGTGATTTGTTGCCGGTTTCCGCCGTGTCGAAACATCAGTAACAACTGACACATACGTAACATCAGTCCGTGCTGTCCCGCCGACCTGCGCCGTCACTCTTCTTCACCGCGATCGCGGCGACGGTCGTGCTGCTGCCGCTGGCGATCGACGGGCTGCCCGGTGGCGACGACCGATCCGCAACGCCCGACGCCCCGACGCTGGTCGAACAGGCACTCCCCGGACTCGGCGGCGGCGAGACCATCCGCGAACTCCACCAGGACACCCCGTTCTCCATGGTGGCGCTGACCGCCGACGACCTCACCGGAACCTCCGCACGGGTGCGCGCGAAGAAGGACGACGGTTCCTGGGGCCCGTGGTATGAGGCCGAACCACTCGAAGGTGTCGGCGAGGAGACCGCCGCGCGGCGCGGCACCGACCCGGTGTTCGTCGGGCGCACCACCACCGTGCAGATCGCCGTGACCAGGCCGGCCGACGCCGCACCCACCCCGGCCGCGCCCGTCGAACCCCAAGGCCAACCCGCAGGACAAGGCCTGGGATACGTGCCCGCCACCGTCGAGCAACCCTTCGCACAGAACATCAACGCCGTGCTGATCAGCCCGCCACAGGCGCCGGTGGACACCGCACCGCTGCCCAACGCGATGCTGGCCCCCGGCGTACCGCCGCGCATCATCACCCGCACGCAGTGGGGCGCCGACGAATCCATGCGGTGCGGCGAGCCTCGCTACGACCACGCCGTCCGCGCCGGCGTGGTGCACCACACCGCGGGCAGCAACGCCTACGCGCCAGAGGATTCCGCCGGGATGATCCGGTCGATCTACGAGTACCACACCCGCACGCTGGGCTGGTGCGACCTGGGCTACAACGCCCTGATCGACAGGTACGGCCAGGTCTTCGAAGGCCGCGCGGGCGGGATGGACCGGCCGGTCGAGGGCTCACACACCGGCGGGTTCAACACCGACACCTGGGGTGTGGCGATGATGGGCAACTTCGAGGTGGAGCCGCCCACTCCGATCCAATTGCGCACCACCGGAAGGCTTTTGGGCTGGCGGCTGGGTCTCGACCATGTCAACCCGATGGGCACCGCGGTGATGACGTCGGCCGGCGGGTCGTTCACCCACTTCCCGCGGGGCGCAATGCCCACGCTGCCCAGCATCTTCACCCACCGCGACGTCGGCAACACCGAATGTCCGGGCAACGCCGCATACGCCGCGATGGGAGACCTGCGGGCCATCGCCGCCCGGTTCAACGCACCCCCCGGACCGGAGGATCTCGCCGAAACCCTGCGCGGGGGCGCCATTTTCGACCGGTGGGTCAAGATGGGCGCGATGACCAGCGCGCTGGGCGCACCCACCTCCCCCGAGGCCGCCGGGGCGGGCGCGACGAAATACGTCCGCTTCGAGCGCGGCGCGATGTACTGGTCACCGGAGAGCGGTGCCGCACCCGTGACGGGCGCCATCTACGACGCGTGGGGATCGCTCGGTTTCGAACGCGGCGCCCTCGGATTGCCCACCAGCGGCGAGATCCACGAACCGCTGTGGATCAAGCAGAACTTCCAGCACGGCACATTGAACTTCGACCGCGAGAAGGGCGCCGTCACGCGCGTGATCGACGGCGTCCCGCTCGAACTTCCGCCCGCGTCGTCGCACACCCCGCCGGTGCAGCTGGAACGCTTCACCGCACCGATCAACCCGTAATCGGACGACGATCAAGCGGCGAGGCACGAGCCGCGTTGAGGAGTCCGATGATCAAACCTTCGTCGGTTTACAGCCACCAGCGTTCGAGCACGCGCGCGACACCGTCGTCGCTGTTTCGGGTGGTGACCTCGTCGGCGGCCGACACCGCCTCCGGATGCGCATTGCCCATCGCCACGCCGAGGCCGGCCCAGCGCAGCATCGGGATGTCGTTGGGCATGTCCCCGAAGGCCACCACGTCGCCGGCCTCCAGACCGAGGGGCACCGCGAGCTGCCGGATACCGCTGGCCTTGCTGATGCCCGACGGCATGATCTCGATCAGCCCGTTGTTCGTCGAGTACGTGATGTCGCCCTCGACGGTGATGTGCTTGGCCAGTTCGGCGGCCATCTCGGCGCTGCTCGCCCCCGATTTGCGGATGAGCAGTTTGACCGCGGGGGCGCTCAGCAGATCGTCGAAGGACACCTCGGTGTTGTCGGGGTTGAGCCAGGCGTGCTCGTAACCGGGTGAGCTGACGAACTGCGGGGTCGCCGCGTCGTGGGCGGAGCGGCCGACCCGCTCGACGGCCAGACCTGCACCGGGGATCACCCGGCCTGCGATGTCGGCCAGTTGGCGAAGCGCGTCGATCGACAGGGTGCGGGCCGACAGGATGCGGTCGGTGGCCGAGTCGTAGATGACGGCGCCGTTGGCGCACACCGCCATCGGCGCCAGCCCGAGGCCGTCGACCACCGGCCCCACCCAGCGGGGCGGGCGCCCGGTCGCGAGCACGAAGTGCACCCCGGCGTCGACGGCGGCATGGACGGCCGCGCGTGTGCGGGGCGAGACCTTCTCGTCATCGTCGAGCAGCGTGCCGTCCACGTCGGTGGCGATCATCGCGGGCAATGTCATATTCGGGACGTCATCTCGTACGCCTGCCTTCTGCCCGCCTCCGGGCGCGCTCTGCCAGCTCCGCCTCGTCGAGTCGGCCGGCCTCCTCGAGGGTCGGTGCGCTTCCGCCCAGCCTGCGCGGTACCCAGTGCCGGCCCGCCGGCCGGGGGTAGTCCGCTTGCGCCCGGTCCAGCAGCGCACCCATCGCCTCCCGCAGCCTGGCGGTCAGTTCGACCGCAGGCCCGTCCGACGGAATCGGCGCACCTACCACCACATTGACCGGGATCTTCTTGCGGCCCAGCGCATGTGGATGGTCCTTGGTCCAGACACGGTGCGCACCCCAGACGATCAACGGCACGATCGGCACCTCGGCCTCGATCCCCATGCGCGCCGCGCCGGTCTTGAACTCCTTGAGTTCGAAGCTGCGGCTGATGGTCGCCTCGGGGTACACGCCGACGAGTTCACCGGCGCGCAGCGACGCAACGGCGACGGCGTAAGCCCCCGCGCCCGCGCGCCGGTCGACCGCGATGGTGCCGGTGTGCCTGATCAGATAGCCGACGATCGTGACCCGCTCCATCTCTGCCTTGATCATGAATCGCATGCGCCGCCCGCGGTGCTTCACCGCGAGAGCGGCGGGCAGGAAGTCGAGGTAGCCGGTGTGGTTGATGGCGACGACCGCCCCGCCGCGAGCCGGGATGTTGTCCAGTCCGTCATAGGTGATCCGTGTCCCGGCGGCCCTGGTCACCGCCACCGCGGCAATCTCCAGCGTGCGAAAGACCGGCTCCATAGGCGCTACTCCAGCGCCCCGGCGGGCCCGGACCGCTCGGCGCGGCGCGCCGCCTTCTGCGCCGCTTCCTCCATGTCCATCCGGTTGGCCTCCGCCAGCGTCGGCGCCGCGCCGCCCAGCCGGTGCGGCACCCAGAACTCGCCCGGCGGGTGCGGGCCGTAGGAGTCCTGCACCCGGTCGAGCAGATGCTGCATGCGGTGGTGCAGCAGAGCCGTCAACTCCGGTGCGGGCAGCGTGGGTTCGATCGGCTCGCCGACGGCCACCGAGATCGGCACCTTCGGGCGCAGCAGCTTCTTGGGGTGTCCCTTGGTCCAGATCCGCTGCGCACCCCACACGATGTGCGGCACGATCGGCACCTGCGCGGCGATGGCCATCCGCGCCGCCCCTGATTTGAATTCCTTGATCTCGAAGCTGCGGCTGATGGTCGCCTCCGGATACACCCCGACCAGCTCGCCGTCGGTCAGCGCCCGGCACGCCTGCTCGAACGAGGACGCACCGCTGTCGCGGTCCACCTCGATGTGGCGCAGGCTGCGCATGACCGGCCCGGTGATCTTGTGGTCGAACACTTCCTTCTTCGCCATGAAGCGGACCTTGCGGCCCAACCCCTGCCGGTAGGCCGGCAAACCGGCGAAGGTGAAGTCGAAGTAGCTGGTGTGGTTGATCGCGATGACCGCTCCCCCGGTCTTCGGCAGGTTCTCCACGCCGGTGACGGTGAACGTCAAACCCTGCAGGCGCCATGCCAGGCGCGCGATCTGGATGACTGTTCCGTATACCGGTTCCACACAGCCAGCGTAATGGGCCGCACCTCAGCGGCGGGGTGAGCGGTACACCACCCGCCGCGGCAGGCCGCCCGCACCTGTCGCGCCCCTTAGACTGGACCCGCGACGTCAGGCGGGCGAAGCGGCGCGCAGGAAGGAAAATGTGCAGGTCACCAGCGTTGGACACGCCGGCTTCCGGATCGACACCAAGGCGGGGAGCATCCTCTGTGATCCGTGGGTCAATCCGGCCTACTTCGCCTCGTGGTTCCCGTTCCCGGACAACACCCAGCTCGACTGGGACGCCCTCGGCGACGTCGACTACCTCTACGTCTCGCACCTGCACAAGGACCACTTCGATCCGAAGAACCTGAGTGAGCACGTCAACAAGGACGCCGTCGTGCTGCTGCCCGACTACCCGGTGCCCGACCTGCGCCGCGAACTGGAGAAACTGGGCTTCCACCGGTTCTTCGAGACCACGACCTCGGTCAAACACCGCGTCAGCGGCCCCAAGGGCGACCTCGACGTGATGATCATCGCGCTGCGGGCGCCGGCCGACGGCCCCATCGGGGACTCCGGGCTGGTGGTCGACGACGGTGAGACCGTCGCGTTCAACATGAACGACGCGCGGCCGGTCGACCTCGATGTGCTGGCCGCCGACTTCGGCCGGATCGACGTCCACATGCTGCAGTACTCGGGTGCGATCTGGTACCCGATGGTCTACGACATGCCCGCCCGCGCCAAGGAGGCCTTCGGCACGCAGAAGCGGCAGCGTCAGATGGACCGGTGCCGCCAGTACATCGCACAGGTCGGCGCCACCTGGGTGATCCCGTCCGCCGGCCCGCCGTGCTTCCTGGACCCCGAACTGCGCGACCTCAACGACGATCACGGCGACCCGTCGAACATCTTCCCCGACCAGATGGTGTTCCTGGACCAGATGCGCAGGCACGGCCACGACGGCGGCCTGCTGATGATCCCGGGATCGGCGGCGGATTTCACCGGGTCGCAACTGGATTCGCTGACACACCCGCTGCCCGACGACGAGGTCGAGGCCATCTTCACCACCGGCAAGGCCGACTACATCGAGGCCTTCGCGCAGCGGATGGCGCCGGTGCTGGCCGCCGAGAAGGCGTCCTGGGCGCCGCCGGCGGGCGAATCGCTGCTCGAACCGCTGCGCGACAGGTTCGAGCCGATCATGGTGCAGAGCGATCAGATCTGCGACGGCATCGGATATCCCGTCGAACTGCGCATCGGTCCGGAGACGATTGTCGTCGACTTCCCGAAACGTGTTGTGCGTGAACCTATTCCCGACGAGAAGTTCCGCTACGGGTTCGAGATCCCGCCGGAACTGGTGCGCACGGTGCTGCGCGACGGCGAACCGGACTGGGTGAACACCATCTTCCTGTCCACCCGGTTCCGCGCGTGGCGGGTCGGTGGCTACAACGAGTACCTGTACACATTCTTCAAATGCCTGACCGACGAACGCGTCGCGTACGCCGACGGCTGGTTCGCCGAAGCGCACGACGATTCGGCGTCGATCACCATGGGCGGATACGATTTCCAGCGGCGCTGCCCCCACCTCAAGGCCGACCTCTCGAAGTTCGGTGTCGTCGAAGGCAACACGCTGACCTGCAATCTGCACGGCTGGCAGTGGAATCTGGAGAGCGGCCGCTGCCTGACGACCAAGGGTCACGAGCTGCGGACCGGACCGTCGTGACCGCACCGCGCCAGTACTACGACGACGGGCTGATCCAGCTCGACAAGTATGCGATCACGTTGCGGCGCTATCACTTTCCGTCGGGCACCTCGAAGGTCATCCCGCTTCGGCAGGTCCGTGGGTACACCACGACGCCGCTGAACCTCATGCACCGCTACCGCTTGTGGGGCAGTTCGGATCTGCGGCGGTGGTTACCGCTCGACGTCCGGCGCCCGCTCAAGTCGACACTGGTCACCCTCGAGGTCACCGACAACCGGTGGCGGCCGGCGTTCACTCCGGCCGACCCCGCTCAGTTCACCACGATGCTCGACGAACTGCTCGACCGCTGACTCCGGACGCGTCCGGCGATCTTGCGGACCCCGCGGACACCCAGCAGCGCCGACGCCACCCACGGACCTGCCACGATGATCGGGTCCATCCAGATATGGTTGCGGTCAACACGTTTCGTGTTCGTGCGGGCCGCCAGCCCGTTGTGGGTGAACTCGGCCTTGACCCCCGTCTCGGTGAACGGGTTGTCCGGATGCAGGCTCGCGAACGACTGCAGGTGATGCTCGACGGCGTCCACCCGGTCGGCGAGGAGCAGCAGCAGCCAGTGCGCGGCCTTGGCCTCACTGTGTTTGGCATAGGAGTACTTGCGGATCGCCCCCGACAGGCCCCGCGGCGGGGCCGACGTGCCGAACACCGGGGTGAGCATTCCGTGTTCGATCGAGCGCTCCCGCGGCCACTTCTGCGGCTGCCGTTCAGGGAACTCCCAGTGCGCGCCGGTCTCGAGGAACTTCAACTTGGGCACCGACGGCCGGTCGGCGGGGTCGAGATCGGCACCCCAGCCGGGGATGCGGGCGCGCAGTTCGTCGGACGACGGGACGGGTGGATGGTCTGCGGTGTAGGTCATGTCAGTCCTCACGCTGCGCTGGGCACGATGATGGGCTTGATGCAGTTGTCGAGCTTGGCGGAGAAGATGTGGTATCCCTCCGCGATGTGCTCGAGCGGAATCCGGTGCGTCACAATCTCACTCGGCTTGAGGTAGCCGTTCTCGATGTGGGAGAACAACCGCGGCCACTGCCGTTTGGCGGGACACTGGTTCATCCGCAGGGTCAGCCCTTTGTTCATCGCGTCGCCGAACTTGACCGCGCTGAACATCGGCCCGTAGGCACCCATCACCGAAATGGTCCCGCCCTTGCGCACCGAGTCGATCGCCCAGTTCAACGCGATGGGTGAGCCGCCCTGCAGTTTGAGTTTCGCCGACGTCACGTGCTGTACGAAGTTGCCGTCTGCCTCCGCACCCACCGCGTCGATGACGACGTCGGCGCCGAGATGGCCGGTGGCCTTCTTCATCTCGACGACGATGTCGTCGTACTCGGCGAAGTTGTAGGTCTCGGCGTGCGCGAAGGAACGGGCCTTCTCCAGCCGGTACTCCAGATGGTCGATGACGATGACCCGGCCGGCGCCCATCAGCCACGCGGACTGGGCGGCGAACAGGCCCACCGGGCCCGCTCCGAACACCGCGACCACGTCACCCTCGACGATGTCGCCGAGTTGCGCGCCGAAGTACCCCGTCGCCAGCGCGTCGGTGCACATCAGCGCATCCTCGTCGGAGATGGTGTCCGGGATCAGCGAAGGGCCCACATCGGCGAACGGCACGCGGACGAATTCCGCCTGTCCGCCGTCGTATCCGCCGCAGGTGTGCGAGTAGCCGTAGATGCCGCCGACCGCCGTCGCGTTCGGATTCACGTTGTGGCAGTTGGAGTACAAGCCGCGCGCACAGAAGTAGCACGATCCGCAGTAGATGTTGAACGGCACCATCACCCGGTCGCCGGGTTTGAGGTTCTGTACCGAGGGGCCGACTTCGTGGACCACACCGATGAATTCGTGCCCGAACGTCATCCCGACCCGGGTGTCGGGCATCATGCCGTGGTAGAGGTGCAGATCCGAACCGCAGATCGCGGCGAGCTCCACCCGCACGATCGCATCGTTGGGATGCTCGATGACGGGCGGCGGCTTCTCCTCGACTCGAATCTTGTAGGGACCCCGGTAGACCATGGCACGCATGACCGTGCCCATACCCAGCCGCGGTACGTCGAAACGCGGGTTAGCGGGTGACGACGGTCTGCCGCAGTTCGGAGGCGTCATCGGACTCGGTGTCGTAGACCCGCACGATGGCCTCGTCGCCGGGCTGCAGGAACGTCGACTCCCCCAGTTCGGTGTAGCGCGTCGCCCCGATTCCGATCAGCACGTGCTCAGGGTGCCCTGCGGCGACCATCAGCGCGCCGACATCCTCGAGCGGGGTGTCGGGCGAACCCTTCTGGTGGGCCAGGCGTTCGGTCACCCAGTCCAGCAGGACCTCGCCGTAGTACGAGTAGCCGAGCAGCGGGCTGTCCATGCCGTAGGCATGCTCCTGGCCGTCGCGGTCGCGAAGGAAGCACACCAGCCGCAGCGTCGCGGTCGGTCCGTCCGGTGTCAGGTCGGAGATCCCGAAGAACTGCGCGGCCACCCCTTTGGAGTGTGCGCCCCAGTTCTTCTTGTGGCTGATCTTGGCGGCCCCTGGTCGGCGGATCGAGCAGTCGTTGAACGCGCCGAGCGCGAACGGGTCGAGCCGGACGACGGTGTCACCGTCCCACACCACCCGGCACGCCAGCCCGACCTCGGGTTCGATCTGCAGATTCAACGGCTCGTCGCTGTCGGGCAACACGATCCGATCGTGCGACAGCGGGAACTCGCCCAGCAGTCCGTCGACGCCGGGTGCGTACCACGGGAAGATCCCCTTGGGCGCTGCTCCTTCGGAGCTGACGTTGACGAAATCGGCTGCCTCACCCGCCTGTTCGAGGTGTCCGGCGAAGTTGCCCGCGACGCCGAACCCGAACCACGAGCGCATGTCGTCCAGCGCGAGATCGATCACGGTTCGAGCACCTCGGTCCCGACGAACGGCACCAGGGCCGCGGGCACCCGCACGCTGCCGTCGGGCTGCTGGTGATTCTCCAGAATCGCGACCATCCAGCGGGTGGTGGCCAGCGTGCCGTTGAGGGTGGCGGCGATCTGTGGTTTGCCGTTCTCGTCGCGGTAGCGGGTGGACAGCCGCCGGGCCTGGAACGTCGTGCAGTTCGATGTGGAGGTCAGCTCGCGGTAGGTCTGCTGCGTCGGCACCCACGCCTCGCAGTCGAACTTGCGGGCCGCCGACGAACCGAGATCGCCCGCGGCGACGTCGATCACGCGGTAGGGCACCTCGATCTGGGCGAGCATCTCGCGCTGCCAGCCGAGCAGGCGCTCGTGTTCGGCCTCGGCGTCGTCGGGCTTGCAGTAGATGAAGCCCTCGACCTTGTCGAACTGGTGCACGCGGATGATGCCGCGGGTGTCCTTGCCGTAGCTGCCGGCCTCCCTGCGGAAACACGTCGACCACCCGGCGTAGCGGCGCGGGCCCGCGGACAGGTCCAGGATCTCGTCGGAGTGGTAGCCGGCCAGCGGCACCTCCGAGGTGCCGACCAGGTACATGTCGTCGGATTCCAGGCGGTACACCTCGTCGGCGTGTGCGCCGAGGAAGCCGGTGCCCGCCATCACCTCGGGGCGGACCAGCACCGGCGGGATGACGAGGGTGAACCCGTTGTCGGTGGCCAGCCGCACCGCGAGCTGCATGAGACCCAATTGCAGTAGTGCGCCCCGGCCGGTCAGGAAGTAGAAGCGCGAGCCGGCGACCTTCGCACCGCGTTCCATGTCGATCAGCCCGAGCGACTCACCGAGTTCGAGGTGGTCCTTCGGAGCGTCGATCGTCGGTGGCTCGCCGACGACGTCGAGCACCGCGAAGCAGTCCTCGCCGCCGGCCGGCACCCCGTCGATGACGACGTTTGAGATCGCCATGTGCGCGGCGGTGAAGGTGCGTTCGGCGTCGCCCTGGGCGGCCTCGGCGGCCCTGACCTGCTCGGCGAGGTCTTTCGCCTGGGCCAGCAGCGCGGGCCGCTCCTCCGGCGAGGCCTTGCCGACCTTCTTACTGGCCGCCTTCTGTTCGGCCCGCAGATTGTCGGCGGCCGACACCGCGGCACGCCGCGCCGTGTCCGCCTCGAGCAGGGCGTCGACGAGCGCGGGATCCTCACCGCGGGCCCGTTGGGAGGTGCGCACGGCGTCGGGGTTCTCGCGCAGCAGTTTGAGGTCGATCACGGCCGCAACCCTACTTTTGTCCGGCCGCTCCGAACATTTCGAGGTAGCCGGTCTGGCCGAACACCCGGGCGGCCTCGATCGCATTCGGTGTGCCGGCCCCCGGATCGGCGCCCGCCTCGAGCAACCCGCGCACCACGTCGTCCTGCCCCTTGAACACCGCACCGGCGAGCGGGGTCTGCCTGGTCGTTGGCGTCATCCAGAGCGTCATCCGGGCCGGTCACACCCTCGAATTCTGCGCGTGGGGCCAGCCGGGCGGCACGACCACATAACGTTACAACTGCATCACTTGTCACAGCACCTGACACGCCTGTCACAATGGAGCGGATGTTGGAGGCACCAGAACGCGACCGCCCGGCGGGCGACCCGCGCGTCCGGACGCCGTGGTGGCACAGCCTGCACGCCACGTCGACGCGGCGCGCCCTGCTGCTGACCGCACTCGGCGGGCTTCTCATAGCCGGACTCGTCACCGCCCTGCCGTCGGGCGAGGGCGTCAACGGCCCCGGTCTGAGCGCGAGCGCGATCACGCTCGGCCCCCGCGGGAACGACACGTTCAACCACGCCAAGAGCGGTGACTGCCTGAACTGGCCGGAACGTAACCCCGACGGCGCGCAGATCGTAGACTGCAAGGACGAGCACCGGTTCGAGGTCGCCGAATCGGTAGACATGCGCACGTTCCCGGGCAGCGAGTACGGCCCCGATGCGGCGCCGCCGTCTCCGGCCCGCATCCAGCAGATCAGCCAGGAGCAGTGCCAGGCAGCCGTCCGCCGCTACCTCGGCCAGCGCTTCGACCCGAACAGCCGCTTCACCATCAGCATGATGTGGTCCGGGGACAAGGCGTGGCGCCAGGCCGGCGAGCGGCGCATGCTGTGCGGCCTGCAGCTGCCGGGCGCCAACAACCAGCAGTTGGCGTTCACCGGCAAGGTCGCCGAGATCGACCAGTCCAAGGTGTGGCCCGTGGGCACCTGCCTCGGCATCGACCCGACCACCAACCAGCCCACCGACATCCCGGTCGACTGTGCCGCCCCGCACGCCATGGAGGTCACCGGAGCGGTCAACCTCGCGGAGAAGTTCCCCGGCGGGTTGCCGCCCGAACCCGAGCAGGACGGCTACATCAAGGACGCGTGCACCCGGATGACGGATGCCTACCTCGCGCCGATCCAGCTCCGCAACACCACGCTGACGTTGATCTACAGCACGATCTCGCTGCCGAGCTGGGCGGCGGGCAGCCATCAGGTGTCGTGCAGCATCGGCGCGACGCTGGGCAACGGCGGCTGGTCGACGCTGCTCAACAGCGCCAAGGGCCCGCTCCAGATCAACGGGCAGCCCCCGGTCCCGCCGCCGGACATCCCCGAGGAGCGGCTGAGCCTGCCGCCGATCCCGTTTCCCGACGCCGAGGACACGTCCTCCCAGACCGAGCCGGATTACAGCCAGAGCCAGAGCGATCAGAGCCAGAGCGATCAGAGCCAGACCGACCAGAGCCAGACCCAGCACGGTCCGCAGGCCTCGACGGAGCCGACCCCGGCCCCGCCCACCGACGCGCCGCCGTCCGGGGACGGCAACACCTTCCTCAACGGTCCGCCGCCGCCGCCGGCTCCCGAGGTGGCGCCGCCGCCCGCACCGGCCCCGCCTCCGCCGGCACCCGCGCCGTTGCCGGTCGAACCGGTTCCGCCTCCGCCGGGACCGTAACCGCGTGCCCGTACGGATGAGCGCGCAGCGGTTCGACGAACTGGTCTCCGATGCGCTCGACCTCGTCCCGCCCAAGCTGGCCGCCGCGATCGACAACGTGGTGGTGCTCGTCGAGAAGCGGCACCCCGACGAACCCGACCTGCTCGGCCTCTACGAGGGCATTGCGCTCACGGAGCGCGACCACACCTACGCGGGCGCACTGCCCGACACCATCACGATCTACCGCGACGCGCTGCTCGACATCTGCGACAGCGACGAGGACGTGGTGGACGAGGTGGCGATCACCGTGATCCACGAGATCGCACACCACTTCGGCATCGACGACCACCGGCTGCACGAACTCGGCTGGGCCTGAGCGCGGCATCCCCGATTTGTCGGCCGGCAGTGCTATGAACGGGCCATGACCATCCAGTGCCGGGAGTGCGGGGCCGGGCTGGAACACTGCCACGGCACTGTCATCCACCACGCCCGCCACCGCATCGAATGCACCGAGGACGACTGCACCACCCCCGAGGTGGTGCACACCTTCAGCATCGACTGCGAGGCGGTGGGCTGCCGGTGCGGCCGGTCGGCCGGTGCGGCCGGTCGGCCGGCCGCGCGGTGATCTGAGTTCAGCCCATCGGGTCCACCGACTCCAGTGCATCGTGCACCGGGTCGGCATCGGGCTCGGGATAGAACGGTGGTAGGCGCGCGCCCCACTGCACACAGCTCCACCGGCCGTCGGTGACCGGGGCCAGCACCACCGATTCGGTGTTCGCGAGGTGGTGGTCCAGTGCGAAGGTCCCCTCCACACCCGCCAGCACCGCCGACACCAACCGGATCGCCGCGCCGTGGCTGACCACCACGATGTCGTCCCCCCAGGCGTCGTCGTCGAGGTAGCGGATCCGCAGTTGGGTCAGCACCGGCACGTAGCGGTCGAGCACCTCGTCACCGGTCTCCCCGCCGGGCATCGGCACGGCGAGCTCACCCTGGTGCCAGCGCTGGTAGACCGACTCGAACCGGGTGATGGCCTCGTCGTCGCTGCGGTTCTCGAGCTCACCGACCTGCACCTCGTGCAGGCCGTCGAATTCATGCGGTTCGAGCGCCGTGGCGGCGGCGATCTCGGCGGCGGTTTCGGCGGCACGCCGCGCCAGCGAGTGGGCGAGCAGCCCGGGCGAGCGGGTCAGTCCGCGCGCGAACGTGCCGGCCTGTTCACGTCCGAGGTCGGTCAGGGCCGCGCCGGGCGGGCGGGTATCGAGCCGCCGTTCGACGTTGGCGTGCGACTGCCCGTGGCGCACCAGCACCAGCCTGCCGCTCACCGGTCGTCCTCCGGCAGTCCTTCGCGCAGTCGTGAAAGCCAGCGTGTCGCCTCGTCGCTGCGCGGCGGTGGCGCGCCGGCGGCCGTCCCGGTCGGCCAGGAACCCAGATATCGCACATCGGCACAACGACTGTGCAGCGCTTTGAGTGCCTCGGCGACGGCATCGTCGTCGATGTGGCCGACCCAGTCGAGGAAGAACACGTAGGTGCCCAGTTCGGTGCGGGTGGGCCGGGACTCGATGCGGGTCAGATCGATGTCCCGGATCGACAGCTCGGTCATCGCGGCGACGAGCGCGCCAGGGATGTTCGGCAGCCGCAGGGCGACCGAGGTGCGGTCGGCTCCGGTGCGGGCCGGGGGTGGGGCAGGCCGGCCCACGAGGACGAACCGGGTGCGGGCATTCGGCTCGTCGACCACGCCCGCGGCGAGGCTGCGCAGGCCGTAGTGGTGGGCAGCCAGCGCCGTGCTGACGCCCGCATCGGCACGTCCGGCTGCGACGTCGGCGGCCGCGGCGGCGTTCGAGTGCGCGGGGATGAGCTGCGCGGCGGGCAGGTGCTCGGTGAGCCAGCGGCGCACCTGGGCGGCGGCCACCGGGAACGCCGCGACGGTCGTGACGTCACCCTGGTGGTCGGGCCGCACCACGATGCTGAAGGACACGTCCAGGGTCAGTTCGGCGACGATCTGCAGGGGCACGCCGACCGCGAGGCTGTCGAGGGTGGGCAGCACCGAACCCTCGATCGAGTTCTCGATCGGCACGCACGCGTAGTCGGCCGCCCCGGACCGGACGGCCTCGAGTCCGGCGGGGGTGCTGTCGGTCGGCACGGGGGTCACCGCGTCCCCGCCGGGCACCAGGCCCCCCGACACCATCTGCTGCAACGCCGACTCGGTGAACGTCCCCTGGGGGCCGAGATAGGTGATGCGCGGCACGTCGCAACCCTATCCGCTGTCCGGGACGGCCCGGGGCAAAGCCTTGCGCCACCCCGCCATCCGTAGTTAAGTAAGGCTTACCTCACTAACCGGAAGGCAGCGCGATGGCCAAGACTCCTCCGACGACCAGACCGGCGACGACGACGGCACCGACTGGACCCTCCACGGCCGAGCGGATCCGCAGCGCATGCGCCCGCGGCGGCGGTGCGATGCTCGCGGTAGAGGGCGTCGACCCGGTCAGCACCCCGGTGCACCACCTCCTCGACGACGGGTCGTTCGCGATCACCGTCCCCGTCGCCGCCGCTCTCTCGACGATGGTCGCCTCCTCAGGAGCCGCGGGCGTACAGGCAGTGCTGGAGATGACCGACTATGCGCCGCTGCCGCTGCGGGAACCGGTGCGTTCCCTGGTGTGGATCCGCGGACGCGTGCACACCGTGCCGAGCGACGACGTGTCGGCGCTACTCGACCTGGTTGCCAGCGCCGACCCCAATCCCGCTCTGCTGCAGGTCAATTCCGGCGATCACCCGCGTTACGCGCTGATGCGGCTGGAGATCGAGTCCGTGGTGGTGGCCGACGCCACCGGCGCGGAGTCGGTGGGCCTGAGCGCACTGCTGGCAGCCCGGCCCGATCCGTTCTGCGCGATGGAGTCCTGCTGGCTGCAGCACATGGAGTCGGCGCACCAGGAGGTCGTCGACCGGTTGGCCAACCGGCTGCCCGCCGCCATGCGCCGCGGCCGGGTTCGCCCCCTGGGCCTGGACCGCTACGGCGTTCAGTTGCGTGTCGAGGACACCGACGGCGATCACGACGTGCGCCTGCCGTTCCCCAAACCCGTCGACGACGTGACCGGCCTCAGCCAGGCCATCCGGGTGCTGATGGGCTGCCCGTTCCTCAACGGTCTGCAGGCGCGGCGCGGGCGCTAGCGTTGGGGCGGTGACCCGGCCCCTAGACGAGCTGCCCGATGTGCTCGACGCCCGGCAGCGCCGCGCGGTGCGCATCGAGATCGCCGTCGTCCTCGCGGTCACGTTCGGCCTCAGCGCCTACACCGCGTCACTGCGGCTGCTCGAGTCCGTGCTGCTCGGCCTGTCCGGCCAGGTGGTCGCGCTCAACCCGCGCCGGTCCACATTCGACCTCCTCGACCTCGGACTGAACCTGGCCGGCGTGTTCCAGCTCCTGGCGTGGGGGGCACTCGGGGTCTACCTGTTGTGGCGCAGCGGCTTCCGCCTGGCCGACATCGGGCTGGCGCGGCCGCGGGTGCGCCCCGACCTGCTCGGCGGCCTCGGGCTGGCCGCGTTGATCGGACTGCCCGGGCTGGCGCTCTACCAGGTGGCCCGTGTCCTGGGCCTCAACGCCTCGGTCGAACCCGCCGAACTGTACGACACGTGGTGGCGCATCCCGGTGCTGCTGGCGATGTCGTTCGCCAACGGGTGGGCCGAGGAGATCATCGTGGTCGGCTTCCTGCTGACCCGGCTGCGGCAGCTTCGGGTCAACCCCGTCGTGGCGATCGTCGCGGCGAGCCTGCTGCGCGGGGCATACCACCTGTACCAGGGCTTCGGCGCCGGCCTCGGCAACGTCGCGATGGGCCTGGTGTTCGGATACGTCTGGCACCGCACCGGGCGGCTGTGGCCGCTGATCATCGCGCACGCGCTGATCGACGCCGTGGCGTTCGTCGGCTACGCCCTGGCGGCCGGACACCTCGGCTGGTTGCAGTGACCGGCCGGTGCGGGCACGTACATTTTTCGCTGTGAACCCGAATCCCGGCAGGCCCGGCCCGCCCGGCAGCGGGAGGGGGCCGAACGGTCCGCATGAGCCGTCGCAGGTGATCCGCCGCGCCCCCGGCCACCGGCCGCCGCCCGTGTGGCCGCCCAACCCGCCGACACCCCCGGCGCCCCCGCCGCCGGCGTGGGAGCGGCGCCTACCACCCCCGCCACCGCCGCAGCTGCGGCACCAGCCCCCACCCCCGCGGTCCGCGCGGCCACCGGCACCGGCCCGGCCGGCCGTTCGTCCACCGGTCCGCCCGCCCGTTCCGCCCCCGGTGGCCGCCGCCCGCCCCCGCCGTAAACGCCACTGGGGCCGGATCGTCATGACCGTGCTGCTCGTCGCGGTCGTCGTGCTGGTGGGCCTGGTCGTGTGGGTCGACACGTCGCTGCAGCGCATTCCCGCGCTGACCGCCTACCCGGACCGGCCCGCCGCCGGCCGGGGCACCACCTGGCTGCTGGTCGGCTCCGACAGCAGGGCCGGCCTGGATGCCGACCAGCAGGCGCGACTCGCCACCGGCGGTGAGGTCGGCACCGGGCGAACCGACACGATCATGCTGGTCCACCTCCCCGGACTGGGCTCGAGCGCCCCGGCGACGATGGTGTCGCTCCCCCGCGACTCCTACGTGCCGATCCCCGGTTACGGGGAGGACAAGATCAACGCCGCGTACGCGCTGGGCGGTGCGCCGCTGCTGGCGCAGACCGTCGAACAGGCGACCGGGCTGCGCCTCGACCACTACGCCGAGGTCGGATTCGACGGGTTCGCCTCGATCGTCGACGCCGTCGGCGGGGTGACCATGTGCCCGTCCGAGCCGATCAACGATCCCCTGGCCGGCATCGACCTGCCCGCGGGCTGCCAGGAACTCGACGGCCGCAACGCGCTCGGCTTCGTACGCACCCGGGCCACCCCGCGCGCCGATCTCGACCGGATGACCAACCAGCGGGTGTTCATGTCGGCGCTGCTGCACCGCGCGGCCAGCCCCGCGGTGTTCCTCAACCCGTTGCGCTGGCTGCCGATGGCACACGCGGCCGGTGACGCCCTGACCGTCGACACCGGCGCGCACGTGTGGGACCTCGCCCGGCTCGGCTGGGCGCTGCGCGGTGACCTCACCACCACGACGGTCCCGATCGGCGAGTTCACCAGCAGCGGCTCCGGGGCCGTCGTGGTCTGGGACAGCGCTGCGGCAAGCCGGCTGTTCGAGGCGATGGCCGCCGACACGCCGATACCAGCCGACGTGCTCGACCCCGGCCCGACCGGCTAGAGTCACCGGCGTCAGCAAACTGTGGCCGGAATTGTTACCGTCGTCACAAATTACGAGCGCAGCTTAGGGGAACCTTTCCTCAGTAAGGTTGACCTTGGCTGACAATACCGTTTGACCTGGGATATCGTCTTCGGCATGACGACATCCGGCGCTCTCGACACCAAATTCCACGGACTTCTCAAAGAGCAGATCCGCAGCGAATTCACCGCCGCTCAGCAATACATCGCGATCGCGGTGTACTTCGACGGCGCCGACCTGCCGCAGCTCGCCAAGCACTTCTACGGCCAGTCCGTCGAAGAGCGCAACCACGCCATGATGCTCGTGCAGTACCTGCTGGACCGCGACGTCGAGCTCGAGGTCCCCGGTGTCGACGAGGTGTGCAACCGGTTCGACTCCGCGCGGGACGCCCTGGCCCTGGCCCTGGATCTCGAGCGCACCGTCACCGAGCAGATCAGCCGGCTGGCCAGTGTGGCGCGCGAAGAGGGCGACTACCTTGGCGAGCAGTTCATGCAGTGGTTCCTCAAGGAGCAGGTCGAAGAGGTCGCGCAGATGACGACCCTGGTCCGCATCGCCGAGCGCGCGGGCGCCAACCTGTTCCACCTCGAGGACTTCGTCGCCAGGGACATGGCCGGCGCCGGGGCGGATTCGAGTGCCCCGCGGGCGGCGGGCGGCGCGCTCTAGCGGTCGGTGCCTGCCGCGCCGGTCAAGCCGTTCTGCAGCCAGTCCTTGGTGCGGCCGGGGTGGTTCGTGGCCACCCAGGCCACCCCGAGGTCGCGGCAGTACCGCACGTCCTCGTAGTGGTCGACCGTCCAGCAGTACAGGGCACGCCCCTGGGCGGCGGCGCGGTCCACCAGTTCGGGATGTTCGCGCAGCGTCATGATCGACGGCCCCACAGCCGTCGCCCCGACGGTCGTCGCCGCGCTTCCGCCGAGATAGCGTGACGTCTCCCCGAGCAGCACCGTCGGGAGCATCGGCGCGGCCCGCCGGATGCGCCACACCGCGGCCGCCGAGAACGACATCACGACCGCCCGCGAGAGGTCGGCCGAGGCCGGCGCCGCGATCCCGAACCGGTGCAGCAGCGCCAACACCTTGCTCTCCACCAGGGCGCCGTAGCGCACCGGATGTTTGGTCTCGATGAACAACTTCACCGGCCGGTGCCAGTCCAGCACCAGCTCGACGAGGGTCTCCAGCGTCAACACCTCGGTCATGTCGGCGCCTGCGTCCGGGCGCCGGCTGGCGTGCCATGAACCGAAGTCCAGTGCCCGCATCTCGGGCAGCGTCATCTCGCTGACCACCCCGGTCCCCGACGACGTCCGGTCCACGCGACGGTCGTGTACGCACACCAGATGCCCGTCGCGGGTCAGCCGGACATCGCATTCGACGCCGTCCGCGCCTTCCTTGAGGGCCAGCTCGTAGGCCGCCAGCGTGTGTTCGGGCCGGTCGGCCGACGCCCCGCGGTGCGCTACGACGAACGGATGACCGCCGAGCATGCCGTCATCCGGGTTCATGAGCCCTATGCTGCCGGGTTCTGCCCTCTGGACTCAACCGGACGGCCGGATTCACCGTCCGCCTGCGTATCCGACGGGTTGTCGTCGGGCACCATCACCCAGCGCTTGACCGGCCGCGACACCGGCGCCTGTTCGAATCCGGACACCACGCGGTGCGCCACGAGGAGGGTGGCCAGCGCCATCAGGTAGGCGATCGTGGTCACCACGGTGTTGTCGGCGATGCCCTGCGGATCGGTGGTGAAGCTGGTCGCGATCGAGAACACCGACACGACGGTGCTGAACGCCCACAGGATCCACCACACGATGATCGGCCTGCGCAGCGTCGAGATCCGGCTCTCCACCGCGGCGAGTTCGAGTAGGTAGACCGGCGCGAAGAACAGGTTGACGAACGGCACCAGACAGCCCAGCCGGAGCCGCAGCGGATCCCGCGGATCGGACTGCCCGCGGTAGGCGTAGGCCGCACCGCGGCGGGCGATGAGCCAGTTCGTCAGCAGCACGATGCTGCCGACCACCAGGAACGCCGCCGCGACGCTCATCGCGACACCCAGCCAGGTCGCCACCCCCGCGACCACCGGGTGCAGAAGGGTGGTGCGGTTGATCAGCAGCAGCAGGTACCGCAGCGCGTGTACGGCGGCGGTGGCACCGAGCACCGCCATGGTGGCCATCAGCGTGGTGCGCACAGCGGCCGCCGACGGGCCGGTGCGGGCTTCGGCTCCGGAGGTGTCGACGGTGTCGAAGTGCTCGACGAGGCCCCAGCGCGGGGTCGTCGCGTAGCGCGGCGTGGGTCCGAGCGGTCGGCGGCGGGCGCGCGGCGGAGGTGGAGCACCGGGCCGCACCGCGATCCACCGGTAGCCGGGAGGGAGGCGCGGCGGAACGCCCGTGGTCCCGGGCCGGGCTTGGGCGGCGCTCCACTCCGCACCGGGTGAGGCCGGCGCAGTCGGTACGGAGGGTGCCGACGGTGCCAACAGCGCGCCCTGACACCGGGGACACAGCTGCCGCTCCCGGTCACGCACGTTCCACCGCGTTCCGCAGCGGGAACACACCTGGATCATCGGATCAGCCTAGCGACGGTGTCAGAAGCTCCCGGCGCGACCGTCGTCGGTGACGACCGGCCGGCCGGCGGCGGACCAGGCCATGATGCCGCCGCTGACGTTCACGGCCCGGTACCCGTTGCGCGCCAGGTATTGCGCCACGCGCTGCGACCGGCCGCCCGCGTGGCACATCACGTAGACCGTGGCCTCCGGGTTCACCTCGGCGAGCCGGGACGGGACGTCACCCATGGGGATGTGCACCGCATCGGGGGCGTGTCCGGTCCGCCATTCGTCGTCCTCGCGCACGTCGAGCAGCAACGCCGACTCGTCGAACGCGGTGGGCAGCTCGGCCACGTCGGCCTGTATCACCTCGACGTCGTCCATGGGTCCCATGCTGTCACGTCTGCGCCGACTCGCGCGTGTCCTCCGCCGGACAGCAATCGCGGTCTTATCCACAGTTTCCACAGGTTCATCCACAGGCCGGATGTCGGCCCGATCGAATATGCGCTCGTGGACGGTGCACGTGCCGAGTGAAACTGTGGATAAACCGTGAGTATGCATAAAGGTCACACACGGGTAACGAAACCGCGGAGCGAAATCGTTAGCGTCACTAACGTCGCCTGGGAGCCGCGCCCGAAGCGGCCCGTCCGTCGGGGTGGGACCTGACTTTGCCAAGGAACCGGCGCGAGAGCCCGCTGACACGCCGGGGCCATCTGCCGCACGTCCCCGCCACCGCCCGGCGGACCCGGCCGCGGGTCGGTTGGGGGCATCGCGATCCGAACCCCGCCGCGGGGTTGCGCCGGGCGGCGGGAAACGCCTCTGACGTCGGCGGACCGCGAGTAGCCACCATCACCGCCGGGCGGATTTCCTCCGGCGTTCGTCACCGGTTATGATCGGCGTCACACGGTTGCCGTGTGACAGATCTCACTGGGGGTATGTGTTGATCGTGCAGGTCAGGAGCTTCTGATGGCGTCTCACCCGATGGGCGGTTCGGCGATGCCGCCGTCGGAGTGGCACGCGTCGACGCGCGTGCACACCCGCAACCAGTTGATCGCGTGCCTGCGGGCAGGTGTCATCGCGCTGGTTCTGCTGGGCATCCTCGCCCTGATCGTTTTGTTCTGATCTCTGCGCAGTCGGGTATCAGTGGAGGCGAGGCGCGCGTTTCTTGCGGTGCGCGCTGCGATGGAGCAAGGTTGACACCGATGTCGAGCATGTCGTGCTCCATCAATCGCTGATGAGGAAGGGACCTTATGGCTGAATACACCTTGCCCGATCTTGATTACGACTATGGCGCACTAGAACCGCACATCTCGGGGCAGATCAACGAGCTCCACCACAGCAAACACCACGCCACGTATGTCAAGGGGGCGAACGACGCCCTGGCGAAGCTGGCGGAGGCGCGCGACAGCGGAGACCACTCCGCGATCTTCCTCAACGAGAAGAACCTCGCGTTCCACCTCGGCGGACACGTGAACCACACCATCTGGTGGAAGAACCTCTCGCCCAACGGCGGCGACAAGCCGACCGGTGAGCTGGCGGCCGCGATCGACGATGCGTTCGGCTCGTTCGACCAGTTCCGCGCGCAGTTCACCGCCGCGGCCAACGGCCTGCAGGGCTCCGGCTGGGCGGTGCTCGGCTACGACACGCTGGGCCAGAAGCTGCTGACGTTCCAGCTGTTCGACCAGCAGGGCAACGTCCCGCTGGGCATCATCCCGCTGCTTCAGGTCGACATGTGGGAGCACGCGTACTACCTGCAGTACAAGAACGTGAAGGCCGACTACGTGAAGGCGTTCTGGAACGTCGTCAACTGGGAGGACGTGCAGAACCGGTTCGCCACGGCCACGAGTGCCGCCAGCGGCATCATCCTGGGCTGACCGACCGGCTCATCGCCAGACTCGCACGAGGGGCGCCGCGCGAATTCGCGCGGCGCCCCGCTCTCGTTGTGTGCCGGTTCATCGTGCGTTGGCACTCGTGTCGTCTTGCGTGCCAGCACACTGCTGCCGCATCCTGATCACACGACCCGCAGGCGTGTCGGTCCACGACGAACACCGATGCCTCGGAGGCGTACATGGAGACAGGGTCCGGGCGGGCGATCGGGATCGCGCCCTTTCACTCCGGCGGTTCACTCAAGGGCTTCGTCGTGTCGGGGCGCTGGCCCGACTCCACCAAAGAGTGGGCGCAGCTGCTGATGGTCACCGTCCGGGTCGCGTCGCTGCCCGGATTGCTGTCCACCACAACGATTTTCGGTGTGCGAGAGGACCTGCCCGACGAACCCGAACCCGGCACCGTCGGGCTAGTACTCGCCGAGGGCACAGTCGTCGGGGACGCCGCGGTGCCGCCCGGTTACTTCGCCGAACGCCAACCGCCGGCGCTGCTCATGCTGCATCCGCCGTCGGAGACCACACCGTCGCTGCCGGAGTGCACCGGCGCTGCATCCGGGTGCGTGCTGCTGCCCGGGCTACCCCATCTGGGCCTCGAGCACCGCGCGGCCTGGGTGGAGGCGGAGTCCGACGGCACCGTCACGTCGATGGTCAGCCGGGTCGGTGTCGACCCCATCAGCCATCCCGACACCGCCGTGCTGGCCATGCTGCTCGCCGCGTAGCGGCCTCCGGAAGCCCGCGAACACCACTTCCCGCATCGGAGAATACGGCTACCCGAAATCGCCTGTGGCGCTGGCGTGCCGGGTACGCCGCGGCTATCGTCGAGGGAGTCAGCGAAGGGGAGTAGCCCCGAATCGTCGTGTCGACATACTGGCCCTCGGGCCCGGCCGGCGAACCGCACCCTCGGTGGGCGAGACCTTCGACTCAGCTGCCGGCGCATTCTCGGATGCTCCGGCGACGTGTCGAAAGGTGTGTCCGATGCTCGGCGCCGCCCTGGTCAGCCTCGTAGTCGTCTCCGTCGCCGAACTCGGCGACAAATCGCAACTCATCACGATGACCTACGCGCTGCGCCATCGCTGGTGGGTGGTGCTCTCCGGCGTCGGCATCGCCGCCATGCTCGTCCACGGGCTGTCGGTGGCGATCGGCCACTTCCTCGGCGTGACGCTGCCCGAGAAGCCGATCGCGTTCGCGGCGGCCATCGCCTTCCTGTTGTTCGCGGCGTGGACGTGGCGTGAGGGTCGCAACGCCGCCGACGAGGACGTCCGCGTGGCCGAACCGCGCTTCGTCGTGCTGGCGATCATCTCGTCGTTCGTCCTTGCCGAACTCGGCGACAAGACCATGCTGGCGACGGTGGCGCTGGCAAGCGACCGCGACGCCATCGGCGTCTGGATCGGTGCGACCGTGGGCATGGTGCTCGCCGACGGCGTTGCCATTCTCGCGGGGGCAATGCTGCACAGGCGTCTGCCCGATGGCTTCCTGCATGCGATGGCGAGCGTGCTCTTCCTGCTCTTCGGCCTCTGGATGCTGTTCGACGCCGCGCTCGGCTGGCGGGTCGTGGCGGTCGTCGCGACGGGCGGCGTGGCAGCCGTCGTGGTGGCCGTCGCCGTGGTACGCAGCATGCGGGCCAGGCGCGCCCGCGCCGAGGCGGGCACGCCGCCGCGGGAATCGTCGTCCGAGACGGTCTGACCTGCGGCAGGCTACCGTTGACCTCCCGCAGTCCCGCGGCCGGCGGCCGGTTCAACCGGCTCGGGTCGCACTGCGCCACCGACGGCCGCAGGGGCGGCAAACGCCTGAATCCGTGACGACTCGGCCGCCGATGCGCGCGGTGGTGGGTCCAACGATTGCTGGGAGCCACCTGAGAGCGTGTCCAGCACAGCGTATGCTACGGATCCGTTATTATTTGCTTCCGGTCATGGTTGCACCCTGCTCGATACCGACGAATCCGCAGTTCCACGCGGTTTCCGCGCCCTGGTGAACGAGCACACATCAACATTTGGGCGGTTTGCACTTGGTTGGGAGCATAAGTCTCGCTACGATGGTCAGCAAATACGCCGCACCTTTAGCCCGCTCGTCACGCATGTGGAGGTCAATTCGATGAGCACGACGTTCGCCGCACGGCTGAACCGACTATTCGACACGGTCTATCCGCCCGGCCGGGGACCGCACACATCCGCCGAAGTGATCGGTGCGCTCAAGTCAGAAGGCATCACGATGTCGGCGCCGTACCTCTCACAGTTGCGTTCGGGCAACCGCACCAATCCCTCGCAGGCGACCATGGCGGCCCTGGCGAACTTCTTCCGGATCAAGCCCGCCTACTTCACCGACGACGAGTACTACGAGAAGCTCGACAAAGAGCTGACGTGGCTGGCCAACATGCGTGACGAGGGCGTCCGCCGGATCGCGGCACGCACGGTCGGGTTGTCCCCGGAGGCCCAGCAGGACATCGTCGCCAAGGTGGACGAACTGCGCCGCAAAGAGCACCTCGACGACTGAGTCCGGCCCGCTGCGGCGGCGGGCGGCGAAGCCGTTGGTGTTTGCCTCAGGTTCTTGCGCTGACGCTCCCGCGATCCAGTGCCTGGTACTGCCGGGCGATCGCGAGTATCCATTCCCGGTCCGCATACTCGTCCGGCTGGCGTAGCCACCCGAATCCCGGAAAGCGCGCGTGACCGCTGCCCGGTGAGTCCTCCCGTCCGGCGAAGATCCACTCCGCGATGGCCCGCGCCTGTTCGGTGGGGCTCACCGCGGGGGCCGACGCCAAAGGTTCCGTCACTCGGTCCGGGTCTGCGGCGCCGTGGCCGGACGGCGCGTCCACGGTCCGCAGTTCCTTGGACGCCTCGAGGAACAGCGCGTCGGAGATCAGCGACATGCGCTCGGCGACCCGGAAGACCAGGGGGCCGTGCGGTCGGACGCCGATGCCCACGTCGGGGTGGCGGCGGCCGAGTTCGGCCGTCAGTGGCTCGATGATCCGCAGCTCACGCCGCGCCCCGAACCAGTCCTCGATGCTGGGCAGCAGCGCCCCGACGGCCACCGCGACCATGGCGCACCCGAGCAGCGTGGCGGCGGCACCCATCTCCACCGATTCGGCGAGGCCTACCGCGCGCAGCAGGAACAGGACCGTCACCACCAGGATCAGCGCGATGCCGAGGGTGAAGACGAACAGCGCGCGGCCCCGACGGCTGCGGCTGGAGTGTCGCAACCCCGACCACATGACCAGCGACATCGCCAGCAGCACGTAGATCAGCGGCAGCAGCCACGATGTACTGCTCGCACCGAGGTTGCGCCGCAGGTACTCCTCCGGGGACATCTCGGGCTGCTGACCTTCGGCGAAGAACAGCGCCAGGCTGAGCGCCGCGATGACGGCTGCGGGGGCGTACTGCGCGAGCGCGAGACTCCGGGTCGCCGAGGGGGTGCGCGCCGAGGCGACCGTCGTGATCATCACGCAGCTGCCCGCCGCGCACATGATCAGCGCGATCTGGCTGAACGCCATCGCGATGTTCGGCCAACCGACCAGGGTGTCGACGAGCAGGGTCAGCGGCTGCCAGCTCAGCGCCGCCACCGCCGCCAGGTTGCCGAGCGCCAGGATCATCGCGGTGCTGACCAACGACTGTTTGTTGACCAGCGCCCACCCGATGCGCAGACCGGTCGCCAAGCCGAGCAATCCGGCGATGCCCCAGACGATCAACCAAACGCCTCTCCGAGGCGGATCTGCACGATCGAGGAGCGGTCGCACGGCAGCCGGCCGAGCCGGTAGATCAGCAGGGCCGCGAAATCCTCCGCCTCCTGTTCGGCGTCCTCGCCGCTGGGGCCCATACAGCCGGTGCGCTGGTTGAGCATGTATCCGATGAGCTCGGAGCTGGCGACCTCGGTGTTCTGCCGGGCGGCCTGCACCACCGGGATCCCTTCGTGGCCGAGCACCAGATGTCCGAGCTCATGGGCCAGTGTGCGGTCCCAGGCGGGCAGCCCCTGCTGGATCAGGAACTCGTCGCGCTCGGCGTACTGGCGCCACTGCCCGCACACGCCGGGCGGCAGGTCGGCGGTCTTGACCTCGATCGGCCGTCCGCGGTCGGCGCTGACCGCCTGCACCAGGCGGGGCAGCGAGACTTCACCACGTCGCGGTGCCAGCTCGAGTACGGCGCTGACGGCGCGCGTGACGGCGCGATTCGTTGGCATGTCTCCCCTCTCCGTCGTCTGGATGTGCCGGCCGGGCCGGTTAATTCATGAAGCGGGCGATGCTCTCGGTGCGGACCACCCGGCCGGCTTTGGCCTGCCGGTATCCCACGAGGCCGCCGAGCCCGGTCAACACCATGATTCCGGCGGTGCCAGGTACGGCCACCGCGGCGATCTGCGCGACACCCGCGGTCCGCAGGTACTCGCCGTATCCGACGCGGAAGCTTGCGGGCACGGCCGCGGGCTCACCGCTGCGGACGGGCACGTCGGGCCTGCGGGCCGCCGGCTCCTGCGCTGGTGCGCCACGCGCCGGGACGCCCGGCGATCCTGCCCGCGGTGCGGCCCCGCCGCCACTGCCACCGGAACCGGAACCGGCTGAGCCGACGCCGACCACCGACGGCAGCCCGATCGGTGGGACGCCGATCACCGGGACGGCGACCGGCGCCATCGGCACCACCACCGGCAGACCCGGCACCGCGTCGATGACGCTGGGTGTCACGGGCCCCGGTTCGTCCAGCTTCGGCGGCAGCCCCTCGGATCCATCGTGGTCACTGCCGGTGTCGCCGGGGGCCGGGGACGGTGCCGTGGTGGGGCTGGTTGTGGTGGGGCTGGTTGTGGTGGGGCTCGTGGTCGAGGGGGTTGTCGTCGGGGCCGTGGTCGAGGGCGTCACCGGTGTCGTCGCGGGTGTGCTCGACGGCTCCGCACTCGTCTTGACGGGGTGGTGTGGCCACGCCCAGCGGGGAAGCCGCGACCAACTCGGCGGCCAGTGGCGACCACGCGCCGAGGTCGACGGGCTGTCCGGCCGGTCGGTCTCCGGCGCCCCGGTGTCGTCGGGCTCCGGATCATCCTGGCTCTCATGGGTTTTCGTACGGTCGGCATCGGGTCGTGCCAGATCGCCATCGGCACCCGGATCGGCGGCGCCGGCGCCAACGGACGCCGCGCCGACGTCGTCGGACTCGGCGAATGCCATCGCTCCACCCAGACCGGTGAGGAACAGGCCGGCGGCCACCAGGCAGGCCGACGCGGCGACGCGTACGCGCGATCCCACCTCGTCACCGCCCCTCGAACCCCGCCCCTACGGGGTTTTCATACCGTTGGGACGATTCTCGCACAATAGTGGCCTCGCGTTTGCTAGTGCGAAGAATCAGCCAGCCGCGGCAGGGCGCGGGCGTCGCCGGGCCGCATTCGACCGCTAGGGTTGGACTGCACCGACACAGCCACGCGCAGGGCGGGCGAACAGAGGACCGGAGGGTTGCGGGGAATGGGTTTGTTCAGACGACGCAAAAGCCGCGCTACCCGCCGAGCCGAGGCCCGCGCCATCAAGGCCAAGGCGAAGCTGGAAGCCAGGCTCTCGGCCAAGAACGAGGCCCGTCGCCACAAGTCCCAGCAGAAGGCGGAGACGCGGGCACTGAAGTCTCAGCTACGCGCCCAGCGGGAGAGTGACCGCAGCGCGCTCAAGGTTGCTGAGATGCAGTTGAAGGCGGCCAGGGAGGGCAAGATCTTCTCCGCCGGCCGCATCCGGCGGATGCTCACCGTGGCCAGGCTGCTCGCCCCGATCGCGGTGCCGCTGGTGTATCGCGTCTCGGTGGCGGCCCGCGGGTTCGCCGACGAGCGCCGCGCCGACCGCCTCGGGGTTCCGCTGAGCCAGCTCGGCCAATTCTCCGGCAACGGCGCGGAGCTGTCCGCGCGGATCGCCGGTGCGGAGCAGTCCGTGCGGCTCGTCTCCCAGAAGAAGCCGAAGGACGCCGAGACCAAGCAATTCGTCACCGCCATCACCGAGCGGCTCGGAGACCTGTCGGCCGCCGTCGCCGCCGCGGAGAACATGCCGACCGCGCGCCGGCGGGCCGCCCACGCCGCGATCACCGAACAGCTCGACGGCATCGACGCCGACCTGATGGCCCGGCTCGGCGTGGCCTGACCGTTCGACGAAAGACGTTGGTATGCAATTCCTCGCGCGCTGGTTCGCGGCTGCGGTCACCGCGGTCCTGCTCGTCGCGCTGTCGGTGGCAGGTGCGGGCACGGCCTCCGCGCACGCCGCGGTCATCGGCACCGATCCCGCCGACAGAGCGACGCTGACCCAGGCACCCGCCCGGGTGAGCGCGACGTTCAACGAGACCATGCAGTCGGCGTTCGCCGCGATGACCGTCGTGGGTCCGGACGGCAACCTGTGGTCGACGGGTGCGCCGCAGGTGCGCGATGCGGTCGTGGCCGTCGACCTGCGGCCGCTCGGGCCGTCGGGCACCTACACCGTCAACTACCGCGCGACGTCGGCTGACGGCCACGTGGTCACGGGTTCGTGGTCCTTCGATCTGACCGTCAGCGGCACCGGGACACCCGGGCCGTCGGCCGCGGTACTGGCACCGCCGCCCGCTCCGGCCGACGACCCTCCGGTGTGGCCCTTCATCGTGGGCGCCTGCGTGGCTGTCGGGGCAGCCGCCTGGTGGGCGGCGCGACGCCGGACGTGACCCGGCCGCACTGGCGGGCGGCCGTCGGCGGTATCGCCGTCATCGCGGCGACGTCGGTGGCGGCGTGGGCGCTGGGCCGGCCGCAGAACGCACTGAGCGGTACGGCTGTCCGCGCGGCAGCGGACTGCGCGGCGATCGTCACGCTCGGGCTGGCAGTGGTGCCGCTGCTCGACACCGGCCGGTACCGCGGCGAGTTGTCCCGATCGGCGGCGGTACCGCTGGCCGTGAGCGCGGCGGTCTGGCTGCTGGCCGAACTGGTGCGGATGGTCGTGGTCAGCGCACAGACCGCGGCGCTGGCCGTCGGGACCGTCGGGGTGCACACCTACTTCGAGTTCCTCACCCATACCGCGGCCGGGCGGGCCGGGGCGGTCAGCGTGGTCGCCGCCGCCGCCGTGTGCGGTGCGGCCGTCGCGGCGCCGCGCACCACGCCGGTGGCGCTCGCCACGACGGGTGTCGCCGCGTCGGGGTTGGCGGCGCGGACCCTGGCCGGGCACCTGACGGAGAGCCCGCTGGGCGGGCTGGCGGTCGCGGTGCACGCGGTGGCGGCCGGGTTGTGGTGCGGTGCATTGGTCGGATTGTTGGTGACGGTCGCGCACCGCGGTCGGTGGGCACGTGTGCTGCCGCGGTTCTCGGCGCTGGCCCTGGCCTGTGTCGGTGTGCTGGTCGTGGCGGGCGGGGTCGGGGCACTGGTCACCGTCGACTCCCCCGCTGAGTTGGTGACGACCGGTTACGGACGGCTGTTGACCGCGAAGCTGCTGGTGACGGCCGTGCTGGCGGTGTTGGCGTGGCGCAACCGGAGCCGCTGGCTGCCGGCCGCGCGGGGTCATCGCGCCAGCGCCGGACTGTCGCGGACGAGGTCACTCGTGGAGTTGGCGGTGATGACGGTCGCGCTGACCGTGGCCGCGGCGCTGGCCGTCACCGGATGAACCGGAACGCCGCCTGGCATGATGGGGCCACTGTCGCCGCACCCGGACACCGCGAAGGAGCAGCCCCGATGGCAGACCGCCAGGATGGGCCCGACGAGCAGGCCGAGACCTCCGGCCGCCCCGCCGACCCGGCGCCGCCGGCCGCAGAGGCCGTGCCGCCGGTGAAGAAGGCGCCCGCCAAGAAAGCGTCGGCCAAGAAGGCTCCCGCCAAGAAAGCGGTGGCGAAGAAGGCTCCTGCCAAAGCCGCCAACAAGGCTCCCGCCAAGAAGACGGCACCCCCCAAGAAGCAGCCGCCGCCCTCACCGGCGGACCTCGTCAGCCCCAATGGTGATCTCGCCGCGGCGGCCGAGGAGGTCGCCGCGGAGGCCAAGAAGACGGTGGCCACCGCGAGCAATCCGGTGTCCGGACCGGCGCCGGTGCCGGTCGACGGCCCCGATCAGTCCCGGTTGCCACTGGCCGCGGCCGTGGCCGCGGCCCTCCTCGTGATGCTCGCCGTGGTGGTCGCACGCCGCCGCTGAAATACGCTTGACCCTGACGCCACGTCAGGGTGGACAGTGGCGTCATGGACGCGAACACGGTCGGGGCGGTCGCCCGGCTCACCGGTGTCTCGGTGCGCACGCTGCATCACTACGACCACATCGGGTTGGTGGTGCCCAGTGTGCGCACCGCGGCCGGGTACCGGGGCTACACCGACGCCGACGTCGAACGGCTGCACCTCGTCCTGGTCTACCGGTCGGTGGGCCTGCCGCTCGACGAGATCCGCACCGTGCTCGACGATCCGCAGGCCGACGTCCTCGCGCACCTCGAACGCCAGCTCGAGCTGCTGCACGAACGCGCCGACCGCATCCGGCACACCATCAAGGCAGTGGAGGAACTGATGAACGCCCGTGAAGAAGGAATCCAGCTGACGGCCGAGGAACAGGTCGAGATCTTCGGCAGCACCGTGCACCGCGACGAGTACGCCGCCGAGGCCGAAGAGCGCTGGGGTGACACCGATGCCTGGCGCCAGGCCCGGCAGCGCACCGGGCAGATGAGCAAGCAGGACTGGATCGACGTCAAGGCCGAAGGTGAAGCGCTGCTCGCGGATCTGGCCGCGGCCAAGCGCGCAGGGATCGCCCCGGGAACTCCGGAGGCCGATCAGTTGGCGGCACGCCACCGCGCCTCGATCGAGCGGTTCTACGACTGCGACGCCGAGATGCAGCTGTGCCTGGTGCAGATGTACCTGGCCGACGAGCGCTTCACCCGCACCTACGACGACCGCGAGCCGGGGTTGGCCCGGTATCTGCACGACGTGGTCGTCGCTAGCATCGAGCGGTGACCATCGAACCACGCGCCACGGCCGACCTCGTCGACGACATCGGACCCGACGTCCGCAGCTGCGATCTGCAACTCCGCCAGTTCGGCGGGCGGGCGGAATTCGCCGGCCGGATCACTACTGTGCGGTGCTTCCAGGACAACGCGC
Organism: Mycolicibacterium baixiangningiae; assembly: GCF_016313185.1. Classification (NCBI taxonomy): domain Bacteria; kingdom Bacillati; phylum Actinomycetota; class Actinomycetes; order Mycobacteriales; family Mycobacteriaceae; genus Mycobacterium; species Mycolicibacterium baixiangningiae. Next base: position 5,572,255 of record NZ_CP066218.1, read on the forward strand.
TGCTCAAGTCGGTGCTCTCGGAGCCCGGCGACGGCGGGGTGTTGGTGATCGACGGCGACGGCTCGCTGCACACCGCGCTGGTGGGCGATCTGATCGCCGCGTTGGGCCGCGACAGCGGGTGGAGCGGGCTGATCGTCAACGGCGCCGTGCGCGACGCGTCGACGCTGCGCACCCTCGAGATCGGCATCAAGGCGCTGGGCACCAATCCGCGTAAGAGTACGAAAACCGGTGCGGGAGAACGGGATGTGTCGGTGGCGTTCGGCGGCGTGACGTTCACGCCGGGTGACGTCGCCTACAGCGACGACGACGGGATCGTCGTCGTCACCCCGTAGGGACTCCGCCGGCCCTCCGTCCCACTGTGCGGATTCATACGCAACACGCTGTAGAGAGCGTATGAGTCCGCACAGTGGAGAGGACTAGACCGATACCGGCGCGCGGTGCTTGCTGAATTGCAGTGTGTCGTCGTTGATCTTGCTGTTGCGGATGACCCGCAGGTCGACCAGATAGTTCTGCTTCAGCCGCCACGGCGTCTTCGAACCCGACTTCGGCAGCTTGTCGAGCGCACGCTTGATGTAGCCCGAGGTCAGGTCGACGAACGGCAGCCGCTCGACGTCCCCACCGGGATGCCGCGGGACGACGGTGTCGTACCCCTCGGTGTCCATGTAGTTGATCAGCCGGCTGACGAACTCCGATGTCAGGTCGGCCTTCAATGTCCACGACGCATTGGTGTAGCCAAAGGTGAACGCCGAGTTGGGGATACCCGAGAGCATCATGCCCTTGTAGGCGACCGTATCGGCGAGGTTCAACCGTTCGCCGTTTCGCAACACCTCGGCCCCGCCGAAGAACTGCACGTTCAAACCCGTTGCGGTGATGATGATGTCGGCGTCGAGGCGCTCCCCCGACTTCAGCAGGATGCCGTCGGCGGTGAACCGTTCGACCGCATCGGTGACGACGTCGGCCTTACCCTTGCGGATGGCTTTGAAGATGTCGCCGTTCGGGGCCAGGCACACGCGCTGATCCCACGGCTTGTAGTCGGGCGCGAAGTGCCTGTCGTAGTCGTACCCCTCCGGCAACCGGCGTTCGGCCATCTTGCGCAACAGTTTCCGGAAGGTGTTCGGGAAGGCGCGGGCGATCTGGTATTGCGTCATCGCCTGCATGATGGCCTTCCACCGCACGGCCGTGTACGCGGGCTTCTCGGGCAGCAGCCGGTAGGCGCGGGCGGCGAAGGGGTCCTTGTCGGGCAGCGCTCCGATGTAGGTCGGTGTGCGCTGCAACATCGTGACGTGGCCGGCACCGTTGTTGATCAACGCGGGGATCAGCGTGATCGCGGTGGCGCCGCTACCGATCACGACGACGTTCTTGCCCTGGTAGTCGAGATCCTCCGGCCAGTGCTGCGGGTGCACGACGGTGCCGCCGAAGTCGTCGGCCCCGGTGAACTCCGGCGAGAAGCCCTTGTCGTAGTTGTAGTAGCCGCTGCACGCCCACAGGAAGCCGGCGTTGAGCTGGATCTCCTCGCCGCCCCGGTCGATGGTCAGCTCCCAGTGGTTGTCCTGGTCCGACCAGTTGGCGGCGACAACCCGGTGGCCGTACCGGATGTGCTTGTCGATGCCGTTCTCGGTGGCCGCTTCGTTGAGGTAATTCCAGATCGACGGCCCGTCGGCGATGCTCTGGTCGGTGGCCCACGGCTTGAAGTGGAACCCGAGCGTGTACATGTCGGAGTCCGACCGGATGCCGGGGTACTTGAACAGGTCCCAGGTCCCGCCGAGGTTCTCGCGACGCTCGAGGATCGCGTAACTCTTGCCGGGGCACTGGCCCTGCAGGTGCCAGGCGGCGCTGATGCCGGAGATCCCGGCTCCCATGATCACAACGTCGACAAATTCGGTCATGCTGTCAAGCTATCAACAGCGTGTCGATAACGTCAACAGTGTGTCGAGAATTTCAACGCCGTGTAAAGTCAGCGACGTGACCACCGCCAGCCAGGCCCGCGCACCACGCGGCCGCCGGTCGGCCCGCCCGTCGGGTGACGACCGCGAACAGGCCATCCTGGCGACCGCCGAGCAGCTGCTCGAGACACGGGCGTTCGCCGAGATCTCCGTCGACGACCTGGCGAAGGGTGCGGGCATCTCGCGACCGACCTTCTACTTCTACTTCGGCTCGAAAGAGGCAGTGCTGCTGACGCTGTGGGAGCGGGTGATCCGGGAGGCCGACGCCGCGCTCGAGGCAGCGGCCGCCGCCGCGGGGACGTCGGAGGACCGTGACGTCTGGCGCCCCGGGATCACGGTGTTCTTCGACACCTTCGGCGCCCACCGCAGCGTCACAGTCGCGGCGTCCGCTTCGGACAACGCCGAGGTCCGCGACGTCTTCGCGAAGTTCATGCAGAGGTGGATCGACTTCACCGCGGCGACCATCGAGGCCGAGCGCCGGCGCGGCGCCGCCCCGGACACGCTGCCCGCCCACGACCTCGCGACGGCGCTCAACCTGATGAACGAGCGCACGCTGCTCGCGGCGTTCGCCTCCGAGACCCCCGGCATCCCGTCGGACCGCGTACTCGATTCGCTGGTGCACGTGTGGACGTGTGCGGTGTACGGGGAATGCCCCTGACGCGTCGGCCCCTCATGCGAACATATGTTCGTGTCGGTCATAGCTGCGGCGAACATCCTGCACGCTGACCTCGACTCGTTCTACGCCTCGGTCGAGCAGCGCGACGATCCGGCGCTGCGCGGCAGGCCGGTGATTGTCGGCGCCGGGGTGGTGCTCGCGGCCAGTTACGAGGCCAAGGCGTACGGCGTGCGCACCGCGATGGGCGGGCACCAGGCCCGCCGGTTGTGCCCGCAGGCGATCGTCGTCCCCCCGCGGATGGCGGCCTACTCCCAGGCCAGCGCCGACGTGTTCGAGGTCTTCCGCGACACCACCCCGATCGTCGAACCGCTCTCGGTCGACGAGGCGTTCCTCGACGTGTCGGGCCTGGGCCGGGTGTCGGGCACACCCGTGGAGATCGGCGCAACGCTACGGGCCAGGGTTCGCGACGAGGTCGGGCTGCCCATCACCGTGGGGATCGCGCGCACGAAGTTCCTCGCCAAGGTCGCCAGCCAGGAGGGCAAGCCCGACGGGTTACTACTGGTGCCGCCCGACCGCGAGTTGGCGTTCCTGCATCCGCTGCCGGTGCGGCGGCTGTGGGGCGTGGGGGCGAAGACGGCCGAGAAGCTGCACGCCCACGGGGTCCAGACCGTCGCCGACGTCGCGGAACTGGGCGAGTCCACGCTGGCGTCGATGGTCGGCGGCGCCATGGGCCACCAGCTCTACGCGCTGTCGCGCAACATCGACCGGCGCCGGGTGGTCACCGGCGTCCGGCGCCGCTCGGTCGGTGCCCAACGGGCCCTGGGCCGGCGCGGGAACACGATGTCGGCCACCGAGGTGGACGCCGTCGTGGTCAACCTCGTCGACCGCATCACCCGCCGGATGCGCACGGCGGGCCGCACGGGCCGCACAGTCGTGCTACGGCTGCGCTTCGACGATTTCAGCCGGGTCACCCGCTCGCACACCATGCCGCGCGCGACGGCGTCGACCGAGGCCGTCCTCGCCGCCGCGCGCGGCCTGGTCGCCGCGGCCACCCCGGAGATCGCCCAGCGCGGCCTCACGCTGATCGGGTTCGCCGTGTCCAACATCGACCGCGACGGCGCCCAGCAGCTCGAGTTGCCGTTCGGTCCGGTTCACGACACCGTCGCGCTCGACGCCGCCGTCGACCAGGTACGCACGCGCTACGGCAACCTGGCCGTCACCCGGGGTGTGCTGATGGGCCGCGACCCCGGATTGGAGATTCCTATGCTGCCGGATTGACCGTCAGGCCGGGACCACCCGCCCCCAGACCCGGTGTTCGCCGAGACCCTCGATGAGCGAGGCCGCCAGGCCCGCGGGGTCCGACGCGCTGAGCACACCTTCGGAATCGGCGCCGACACCCGACAGCGCGAGCAACTCCGAACCCTGTGGGAGCACGGCCAGCGCCTTGAAGTGCCGGAACGCCTCGTCGACGAGAATCTTCGCCTGGACGGTCGTGGGCGATCCCGCGAGGACGAGGCCGTCGAACTCGATGGAACGAGCGGTCGCATACGTCCGCGAGATCGGCACGCTGCCACCCTCGTGGTCGAGGGTTCCGCCGTGCGAGGCGATCACCAGGGGCACCAGCTTCGCCGCCCCCAACGCGTCGACAACCGCCGCCACCTCGGCGATGTCGGAGTCCGGACCGGTGAGGACGCCGATGTTGCGGCCCTCCACCGGCCAGGTCTGACCGACCTGCGACAGTGCCGGGCTGAGCACCGCGGGATCGACCGGGGCGACGGTGGGAGCGGGCGGCTCGAGTCCCAGCCCGGCGGCGACCGCCGCGCACAGTTCCGCGTCGATATTCGCCAGGACCACGAGCTGACGTTCCTTGATCGCCTGCTCGTAGCACTTACCCAGCTCGAAGGTGTACGCCTCGACGATGTGAGCCTGCTCCACGGGGCTCAGGCTGCGGTAGAACATCGCCACCTGAGAGAAGTGGTCGTCATACGACGCCGGTGCGGCGCGGAGTTTCGTCGACTCGACGACAGCGGTCGGCACCTCGATGAACGCCCCGTTGTCCGCACCCGCGAGGAACGGGCATCCTCCGTCGAGTGAGTTCGGCTTGTACGGCGCGACGCCGGGGTGCACGCCATGCTGGTGGAAGCCGTCCCGGAACATGTCGTTGACCGGTGCGTGCGGGCGGTTGATCGGGATCTGGCCGAAGTTGGGTCCGCCCAGCCTGGTCAGCTGGGTGTCGAGGTAGGAGAACAGCCGCGCCTGCAGGAGCGGATCGTCGGTGACGTCGATGCCGGGCACCAGATGGCCCGGGTGGAACGCCACCTGTTCGGTCTCGGCGAAGAAATTGGTGGGGTTGCGGTTGAGCTGCAACGTGCCGATCAGCTGCACGGGTGCGAGTTCTTCGGGCACGATCTTCGTCGGGTCGAGGAGGTCGATGCCTTCGAACATCTGATCCGGTGTATCCGGCATCACCTGCACGCCGAGGTCCCACTCGGGATAGGCGCCCTTCTCGATCGCGTCCGCGAGGTCGCGGCGATGCAGGTCGGGGTCCATTCCGGCGGCGATCTGCGCCTCCTCCCAAACCAGCGAATGCACCCCCAGGCGCGGCTTCCAGTGGAACTTCACCAGCGATGTCGTGCCATCGGGACCGGTCAGCCGGAAGGTGTGGACCCCGAAGCCCTCCATCATCCGGTAGGACCGCGGGATACCGCGGTCGGACATGTTCCACATGGTGTGGGCCTGGGCCTCAGTGTGCAGGGACACGAAGTCCCAGAACGTGTCGTGCGCGCTCTGGGCCTGCGGGATCTCCCGGTCCGGATGCGGTTTGGCGGCGTGGACGACGTCGGGGAACTTGATGCCGTCCTGGATGAAGAACACCGGAATGTTGTTGCCGACGAGATCGAACGTGCCCTCGTCGGTGTAGAACTTGGTGGCGAACCCGCGGGTGTCACGCACCGTGTCGGCCGATCCGCGAGAACCCAGCACCGTCGAAAACCGAACGAACACATCGGTTTCCGCACCGGATTTCAGGAACGCGGCCTTGCAGATCTTCTCGGCGGCGCCGTTACCGCGGAACACCCCGTGAGCCGCGGCGCCACGGGCGTGCACCACGCGCTCAGGGATGCGCTCGTGGTCGAAGTGGGTGATCTTCTCCCGCAGGTGGTGATCCTGCAGCAGCGTCGGCCCGCGTGCGCCGGCCTTGAGTGAGTGATCGGTGTCGTACAGTCTCGCGCCCTGGGCGGTGGTCAGGTATTCGCCCTGCTGCCCGCGCGCGGTCCGCGAGCCGCCGACGGAAATTCCGGTGGCCGTGCGCAAGTCGGGTCCGGACTGATCCGGCTTGGGAGGCAGCGGCTCGCGCGGGGTGGTCGGCTCCTCGAACGACGGCGGTTCCGAACCCGGCATGCCGGGGATGTAGCTCGGGCTGTGTTGAAGCACCCGTTCGGCCGCGTCTTTGACCATGTCCTTGGCGTCTTTGACGACGCCCTTGATGGTCTCTTTTGCTCCGCGGTCTGCCGCCATGGGGTCCCTTCCGTCACGTCACCGCGCGAAGCGGGCACCGCCTACCGGACCCGTCGACGCACGCTCAGGGCGGCTTCCCGTCGTGATTAGTCTTTAAACGCCGCAGGCCACCATGTGGGATTCAGGAACTCGTCCACTCCAGCAGTCGCGCGGCCGGCCAGGTGTTGACGATCCGGTCCATCGGCACCCCGGCGTCGAGCGCGCGCTGCGCCCCGTAGCCCAGGAAGTCGAGTTGCCCGGGCGCGTGGGAGTCGGTGTCGATCGAGAACACACAGCCGATCTGCAGAGCCAGGTCGAGGAGCCGGGTCGGCGGGTCGCGCCGCTCGGGACGGGAGTTGATCTCGACGGCGGTGCCGTGGTCACGGCATGCGGTGAAGACCTTATCGGCGTCGAATTTCGACTCCGGTCGGACACCGCGGTTGCCGGTGACCAGCCGGCCGGTGCAGTGGCCGAGCACGTCGGTGTGCGGGTTGGCGACGGCTTTCAGCATGCGGCGGGTCATCGCCGGGGCGTCCATCGCCAGCTTCGAGTGCACGCTGGCCACCACCACGTCGAGGCGCTCGAGCAGTTCGTCCTCCTGGTCCAGCGAACCGTCCTCGAGGATGTCCACCTCGATGCCGGTCAGAATACGAAGGGGTGCAACCGTTTTCCGCAGTTCGTCGATGACGTCGAGTTGTTTGCGCAGCCGGTCCGGCGACAGTCCGTTGGCGATGGTCAGGCGCGGCGAGTGGTCGGTCAGCGCGCAGTACTCGTGGCCGAGGTCCCGGGCGGCGAGCATCATCTCCTCGATCGGCGCCGATCCGTCCGACCAGTTCGAGTGGACGTGCAGGTCCCCCTTGAGCGCCGCGCGGATCTCGCCGCCGCCGAGATCGGCTGCGTCCGCTCGCAACTCGACCAGCGCGTCGGGTTCCCGCCCGGCCCACGCCTGGGCGATCACCTTGGCCGTCTTGGGACCGATCCCCGGCAACGACTGCCAGCTGTTGGCGGTGCCGTGGCGTTCCCGTTCGGCCTCGGTGAGCCGCTCGACGATGTCGGCGGCATTGCGGTAGGCCATCACCCGGCGGGAGTCCTCGCGGGCGCGGTCCTTGTAGTACGCGATCTGGCGCAGCGCGGTGACCGGATCCATGTCCCCAGTGTGCCCTCAGCGCTGTGACGTCACGCAAATTGGCGCAGGCCGCCTCAGCCGGGCGCCTGCGTGCAGTAAGTGCCGCGCGCGGCGTTGAGCACGATGGCGGCTTGCCCGGGCGCAGCAGCGTATTGGGCCGCGATGGAGTCGATCACGGCGTTGGCCGGCTGACCGCTGTAGAGCATTCGGCACGCCTGCCGTCCCGCAGTGAGGAGTTGGTCGTCGTTACCGGGGAACTTGCCGCGCGTCGCACCGAGGAAGGCGTTGTCCTCCGCGGTCAGCGGGATGGGCCAGGCGGCGGCGGGACCGACCGACGCACCCAGCAGCACACCGGCTGTGATCGTGGCCGCGAGCAGACGCCCGCATCGGTTCGTTGTCGACATCGTGTTCCCTCTTGTCGGGTGTTCGATCTCCATCTTGAGCGTAGCCGCGGGTCGAGGGCGGCCTTCGCGCAAATCCGGACTCCGTATCGGGTTAGAGCGACTCCCAGGAAAGCGGACTACCGTCGGTCTACGTGCGATTCGCCTTCAAAACCTCACCGCAGAACACCACCTGGGCCGAGATGCTGCCGATCTGGCAGACCGCCGACGGCATCGACGTCTTCGAGTCCGGCTGGACCTTCGACCACTTCTATCCGATCCTCTCCGACTCCACCGGGCCGTGCCTGGAGGGTTGGATCACGCTGACCGCACTGGCGCAGGCCACCACGCGGTTGCGCGTCGGCGTGCTCGTCACCGGTATCCACTACCGCCACCCCGCCGTGCTCGCCAATATGGCCTCGGCGCTCGACATCGTCTCGGGCGGCCGGCTCGAGCTGGGCATCGGCGCCGGCTGGAACGAGGAGGAGTCCGGCGCCTACGGCATCGAACTCGGCAGCATCAAGGAGCGCTTCGACCGGTTCGAAGAGGCGTGCGAGGTGTTGACGGGTCTGCTCACGCAGGACACCACGACGTTCGACGGTAAGTACTACCAGCTCAAGGACGCGCGTAACGAGCCGAAAGGCCCGCAGCAGCCCCATCCCCCGATCTGCATCGGCGGTAGCGGCGAGAAGCGCACCCTGCCGATCACCGCCAAGTACGCCGACCACTGGAACTTCGTCGGCGGGACGCCCGAGGAGTTCGCCCGCAAGCGCGACGTGCTGGCCGCGCGCTGCGAGGACATCGGCCGCGATCCGAAGGAGATCACGCTGTCGGCGCACGTCCGGCTGGGCGAAGACCGGGATTACGCGAAGGTGATCGGCGAGGCGGGAGCGCTGGGCGCCGAGGGGCTCGACCTGGCGATCATCTACCTGCCTCCGCCCTACGACCCCGCTGTTCTGGAACCGCTGGCGGAGGCGATCAGGGACTCTGAGCTGGCGAAATAGCCGGTCACGAAAATATCACGATCAGGCAAAGATTGAGTGGCACCGAGTTACATCCACCCGGCCAGCGGGTTCTACTTAGCTAGACGCCGAAGCGCATCAGTTCGTCGGGGGTGATGAGCCGTTCCTGCCTAGCGGGGAACTCCCGGCTCTTGACCGGATGGCGGAACAATGACCAGGCCATTCGACCCACCCGTGAACGGGTTATCGGGTTGATGTACACGATGATCACTCCTGCGATATACCAATAGCTGAACTGTGGGCTACCTTATCGCAATACCCACATCAAGTCATTAGAGACCGCAGTCGCGGCAAACTCGGTGAGGCGCGCCGATCGTCGATTGGCTGTTTCAGGTGTGACGGATGTGGTTGATGTGGCGCCAAACGGGTGGCTGCGCCGCCCGACCGTGCGGTGTCATACGCGCCACGCCGAGGCAGGCGTACCGCACCGCACAGTCGCGGGGAAACCTCTAGCGCTGCGGCGCCGCCGTCGGCTTGATCGGCGCCGGCAGAGCGCTCTTGCCCATCAGGTAGCGGTCGACACCCGTGGCGGCGGCCCGGCCCTCGGCGATCGCCCACACGATCAGCGACTGACCACGGCCCATGTCGCCGGCCACGAAGACGCCGGGAACCGAGGTCGCGAAGTCGGCGTCGCGCGAGACGTTGCCGCGGTCGGTGAGCTCCACCTTCAGGTCGGTCAGCAGACCTTCCTTCTCCGGTCCGACGAAGCCCATCGCGAGCAGCACCAGATCGGCCTCCAGCTCGAAGTCCGAACCCTCGACCCTCTCGAACTTGCCGGCCTTCATCTCGACCTCGTGCACCTTGAGCGACGTCACGCGGCCGTCCTCGCCGCAGAACTCCTCGGTGTTGACCGAGAAGACCCGCTCGCCGCCTTCCTCGTGCGCCGAGGCGACGCGGTACATCAGCGGGTAGGTCGGCCAGGGCGTGCTCTCGGCTCGTGTCTCCGGCGGCCGCGGCATGATCTCGAACTGGTGCACGCTGACCGCGCCCTGCCGGTGCGAGGTGCCGAGGCAGTCCGCGCCGGTGTCGCCGCCGCCGATGATCACCACGCGTTTGTCCTTCGCGGTGATCGGCGGCTCGCCGTCGTCACCGACCACGGGGTCACCCATCTGTACGCGGTTGGCCCACGGCAGGAATTCCATCGCCTGGTGGATGCCGTCGAGTTCGCGACCCGGGATCGGCAGGTCGCGCCACGCCGTGGCACCACCGGCGAGCACCACGGCGTTGAATTCGGACCGCAGCTGCGCGACGGTGATGTCGACGCCGACGTTCACGCCGGTGCGGAACTGGGTGCCTTCGGCCTCCATCTGTTCCAGCCGGCGGTCGATGTGGCGCTTCTCCATCTTGAACTCGGGGATGCCGTAGCGCAGCAGGCCACCTATGCGGTCGGCGCGTTCGAACACCGTGACGGTGTGGCCGGCCCGGGTCAGCTGCTGCGCGGCGGCCAGACCGGCGGGGCCGGAGCCCACGACGGCGACCTTCTTACCGGTCAGCCGGTCCGGCGGCAGCGGGACGACCCAGCCCTCGTCGAAGGCGTTGTCGATGATCTCGACCTCGACCTGCTTGATGGTCACGGCATCCTGGTTGATGCCCAGCACGCACGACGCCTCACACGGCGCCGGGCACAGCCGCCCGGTGAACTCCGGGAAGTTGTTGGTCGCGTGTAGCCGTTCGATTGCATCGCGCCACCGGTCCTTGAAGACCAGGTCATTCCACTCGGGGATCAAGTTTCCGAGCGGACAACCGTTGTGGCAGAACGGGATTCCACAGTCCATGCAGCGGGCGGCCTGTGTCTGCAGCGTGTCGTGGGAGAAGTCCTCGTAGACCTCTTTCCAGTCACGCAGGCGCAGCGGCACCGGGCGGCGCGGCGGGAGCTCGCGGTGGGTGTACTTGAGAAAACCGCGCGGATCAGCCACTTGCGGCCGCCATGATCGCCTCGCTCTTGTCCGCGCCGGTGCGCTCTGCCTCGGCGATTGCGGCCAGCACGCGCTTGAAGTCGCGCGGCATGACCTTGACGAAATTCTTCAACTCTTCTTCCCAGTCGTTCAGAACCCTGGTGCCCACCGCGGAATCGGTGGCGTCGACGTGGGCCTGCAACAAGCCGTGCAGCCATTCGGTGTCCTCCTCGTCGAGGACGTCGAGCTCCACCATCTCGGCGTTGAGGTTGTCCGCGAGCACATTCGCGGGGTCGTAGACGTAGGCCATACCTCCGGACATCCCCGCCGCGAAGTTGCGGCCCGTCGGCCCGAGGATGACCACCTTGCCGCCGGTCATGTACTCGCACCCGTGGTCGCCGACACCTTCGACGACGGCGACGGCACCGGAGTTGCGGACCGCGAAGCGCTCACCGACCTGGCCGCGCAGGAACATCTCACCGCTGGTCGCGCCGAACAGGATCACGTTGCCCGCGATGATGTTGTCCTCGGCGACGTAGTCGGCGGGGGCGTTCTCGGCCGGGCGGACCACCACCCGGCCGCCCGAAAGGCCCTTGCCCACATAGTCGTTGGCGTCACCGTAGACCCGCAGCGTGATGCCTTTGGGCACGAAGGCGCCGAAGCTGTTGCCCGCCGAACCGTCGAACGTGATGTCGATCGTGCCGTCGGGAAGTCCCTGGCCGCCATAGGCTTTCGTCACCTCGTGGCCGAGCATGGTGCCGACCGTGCGGTTGACGTTGGCGACCGTGGTCGAGAACTTGACCGGCGTGCCCGAATCCAGTGCCTCCCGGCACATCACGATCAGCTGCTGGTCGAGCGCCTTGTCCAGCCCGTGGTCCTGACGCGAGCTGCAGTACAGGTCCTGGTTCATGAACGCCGACTCGGGCTCGTGCAGCACCGGCGAGAGGTCCAGCTTGTGGGCCTTCCAGTGCGCCGACGCCTTCGTCGTGTCCAGCATGCCGACCTGACCGACCATCTCGTTGACGGTGCGGAAGCCCAACTGCGCCATGGTCTCGCGCACTTCTTCGGCGATGAACATGAAGAAGTTCTCCACGAACTCCGGCTTGCCGTTGAACCGCTCGCGCAGCACCGGGTTCTGGGTGGCCACGCCGACGGGGCAGGTGTCGAGGTGGCAGACCCGCATCATGATGCAGCCCGACACGACCAGCGGTGCGGTGGCGAAGCCGAACTCCTCGGCGCCGAGCAGCGCGGCGACGACGACGTCGCGGCCGGTCTTGAGCTGACCGTCGACCTGCACGACGATGCGATCGCGAAGACCGTTGAGCAGCAACGTCTGCTGCGTCTCGGCCAGGCCGAGCTCCCAGGGCGCACCCGCGTGCTTCATCGACGTCAGCGGTGTCGCACCGGTGCCGCCGTCGTGACCGGAGATCAGCACCACATCGGCGTGCGCCTTGGACACACCCGCGGCCACGGTGCCCACGCCGTTCTCGCTGACCAGCTTGACGTGCACGCGGGCATGCGGGTTGGCGTTCTTCAGATCGTGGATCAGCTGCGCGAGATCCTCGATCGAGTAGATGTCGTGGTGCGGCGGCGGCGAGATCAGCCCGACGCCCGGTGTGGAGTGCCGCACCTCGGCCACCCACGGGTACACCTTGTGGCCCGGGAGTTGGCCGCCCTCACCGGGTTTCGCGCCCTGGGCCATCTTGATCTGGATATCCGTGCAGTTGGACAGGTAGTGGCTGGTCACACCGAACCGGCCGGACGCGACCTGCTTGATCGCACTGCGACGCCAGTCGCCGTTCTCGTCGCGGTCGAACCGGTTGGTGTTCTCGCCGCCCTCACCGGAATTCGACCGGCCGCCGAGGCGGTTCATCGCGATGGCCAGCGTCTCGTGCGCCTCCGCGGAGATCGACCCGTAGCTCATCGCGCCCGTGGAGAACCGCTTGACGATCTCGCTGGCCGGTTCCACCTCGTCGAGCGGAATCGGTTCGCGCACACCGTCTCTGAACTTCAGCAGCCCGCGCAGCGAAGCCATCCGCTCCGCCTGGTTGTCGATCAGCTGCGTGTACTCCTTGAACACCGAGTACTGACCGGTGCGGGTGGAGTGCTGCAGCTTGAACACCGTGTCGGGATTGAAGAGGTGGTACTCGCCTTCACGCCGCCACTGGTATTCGCCGCCGACCTCGAGTTCGCGGTGCGCGCGCTCGTCGGGGCGGTCCAGGTAGGCCAGCGAGTGGCGGGCGGCGACCTCGGCCGCGATGTCGTCGAGATCGATGCCGCCGACCGGGCAACTCAACCCGGTGAAGTACTCGTCGAGGACCTGCTGGTTGATGCCGATGGCCTGGAACAGCTGAGCACCGGTGTAGGACGCGAGCGTCGAGATGCCCATCTTGGACATCACCTTGAGCACACCCTTACCCGCGGCCTTGGAGTAGTTGGCCTTGGCCTGATCGCTGCTGATGCCGGTGATCACGCCGCGGTCGACCATGTCCTCGATGGACTCGAACGCCATGTAGGGGTTGATGGCCGCGGCGCCGAAACCGCACAGGGCGGCCATATGGTGCACCTCGCGGGCGTCACCGGCCTCGACGACGAGCCCCACCTGGGTACGGGTGCGCTCGCGGACCATGTGGTGGTGCACCGCCGAGACGCTCAGCAGCGACGGGATCGGCGCCATCTGCTCGTCGGATTCGCGGTCGGACAGCACGATGATGCGGGCACCGTCGCGGATGGCGGCCGAGACCTTGGCGCGGACGTTGTTCAGCGCCTCCTTGAGGCCCTGCCCACCCCGGTTGACCGGGTAGAGGCAGCGGATCACCGCGGCGCGCATACCGTGCTTGTGGCCGCGGATCTCGTGGTCGGGGTCGACGCAGATCAGCTTCGACAGTTCGGCGTTGCGCAGGATCGGTTGGGGCAACACGATCTGACGGCACGATTCGGCGGTCGGGTTGAGCAGGTCGCCCTCGGGTCCGATGACGCCCTGCAGGCTGGTCACCACCTCTTCGCGGATGGCGTCCAGTGGCGGGTTGGTCACCTGGGCGAACAACTGCTGAAAGTAGTCGAACAACATGCGCGGCCGCTGCGAGAGCACGGCGACCGGGGTGTCGGTGCCCATCGAGCCGATCGGCTCGGCGCCGACGCGCGCCATCGGGGCGACGAGCAGGTTGAGCTCTTCGTAGGTGTAGCCGAACGCCTGCTGGCGCAGCACCACGCGGTGGTGGGGCATCCGCACGTAATCGCCGGGCGGCAGCTCCTCGAGGTGGAACAGGCCGGCCTCGAGCCAGTCCCCGTACGGGTGCTCGGCGGCGAGTTCGGCCTTGACCTCCTCGTCGGAGACGATCCGTCCCTGGGCGGTGTCGACCAGGAACATGCGGCCGGGCTGCAGGCGCATCTTCTGCACGACCGTCGACGGGTCGAGGTCGAGCACGCCGGCCTCCGAGGCCATGACGACGAGGCCGTCCTCGGTGACCCAGATCCGCGACGGACGCAGGCCGTTGCGGTCGAGCACGGCACCGATCACGGTGCCGTCGGTGAAGCACACCGCAGCCGGGCCGTCCCACGGCTCCATCAGCGACGAGTGGTACCGGTAGAAGTCGCGCCGCGCCGGGTCCATCGACGGGTGGCGCTCCCACGCCTCGGGGATCATCATCAGCACCGCGTGCGGCAGGCTGCGCCCGCCGAGGTGCAGCAGCTCGAGCACCTCGTCGAAACGCGCGGTGTCCGACGCACCGGGGGTGCAGACCGGCACGATCTTGTCGAGGTCGGCCTGGGTGCCGAACACGTCGGTGCGGATCAGCGCCTCGCGCGCCCGCATCCAGTTCTCGTTGCCGGTGACGGTGTTGATCTCACCGTTGTGGGCGACCCGCCGGAACGGGTGCGCCAGCGGCCACGACGGGAACGTGTTGGTCGAGAAGCGGGAGTGCACGATGCCCAGCGCGCTGGTCAGCCGCTCGTCCTGCAGATCGAGGTAGAACGCCCGCAGCTGCGGGGTGGTCAGCATGCCCTTGTAGACGAACGTCTGGCCGCTCAGGCTCGGGAAGTAGACGGTCTCCCGCCCCGGGCCGTCCTGGCCGGGGCCCTTGGTGCCCAGCTCGTGCTCGGCACGTTTGCGGATCACGTAGGCGCGGCGCTCGAGTTCCATGTCGGACGCGCCCAGCGATTTCCCGTCGCTTCGCTCGCCCAGGCCCAGGAAGACCTGCCGGAACGTCGGCATGGCGTCGCGAGCCAGTGCTCCGAGTGAGGAGTCGTCGGTCGGCACGTCGCGCCAGCCGAGCACCGTCAGCCCCTCGGCCTCGGCGATCTTCTCCACCTGCTCGCAGGCGGTGGCGGCGTCCTTGGACGACTGCGGCAGGAACGCGACGCCGGTGGCGTAGCTGCCCGCGTCGGGCAGGTCGAAGTCGACCACGGCGCGGAAGAACTCGTCGGGGACCTGCAGCAGGATGCCCGCACCGTCGCCGGTGTTCGGTTCGGCGCCCTGGGCACCGCGGTGCTCCAGGTTGAGCAGGGCCGTGATGGCCTTGTCGACGATGTCGCGGCTGCGACGGCCGTGGATGTCCGCCACCATCGCCACGCCACACGAGTCGTGCTCGTACGCGGGGTTGTACAGCCCTTGAATCCTGGGCGCCATTCCCACCTGACCCTTACTCTCGAACCTTCGGCGAAGCTTCACCTGGCTGCCGTCTGCGACGGCGTGAGCCGACGGGGCGGAGGCGGTCCTCTGTGCAGCACTGAACAGCGGCCTTTTTTTCCCACTCGCCACAAGTGGAGAAAACGATAAGTCAAACACCGGCTGACATGCCAACTTAGTCAGACCTAACTATACTCGCCGGCCCGTTGCCTGGCCGTCGAGTTCGACACGGCGCTGCACCGCGGATGTCGTTGCCTCGGTGGATATTTCGGTAACTCCCCGGAACGCCCTCCGCGCCGAGCCGGCGGGCCCGTCAATTGCTGTCGCCGCCGAGGAGTTTGCTGACACCGAATTATCGGGCCATTTTGCTGGCACTGTTGGGCGTGTGACGTTTGCACAACTCCTTGTCAGATTCTTAGAGATTGCTGGGTCACACGTCCAGGGGCGTTCACCCCACGTCCCTGGGCGGATCGGACCTCCGGCGGACGTTGCACGCCTCGGCGAAGAACGAGCGCTTGGCGACGTGATCATCCGTGCGACAACGGCTCTCACCATCCACTGCCCGTGGCGCAGAGCGCTGGTGGTCGCGGAAGTACCCCCCGGGTGTATGCGCCGGCACCAGCATGCTCATGCTGAAACGCGATGTCGCACCCGCTCAACACCCCTATCGGCCGGTTCGGCGTCGAGACGTTCGAGGGCACCGGAGACCACAGCATCGCCACCATGCCCACCCACGGAATGGTCAATCCGCTCACCGGACTGCCGTCGGCGGCAGCGCTGGCGATGCTGCTCGACCACGTCGGCGGTCTGGCCAACCACCTGCGGCGCGGCGACGACGAGTGGACGGTGTCGACCGAACTGTCGCTGGAACTGATCCCGGAAGCCGCCGACCTCGTCACCGCCGACGATGCGGGCGTGGTCGCCCGGGCGTGGCCGGTCGCCGCCAGGGGACGCACGGCGCTGGCCGCATGCGAGTTCCGCCACCACGACGCGGTGATCGGTACCGGAAGCGTGCGGTCCTTCTACATCACCGGCGCCCAGTTCACCGAATGGCCGCAGAACCCCGAGCACCACACCCGCAGGGTCGGCCTTGCCGCGATGATGGCCGTCGAACCGGACGGCGCCGCCGCGCTGCGACAGGATGCCGATCCGGTGATCAACAACATGCTCGGTGTGGTCCACGGCGGGGTGGCGGCGACGGGACTGGAACTCGTCGCCTCCGCCGCGGTCAACGCGGGCCGCACCGGCGCCCCACTGCGGACCGGATCACTGCGGGTGAACTTCCTGCGCCGGCTCGTTGCCGGTGGCGAATGCCGTTACAGCGCAACAGCGTTGCGCGTCGGACGGTCCACCGGTTTGGCCGACGCGCAGGCGGTGGGCGCCGACGGTCAGCTCGCCCTGACGGCGCGCTTCACCGGGTATCGCTGACCGTACCGCTCGACTAGCATCCGGGTGCATGCCTCAGGCCCGTGCCGACCGCGGAATCGGTGGGTTCATCCGCCGGTCGGGATACCTCCGCAAGTGGCTGATCCTGGGCATCGCGATCGGCGTCATCGCCGGTCTCGGCGCGGTGGTCTTCTACCTCGCGCTGGACTACTCAGGACGGTTCCTGCTCGGTTATCTCGGCGGCTACGACATCCCGAAAGCCGCGGGCGACGGCGGTGATCCCGGATCGCCGGGGTTCGACCGCCCGTGGGCGATCCCGCTGATCGCCTGCGGCGGCGCCCTCGTGTCGGCGTGGCTGGTCGCGCGCTTCGCCCCGGAGGCGGAAGGCCACGGCACCGACAGTGCGATCGAAGCCGTGCACACCGATCCGCGGGCGATCCGGGCCCGTGCCATCGTCGTCAAGACCATCACCAGCGCGCTGACCATCGGTTCGGGCGGATCCGCCGGACGCGAGGGCCCGGCCGCGCAGATCTCGGCCGGATTCGGCTCGATCCTCGCCCGCCGCCTCGACCTGTCCTACGAAGACGGCCGGGTCGCGGTGTCGCTGGGCATCGGGGCCGGCATCGGGTCGATCTTCGGGGCGCCGCTGGGCGGCGCGGTGCTGGCCGCGTCGATCGTCTACCGCGAGGACTTCGACTACAAGGCGCTGATCCCCGGCTTCATCACCTCGGCGACGGCCTACGCGGTGTTCGGCTCGTTTCTCGGATTCGAGCCGCTGTTCGGCTACGTCGCCGCCGACTACCGGTTCGACCACCCCCTCGACCTCGGCTGGTTCGTGGTGCTCGGCGTCATCGCCGCGGCGGTCGGGTGGCTGTACGCCCGCACGTTCTACGGCACCATCGCACTGACCGCGAAGCTGCCGGGCGGCAAGGTGATCAAACCGGCGGTGGGCGGGCTGCTGGTCGGTCTGCTCGGCCTGGCGATCCCGCAGATCCTCGCCAGCGGGTACGGCTGGGCGCAGAAGGCGACCGCGACCGACACGCTGATGGCGATCCCGCTGTGGATCGTGCTGCTGCTGCCGTTCGCGAAGATCGTGGCGACGTCGCTGTCGATCGGCACCGGCGGATCGGGCGGCATCTTCGGCCCGGGTGTGGTGATCGGCGCGTTCGTCGGCGCGGCGGTGTGGCGGCTCGGTGAGTCGGCCGGGGCGCCCGGCCTGCCCGAGAGCCCCGCGGTGTTCGTGGTCGTGGGGATGATGGCCTGCTTCGGCAGCGTCTCCCACGCCCCGCTGGCCGTCATGATCATGGTGGCCGAGATGACGGGCTCGTTCTCGGTCATCCCGTGCGCCATGGTCGGGGTCGGCGTGGCCTATCTGTTGATCACGCGCACCAACGTGACGATCTACCAGGCGCAGCGGCTCAACCGCGAGACCGCGGAGGCCGAGCGCATGACCCGCGTGCAGGGCGCGTAGCGGCGCTGGGGGTTTTGCTGCGCTGTGATCTGTGTCACGCTCGTCAGGGATGCCTACCGATGGAGGGAGTCCGGCATGCGCGACCCGACGATGACACACAGAGTGGCCGCCGAGTTCATCGGGACGTTCTGGCTGGTGTTCGGCGGCTGCGGCAGCGCGGTGTTCGCCGCGAAGTTCACCTCCGCGGACGGTTACGCGTTCGGCATCGGATTCCTCGGCGTCTCATTGGCGTTCGGCCTCACCGTCCTCACCGGCGTATATGCGTTCGGCACGATCTCCGGCGGGCACTTCAACCCCGCGGTCACGCTGGGCGCGGCGCTGGCCCGGCGCGTCGAATGGCGGGTTCTGCCGGTGTACTGGGTCACGCAGGTGGCCGGCGGGCTCGCGGCCGGACTCGTCATCTATGTCGTCGCCCAGGGGCAGGAGGGCTGGTCAGCCACCGGAAACATGGCGGCGAACGGATTCGGCGACCACTCCCCCGGCGGCTACTCGCTGCTCTCTGTCGTCATCGCCGAAGTGCTGCTGACCGGCATCTTCCTGCTGGTCATCCTCGGCTCTACCGACACGCGCGCACCGAGGGGGTTCGCGGGTCTGGCCATCGGGCTGACCCTGACGCTGATCCACCTGATCTCGATCCCGATCTCGAACACCTCGGTGAACCCGGCCCGCTCCACCGGCGTCGCGTTCTTCAACGGCAACGACGCCCCCGCCCAGCTGTGGGTGTTCTGGCTGGCGCCGCTGATCGGTGCCGCCATCGCGGGTGCCGCCTACCCGTACCTGTTCGGCCGCCACGAGGAACTGGCCGATCGCCCGGTGCGCGACGACGCCCTCGACGCACAGGCACTCCTCGAAGACGAATCGGACCCGCGCACCCGGCGTGGGCCCGAACCAGAGGTTCGGTGACCCGGAACCGTCGCGCGCACAGCAAGCTCACGGGTCGCCGTGTGACAAGCAGAATTAGGCAAGCTAACATCCCCGCTATGAAGAGAGCGATCCTGGCGATTGCCTTTGCCGGCCTGGCGTTCACCACGCCGGCCGTCGCGCACGCTGATCCCGACACCGATTTCGCCAACGCCCTGCACACCATCGGCGTCTACGGGCAGAAGGACTACAACGCCTGGATCGCCAAGATCGCCTGTGAGCGCATCGATCGCGGTGTCGACCACAACGCTTACGACTCAGCGACATTCGTCGCGCGACAGCTACCCAAGGGCAGCACCACCGAGCAGGCGTGGAAGTTCCTGGGCCTGGCGTACCCCACGTACTGCCCGGCGCATCAGGCGCTGCTGCAGCATGCCGCGGAGAAGCCGGCGTGAGCACCCGCAGAGATCGAGGGAGTGGTATGGGCAACCGTCTGAAAGCGCTCTGGACCGGTGCGATGAGCGCCGCGATGACCGTGGGCGTGTTGGCCGCTCCGGCGGTCGCCTCAGCCGACGCCACCGACGACTATCCGATTCCGGGCCGGATCATGAAGACCACCTGCACGGTGGAGCAGTACATGGCCGCGACGCGCGACACGTCGCCGATCTACTACCAGCGGTACATGATCGACTACAACAACCGGCCGATCGACATCCAGAACATGGCCCGTGACCGGATCTACTGGTTCTTCACGCTGGATTACCCGGCCCGCCGCCAGTACTCGGAGGCCACCGCCACCAACGTCTACTACGAACAGGTGGCCACCCGCTGGGGGAACTGGGCGAAGTTGTTCTTCAACAACAAGGGCGTTGTCGCACATGCCACCGACGTCTGCATGAGTTACCCGCCGTCGGACCCGTCGGTGTGGCACTGGGGACCGAACGAGCGGCGCTGAGGGGACCAGGCCTGATGATCTCGATGAAATCGACCCTGTCTGCCGTCGCCGTCGCGGCCGGACTCACCGCAGGCGCTCTGGGCCTCGGTGCGTCTCTCGCCGCGGCCCAGCCGCCTCCTCCGTCGCCGGCCCTGGGCGAACCGGTGCCGGCGTGGGCGCCGCCCAAACCGGCCGAGTTCTGGTCCGGGCAACCCGTCGTGTGGACGTCGGCCTGGGGTGGTCGCTGGGGCGTCTGGATCAACGGCGGCTTCATCACGCTGTCGTCGAACCCCGTCACGAACGGCGGCTGACCGCTCCCTGACATGAAATCAGGCCCGCACCCTTGGTTGGGTGCGGGCCTGATTCACAGGTCGGGTCAGCTCTTGCTGTTGCTCTTGCTCTTGGCCGCTTTGGCCGCGGACTTCTCGGTCGACTTGCCCTCGTGCTTGAGATCTCCACCGGCGTTCTCCAGGTGGGCTCGCACGAACCACTGGAACTTCTCCAGTTCAGCCGAATGGCTGACGAGCATGTCGTTGGTCACCGGGTCGGCCTCCTCGGTCTCCTCGATGTTCTTGCGGGTGTCCTCGATGATGCCGTCGTAGACCAGATCGAGCGCCGCGAGGTGCGCCGCCACCATGTCACGCTCCAGGGAGTAGTCGTCCCACGTGCGGTCACTGATGATGGCGCCGGGGGTGCCCTTCGGCGAACCGCCAAGTGTCGCAATACGTTCGGCCACCTCGTCGGCGTAGCCGCGGACGAGTTCCACCTGCGGATCGATCATCTCGTGCACACCGATGAAGTTGGGGCCGACCACGTTCCAGTGGACGTGCTTGAGCGTCAGGTGCAGATCGTTGTACCGGCTGAGCTGCTTCTGCAGCAGCTCCGCGACCTGTGCGCCCTCTTTGTCCGTCATGCCGGGAACGGTGTATGCCATGAAACATCTCCTTCTTCCGCGCGTGATGAGTCTTCGTGTCCTCGACTACCCCTCGCTGCCATGACGTAATCAGAGGCCAGTCCCGCGTCACAGTTCGGCAAGTCGAGGGATCGCCAGCCGGGCGCCGAACCGCGGGTTGCGGGCCAGCCCGCTGGCCAGCAGGACGCGCACGGCGCGGTGGCGGTGTGGGCGTATCGGCTCGAGCAGATCGAGCATCGCCGGATCGTCGATCGGGTGCCCGAGCAGGCTCCACCCGACCGTCTTCGCGAGGTGGTAGTCGCCGACCGACAGCGCGTCGGCGTCACCCCACGCCCGCTGCGCGGTCTCCGCGGCGGTCCACACCCCGACTCCGGGCAGCGACGTCAACGCCGCGCGCGCCTGCTCGGGCGGCCGGGCCGACAACCGCTCGAGGGAGTCGGCACGCTGCGCGCACAGCACCACCGTGCGCGCCCGCCCGGGATCGACGTTGGCGCGGTGGAACTCCCAGGACGGGATCCGCCGCCACACCTGCGCGCCCGGCGGCACCCGCATCCGCGCGGGCGCGGGCCCGGGTGCGAGCGTGCCGTACTTGGTGACCAGCAGCCGCCACGCACGGAACGCGTCGATCCCCGACACCCGCTGCTCGAGCACCGCGGGGATCAGCGCCTCGAGAACCCGGCCGGTGCGGCCCAACCGCAGGTGCGGGATCCGCCGGTGCGCGGCGGCCAGCGTCGGCTCCTGCGGTGCGAATCCCGCCGCGTCGTCCTCGGCGCCGAGCAGTGCGGGCGCGCCGTCGAGGAACTCCTCCGCACCGGCACCCCACGCCTCGAGGTCCACCGCATCGGGCGCCGACCGGGTGATGCGCGCGGTCACCGGACCGCTCGGCGGCAGGCTGGTCCGCCACGTCGCCCCGTCGGCCGTGACCGTGAAGCACGGGTCGCCGCCCCCGCGCCGTAGCGGCGAGAGGGTCAGCGCCGGACTGGCCGGGCCACCGAACGTCACGCTACGGCGAAGTGCCTGGTCAGCCCGCATGATCGGCCTCCCGACGGGTGAACGAGGTGATGACGCAATCGTGACATCGGATCCGGATTGGTTTCCACGAGTGCGGGTACGGACACCAAGAACCCTAGTTTGTGCTCGCAGCAACGTGATGGCAAAGGGGTCGGGGTGAGCGGTATCGACGATAGGCTGCTCGCCGCGGCTCTGCGCCCGGGGCGGGCGGCCCGGTTGGCCGGTGAATCCTTCGACACCTGGCGCGCCGGTGTCCGCCGCGCGGCCATCGATGCGGTGACCGATTTCGTCGCCGACCGCTGCGCCGAGGATCTGCGGTTGACCGGCGTCGACATCACCGCCGACGTGCTCGCCGACTTCGTCGGCGACGGTAAGTGCCTGCGCTCGACGTTCGCCTACCTCGGCTGGCTGGCCGGTGCCGAATCCGACGCCGAATCCGACGACGCGGCCGTGCGCGCGGCGGCGAGCTTCGATCTACTGCACATCTTCGCCCTGCTGCAGGACGACGTGATGGACGATTCGCCGCTGCGGCGCGGTCGGCCGTCGGCCCACGTGCGGTTCGCCCAGTGGCATCGGGAGAACGGTCTCAACGGCTCCGCGGAGCGCTTCGGCGCCTCGGCCGCGGTCCTGCTCGGCGATCTCTGCCTGGTGTGGGCGGGGCAGATGATGCGGGAGAGCGGCCTGAGCGCCGCCGCCCTCGGCCGGGCCTGGCCCCGGTACGACGCGATGCGGACCGAATTGGCGGTGGGCCAGTTCGCCGATCTGGTCAACGATGCGGGGGGACGGCCGACACTGGAAGACGTGCTCGACGTCGCGCGTCGTAAATCCGGTAACTACACCGTGCGCCGCCCCCTGGAGATCGGCGGTGCGCTGGCGGGCTGCCCGGAGCCGACACTGCGGCTGCTCGGCCGCTACGGCGCCGCGGTGGGCGAGGCCTTCCAGCTGCGCGACGATCTGCTCGGCATCTTCGGCACCCCGACGGTCACCGGCAAACCCGCAGGCGGCGACCTGTCGGAACACAAGGCCACCAGCGTGGTGATGGCCGCGCACCGGCTGGCCGAACCGGCGGTGCGCAACCAGCTCACCGAACTGATGTCGCGGCGTGACCTCGACGCCGGCGACATCGCCCGCTGGCAGCACCTGATCGCCGCGACGGGCGCCGTCCAGTGGATCGAGCAGCTGATCGACCGGCGGCTGTCGCACGCCCTCGAACGCCTCCACACCAGCCCACTCGACGACACCGTGCGAACAGCACTGGTCAACATGGCGGCCGCCTGCACCCAGCGGGCGGCATGAGCCGGACAGGAGAAACCAACTGATGCGCACCGTCGGGGGGCGAACAGACCGGGTGGTGGTCGTCGGCGCCGGATTGTCCGGCCTGTCGGCCGCCCTGCAGCTCGCCGGGCGCGGCCGCACGGTCACCGTGCTGGAGCGGGAGACGTTCCCGGGCGGCCGGATGGGCCGGCTCGACATCAACGGCTACCGGATCGACACCGGGCCGACCGTGCTGACCATGCCCGACATCATCGAAGACGCCTTCGCCGCCGTGGGCGATTCGATGGCCGGCCGCCTCGAACTGCACCGGGTCGACCCCGCCTACCGCGCCTCGTTCGCCGACGGCAGCGGACTGCACGTGCACACCGACGCCACCGCGATGGCCGGCGAGATCGAACGGTTCGCCGGCGCCGACGCCGCCGACGGCTACCTACGGCTGCGCACCTGGCTGACCAGGCTGTACCAGGCCGAGTTCAACGGCTTCATCGCGTCTAACTTCGACTCACCGCTGTCGCTGGTGACCCCGCAGCTGGCCCGCCTGGCCGCGATGGGCGGGTTCCGGCGCTGGGATCGCATGGTGCGCAAGTACATTCCCGACGAGCGGCTGCGGCGCATCTTCACCTTCCAGGCCCTCTACGCCGGCGTGCCCCCACACAAGGCGCTGGCGGCGTACGCGGTGATCGCCTACATGGACACCGTCGCCGGGGTGTACTTCCCGCGCGGCGGCATGCGGGCGGTCCCCGAGGCCATGGCAGCCGCAGCGTCCGACGCCGGTGTCGAGTTCCGTTACGGCTCCGCGGTTTCGGTGCTCGAACGCGGCGCGGACGGCCGGGTGACTGCGGTTCGCACCGACGCCGGTGACCGCGTCCCCGCCGACGCCGTCGTCCTGACCACCGAACTGCCGACCACCTACCGCCTGCTCGGCCGCACTCCGCGGCGGATGCTCCCGCTGCGTCCCGCGCCGTCAGCGGTGGTCGCCCACGTGAGTTGTGCTGCAGTCGATCCCAGCGTGGGACACCACACCATCCTTTTCGGCGACGCGTGGGAGCAGACATTCCGCGACATCATCGACGAGGGCCGGGTGATGAGCGATCCGTCGCTGTTGGTGACCCGCCCCACCGCGGGTGACGCCACGCTCGCGCCCGCAGGCCGCGATCTCCTCTACGTCCTGGCCCCCGCGCCCAATAACGCAGTGGGACAGGTTGATTGGTCGCAGACCACCGACTCCTACGTCGAGGGCATGCTGGCGGAGGTGCGGCGGCGCATGCCCGGGGTCGGTGACGACCTCGAGGTACTGCACGTCGTCGACCCCGACGGCTGGGCCCGCCAGGACATGGCGGCGGGCACCCCGTTCGCGCTGGCACACACCTTCGGCCAGACCGGACCGTTCCGGCCGGCCAACACGGTTCGCGGTGCGGACAACGTGGTGCTGGCCGGATCGTCGACGGTGCCCGGCGTCGGGGTGCCGACCGCACTGCTGTCCGGCCGGTTGGCCGCAGACCGAATCACCGGGGCCGTCACGTCATCCGTCCCCACGAGATCCACCCCCAAGAGATCCACCCCCACGACGGTCCCGACCAGAGCGAGGAGCAGGCTGTGATCGGATCCGAACTCGACGCCGCCGGGGTACGCGACCCCGCCCTGCGCGACGCCTACCGCTGCTGCCGGGTTCTCAACGCCGAGCACGGGCGGACGTTCTTCCTGGCGACCCGGCTGCTGGCGCCCGAACAACGCCCGGCGGTGCACGCGCTGTACGGCTTCGCCCGCCGCGCCGACGACATCCTCGACGATCTCGAGTCCACCGCCACCACCGGCGAACGGGCCGACCGACTGCACCGACTGGCGACGGAGTTGTTCGACGGTCTCGTGCAGGGGAAGCCCCCCAGCGGTGACCCGGCGCTGGCAGCCGTCGCGCACACCGCGCGCCGCTATGGGATTCCGTGGGAACTCTTCGACGACTTCCTGGCGTCGATGCGGATGGATCTGACGGTCACCGACTATCCGGACCGCGCCTCGGTCGACCGCTACATGTACGGCTCGGCGGAGGTCATCGGGCTGCAGCTGCTGCCGGTGCTCGGCACCGTGGTGCCCCGCGAGGAGGCCGCACCGTATGCCGCCGCGCTGGGCAAGGCCTTCCAGTTGACCAACTTCCTGCGTGACGTCGACGAGGACCTCGACCGCGGCCGGGTGTACCTGCCCGCCGATGAGCTGGCCGCGCACGGTGTCGACCGCGAGCTGCTGATGTGGTGTCACACCACCAAGCGCACGGACACCCGGGTGCGCAACGCACTGTCCGAACAGCACGCGGTGACCCGGCGGATCTACGACTACGCGCGCCACGGGGTGGATCTGCTGCATCCGCGCTCGCGTCCCTGTGTCGGTGCCGCGGCGGTGCTGTATTCGGAGATACTGGACCGCATCGAAGCAATCGATTTCGACATCTTCAACCAGCGCGCCACCGTGGGGAACGGACGCCGGCTCCAGGTGGCGGGCGCCGGGCTGCTGCGTGCCTGGCGCAGCCGGCTCGCCCACCCCGCGAAGGTGTAGGCATGGAGCGATTCCAGTACCTGATCGTCCTGGGCGCCTGTCTGCTGCTCACGCTGCCGCTGGAGATCTTCGGGGCCGGCGTGTATCGGCAGGCCCGGCGGGCCGCGGCGGCGATCCTGCCGGTGGCCGCGGTGTTCATCGTGTGGGACGTGATCGCGATCGTCGCCGATGTCTGGGGCTACAACCCGCGGTTCGTCACCGGGATCGGGTTCCCGC
Organism: Mycolicibacterium baixiangningiae; assembly: GCF_016313185.1. NCBI lineage: Bacteria > Bacillati > Actinomycetota > Actinomycetes > Mycobacteriales > Mycobacteriaceae > Mycobacterium > Mycolicibacterium baixiangningiae. The sequence continues at coordinate 5,597,973 of NZ_CP066218.1, forward strand.
AGGTGCCGGTCGAGGAGTTGATGTTCTTCATCGTGATCCCGCTGTGCGGTCTGCTCACCTACAACGCCGTCGACACCATCCTCGAGTACCTCAAGCGCCGGCTGCGCACCCGATCGGCGCAGTCGTCGTGATCGGCCTCGGGTATACGCTGCCGGCGATCGCGGCAGTGGTCGTGGTGGTGGTGTGGGAGCTGGGGTGGCTGCACACCGGGCTCTTCCGGCGGCCGGCGTACTGGATCTCCATGGTCATCGTGCTCGGTTTCCAGATTCCCGTGGACGGCTGGCTGACCAAGCTCAGCGCCCCCATCGTCATCTACAACGAGGAGCACACCAGTGGCATCCGGTTCCCCTGGGACATCCCGGTCGAGGACTTCCTGTTCGGATTCGCGCTCGTGACCGGCGTGCTGCTGCTGTGGGAGCGCCAGCGGGTGAGAGGCGCGAAGGTCGGCGGCGAACGGGTGCGCGATGAGTGAGGCGCTCCCGCACGCGCGGGTGCCCGCCGCATTCGACGTCGGCGCGGCCGCCTACGACCGGCTGGTCGGCGCCAATCCCGGTTACCACGACCATCTTCGGCTCTCCGCACAGCGGATGGGACTGCCCGACGGCGGACGCGGGATGCGCCTGCTCGACGCGGGTTGCGGCACCGGAGCGTCGACCGCAGCGCTGCTCGCCGCCGCCCCGCACGCCCAGATCGTCGCCGTCGACGCTTCGGCCGGGATGCTCGCCGAGGCGCAGGCCAAACCCTGGCCCGGTTCGGTCGACTTCGTGCACAGCCGCATCGAGGACGTCGCCGCCGCCGGGGTGACCGGTCCGTTCGACGGGATCTTCGCGGCGTACCTGCTGCGCAACCTCGCCGACCCCGATGCCCAGCTGCAGGAGTTCCGCGACATGCTGCGCCCGGGTGCCCAGCTGACCGTGCACGAGTACTCGGTGCGGGACTCGCCCGTGGCGACCGCGGTGTGGAATGCGGTGTGCTGGGCCGTCATCATCCCGGCCGGGCGGCTGCGCACGGGCGACGTCTCGCTGTACACCTACCTGCGGCGCAGCGTCCTGGACTTCGACGGCGCGTCGACATTCCGGGATCGTTTGGTGCGCAACGGTTTCAGTGACGTCCGCAGTGAGACGGTGCCCGGGTGGCAGCGCAATGTCGTGCACACATTCACCGCGAGAGTGCTGCGATGAGCGCTTGCGCGAAGAGCAGAGGGCCGCGATGAGCGATCCCCGACGTGTCGTCCACCCGGCGCCGGCCGGCCTGCCCGATGCCACCTCGCTGGGCGACCGCCCGCGCGCGGTGGTGGTCGGCGGCGGGATCGCCGGGCTGACCGCCGCGACCGGACTGGCCGAGCGCGGCGTGTCCGTGGACGTCGTCGAGCGCGAACCGTACCTGGGTGGCCGGGTCGGCGGGTGGACCGACGACGTCGACGGTGTGGGCGCGGCGGCGATGAACCGCGGGTTCCACGCCTTCTTCCGCCAGTACTACAACCTGCGCACCCTGCTGCGCCGCGTCGATCCACACCTGTCGATGCTCACCGCGGTGGAGGACTATCCGCTCATCGACGGTCAGGGCCGCCGGGACACCTTCCGCGGTCTGCCGCAGACCCCGCCGTTCAACGCGGTCGCGTTCGCCTTGCGCAGTCCCACCTTCCGGCTGCGGGATCTGGCCCGGCTCAACGCGCGGGCGGCCGCGCCGCTGGCGACGGTGTCGGTGCCCGACATCTATGACCGGCTCGACCACACCGATGCCGATACGTTCCTGCGCGACATCAACTTTCCGGAGGCCGCCCGACATCTGGCGTTCGAGGTCTTCTCGCGCAGCTTCTTCGCCCAGCCGCCGGACCTGTCGGCGGCGGAACTGGCGACGATGTTCCACATCTACTTCCTCGGTTCCAGCGAAGGGCTGGTGTTCGACGTCGCGAACGACAACTTCGACGTCGCGCTGTGGGAGCCGTTGCGGCGGTACCTCGAGGGCCTCGGCGTGCGGTTCCACACCGGGGTGTCGGTGACGTCGGTGGAACCGGGCTTCACGGTGCACTGCGATTCGGGGCAGGCGCTGTCCGCCGACGGCGTGGTGCTGGCCACCGATGTCCCCGGATTGCGCCAGATCATAGGTGCCTCAGGAGAACTCGGCGACGAGCCGTGGCGCGCGACCGTCGACGGACTCGGCACCGCACCGCCGTTCCTGGTGCACCGCATCTGGCTGGACCGTCCGGTGGCGGCCGACCGGCCCGCGTTCCTGGGCACCGGGGGCCTGACGCCACTCGACAACGTCAGCGTGCTCGAGCGTTACGAACGCCAGGCCGCCGACTGGGCGCACCTCACCGGAGGCTCTGTCGTGGAACTGCATTCGTACGCGGTGACCGACGCTGGCGACGAGTTGCCGCGGCGGCTGCTGGCCCGGTTGCACGGGATCTTCCCCGAGACCGCGGACGCGAACATCGTCGGCGAGCGGCTCCTGCTGCGCGGTGACTGTCCGCGGTTCGCCCCCGGCGACTTCGCCGTCCGGCCCGCCGTGGACACCCCCGTCGACGGTATGGCGCTGGCCGGAGACGGGATCCGCATCGACCTGCCGGTGGCGCTGATGGAACGTGCCGCGACGACCGGCTGGGCGGCCGCCAACCGCCTGCTCGCCCACTTCGGCGTCGCCGGGCACGCCCTGACGACCGTGCCGACCACCGGGCGATCCGCAACGCTGCGGCGACTCGCCCGGCGAGGAAGGCAATTGCAGTCATGAACGTGTTCGCCGGCGTCAAGAGCAAGTGGGCGAAACTGACACCGTTCCAGGTGCTTCCGCGCATCGACTGGGCGGAGCAGAAGCCCACTTACCAGGACGCGCAGCCGGCGCTGATCAATGGCGCGCTCAGCCGTGCGCAGTCCCGCCCGAGCGGCAACTGGTTCCCGTTCGCGGGCAGTGACAGCATCCGGCGCAAACCGCTGGGCACCTCGGTCGCCGGCGTCGAGCTCGTCGCGTGGCGGGGTACCGGCGGCGAACTGCACGTCGGCCCGGCGAGCTGCCCGCATCTGGGCGCCGACCTGTCCACCGGGACGATCGACTGCGGCACGCTGATCTGTCCGTGGCACGGGTTGCGGCTCTCCGGGGAGCGGCGGGAGTTCGGGTGGAAACCGTTGCCCGCCTACGACGACGGGGTGCTGACCTGGGTCCGTCTCGACCGCGTCGGTGGCGAAGAACCGACGGAGCGCCCGATCGTCCCGGTACGTCCGGACGGGCCTGTCCTGTCGGCGGTGACCCGGTTGGTCGGCGTCTGCGAACCCGCCGACGTGATCGCCAACCGGCTCGATCCGTGGCACGGCGGATGGTTCCACCCGTACTCGTTCACCCGGTTGGAGGTACTCAGCGCGCCCGCGGCGGGTGACGTACCCGAGGAAGAGGACCGTTTCCTCGTCGCGGTGACGTTCCGGATCGGCCGGCTGGGGGTGCCGGTGGTGGCGGAGTTCGTCGCGCCCGAACCGCGCACGATCGTCATGCGGATCGTCGACGGGGAGGGTGCGGGCAGCGTGGTGGAAACCCACGCGACACCGGTGGGCCCTGGCCCCGACGGGCGGCCGCGCACGGCGGTGATCGAAGCCGTTGTCGCGCACTCGGATCGGCCCCGCTTCGGCTATGGGCAGAAGGTGGCGCCGTTGATCACCCCGCTGATGCGCCACGCGGCGACCCGGCTGTGGCGCGACGATCTGGCGTACGCGGAACGGTTGTACGCGGTCCGCACCCGCTGACCCGTCTCCGCGTGTGCGCCAGGCCGCTTACGGCAGCGACGTGTCGGCCCGGGTCCGGGTCTCGGTGAAGCCCGCGGCACTGCGTATCCGGGCGAAGGCGCGGACCATCGCGTCGGTCGCCTCGTGAGTGTCCGCGAGCGTCGAGCCGTCGGTGAGCACCGAGATGTTCAGCTGGTCGACATAGCTCCACACGGTGACGTTCATGGCGCTGCCCGCGGCCAGGGGCCCCACCGAGTAGATCTCGCTCACCACCGCCCCGGCGACGCAGCCTCGGCGTCGAGGTCCGGGCACGTTCGAGACGATCACGTTGAACAGCTGATTGGGCGCCTTGCGCCGGGAGGTCCAGCCGAAGACCGTGCGCAGGGCCGTGGGGGGCACATACTCCAGCGAGCGCCCGACCGTGCCGGGGCCGAGGAGGTCGTGGTTCTCCTTGGCGATCCCGGCCGCAACAGCGGTCAGTCGAACCTGCTCGAGAGGGTCGTCGATGTGCACCGGCAGTGACACCAGCATGGTGCTCAGAGCGTTGCCGGTGATCCGGTCCCTCGAGGTGTCCGTGGCGACCGGCACCGAGGCGATGATGGGTTCGTCGGGGTGGCCGTCGTAGGTCAGCAGCAGATCGCGCAGCCCGCCCGCCGCCGTCGCCAACACCAGATCGTTGATCGTGACGCCGAGATGCCTACTCGTCTCCTTGGCCTCGGCCAGCGACAAGGTAGCGCTCGCGAAGCTGCGGGCCGGTGAGAGCTTGTGGTTCAAGAACGTCGGCGGCGGGTGGAACTGGCGAGCCAGGTCGGGGTGCCCGTGGCGCTGCCGGGACCGTCGCCGCACCCGGTAGATCCCGACGGCGCCGTCCCTGACGACGTCGGGCAGCTTTGTCAGCGTGCGCGCATGGTCGCGGACCGCACCGCGGATCAGCTCCACCGCCGACGGCCGGGCACCCGTGATGTCCCGTCCGCCGGCGCCGGGCATGAGATCGACCCATTCCATGGCGCGCGCCATCAGATTCGCCGAGGCCACACCGTCGGCGAGCGCGTGATGAACCTTCCCGATGACCGCGATCCGACGGTTCGCGAGCCCCTCGGCGTAGTAGAGCTGCCACAGCGGACGTGTGCGATCCAGGGCGGTGCCCGCGATTTCACCGATGAGTTGGTCGAGTTCGCGCCGTCCACCCGGAGCGGCCACCCGAACCCGCCGCACGTGGTAGCCGAGGTCGACGTCGGCGTTCTCGCGCCACATCGGGCGGTGCAGACGCAGCGGGATGCCGACCAGTTCGTAGCGCATGGGCTCCAGGAGATGCATCCTGCTGCGCAGGGTCTCGCAGAAGACCTCGAAGCCCGGCTCTCCCTCGAACTCCGAGGTGTCGACAACGGCCACCTTCAACGTGTGCTGGTGCACGTTGGGCGTTTCGCTGTTCAACAGCAAGGCATCCCACCCGCTGAGCCGTTTCACGATGCTGCGGCGGAGAGCACGCGGTCGTGCACCGAACTGATCGCCTCGCTCAGCGCCGGCACGAACCGGTCGGACTGCAACGTGCAGCTGGCATGGCCCGCATCGACCGGCACCACCTGTGCATCAGGTATCTGACCGGCCAGCCACCGCTGGCGCCCGGTCCCGAAGGCATGGTCACGCAGTGTGATCACCACCGACGTCGGCACGTCGATCTCCCCTACCCACGGCCGCGAGTCGAACCGCGTGATCTCGGCGACGGCACGGGTGATCGCACCGGGGCTGGTGGCGCGGAACTGACCGAGCAACCACTGCGGTACCCCGAATACGCCATCGGCCGCCGAGGAGACCGGCGTGAGCGACGGCCCCCGCAGCGGCGGGCTGAACGCGTCGATGAAGGCCGCAAAGATGCCGGTGGCCAGGCGCTCGTAGCTCGCGCGGGAGACGGCCGCGGCCGCGGCGCACAGCACGAGCCCGTCGACACGTTCCCGGTGACGCCGCCACACCAACTGGGCGATCAGCGAGCCCATCGAGTAGCCGACCGGCACGAACGTGCGGATACCGAGGGCGTCAGCCAGCGCGACGACGTCGTCGGCGCAGTCTTCGAGGAGGAACCGGGGCGAGCTGATGCCGTGCCCGTGACAGCGTTGGTCGAACACCACCACCCGGCCGAACTGCTTGACCACGTCCAGCGCCGGATACCAGGTCATCAGCCCGGTGCAGGCCACCGAGTGCAGCAGGAGATACGTCGGTCCGTCCTGCGGCCCGTAATCGATCACATACGTGCTGCCGCGGCCGGGCAGATCGACGGTCCGTCCGGGAGGGATCTCACCGACGGCGGCCAGCGCCGGGATACCGGGAAGTCTCGGCATGGTCAGCCCCCATCGGCGCCGATGGTCGTCGCGTCGTCATTACAGCACGCGGATCAAGACCAAAACCAGGTTTCCCGGGTGCGTGCGGATCAGCCGACCGTGACGTCGGCTTTGTCCGGATAGAACGCGACATGCCCGGCGATGTCGGCGACCGCCGGATAGGGCTGGCCGTAGGTCCAGATCACGTCCTCGACGGTCTGATCGGCGGCGTTGACATGGTAATAGGCGGCGTCGCCCTTGTACGGACAGTAGGTGGTGGTGTCACTGCAGACCAGCGCCGACTCGGCGACATCACGCATCGGGATGTACTGCACCGCAGGGTAGTCCGCCTCCTGCAGGGTGAGCGCGTCGTCGGTCTCGGCGATTACGGTGCCGTTCACCTCCACCGTGACGTGCCGTCCGGTGGGCGTGACGGTGATGGGGTGTTCCGCGGTGGGTTCGAGGACGGGGCGTCCGGCCATGAGTGATCTCCTGACGTTGAGTCGCTTCAACTTGCTCAACAAGGTGCCCACCGCCGTTCTTCCGATCACTACGATCACACGTCATGACGAACCCCGACGCCGCCTCGGCGCAGGCCACGGTCGACATCGCCGCCGACCCGGACGCGGTGTACCGCCTCATCACCGATCTTCCCACCCTCGCCGAACTCGCCGAGGAGACTTCGGCGATGCAGTGGAAGAAGGGCGACGCCGCCCGGCCCGGTGCGGTGTTCGTCGGCCGCAACCGCAACGGATCACGGTCGTGGAACACCACCTGCACCGTCACCGACGCCGCGCCGGGTCGCGCGTTCGCCTTCGACGTGCGCAAATTCGCGATCCCGGTGTCGCACTGGCGCTACGAGATCGCGCCGACCGCGACGGGCTGCCGGGTCACCGAGAGCACTTGGGACCGCAGGCCGGGATGGTTCCGGAAACCAGGCGCCTGGGCGACCGGCGTCAGTGACCGAGCCACCGCCAACGTCGAGAACATCGCCACGACGCTGCGACGGCTGAAGGCCCGCGCCGAGCGCTGACATGCTTTCAGGGGCGGCCGGTGATCCGGTTGGCGAGCTTGGCGATCGCACGTCGCAGATCTGCGGCAGAAGTCGGTGTGTCTGAAATCGCTCACCCGAAAGTTGGCCGAAAAGGACTCGTTGCGGAACCATTGAAACATGTCCGTAACAATCGCACAGCAAACGGCGCCGGCCCGATGAGCCTGTCCGTGCGAGCACGGTGCACCCGGCGTCGTCTCGCGGGCGGCCCGCTCGTGCGGCTCGTCGACCGGGTGGAGGCGGGCGCAGCGCTGACAGCCGCCGCCCTGCTGATTGTGGCGGGCTTTTTCGCTGTGCAGGTTTCGACGTCAGTCCGCGCCGATCAAACGCACGCCGCCGAAATGGACGCGGCGAACCGGCATCCCATCGAGGCCGTCGCCCTCGAACGGAGCCAAGTGAAACCCCAACGGCCCATCACGACGTTCACGGTGCCGGTGCAGTGGTTCGCGAACGGCGTCACACGGGACAGGACTGTCGAGATTCAGCACCCGGTCAAAGCCGGTGACCGCGTCAGCCTCTGGATCGACGATCAGGGCAACGCCGTCTCGGCCCCGAGGAGCGAAGCGGACGCTCGGGCGAGTGGACTCGGCGCCGGTCTGGGGTTCTGGTTGCTGAGCCTCTGCGTGGTCGCCACCGCATTGCTCGTGCTCCGGCGGGCGTTGAACCGAGTGCGGTATCGCGCCTGGGACCGCGGTCTCCTACTTCTCGTCGGCAAGGGGGGCGGCTCGACCGCTTACAGTCCGTGAGAACACCGCGCACGTGAACACACGAAACGAGGGGCACCCGAACGGGTGCCCCTCGTCGATGGTGTGAGTGTCAGCGGACGGTCACGTAGACGACGCGGTCGTCGTTGTCGTAGCGCACCGAAACGATGCTGGACTGGTCGAGCGGCTTGACCATGCCCTGGTGGTTGACCCGCACGGCGTAACCGCGGTCATCCAGCGAGCTGATCGCGTCCTGGGCATTGCCCGGCCCGGCCGGCGCGGCCTGCGCGGGGGCGGCGAAGGCCAGGAACCCGGTGGCCAGTCCGCTGGCGACGATGGTGGCGAATCCGAACTTGTTCATTTCCCTACCTCTTTCTCGTCTTCGGTCTGGAGCGTTTTCCTGGCCGGTCTGATGGTTCAAACCAGCAGCTCAGGGCCATGATTCCGGCTGGCAGTGATTGACCGGCGCATGGCAGGATATTTTCGTTGTCACCACTGCTGCCATCCCTCATCAATGTCAGACCCCGGGCGCATGCTGGCGGCAACGACGACGAAAGGTGCAGCCATGTGCTGGCATTGCGATCACCCGGAGGCCACTCGGAACGACTACCTCGACGTGGTGTACGACAAGATCCTGAGGAACGGTTGGGCAGTCCAGTACGTCGAGAGCGAGCGCAGACCGTTCGCCTACACCGTCGGCCTGCACGAGTGCGGGCTCCCCGAACTCCTCATCACCGCCGTGGACCCCAAGCGCGCGCTGCTCGTGTTGAACACCGTGGCGGATTACTGCATCGCGCACGACGGCCCGGTCCTGGCGGGAGACACCATGTCGCTGCCCGATCAGCTGCTGGAGTTCGTCGAGGTGTCCCAACCCGACGCACACATGGGGATTGCCATCGGCATCTACGGTCGCGATGTGCGCGCGCTGCAGTTGGTATGGGCGGACGCGAACTACGAGTGGCCGTGGTCGGCACGGTTCAACCCCGGAGGAGTGCGTCAACCGGTATTCGGGAAGCGGGAGACTCGTTGCCCGCTCCACCGGTCAGAACCGAAGGCGGTCAACTGAATACGAAAGAGGGGCACCCCGGGCCGGGTGCCCCTCTCGCGACGGGTCAGCGGACGCTGACGTAGACGACGCGGTCGTCGTTGTCGTAGCGCACCGAAACGATGCTGGACTGGTCGAGCGGCTTGACCATGCCCTGGTGGTTGACCCGCACGGCGTAACCGCGGTCATCCAACGAGCTGATCGCGTCCTGGGCGTTTCCGGGCCCGGCCGGCGCGGCCTGCGCGGGGGCGGCGAAGGCCAGGAACCCGGTGGCCAGTCCGCTGGCGACGATGGTGGCGAATCCGAACTTGTTCATTTCCCTACCTCTTTCTCGTCTTCGGTCTGGAGGTTTTCCTGGCCGGTCTGATGGTTCAAACCAGCAGCTCAGGGCCATGATTCCGGCTGGCAGTGATTGACCGACAGATGGCAGGATCACGACCTTCGCCGCAAGGCTGCCAGCGCGAAGTCCGAGTCGGGGAGAGACATCGTCAAGCCTTCGGCGAGGATCAGGGTCGGGCGTCGACCTCGCTTCGGGCGCTTGCAAGGACGGCACTCAGTACGCCGGGAAATCGCGCCTCCAGGTCGGCGTCCCGCAGTGCACTCATGATCGACGTCCCCTGGTATCTCTGCTCGATTACACCCGCCTCTCGCAGCACTCGAAAGTGGTGCGTACCGGTTGATTTGGTGACCGGTAGTTCGAAGGCCGCGCACGGCTGATCACCGTCGTCATCGGCTAGGCGGCAGACAATCTTGCGCCGAATCGGATCGGCAAGCGCCGACAGCACCGCGTCCAACCTGATCTCGTCCACAGCTGGATGGTGCAGCATCCGCATGAGATCAACCTTCCGTAGCCCGAGCGTTAATACGAATGGTACCGTACTAACACTCTTAGTACGGCATTCGTCGTACTAGTGACTCTGAGGGAGTGACGATTCTTGTGCCCACAATCCATCAGTCGCAGGATGTGCCTGCGTTGTTCAGACCCATCACGCTGCGGGGCCTCACCGTGCCGAACAGGGTGTGGATGTCACCGATGTGCACCTACTCCGCGGAGTCGGGCGAACGGGCCGGCACGCCAACGGACTGCCATCTCGTGCACTACGCGTCACGCGCTGCTGGAGGCGTTGGGTTGGTGATGGTTGAAGCGACCGCGGTAAGGAGTGATGGTCGCATTTCGCCGTGGGATTTGGGTCTTTGGGCCGATGCGCAGACGCCGGACTTCAAGCGACTGGCGAAGGCAATCTCCGCTGCGGGCGCAGTGCCGGCGATTCAGCTTGCACACGCCGGCCGCAAGGGCTCACTGGAGCGTCCGTGGCGTGGTGGCGGTCCCCTGGCGGTGAGCAATGGAGGTTGGCCGACGGTGGGGCCAAGCGCCATTGCGTTTCCCGGTTACCCTCGCCCCACAGCCGCAGATCGATCGGAGATGGCGAATCTCGTGGCATCATTTGCATCTGCGGCGCGACGCGCACTCGAAGCCGGCTTCGAAGTGGTCGAGGTCAATGCAGCACACGGGTATCTGCTGCAGTCCTTTCTATCGCCGATCTCCAATCGGCGCACCGATGAGTTCGGTGGGAGCTTGGTGAACAGAGCGCGCTTCGTCCTCGAAGTGCTCGATGCGGTACGCGCCATCTGGCCGCAACATATGCCGGTGTTCCTGCGAATTTCGACAACCGACTGGATCGCCGAAGACCCTGCCGATAGCCGCGAGGGATGGACTGTCGCGGACTCGATTCAGCTAGCGCTTTGGGCGCGCGAGCACGGGGTGGACCTCCTGGACGGGTCCTCGGGTGGTGTTGAGCCGAAACCAATTCCATCGGCGCGTGACTACCAAACGGCACTCGCTGCGCGAATCCGGTCGGAGGCATCAGTCGCCATCGCCGCGGTGGGCCGCATCACGGAGGCAACCTGGGCCGACGAACTCGTGCGCACGGGTCAAGCGGATGCGGTCTTCATAGGCCGTGCCCTGCTGAGAGATGCTTCGTGGCCAAACAATGCAGCAGCTCAGCTTGGAGTTCCTCCGCGTTTCGTCGAGCAGTATGCATATGCGCTGTGAGCGCAGGAACCTGTGAAGCACCGTGTCCCAACGTCCTGAGCGGTCAGTGCGAATGGGGCACTCGGAGGCTTCGTATAGCAGGGTAGCCCAGCACGGAATTCGGCGCGTCGGCGTCGAGCGCCTTGCCATACAGGGTCGCCCACATCGTCTCGGGTGCGCCGCGCAGGTCGACGCGGGTCACGGGACTGTCCGCAGATAGAGGAACTCCGAAACGTTCGCCACCGCAAGGAGATAGCGCACCGGCGGGATCTTGGGCATATCGGAGCGGCTCGGGTCCACGTAGAGCTGCGGGTCGGTCAGCGCATAGCGCCGTCGCCGCGTGATGACTTCACACCCGCCGGCGGCGATCACGTTCTTCACCCAGTCCGCATCCGAACCGTAGGTGAGCGCGAAAACGAATCCGTCGCGACGGCGGAAGAGGTTGATCGGCGTCCGGAACTCCCGGCCGGATGTGCGCCCGCGGTGGACGACCATGCCGAAGCCCGGCAGCCACGGTGCGAGGTACTTGACCACCCGGTTGAGGCCGACCCGATTCGCCCGGGCGAGCCACCTGGGAGCCGGCATCGCAGACCTCCCGCTACCTCTGAGTCCTACTCGCCTGCTTGGCGTTTCGCAGCTCCACCCAGAACCGGGCGGCCTCGGCGATCGACTCCTCGACCGGCCGCGGCTGCCACCCCAGTTCCCGCACAGCCTTGCTGTGGTCGAGCGGGGCCTCGGCGCGCATCAGCCGCAGCGATTCCAGCGACAGCCGTTCGTCGGTGCCCCTCAGCCGTGACTTGGCACTGCCCAGCGCGGCGAGCGCATACGACACCGGGAGCGGTATCGACCGTGCTGGTGGCGCCACCCCGGCGGCCTCCGCCGCGATGCGCGCGACGTCGGCGTTGCTGATCATCTTCTCCGAGATCAGGTACCGCTCACCGACACGGCCCTTCTCGGCGGCCAGGATGAGCGCGCGGGCCGCGTCGTCGACACCGACCGCCTCGAGTTCGATACCGCCCATCACGAAGGGCAGCTTGCCCAACGCAGCGCCGGCGATGACCGCTCCGTGCGGGGTCCGGCCCCAGTCACCGCTGCCGTAGGTGGTCGACACGCACATGGCCACCCCGGGCAGCCCGCGCTCGCGGGCGTACCGCAGCACCAGTTCCTCACCCTGCACCCGCGACCGCACATAGGGCGTGACACCCCGCGTGCCGATCACGTCGCCCTCGCTGGCCCGCCGGCCGCGACGACGGCCGACGGTGACATAGCTGCTGGTGAACACGAAGCGGCGCAACGGGATTCCGACGGCCACGTCCAGCACGTTTCGGGTGCCTTCGACGTTGGTGCGAAACAGCGGGGCGGCGTCGCGCAGCCACCCGCGGGCGTCGACCACGCAGTAGTACACGTCGTCGCACCCGGTCATCGCCTCACGCAACGTGTCGTCGTCCCAGATGTCGCCCTGGTACCGCCGCACGGCCAGGTCGTCGATGCCGACCGTCTTGGCACCTGCGCGCACCATCGCCCGCACGTCGTGGCCGTCGGCGACGAGTTGGCGGGTGACGTGGGAGCCGAGGAAACCGTTGGCCCCGATGACCAGCGCGGTGCTCATGGGCGACCTCCGCCGTACTGCTGCATCCAGGCCGCCGCCTCGTCGGTGAGCGTGCCGAGCTCGGCCGCCTTGCGGCACCACTTCACCGTCGCCGAGACGAACCGCAGCGGGTTGTAGACGTCCTCCTGACGGGACCACTGACCGTCCCCGGCGTAGGTCACGATGGAGATGTTGGTGGCGCTGACGATCGTGCCGTCACCCGGATCGCGCATCGGGTTGTCGAGTTCGCAGATGACCCGCCCGGTGGCCTCGTCGGCGACCGACCACCGCGAGGGGAACGAGGTCATGTAGCTGCCGGGGAAGGTGGTCATCGTCTTCCAGATCCAGGACCGGACCTCTTCCCGGCCGCGCATGGTGCCCGCGGCGTGTTCGACGTATACGACGTCGGAGCTGTACTGCTCGACCCAGGGATCCCAGTCGCGGGTCTGGGCGGCCTGGGCGACCGTCTCCTCGAACGTCGCGAACGCCGCTGTCAGCTCGGCATTGGTGAACCCGGTGGGGGCGGTGTTCGTCACACCAGAACTGAAACACGTTCTAGCTGGTTTTGTCGAGGGTGCAGCACCGCCGAGCAGGGATTATCGTGGCGCGGCCTACGGTTGTAGGGGGTGCACCCGAGGAGGTCATGTGGCACAGGATCATTTGAAGAACATGCGCCATCAAGAGGACACGCGCTACAACAGGAATCCCGCCGCGGTGGACGCGCTGTCCCCCGAGCAGTACCACGTCACGCAGCGCAACGGCACAGAGCGCCCGTTCACCGGTGAGTATTGGGACAACCACGAGCCGGGCATCTACGTCGACGTCGTCTCCGGTGAGCCGTTGTTCGCCTCGGTCGACAAGTTCGAGAGCGGCAGCGGCTGGCCGAGCTTCACCAAACCGCTCGACGCGACGAACGTGAAGGAGAAGCGCGACGTCAGCCATCTGATGGTCCGCACCGAGGTGCGTTCGGCGCACGGCGACAGCCATCTCGGCCACGTCTTCACCGACGGACCCCGCGCGCAGGGCGGGCTGCGGTACTGCATCAACTCCGCAGCACTGCGGTTCGTTCACCTCGACGAGCTCGAGGCGCAAGGATATGGCGAGTACGCGACGCTGTTCGAGACCACCAAGGAGGAATCGCGATGACCGAACTCAAGAAGGCCGTCCTCGCGGGCGGCTGTTTCTGGGGGATGCAGGATCTGATCCGCAAGCAACCGGGAGTGGTGTCGACGCGCGTCGGCTACACCGGCGGGCAGAACGCCAACCCCACCTACCGCAACCACCCCGGCCACGCCGAAGCGATAGAGATCACCTACGACCCGGCGCAGACCGACTACCGGGCGCTGCTCGAGTTCTTCTTCCAGATCCACGATCCGACGACGAAGGACCGCCAGGGCAACGACGTCGGCACCAGCTACCGCTCGGCGATCTTCTACACCGACGACGAGCAGAAGAGCGTCGCGCTCGACACGATCGCCGACGTCGACGCGTCGGGGCTGTGGCCGGGCAAGGTGGTCACCGAGGTGACGCCGGCGAGCGAGTTCTGGGAGGCCGAACCCGAGCACCAGGACTACCTGGAACGCATGCCGTGGGGTTACACCTGCCACTTCCCGCGGGCGGGCTGGAAGCTGCCCAAGCGGGCCGACGCGAAAGCCTGATCAGGCCAGCGGCTGGGGCCGGCGGCGCAGGGTGACCTGCCCGCCGGCCTTCGGCGTATAGGCGACCCCGCGGGAGTGCACCTTCTCCCCCGCCGCCGTGGTGGTCTCGATGTCGAAGTGGCGCAACACCGTCCGCAGGACGACGTCCATCTCGACGTTGGCGAACACCGCGCCGATGCAGCGACGGGTGCCGCCGCCGAACGGGACGTGGGCGGTGGGCGACGGGCGGGAGCCCACGAACCGCTCGGGTGAGAACCGCTCCGAATCGGCGTAATCCTCGGCCTGCTCGTGGATCTCGGCCAGCGCCACCACGACCGAGTACCCGCGCGGGATCACCCAGTCGCCGAGTTCGAAGGCCGGCGTGTAGACGTGGCGGCCGGCGAAGTCGATGACCGTGCGGTTGCGCTGCACTTCGTAGATCGTCGCCTGGCGGTATTCGTTGTCGCCCGTCGCCGCTTCGGCGACCAGCTTGGCCAGGACGTCGGGGTGGCGGCTGATCCGCTCGAACGCCCAGCCGAGCGTGGACGCCGTGGTCTCGTGTCCGGCTGCGAGCAGGGTGAGTAGTTCGTCGGCGATCTCGTTGCGCGACATCGCCGTACCGTCTTCATACGTACTACGCAGCAGCAGCGCCAGGACGTCGTCGCGTTCGTCGAACCGCGGGTCGGCGAGGACTTCGTCGATGAGCCGGTCGATCGTCTCGTCGTAGCGCCTGCGGTAGTCGGCGAGCCGGCCCCACGGCGTCCAGCGACCGAAGGTCCGCGGCGGGCTGGGGATCACCGCGAGCCGCGATCCCAGCGTCACCCACGGCGGGATGATGCTGCGCAGTTCGTCGAGTTTCTCCCCGTCCGCGCCGAACACCGCCCGCAGGATCGCGTTGAGGGTGATTCGCATCATCGGCTCCAGCGTCGAAAATGGCTGACCCTGCGGCCAATTGGCCGATTCGCGCAGCGTCTCCTCTTCGAAGACCCGCTCGTAGTTCTTGACGCTCTTACCGTGCAGCGGAGGGGTGAGCAGACGGCGGCGCCGCTTGTGCTCGGCGCCGTCGAGCGCGAACACCGACCCGGGGCCCAGGATGCGGCTGAGGTTGGGCTGGATGTTTCCGACGGCGTCGGTGGGCGCCATGAACAGCTGCTTGGCCAACTGCGGATCGGCGACGATCACCGTGCGGCCGAACATCGGGACGTTGATGCAGAAGGCCGGACCGTGCCGGCGCGCCAACGCGGCGATCAGTTGGCGGCGGGCGAACACGTACGCGATGCCCTGGACCGGCATCGGTAGCCGCAAGGCGGGTGGTAGGTGGGCCGCACGGGCACTCGAGGTGGGGACTTCGGCAACGGTCGCTTCGCTCATGGCACTCCCAGCCGGTTGTTGGTACTGCGCGGTACCGGAAACTTGTGGGGTACGGTACCGCCTGGTACCACGTGATGCAAGGGTGGCTGGAGGTGACATGACGACGGCGACGGCGGCGGTATCGGACCCCACGACGCAGACAGATCCGTTCCGCGGCAGGCTGCTCGACGGTATGGCGGCCTCGATCGCCGAACGTGGTTACCGCGACACCACTGTCGCCGACATCGTCCGGCACGCGCACACCTCGAAGCGCACCTTCTACGCCCGCTTCGGCACCAAGGAGGACTGCTTCGTCGAACTCCTGCGCGCCAACAACGAGGCGTTGATCGCCGGCATCCGCGCGGCCGTCGACCCGCACGCCGACGGGGATGCGCAGATCCGGCAGGCGGTCGCCGCCTACGTCGGGCACATCGCGGCGCGACCGGCGATCACGCTCAGCTGGATCCGGGAGCTCCCCGCGCTAGGCGCGCAGGCGACACCACTGCACCGTTGGGCGATCGACCGCCTGACCGACATGCTGGTCGATCTCTCCGGCAACCCCGGCTTCCGCCGCGCGGGAAGGGCCCCGTTGAGCAGGCCGCTGGCCGTTGTGCTGCTCGGCGGGTTGCGGGAGCTGACCGCGCTGTTCGTCGAGGACGGCAGTGACGTGCAGGGGCTCCTCGAACCGGCGGTCGCCGCGTCGACGGCGCTGCTCGGCGGTTAACGCAGCAGCAGACGCGCCGAGCGTTCCAACCGCTGCGTCATGTCGTCGTAGGACGAGTAGCCCATCCCCGCCCACACCAGCGCACCGACGTAGAGCAGTTCGAGGGCCTCGATCGCGTCGAAGTCGACCGGCGCCCCCAGCGCGTTCACCAACCGGTCGCGCACATCGCGGCCGATGCGCTGCCGCAGCACCTCCACGTCGGGCTCCTTACCGAGCAGGGCGTTGGTGACCGCGCCCGCGAACTCCGGCTCGTCGGCCACCAGCAGCGCGATGTCCCGCAGCACCTCGACGACCCGGGTGGCCGGGTCGTCCGACTCGTGGGCGGCCGGAGGCGCCGCGGACAGGCGGCGCCAGAACACCTCGGCGACGAGATGCTCTTTGGACGAGAAGTAGGTGTAGGCGGTCGCCGCTCCGACACCGGCTTCCGCGGCGACGCGCCGTACGGTCAGACCGGCGAAGCCGTCACGGTTGAGGATGTCGACCGCGGCGCGCCCCAGCCGGTCGACGGTGTCGGCCTGTTTCGCGGTCAGACGGCGCCGAGTCGACTCCAGGGTCGGATCGGACACATGTCCGGACGCTACTACAACGCCGCATGGCCAGCAACGGCTAAGTTGGGTAGCCATGAGCCTCACCGACACTGATCTCCCACCGCGCGCCGCGCGGCTGTTCGCGCTCGCCGACGAGGCCATCGGCTTCATGCCCGCCGACGAGGGCCGCACGCTCTACGACATCGCGGTGCGCTACCTCGGCGACGGTGTCGGCGTCGAAATCGGTACCTACTGCGGGAAGTCCACGCTGATGCTCGGCGCGGCCGCGCAGGAGACCGGTGGCGTGGTGTACACGGTCGACCACCATCACGGCTCCGAGGAGCACCAGCCGGGCTGGGAGTACCACGACACCACCATGGTCGATCCCGTCACCGGACGGTTCGACACGTTGCCGACCATGCGGCACACGCTCGACGCCGCCGATCTCGACGACCACGTCGTCGCGGTGGTCGGACGCTCACCGGTGGTGGCGCGGGGATGGCGAACCCCGTTGCGGCTGTTGTTCATCGACGGCGGCCACACCGAGGAGGCCGCCCAGCGTGATTTCGACGGCTGGGCCAGGTGGGTGGAGCCGGGCGGCGCGCTGATCATCCACGACGTGTTCCCGAATCCCGACGACGGCGGACAGGCGCCGTTCCACATCTACCGCCGCGCGCTGGACACCGGCGTGTTCCGTGAGGTCGGCGCGATGGGCTCGATGCGGGTGCTGGAACGCACTGCTGGACAACCCGGTTCGCTGCAGTGACGGGGCCTAGCGGTCGCTGACCGCGCAGGCGCAGTCGAATTCGTCCTCGAGGCCGCGCGGCAGGTCGGCGGCGCGGAAGATCCCACTGCCGGGCGTTGCGGCGGTCAGCGCATCGGCGGCCAGGATGACGGCGGCGCCGGTCCACGTGGTCCGCTCCTCGGGCCAGCGCTTCCCGTCGGCGAACACCAGTCCGGTCCAATAGGATCCGTCGTCCTCACGCAGGTGGTGCATGGCGGCGAACTGCTGGTGTGCGCGTGCCGAATCACCGATCGCGTCGAGCGCCATCACCAGTTCGCACGTCTCGGCACCGGTGACCCACGGGCGGTCGTCGACGCACCGGATGCCCAGGCCCGGCACCACGAAATCGTCCCAGCGGTCGTCGATCCGGGCATGGGCGGCCGGGCCGCGCAGTGCACCGCACAGCACCGGGTAGTACCACTCCATCGCATGCCGGTCCTTGGCCACGAACGACCCCGGATGCGCCACGATGGCGTGTCCGAGCCGGCCGACCGCCACCTCCCACTCGGGCTGCGGCTCACCGATGTGGTCGGCGAGCGCGAGCGCGCACCGGATCGCGTGGTGGATGCTGGCGCAGCCGGTCAGCAGGGCCTCCGGAATCGGGCCGGCTGCGCTTAGCGCCCAGGAGATCTCGCCGTTGGGACGCTGCAGGCCCAACACGAAGTCGATCGCCTTGGCGACAACGGGCCACATCGTTTCGGCGAATGTGCGGTCGCCGGTGATCAGCACGTGGTGCCAGACACCCGCGGCGATGTAGGCACAGAAATTGCTGTCGCTGTTGGCGTCCTCGATCACGCCGTTGCGGAACTGGATCGGCCATGAACCGTCCGGCCGCTGGGTCGTACGGCACCATTCGTAGGCCGCGCGCGCCGGTTCGATCAGGCCGGCGACGGTCAGCGCCATCGCCGACTCGACGTGGTCCCACGGGTCGGTGTGCCCGCCGGTGAACCACGGGATGGCCCCTGAGGACTCCTGCTCTGCGGCAATCGATTCGGCGGTCTGCCGGCACTGCTCCGGGGTGAACACGCCGGGAATTCCGGGCAGGCCAGCGGCGGGCATCCGCTACCGCGCCGGCTTCTCGAAGTAGAGCGCGACGCTCTTCCCGATCAGGGGATTGAGCAGTTCCTCCCCGCGCCGGGTGAGCCAGGGCGCCGACATCATGTCCCAGACCAGCAGCTTGTGGTACGCCGCGACGGCGGGGTGGTCGTTCTTCGACGTGCCCACCGCGCATTTGAGCCACCAGAACGGCGAGTGCAGGGCGTGGGCGTGGGCGGTGTGGATGAGCCTGAGCCCGTGTGCGGTCACCTTGTCGCGCAGTTCGTCGGCCTTGTAGATCCGGATGTGGCCGCCCTCGTTGGCGTGGTACTCGTCGGACAACAACCAGCAGATCCGCTCCGGCAGCCAGCGCGGGACCGTGATGGCCAGCGCGCCACCGGGTTTGAGTACCCGCACCAATTCGGCGATGGCCTGCTCGTCCTGGGGCACGTGTTCGAGGATCTCCGAGGCGATCACGAAGTCGAAGGTGCCGTCGGCATACGGCAGGGCGAGCGCATCACCCTTGACCACTTCGGCTTTCGCCGACGCCGGCACCTCACCCTGGGCCTTCATCGCCTGCAGGATCTCGTCGACGTCGTTGAGGTCCTGCGCGTTCTGGTCGAAGCCAACCACGTCGGCTCCGCGCCGGTAGGCCTCGAAGGTGTGCCGGCCCGCACCGCAGCCGACGTCGATCACCTTCGAACCCGGCCCGATTCCCAGACGGTCGAAGTCAACGGTCAGCATATGGCCCTCTTGTACACCGAAACAGTCTGTGCGGCAACGGATTCCCAGCTGAAAACGTCGAGCGCTCTGCGACGGCCCGCGGCGCCGAGGCGATGGCGCTGCGCGGGTGAGTCGAGCAGTTCGCCGAGCGCACCGGTGAGTTCGTCGACATCGCCGGGCCGGACCAGGCGGGCACATTCGCCGTCGGCGCCCACCACCTCGGGCAGAGCGCCGGCCCGGCTGGCCACGATCGGTGTTCCGCTGGCCATCGCCTCCACCGCCGGTAGTGAGAAGCCCTCGTAGAGCGAAGGAATGCAGGCGACCTCGGCCGAGGCGAGCAGCGCGGCGAGTTCCTCGTCGGACAGGCCGCTGGAACTGTGCACGATGTCGGAGATCCCGAGTTCGGCGATCAGCTTCTCCGTCGGCCCGTTGGGCTCCAGCTTGGAGACCAGCTGGACGTCGAGATTGCGCTCGACCCGCAAGCGGGCGACGGCGTGCAGCAGGTGGCTGATGCCCTTGAGCGGGACGTCGGCGCTGGCGATCGCGATGATCCGGCCGCTCACCCGGTGGTCGGCGGGCCGGAACAGTTCGGTGTCCACGCCCAGCGGCACCACGTGCAGTTGCTCGGGTGAGACCCCGAAGTCGTCGGCGATGTCGGTGGCCGACGAGGAGGAGACGGTGAGCAGTTCGGGGATCTGGCGCGCGACCTGCTTCTGCATCTCGGCGAAGCCGTACCAGCGGCGCACCAGGGGTTTGCGCCACCAGGAGGCGGCCGCCACGTCGACGACCTTGTCCCGGGTGATCGGATGGTGGACGGTGGCCACCACGGGCAGCCCCAGGCCCGCGATCTCCAGCAGCCCGGTGCCCAGGCTCTGATTGTCGTGGACGACGTCGAAGTCACCGAGCCGCTCGGCCAGGAGCCGCGCGACCCGCATGGTGAAGGTCTTGGGCTCGGGGAATCCGGCGGTCCACGTCGTCAGTAGCTCGAGCAGGTCGATCCGGTCGCGGATCTCACTGGGCCGCGGCACCCGGAACGGATCGGGTTCGCGGTAGAGGTCGAGGCTGGGCACCTTGGTCAGGCGGACCCGCGGATCGAGCCCCTCGGGGTAGGGCTGGCCTGAGAACACCTCGACGTCGTGACCGAGATCGGCGAGTCCGCGGGCGAGATGCCGGACGTAGACACCCTGGCCTCCGCAGTGCGTTTTGCTGCGGTACGACAACAACGCGATGCGCATGGTCAGATGAGTCCGAGGCCGGTGGGCCGGGCCGCGCTGGACCGGTCGAATCGTGTCACGCAGAGACTCCGAACCTTCTGGACATGTGTCCAGACTATAGTTTGACGTGCTACGCGACGCAACGCGTCCGCTTGTGCCTGACTATCACAGCGACGTGGTGGTGTCTTGCCCAGCGGACTGCCCCGCCCGCGGAGGTGGGAAGCCGCCGGTGGCCACCGGCCCCCACCGCGTCGGGACGAGGCGCAACAGACACTTGCCCTGGTCGGCCATGGCCTGCCGGTACTCGGCCCAGTCCGGGTGTTCACCGGCGATCGCCCGGTAGTAGTCGACCAGTGCGTCGACCGCCTCGGGCAGATCCACCACCTCCGCCTCACCGTCGACCTGTACGTAGGGTCCGTTGAAGTCGTCGGAGAGCACCGTCACGCTCGCCCGCCCGGCCCTGCGGATGTGGGCCGCCTTCGCGCGCTGGGGATAGCTGGCGATCACGATCCGGCCCTCGTCGTCCACCCCGCCGGTCACCGGAGAACTCTGCACCGATCCGTCGGCGCGGTAGGTGGTGAGCACCATCTTGTGCCGGGGCCGTACGAAGTCGAGCAACTCGGCGCGTCCGACACTGTCCGCGGTCGCGTATTTCGGAGACATGCACGCCACAGTAACGACGATCAATGTCGGACCCCCGCGCTAGCTTGTCGAACATGAGTTCGACACGAGAGCAGATCATGGATGCGATGGATGCCGTCGAGACGTTGTCCGCCCGCCTCACCGCACTGCCGGTGACCGGGATGAGCCGCACCGACACCCAGGCGGCGCTGGTCCGGCTGGGCCGGCTCAGGGAGCAGGTGCAGGACGTGGAACGCCGGATGACCGGGCGGCTCGTCGCCACGGGCACCCCGTCGCAGTTCGGCGCGCGGACGTGGGACGAGGTGCTCGCCCAGCGCCTGCGCATATCCCCCGGTGACGCGCGGCGCCGCATCGCCGAGGCGGTCAGCGGGGATCCGTCTGCCGCTTGAGCACCCACGCGGGCACCCAGTGGGTGACCGCTTTCCGCCGGGCGCCGTAGGCGATGTCGTAGGTGACCAGGCCCCACCAGTAGCCCTGTTCACACATGCCCCAGCAGGTCAGGCGCCCTTCGACGACGGCGTGCATCTGCAGTCCCGCCGGGTTGTAGCCGCCGTGACGGTGCGGCTCCCGGGGAAAGAGCACCCCGAGGTCGACCAGCACCGCGGCAGGCGGGTCGACGCGACGGAATGCCGGCGGCACCGGCTGCCCGTTATAGCCGATCGACTGCAACTCGCCCACTGTTCGATCATACGTTCGAAGTCCCGGTTCGGCGGCGCCGGCCTCCACGCTGGGCGGCCCCATGGTTGCCGGCTCAGATCACGAAATATCCACCAGACGAAGCTGCCTTATCCGGCTCAACCGAAAGATTCTGCCAACCGTCAACCAATTACCGCCACCGGAATTAAATCGTTGACCTGCAGGTTTACCAGTTCAGACGGGAACGGAGAACATCCGGTCCAGTCAGCAGAAAACGTTCGAACCGCGACGAATCCACACCAGGGGCCACGGCTCGCACACACACCAGAGGGACAGAAAGAAGTAGGACATGAACAAGTTCGGATTCGCCACCATCGTCGCCAGCGGACTGGCCACCGGGTTCCTCGCGTTCGCCGCCCCCGCCCAGGCCGCGCCGGCCGGGCCCGGAAACGCCCAGGACGCGATCAGCTCGCTGGATGACCGCGGCTACGCCGTGCGGGTCAACCACCAGGGCATGGTCAAGCCGCTCGACCAGTCCAGCATCGTCTCGGTCCGCTACGACAACGACGACCGCGTCGTCTACGTCACCGTCCGCTGACGCCCGACCACCGCGAGGGGCACCCACATCGGGTGCCCCTCGCTCGCGTTCGGAGGGCCGATCCGTGGTTTCGGGCCGCGCATCAGCGGTTATCCGAACGCTCGATGAGCTTCGACCTCACCCCGACGATCGCGCAGCACGACCTCGCGCGACGCACCCACGAGTTCGCCGAGCAGTGCATCCGCCCGGTGGCGTTGGAGTACGACCAGCGTCAGGAGTTCCCATGGCCCGTTCTCGAGGAAGCGGCGCAGCGGGGGTTCTACAGCCCGCTGTTCTACCGCGACCTGATCGGCGACCCGACCGGGCTCTCGCTGCCGATGTTCATGGAGGAGATGTTCTGGGGCTGCGCAGGCATCGGGCTGGCGATCGTCATGCCCGCGCTCGCCCTCTCGGCGATCGGACAGGCCGCCTCACCCGAACAGATGCTCCAGTGGGCACCCGAGTGCTTCGGCACCCCCGGTGACCTCAAACTCGCCGCGCTGGCAATCTCCGAACCCGAGGGCGGCAGCGATGTCCGCAACCTGCGCACCACCGCCCGCCGGGACGGTGACGACTGGGTGATCGACGGCCACAAGATGTGGATCGGCAACGGCGGCATCGCCAACGTCCACGTCGTCAACGCCGTCGTCGACCAGGAACTGGGCCACAAAGGCCAGGCGCTGTTCATCGTCCCCGGTGGCACCCCGGGTCTGGAACTGGTGCGCAAGCTCGACAAGATGGGCTGCCGCGCCTCGCACACCGCCGAGCTGAGGTTCAACGGCGTCCGCATCCCGGGTGACCACCTCCTCGGCGGCGACGAGAAGCTCGAACACAAACTCGCCAAAGCCCGCGAGGCGGTAGAGGGCGCCCGCAAGTCCGGTTCGGCCGCGCTGGGCACCTTCGAGCAAACCCGGCCCATGGTCGCCGCCCAGGCACTCGGAATAGCAAGGGCCGCACTGGAATACATGACCGAATACGCCAACCGCCGCGAGGCGTTCGGCGCGCCGATCATCGACAACCAGGGCATCTCGTTCCCCATCGCCGACATCGCCACCCAGATCGACGCCGCCCGCCTGCTGACCTGGCGCGCCTCGTGGATGGCCGCCACCGGGGTGCCGTTCGACCGCGGCGAGGGGTCGATGTCGAAGCTCGCGGCCAGCGAGGTCGCGGTCAAGGCGACCGAGCGGGCGATTCAGACACTCGGCGGGTGGGGCTACATCACCGACCACCCGGTCGAGAAGTGGTATCGCGACGCGAAGCTCTACACGATCTTCGAGGGCACCAGCGAGATCCAGCGCATGGTCATCTCGCGCGCCCTGGGCGCCGCGGACGGCGCCCCGCCGCTGCACGTCGACCTCGAACCCACCGGCGGACCGCTCAACCGGTACTTCGGCCGGGGCACCCCGCTGCGCGGCCGCGCCGCCGACCGGGCGCTGTCCGCCAAGGACCGGGTGCCCGAGTCCGTCATGCGGGTGGCGATGAAAGTGCTCAAACCGCCGCGTAAGTGATCGGGAGGCCGGATGGCCCAGCAGATGAGCGGCGTGATGGACGCCGCATTCGACGCTCTGCGCTACGAGCCGACGGCGAAACGGATCCGGGTCACGCTCGCCGGTGAGCCGGTCGCCGACACCGACCGGGCGCGGCTCGTGTGGGAACCCCGCCGCATCGTGCCCGCCTACGCGGTCCCGTTCGATGCGCTGCGCGCCCAACTCGCCCCGGCCGGCGCGGAGTCCGGCTCCCAGGAGCACGCCCCGGCGTCGGTGGATCGCACCCGCCGCACGCTCGACCCGACCGTCCCGTTCACCGCCCACTCGTGTGAGGGCACCGCCTTCGACGTGGTGGCCGGAGAGGAGACCGGCGCCGCCGCGGCGTTCCGTCCGGCCGATCCCGACTTCGCCGACTACGTGGTTCTCGACTTCGCGGTGTTCGGATGGCGCGAGGAATCCGAACCGGTGGTCAGCCACCCGCGCGACCCGTTCCACCGCATCGACGTCCTGCGCAGTACCCGCCACGTGCGCGTCGAGTACGAGGGCCGGTTGCTCGCGGAGTCGTCGAGGCCACTGCTGCTGTTCGAGACGAATCTGCCGATGCGCTGCTACCTGCCGCCCGAGGATGTCGGGGAGCTCACGCCCAGCGACACCGTCTCCTACTGCGCATACAAGGGCCGCGCCACGTACTACTCCGTCCCCGGCGGGCCGCGCGACATCGCGTGGACCTACCGCGAACCCCTGCACGACGGTGCACCGGTGCGCGACCACGTCTGCTTCTTCGACGAGCGCGTCGACGTGATCGTCGACGGCACGAAAGGTGAGCGGCCCGTCACGCAGTGGAGCGAATCCGGCGGTTGACCCGGCGCGAGTTTGACCCGCAGCGGTGTGGGCACGCTCATCGGACACCGGTATCGAGGAGGATGCATGCGCGCAGTCACCTGGCAGGGACGTCGGAAGGTCTCCGTGGACACCGTGCCCGATCCGGTGATCACCGAGCCGACGGACGCGATCATCCGGGTCACCAGCACCAACATCTGCGGGTCGGACCTTCACCTGTACGAAGTGCTCACGGCGTTCATGAATCCCGGCGACATCATCGGCCACGAGGCCATGGGGGTGGTGGAGGAGGTCGGCGCCCAGACCGGCGATCTGAAGGTCGGCGATCGCGTGGTGATCCCGTTCAACATCTCCTGCGGCACGTGCTTCATGTGCGATCACGGTCTGCAGAGCCAATGCGAGACCACCCAGAACCGCGACCAGGGCACCGGCGCGGCGCTGTTCGGCTACTCCACGCTCTACGGCGAGGTGGCCGGCGGGCAGGCCGAGTACCTGCGGGTGCCGCAGGCCCAGTACACCCACATCAAGGTCCCCGACGACGGACCCGACGAGCGCTACGTCTACCTCTCCGACGTGCTGCCCACCGCCTGGCAGGGCGTCGAATACGCCCAGGTTCCGGACGGCGGCACGCTGGTGGTGCTCGGGCTGGGACCGATCGGCGCGATGGCGTGCCGGATCGCCGCCCACCGCAACAACTGCCGGGTCATCGGCGTCGATCTCGTCGACGAACGCCTCGACCGGGCGCGCCCGCACTGCGCCGAGGTGATCGACCTGCGCACCCAGGATCTCGACGCCGTCATCGCCGACCTCACCCAGGGCCGTGGCGCCGACTCGGTCATCGACGCCGTCGGGATGGAGGCGCACGGTTCACCGGTCGCCGAGGCCGCCCACACCGCCAGCAGCTTCCTGCCGTCGAGCGTGGGCCGGGTGGTCATGAAGCACGCAGGCGTGGACCGGCTCGCCGCGCTGAACTCTGCGATCTCGCTGGTCCGCCGCGGCGGGACCATCTCGCTGTCGGGGGTGTACGGCGGCGCCGCCGATCCGATCAACATGATGACGCTGTTCGACAAGCAGGTCACGCTGCGGATGGGGCAGGCCAACGTCAAACGCTGGGTGCCCGACATCCTGCCGCTCCTGACCGCCGACGATCCCCTCGGCGTCGAGACCTTCGCCACGCACCGATTGCCGCTCAGCGCAGCCCCCGGCGCGTACGAAACCTTCCAGAAGAAGCAGGACGGAATGGTCAAGGTGGTGCTCACCCCGTAGCGGTGTGGGTGTGATTGGACAGCGGCGCCGTGGGGTACCTGACCGGCGTGAATCAGGCGTGGAACGGGCATGCCGCGCGGCGAAATGTGCATCCGCGCAAAAAAGTACCCGGTACCCCTGGTTTCACCTTGGGGAGTCTGGCAACATTACCGATCGGTAAGTTCGGTTCGTCCAAACCCGGGAGATGACAGTGGAGTTCTTCGACGAGGTTTCCGGCGTATCGGTTCTCGCGCAGGGTGACGAGGGCGGCGGCGCCGCCCTCAGCGAGATCATCGGGCTGTCCGCCGCCGCCGCCGTGGTCACGGCGGTGCTGCTGTGGATCGGCTACCTGCACCGAAACCACAAGATCAGCTGGCTGACGAAGTTGGCCGACTGGTCGGGGCGCCGGTTCAAGCGGCCACCATGGGTGGCGCTGCCGATCGCGATGTTCATCACCTCGATCATCTGCGCGCTGTTCGGCTTCATCTGGGACGTCAGCCTGCACATCGGTAACGGTCGTGACGACGGGGCGCTGGCGAACCCCGCCCACTACTTCATCCTCATCGGCCTCTTCGGCATCTTCGTGGCGGGCTGCACGGCAATCGTGCTGCCCTTCGACCGGCCGGGGCCGGCCGCGGTGCGCATCACCGACCACTGGCATGCGCCCGTCGGCGGCATCGTCATGGCCGGCTGCGGCCTCTACGCGCTGATGGGCTTCCCGCTCGACGACGTCTGGCACCGCATCTTCGGCCAGGACGTCACCCTCTGGGGGCCCACCCACCTGATGATGATCGGTGGCGCCGGCTTCTCCACGCTCTCCGCGCTGTACCTGGAACACGAAGGCCGCAAAGACCGGCCCGTCGACGCAGCGCCGGACGGTATCGGGCTGAAATTCGTCCAGTACCTCGCCTTCGCCGGCGTCCTGATCGGTGCGTCGGTCTACCAGATCGAATTCGACTTCGGTGTCCCGCAGTTCCGCCAGGTCTTCCAGCCCATGCTGATCGCCGCGGCCGCGGCACTCGCGCTTGTGGGCGCCCGCATCTTCATGGGCCGTGGCGGTGCGCTCATCGCGGCGCTCCTCGCGCTCGGGTTGCGTGGACTCGTCGCGATCACCGTCACGCCGGTTCTCGACGCGCCGGTCAACTGGTTCCCGCTCTACCTGGGGGCCGCGGTCGTCGTCGAACTCCTGGCGTTGACCCCGCTCCTCAAACGACCTGTGCTCTACGGACTGGTCGCCGGACTGGGGATCGGGACCGTGGGCCTGTGGCTGGAATCGCTCTGGATCAACGCGGTCTACCCCTACCCGTGGCCGACCAGCCTCTGGCCGGAGGCACTCGCGATGACCCTGCCGGTGGCGGTCCTGACCGGCGCCTGCGGCGCGATGGTCGGCATGGTGCTCACCGGTCAACGCCTGCCACGGCGCGCGATCAGCGCCGGACTCGTGGCGCTGACGGTCGTCGCGATCGGTGCGGCCACCGCCAACGGACTGCAGTACAAGGTGCCCGAGACCGCCACGGCGGCAGTGACCTTGACCGAAGCCCCGTCGGTGAACGGTCAGCGCTACGTGACCGCCGACATCCGCTTCAACCCGCCGGACGTGGTGAGCGACGATCCGAACTGGGTGTCCGTGCTGGGCTGGCAGGGTGGTCTGCCCAACGAGCGTGGCCAGTTCGTCGACCACCTCGAGAAGGTCGGCTCCGGTCATTACGTGTCGACTCAGCCGATGCCGGTCTCCGGCACCTGGAAGACGATGCTGCGGGTGCACGACGGCAAGACCTTCACGGCCATGCCGATCTATCTCGCCGGCGACCCGGGCATCGGGGCGCAGGAGGTGCCTGCCGAACCGCAGTTCACCCGCCCGTTCGTCTCCGAGATCACCATCCTGCAGCGTGAGCGCAGCCCGGACATCTCGCAGTCGTTGTGGCTCATCGGCTGCCTGGTGGTGCTGGCCTGCACGCTGGCAATGGTCGCCGGGATCACCTGGGGCGGTGGCCGCATCAACAACAGCGAGCCCAGCGGCAGCGAGGCGGAGCTGCAGCCTTCCGCACAGTCATGACGGTGCCGCCCGACGTCCGTCTCCTGGCCGACCATCCGATCTGGATCGCGTTGCCGGCGTTCGCGCCGGCCATCGTGGTCGCCGGGGTCGTCGTCTACATTGCCGCGAAGAACCGCCGCAAGGACGGCGGAACACCCGACGGAGAAGGGAACCTGTGACCCGCACCGCACGACGCTCCGGATCAGTCCTCATCATGACCGCGGCGGCGCTGCTGGTCGCTGCCTGTGGCGGCTCGCAGGACAGCGGGGATGCCTCGAGTCCGGGTCCGTCCGCGTCGACGATCAACCCGTCGGAGATGACCGATCAGCAGCGGCCCACCGACCGGCTGACCATCGACATCAGCATCGAGGGCGGCACGGTCACTCCCACCAACGCGCGGTTGCAGGGCAAGGTCGGCCAGCCGATCGTGTTGCGCGTCAACAGTGACGTCGCCGACGAACTGCACGTGCACTCGGTGCCGGAGCACACCTTCGCCGTCGAACCCAAACCCGGACAGCAGTTCCAGTTCACCGTGGACGTGCCCGGCAATGTCGAGATCGAGCTCCACAACCTCCACCTCGTGATCGCCGGCGTGCAAGTCCAGCCGTGACCTCCGGGGCGCACGTGACGGTCCTGGCACACGGTCTCGGCGGCTCGACCGATCTGCCGATCCCCTACACGTATGCCCTGCTCGGCGCCGCCTGGGCGCTGACCGCGACGTTCGCGGTCGTGGCACTCGCGTGGCGCAAGCCCAGGTTCGACGAGGACCGGCCTGGGCGCGCGCTGCCCCTGTGGGTGACCTCGGTGGTCGACGCCCCCGCCACGCGCTGGGCCGTCGCGCTCACCGGGCTGGTGTTCACGCTGTGGGTCGCGATGGCCGCGTTCTTCGGTCCGCAGAACGCCGAGAACCCGCTGCCCGGGGTGTTCTACGTCCTCATCTGGGTCGGCCTCGTCGCCCTGTCGTGGGCGATCGGACCGGTCTGGCGGGCGATCTCCCCGGTGCGCGCGCTCTACCGGGTGCTGCGGTTGAACCGCCGCAAGGACCGGCCCCCGTACCCGGTCCGCCTCGGCTACTGGCCCGCGGCGTTCGGGCTGTTCGCGTTCGTGTGGCTGGAACTGGCCAGTCCCGATCCGGGGTCCGTCGCCGCCATCCGCACCTGGCTGCTCGTCTATCTGGCCGTGACGTTCGCCGGCGCCCTGTGGTTCGGCGAGCGGTGGTGTGCGCGCGCGGACCCGTTCGAGGTGTACAGCGTGGTCGCCTCGCGGCTGTCGATGTTCCGCCGGCAGCGCCACACCGGACGCATCGCGATCGGCAACCCGTTCGATCACCTGCCGACGCTTCCGGTGCGGCCGGGCACCGTCGCGGTGTTGTCGGTGCTGCTGGGGTCGACGGCCTTCGACAGCTTCTCGGCGATGCCGGTGTGGCGCAACTTCGTCGACTCGACCGCCGACGGCCCGGTCACCGCGACCCTGCTCAAGACAGCGGGTCTCGCGGTGTTCGCGCTGATCGTGGCCGGAACGTTCAGCGCGGCCGCGATGGCGACGGGCGGGGTGGACCGGGCGCGGCGCCGCGAACTGCCCGGCCTGATGGCGCACTCACTGATCCCCATCGTGATCGGTTACGTGTTCGCCCACTACCTTTCGTACCTCATCGAACGCGGTCAGCAGACGGTCATCCTGCTGGCCGACCCGCTGCAGCGGGGCTGGAATCTGTTCGGGCTCGGCGACGCCGAGGTCAGTTATCTGCTGTCGCTGCACCCATCGGTGCTCGCCACGCTCAAGGTGGCGTTCGTGGTGGCGGGCCACATGGCCGGCGTGGTCGCCGCGCACGACCGGGCGCTGCGGTTGCTGCCGTCGGCGCACCAGATCACCGGACAGCTCGCGATGATGCTGGTGATGGTCGGCTACACGTTCATGGGGTTGTATCTGTTATTCGGTGGCTGAGCTCACACCGCAGGGTTAGTGTGGCGGGGTGCCCCCAGAAGAATCACTGGAGCGGGCACTGGCTGGTGGGTCGCCCCAGAACGTCGGATGGTTTCGCTACCACTTCGCCGACGAGCGCTGGGAGTGGTCTGATCAGGTGCATCTGATGCACGGGTACCAGCCAGGTGCCGTCACCCCCACCACCGAACTGGTGCTCGCACACAAACACCCCGACGACTACGTGTCGGTCGCGGCGACCCTCGACGACATCCGGCGCACCCGGCGCACCTTCAGCACCCGCCACCGGATCATCGACACCCACAAGCGCATCCATGATGTCGTCGTGATCGCGGACCGCATGTTCGACGACACCGGCGACATCACCGGCACGCAGGGGTTCTACGTCGACGTGACACAGACCCGCACCGAGGAGTCCACCCGGGAGATGGCGGCCGCCACCGCGGCGGCGATGGTCGAGCACCGAGCCTCGATCGAACGCGCCAGGGGAATGCTCATGCTGGTCTACCGCGTCGACGCGGTCGCGGCCTTCGAGCTGCTCAAATGGCGTGCCGCCGAAGCCGGCGTGAAGCTGCGCACCTTCGCCGAACGGCTGCTCGACGATTTCACCTCGCTCTACTACGAGGACACGCTGCCGCCGCGCTCGGTGTTCGACCACCTGCTGCTCACGGTGCACCACCGGGTCCGCGCCGCGGGTGTATGACGGACGCCGCGGCGCTACGGTGACGCTATGCGCGCGCTCATCGTCGTCGATGTCCAGAACGACTTCTGTGAAGGCGGCTCGCTGGCTGTGAGCGGCGGGGCCGCCGTCGCCCGCGGCATCAGCGGCCTGCTCGCTTCAGACCCCGGGTACGCCCACGTGGTGGCGACCAAGGACTTCCACATCGACCCGGGCGGCCACTTCTCCGACACCCCGGACTACCGGCAGTCGTGGCCCCGCCACTGTGTCGTCGGGACCGACGGCGCCGAGTTCCATCCCGACCTGGACCGGTCACCGGTCGAGGCGGTGTTCACCAAGGGCGAGTACTCGGCGGCCTACAGCGGCTTCGAGGGCAGCGATGCGTCGGGCACGCCGCTGGGTGACTGGCTGCGTACGCACGGCGTCGACGAGGTCGACGTCGTCGGGATCGCCACCGACTACTGTGTGCGGGCCACGGCCGCCGACGCCGCGGCGGCCGGTTTCACCACCCGCGTGCTGCTCGACCTCACCGCGGGCGTCGCCGAGGACTCGACGGCCGAGGCGGTGCAGGCGCTACGCGCCGCCGGGGTGGACATCGTCTGACCACCGTTTCGATCAGTGTGACGGGGCACGCCGTTGAGACGTCGTGAAAGTGGGTATGGGTCGTGAGCCCCGGTAGGGGCTCAGGTCGTGCTGCCCGCACTACCGTTCGCCCGTATCGTCGCCCCCGTCAGAACCCGAACCTCAGGAGTGTGCACTTTGGCCGCAGCCCCCACCCCGAACGTCCCCTCCGAGACCTGGCCGGGCAAGGCCTATCCACTCGGGGCGACGTATGACGGCTTCGGCACCAACTTCGCGTTGTTCAGCGAGGCCGCCGACCGCGTGGAGCTGTGCCTGTTCGATGCGGACGGCAACGAGACCCGGGTGACGCTGCCGGAGGTCGACGGGTTCGTCTGGCACGGCTTCATCCCCAACATCGAGCCCGGCCAGCGCTACGGCTACCGCGTGCACGGCCCGTACGACCCGGCCAACGGCCAGCGCTGCAACCCCAACAAGCTGCTGCTCGACCCGTACGCGAAGGCCATCGACGGCACCTTCGAGTGGGGCCAGCCGCTGTTCAGCTACAACTTCGGCGATCCCGACAGTCGCAACGACGACGATTCGGCCGCCAACATGCCGAAGTCGGTGGTGATCAACCCGTTCTTCGACTGGGGCGTGGACCGCCCACCCCACCACGAGTACGCCGACACCGTGATCTACGAGGCGCACGTCAAGGGGCTGACGCAGACCCATCCCGACATCCCCGAGCAGATCCGCGGCACCTACTCCGCCGTCGCGCACCCGGTGATCATCGACCACCTCAAGGCCATGGGGATCAATGCCATCGAGTTGATGCCGGTGCACCACTTCGCCAACGACTCGACCCTGATCGAGAAGGGGTTGTCGAACTACTGGGGTTACAACACCATCGGGTTCTTCGCCCCGGATCCCAAGTACACCTCGAGCGCCACCCCCGGCGGTCAGGTGCAGGAATTCAAGGCGATGGTCCGCGCACTGCACGAGGCGGGTATCGAGGTGATCCTCGACGTGGTCTACAACCACACCGCCGAGGGCAACCACATGGGCCCGACGCTGTCGATGCGTGGCATCGACAACGCGGCGTACTACCGGCTCGTCGAGGACGACAAGCGGTACTACATGGACTACACCGGCACGGGCAACAGCCTCAACGCCGGTCATCCGCACGCTCTGCAGCTGATCATGGACTCGCTGCGCTACTGGGTCACCGAGATGCACGTCGACGGTTTCCGGTTCGACCTCGCCTCGACGCTGGCCCGCGAGTTCTACGACGTCGACCGCCTGGCGACGTTCTTCGAACTCGTGCAGCAGGATCCGACGGTCAGCCAGGTCAAGCTGATCGCCGAACCGTGGGACGTCGGCCCCGGCGGTTACCAGGTCGGCAACTTCCCGCCGCAGTGGACCGAGTGGAACGGCAAGTACCGCGACACGGTGCGCGACTACTGGCGCGGCGAGTCGGCCACCCTCGACGAGTTCGCGTCCCGGCTGACCGGTTCGTCGGACCTCTACGAGCACACCTCACGCCGGCCGGTGGCGTCGATCAACTTCGTCATCGCCCACGACGGGTTCACGCTGCGGGATCTGGTGTCCTACAACGACAAACACAACGACGCCAACGGCGAGGACAACAACGACGGCGAGAGCCACAACCGGTCGTGGAACTGCGGGGTTGAGGGCCCGACCGACGACCCCGTGATCAACGCGCTGCGTGCCCGTCAGGAGCGCAACTTCTTGACGACTCTGATGCTGTCCCAGGGCGTTCCGATGATCTGCCACGGCGACGAACTGGGTCGTACGCAGGGCGGTAACAACAACGGATACTGCCAGGACAACGAGATCACGTGGATCGACTGGTCGACCGCCGACACCGAGTTGATGGCGTTCACCCAGAAGGTCTCCGAGCTGCGCGCCGCTCACCCGGTGTTCCGCCGCCGCCGGTTCTTCTCCGGCCGCCCGGTGCGTCAGCGCGGTGCGCCCGGTCTGCCCGACATCGCCTGGTTCGCCCCCGACGGCGCCGAGATGACCGACGAGGACTGGGAGAGCGGTTTCGCCAAGTCGATCGCGGTCTACCTCAATGGTCAGGGCATCCCGGATCTGGACGTGCGGGGTCAGCGGGTCACCGACGACTCGTTCCTGCTGTGTTTCAACGCCCACCACGAACCGCTCGAATTCGCTATGCCCGCAGCGGAATTCGGCAGGGCGTGGCTCCCGGTGATCGACACCGCCAACGACGATGGCGCCCGCGAGTCGGTGACTGCGGGCGCCAAGATCGAGGTCGCCGACCGGTCGGTGCTGGTCTTGAAGGCGATCAACGAGCCGTAGGAGCGGGACTCACTCGACGACGGTGCTCATTCAACGATCGTGAAGAACGAGTCACCGTCCTCGGGTGTTCCGCTGACCTGACCGGCATCGGTGCCGTGGTGGGTGGGGTCGAGGTTGTCGATCTCCTCCTCGGGCAGCGGTTCGACATCACCGACCGGTGCGTCGTCGGCGACGGGGTCGGGCACCGCGCCGGCGGCCGGGTCGGGAACCTCGGCGGCGAGCTTCTCGTCGAGCGAGTCACTGCGGTCCACCTCGATCCAGTGATCGGGCGGGTCGACGACGTTGTCGCCGTCGTCGTTGCGCACCTCGTCGGCGTCCAGCGACTCCATGGGTGAGAGGGTGTCGCCGGGGCCGCCGACGTCGTTGGCGGAATCGAAGTCCGTGTTGTCGCTCATGTCGGCCGGTTGCCCCGCGGCGGTGGGCACTAAACCTGCTGGGATGTCCGCTACACCTGGCCGCAGCGGCCGTACCTGCGGATACGGCACGTCCCGCAAACCGGGGGCACGATTACTACTGACCGGTAGCCGACCCGACCAACCGGTGAGTTAGTGTGCAGGAAGACCCTCAGTCACCGATCAGGGAGTCACCCATGCAGCTGGCGCTGACCGACGAGGAAGCCGCCTTCCGCGACGAGCTTCGAACCTTCTACCGCACCGAGATCCCCGCCGATATCCGCGAGCGGTCCCGGCAGGGCGGCGAGGTCTCCAAAGAAGACATCGTCACCACGCACAAGATCCTCCACAGCCACGGGCTGGCCGTTCCGAGCTGGCCCGTCGAGTGGGGCGGTAAGGACTGGACGCCCACCCAGATGCAGATCTGGCTCGACGAGATGCAGCTGGCCTGTGTGCCGGAACCGCTGACGTTCAACGCCAAGATGGTCGGCCCGGTGATCGCGGAGTTCGGCTCCCAGGAGATCAAGCAGCGGTTCCTGCCGCCGACGGCCGCCCTCGACATCTGGTGGTGCCAGGGGTTCTCCGAGCCGGAGGCCGGTTCGGACCTGGCGTCACTGCGCACCACCGCGATCCGCGACGGTGACACCTACGTGGTCAACGGCCAGAAGACCTGGACGACGCTGGGGCAGTACGCCGACTGGATCTTCTGCCTCGTGCGGACCGATCCGCAGGCGCCCAAACGCCAGGCCGGTATCTCGTTCCTTCTCATCGACATGAACACCCCCGGCATCACGCTGCGCCCCATCAAGTTGGTCGACGGCAGCTTCGAGGTCAACGAGGTCTTCTTCGAAGACGTCCGGGTGCCGGCCGACCAGCTCGTCGGCGAGGAGAACCAGGGCTGGACCTACGCGAAGTTCCTGCTCGGCAACGAGCGCACCGGCATCGCGCAGGTGGGCCGCACCAAGGTCAAACTGGCCGACGTCAAGGCCCGCGCCAAGGAGTCGGGCCTGCTGGACGATCCGCTGTTCGCCGCCCGGCTCGCCGAGGCGGAGAACGACGTGCTGGCCCTCGAGCTGACCCAGATGCGGGTGACGTCCGGATCCGTCGGCGGTAAGCCCAATCCCGCGTCGTCGGTGCTCAAGCTGCGCGGCAGCCAGCTACAGCAGCTCGCCACCGAACTGGCTGTCGAGGTCGCCGGCGCCGACGCCCTGCCCTACGAGGCGGGCGAGATCGCCTCCCCCGGGTGGGCGCAGCGCAGCGCACCGACGTACCTCAACTACCGCAAGACGTCGATCTACGGCGGCAGCAACGAGGTCCAGCGCACCATCATCGCGTCGACCATTCTCGGATTGTGAGGTAGGAGATGGATTTTCAGCTCAGCGATGAGCAGGTGCTGCTCCGTGACACCAGCCGCGAGGTGCTCACCCGCACCTACGACATCGAGACCCGTCTGAAGGTCGTGGACTCCGAGCTCGGCTGGAGCCGCGACGTGTGGAACCAGCTGGCCGAGATCGGCATCCTGGGCCTCGGGTTCGAGGAGGACGCCGGTGGTCAGCTCGAGATCATGGTGGTCGCCACCGAGATCGGTCGCCGGCTGGCGCCCGAGCCGGTGCTGTCGGCAGCCCTGGGGCCCGGTGCGCTGATCGCCGAGGCCGGTAGCGACGAGCAGAAGCAGGTGCTCGACGAAGTCGCCGCGGGTCAGCGGCTGCTCGCGTTCGCCCACACCGAACCCGGTATGCGGGGCACTGGTGCGAAGGTTTCGACAACCGCTGCGCGCCAAGGTGACTCATGGTCGTTGACCGGGCGCAAGAACCCCGTCATCGCCGGTGAATGTGCCGATCTCCTCGTGGTCAGCGCCGCGCTGCCCGACGGCGGGACAGGCCTGTTCCTCGTTGATCTGCAGGCGGGCGCCGCCGTGACACGTACGCCGTACCGCACCTTCGACGGTCACCGCGGTGCGCAGATCGACCTCGACGGGGTGGCCGCCCAGCCGCTCGGCGCCGGTGGCGACGCCTCCGACGCGATCTCGCGGACGCTGGTGCGCCTGCAGTCGGCACTGTGCGCCGAGGCGCTCGGGGCGATGGAGGAAGCGCTGCGGCTGACGACCGATTACCTCAAGAGCCGCAAGCAGTTCGGCGTCACGCTGAGCAAGTTCCAGACGTTGACCCAGCGGGCCGCGGATATGTACGTGTCGCTGGAACTGGCGCGGAGCATGACGTACTACGCGGCGATGTCGGTGGCCGACGGCGACTTCGACCCGGCCATCGCGGCGCGGGCCAAGCTGCAGATCGGCCGCTCCGGCCGGCACATCGCGCAGGAGGCCATCCAGCTGCACGGCGGTATCGGTGTCACCGCCGAGTACCCGGTCGGCCACTACGCCGCACGCCTGACCGCGATCGAACACACGCTGGGTTCGGCGCAGGATCAGCTGCACGTGCTCATCGCTGGGCTCGGCGACTACGAGGTCGTCACCGTCTAGTTTCTGTGCACCTTCTCTGCGGAAGAAGTGGCGGGGAAGCTCAGCCGACGAGCCGGGTGATCGACTTCATCGGGATCGGCAGCCAGCTCGGCCGGTGTCGCGCCTCGTACCCGACCTCGTAGACGGCCTTGTCGAGTTCGTAGGCCGCGAGCAGCTCCGCGTGGTCGCGCGGATCGGTGCCCGACGCGGCGGCGTATCCGTCGCAGAACGAGCTGACGTTGCGATCCACCCATTCGCGGGCCCGGGCGGCGAGCTGTTTGTCGTGGGCGGCGTCGCCACCCCGCTCGATCAGCCGCTGATACGCGGCGTATTCGTAGGAACGCAGCACACCCGCGACGTCGCGCATCGGGGAATCCGGCCTGCGCCGCTCCTCGAGCGGTTGTCCCGGTTCACCTTCGAAGTCGATCAGCAGCCACCCCTCGGTGGTGCGCAGCACCTGTCCGAGGTGCAGGTCGCCGTGCACCCGGTGCACCGTGATCTGCTGGTCGGCGAGTTTGCGGTAGCGCTCCTCGATCAACGGTGCGTGCGGCCGCAGTTCGGGCACCGCGTCGGCCACCGACCGCAACCGCTCCAGCACGGTGTCGAGCGGGAACGGTACGGCCGAGGTGCCCAGTTCGGCGGCCAGTGTCGCGTGGACCGAGGCGACGGCCTCGCCCAGCCGGTGTGACTCCCCCGCGAAGTCGCCGCCCACCTCGTCGGCGTAGAGGTCGCCTTCGGCGAACAGGTCGCGGGTGCTGGTGAGCGCCATGTCCCAGCCCTCGGCCGAGTTGGCCGCGAACTCGGTGACCATCCCCAACGCGTAGGGCTCCCCGTCGAGGGTGGTCTCGAACGATCCGAGCAGCCGCGCCACGTGCGGGTTGCCCGCGCGGGCGAGCACCCGGTTCAACTCGATGTCGGGGTTGATTCCGGGGGTGATGCGCCGGAACACCTTGAGGATCGCAGCCTGGTCGAAGACGACGCTGGTGTTGCTCTGTTCGGCGCTCGACACCCTCGGCGTCGCCTCGACCGGCAGCGTCGCATCCGGTTCCTTGACGAAGTGGATCTCACCGATCTGCGCCCCGGAGTCGATCAGCGTCAGCAGGAAGTGCGCGGCGGCCGGGTCGTAGAGCGCGTCGTACCCGGTGCGATCCCCGCCCGGTGCCGCGTCGCGGCCGATCTTCGCCACCGCGTTGTACTCGTCGATCGGGGCGGCGTCCCAACGGATGAGGATCTGGTAGCGCTCGGATCTGCCGTCGGCGTAGCTCACCGTCAGCAGCACCAGATCGAGATCGTCACGCAGCGGCGCCACCACATCCGGTGTGGCAGAGATCAATTCGCGGCTGCGTCCGGCGTACCACCGCTGTTGCGGTAGCCAGTCGCCGAAGGGGAGATTCATGGTTGCACTCCTGCCGGTTCGGGGTCGGGGGCACGAAGCTGGAACCAGTAGAACCCGTGCCCGGGAAGGGTCAGCAGGTAGGGCAACGCTCCGACACTCGGGAAATCGACGTATCCCGTCATCTCGACCGGAGTGTAGCCGTTCCACTGCTGCAGGTTCAGTTCGATGGGCTGCGGGAACCGGGACAGGTTGTTGACACACAGCACGGTGTCTTTGGCGCCCCCGCCGTCGATCTCACGCACGAACGCCAGCACCGACGGGTTGGACCCGCCGAGTTCGCGGAAGGTTCCGATCGCGAACGCGTCGTGGCGCCTGCGTACCGCCAGCATGGTCTTCGTCCAGTTCAGCAGCGAATTCGAACTGTCCCGCTGCGCTTCGACATTGACCGCCTGATAGCCGTAGATGGCGTCCTGGTTGGGCGGCAGATAGAGGCGGCCCGGGGTCGCCTTCGAGAAGCCGGCGTTGCGGTCCGGGGTCCACTGCATCGGGGTGCGGACGCCGTCGCGGTCGCCCAGCCAGATGATGTCGCCCATCCCGATCTCGTCGCCGTAGTAGAGCACCGGCGATCCCGGCAGGGACAGCAGCAGCGCGGTGAACAACTCGATCTGGTTGCGGTCGTTCTCCAGCAGCGGGGCCAGCCGGCGCCGGATGCCCACATTCGCTTTCATCCGAGGGTCTTTGGCGTACTCGGCGTACATGTAGTCACGCTCTTCGTCGGTGACCATCTCCAGCGTCAACTCGTCGTGGTTACGCAGGAAGATTCCCCACTGCGCCATATCGGGGATCTCCGGTGTCTGCGCGAGGATCTCGGAGACGGGGAACCGGGATTCGCGCCGTACCGCCATGAAAATCCTTGGCATCAGCGGGAAGTGGAAGGCCATATGACATTCGTCGCCGCCGGTGGCCGGGTCGCCGAAGTACTCCACCACGTCGGCGGGCCACTGGTTGGCCTCGGCGAGCAGGACCCGTCCCGGGTACTCGTCGTCGATCACCTTGCGGCAGTGCTTGAGGAACGCGTGGGTTTCGGGCAGGTTCTCGCAGTTGGTGCCCTCGCGTTCGAACAGGTAGGGCACGGCGTCGAGCCGGAACCCGTCGATGCCGATGTCGAGCCAGAAGCGCAACACGTCGAGCATCGCTTCCTGCACATCCGGGTTGTCGTAGTTCAGGTCGGGCTGGTGGGAGAAGAATCGGTGCCAGTAGAACTGCCGCCGCACCGGGTCGAAGGTCCAGTTCGACTCCTCGGTGTCGACGAAGATGATTCGCGCGTCGGTGTACCGGTCGCTGGTGTCGCTCCAGACGTAGAAGTCGCCGTAGGGCCCGTCGGGGTCGCGGCGGGACTCCTGGAACCACGCGTGCGAATCCGAGGTGTGGTTCATCACCAGGTCCGTGATGACGCGGATGCCGCGCCGGTGCGCCGCGTCGAGCAACGTGACGAAATCCTCGACCGTGCCGAATTCGGGTAGCACCTTGTAGAAATCCCGGATGTCGTAGCCGCCGTCGCGCAGCGGGGAGTCGTAGAACGGCGGCAGCCACAGACAGTCGACGCCGAGCCACTGCAGGTAGTCCAGCCGTTCGGTCAGCCCCCGCAGGTCACCGGAACCGTCGGCGTCCGAATCGTGGAACGCCCGTACGAGCACCTCGTAGAACACCGCACGCTTGAACCACGTCCGGTCCTCGGGGACCATCCGCGCATGGCCGAAGTCCTCGGCCGTCGGATGCTCGACCACCCCGTGTTCGATGTGGCTGCCCGCCGCCGGATCATGCTCGGCGTGGGCGTGGGAGCCGCTGCTGTGGTCCATCGGTCTCCAGTCCTACCCATCGTGGCGGTCCCTGAATCGTGGCGCAGTCCGCCGCGCCACGCGAGCGCGGCGCGGCGGTATGGTGCCGGGATGGCCAACCGCGATCACGGCGACCCCGGCGACGCGCCGTCGGTCCCCCCGCCACTGCGCCCGGCCGTGGACCCGGTGCGTCCGTCGGCCGCCGAAGAAGCCCGCACCATCGCCGCGTCCACCAACACCGCCACGCTGGCCACGTTGACCGCCGACGGCGATCCGTGGGCATCGTTCGTCACCTACGGCCTGCTCGACGGCGCCCCGGTGCTGTGCGTGTCGAATCTCGCCGAGCACGGCCGCAATCTGGCCGGTGATCCGCGCGCGAGCATCGCGATCGTCTCGCCGGCGTCCGAATCCGATCCGCTCGCCAGCGGCCGGGTGACGCTGGCCGGAGTCGCGGAACGACCCACCGGTGACGAGGCGGGGGCCGCGCGGGACGCGCACCTGGCCGCGGTCTCGGCGGCGAAGTACTACATCGACTACAGCGACTTCACCGTGTGGGTGCTGCGCGTGCACCGGGTGCGGTGGGTCGGCGGGTACGGGCGGATGGACTCGTGCAGCGGTGCGGACTACACCGCCGCCGAACCGGATCCGGTGGCCGCGCACGCCGCGGGGGCGATCACCCACCTCAACGCCGACCACGCCGAATCGCTGCTGGCGATGGCCCGGGTGCTCGGCGGCTACCCGGACGCCACCGCCGCGACGTGTACGGTCGCCGACCGCTACGGGCTGGATCTCCGCCTCGACACCGAGCGCGGGATCGCCTACACCCGCGTGAGCTACGCCGCGCCGATCAGCTCGCCGGAGGAACTGCGCGCTGCGGCCGTGGAGTTGACGCGGCGGGCGCGGTCGGGCTGACCGGGCGTCGAATACGATCGCGGTTATGTCTGCTGCGAGCGAACGACCCGAAACCTGGCAGGCGGCGTTCGAGTTGATCCGCACCCGCGGTTACGAACACCGCGAGGAGCCGTTCCGCCTCGCCAGCGGTCAGCTCAGCCACGACTACATCGACGGTAAGTACGCCATCGACAACGGTGAGCGGCTGTCGATCGTGAGCCGCGCGGTCGCCGACCTGGCCGCCCGCACCGGTATCGAATTCGACGCCGTCGGCGGTCTGACCATGGGCGCCGACCCGTTGGCGCACGGCATCGCGATGGTCACCGGCGCGGCCTGGTTCTCGGTGCGCAAGGAGCAGAAACAACGCGGCCGCGAACAGTGGATCGAGGGCACCCGGATCGAACCCGGGATGCGGGTGCTGTTGGTCGACGACGTGATCAGTACCGGCGGGTCGACGGCGCTGGCGTTCGACCGGGTCGTCGCGGCCGGTGCGGTGGTCACCGGAGTCATCCCGATGGTCGACCGCGGCGATGTCGCCGCAACGCTGTTCGCCGAGCGGGGCGTGCCGTTCGCCGCGCTGGTCAGCTACCGCGATCTGGGGATTGAACCGGTCAAAGCGGTGTAGCCGCCGCACGGCGTAGAGATTCGCCGCCGCGGCGTCAAGAGTTCGTCAAGGACACTGCCGTGGCGCCCCGGCCGGGAGCACGGTGGCAGTATGACCCTGCTCGACTACGTTCCGACCCTGCAGCACGCGGCGACACCGCGCATCGACCCGGCGATCTGGCCGCGCACCACGACCGTCGACAGACACGGCCGACTGTGCGTCGGCGGGGTGGCCCTGACCGACGTGGCAGACCAGTACGGAACCCCGGCATACGTGCTCGACGAGGCAGATTTCCGCAGCCGGTTACGGGACTACCGGGCAGCCCTGCCGGACGCCGCCCTGGTCTACGCAGGCAAGTCGCTGCTCACCACGACGGTGGCGCGGTGGGTGGCCGAGGCCGGCGCAGGCGTGAACGTCAGTAGCGCGGGTGAGCTGGCCACCGCGCTGGCCGGCGGCGTGCAGCCGGCCCGAATCATCCTGCAAGGCAATGGCAAACCGCCCAAGGAGGTGCGCGAAGCGCTGGACGCCGGGGTGGGTCGCGTGGTCATCGACTCCCTCGTCGAGATCGCCTACCTGGCGAGCGCGGCGCCGCAGCCACAGCCGGTGCTGGTGCACCTGACCCCCGGCGTGGACGACGACCAGGCGGCGGCCGCGGCGGTGCAGCGCATCGTCGCCCAACCGCGGTTGCGACTCGTCGGGGTGCACTGCCACATCGGTTCCCAGGTCACCGATCCGGCACACTACGACGCCGCGGTGCGCCGCATGATCGCCTTCATGGCCGATGTGCGGGCCCGCCACGGCGTGCTGCTCGGGGAACTCGACCTCGGCGGCGGGCACGGTGTCGGGTATGTCAGTGGAGACCCCACGCTGGACCTCACCGAGTTCGCCGCCCGGATCGACGATGCTCTGGACGCCGCGTGCGCGGCCGAACGGTTCCCCCGGCCGCGGGTGATGGTGGAACCGGGGCGAGCGGTCAGCGCACGCGCCGGTGTCACGCTGTACCGGGTGCTCGCGGTGAAGTCCGAGCAGCATGGGCGCACCGTCGTCATCGTCGACGGCGGGATGTCCGACAACCCGCGCGTCGCGCTGTACGGTGCGAAATACAGTGTCGCGCTGGCGAACAGAAACACGCCCGGACCAACGCAGACGGTCACGGTGGCGGGCCGGCACAGCGAATCGGGTGACGAACTCATCCGGAACGCGACGCTGCCCGCCGACATCCGCCCCGGCGACCTGCTCGCGGTCCCGGTCACCGGCGCCTACCACCACAGCATGGCGTCGGCCTACACCATGATCGGCCGGCCGCCGGTGATCTCCGTGTGCCTGGGCAGGGCGTCGGAACTGGTGTGCCGGGAGACGATCGACGACCTACTGGCCCGTGACCGCGGCTGGTCAGCGGGGAACGACGAGTACCGGGTCGGGTTCGACGCCGACGGTGACGGCGTCGCCCGCCGCGAACGGCGCGGCCGCCGCACTGGGCAGCTGAGCGAATAGGACGCTGCCGTCGGCCAGGGTGCAGTACACCCGGGAGATCGACCCGAGGAACGCCACCGAGCTGACCGTCGCATTCGGGGTGGCGCCCGCGGTGACGGTGACGGATTCGGGGCGCACCAGGGCGAGGCCGTCGCCCGAGGTGATCGACCCGTCCAGCGCCGCCACATCGGTGCCCAACACCTTGGCGCGGCCGCCGTCGACGGTGGCGGTCACCCTGTTGTTGAGCCCGACGAATTCGGCGACGAACGGCGTGGCCGGGTGTGCGTACAGCTCGGCGGGGGCGGCGAGTTGCTCGAGGCGGCCCTGGTTCATCACGCCGACCCGGTCGGCGACGGCC
The DNA here is from genome assembly GCF_016313185.1 of Mycolicibacterium baixiangningiae. Classification (NCBI taxonomy): domain Bacteria; kingdom Bacillati; phylum Actinomycetota; class Actinomycetes; order Mycobacteriales; family Mycobacteriaceae; genus Mycobacterium; species Mycolicibacterium baixiangningiae. Next base: position 5,640,745 of record NZ_CP066218.1, read on the forward strand.
AGCGCCTCCTCCTGATCGTGGGTGACGAACAGCGTGGTGGTCCCGACCTCGAGCTGGACCCGGCGGATCTCGTCGCGCAGCTGTGCGCGGACCTTGGCGTCGAGTGCGGACAGCGGTTCGTCGAGCAGGAGCACCCGCGGCTGGATCGCCAGGGCGCGGGCCAGCGCGACCCGCTGCTGCTGCCCACCGGAGAGCTCGCTGGCGTACTTGTGTTTGTGCGCCGACAGGCCGACCAGGTCCAGCATGTCTGCGGCCCGAGAGGTGCGCTCCCCCTTGGATTTTCCGCGCATCTTGAGACCGAACGCGACGTTGTCGAGCACCGTGAGGTGCGGGAACAGGCTGTACGCCTGGAACACCATGCCCATATCGCGTTTGTTGGCGGGCACCCGGCTGACGTCGCGGCCGTCGACCGACACCGAACCCGACGTCGCCTCGTCGAGGCCGGCGAGGATGCGCAGCGCGGTGGTCTTACCGCACCCGGACGGACCCAGCAGCGCGACCAGTTCACCCGGGCGCATGTGGAGCGTCAGCCCGTCGAGTGCGTGGACGCTGCCGTAAACGCGGGTCAGGTCGTTGAGTTCGACGGCGACTCCGGCGGTCATGCGGCTCCTGACGGTGCGGGGGTGGGGACCGCCGGGTCGGCGGTCGATGTGCGACGGCGGCCGCGGGTCACGAACGAAAGCACAAGCAGCAGAGCGAATCCGAACAGCAGCACGGCCAGCGACGCGGCGACCGAAGTCGGGCCGTCGGTCTTGCCGAGCGCCACGATCTGCACCTGCAGCGTCTGGTAGCCGCTCAACGAGGCGATGGTGTACTCCCCGAGCACGACGGCGATGGAGATGAACGCCGCCGACAGGATGCCCGACCAGATGTTGGGTACCACCACCCGCAGGATCGTGGATCCCCACCCCGCGCCGAGTGAGCGGGCCGCCTCCGACAGCGTCTGCAGGTCGATGGCGGACAGCGCCGCGTCGATGGACCGGTAGGCGAACGGCAGCACCAGCACGACGTAGACGAACGTCAGCGTCAGCGCCGACTCCCCGAGGAAGTACGTCACCCACAGGTACACGTTCTTCAATCCGACGACGATGACCAGCGCCGGGATGGTCAACGGTAGGAGACACAGGAATTCGACCGGCCGACGCGCCCACGGCGCTCGCAACCGCACCCAGATCATGGTCGGCACCAGCACGGCGAGCATCGCGACGACGGTGAGCACCGCCAGCAGCAGGGACACGATGATCGCCTGGTAGAGCGCCTCATCGGCGACCAGGTTCTCCCACGCCCGCAGCGTGCGGCCGCCCCCGATCAGGTCGCGCGTCGAGAAGTCGGCCATGGCGTAGAGCGGGAACAGGAAGAACAGCCCGAACAGTATCCAGAGGACCACTCGCACAGCTCGTTTCACTGCAGCCACCTCGCGGTGCGGCGCACCAGCGCGTTGTAGGCCACCATCACCACCGCCACGACGACGATCATCTCCAGCGCGAGCGCGTAGGCGAACCCGGACTGGCCGAGCACCACCTCACTGGTCAGAGCGGACCGGATCAACAGGGGCACGATCGGGCTGCCCTGACTGACCAGCGCGGCCGCGGTCGCGTAGGCGGCGAAGGCGTTGGCGAACAACAGCAGTAGCGATCCGAGGAACGCGGGCATCAGGAGTGGGAAGCCGACCTCGCGCCAGTACTGCCAGGTCGAGGCGCCGAGGTTGACCGCCGCCTCCCGCCACTGTTCGCGCAGCCCTTCGAGCGCGGGGACGAAGACGATGACCATCAGGGGGATCTGGAAGTAGGTGTACACCAGGATCAGCCCGGACAGGCTGTACAGCCAGCCGGATCCGGCCAGGTTCCAGCCCACCGCCTGTTGGATCCACAGCGTCAGCACCCCGTTGAGCCCGACGGTGGCCAGGAATGCGAAGGCCAGTGCCACACCGCCGAATTGGGCGAGCACACTGCACAGCGCGAGCACTCCACGGCGCACCATCGACTCCGGCGGGCTGCTGACGATCAGCCACGACAGCACCGCACCGAGGACCGCACCGATGAGTGCGGTGCTGCCGGAGAGCAGCACGCTCTTCCACAGCGCCGACAGTGCGGTCGCCGTGAACAGCGCCTCGACGCGGTCCAGCGAGAAGGCGCCGTCGGCGACGAAGGCGCTCACCACCACCGTCACCGTCGGGACGAGCAGGAAGATCGTCAGGACGGCGAAGAACGGCAGCAGCGGCACCCCGTCGCGCAGGCGTCTCACGGTGTTCGTCAGCCGATCGCGCTGGCCCAATTGCCGGCCAGGTACTCGGTGGCCTTCTTGTTCTGGTCCACCGAGACGATGACCGGCTCACCCTCGACAGCCGGGAGCGCGTCCCAGGCCGCCTTGTCCAGGGTCCCCGCCTTCTGCATGGGTTCGGCGCGCACGGGCCGTGCGCCGCCGCCGAGGTAGAGGTTCTGGCCCTCGTCGCTGTAGAGGAACTCCTGCCACAGGCGCGCGGCGGCCGGATGCGGGGCCTCCTTGTTGACGGCCTGGTAGTAGTAGCCCGCGACGGCGGGTCCCGGCGGCACGACGACCTGCCAGCTGGGCAGCTTCTTGGTCTCCGCGGCGTTGAGGTAGTCCCAGTCGATGACCACCGGGGTCTGGCCGGATTCGATGGTGGCCGGCGTGGGGTCGACGGGCAGGAAGTTGCCCGACTCCTTGAGCTTGCGGAAGAACTCGACGCCCGGTGCGATGTCGTCGGCGGACCCACCCTGGCTCAGCGCCACCATCATCACGCCGGAGAACGCGGCGCCGGCCTGCGTCGGGTCGCCGTTGAGCGCGACCTTGCCGCGGTACTCGGGCTTGAGCAGATCGTTGACGCTGGTGACGGGCGGGACCTTGGCGGAGTCGAAGCCGATCGACATGTAGCCGCCGTAGTCGTTGACCCAGGTGCCGTCTGGGTCTTTGAACTCGGCGGGGATGTCGTCGAAGGTCTCGACCTTGTACGGCGCGAACATGCCGGTGTTGGCCAGGGCCACGGACTGGCCGAGGTCGAAGACATCGGGGGCGGAGGACTTGCCGCGCTGCTGGTTGGCGGCGTTGATCTCATCCTGGCTGGCGGCGTCGGGCTGCGCCGAGTTCACCTTGATCCCGTACTTCTTCGAGAACGCGTCGATGATCGCGCCGTAGTTCGCCCAGTCCGGGGGAAGCGCGATGACGTTGAGCTCACCTTCGGACTTGGCCGCCTCGACGAGCTTGTCCATGCCCCCGAAGTCGGCCGCCGAGACGGCCTCGGAGACCTTGACGCCCGAGTCGGTCTCGCCGCCGCCGGACTCTTTCTCCGGCGGGGCGCAGGCCACCAGACCGGAGATGAGGAGCGCGGATGTGCAGGCTGCCAGCAGCCGTGAAGTGATCATTGCCGAACCTTCCGATGGTCAGGAGGCGCAGCGGTGACGCGGCGGTTACGGCGTCCCGTCACCGCAGTGAATGGATCCGAACGGGGCGTGAGAACACTACCGTGACCAGGCGGATCAGGCAGGACGTTGGCCAAGACCTGACCCGTACACCCGGCAGGCGCGCATTTGTGCTGGTCGCGGGGATAACATCGGGACGTGGCCGAACGCGAAGCCCCGGGGGAGTTCGACTACCGCTGGGACGAACCGCCCCATCACGGCGGTGCGGGCACGGGGCACGGCGCGGCGGCCGAGCAGGACTACGACGAGGTCTACCAACCCACGGCAGCGGATTACAGCGAGCCCGAATACGCCGAGCCCCAATACGCCGAGCCCCAATACGTTGCACCCGAGTACGCCGGTGCCGACACGTGGGGCGAACCGATAGGTCGCCTGCCCGTTGACGACGAGCACTTCGACGCGTTCGACGCCAACACGTGGTCCTTCCGGCCGCCGCCGCCCCCGTGGTATCGCACGCGGCAGGCGGTCGCGGTGCTCGTGGTCGTCGCGCTCGCGGCGGTGGCGCTCGTGGTGTCGGCGGTATTGCTGCTCGTCGGTGGTTCCGGTGACGGCGGCGAGCAGGAGTCGACGGTCGCGCCGACACCGTCGTCGACCGTGGCGCCGACGCCGACGCGCACCAGCGAGCCCCCGCCACCTCCGCCGCCTCCCCCTCCGCCACCGCCACCCCCGGAGTCGCAGGCACCGGCCAACAGCGGGCCGGTGTACCGGCCGACGCAACGGCCGAGCCAGACGAAGAAGCCCGAGATCGGGGTGACGAAGAGCCCCGCCATCCGTAAGCCGAACAATCCGCGCGAACCCGATTGAGTCACGCGCCGGCCGTCACGCCAATAGGCTGACGGCATGGCGGAATTCGACCCTGTCGACAGGTTCTCCGCTGCCCCCGCGGCAGCGCTGGCCACGATCAACCCCGACGGCGCACCACATCTGGTGCCGGTGGTGTTCGCCGTGCACAACGACACGGTCTACACCGCGGTGGACGCCAAACGGAAGTCGACGCAGCGGTTGCGCCGGCTGGCCAACATCGAGGCCGATCCGCGTGTCTGTCTGATCGTCGACCACTACGCCGACGACTGGAGTCAGCTGTGGTGGGTGCGCGCCGACGGCGAGGCCGCCATCCACCACAGCGGGGACGAGATGGCCGCCGGTTACGCAATGCTGCGACAGAAGTATCCGCAGTATCAGCGCCTCGAGCTCGACGGCCCGGTCGTCACGGTGGCGGTGCGGCGATGGTCGTCGTGGCAGGCGTGAAACGGCTACGAAACGGTGAGCACGGCTACGGCGTCGTCACGAAGGTGCTGCACTGGCTGACGGTGATCGTCGTCGCGGCGCAGTTCGGGGTCGGGTGGTCGATGGAGGCCGACGACGCGGTGTTCGATCGCGAGAAGGACCGCATCGACGCACTCGAGGACACCGGTGAGGACCGCGCCGAGCAGCAGGGCGAGGCGGCCGAGGAACGCTTCGAGGCCGAACTGGACCGACTCGACGACGAGTTGGACGCCCGCGAGGACGGCTACGTGGCGGACGCGGCATCGAGCCTGCTCAACAGGGACGGGTTCAGCGACGGCTTGTCGCTGCCGGAAATGCATGTGCTGCTGGGTGTTTCGCTCATCCTGTTGGCGCTGACGCGGGTGATCTGGCGCCGCATGGGAGGGCTGCCCCCGTGGGCCGATCACCTCGGCGCCGGCGAGCGGCGTTTCGAAGCGACGCTGGAGAAGATGCTGTTGACAATGCTGTTCATGGTCCCGGCGACCGGACTGATCCTGATCGCCGGTGGCGAGCATTGGCTGATACTGCACATCGCCGCACAAGTGGTCTTCCTCGCGGTCATCGCTGCGCACGTGGGCCTGATCCTCAAGCACACGGTGGTGCGACGAAACCGCCATCTGTCGCGGATGCTGTAGTCACGCGATCCTCAGAAGGGTGGTTCGTGGGGTTCGGGTGGTGGTTGCCAGTCCGGTGGGAGGGTTTCGGGTTGGTCGGGCTCGTTGATCCAGCGCAGGTACGGGTTGGCTTTTCTTCGGTGCTCGAGCATCAACAGCGCGGTGCGACGTCGACGGTTGCGGTCCTTGCGGTTCTCGATCTCATGCTTGCGCGCGGCGTCGAGCCTGCGGCGCGCGGCGTTGACCGGCCGCAGGGTGCGGTTGCGCTCCCGCCTGTGCGCGACACGTTTTGCGCGTTCCCGAGACAGGTTGCGACGGCGTGCTTTCGGCTCCACACACGCCGGCGGTCCCATCCGGGGGAACAACTCGATGCCGCCGGGGGCGGTGCAGTACATCCGCCCGGTCGGCGACGTCCACACAATGGTGCCGTCGGGCAATTGCACATCATGCCACCCGTTGTCGAACGTTTTGAGCCGATGATGTTGGCGGCACAGGCATTTCAGATTGTTCGGGGTGGTGAAGCCACCCTTGGACGGGTCGACATGGTTGAACGGAATCGTATGGTCGACGTCGCAGCGCTCAGCGGGGCGGTCACACCCCGGGAACCGGCACGTCAGATCCCGCATCCGCACAAACCGTTCCACCGCCGCCGTCGGCTGATAGCGCCTCATCTCTTCGGCGGTCACCACCGGCGCGGTGAGCACCCGCAAGGTGGCCCGCTCGACCATGCGCCGCACCACCTCGGCGTCGATCACCCCGAACCCGGCCAGATACCCGGGCTTGTTCCCGATACCCAGCACGGTGGATTGGTCGGCGATCACATTGATCACCGTCCGCACGCCACGGCCCTCATCCACGGTCGGCGCGGGTGTGCCGGCGCTCGAGCAGGCCGGGCATCGGCACGCCAGCGTGATGCCCTGGGCCATCGCCGCCACCGCATCCGCGCGCCGCTGGTCCAGGGTGCGCGGATCCTGCGGACACACCCCGTTGGCCAGGGCGGCGAGCTTCTCATCCACGATCACCGCCGATTCCGCGTCGAGGACCCCGTCGACTTTGGCGGTGCCGTTCCCCACCGGGATGACGTCGAAATGCCGATTGTCTTCAGCGGTTTCGCGTTCCCGGATGGCGTCGGGATCCAACGCGCGCACCGCGGCGTCGACGGTGTTGTTGACCCGTTTACGCGACCACGACTGCCAGCGCGCCACCCCGGACGACAACCTGCTGTCGAGGGCGGCGAGCACCGACAAATCCCGAACCAGTTCGGTGCGCTTGAGAATGATCTGCACCGTGCGCCAATCAGTGTCCCCCGCGCACAGCACCGCCATGACTGTCGGGAAGCGGCTGTCCAGGGCTTCGGCGTTGGCCACCAGCGTGCTGGCCGTGCCAGCGGGCAGGTTCATCACGGCAGCCACTTCGGCACTGGTTCGCTGCAACCCCGTCACGATCATGTACCCGCAGTCCGGGTCCTCGGCCTCAGCCTCCCACGTGCGCCGACCCAACAACTCCGCCACCGCCGCCACCCGGCGCCCCACCAGCGTCGACTCCTCACGATAGGAGTCAGCGATAACCGCCACCAACTCGTCTGACGAGGATTCATCGAACATGTGTGCGAGTGTAATCCGACCCACCGACATTGATGGCTCGCGCGATTCAACTTCCGACCTACACTCCGACCGTCCGAAGTAAACCTCCCGCGGAGGCCTGATGTCCGATGCATGCGCCACCAAGCGTGCCGCCTACCTGCTGGCGTTCTCCGCGGTCGCGCTGATCATCGCGTTCATACTGGCGAGACTTCCCCTCAGCGGGCCGGTCGGGGCGTACGAATTCGCGCGTGGCAACAATCCGTCCGACAGAGACGTCCTCATCGCGCGTATCCAGGTCGTCGCCAGCATCGTCGCTGCGGTCTGCTCCGTCGGCTTCTACGTCGCAGCCGTGGACGTCAAGGAAAGCCGCGCGCTGATCGCGCTCGGAGTCATCGGCGTCTTCGTCGGTCTCGCCTACGTCCTGTTGATTCTGTTCGTCCTGCAGGTCGCCTTTTAGCCGGCCGCCGCCTCGAACAGCCACGAGATCGCCAGCGCGCCAGGGTCGGTCGCGCCGCGCGACGCCTCACCGACATAGCTCGCCCGACCCTTGCGGGCCACCCGGTCACGCGTCGATTCCGCACCCTCGACGGACGCCCGCGCGACCTCGGCCAGCGAAGCACCCTGCTGTAGCGCCTCGTTCGCCGGATGCAACGCGTCGACGACGGTGTTGTCCCCGACGTGTGCCCCGCCGAGTTCGACCACCGACTCCAAACCGGCCCCCGTGCCCGCCGCCAACGCCGCACGGAATTCGTCGCTCTCGGCGAACGCCTTCGACAGCTCACGGAACAGCGTGCCGAACACCGCACCGGACGTCCCACCCGACCGGACGAAGTACGAGCGTGCGATCGCGTCGAGCACCTCGGCGTCCGACCCTCGCAGCGGCAGATCGAAATGCCCCAGCGCCGCCGACATGTTCAGCCCGAAGTCACCGTCGCCGACCTGCCGGTCCAGCGCGGTCAGCTCGTCGACCGCGCCCTGCACCCGCTCGACGAACGTTGTCAGCCAACCACATTCGGGTCCCGAAGCAGCGCCGTCGTCAGGTTCGGCCACCGTGGTGTCCACCAGATCTCCCGGTTCTGCAGCGGCGAGTCGCGGCCACGCCGGCGCATCCGTCGGCGCATCCCACAGCCCCACGATCTCGTCGTCGACCCGTGCCACGGTCACCGACGCCCCGCGCATGTCGAGCGCGGTGATCATCGTGCCCACCAGGCTGCGCACCACCCGCACCTCCGCTGCCCGCAACTGCTCGAGCACCTGCCCGAACACCAGATTCAGCTCCAGCGGGTGCGTGCTGCCCAAGCCGTTGACCACGACGATGACCCGGTCCCCCGCCGCCACGTCGAGCGAGGCGAGGATCCGCTCCAACAGTGCCTGCACGATCTGGGTCGCCGGACGCCACTGCGTGCGTTCGGTACCCGACTCGCCGTGGATGCCGATGCCCATCTCGATCTCGTCCGGTCCGAGGTCGAATGACGGCCGGTCGGATCCGGGCACGGTGCACGGGTCGAGGGCCACCGACATACTGCGCGCGTTCTCCGCGACGCGTCGGCCGAGCGCTGTCACCTCCGCGAGCGTCGCACCGGCCGCCGCGGCGGCACCGCAGACCTTCTCGACCACGATCGTCGCCCCGGTGCCGCGCCGCCCCGGGCCGTCGCCGTCCGATTCGGTGGCCACATCGTCGGCCACCACCACCACGTCGGTGTCGATTCCCTCGTCGCGCACGATGTCCCGCGCGATGCGGAAGTTCATCATGTCGCCGGTGTAATTCTTCACGATGTGGAGCACGCCGGCATCGGAGTGGACGTGGCGCGTCGCACCAGCGATCTGCAGCGCATTCGGCGAGGTGAAGATCGGCCCCGGACAGACCGCGTCCAGCAGCCCCGAACCGATCAACCCAGAATGCATGGGCTCGTGCCCCGACCCGCCACCGGAGAGCACCGCCACCCGGCCCGGCGGTGTCGGCGCGCGGCGCGCGAGGAAGCCCGGGTCCCGGTGCCAGGTGACCTCGGGGTTCGCCGCAACGAAGCCGCGCAACGCGTCGGGCAGGAAGGAATCGACCGAATCGAGGAAGTACCGGTGCGCCATGACCCCGACTGTAGGGGGAGCAGCCCCTTGTGTTGCAGATCACATCGGAGCAGGGTGGGGTTTGCGGGTCGAACGCAGGAGGGAAAGCGACGCAGGAGGGAAAGCCATGGCGGACAAGACGACGTCGCAACCGGTGCCCACCGCGGACCACCCCGAGGCCATCCGCAACGTCGCACTGGTGGGGCCGTCCGGCGGCGGGAAGACGACCCTGGTCGAGGCCCTGCTGGTCGCCGCGGGTGTGCTCACCCGCGCCGGCGCGGTCACCGAGGGCACGACGGTCTGCGACTGTGACGACATCGAGGTGGCCCAGCAGCGTTCGGTCGGTCTGGCGCTCGCCCCGCTGCTCCACGACGGCGTCAAGATCAACCTGATCGACACCCCCGGCTACGCCGACTTCGTCGGGGAACTGCGCGCCGGCCTGCGCGCCGCTGATTGTGCGCTGTTCGTGATCGCCGCCAACGAGGGTGTCGACGAGCCGACGAAACTACTGTGGCGGGAGTGCGACGCGGTGGCCATGCCGCGCGCGGTGGTGATCACCAAACTCGACCACGCCCGCGCCTCCTACGGCGAAGCCCTCAGTGCCGCCCGGGAATCGTTCGGCGACAAGGTGGTTCCGCTGTACTTCCTCACAGGCACCGAGCTGACCGGCCTACTCACCGGCGAACCACCCGGCGCGCCCCATCTCGACGAGTACACCGAACTGCGCGGCACCCTCATCGAGGGCATCATCGAGGAGTCCGAGGACGAATCGCTGATGGAGCGCTACCTCGGTGGCGAGGACATCGACCAGGCTTCGCTCATCGGCGACCTGGAGAAGGCCGTCGCCCACGGCTCCTTCTTCCCGGTGATCCCGGTCTGCAGCAGCAGCGGTGTGGGCACCCTCGAACTACTCGAGGCGGTGACCCGCGGCTTTCCTTCTCCGCTGGAACACCCACTGCCCGAGCTGTTCACCCCCCAGGGCGCTGCCCGCCCGGCCCCGACGTGCGATCCAGCCGGCCCGCTGCTGGCCGAGGTGGTCAAGACGACCTCGGACCCCTACGTCGGCAGAGTGAGCCTCACCCGGGTGTTCTCGGGGACGATCAGGCCCGACATGACCGTGCACGTGTCGGGCCATTTCTCGTCCTTCTTCGGCGCGGCGGACGACTCGGTGACCGGCTCCGGTCACCCCGACCACGACGAGGACGAACGCATCGGCACCCTGTCTTTCCCGCTGGGCAGACAGCAGCGACCCGCACCGTCGGTAGTGGCCGGAGACATCTGCGCGATCGGCAGGCTGACCCGCGCGGAAACCGGAGACACGTTGTCCGACAAGGCCGATCCGCTGGTACTGAGACCGTGGGCCATGCCCGAACCGCTGCTGCCGGTCGCGGTGGCGCCGCGTGCGAAAACCGATGAGGACAAACTGTCGGTGGGTTTGACGCGGCTGGCCGCCGAGGATCCGACGCTGCACATCGAGCAGAACCCGCAGACGCACCAGATCGTGCTGTGGTGCATGGGTGAGGCGCACGCCGCCGTCGTCCTCGACGCTCTGTCCCGGCGTTACGGCGTGACGGTGGACGTGATCGACTTGCGCATTCCGCTGCGGGAGACGTTCGGCGGCAGCGCCAAAGGCCACGGCCGTCACGTGAAGCAGTCCGGCGGGCACGGTCAGTACGCGGTCTGTGACATCGAGGTCGAACCGCTCCCCGAAGGCGCCGGCTTGGAGTTCGTCGACAGGGTCGTCGGTGGATCCGTTCCGCGACAGTTCATCCCGAGCGTCGAGAAGGGGGTGCGGGCGCAGATGGACAAGGGCCTTTCCCTCGAGGGGGCCCCCGGCTATCCGGTGGTCGACGTCCGGGTGACGCTGGTGGACGGCAAGGCCCACAGCGTGGACTCTTCCGACTTCGCCTTCCAGATGGCCGGTGCGCTGGCGCTGCGTGACGCCGCCGCGGCGACGACCGTCAACCTGCTCGAACCCGTTGACACCGTGTCCATCACGGTGCCCGACGATCTCGTGGGTGCGGTGATGGGCGATCTATCCGGCAGGCGTGGCCGCGTGCTGGGGACCGAGCGATCGGGTGCCGACCGCACGGTCGTCCTCGCCGAAGTGCCCCAGGCCGAACTCGTCCGCTACGCGGTGGATCTGCGCTCCCTGTCCCACGGCGCGGGCGTCTTCCACCGATCCTTCGCCCGGTACGAGCCGATGCCGGAGAACGCGGCGGCCAGGGTCCGCGCCGCGAGCTGACGGCCGTGTTCAGTCGGTCTCGTAGAACTCCGGCTGGCCCGCCCAGGGTTCGGGTTCCACCCTGAAGGTGTTGAGCGCGGTCGCCAGCACCCCGTAACCGCCGGCGATGAAGATGAGGTCCATCCGGGCCCGCTCGTCGAGGCGCTCCCCCAGCGCCTCCCACGTCTGCGGGCTGATCTGCGACCCGTGGTGCATCTCGTCGACGGCGGTGAGCACCAGTCGGTCGAACGCGCCGGCGGCCGCACCCGTACGCGCCGCCTCGACGTCGGCGTCTGACAGGCCGGCCATCTTCCCGATCGCGCGGTGGTGGACCCACTCGTACGCGCAGCCATGTTGGTGTGCGACGCGCAGGATCACCAGCTCCCGCAATCGGGGAGGCAGTGTCGCATGCTCCATCAGATACGTGTTGAACGGCAGGAACTTGGCGGCCAGGTCGGGGTGACGCGCCAGCGTGGCCAGCGCATTACCCGCCGAGTCGGGGTCGCGGCGCTCCGGCGGCACCGCACTCTCGAGCGCTGCGCGGGTCCGGTCGTCCCATTCCTCGGCGGGCAACGGCGTCAGCATCCCAAGTCCTCTTCCCAGCAAAAATCAAGGTCATCGGCAGGGGCAATATATGCCATACTCGGCACTTTGCTGGCAACGTGATCTTCGCCGCAGCTGTCGAGCCCGGCCTTGCGCCGAGCAGCGTCAGTTGGAAAAGTTGACTCGCTTCGGCAGTGGCCGGGGATGTACCGTCGGCTGGCGTAGGCGACGGACGACCGTGGTCGAGGAGGTGGTTCGCGGTGGCTTCGTCGGGGTCGGCGTGGGAGCGTCGGTTGACCAAGTGGCGGTTCGATCCGCCGCTGAAGGTCGCCTTCCTGATCACCGCGCTGATCGTGGCGCTCGTGCTGACGCTGGTGTGGATGCAGTTCCGCGGCGCCTTCACCCCCGAGGTGAAGCTGAAGATGATCGCCGAGCGGTCCGGCCTGTCGATGGATCCGGGCGCGAAGGTCACCTACAACGGCGTGCCGATCGGTCGCGTCGACACGGTCTCGGCGATCGACGACAACGGAAAACCCGCCGCCGAACTCGCCCTCGCCGTCCACCCGGAATATGTGGACCTCATCCCCGCCAACGTCGAGGTGGGGATCCGGGCCACCACCGTGTTCGGCAACAAGTACATCTCATTCTCCGCCCCGGAAAACCCTGTCCCGCAACGCATTGCGAGCAACGACGTGATCCGCGTCGATTCGGTGTCCACGGAGTTCAACACGCTGTTCGAGACGGTGGTCTCGGTGGCCGAGCAGGTCGACCCGATCAAGCTCAACCAGACGCTGACCGCCACGGCCGAAGCTCTCGACGGGCTCGGTGACCGCTTCGGCCAGTCCGTCGTCAACGGCAACGAGATCCTCGCCGACCTCAACCCGCAGATGCCGCAGATCCGGCGCGACACCCAGCTGCTCGCCGATCTCGCCGACGTCTACGGCGACGCCGCACCCGACCTGTTCGACGGCCTGAACAACGCCGTCACCACCGCCCGCACCCTTAACGAGCAGCGCGGCAACCTCGACCAGGCGCTCATGGCCGCGGTCGGCTTCGGCAACACCGGTGGTGACGTGCTCGAACGCGGCGGCCCCTACCTCGTGCGCGGCGCCAACGACCTTGTCACAGTGTCCGAGACGCTGGATCGCAACAGCCCGTCGCTGTTCTGCATGATCCGGAACTGGCACGACGCCGAACCGGCCTTCACCGAATTCAACGGCGGCAACGGGTACTCGGTGAACCTGCACAACACCGTGCAGGGCGCGTCGAACCCGTGGGTCTATCCCGACAACCTGCCGCGGGTGAACGCCACGGGCGGGCCCGAAGGCCGTCCCGGCTGCTGGCAGAAGGTCACCCGCGATCTGTGGCCCGCGCCGTATCTGGTCCTGGACACCGGCGCCTCCATCGCTCCCTACAACCACCTCGAACTCGGCCAGCCGCTGGCGATCGAGTACGTGTGGGGCCGCCAGATCGGCGAGAACACCATCAACCCCTGACGGGTCTATACCGGCTAGCCGGTAGGCGCTTTTGGGCGCTCACGTGGACGACATCCGCGCGCGCAGCGACGAGTCTCTTGTGCAACGCCACGAAGGGAACTCGCCATGCACCACGACTTCGCTCCCCAGGATTTCCAGAAGGCCACCGCGCCGCTGCTGCCTGAACTGCACCAGCGGGCGCTGCGGCTGACCCGCAACCACCACGACGCCGAGGATCTGGTGCAGGAGACCATGGTCAACGCGTTCCGCGGCTACCGCGGCTACACCGAAGGCACGAATCTGCGCGCCTGGCTGTACCGGATCGAGATGAACACCTTCATCAACGAATACCGGAAGGACCGGCGCCGTCCGGCACTACAGCTCACTCCGGACTTCCCGGACACCGATGTCACCACGGCCGGTCAACGCGGGGGCCCGGCATGGCGGTCGGCCGAGGACGACGCCCTGGACCGGCTGCCCGACCGTGAGCTGCGCGCGGCGTTCCAGGCGCTGCCGGAGCAGTTCCGGATGGCGGTCTACTACGCCGACGTCGCCGGGTACGCGTTCAAGGAGATCGCGGAGTTGACGGGGGCGCCGCTGGGCACGGTGATGTCGCGGTTGCACCGCGGCCGCACGCAACTGCGCAGCCTGATGCTGACCGGTGAGCGCCGTCCCGCCGAGCTCCGGGCGGCCTAGGAGACCGGTTCTGCCAAAGGGGCTTCGAGTCGCTCCTCGTAGGCACCCTCGCCGCGGCCGAGCGCGACGGTCGCCGCGATCATCGCCGCCGCGGCGGCGGCCAGGGCGATCGGTTCCAGTCCGCTGATCGACATGTGCTCGTTGAGGACGATGGCACCGAGGACGACGGCGATCACCGGTTCGAGCACGAGCATCGTCGGCACCGAGGTCTGCAGCGAACCGGCGTGGAATGCCGACTGTTGCAGCAGCGTCGCCGCGACACCCAGCGCGACCACGAGATAGAGGGCGGGCGTCGTCACCGCGCTGTACACCCGGCCCTCGGTCAGCATGTGCATGACGATCTTCGTCAACACGGCGACCAGTCCGAACAGCACACCGACCGCGGCGGCGAGCATCACCGCACGCCGCCAGTTGGTGGCGCGCATCGCGATCAGCACACACGCCAGCACGACGCCCACACACACCGCGACCACGATCACCGTCAGGGCGACCGGGATGTCGTAGTCACCGGCGCTGGTTTTGGCAAGGGCGACGAACACCGTCAGCGAGGCCGTCAGCACCAGCGCCCACAGCCACTCCGCACGCTTCACGCGGCGGCCCGCCATGCGCGCGCTCAGCGGGAGAGCGAACAGCAGCGCGGACACCAGCACCGGCTGCACCAGCAGCAGCGATCCGTAGCCCAGCGCCAGCGCCTGGAAGAAGAAACCCGCCACCGCGGCGCCGGTCCCAGCCCACCACACGCGCCTGCGCAGGAGCGTCCGCAGCATGACTGTGCTGACGCCCTTCTCGGGCGGCACGTCGAGGGTGGCGCGCTGCCGGACCACGATGCCGACCGCCATGAAGATCGCCGCCAGTAAGGCGAAGAACACCGCAAGCCCATGGCCGACCAAGCGGGACACACCCCTTCTCCACACCGGAACGAGGCTGTCGACAGACAGCACCCACCACCGTAGAGGCAGTGCGCGAATTCGGCCTTATCGGCTGGTTGCCGGGGGCTAGCTGGCCTCTCGCCGGCCGGGCTGCGACTCGGCCGAGCCCGACGCCGCCGCTGAAGCCGAAGCCGAACCCGAAGCCGAAGCCGAAGCCGGGGCGAGCTTGTCGTTCACCGACGCCACCACGGTGTCCACGCGGTGCACGGCCTTGTCGCACATGCCGCGGACCCGGTCACCCGCCGTGTCGACGTCGTCGGCCGCGCTGAGCAGATACGCGCGCATGGTGACGCGTAGGTGTTCACCGAAGGAACGGGCCCGGCGGCGCAGGCGGTCGTCGATCTCGAGAGTGACGTACGGCATCAGTCGGTACCTCATGTGCCTGCTCCCCATCGTCAGTGCTTGGCCAAGCCTAACGGCGTTGCTGCCCGCAGTGAAGTTGAGATGTGTCGCAGATCACGCGTTCAGTGATGCGGATCACATCCTCACGGTGCGACCGGGGTTCCGTCCCAGTCCGTCAGCGTCCACCCCTGCGCGGGGTTTCCGGTGATGACGACCCGGCCGGTGTTGGGCAGCGGATGGTCGCGGAGCAGTTCCGGATGCGGATTGTCGACGTTCATCGTCACCCACAGCATGATCGCGGCGGCGTGGGAGAACGCGACGGGGTTACCGCCGGCGTGGATCTGCGCGCTGTCGTAGATCTGCTGGACCGCGGCGTCGAACCGGGCGTCGAATTCGTTGCCGTCGACCGAACCGGGGATGCGTGCGGCACGGTCACCGCTCAGCCACTGGACCGGCGCGGCGAAATACTGAGCCGCGGACGCCTCCGGGAGCCCCTCGGACTCACCGGCCTCCACCTCACGCAGCCCAGGAAGCACCATGACGGGCTCGGCGAGCGCCGCGGCCAACGGCGCGGCGGTCTGCTGGGTGCGGACCATCGTGGAGGCGTAGACACCGTCGTAGCGGTTCGCCGACAATGCAGCCGCGGCATCGGCGGCCTGGCGGCGGCCCAGATCGGTGATCGACGGCCCCGGCGTCGAGGTATCGATCAGCCCGGACGCGTTGCCCTCGGACTGCGCGTGGCGCACGAACGTGAGCGTGATCTCCGTAGGACCGCCCGCGGCGGCGGGCGGTGCGGCGATGACCGCGGCGCCGACCACCAGTGCGGCCAGCAGCCGTCGCATACCCGTCACCGCGTCATCGTCGCAGACCCGCGGGTCAGACCGGGACTGACTGCCCGGCCCGCTCCTGCTCGAGCCGGCGGTTGAGCTTCTCGCCCTCGATGTCGAGATCGGGCAGGACCCGCGCCACCCGCTTGGGCAGCCACCAGGCCTTGTCGCCGAGCATCGACATCACCGCGGGTACGACGGTCATCCGCACCACGAACGCGTCGATCAGCACGCCGAACGCCAGCGCGAAGCCCATCTGCTTGATCATCGGATCGCCGTTGAACACGAAGCCGGCGAACACCGCCGTCATGATCAGGGCGGCCGCCGCGACGACGCGACTGGCCTGGGTGAAGCCGTGCGCCACCGCCGCGTCGCCCCGGTGGCCGTGGACGTGGGCCTCCTTCATCGACGACACCAGGAACACCTCGTAGTCCATCGCCAGCCCGTAGAGCACGCCGATCACCATGATCGGCAGCATGGACAGGATCGGCCCCGTCGCGGACAGCCCGATCAGCTGCTGGAACCAGCCCCACTGGAACAGCGCGGTGGTGGCGCCGAACGTCGCGAACACGGTGAGCAGGAATCCGGCGGTCGCCTTGAGTGGCACCGCGATCGAGCGGAACACGACCATCAGCACCAGGATCGACAGACCCATCACGATGCCCACGTAGATCGGGATCGCAGAGCCGAGCCGGTCGGACATGTCGATGCCCATGGCGGTGATGCCGGTGACGCCGAATTTCACGTTGTGCAGGCCGGCCAGCGGGCCACTCTGGGCGCGGATGTCGCGCACCAGCTGGGCGGTGGCCTCCTCGGTCGGCCCGTTTTCCGGCACGACGGAGAACACCGCGGTGTCGGAGGCGTCGTTGACGCCGCCCAGGACCACCTCGGCCACACCCGGCACCCGGCGCAGATCGCTGTAGGCACCCGCGATGTCGGCAGTGGTCAGCTGGCCGCCCGCCGCGGGTTCGGCGACGACGACCAGCGGTCCGTTGTAGCCGCTGCCGTAGTGCTCGGCGATCACGTCGTAGCTCTCGCGCTGCGGAGTGCCCTGGTTGTAGCTGCCGCCGTCGGGCATCCCGAGCGTCATCGACAGTGCGGGCAGGGCGATCACGCCGGTGACCAGGACACCGGCCAGCGCGGCGGGTACCCGGTTGCGCAGGACGGCGCCCACCCATGCCGAGGCGAACCGGTGGCCGCTCTCCTCCGTCTCGGCGCTGTGCCGGCCCTTCGGCGAGGCGATGCGCTCACCGACCAGGCCGAGCAGCGCGGGCAGCAGGGTGATGGCCGCGAGGACGGAGACGACGACGGTGCCCGCCGCCGAGAGCGCCATCGGGGTGAGCAGCGAGATGCCCACGACCGTGAGCGCGACGAGGGCGATCACCACCGTCATGCCGGCGAAGACGACCGCACTGCCGGCGGTGCCGATCGCAAGGGCGGCGGCGTCGGCGGCGCTCATGCCGCGGTCGAGGATCAGCCGCCGCTGCCTGTTGACGATGAACATCGCGTAGTCGATGCCGACGGCCAGGCCGAGCATCAGCGCGAGCACCACCGTCATCGACTGGATGTCGAACAGGTGGGAGAACAGGAAGGTACCGCCCACGCCGACGGCCACCGAGATCAGCGCGGTGACCAGGGGCAGACCCGCCGCAACCAGCGAGCCGAGGGTGACGATCAGCACGACGGCCGCGACCATGAGGCCGATGACCTCGCCCGCACCGGCGATCTCGGGCATCTGCGCCATGCTCGCCGACGGCAGCACCTCGATACCGCGGTCGCCGACCGCCTCGCGCGCCGCGTCGATGGTGTGCTCGACGACGCCGGTCGGCAGTTCAGCGGTCTGCTTGTCGAACTGGAACTGGTAGAGCGCGGCGGCGCCGTCGGCGGAGACCGTCACACCGGGCATCGGCTGACCGTTGACCGTCAGCGGTCGCGGCGCGTCCGGGGACGGCGGCGCGTTGATCTGCGCGCGGGCCACCGCCGCCGACGCCGCCAGCGTCGGGCTGGCGGGGCCCTTCGCCATCTCAGCCTCGGCCATCCGGCGCGGGTCGAGCACGTGGTCGGTGCGCGAGATCGCGTCGACCGCGGCCAGCACGGCGTCGCGGTTGGCCCCGTCGTCGATGCGCTGGCCCGCGGGTGCGGCGAAGGCGATACTGCCCTGACCGCCGGAGGACTGCGGCATCCGCTCCGCCAACTGGTCGATCACCTCTTGCGCGGGCGTGCCGTTGATCCGCATCTCAGTGGAGATCTTCGGCGGATTGAGGGCGAGAATGCCCGCCACGACGGCGATGAGCGCGAACCACGCGGCGATGACGTGCCAGGGCCGGTGGAACGCAAACCGGCCGATGCGGTGCAGAAATGACGCCATGAAACTGAGAGTAGGCTCGCAGTACTCGAGTCGGCCATCGGTTGTAGTGAACGCCACCATGACCCAAAGAGCATGATGCGCGCCACTTTTCGGAACAAGCCGGCAAACACACGTTTGGCGGCGGCCGCACCAGGCTAACCCTGCAGGCGCTCAGCCGCGCGCTTCGGCTTTCGCCGCCTTGACCACGTCCGCCGCCTCGCGGCTGGCGCGTTTGGACTCCTGATACGCAGCGTCGGCATCGGTGAGTGCCTGCTCAGCCTTGGCCAGACGCTCCTTGGCGTCCTCGTGGCGCAATCGGGCAGTGGCGAGATCGCTCTGCCGCTGCGCCATGGTGTCGTCGGCGTCGGCTTGCGCGCGTTCGGCGGCGGCCAGCACGGCACGGGCCTGTTCGTGTCTGCGCCTACGCTCCCGGTCTTCCTCGTCGGACGGTGCCGGCTTCGCCGGCTCTTTCTTCTTGGCGGGTGCACTGAACACCATCTCGGAGTCGCCGAAGCCGCCGAATCCCGACCAGTGTTCGGCCTTCGCCAGCCGGCCGAGGCGCGCGGTGACCTCCGGATCGGCAACCGCCGCCTGCAGCGTGCCCGTCACGTCGTCACGCAGCGCGGCCGTCGGCGAGGTGACCTCCGACGCCTCCAGCGCGGCCTTGGTCAGCTGCTCGATCAGTTTGCGCTGCCGCGACGACAGCTCCCGGATGCGTTCGCCGTCCATCGACGTGTGCGCGGCCCGCAACTCCTCGCCCAGCCCGGCCAACCGGTCCCGCACCTCGGGGTCGTGGTGGATGAGCCGGTTGACCACCGCTGCCGACGTGGTGGGCTTGCGGGCCGCGGCGATCCGTTTGGCCGCCGCCGCGTCGCCGCGCTTCTTGGCGTCGGCGGCCAGCCGGGTACGCAGCGCGGTGAACTCCTCAGGCGCCACCGCGTACAACTGGTCCAGCGGGTCGTCGGCCATACCGTCCATGATGGCGTGGATCTGCCCTCAGGCGGCGCAGAGGTAGTCGGCGATCAGCAGCACCGGCCACAGCAGCATCGTCTGACCGAACGCTGCGAGGTCGGCCCCGGCCGGGAGGCGGGTCGCGAACTGGCCTTCGAAGAACCCCACGTACTGCGGGTGCGTGAAGGTGAACGCCATCCCGACGACCAGGTAGGGGATGGCCAGCCACAGCGCCGCTTCGAGCAGATCTGCGACGCTCACCTCCCTGAACAGGAGGCGGCGCAGCGCACCGAGCATGTCGTTCATATCAACGGCCGGCTTCGGCGCACCCGGCGGCGGACGTCGGCCAGCAGCAGATGGCTGCCGCCCTGCCGGATGGGGGCGGGCAGGAAGCGGTTGACGAAGGCGACGAACAGGAATAGTTGTTCGAACCACCGTTGCTCGCGTGCACTCCACGTCACCCCGAGCGCCTCCCGGAAGATCGGCGCGAGGAACCCGACGGTGAGGAACTGCAACAGATGTCGCGAAGACCAGCGCAGCGGCGCCGGGATCATCCGCAGATCGATCAGGTCGCTCAGGTAGCCACGCACGTTGTCGTCGACCGAGACCCGTCCGCAGGCGCTGTTCCAGTAGGTGTCGAACTCGGCACGGGTGGGCGGCCACTGGTCCTCGGAGACCTGCAGCGTGGTGCCGAGCGGCCACGCCGATCGGTAGAACTGCTCGGCCTGTTCGGGGGTCATCTCACCGCGCAGCATCTGATAGGCGTCCTCGAGCCCGACGAACAGACAGGCCGCGACCCACATCTGCTGGTCGCGGTCGAACGCGTTGTAGCGCACCGGGCTGGCGTCGGTCGACTTCACGTGCCGGTGCGCGCCGTCGACCGCCGCCCGGTAGGCGGCGCGGTCGGTGTCGGTGCCGAACAGCGCGACGGCGAGGTAGGAGAACGTGGTCCTGGCGCGTTTCCACGGGTGTTTGAGCAGGTTGCCGGAATCGACTTTGCTCTCCACCACCCCGTAGCCGACCTCGGGCCACGACAGCTGCATGATCACGTTGGCCGCACCCGCGGCAAACGACCAGAAGTCCATCGCGTCGGTGGCGGTCACCGCGTCGTCCGACCAGCGTGCCGTGCGGCGTCCGATCGTGATGCGGGTGTCGGCCAGGGTCAGACTCCGTCCAGCCGCCGATACCCGTCCGCTGCGATGCGGCAGTGCCATGCCTGCGAGCATTCCACAACAGGCGATGGCCGGTTGGGCGATCTGCGATGAACATCGCCGCTGTGCGTGCAGGAGAAAACGGTGGAATCCCGTCTCCACGGTGCCGAATGATCGTTAACATTTGACGAGATCGGGAGGGTCACCGCATGGAGACGAAGCTTCGCCAAATCCTCAGCTACAAGCTGACCATCGCCGAACTGATCGGGATCGGACTGCTCCTGGGCACGCCCTACCTGATCGTCGGGGTCATCTGGTCCAGTACGCACACCGATCACCTCAGTGATATGCACGGTGTCGACCTGGCGATCTCGTTCCTGGGGTCGATCGCCTCGTGGCCGGTGCTGCTGTTCTCCGATGTCTGTATGACCTGACCTGAGTCGCGTCGGACCACTCGTTTGCGTAACGCAGTGGCGGTTCTCGGCGCGTTCTGCCGCCCTGGCGTTACGCAACTCGCGTTTGGGTGGCCGCCCGCGCGGGGTACGCGGCACGCCATGAGCAACGAGTTCGCCGACGAGTCGATCGACGTCGTCGCCCCGGGCGACATCATCGCCGTGGACCGCGGGTCGGGACCGCAGCCCTACAAGGTCGTCCACAAGAACGACGGTGAAGACTCCTACCTCGTCACGCTCGAGGGCGACGACGGGGAGACCTTCGAGAAGGAATTCGCCGCGGGCACATCGGTGACCCGGTCGTTGGAGTCGAAGTGGGAGTCCACCCAGAGCCCGACCCCGCACACCTGACACCGGGTTTGACCCGGGCGTCGACGGGTCAGCGCACCCCGAACAGCGCAAAGATCTCCTCGGTGCGCCACCAGATCAGGGCCACGAACAGCAGCAGCACCGCCGCCGTCACACCGCCCTGCACCACGTTGCGGCGCGCGGCCGGGGCGTACGCGTACACCGCGGCGATCGCCGCACCGGTGATCAGGCCGCCGACGTGGCCCTGCCAGCTGATGCCCTGCCCACTGATCAGCGGGAACACGAACGTGAACACCAGGTTGAGGATGATGATCGCCGCGATCCCGCGGATGTCGAGGTTCAGCCGGCGGGCCACCACGAACATCGCGCCGAACAGCCCGAACACCGCGCCCGACGCCCCGGCCGTACCGGCGTTCAGTGGTGAGAGCAGATACACCAGCACCGACCCGCCCAGCGCACTGAGCGCGTAGAGGGCCCCGAAGCGCAACCGGCCCAGCCACATCTCCAGCGGCGGACCCACCACGTAGAGCGCCCACATGTTGAACAGCAGGTGCATCGCCCCGTAGTGCAGGAACGCCGACGTGACGAGGCGGTACCACTCCCCCTCGGCGACCCCGGGCGACCACAGGACGAATTCGCGGTACAGCTCGCCGGACGCGCTCTGCAGCAGGAAGGCCAGCACGTTCACCGCGATCAGCGCATAGGTGACCACCGGCCTGCTCGAATCCGGCAGCCGCCCGCCGAACGCCGTGCGGGCCTGCGGCGCCGCGCGGTTGGCCTCGCCGACGCAGTCAGGGCATTGATGCCCGACAGCGGCCGAGCGCATGCACTCCGGACAGATGTAGCGTCCGCACCGGGTGCACTGCACGTAGGTCTGGCGGTCGGGGTGCCGGTAGCAGCTCGGCGCCTGCGCCGGTGACTGCGGGTACTGGGGGTTCATCTCTCACTTCCGGGGTCGCGCGTCGCAGCGTGTCTCGGCAATGTCCATTGTGCGGTGTCCATTGTGCGGCCCCGAGGCCTCAGACCACTGGCGTGACCAGCTCCCCGATCCCGGCGATCTCCACTCTGGCCGTGCATCCAGGCCGCAGCACCGCCCCGGTCTCGTCGCCGGAGGGTCGATAATCCGGTGTCCCGAGTAGAAAGACGTCGCCGGGATGGAGGGTGAACTGCTGCGACGCCCAGCACACGAGTTCTTCGGGCCCCACGTAGGCGGCCGCGACCGCTTCCTCCTGGACCAGCTTCTCGGCGACCCACGTCCTGATGACCACCTCATCCCAGGCCGGCAGGTCCGGTGGCGCCACCAGCTCGGTCCCCAACGGGCAGAAGCCGTCGAGCCCTTTGCCTCGCGACCAGTGGTCGTCGCACTCCTGCAGGTCGCGCGCGGTGACGTCGTTGGCCACGCAGTATCCGGCGATGCACGTCCGCGCCTGTGCGGGAGTGGCCAGTCCGCGGCACCGCTCGCCGATGACGATCGCCAGTTCCCCCTCCGCGACGACGCGCTGGGCGACCCCGCCGGAAAGGCGCAGGGGCTCGCCGGGCCCGATCACCGCGTGGGCGTTCTTGATGAACAGTTGCGGCTCGACGGGCGGGCGACTCGCGCCGACGGGAAAGTTCCGGGCGGTGCCCCAGATGGTTCGGACGTCATGGGAGCGCTTCACCCAACCTCCACAGCAGGTCATATCGTTAACGAAGCCGTTACACCCGCGGCTTGTCGTCGAGCCCGCGGCCGATTTAAGTTTGTTTGGAATACCGCCTTGGTATACCAAACAAAGGAAATCAGATGTCCAACGCCCGTTGGCGCATGTTCACCCTGCTACTCCTGCTGGTAACGGTCAACTACGTCGACCGGGGCTCGCTGTCTGTGGCACTGCCTGCGATCAAAGAGGAATTCCACATCAGTGCCGAAGTCACCGGCATGCTGTTGTCGGCGTTCTTCTGGGCCTACGCCGCCATGCAGATCCCGGCGGGCTGGCTCATCGACCGATTCGGCCCGCGCAAACTCATCACCGCGGCCTGCACCGGGTGGGGCGCCGCGACCGCTCTGTCCGGCATGGCGCCGAACATCGCCACCATGGCCGTCGCCCGGGGCGCGATCGGCATCACCGAGGCACCCATCATGCCCGCCGGCGGCAAGCTCAACGCGGTGTTCCTGACGGAGAAGGAGCGTGGCCGCGGCGCGACGATTCTCGACGCCGGTGCGCCGCTGGGGTCGGCGGTCGGCGGCATCGCCATCGCCAGCCTCATCGCCGCAACCGGAAGCTGGCGGTGGGCGTTCATCATCGCGGGCGTAGTCACCATGTTCCTGGGCATCTGGGCATGGCGGGCGATCCGCGACACCCCGGAGGAACACCCGAAGGTCAACGCGGCCGAGCGCGAGTACCTCATGAACGCGCACCGCGAGGAGAGCGCTCGTCACCAATCCACCGGGAAACGTGCGGGCCTGGTCTACTACATGAAGTACCGCAGCTTCTGGGCGATGTGTCTGGGCTGGCTGGGATTCAACGGAGTCTTCTACGGTCTGCTCACGTGGGGCCCGCTGTTCCTCTCGGAGAGCAAGGGATTCAACCTCAACGCCATCGGCTGGTCCACCTTCGCGATCTTCGGCGCCGGTTTCGCCGGTGAGATCATCGGCGGACAACTCGCCGACCGGCTGAAGGAGGCCGGCTACGCCACCAACCGCGTGATGCGGGGCCTGCTGGGTTTCGCCGGCGTCTGCGTGGTGGCGGGCCTGGTCGGAGTGGTGCTCATGCCCGGGCCGATCGCCGCGATCGTGCTGCTGTCGACGGTGCTGTTCTTCCTCCGTTGGGTCGGGTTGTTCTGGTCGGTGCCCGCCATCCTCGGCGGCCGTGAGGACGCGGGCATCCTCGGTGGCGCGATGAACCTGGCCGGCAACATATCCGGGTTCGTCACCCCGATGGCGGTCGGATTCATCGTCGGCGGCACCGGCAGCTACACCTGGGCGCTGCTGTACTTCGTCGGCGCGGGCGTGATCATGACGGCGGCGGTGCTCGTGCTGGACTACTCCACGCGACTGGCCCCCAAGGCCTCACTCGCATCCACAGAGAAGGGAATCGCGGTATGACCCGCATAGGGATGATCGTTCCGTCGTCCAACACAGCACTCGAACCGGCTACGTCGCGACTGCTGGCCGATCGCGCCGACGTCACCGTGCACTACACCCGAATTCCCGTGCAGTCCATCACCCTTGACGGCATCGGCGCCGCGTTCGACGTCGACACGATGCTCGCCGCCGCCCGGTTGCTGGCCGACGCCGAAGTCGACTGCATCGTCTGGAACGGCACTGCCGGTTCCTGGCTCGGCGTCGAGCACGACCGACAGATCTGCGCGGCGATCACGGAGGCGACCGGTATCCGCGCCGCGACGTCGACGCTCGCCATTCTGCAGGTCTGCCATGACTTCGGGATCACCGCGCTGGCATGCGCGTCGCCCTACACCGACGACGTGGTCGAGGCCATCGTCGGGGAGTACGCGTGTCACGGAGTCGGCATCGTCTCGCATGCGGAGTGGAAGCTCACCGACAACTTGTCGTTCGGCAGGCAGACTCCCGCCGCGGTGGCCGAACTGCTGTTGGCAGCGGCCCCGAAAACCGAAGGCGCCCAGGGTGTTGCGTTGATCTGCACCAACGTCGACGGCACCACGGTGACCGGTGAGGTCGAGGAGGCACTCGGCATCCCGGTGATCGACAGCATCGCCGCGACACTGTGGTGGGCAATGGAACTCGCAGGCGCCGACGGGCGGATCACCGGAGCGGGCAGGGTGCTGGAACAGGCGTCGTTCCGTCACCGGGCGAAGAAGATCGTCACCGAGCTGCGGGAGCGGACGGGGTGCGATCGGACCACCGTGCGGATCGACGATGCGGCGCTTGGCCTGCACGTCGATCTGTGTGCCGCCGAATCATGCGCTCCCGGTGTGCGGTCCATTCAGCATGACCCGTCACTGGATCAACGCAAGCTCGAGACGGTGATGTGGCTGGAGGAGAAGCGCCAGGTGCTGGTGCAACCGGCGTTCGTGGAACCTCCCTACCCGCCACAGGCCCTGCGTGACGTTTACGGCGTCAGCGCCCAGGCGCTGGGGCCGGTCGAGCGCGAAGGTGAACTCGTCGCCTGGTTCTCCGCCCACAGCATCGGCGAACGCGCCTGGACGGCCGACGATCTCACCGCGATGGATGACGCGCGCCACGCTCTTCGATCACTACTGAACAAGAACTGAGGGATATTTCGTGACGGACAAGAAGATCCAGATCAGCGTCGGTATCGATGTCGACTCCTGCGCCGGCTGGCTCGGATCCTACGGCGGGCAGGACTCACCGAATGACATGCAGCGGGGCGTATTCGCCGGTGAGGTGGGCGTGCCGCGGATGCTCAAACTGCTCGAACGCCGCGACATCGTGTCCACCTGGTTCTGGCCGGGCCACTCCATCGAGACCTTCCCCGAACAGGCCCAGATGTGCGTCGACGCCGGACACGAGATCGGGGCGCACGGGTACAGCCACGAGAACCCCCGTTCGCTCACGCTGGAGCAGGAACGCGACGTGATGGACAAGAGCGTCGAACTCGTCGAGAAACTGTCGGGGACCAGACCCAAGGGCTACGTGGCGCCGTGGTGGGAGATGAGCGAACACACCGTGTCGATTCTCGAAGAGCACGGGTTCTCCTACGACCACTCGCAGAACTACAACGATTTCGTGCCGTTCTACGCCCGCGTGGGTGACGAGTGGACGCCGATCGACACGACCAAGGCGGCCGCGCACTGGATGAAGCCGCTCAAGCACGGCCATGAGATCGACATCGTCGAGTTCTGCGGCAACTGGTATGTCGACGACCTTCCTCCGATGATGTTCATCAAGAACCACCCGAATTCGCACGGCTTCGTGAACCCGCGCGATATCGAACAGCTCTGGAACGACCAATTCGATTGGGTCTACCGGGAACTGGACTACGCGGTGATCCCGATGACGCTGCATCCAGACGTCTCCGGACGCCCCCAGGTACTGCTGATGCTCGAACGGCTCCTGGATCGCTGGGGGAGCTTCGACGGCGTGGAGTTCGTCACGATGGCCGCCGCGGCCGACGAGTTCCGCACGCGGTATCCGTTCGGCCAGCCGACGCGCCCGGACTGCGTCAGTCGCTGACGTGCGCGTCGGCGCAGACGGGAATGACTAAACTGGGCGCACCATGTCCCCGACGCCCTCCGACGACGGCAGTCCAGCCAGCAATCTGCTGTTGCGGGGCCGGCTCATCGACGCGTTGCGGACCGACGTCATCAAAGGCCGCTATCCGCCTGGGTACCGTCTGGTGGAGCGTGATGTCGCCGAGGCCTACGGGGTCTCGCGCCTGCCCGCCCGGGAGGCACTTCAGGCACTGCGGAGCGAGGGCTTCCTCGAAGTCCGCAAGACCCGGGGTCTGGTGGTCCGGGACTGGACGGAACGAGACGTCACCGAACTGTTCGACATCCGCAGTGCCCTGGAGGCGATGGCGTGCCGGGAGGCGGCAGGCAATCGGTCCGACGACGATGTCATCGCGCTGCGCCAGGCGGCCGAATCCGCCGATCGAGGGGCCGAACGCGGTGACGCGGCGGCCGCCCACGACGCGAACGCACTCTTCCATCAGTTGCTCGTGACCGCCTCACACAACCGCACACTCGTCGAGATCATGGCGCCGATCCTGTATCGCGTGCAGTGGCTGGTGCGGCAGATCCCCGACCCGCACACCGTGTCCGACGACCACCACCAGCTCGTCGAAGCGATCGCCGAACGCGACGCGCGGACAGCGGAGAAGCTCGCGATCGACCACGCCGAACGCAACCGGGCGACCACGCTGCGGACGTTGTTCCCGGATACCCCGCGCCGGTCTCGGCTCGGCTGACCCCGCGGCAGAGTCAGCCGGCGGACCCGAACTCCATGATCAGCCGCGTCAGCCGCAGCGCCGCCAGCTTCCAGCCGTCGTCGCCACGCACCCACCGTTCGTGGTAGTGCCCGTATCCCGTGAGCGACGGCCCGTTCTCCCACACCACCCGGTCCTGCATCGCCCACACCACGCGGGCGTGATCACCGTCGACCTCGATCAACGGGGTGTGCACCTGGTGCGCCGAACGCGCGCTGGTCAGCGACGACCTGATCATGTCGACCGCGGCGTCGCGACCGTGCACCACCGGGACGCCGGTGCCCTCGCTGACGTCGAGCTCGATGTCCTCGGTCATCAGGTCGGCGAACCCGGCCCAGTCCCGGGTGTCGAGGGTGTAGCAGTACCTGGCCTTGGCCTGGGTCAGTGCGAAGAAGTCGTCCCTCATCTCACGCCGCTCATGCCACCACGATCCGCAACTGCTCCCACCCACGGACCGTGGAGGTCGGCGCCAGGCGGGCGGTGTCGTAGTCGATGTCCCACTCCGGGAAGCGGTTCAGCATCTCGTCGAGCGCGACGCGGCCCTCCAGACGTGCGAGGTTGGCGCCCAGGCAGTAGTGCAGACCCTTGCCGAACGTGACGTGGCTGATGTTGTCGCGGTGAATGTCGTAGGTGTCCGGATCGGGGTAGCGGCGGTGGTCGCGGTTGGCGGCGCCGAACAGCAGCAGTACGGCGCTGCCCGCGGGCACCGTCGTGCCATAGGCCTCGAAATCCCTTGCCAGCCAGCGCGCGACGTGCGGTCCGGTCGGCTCGAATCGCAGTGTCTCGTCGACGACGCGGTTGAGCAGGCTGCGGTCCTCGCGCACCTGCCTGCGCTGGTCGGGGTGTTCGGCGAGCACTTTGGCCAGCCAACCGATCAGCCGCCCGGTGGTCTCGTTGCCGGCACCGGCCACCACCTGCGTGTAGTGCAGCACTTCCTTGCGTGTCAGCGTGCGCGTCACGCCCTCGGAGTCGGTGAACTCGACGTTGAGCAGCGCGGTCATCAGATCGTCGGAGGGATTCTGCGCCCGCCACTCGACGTAGTCCGCGTAGATGCGTCCGTCGGCGATCCGGTCGGGGTCGGCCACCTTCATCGGGGCACCGGGTTTGGTGCGCAGGTTGGCGTCGTTGGCGTCGCGCACCGAAATCTGTTCGGACTCAGGGATTCCCAGCAGCATACCGATCACGCGCATCGGCATCATCGAGGCGAGTTCGGCGATGATGTCGAAGCCGTCGGATCCGACGTGCGGGTCGAGGCAGGTGCTGCAGTACCGCCGGATCTGATCTTCGATCGCGGCCATCCGGCGTGGGGTGAACACCCGGGACATCAGCCCGCGAAGCATGGTGTGTCCGGGCGGGTCCTCGAACATCATCACGCCCTCGGGCATGTCGAAGTCGGACTGCACGAGTTCGAGGATGTCGCTGCGACTGTTGGAGAACGCCTGCCAGTCCAGCAGCGCCTTCTCGACGTCGGCGTGGCGCGACAGCGCCCAGAAGTCGTAGCGCTCGTTGTAGTAGAGCGGCGCCTCGTCACGCAGCCGGGCGTAGGTGGGGTATGGATCGGTGACGATGCCGATGTCGTAGGGGTCGTAGTACACCCCGGCCTCGACCAGACCCGCCACCGCACCCTCGCTTCGCCTTCGGCCGCGTCAGATGTTGGGCGACCGCTCAACACCTGATGCGGCCATGTCTAGCAGCCGCCGCGACGGTCGGTCAAGGATTTACGCGTGCTCCGCGAGCCGGGTTGCGGCCAACGAACCAACGGGCACCCGGCGCTGGCAGCGGTCGAAGTACAGATGCACCTGGGTGCCCTGCGGTGTCTTGTCGATGTCGACGCGGTCGGACAACGCCCGCATCAGCGGGATGCCGCGGCCGCGGGACCGCTTCTGGTTCGACGGATCGCTCCTGCGCCACTGGCCGCGGTCGGCGATCGTGATGGCCAGGGTGCCGGTGTCGGCCGCATACGAGGTCTGCAGGGTGATGTTGTCGCCCACCTCATGGTCGCGGTAGGCGAACTCGGCGGCGTTCGACAGCGCTTCGTTGACGACCAGCACGATGTCGCTCGAGCGGACGTCGTCGAGCTCGAAGTGGTCACAGATCCACCGGGTGAAGTCTTCCCGCAGACGGGCGACCGTGTGCGCGTCAGCAGCGCCCATGCGAAGGAATCGCAGGTCGGCGCCGTCTGACGGTTTGCTCGAAGAACTCATAGTGGATATGGGCTACCCGATTCGTGCGGATGTCATTCAGCAAAGGTTTTCAGCGCTGCATCCAGCGTCGAGAACAGGTCGATGAAGTCGGTCATTCCGGTGATCTTGAGGGGTCGGCTGGTGCCGGGACCTTCCGCCACCACCGCGAATCGCGTCTGAGGGGTGAGTTCGTCGTGGGTGACGGCCAGAACATGAATTCCGGCCGACGAGATGAACTCCGCATCGCTCAGGTCGACGATCAGCCCGGCGGGGTCTTTCCGGTGCGCGGTGCGGATCGCGGTCTGCAGGTGCGGTGCGGTCAGCATGTCGACGACCCCCGTGGCACGCACCACTGCGACCCGTCCATGCCACTGTTCGACACCGAAATCCTGAACGTCCAACACCCAACCCTCGTGATTCTTCGTACCCGCCCCCGGCGAGCAACGAGTCGCAACTGTCAAGGCTGCAGTCTCAACCCGGCACATCCGAAATCGGAGCACGACGGCATCAAGGCTAGCCCACCTCGGCCCACGATGACCGGTCAGCCGAGGACCGCTACCGTTGAAAATATCCGCTATCGGACGGGGAAGTGTGCCAACGATGCCCGGGGAGACCGCGCCGACCGTTTCTGGGGATCACACCGCCCGCAGCCGGGCCCAGATCGCCGACGACGTCGAGGTCGGACTGGCCGGAACTCTCAACCTGCGCCGCACCGGCCTGCGGTTACTCACATTGCTGCGCCCCGAACTCGCCGACTGGACCGCGCTGGTCCTGCCCGACAACCGCACCGGCGGTGTCACGTTCTTCGGCGGGGACCAGATCGGTTTCACCGACCTGGTGCCGCGCCGGCCGGAGGCGCATCCGCTGCTGGAGCGCACGTTGCGCACCGGCCAACCCCAGCGCGTCCGGCTCGAGCCGGGTGACGCCGAGGACGCACTGACGAGCTTCGTGCACCACCCCCGGCTGTGTGGCGAGGTGGCGGCCCGCTCCCCCGCCGACATCCTGGTCCTCGGGCTGACGGCGAGGGGCACGACGCTGGGCGCCCTGCTGCTCGCGCGGTTCGGGGACCGCGGCTGGGGCGATGACGCCGACAAAGACGATGACGACGACAAAGACGACGACAAAGACGATGACGACGACAAAGACGACATCGTGTTCGCACAGCGGCTCACCGGCAAGGCGGCGGTCGCCCTGGACTCCGCTCGGCTCTACCAGGAACGAGGCCGGATCGCCGCCGCGCTGCAACGCGGTCTGCGGCCACCGGTCCTGCCGGAGCTCGACGGTATGCGCGTGGCCGCCCGGTACCGACCGACCGCCGAACACCTCGAGATCAGCGGCGATTTCTATGACGTCCACGGAACCACCGGCGACTGGCTCCTGGCGCTCGGCGACGTCTCCGGGAAAGGGGTGGAGGCCGCGGCGCTGACGGGCCGCACCCGGCAGAGCATCAGAACCGCCGCGCACTTCGACCGGCGCCCGGAGGTGGTCCTCGGCGCGCTCAACGCGGTTCTGCACGACGCGGAGTCCGACCAATTCGTCACCGTGGTGTGCGCCAGGGTGCGGCCGCACCCCGACGGTCACGCCGACATCGACCTCGCCGTCGCGGGCCACCCGCCGCCGATCGTGCTGCGGGCCGACGGCCGGGTGGGCCAGCTCGAGGTGTCCGGCACCGCGGCCGGGTTCCGCGCACAGACGCGCTACCGCCCCGCCACCGTGCGGCTCGACCGCGGCGACACCATGCTGATGTACACCGACGGCGTGGACGAGGCCCGCAACCTGACCGGGTTCTACGGCGAGGACCGGTTGATGGCCTTCCTCCCTGCCTACGCCGGGGCGGCGCCCGACGTGGTGTGCGAGGCGGTCGAACAGCACGTGCTCGAATTCCTCGACGGTCAGCCCCACGACGACATCGCCCTGCTGGCGGTCACATGCGGGGTCTAGCCGATGCCCTGCCCCGGTACGAGGCTGCGCTCGCCGACGACGACGCCACGGCCGCCCGCGCGCTGGTCGAAGAGCTGCTGGCCGACGGCGCCGATCCGGTGACCGTGCTCACCGACGTCGTCGCGCACACCCAGCGCGCCGTCGGCACCCGCTGGCAGCGCGGCGAGTGGTCGGTCGCCCAGGAGCACGCCGCCACGGCCATCTCCGTCGCGGCGACCAGAGCGGTGGCGGGCCACGTGCGGACCATGCCGGTCACCCGGGGCCGGGTGCTCGTGGCGTGCTCGCAGCGGGAGTGGCATGCGCTGCCGGCGATGATCATCGACTGCGCCCTGCGCGCCGACGGCTGGGACAGCACCCTGCTCGGCGCGGCCACGTCGCCGATGCGGCTCAACCAGCACCTGCAGGATCTCGGGCCGGAAGCGGTCGCGGTCAGCTGCTCGGTGCTCGGCGCGATGCCCACGACCCGGCGGTTCATCGAGGCGAGCACCGCGGCCGGGATACCGATCGCGGTCGGCGGTCCGGCGTTCGGCAGCGACGACGTGCGCGCCCGCGCCCTCGGTGCGACGGCGTGGGCGCCGACCGCCCAGGCGGCGGTGGCCGCGGTGGCCGCGCTGCCCGCCGTCGTACCGCCCGCGCCGCCGCTGCCTGCCGGGCCGGCGGGCGAGCAGGCGCTGCTGGAAGACGATCACCGGGCGCTGGCGGACCGGTTGCGGACGCGCTGGTCGGTCAGTGCGGCGGCGGGCCCGCCGGAGGAGGCGTCGCCCGGTGACCTCGGCGACGTCGCCAACGACGTACTGCACCAGGTGCTGCACGCGGTGGCGGCGGGCCTGCTGACCGGCGACCCGCGGACGGTGTCCGAAACCGGTTGGTGGATCGCGGATCTCATGCAAGCCCGCGGGATCGACGTCGCGACAGTGCACGAACTCGGTGACGTCCTGACCGCCTCGCTGGGGGACTATCCGCTGGCGCGTGAACTGGTCGCCCGCCACTTCGTCCCGGACTTCGGCTAGCCGCTCAGCCGGCGGAATCCCGCAGGATCTGGCGCAGCCGGTCGAGCGGATCCGCGCCGCGCGGGTTCAGTTGGCGCGGGGCGTCGGGTTCGGCATCGGCGTCGGCGGTGCCACCGGGCGCCCCGGCCGTTGGTGGCGGAGGGGGTGGTGGAGGTGGTGGCGGCGGCGGTGGCGGTGCGACCGGTGGCGCGTTGCGCAGCCCGTCGATCTTCGCCTGGAGCCGGGGAGCGGTGTCAGCCCGGACGGTGCGGCGTTGTTCGTCGGGGTCGGAGTTACCTGCGAAGCAGTTCGCCGGTGCCTGGTCGACGATTCCGAGCGCCTGCGTGTAGAGGTCGCGGGCGTCGGCGTTGCGGCCGATGAAGGCGGCGTCGTCGGCCCGGCGTTCGCGGACCAGTGCGAGGTTCACCCGCACGGGGCAGGACCGCTCGGCCGGAGTGCTCGCGAGGGCCTCGGCGAACGAGGCGTCGGAGTCGTCGAGCCGGCGTTCGAAAACGGCTGAGAGTCCCTTGACGAACGGCGCTTTCGCGGGTTCGACGATGTTGGCGACTCCGAGGACGGCCGCGTCGGCGGCCAACGCGTCGGCGTCGCGGTCGGCGTAGTCGCCCACCGCGGCGTTGCCTGCGAGCACCACCGACAGCAGCTTGACGATGACCAGCACGGTGACCAGCGTCAGGGGCGCGCTCCAGAGCAGCAGGCGCCGCCGCATCCGCAGCCGCGCCGGCAACGGGCCGGTCTTGCGGCGCCTCACGACAGCACATCCCGTCGGGCCACCCGGCTCTGGCGCAATTCCCGCACGCTGAGCCAGATCTCACCGAGTAGCAACGCCGCGGCCAGCAGGCACAGCAGCCAGTACAGTTCGCGGCGCGAGCCGGTAGGGACGGCTTCGGTCGCCTCGGCGGTGTCCGAACGCACCTCGAGTGGCGGGAGTTCACCGCCGGATCGGCGATCGAGATAGGGCACGCCGAGGTCCTCTGCGATGCTCCGCAGGGTGGCTTCGTCGATCACACCGTCCGCCGGGTGGCCCAGCACCGCTCCCCCGCTCACCGAATCGGTCGGTACGTCGACACCGGCCTGCGGAGCGGGTGCGCCCGGCGCCCCCGCACCGGCGTAGACCACGAGGTTCTGCGAGCCGGGATACTGCTGGGCGGCCTGGATCAGCTGATACCGCAGGATGTTCCCCGGTGCGGCGGCATCCGCGCGGGCCGGATCTCCCGGCGGCAGGGCGACCATGGCGTCCACCACGGGCTGCAGGCTCCACACGTCCTGCGACAGCGGCCAGGCCAGGGTGGGCCCGGGCGCGAAGGTGATCACCGCGAAGCGGGCCTCGGGATACCGCTCGAGCAGCGCGTCGATGTCGGACCGCGCGTCCACGGTCCGGTCGAGGACGACGAAGACGTTGGTGTTCGCACCGCTCCCGCGCTCGCCCGTGTCCTCGGCGGCCGCGGTGATCGCCGGGCGGGTGGTGGCCAGCAGCAGCAGCGCGACCGCGAGAGTCATTGCCGCCCAGCGTCCCAGCGCACGCCGGCGGTGCGCACCCGTCGCGGCCAGAACCTGACGCAACGTGACCAGCCGGGCACCGACGAGGGCCACCGCGACGACGGCGAAGATCGCGAACGGGATGATCGGTTCGAACGTCACCGGCGCAACACCACCAGCGTCACACACAGCAGTGCGGCGGACACCAGCACGACGGCCAGCGCCGGCACCGGCGCATCCTGCGCCTGGCCGGTCACCCGGGTTCCGTCGTCGAGGACGAGCGGTACCGGACGGCTGTCGATCCGCGCCAATCCGTCCTGGACGGCGGATTCGGTGGCGGCGACGGTGAACTGTCCCCCGGTCTGGTCGGCCAGTGCCCGCAGCGCCGCATCCTCACCCGAGGTGATCACGTTGACCTGGGCGCCCGCGGCGTCGGCCAGCTCGGCGACCCGTTGCGCGTCGAAGAGCGCGGGCCGCGGCTCCTCCGGGCCCCGCAGCGCCGGCGGTCCGAGGTAGATCACCGAACGGCGGTGAGAGCTCTTCTGTTCGAAGTCCGGAAAACCGGTGAGACACAATGACAGGACGTCGTCGACGCTGGGTGCGTAGTCGGTGTAGGTGATCGGCGCGGTGAACTGGTCGATCATCCCCGGATCCGGGTCGGGCACCTCGGACGCCCGGGCCAGGTCGCCGAATCTGCCTGCGGCGTACTGATAGTCGCGGGTGAGCGGCACGACGCGGGAGTTCACCGACGTCAGACCGATGCGCTGGGTCTGGTAGGTGCCGGCCTGCTGGGCGAAGTGACGGAGCAGGGCTCCGGTGGCCGGGTCGGTGAGCGGGGATGCGACACACAGCATCACGTCTTCGGGGTGGGCGCGTTCGAAGCTGTCGTCCGCGCCGGTCGGGCGTGCGGCGGCGGCCACGGCCGCGCCGAAGAGCACCACCAGCAGGACCAGCGTGGCGACGGTGGACACCGACCGCAACCGTGCGGCGCGGGCGTATTCCGGCAGCCGGATCAGCCGGGCGATGTTGGCCAGCGGCCGCAGGCTGCCCCGTTCCGGCGACAGCGGGAGCAGTGTGGCGAGCACGAAACACGCGATCAGCGCCAACAATCCGGCGACGGCGATGGGCACCCATCTCAGATCCATGTGCGAACCAGTTCCTGAGCCCGCGCGCTGAGGTCCGCGACGTCGGCGTGCGCGTCGTCGTTGTGAGCGTCGTCGTTGTGAGCGTCGTCGTTGAACCGCATCTCACCCAGTTCCGAGAGCACGGGCGCGGCCGCGCCCACGCTGCTGGCGGCGAGGGCGTCGAGTTGCATGTACTGCGCGCGGACACCGGTCGCCTGGTGCAGGAAGCTGCGCAGCGTGCTGCTGATGGCGGCGCAGGCTTCGGGCGCCGACATCCTTCCCGACTCGTGCTCGGCGGTGATGTCAGCGATCCGGCCGGCGTACCGTCGCCGCAGCAGCCCCGAGTGCAGCGGGCCGATGACCGGGCGGCCGCGCAGCTTGTCCGATGGCAGCGTTGCCACGAAAACCACGACGTACCAGGCGATCACGAGAATCAGCAGGAGAAGCGCCACCCACAACCACAGAGTGGAGTACGGCGTCGGCCCCATCACATGCCGCAGGAGCTCATCCGGCACGGGCGAGCACCTCGGTGAGGGCGACGAGCTCGCGCCGGATGTCGTCGCTGCCGGCGACGGTCGCGTACGGGACCGCGTGCCGGCTCAGCAACGCGTCCAGACGCCGGATACGGGCCTTCTCGGCGCGGCGGTAGGCAGCCACCACCCGTCGCCCGAGTGTGGCGCCGTTGAGGACGACCTTGCCGGTCGAGACGTCGTACCCGTCACCGTCTTCCGGCCCGCCGATCGGCGACAGATCCGACACCATGACCCACATGATGTCGTGGCGGGCGGACAGCCGGCCCAGCATCTCGTCGAGGCGCGGGGTGCTGTCCGGTTCGTCGGACACTACGACGATGAGCCGGCTGTGACCGTAATGCGTTGCGACGTACTCGAGTTGGGAGGTGATGTCGCTGGGCCCCGGATCGTCGAGGCTGTGGGAGTACCAGCGGTGCAGCAGGCTCTCGATGTGGTTCTCACCGCGGCGGGCCGGGATGTTGGCGCAACCGCGCGCATCACCGAGGACCATCCCGACCTCGTCCGAGCGGTTCATGCTGATCAGGCCGATCGCACCCATGACGTGCGCGGCGACATCGCGTTTGCACTCACCGCCGGGCGACAGTGCGGACATGTTGCGGCCGGCGTCGGCGACCAACAGGATCTTGTGGTGTTTCTCGGAGACGAACCGCTTGATCAGCACGCTGCCCGAGCGGGCCGAGGCTTTCCAGTCGATGTCGCGCACGTCGTCACCCGGGACGTACGGGCGCAGGTCGTCGAATTCGAGGCTGCGGGTGTGCAACAGCGCGTAGCGGCCGCCGTCGAGCAACCCTCGGGTGTCCTTGCCGAAGTGCGCCCGGGCCCGGTTCAGGTGCGTGCCCACGGGGTCAGGGCACCCGCACGGCCTGGAGCACGGCGTCGACGACCCGGTCCCCGGTGACGTCGGCGTTGGCCGCTTCGAATCCCAGGATCAGCCGGTGGC
Organism: Mycolicibacterium baixiangningiae; assembly: GCF_016313185.1. Classification (NCBI taxonomy): domain Bacteria; kingdom Bacillati; phylum Actinomycetota; class Actinomycetes; order Mycobacteriales; family Mycobacteriaceae; genus Mycobacterium; species Mycolicibacterium baixiangningiae. Next base: position 5,677,065 of record NZ_CP066218.1, read on the forward strand.
GCAGTACGCGGTGCGTCACCGCGGCGACGTCGTCGGGCAGCACGTGTGCGCGTCCCGCCAGCACCGCATGCGCGCGTGCGGCCTGGCACAGCGCGATCGTGGCGCGGGGGCTCGCCCCGTAGGCGACGAACCGGGCGATCTGCTTCGGCAGGTGCTGCTCGGGCCGGCGGGTCACCTCGACCAGTCGGCTCGCGTACTGCACCAGCACCCGGTCCATGTGGACGTGCCGCACCACGTGCTGCGCGCGCCGCACGTCGTCGAGTCCGACGACGGGCGGCGTGTGGTGGTCGCTGTCGTAGAGGCCCGCGTCGATGCGCGCCATCACCTCGACCTCTTCGTCGACCGACGGGTACTGCAGCAGGTCCTTGATCATGAACCGGTCCGTCTGCGCCTCGGAGAGGGGATACGTGCCCTCCTGGTCGACCGGGTTCTGGGTGGCGATCACCAGGAACGGTTCCGGAAGCGGATAGACCTGACCCGCGATCGTCGTCTGGCGCTCCTCCATCGCCTCGAGCATCGCGCTCTGCGTCTTGGCGCTGGAGCGGTTAATCTCGTCGAGCAGCACGATGTTGGCGTGCACGGGGCCGAGCTGGGTGACGAAGCGGTTGGTGGCCGAATCGTAGATCTGGGTGCCGATGATGTCGCTGGGCAACAGGTCGGGTGTGCACTGGATGCGCTGGAAGGCACCGTCGATGGCGGCGGCGATCACGCGTGCGGCGGTGGTCTTCGCCAGCCCGGGCACACTCTCGATCAGCACATGGCCGCCGGTCAGCAGGCCGATCAGCAACGATTCGCGCAGGTTCTGCTGCCCGACCACTTTCGCGGCGAAGGCGTCGCCGACCGCGCGCACGATGCGCTGCGTTTCGGCCAGGGATTGCTGATCAGGTCGTATACGTGCGGCAGTCATATCCGGCGTGGATTACCCCTACCTGCAGTTCTCACACCTGTGTCCGGCCCGATCGGCTACGCCGAAGGCGAACAACCGCCATGATCGCCGCCGGTCTGGAAGCGTCGGCGCGATGACGACGGTATCGCTGCGCCGCTCGATCGGCGACGTCACCTTCGACCACGTCCTCGTGTCACCGCAGGACCCGAGCGGCGACGGGCGCGATGCCCCAACGGTGTTGGTGTTCCATGGGATGGAGGGCCGCAGCGACGCCCAACTCGCGATCGCCGAACGCCTGACGCAGTGGGGTCATCAGGCGATCGCCGTCGACCTGTTCGGTGAGGCGGTGAGCGCGGGCGGCGCGCAGCGGTGCGCCGACGAGATGACCGCGTTCCTCGCCGACCGGGGCGGGCTGGCCGACCGGTTGTCGGCGGTGCTCACCGCGTTGACCGACGTGCCGGAGGTGAACCGCGACGCGATGGCGGCGATCGGCTTCTGCTTCGGCGGCCTGTGCGTCCTCGACCTGGCCCGAGCCGGGCACCCGTTGCGGGCGGTGGTGAGTTTCCACGGGCTGCTGACGGCGCCGGACCGGCCGGTCGACGGGGCAATCCCGGCGCGGATCGCGGTCCACCACGGGTGGGACGATCCGTTCGCGCCGCCGGAGGATGTGGTGGCACTCGGGCGCGAGCTCACCGCCCGCGGCGCGGATTGGCAGGTGCACACCTACGGGGGTGCGATGCACGCGTTCATGGCTCCGTTCGCCGACCAGCCCGAGCGAGGCATCCAGTACCACCCCGTCGTGGCCGACCGGGCGTGGCGAGCGCTGGGCGTTTTCCTGGGCGAGAACTTTCCCCGCTGACTGACGACATCACGACTAGGAGCCGCTGAACCGGCCCGCGATCCCGTCGTCTGGCGGCCGCCTTCCCCCACGCGACGATGGTCGAGGTGCCGCATGCGAGCACCTTCGTCGCGCTCGACGCCCCGCAGGCGGTGGCCGATGCGGTGACCGCGGTGTCGACGAGCGCCGCGGGCGCCCCAGTAATCGACTCACCGCGATGAGATCCGTAGCGGCGTTTCGCACACCGCGCGCCCATTTGGGTAACGCAGTGGCGGCCCCGGGCCCGGAATCCCGCCGTAGCGTTACGCAAATCGCGCACCGGCCCCGTACCGTTCCCCCGGATCTGGGAGCGGGCTATCATTTCTGCGTGACTCCGCGGAACCGACGATCGGACGCGTTCGCCAATGTCCACCGCATCGTCGCCGCCGCCCGCGAGGTGTTCGGCCGCGACGGGGACAGCGCCACGCTGAGCCAGGTGGCCGAGGCGGCCGGCGTCGCGAATGCCACGCTCTACCGGCACTTCCCGAACCGCGGGGCGCTGGCGGCCGCCGTCTATGAGGACATCGTCGTCACCGACATCAAACCGGCGATCCTGGCGCTGGGCAGAGACGCACCGCGCGCGGCGTTCATCGACGCGCTTGCCCATCTCGAGGACGTGATGTTCCGCCAGCGGCCCCTGCTCGCATCGATCGGCGACCTCGCGGACCTCACCGCACAGCTCTTCACCCGTGATCGTGAGCAGTTCGACGACATGATCATGCAGGCACAGGCGGCCGGTGAACTGCGTGCGGACCTCACGTCCGACGACGTGGCGACGTTCGTGGCGATGGTCACCACGGCGTCGGTGGCCATGAACCAGCCCCGCCCGATGCGGCGCCGCTACCTCAGCCTCATGTTCGACGCACTCAATCCCGTTGCGGCCGAACCGCTTACGCAGTCGGCCCGCTGAACCGGTCCTGCAACCGGCGCAGCGTCTCGGTGATCCCTGCCGCGTTGCGTTTCGCGAACCCGGTGCGCTCGTAGTACCCGATCCGGTCCTTGACCGCACCGGTGTCCCGGTAGTCGAAGGTCTCCGTCACCCGCGTGCGGGTCGGCGAGATCTCCTCGAACTCGAACCGCCAGTGGTGGCCGAACGGATGCCGCCATTCGACGAGCCGATTAGGGTTGAGCGCGGTGACGGTACTGGTGATCCGGTACGGCACCCCGAACATCCGCATCTTCGTCGAGAAGCGAGACCCCGCAACCACATTCGCGGGCGCATCGATGTTCGCACCGACCGTTCCCGAGCCGTCGAACTCGTGATGCCGCTTCGGATCGGCGACCAGCGCGAACACCTCCGCCGCCGGCGCGTCCACCTCGACGGCCCGGCTCACCTGGTTCGGCCCGTTGTCCACCACCGAAACTGTCATGACACCGCTTTCACGTCCAGCAGTTGCAGGCTGCGGTCCCACAGCCGTTCGGCCACTCCGGCGTCGTCGGCGAGTTTGTTCGCCCGGGCGACCTTGTGTTTGTAGTAGTACTGCCCGGATCGCCAGTCCACCCCCGGCGCAGCCGAGGCCAGCCACACCAGTTCGTCGCTGCCCTGTTCGGTCCCGATCAACGCGATGTGGCGCAGCGGGCCGCGGTAGAGCATTCCGTACAGCGGGTTCTTGACCTCGGCGCTGAAGTTCGACGCCACCGGCCCGGGATGGAATGCCGCGGTGGAGATGCCCGACGGGTGGTAGCGGCGGTGCAGTTCCTTGGTGAACAGGATGTTCGCCAGCTTCGACGTGCCGTAGGCCAGTGATCCGTTCTGCTGCTGCACCGCGTCGAGGTCGTCGAAGTCCACGCGGGCGAACTTGTTGGCCATGCTGGAGGTGTTGAGCACCGACGCCCCGGACTCGACGAGCCGGTCGAGTAGCAGCGTGGTCAGCAGCAGCGGCGCCAGATGGTTGACCTGGAACGTCTTCTCGAATCCGTCGACGGTCATCTCGCGGGTGTTCATCATCCCGCCGGCGTTGTTGGCCAGCACGTCGATGCGCGGGTAGGTCTCGAGCAGTCGCCGCGCGAGCTCGCGCACCTGCGCGAGGTCCGCGAAGTCGGCGACGAACGAATCCGCGCCCAGCGGACCGGCGACGGCCGCCGTCTTCTGCGGCGAGCGCCCCACCACGACGACGTTCTCACCGCTGCGGGTCAACCGCTTCGCCGCCGCGGCCCCGACACCGTCACTGGCGCCGGTGATGACGATCGTTCTTCCGGCCACAGGCCTGCCCCTCTCGTCGATCCTACGAGGGTAACGCGGGACTTCGGGGTCGCCATAGCAGAGAAGGTCGGCGCGCTCCTGTCGGAGCGCCCCGACCTTCGTCAGCTCATATCAGGGTGTCGATACCGGTTCCGGTGCCCGTGGTGGTGGCGGAGGAACCGAGGGCCACGGCGACGGCACCGGCGTGTTGCGCACCCGCTGTGGCCACCAGAACCACTTGCCCAGAAGCGCCGCGATCGACGGCGTCATGAAGGCGCGGATGACCAGGGTGTCGAACAGCAGGCCCAGGCCGATCGTCGTGCCCACCTGGGCAATCACCGTCAGCTCACTGACCGCCATCGAGATCATCGTGAACGCGAACACCAGACCGGCCGCGGTCACGACCGAGCCACTGCCACCCATGGCCCGGATGATGCCGGTCCGTAGACCCGCATGTATCTCCTCTTTGAGCCGGGAGACCAGGAGCAGGTTGTAGTCCGCGCCGACCGCCAAGAGGATGATGACCGACATCGCCATCACCATCCAGTGCAGTTCGATGCCGATGATGTGCTGCCAGATGAGTACTGACAGACCGAACGACGCGCCCAGCGACAACACCACCGTGCCGACGATCACCGCCGACGCGACCACGCTGCGGGTGATGAGCAGCATGATGATGAAAATCAGTGCGAGCGAGGCGATTGCGGCGATCAACAGGTCATAGGTGTTGCCGTCGTTCATGTCCTTGAACATCGCCGCACTACCGCCGAGGTAGATCGTGGACCCCTCCAGCGGCGTGCCCTTGATCGCCTCCTTGGCCGCCATCTCGATCTTGTCGATCTTGGCGATGCCCTCGGGGGTCAGCGGATCACCGTCATGGCTGATGATGAAGCGCACGGACTTGCCGTCGGGCGAGATGAACTGCTCCATACCGCGTTTGAAGTCGGCGTTGTCGAAGACCTCGGGCGGCAGATAGAACGAGTCGTCGTTCATCGATGCGTCGAAGGCCTCACCCATGACGGTCGTATCGCCCTGCATCGCCGCCGCCTGATCCTGCATCCCCTTCTGAGTGGAATACATGTTCAGCATCATGACCTTCATGGTCTTCATGGTCTGGATCATTTCCGGCATCATCGCGACCATCTGCGGCATCAGCGCGTCCAGCCGCTCCATCTGCGGAATGATGGCCTTGAAGTCGTCGGTCATCACGTTGATGCCGTCGAGGGTGTCGAACACCGACCGGATCGCCCAGCAGACCGGGATGTCGTAACAGTGCGGTTCCCAGTAGAAGTAGTTGCGGATCGGCCGGAAGAAGTCGTCGAAGTTGGCGATGCTGTCGCGCAGCCCTTCGATGTCGACCACCATGCCCTTCATCTGGGTGACCATGGCGTGCGTGACGTCGCTCATCTCCTTGGTGAGGTTCGCCATCCGCGTCATCGTGTCGATGGTGTTCTGCATGTCATCGGCCTGTTTGAGCATCTGGGCCGTGAGGCCCTCGTTGTACTTCTCGGTCAGCTTCTGCTGGGTGCCCTGCATACCGATCATGAACGGGATCGACGTGTTCGAGATGGGCTTACCGTCCGGCCGGGTGATCGCCTGCACCCGTGAGATGCCCTCAACCTGGAAGATCGCCTTGGCGATCTTGTTGATGACCAAGAAGTCCGCGGAGTTCCGGAGATCGTGGTCACTCTCGACCATCAGCAGCTCGGGGTTCATCCGAGCCGTGGAGAAGTGACGATCAGCTGCCGCATAGCCCTCGTTGGCCGGCAGGTCGGCGGGCAGGTAGTTGCGGTCGTTGTAGTTCGTCCGGTAGCCGGGCAGCGCGAGCAGACCGACCAGTGACAGCGCGACAGTGGCGATCAGGATCGGTCCGGGCCAGCGCACGATCGCGGCGCCGATCTTGCGCCACCCGCGCACCCTCATCGCACGCTTCGGTTCGAGCAGTCCGAACTTGCTGGCGACGGTGATGATCGCCGCACCCAGCGTCAGCGACGCGAACACCACGACGACCATGCCGATCGCCAGCGGAACGCCGAGGGTCTGGAAGTACGGCAGCCGGGTGAAGCTGAGGCAGAACGTCGCACCGGCGATCGTCAGACCTGAGCCGATCACCACGTGAGCGGTGCCGTGGAACATCGTGTAGAAAGCGGACTCTTTGTCCTCGCCGGTACCTCGCGCTTCTTGATATCGGCCGATCAGGAAGATGGCGTAGTCGGTCGACGCCGCGATGGCGAGCGTGACCAACAGGCTGGTCGCGAACGTCGAGAGCCCGATGATCTCGTGATACCCGAGGAACGACACGACACCACGCGCCGCCAGCAGCGACAGCACCACGGAGACGAGCATCAGGACCGTCGTGATGATCGAGCGGTAGACGAGCAGCAGCATCACGATGATCACGGTGAAGGTGACCGCCTCGATCAGCCGCATACTTCGGTCGCTGGCAATGTGCTGGTCGGCGGCCAGCGCCGCTGGACCGGTCACGAAGGTCTTGACGCCCGGCGGCGGCTCGATGCCGTCGACAATGGTCTGAACGGCGTCCACCGATTCGTTGGCCAGCGCCTCACCCTGATTACCGGCCAGCTTGACCTGCACGTAGGCGGCCTTGCCATCACTGCTCTGCGATCCCGATGCGGTCATCGGATCGCTCCAGAAGTCCTGGACCGACTGGACGTGCTCGTCGGCTTCCAGCCTGTCGATCATCTGGTCGTAGTACGTGTGCGCGGCGTCGCCGAGCGGCTCTTCGCCCTCCAGCACGATCATCACGTTGCTGTCGGAGTCGCCCTCTTCGAAGACTTCGCCGACGCGCTGCATCGAGATCATCGCCGGTGCGTCGTCCGGGCTCATCGACACCGCCCGCATCTGCCCGACCTCTTCGAGCTGCGGCACGATGACGTTGAGGATCGCGATGACCGCGATCCAGACCAGGATGATCGGCACGGCGAGCGTGCGGATCATGCGGGCGAAGAACGGCCGGCGGTAGGGCTTTGCCGGCGGGAACGCGTCGGTGGGCGCGTCCGTCGTCGGCGCGCTCATGCGGACTTCACGAAGCAGTAGGTCAAGGCGTTCACGCCGGTGGCGGTCCTCTCGTCTTTCACTTCGTCGTCGACGATGATTCGGCACGTGATCGAATCACCGTCGCCCTGCGCGAAGATGTTGGGGGCGGCGGACGCCTCCGTGGTTTCCAGGGTGATGCCCCAGGGCATAGCTGTGTTGTCGAGTCGCTGCGGTTTCGAATCGAGGTCGAGGTAGTTGATGTTGGCGTAGCTGCCGGATCCCGAGATCTCGTAGCGGACGACCTTGGGGTCGAACGGTTCGGGGTCGTCGGCGAAGACCCGGGGGGTGACGGTGATGCCGTCGGATCCGAAGAAGCCCCGGATGCGGTGCACGGTGAACCCGGCAACCAGCACCACGAGCACGACCAGCAGTGGTATCCACGCCTTCTTGGCGGCACTCAACATGTTTCTATTTCCCCGACAGTCGCTGGCTCGTCACGGTCAACCGGCCACATGGGACACGGCTGTGCCGAACAGAATGGCCGTATCCTCTCTCAAAGGAGCGACGGTCGCGAAACCGCGACCCGTCCCGGGCACCCGCGATGACGCGGTCATGACCACGTCACTGCAGCTCATCGCCACTGTGGGCACCTCGGTCCTCCTCCGGTCCGCTAAAAACTTAGCCAGTATAAACAGGAACCTTAGATTATTTAGATGTCTATCGCAGCGGCCTCTCAGCAAGCGGAGACAGCGATCACAGCGGTACCCCGGAAGTGGCCCCGGCCATCGCCGAGCCGGGTGACGCTTAGCTTGGCTAGCGGTACTATCCCGAGCATGAAGGCAATCGGAATCGCACTGGGCGCCGTCGGCATGGCTCTGGCCGTGGCGATTCCCGCTCAGGCGGAACCCGAGCCGTCACCTCCCCCGGCGCCACCGGCGCCCGCGTCGGCGATCGACAAGGACGGCACCTACAAGGTGGGCGTCGACATCCTGCCCGGTACCTACACCTCCGGAGGACCCGCCGACGATTCGGCCTGCTACTGGAAACGTGTCGGCGCCGACGGCAAGCTGCTCGACAATGCGCTGACCAAGAAGTCCGCGTCGGTGCGGATCGAACCGACCGACGCCAGCTTCACCACCACCGAGTGTTCGACGTGGCAGCTGAGCGCGTGCGGTACCGCTTGCCCGCCGCCGCCACCGGGGCCGGGGCCGCTCGAGATGCTGGGCCAGCTGGGCGGCTTGTTCGGCCCAGGCCGGGCCACGGGCCCGACGCCCTGAGCCGTCACGCTTTCAGGCGGCGAGCACGAAGGACAGGAAGAATCCGCCCGCAGTCGCGAACGCGTTCAGCGGCCGGCCGTGTTCGAAGGCCTCGGGCATCAGGGTGTCGGCGAGCGAGGCCAGTACGGCGCCGCCTGCGAAGGCCAGCGCCAAGGCCAGAACCTCCTCGCTCAGTACACCGGCGGTCGCCCGCCCGAGCACCACGGCGAGCGCCAACAGAACCGCACAGGAAAACCACGTGAGAATGACTGTGCGGCTGGACATTCCAGAGTTACGCATGGCGACCGCCCCGACCAATGACTCGGGAAGGTTCGAGAAGAAGATCGCCGCGAGCAGGGAGAGCGACGCGCCACCGACCAGGGAGACGCCGAGCGCAAGGTTCTCCGGCACCCCGTCGAGGGTGACCGCTGCGAGCAACGCCAGGCCGACGCCCCGACGGGCGCCGGACGCCGCGACTTCACGCACGTCCGGCCCGGAGCGTCCGGCAACGTACTTGTCCAGCAGGGTGTCGGCGATGACGAACGCTGCTGCGCCCGCGAGCAATCCGAGGCCGGCATGCCAACCGCCGGCCATGTCGAACGCCTCCTCGAAGAGTTCGAACGTGAGGGCCGAGATCAACGCACCGCTGGCGAAGGCGAGGAGGACGCCGGTAACGCGCTTCGGTGGGCTCCACCGCACGCCGGTGAGCGCGCCGATCACCAGCGCGCTCGACGCCGCGATACCGAAGTAGACCGCGATCAGCACCGGCGCGAGCCGCTCAGGTGGTGGCGGGGACCTGCGCGGGAACCAGTTCCTGACGCTCGCGGTCCCGGGCCTGCGCGCTGAAACACAGGATGCTGGCCGCGAAGCTGACGACGGCGATGGCACCGGCGGTCATCGCGACCACGGTGTCCGACGTGCCGATGCTGGCCAGGCACACCGCGAGGGCGATGACCGCGGCGAAATTGAGAAACAACGCGGTGGTGGCAATTGCCTCGGTGCTCGCGTCGGCTGGAGTCGGCACGCGCTCGCCCATCGGAGTCTCCTTCTCGTACTGCGTCTCGCTGCAGGTGATGGGCTGTTTGTTACCCGCGTGCCGAAACCTCAAACCGTCCCGCGCAGCACAACGGCCCGCCGCCGCGACACTCGGTCGCGATGACGGGCCGTCGGTGCCGGCCAATCAGCCGGCCATGAACTGGTCATAGGCCGATGCGAGATCGGCAGGCAGCACGCTGACATTGCACTGCTGCTGCGTCTCGCCGATCGGCGCCAGGATGCCGCGCAGTTCGTAGTACTCCTGCGTGTTGGCGGTGAAGTAGCCGCGGATGTCGGCCTCCGCCTGCGGGCGGGGCTGGTTCATCGCCGCGGTCACCACCTGGTTCGCGCCCGGATGGGCGGCCAGGTACTGACGCGCCGAACCGGTCACGTTGCTGACCGTATTGGCGACTCCGCTGGCCGTGCAGTCGACCGCTGCCGACGCCGTCGGCGCGGCAATGGTTGCTGCGGCCACTCCGCCGAACAGGCAACCGGCGAACACACCGGCAATCCCCCGGCGAGCAGTATTACCACTGAATTTCATGATCACGTCCTCTTCGGATATCCGAATTCGATGCGCTGTTCACAGCGCTTTCCCCGTCCCAAAACGAAGGTACCCGAACCTAAATGGTGCTAATCGGGCGTTGCCGGCCCAGCAGGCGCCCAGCCGCCGACGTTACACAAAGGGGATGTGATATGTGCCTCAATACAAGCCGCGTTACGGCCCAGACGGCCCGTCGACCTCGTTTTTCTCAGAGTTTGCCGCCAACCCTTAATTGATCGTGATGTCGACAGATACCGAATCGTTATGGGCGGACAAGCAGGCGACCTTGAAAAGGCAACGACCGCCGCGAATGAGCTACGTCACATCGGGCCGAATAACGATTACTCGTCTCATTCAGCGGCAACCCAACCTTTGGTGCACCCGAGCGCCGACAGGAAAGAAGTCAACGCACAAGGGAGCGAAACTTGACTACCGCAGATACCACGAAGTTGCTCGCACAGTTGCGCGCGATACTCGATCTGACCAACACCGAGATCCAGGTCGCAGAGACCCGGGTCGCCCAGGCCCGGACCGAAGCGGTCCGGACGGAGTTGGAGCAGAACGCCTCCAATGGGCGCGACCGCGCCGAGGCGATCGAGAACACGATCCGCGATCTCGGCGGATACCCCGACGTGATCGGCCCCTTCCTCGGCCGTGCCGCGGCCGCCGTGAAGGCGCTGACCGAGCAGGCCGAACCGTTCGACGAGGCCCTTCTGGGCGACCTCGCACTCGAGGATCAGCTCCTCGACCGGTCGCGCTATCTCAAGGCGCTGGCCGTCTCTGCCAAGAAGCAGGACGTCCAGGCCCTGGCCGACCGTCTGATCACCGCACACTCGGCCACCGTCGAGTGGCTGACCACCGTGCTCGCCGAGGACGCCCTTGGTGGCCCGGCCGCGCTGCGCCGGACCCCGCTGCAGGCGGCGACCGGCGTCGCCGTCAGGGCGGTCAACCTGCCGCTGATGTGGACGACCCGTGGCGTCGACCGCACGGTCGAAGCGCTGCGCAGCACTGGCCCGGCGTTCAACGACCTGGTCCACCGCGGCTCCCGCGTCACCGAGGTGGCGGGCAAGGCGATCAGCGCTTCGCGTGACGCCGCGCTGGCCACCGCGGAGAAGGTCACCCGCGACGAAGGTGCGGGCCGGGCCGCCGACGCCCTGCACTCGGTGCGGGACGGCGCCGGTGTACTGGACCCCTCCGAGTTGCCGATCAAGGGTTACGACGAGTTGACGGTCGCCGAGGCCATCGCCGAGGTCAAGGATCTCTCCGAACCGTCGGACATCCGGACCATCGTCGCGTGGGAGGAAGCGCACAAGAACCGCGCACGCGTGGTGTCCGCCGCTCAGACGCGGCTGGCCGCCATCGCACAGGAGGTCGTCGGCATCAGCTGACGCCTCACGACGACAGAACCCCGCAGCCCCGGCTGCGGGGTTTCGTCGTTTCCGGGGGTCAGCTCCGGGCGTCCGGCGTCTTCTCGCGCTTTGTGGCGACCCGCGCCAGCGCGTAGAGCACGGCGCCCACCCCCAGCAGGATCGCGGCGAACAGCCACACCTTGGCGGTCTGCTGGGTCATCAGCAGCACACACGAGGCCACACCGAGCACCGGCACCACGGTCCACACGCGGAAGTGGTCGTGCTCGACGGGATCGCGGCGCAGCACCAGCACGGCGACGTTGGTCGAGATGAACACGAACAGCAGCAGCAGCACCACGGTCTCGGCCAGCGTGGACAGCTCACCGACGAGCGTGAGCAGCATCGCCACCACCGTCGTCGCGACGATCGCGACCCAGGGCGTCCTGCGCTCGGGCAACACCCGGCTCAAGACGGCAGGCAGCAGCCCGTGTTCGGACATGCCGTAGGTCAGCCGGCTGGACATGATCATCGTCAACAGGGCGCCGTTGGCGACCGCGACCAGGGCAATGGCGCTGAACAGCCAGTCCGGCACGCCGACACCCGTCGCCGCCACCACGTCGAGCAGCGGCCCGGACGACTCGGAGAGCTTGTCCGCGGGCAACGCGATGGCGCTCGCGACACCGACCAGCACGTAGACCACCCCGGCGGTGACCAGTGCGCCGAACAGCGCACTCGGATACACCTTGCTCGGGTTGCGGATCTCCTCGGCGACATTGGCCGACGTCTCGAAGCCGACGAACGAGTAGTACGCGACGATCGCGCCGGCCAGGATCGCCAGCGCGGGGGTGGCGCCGTCGGGGAACTCACCGACCCGGCTCACCTCACCGCGACCCCCGCCGACCATCACCGCCACGGTGACGATGACGATCAGCAGGCCGCTCAGCTCGATCACCGTCATCACGACGTTGCTCTTGACCGACTCGTTGATGCCACGCGCGTTGAGAGCTGCCACCAGAGCGAGGAACACGATCGCGGCCGGGATCGCCGGGACGTCGATGAACGTCGAGAGGTAATCGCCCGCGAACGCCAACGCCAGCCCGGCCGCGCTGGTCACCCCGGCCGCCAGCATGCTGAAGCCGACGAGGAACGACACCGCCGGTTTCTTGAACGCCCTCTCGGCGAAGACGGCGGCGCCACCGGCTTTGGGATACTTCGTGACGAGTTCGGCGTAGGAACCGGCGGTGAGCAGCGCCAGGAGCAGCGCGACCAGCAGCGGCGCCCACAGCACGCCGCCGACATCCTGGGCGAGCACCCCCATCAGCGCATAGATGCCCGCCCCCAGCACGTCACCGAGGATGAACAGGAACAGCAACGGACCGGTGATCTTGCGTTTGAGCTTGCCGGCGGTCTCTGAATCGTCCGCCTCTACCTGTTCGGTCGCTTCCGGTGCCATGCCGTACCAGGTACCCAGGTCAGCACATACGCAAGCCTGGTCGTTCCAGGTCAGCGTGGTCGGTCAGTAGTGGACGCGGAACCCGCCGATGAGGCGCAGGACGTTGCCGTCCGGATCGGTCAGGGTCGCCAGCCGCACCCCCTTGGCCGCGTCGACGATCGGGACCCTGACTCATCGCTCGGCCGCGGATCCGGCCGTCGCCTACCCTTGCCGACGGGGCCGCGGCACGGTGCGACGCGGCCGGGAAGGACTCATGACGAGCGCCGTGAAGCCAGACGGCCGAATCAGGGTGCCGGCCGACCTCGATGCGGTCACCACCGTCGGGGCGGAAGACCACAGCGCGGTGGACCCCGCGGCGGTGGATCGGATCTGGCAGGCGGCACGGCACTGGTACTTCGCCGGGATGCACCCGGCGATCCAGGTCTGCCTGCGCCACCACGGTCGGATCATCCTCAACCGCGCGATCGGGCACGGGTGGGGTAACGGTCCCGACGACCCCGCCGACGCGGAGAAGATCCCGGTCACGCCGGACACTCCGTTCTGTGTATACAGCGCCGCCAAGGCGATCACCACGACCGTCGTGCACATGCTGGCCGAACGCGGTCATTTCTCGCTTGACGACCGGGTCTGCGAATACCTGCCGAACTACACCAGCCACGGCAAGTACCGCACCACGATCCGCCATGTCATGACCCACAGCGCCGGGGTCCCGTTTCCCACCGGTGAGCGGCCGAACCTCAAGCGCATGAACGACAGCGAGTACGCCCGCGAGATGCTCGGCGACCTGCGTCCGCTCTACCGGCCCGGGCTGGTGCACATCTATCACGCGCTGACGTGGGGACCGCTGGTGCGCGAGATCGTGTCCGCGGCGACAGGCCGCGGCATCCGCGACGTCCTGGCCACCGAGATCCTCGAGCCGCTCGGCTTCCGCTGGACCAATTACGGTGTCGCCGAAGGCGATGTCCCGCTCGTCGCGCCCAGCCACGCCACCGGCAAACCGCTGCCCGCGCCTATCGCCGCGGCATTCCGCACCGCCGTCGGCGGCACACTGCACCAGATCATCCCGTTCACCAACACACCCCTGTTCCTCACCGGGGTGGTGCCGTCGTCGAGCACGGTCTCGACCGCGCAGGAATTGTCCCGGTTCGCCGAAATGCTGCGCCGCGGTGGCGAACTCGACGGTGTCCGGGTGCTGGCACCGGACACACTGCTGCAGGCCACCCGGGAGTGCCGCCGCCTGCGTCCGGACCTCGCGACCGGGCTGATGCCCTTGCGCTGGGGCACCGGATACATGCTGGGCTCCAAGCGATTCGGACCGTTCGGCCGCGACGCCCCCGAGGCATTCGGCCACACCGGACTCGTGGACATCGCCGTCTGGGCCGATCCGGCGCGTGGTCTGGCGGCGGGTGTGGTCAGCAGTGGGAAGCCCGGGCGGCACCGTGAGGCCAACAGGTACCCGGCCCTGCTCGACCGCATCAACGTCGAATTTCCTCCAGACCACAGCGAGATACCCGGCTGATGCCGCGAAGCGGTGGCGCTGCACACCGGTGACGTAACGCTCACGACCCCGCGGGACGCACGCCCCGGTAGATGCCGCGCCGCACGATCCACGGTTGCAGTACCCGGTCGACCGACCACGCGGGGAAGCGGAACGCCGTGCCGTTGGTGGCGAAGACCTCGAGGCCGTCCGACTGGCCGCCGAGCACCGATCCCCACCGCCGGGTGGGCGCGCGGTTGCGCGCAGTGGGCGCCCGGCGAAATCCGAGCGGATGTTCCGGGCGAGCAGTGTGTCCGCGCGGTTGCGCGCGCTGCTCCGCAGCGGATCTGTGGCGGCGACGTCGCCGATCGCATAGATCCGTTGTCGTTCAGGCACTTTCAACTGCGGCGTGACATGGACGAATCCGTCGGCGTCGAGCAGTTCGGTGGGCAGCCACTCGGTGTTGGGCCGGACCCGCCCGATCGCCCACAAGCACCGCATCCGCCGTCGAAGCCGGTTGTCCGGTGCTCCACTCGACCGGTTCGCCGGTGATGTGGTCGCACGCGAATCCGTCCGGGACGACGGCGCGGTGACCCGCCCGCAGCACCACGCCGAGCCTGTCGAGTCGCCGCGCGATCCTGGCCCACACCCGGGGATGGTGATGAGGCAGCGGCCGCGGTCCGGGGAAGCAGAGTTCGACGCGGGTGCCGGGCCAGGTGAGGGCCAGATTGGCGGCGCTGCTGACCGCCGCCGCACCGCCGCCCACGACGAGCACCGACCGCGCAGCCGCCAGCCGTTCATGGTCGGCGCGCAGTTGGGCGGCGACCTCGTCAGCCGACCGGTAACCGGGCCTGCGCCAGAAGCCGTTGCGCACTCCGGTGGCGATCACCAGCGCGTCGAAATCCTCGACCGCCGCCGACCCGTCGGCGCACTGCCCGAAAACTTTCCGGCCCGCGAGGTCCAGCCCGGTCAGTGTGGCGTGGACGGTGCGCACCCGGTCGAGGGCGCGGAACCGCTCGAACGCAATCCAGTAGTCGCGCGCCCAGTCGTCGGGGCGGGCCAGGCGTACGCCGAGCTCCTGCCCGCTGACCAGGCCCGGCCGCGCGGAGATACCGACCACGTCGAAGTCGCGGGCCAGCCGCATCGCGGTCAGCACACCACTGTCGCCGAGACCGGCGACAACGATGTGCGGGCGGCTCACACCCGCGCCTTGTGCGGGGGTCGTGGCACGAACCGTGACACCCGGTCGATCACGTCCTGGTAGCCCGGCCGCCGCTTTAGGCTGCGGTCCTCCATCATCGGGATGCTCGCCCCGAGGAACATCGCGAGCATCGCCAGCGCGCCGGCGAACAGCCACCAGGCATTCCCCGGCGACGCGGCCACCCCGAACAACCCGAGGGCCACCCAGAATCCGCACTCGCCGAAGTAGTTCGGATGCCGCGACCACGCCCACAGCCCGCGGTCCATCACCTCACCGGACCTGCGGCCGACGACGAATCGGTGCATCTGCACATCGGCGGTCAACTCCAATGTCACCGCCGCGACCGCAACCACGAAAGCCGTTGCGGTGAGCCATCTCCAGCCCTCACCCGGCGTCGTCACCGCGACGTAGACCGGCAGCATCGCCACGAACACCTGCAGGGTCGGGATCAGGTGGATGGCGATCAGGTCGACGACGAACTCCCAGCGTCCTGCGCGCTCCCGGAACATCGGGTAACGCCAATCCTCGTGGTGCAGACCGGGAAACGCATACAACCAGTTACCGGTGAGCCGCACCGCCCAGTACCCGACCGCCACGGCGATCAGCACGCAGCGCACCGTGTCGGGGTCCGGGCTCTGGCTCCACCAGTAGAAGAACAGCAGCGGCGGGACGACGCTCCAATAGGCGTCGTAGAAGCTGGAGTTGCGGTAGGCGCGGCTGAACGCGAACACCACCACGGTGCCCACCACGTCGGCGATCAGGGTGTCGAGCCACAGCCGCCCGGTGTCGGGCCCCCACATCAGCCAGGCCGCCGCGGCGGCCAGTGCGACGACATACGCCGCGGCGATGATCGCCAGCGACGCAGCCTTGCTCCGGTGTGCAGCCACAGCGGCGCCTCCTGGGATGGCCCCGCGATGAGTGACGTGGGCCACAGCGGGTCGCACAGTAACACGTTCCAGTCCGGCCGCCGGCGGGCTTATCGTGGGTGAGGTGAGCACCGCCGCCGATACCGATCGAGTCGCCGATCTCGCCAGCCGCGTCGTGGCCGAACACGATCCGAAGACCGTGCCCGTCCAGGAATTGCTCGGTGCCTGCTACGACGCCGGACTGGCCTGGGTGCACTTCCCGGAGGGTCTGGGCGGGTTGGGGGTGTCGCGCGGTTTGCAGGCGGTGGCCGACGGCATCCTGCAGGGCGCGGGCGGGCCGGTCCCGCTGGGGCTCAACCCGATGGGCTATGGCATGGCGGCCCCGACCATCCGTGAGCACGCCCGGGACGACGATCTCAAGCGGTCCTGGCTGCGGCCGCTGGCCACCACCGAACACATCTGGTGTCAGCTGTTCTCCGAACCCGGGGCGGGGTCCGATCTGGCGGGGCTGGCGACCTCGGCGGTACCCGACGGTTCCGGAGAAGGCGCGGACTGGGTCATCAACGGACAGAAGGTGTGGACCAGCCTGGCGCACCGGGCCCGGTGGGGTCTGCTGCTCGCCCGCACCGATCCCGACGTGCCCAAGCACAAGGGCCTGACGTATTTCGTCGTCGACATGCACGCCCCCGGCGTGGAGACCCGGCCGCTGCGCCAGCTGACCGGCCACGCGGAGTTCAACGAGGTGTACTTCACCGACGTCCACATCCCCGACGCGCACCGGCTCGGCGCGGTCGGTGACGGTTGGCGGGTCGCGATGACGACGTTGATGAACGAGCGCAGTGCGCTCGGTGCCAGCGGCAGCCGGCGCGGCGCCGGCACCATCGCCGACGCCGTCGGGCTGTGGGCGTCGCGTCCCGAGCGGCAGACCCCGGTGTTGCGCGACCGGTTGTCCGAACTGTGGCTGCGCGCCGAGGCGCAGCGGATGACCTCGGAGCGGTCCCGGGCCTCGGCGACGGTGGGTGGACCCGGCCCCGAGGGCTCGATCGGCAAGCTGGTCGGCGCCGAACTCAATCAACGGATCTACCAGTGGTGCATGGACTTTCTCGGGCCGGAGGGATTGCTTTACCACGGCTACGGGATGGACAGCGGTGACACCAGCGACTGGCGCGGCCCGATCCAGCAGCGGTTCCTGCGCAGCCGTGCCAACACCATCGAAGGCGGTACCTCCGACGTGATGCGCAACATCCTGGGTGAACGGGTGCTCGGCCTGCCGGGCGACCTGCGTGCCGACGCGGGCATGCCGTGGAAGGAGATTCCGCGTGGCTGAGGAGCTTGCGGATCAGCCCGAACATGTGGCTGATTCCCAGGAGTTCGTGTTCTCCGATGAGCAGCGACAACTGCGCGATGCGGTGCGCCGGTTCTGCGCCGAACACTTCGGCGAGCAGACCGTCCGCACGCTCATGGAATCCGACCCGCCGTACGACCCCGCATTGTGGGGCCGACTCGGCACCGAACTCGGGGTGCTCGGGCTGTCGGTACCCGAGGACGACGGCGGTGTCGGCGGCAGTCTCGTCGACCAGGCCGTCGCTGTCGAGGAGTTCGGTGCGTCCCTGGTGTGCGGACCGCTGTTCGGGACGGTGTACCTCGCGGTGCCGGCCCTGGTCGCCGCGGCGTCCGGACCGGCGCGTGACGGTCTGCTGGCCGACCTCGTCGAGGGGACCCGCACCGCGGCCTTCGCGCCGAGCGCGGACCGCGTCACGGCCGATGGGGACGCGCTGACCGGTGAGCTGGGGCCCGTGGTGGACGCCGGCGCGGCTGACGTCCTGCTGGTCGCGGCCACCGGCGACAACGGGGTCGGCCTGTACGCCGTCGACGCCACCGCCTCGGGGGTGGAGCGCACACCCCTGGTCACCCTCGACCTGACCCGCCCGCAGGCCGCCGTCACCCTCTCGGGTGCGCCCGCGACGCTGATCGCGGGGCCCGAGGAGGCAGGCCGGGTGATTTCACATGCGCTGCACGTGGGTTCGGCGCTGCTGGCCGTCGAACAGGTGGGCGCGGCACAGCATCTGCTCGACCTCGCCGTCGACTATGCGAAGTCCCGTCTGCAGTTCGGCCGTCCCATCGGATCGTTCCAGGCCGTCAAACACCGGCTGGCTGACATGCTGGTCGACGCCGAACACGCCCGGTCGACGGCGTATCACGCGGTGTGGGCGCTGAGCGACGGCTCCGACGACGCCGAACTCGCCACGGCGATCGCGCAGGCGGTGTGCTCGGCCGCGCTCAGCCGCATCGCCGTCGACACCATCCAGGTGCTGGGCGGCATCGGCTTCACCTGGGAACACCAGGCGCACCTCTACTTCAAACGGGCCACCACCGACGCGGCGCTGCTGGGCACCGCCGAGGAGCACCGGGCACGGGTCGCCGACCTGGTGCTCGACACCGCGTCGCCCGAGCGGGTTCCCAAGGTGGCAGCCGGCTTCCCCGGCTGAGCGGACACCCGGCGCGAACGCCCCGAAGTCGCTAAGCTGGCGCCTTTCCCACACTTGGAGGTGTGACCATGTCGGCTGATCCCGGTGCGGCCGCGGCCAGACCCGGGAGTGGTCACATCCGG
Source organism: Mycolicibacterium baixiangningiae (assembly GCF_016313185.1). Classification (NCBI taxonomy): domain Bacteria; kingdom Bacillati; phylum Actinomycetota; class Actinomycetes; order Mycobacteriales; family Mycobacteriaceae; genus Mycobacterium; species Mycolicibacterium baixiangningiae. The sequence continues at coordinate 5,695,799 of NZ_CP066218.1, forward strand.
CTGACGTCGCACAGCGGCAGCATCGGCACGCCGGTGATCCGTTGGGGCGCGTCCACCGCGGCAGAACGCGGTCCGGTGGTGGGCACCACCGCCAACCGCGCGCACCGCAACGTCATCGGCACCCACAGCGGGTCGTACAGCGTCTACCGGGCATTGGCCGTCGCGGCGGGTGCGCTCAAGCGTGAGCACCGCGCCGACCTCACCGACACCTCCCCCACCGACACCGTTGGCCCGTACCCGCAGTGGAGCGATCCCGCCGCGATCGTCAGCATGGACCCGTGGGGCGCCGGCATCGCCGAGGTGTTCACCACGGAACTGGCTGCCGGCCTAGACATCCGACCAACGATCGCGATCACCAAGGCGCACGTGATCCTGCCCGAGATCACCGACGCGATCGCCAAGGGGCGGCTGGTTCCCGACGGGCGCTTCCTGCTGGGCAGCGGAGCGGCGCTGGTGACCAAGGCGGCCGTGGAACCCGTCTGGTGGCTGCCGGGGGTGGCACAGCGGTTCGGGTGCAGCGAAACCGATCTGCGTCGCGTGCTGTTCGAGGAGACCGGCGGGATGTATCCGGAGCTGGTGACCCGTTCCGACCTCGAGGTGTTCCTGCCGCCGATCGGCGGTCAGACCGTCTACATCTTCGGCAGCGCAGGCGATCTCGCCGATCCGTCGGTCGAGCTGACCGCCCGGGTGCACGACGAGTGCAACGGTTCGGATGTGTTCGGGTCCGACATCTGCACGTGCAGGCCCTATCTCACCCACGCGATCGAGGAATGCATCCGTGGAGCGCAGAACGGCGGCGTCGGATTGGTCGCCTACTCCCGCAAAGAGGGTCGCGCATTGGGCGAGGTGACGAAGTTCCTGGTGTACAACGCCCGTAAGCGTCAGGTCGGCGGCGACACCGCCGACCAGTACTTCGCCCGCACGGAATGCGTGGCCGGCGTCCAGGACATGCGGTTCCAGGAACTGATGCCCGACGTGCTGCACTGGTTCGGGATCCGCAAGATCCACCGGCTGGTGTCGATGAGCAACATGAAGTACGACGCGATCACCGGCTCGGGAATCGAAGTGGGACAACGGGTCAACATCCCCGACGAACTGGTGCCACCCGACGCGCGCGTGGAGATCGACGCGAAGATGGCGGCCGGGTACTTCACGCCGGGGCCGGTGCCCGACGCCGAGCAGCTCAAGCAGGTCAAGGGCCGCGGACTGCAGCGATGACGCAAGCCCTCGTCGACACCGCCGAAGGTGCGGCTACCGCGCTGCGCTCCACCGACGCCGTCCGCGACCGCGCCGGGCGACTGCTGCGGCGCGCCAGGGCGGGCGAGTCGGCATGGTTCACCGTCTGCGACGACGCCCTCGACGCGGCGGCGGGCGTCGTCGCCGACCTGACCCGCACCCGGTATCCGGACCTCGAGATCCCGTTCCACAGCCGGTGGCGGCATTTCGAGGCCGGCGGGGTGGACCGTGCCGCCGGGCTTCAGACAAGCCCCCAGGCGATGATCGACCTCGCGGTGGTCAGCGTGCTGCTCGACGCTGGCGCCGGCGCGGACTGGAGCTATCGGGAAGACTCGACGGGTCAACGGTTTTCGCGCTCGGAAGGTCTGGCCGTCGCGAGTTGGCACGCGTTCGCCGACGGGGTGTTCTCGTCGGATCCGGGTGATCCGCTGCGTGTCGACGCCGCCGGCCTGCAGGCGTTGACCGCCGACCGGTTGGGCGCGGCGTTCCAGGTCGCCGCCGACAACCCGCTGGTGGGGCTCGACGGCCGGGTGGAACTGCTGCACCGCCTCAGCGGCGCATTGACCGCGCAGGTGTTCGGCGGTCGGCCGGGCGGGCTGTTCGATGCGCTCACCGCATCGGCGCAGGCGGTACACGCCCACGACATCCTCGCGGTGCTGCTCGACACGCTGTCACCGATTTGGCTGAGCGGCAACGAGATCGACGGTCATCCGCTGGGTGACTGCTGGCGACATGCGGCGGTGGTCGGTGACGGTCTCACCGACGGGTGGGTGCCGTTCCACAAACTCTCGCAGTGGCTGACGTACTCGCTGCTCGAGCCGTTCGAATGGGCGGGGGTGGAGGTGGCCGGTGTCGACGCGCTCACCGGCCTGCCCGAGTACCGCAACGGCGGGTTGCTGCTCGACACCGGTGTGCTTCGACTGCGCGCACCCGAATTCGCCGACCGCACATGGCAGGTCGGTGACGAACTCGTGGTCGAGTGGCGGGCGCTGACCGTGGCGTTACTCGACGAGCTCGCCCCGCTGGTGTGCACGCGACTCGGCGCCGAGATGCCGCTGGCCTGCGTCCTGGAAGGCGGGACGTGGGCCGCGGGTCGCGCATTGGCCCAGCAGACCCGGGGCGGGTTGCCGCCGCTGAGCATCGCCAGCGACGGCACCGTCTTCTGACGAAGAACAGGAGTAGACATGGGTGAACTCCACCTCGTCGACCACCCCCTGGTGGCGCACAAGCTGACGCTCCTGCGCCGCAAGGACGCCTCGACGCACAACTTCCGCCAACTGCTCCACGAGATCTCCGCGCTGATGGCTTACGAGGTGCTGCGCGACATCCCGACCCAGGAGTTCGAGGTGGAGACGCCGCTGGAGACCACGGTCGGCAGGGTCATCGACGGGAAGAAGCTCGTGTTCGTGTCGATCCTGCGTGCGGGCACCGGCATCCTCGACGGCATGCTGGCCGTGGTGCCCGGAGCCCGCGTCGGCCACATCGGGCTCTACCGTGATCCGAAGACGCTCGTCGCGGTGGAGTACTACTTCAAGATGCCGACCGGCCTGGAGGAGCGCGACGTCGTCGTGGTGGACCCGATGCTGGCCACCGGCCACTCGGCGGTCGCGGCTGTGGACCGGCTCAAGGAATGCGGACCCAAGTCGATCAAGTTCGTCTGCCTGCTCACCTGTCCCGAGGGCATCGCCGCAATGCAGGAAGCCCACCCGGACGTGCCGATCTACACGGCGGCCGTCGACCGCCAGCTCGACGAGCACGGCTACATCGTGCCGGGGCTCGGCGATGCGGGCGACCGGATCTTCGGCACCAAGTAGCGGTTTTGTTTGATCAACCCGCCGCCCGGGAATCGGTCGACACAATGACACACGAATGGGAATGCGTCGTCGTCGGTGGTGGCGCCGCGGGATTGAGCGCCACATTGGTCCTGGGGCGGGCGCGGCGGCGCACCCTGCTGATCGACGCCGGCGAACAGAGCAACAGGTTCTCTCACGGCATCGGCGGTTTGCTCGGGTTCGACCAGCGTCCTCCCGCCGAGCTCTACGAAACTGGGCGCCGCGAGCTCAAGGCGTATCCCACGGTCGAGTATCGAGAAGGCACGGTGGTGCGGGGCGCTCCGCAGGACGACGGCTACGTCCTGGACCTCGACAGCGGTGACCAGGTCACCACCCGCCGGGTGCTGCTGGCGACCGGTATGCAGTACTGCCCCCCGGACCTGCCGGGCTTGCAGCCGCTGTGGGGGAAAACGGTGTTCCAGTGCCCGTTCTGCCACGGCTGGGAGATGCGTGACAAGCGGCTGGCCGCGCTGGCGACCGGTGACGAGGCGATCCACGCAGCGCTCATGCTGCGCGGGTGGAGCGACGACGTGGTGCTGCTGAGCGACGGCCATCCGGAACTCGACGGCAAGGGTCTGGAGCAGTTGAAGGCTGCCGGGGTGACCATCGACGATCGCCGGATCACCGAGTTGGAGGGCACCGACGGTCAGCTGACCGCCGTGGCCTTCGCGGACGGAACCCGGCTGGAACGCGACGGTTTGCTGGTGGAGGCGCCGCTGCGGCAGCGGTCGAAGCTGGCAGAACAATTGGGCGCCTCGTGTACGCCGGGGCCCCTAGCGGTGGACACGATCGGCATCGACGCGCTGCACCGCACTTCGGCCTCGACGGTGTTCGCCGCGGGCGACGTGTGCACCGAGCAGCCCTATGTCGCCGGAGCGATCGCCGCGGGCGCGCAGGCCGCGATGATCATCGCCCAGAGCCTGCTCTCGGAGCAGTTCGGCATGCCGTACCCACCCGACGAGGACTGAGCGCGAAACAGCATTCCCGGTCGTGAGCAGCGCCGATTGACGACCGGGAGCGCTGTCTCGACGCGTCCCTATTGACACCTACCTACTAGTAGGTAGAGTGGCGCTATGCCTGCCGCTACCGACACGTCGCAAGAGATCCTCCGCTGCGCGCGAACCCTGATCATCGTCGGTGGATACAACGGCTTCAGCTACGCCGACATCGCCGCGGTGGTGGGTATTCGCAAGGCGAGCATCCATCACCACTTCCCCACCAAGGTCGACCTCGTCCGCACCCTGCTGCAGCAGTATCGCCAGGAGGTCGACGCCGGCATCGCCGAGTTCGAGCGCCAGTCGGCGAATCCGGTCGACCAGCTCAGCGGATACATCGGTTACTGGGAGAGCTGCATCGGCGACCCGACTGCCAGCTATTGCGTGTGCGCCCTGCTGGCGAGCCAGCTCCCGGTTCTGCCTCCGCAGATCGCACAGGAACTGCAGTCCTACTTCCGCAGCCTGTCGGACTGGCTGACGTCGTTGTTGGACCGCGGGGCGAAGAGCGGCGCCATGGTCCTGTCCGCCGACGCCCGGGTCGAGGCAGAGACGTTCATGGCGACCGTGCACGGCGCAATGCTGGCCGCCCGCGCCTACGGCGATCCAACGGCGTTCGGCATGATCACGCGCCCCCTTCTCGCTCGGCTCACCGCCGACCGTTGATCCACCGCGCGATGAAGCGCGATGCAGTACGTCCCTCCCCTCAGAAATGGAACCGTCATGACCGGAACTACTCTCACCGTGCCCACTCCCGCCGAGGTCCGGCAGTGGCTGCACTCGTACTACCTTCTGCGCGCCGCGGTTTCGGGTCTCTGGGTTGCCGCGGCCTTCATGTTCGGCACGAGTCACGTCGCCATCGGGGCTGTCCTGCTGATCGTCTACCCCGCCTGGGACGCTGTCGCCAATGTCATTGACGCACAACACAACGGCGGACTGACGCGCAACCCGATCCAGGCGGTCAATGCGATCGTCAGTGGGGTGACCACCGCGGGAGTCGCGGTAGCATTCGGGTTCGGCATGCACGCCGTGATCGGCGTGTTCGGCGTGTGGGCGACTCTGGCCGGCCTCCTGCAACTCGCCGTGGGCGTCCGCCGCTGGAAGACCTACGGAGCACAATGGGCGATGGTCCTCAGCGGTGCCCAGTCGGCTCTCGTCGGCGCGGTGTTCCTCAAGCAGGCATTCGGCGGCGCCGCCCCGTCCATCGCGGACATCGCGCCCTATGCCGCATTCGGCGCCTTCTACTTCCTCGTCTCCGCTCTCTGGCTGACCGCGTCCGCAGCGCGGCGTCGCAGAATGTCCTCGGCTACGGCGTGATCGCGTCGATCGCCCGGTAGATCCGCTGCTCGCTGACGGGCCGTGCGGTGCCGAGCTGCTGCGCCCACAGGCTCACCCGCAGCTCCTCGATCATCCGCCCGATGTCCCGGACATCTTCAGCGGCCGCGCGGCTCGACGAAAGTGATTGCCGCAGTTCGTCGTACGCATCCTGCACGGCGTGCACCCGCTCCATTCGCTCCCGGTCGGCGCCGACGGCGTGCGGCAGCCGCTCGAGGCGACGGCTGATCGCGGTGAGGTAGCGGGTCAGGTTGGCAAGGTGCGCCACGCCGGTGGCGGTGACGAATCCCGGCGGCAGCAGCGCCGCGAGTTGGGCGCGGACGTCGGCGATCGCCTCGGCCTGCGCGGCCGGCGGGGCAGTGGGCAGGGCCACCTGCGCCTGCTGCGCGGCGGCGAGCACCTTCTCCACCCGGCCGACGATGTCCAGGGTGGTCGGCACCAGAGCCGCGGCCACACGTTGCCGTAGGGCGTCGAAGTCACCGCGCGTCCAGACCGGTTCGCGGACGAGCGCATCCACCGCCGCATCCGCACAGTCCTCGAGCAGCGCAGTGAGCGACCCGTCGGGATTGGCACCGAGGACCAGCCGACGGCGGGTATCCAGTGCCCGTTCGACGTTCTTCACCGGCGACGGCGCCGCCAGCCGCAGCAGCCGCCGGATCCCCGGGCCCGTCGCGGCGCGCTGTTCGGCCGGCGTGGCGAAGACCCGCACGTCGACGGCGCCGCCCGCGTCGACGAACGCAGGGTAACCCCGCACCCGGTGCCCTTTGGAGGTGCGTTCGACCGTGCGCGGCAACTCGTCGAGATCCTCAGGCCAGCCGCGTAATCCGGACCGCTCCAGCCCGTCTGCGACCGCGCGGGCCACGGCGTCGCGCACCGGTGCGGCCAGTTGCTCCTGCAGCGTGTCGAGGTCCTTGCCCCGCGCCACCTCCGCACCGTCCCGCTCGACGGCGAACGTCACCCGTAGATGCGCCGGGATCTTCTCGAGGTCGAAGGCCTCGATCGGCACCACCACCCCGCTGCGTTGCCGCAATTGCCGCGACAGCGCCTCGAGCAGCGGCTCCTGCCCGGGATTCATGGTCTGCAGCACGGCTCGCGCGGTGTCGGGCGCCGGGACGAAGTTGCGCCGCAGCTCCTTGGGCAGCGACTTGATCAGCGCCGTGATCAGCTCCTCACGCAAAGCCGGTACATGCCAGGCGAATTGGTCACCACCCAGGCGGGCCAGCACCTCGACGGGTACGTGCACGGTGATGCCGTCATCGGCGGCGCCCGGTTCGAAGCGGTAGGTCAACGGCAGCGCCAGATCCCCCGCCTGCCACTCGTCGGGCAGTTCGTCGGCGCCGTCCCCGCGAAGCAGATCCTCGCGGGTCATCGTCAACAGATCGGGCGTGCGGTGCCGCTGCTTACGCCACCACGCGTCGAAATGCCTTGCCGAAAGGACAGTTTCGGGGATGCGGGCGGCGTAGAACGCGAACACCTCTTCGTCGCCGACCAGCAGGTCCCGCCGTCGGGCCCGCTCCTCGACCTCCTCGAGTTCCTCGCGCAGCCGCGCGTTGTCACGGAAGAAGTGGTGCTTGGTCTGCCAGTCGCCCTCCACCAACGCATGGCGGATGAACAGTTCACGCGCCAACTCCGGGTCGATCTGCGCGTAATTGATCTTGCGGCGCGGCACCAGCGGCAACCCGTACAGCGTGACCCGCTCGAACCCCATCACCGCGCCCCGCTCGGCATCCCAGTGCGGTTCACTGTGCGTGCGCTGCACCAGATCACCGGCGATCCGCTCGACGGTGTCGGGGTCGATGCGGGCCCCGACGCGGCCGAACAGCCGGCTCGTCTCCACGAGATCGGCGACGACGATCCAGCGCGGCGGGCGTTTCGTCAGCACCGAACCCGGCGCCAGCACGAACCGCGAGTTGCGCGCACCTTGAAACTCTCTGGAGTCGCGTCCTTTTGAATCATCCCGCAATCCGACGTGCGACAGCAGGCCCGCCAGCAGCGCGGCGTGCACGCTGGCCGGCTCGGCCGGTTCGTCGGACTCGCGGATCCCCAGGTCGCGGGCGATGCTGCGCAGCTGGCCGACCAGGTCCTGCCATTCCCGGATGCGCAGGTAGTGCAGGAACTCCTCGCGACACATCCGGCGAAAAGAGCTGCCGGACCGCTCTTTTCGCTGCTCGCCCAGATACCGCCACAGATTGAGGAACGAGACGAAGTCGGAATGCTCGTCGGCGAACCGGGCGTGCTTCTGGCGGGCGGCGTCCTCGCGGTCGACGGGGCGCTCCCGCGGATCGGGGATGGACAGCGCGGCGGCCAGCACCAGCACCTCGCGCACACAACCCTCGGTGTCGGCCTGCAGGATCATCCGCCCGATGCGCGGATCGAGCGGGATACGCGCCAGCCGGCGCCCGGTGTCGGTGAGCTGACCCTGCAGGTCGAACGCGCCGAGTTCCTGCAGCAGCGCCACCCCGTCGCGGATGCTTCGCTTCTCCGGCGGATCCAGAAACGGGAAGTTCTCGATGTCGCCGAGGCCGAGTGCCGCCATCTGCAGGATGACCGCGGCGAGGTTGGTGCGCAGGATCTCCGGATCGGTGTAGCGCGGCCGTCCGGCGAAGTCCTCCTCCGGGTACAGCCGGATGCACACACCCGGTGCGGTGCGCCCCGACCGGCCGGCGCGCTGGGCGGCCGACGCCTGCGAGATCGGCTCGATCGGCAGCCGCTGCACCTTGGTGCGGCGGCTGTAGCGGGAGATGCGCGCGGTGCCCGGATCGACGACGTAGCGGATGCCCGGCACCGTCAACGACGTCTCGGCGACGTTGGTGGCCAACACGACGCGCCGCCCGGTTCGAGCCGGCGAGAAGACCTTCTGTTGTTCGGCCGTCGGCAGGCGCGCGTAGAGCGGCAGCACCTCGGTATTGCTGCCGAGCTCGCCGCGCAGCACCTCGGCGGTATCGCGGATCTCGCGTTCCCCCGAGAGGAACACCAGGACGTCGCCGGGCGGCTCGGCCTCGAGTTCGCGGACCGCATCGACGATGGCGTCGGTCGGGTCGCGTAGTTCGGTACGGACGACCTCGTGGTCGGGGTCGTCGGGATCGTCGGTCGAGTCGCCGACCACCGGCACTTCCAGCGGCCGGTAGCGGATCTCGACGGGATAGGTGCGGCCGGACACCTCGACGATGGGCGCTCCGGCGAAGTGCTCGGCGAAGCGCTCCGGCTCGATGGTCGCCGAGGTGACGATGACCTTGAGGTCCGGCCGGCGCGGCAGCAGTTCGCGCAGGTAGCCGAGCAGGAAGTCGATGTTGAGGCTGCGCTCGTGGGCCTCGTCGAGGATGAGGGTGTCGTAGCGCAGTAACCGGCGGTCGCGCTGGATCTCGGCGAGCAGGATGCCGTCGGTCATCAGCTTGACCAGTGTGCGGTCGGAGGCCTGGTCGGTGAACCGCACGGTGTAGCCGACGGCGTCGCCGAGCGGGGTGCCCAGTTCGTCGGCGATGCGCTGTCCGACGGTGCGCGCGGCCAGGCGGCGCGGCTGGGTGTGGCCGATCGTGCCGCGGATCCCGCGGCCCAGTTCCAGGCAGATCTTCGGCAGCTGCGTGGTCTTACCGGATCCGGTCTCGCCGGCGACGATGACGACCTGGTTCTCGGCGATGGCCTTGGCGATGTCGTCGCGGCGTTCGCTGACCGGTAGATCGGGATAGGTGATCGCCGGGACGGCCGCCAGGCGGGTTGCGACGAGCGCTTCAGCGGCGGTGATCTGCTCGGCGATCTGCGCCAGCTTGTCGGGCTTGGCCTGTTTGAGGCGGCGGCCCAGGCGGGCGGCGTCGCGGTAGGTCAGACCGTCCAGGCGGTTGCGCAGTTCGCGGACGGACGGTTCGGACACTCGCGCCAGGATATAGGCGCGTCAGCCGTGACCGGGCGACCAGTACTCCAGCATCTCGGCGAACGTCTCGAACGCCGGCGTGGACACCCCGTAGGTCGCCTCGAGATGGATGCTGAGCGGGAAGCCCAGCTCGCCGACCCCGTCGATCACCCGCTTGTAGAGGTCGAGCAGCATGCGCCGCTTGTCGGCCGGCTCGCTGGCGGCCAGGGCCTTGACGAACTCCTGCTCCGCGGCGACCGCGGCGTTGCCCGGGTCCTGGATCAACCAGTTGATGAGCCCGACGCGGCTCTCCACCTTCGGCACGAACCCGAACGACAGCAGGATCTCCGGCCGGTGTTCGTTGCCGGCCGCGAACTCCGTCAGAAACCCGACGATCGCGTCGGAGTACAGCAGCTGCGTCATCCCGTAGGTGGCGCCCTGCTTGCATTTGAAAGTGAACCGGCCCTGCTCACCGTCGCGGGTGGGGATCAGGATCGCACCCCGGTTGTCGACCAGCCCGTCATAGAGCGACAGCGCATCGGTAGGGGCGACGCCGCTGCCCTCCCCGTCGTTCATGGTCCGCGGGACACCCACGAAGGCGATACCGTCGAACCCCGCCGCGCTGAGCTTGGTCAGCCGCTCACGCAGCGCGGACTCGTCGAGGAATGCGGTGACCTGCGTGCACAGCCCGCGCACACCCGGCAGTTCCGGCTTGATGATCTGCCAGAAGTCCAGCACGTCCATCTTGGGCTTCATCTCGATGGGACGGCCGCTGTCCTCCTCGATCATCCCGGGGATCATGACGTGGGCGATGCGGCCCTCGATACCGGCCTCGGCCGAGCAGCGCAGCACCTTGTGGGCGTCCTCGAGCGCATGCTCGCGGCCGCGCTCGACATTGGGCGGCACGAGTTCGAGCGCGACGGTGTTCAGGGGCAACGACTGCTCCTTTGACGGCATGACGACAGATGCGACGTGTCGGCCGCACTCCCCCCGGAAATCGTCACCATACCGGTCAGAACTGGACGCCGCCTGAGCCGGTCGCCGTCACCCGAGGAACGCGACGACCGCGCCGAGGTAGATCACGATCGACAAAAGGTCCTGGATGACGGTGGCCAGCGGACCCGATCCGAACGCCGGATCGAGGTGGAGGCGGTTCAGCAGCCAGGGCAGCGCCAGCGCCACCAGCGTCGCGATCGCGCTGGCCGCGAAGACGGCGACCGCGACGGCAGCGGCGAGCGTCCAGTCGCCGGTCATCAGCGCCACGACCGGCGCCATCAGCCCGCCGAGCACCAGCCCCACCAACAGACCGGTGATGCTCTCCGGCACGATCACCCGCCGGATCCCCACCCCGACAGACAGACCGCGGATCGCCAGCGTCTCGGTTTGCGTACCGACCGCATCAGCCAGATAGACGATGCCGGGCACGAAGTACGCGACCGCGAGCACGGCGTCGAGCTGTGCTTCGAACGCCGCCATCAGACCCGCCGACGCCATTGCGCCGAGCAGCCCCACGATCAGCCACGGCGTCCGGTGCCACAGCCGCCGGGTCACACTCTCCACGCTGGTGGCACGCGCCGCGTCGACCGAATCCAGGAACCCGCCGAGGCGCGCCATGTCTTCGCGGTGCTCCTGCAGCAGGACACCGATGAGCGTCTGCGGGGGAATCAGCCCGTGGAACCGGCCCTCGTCGTCGACGACGGCCAGCCCCGGTTCCCCACGCTGCACCGCCTCCCAGGCGACCTCCTCCTGATCGGTCTCGGGCGCCACGACGGGCGGCGCGGCATCCATGACGTCGCGCAGCAGCACGCCGTGGGGCGCCGCGAACAACCGCTCGATGGCGGCGACCCCGATCAAGCGGTCGCCGTCGAGCACCGCGACGGCCGCGGCGCTGACGAACTCGACGCCCCGCATGCGGTCGAGGACATCGGCGACGGAGTCGCCGACGGCGGCGGTGGGGACCTGCGCGGTCGCCCGGTCCGCAGCGGTGCCGGGACCGTCGAGGCGATCATGGACCGGGGCACTGCTCGCGACATCTTCCACGAGGCAACTCTGGCACGCATGCGGGCACCGAGGGCCGAAGTCCTCTCCGGTGCGGGTACACCCCGTGCACCGGGGCGCTCACCCGTCGATGAGCCGCTGCACCGACGGCGGAACGGGAAGCGGGGAATCGGAGACGGGTGCGCGGTAGCGGGTGTCCACGGGCACCACTCCGGTCCAGGCCGCGCCGTCCGCCGCCGGGCCCGTCCGCGCCTTGGCCACCCACGACCCGTCGACGATCGGCACCTCGAGCAGCAGCGTGGACGCGAGTTCCTTGTCCGTGTGCGGTGGGCACTCGGCCGCGCGGCCGGGGATCAGTGTCTCGGTGAACCGGTCGAGCAGCCCGGGCGCCTCGTCGCGGTCCACCACACGGCACACCCCGCGCACCACCGCGGAGCGATAGTTGGCCGAGTGATCGAACTGACGCTCGGCGATCACCAGCCCGTCGAGGACGAAGGCGCTCACGCACACCTTGGCCCCGCCCGCGATGTGGCGCAGCGCTCCCGCACCCGTCGACCCGTGCAGCAGCAGCCGTTCCCCGTCCCGGGCCACGAGCATCGGGACCGCCCACGGCTCGTCTCCCAGCACCGTCGAGACGGTCGCCACCGCGGCCGTGTCGAAGACCTCGCGCAGCAGCGCCAGATCGGCCGCCCGGCCGGGTTTGCGGGTCAACTGACTCAGCGGTGAATTCGTCACAGATGTCATTCATCCAGCCCGGCGTACCGGCGGCAACCTATATCTCGCTTCGCTACCTTGAGTCCATGAACGCTGACGTGATCGTGGTGGGCGCGGGCCTGGCCGGCCTGGTCGCCACGCACGAGCTCACCCGCCGCGGCAAGCGGGTCATGCTCGTCGACCAGGAGAACGCAGCCAACCTCGGTGGGCAGGCGTACTGGTCGTTCGGCGGGATCTTCCTGGTGGACAGCCCCGAACAGCGCCGCATGCGAATCAAGGACTCCTTCGAGTTGGCGTGGAGCGACTGGCGGGGCAGCGCCGCGTTCGATCGCCTGGACGACGAGGACGTGTGGGCGGCCAAATGGGCCCGCGCCTACGTCGCATGGGCGGCGGGCGAGAAGCGTGACTACCTCACCGCTCTCGGCATCTCGTTCCTGCCGACGGTCGGCTGGGCCGAGCGCGGCGACCTGAGCGCCACCGGACACGGCAACTCGGTGCCCCGGTTCCACGTCGCGTGGGGCACCGGCACCGGCATCATCGGTCCGTTCACCGACTCCACGCTCGCCGCCGCGCAGGGCGGACTGGTGCGATTCCGCCACCGCCATCGGGTCGACGGCCTGGTGTTCACCGACGGTGCCGTCACCGGCGTGCGCGGCACGGTGCTGGCCCCCGACAGCGCGGTGCGCGGCGCCCCGTCGAACCGCGACGCCGTCGGCGAATTCGAACTCTCCGCGCAGGCAGTGGTGGTGACGACGGGCGGCATCGGCGCCAATCACGAGATCGTGCGCCGCTTCTGGCCCGCGCGGATGGGCACCCCGCCGACGTCGATGATCACCGGGGTGCCCGCCCACGTCGACGGCCGGATGCTCGACATCGCGGCGGATTCTGGTGTGCGCCTTGTCAATCGGGACCGGATGTGGCACTACACCGAGGGTATCGTCAACTGGGATCCGATCTGGCCCGACCACGCGATCCGCATCCTGCCCGGACCGTCGTCGATGTGGTTCGACGCGCTGGGCCGCCGGCTTCCCGCGCCGTACCTTCCCGGCTACGACACCCTGGGCACGCTGCGCTATCTGCGCACCACACCGGACATCGCCGAGTACGACCACTCCTGGTTCATCCTGACCCAGCGCATCCTCGAGAAGGAGTTCGCGTTGTCCGGGTCGGAACAGAATCCCGACATCACCGCGAAAGACCGCAAAGCGTTCCTCAAGGAGCGGCTGTTCAGCAAGGGCGGACCCGGTCCGGTCGAGGCGTTCAAGAAGCACGGGGTGGACTTCGTCGTCTCGGAGTCGGATTCCGCCGACGCCCTCGAGGACCTGGTCGCGAAGATGAACGCGCTCACCGCCGAACCCCTGCTCGACCCGGCGATCATCCGCCGCCAGATCGAGGCGCGCGATCTGCAGGTCGCCAATCCGTTCAGCAAGGACGCGCAGATCCAGGGCATCCACAACTCACGCAGCTCACTGGCCGACCGCATCGGCCGCACCGCGGCACCGCACCGCATCCTCGACCCGGCGGCCGGACCGCTGATCGGCATCAAACTGCACATCCTGACCCGAAAGACGTTGGGCGGCATCCAAACCGACCTCGCGTCACGCGTCATCGGCCTGGACGGGCAACCGATCGACGGCCTGTACGCAGCCGGTGAGGTGGCGGGTTTCGGCGGTGGTGGCGTGCACGGATACAACGCCCTGGAAGGCACGTTCCTCGGCGGGTGCATCTTCTCGGGCCGTTCCGCCGGCCGGGCCCTGGCCGACCGGATCTGACCGGGCGGGAAGGCGCGGGGATGCAGGCGAATTCGGGGTTCGACGCGGCGCTGCGCCGCCGGATGCTGCTGGTGTACCTGGCGATCCTGTGGACGCTGTACGCGGTGGCGGTGCTGTCGGCGCATACGCTCGACACCCAACCCTCCGACGGCCGTGGGGAACTCTTCGCCCTGGCGCTGCTCACGGTCGGCGTGTTGACGGCGGCGCGTCCCCCGCTGTGCGGATGGCGTTATGTGGTGGCCCTGGTGTGCGTGAGCGTGTCGCCGGTGGCGGCGTTGCTGTTCCACGAACAGATCGCCGCCCAGGTGTGGTCGGTGATCCCGCTGATGTTCGTCGCCATGTTCCTCCGCACATGGCACGGCCCCGCCGTGACGCGCGTGGTGGTGACGGCGTTGGCCGCGGCGGCCGTCATGGCGCTGGTGATCGCGCCGGCCCCGGTGCCCAGCCTGTGGTTCGTGTTCTACGTCGCGTGCATCGTGGGCTCCGCCGAGATCTTCGGGCTGGCGAATTCGGTGTTGGTGGATGCGGCGTTGCGGGACCCACTGACGTCGGTGTGGAACCGTGCGGGCGTCGTCCGGCACGCGACCCGGGTGATCGGCAGAGCGCGGCGCCGCGGGGATCAGGTCGCCGTCGTGGTGCTCGACGTCGACGATTTCAAAGGTGTCAACGACCGTCGCGGCCATGCTGCGGGCGATCTCGTGCTCAGCGGTCTCGCACAGCGGTGGGTCAGCAGGCTACCGCCCAACAGCGTGATCGGCCGGGTCGGTGGTGACGAATTCGTCGTCCTGCTCGGCGGTTCCGACGAACACCGCGCCCGTGCGCTCGCCGCCGAACTGGTCGACGGACATTCCGTCGATGTGACATACGGGGTGGCGGCGGGGCCCGCCGAGTCCGACGCGTTCGAGACGTTGTTCGCCTCCGCCGACGAGGATCTCTACCGGAGCAAGCGAGCCCGCTCTCCTCAGGCGGCGACCAGGAAGCCGGCGACGTCCTCGGCCACCGGTCCGGCCTGTAGCCGGAACGACTGCAGCGGACCGATCAGCGGCTCGTCGTAGCCGGCGAACCACAGGCCCGGCGCCGCCGAGGGCAGTCCGTTGACCACCGGCGCCCCCTCCTCGTCGAGCACACCGAGATGCCCGACGAGCGGTTCCAGCCCGTGGCGGTATCCCGTCGCGCCGATGACCACCTCCGGCCGGATGATCTGCCCGTCGGCGAGCACGACGGCGTCCCCGTCGAACGCCTCGACGGCGGCGACCACCTCGATGCGCCCGGCCTTGATCTGCGGGACCAATTCGTCTCCGAGCGTGGGGATGCTGCCGTCGTCGAGCAGTGCGCGGTAGATGCCCCGGCGCGGTGCCGGCAGTCCCGCGGACGTCAGGTCGCCGAACCACAGCCTGCTCACCAGAGCGGCGGCGTGGTCGAGCACGGGGACCGGCAGCCGGCGCAGCGCGGCGCTGAATGCGTCCACCGGGATCCCGGCGGCCGAACGCGGCACCAGGTGCGGCGGGGTGCGTACGGCCAACCGGACGCGGCCGGCCACCCCGTCGCTGAGCTGCAGCGCGATGTCGGTGGCGGAGTTCCCCACTCCGACCACCAGCACGTCGCGTCCGGCGAACGGCCAGGGGTTGCGGTAGTCGGCGGAGTGCAGGAGTTCGCCGGTGTAACCCTCCATTCCGGGCCATGCCGGCAGCGCCGGGGTGTGATAGTTCCCCGTCGCGATCACGACGGCATCAGCCGTGTACGACTCCCCGTCGGTGGTGATCTGCCACCGATCGTCGTCGCGGTCGATCCGGGTCACCGTGACTCCGAGGCCGAGCCGAAGCTGTTGGCGGCGAACGTAACTGTCGAAGTAGTCGACCATGTCGTCACGCTTGGGCCAGCGGCCGTAGCGGCGTGGAATCGGCTGCCCGGGCAGGTGAGACCAGTAGCCGCAGGTGTTGAGCCGGAACCCGTCGTAGCGGCCCCGCCAGGTGGACACGGGCGCCGTCGCGCGGTCGAGGACCAGCGCGTCGACCTTCTGTTCGTGGGCGAGTTGGCGGGCGATCGCCAACCCGCAGGGACCGGCACCCATGACGACGACGCGTTCGTGGCGTAGTTGAGAGGACATCCCGGCCAGGGTTCCCACCCGGCGGCCGGCTCAAGCCGGTTTCCCGTTCGGCGTGCCGGGTAGTTCTGTGGTCTACCCGAACCGTTCAGGAGGATTGATGAGCTCACCGGAACCGACGCCTGACGACGACCAGCAGGCGGAGACCGAAGTGCCGAGCGCGAGCCCCGGATACTCCACGCCTCCGCCGGAAGGCGTTCGCGACGCCGAGGACCAGGGCGACGCGACCTAGCACAGACGAGAACCCGGGCGGCGGTGGATCCAAGGGTCAACCACTGCCCGGGTTTTCGTCTGTCACTGTTTGTCAGGGGTGCGCGGCGAGTGGGTGCTCGGATCCTCGCCCCGCGTCAGTGGTGGGACGTGTTCGACGAGGCCCGCGACGCGGGCGAGCCCGGAGCTCACTGCCGTCAACACACTGCGCTGGCGGCCCGACGAGCGACGCGCGCCGCGGTCGAGGTGATCGCGTGCACGGTCGAGCACGGTGAGCGGCGCCGCCGCCAGTGCGTTACCCGGTGGGCGCCGCGCCACGACCGGGTGCGGACGGGTCGGCGCGGTCCGCCGCACCGCCTCCCACGCCCAACCCAACTGGATCAGCGTGCGACGGTCGGCGGCATCCTGGAGCATCGGCAGCAGTCGGTCTTCTTCGTCTCGAACATCTTCGCGCAGAAGCGATTCGATGCGTGGCCACAGCTCCCGGTGGCGTGGGTCGTCGACGGGGTACTTCTCGAGTTCGGTGAACAGCTCGTTGATCTCCTGGTGTTCGCGTTCGATCTCCAACGTCAGCGGTTCACCGTCGGGCACCATCTTGCGGATCGCCGGCCACAGCACCGCCTCCTCGGCGAACGCGTGCGGGAACACGAGGCGGCACAGTTCGGTGAGATAGTCCTGCCGTTCGTCGCCGGTGCTCGCGTCGATGTGGTGCAGCAATCGGTCGAGTTCGATGTGGTCACGCTTCTGGCGCGTGAGGACGCTGAACGGGCCGCCGAGCTGTGCGAGGTTCTGGTCGGCAAGGGATGACGTCATGGGTGCTCCTCTCCGTGGGCGGAGCTGTGCCCCGACTGCGGAACTCCAAACCCCGACGTTCACTACGAAATCCAACTGCGGGCCGGGGTTTGTGGTCTCAGTGCCCGGGTACCGCAGTCCTGCCGTACAGACATCGTGCGGCGGTCGGGGTGGTCGTTTGCGCGGCCGCTAACACTCAAATCTTGGAGAACTGATGTTCCGCCATACCGATTACATGCAATTCGACGTCAAGCCCGAGAAGCCGGATCCGGTCTACGCGGCCAAGCTCCAAGAGCTGCTCGGCGGCGCCTACGGCGAGATGACCGTGACGATGCAGTACCTGATGCAGGGCTGGAACTGTCGCATGAAGGGCAAGTACAAGGACCTCATCATGGATATCGCGACCGAGGAGATCGGTCACGTCGAGATGATCGCGACCATGATCGCCCGCCTGCTCGAGGGTGCACCGGCCACCAACGCCACCCAGAACGCGATGGGCGACTCGGTCGTCGCCGCCGTGATGGGTGGGATGGACCCGCAGCAGGCCATTGTCACCGGTGGCGCGCCCACCCTGTCGGACAGTCGGGGCGTGCCGTGGAACGGCCGCTACGTCACCGCATCGGGCAACCTGCTCGCAGACTTCTACGCCAACGTGACGGCCGAGGCGCAGGGCCGCGTGCAGACCGCGCGGCTGTGGCACATGACCGACGACCCGGGCGTGAAGGCGATGCTGCGGTTCAACCTCGCCCGCGACACCTACCACCAGAACATGTGGCTGGCCGCGATCGAGGAGCTGCAGGCCGACGGGCTGGAGGGCGTCATCGCACCGAACGATCTGTTCGACGAGGAGAACTCCGAGCAAGCCAACACGCTGTGGCATCTGTCGGACGGCGCGGACGCCGACAAGGGTCGGTGGATCGGACCGCTGCCCGATGGCATCCACACCGGCGTGTTCCTCGCGGATCCGCAGCCGCAGGGCGACCGCCAGTCCGGGCCGCCGCCGGACCCCAAGCTGTACGTCACCTACGACGGCTCCCTCGGTGAGCCGCGGCCACCGGCGTTGGGAACGGAGAAGGGCGTGATGGGCAAGCTGAAGGACGCGATCGATCCCGACAAGACGTAAAACGTTCACGCGCCGGCGACTCGTAGTCTGGATGAGGTGAGTGTCTCCGACGTGACAGCCCTGATCCTCGACGACCGCTTCGCGCGGGAACTGCCGGAGATGGCGGTCCGCTGGCGGGCCCAGGAGGCTCCCGACCCGCGACTGCTCGTGCTCAACGAGCAGTTGGCGGGGGGCCTCGGTCTCGATGCCGACTGGCTGCGCACCCCCGACGGGGTGCGTCTGTTGGTCGGCAATTCGGTCCCCAGCGGCGCCACCCCGGTGGCGCAGGCCTACTCCGGCCATCAGTTCGGCGGGTTCGCCCCCCGCCTCGGTGACGGCCGCGCGCTGCTGCTCGGTGAGCTCGTCGACGCCGACGGCCGCATCCGCGACCTGCATCTCAAGGGCTCCGGGCACACACCGTTCGCCCGCGCCGGTGACGGTTTGGCCGCGGTGGGACCGATGCTGCGTGAATACATCGTCAGCGAGGCCATGCACGCCCTCGGGATCCCGACCACGCGTTCCCTCGCAGTGGTGGCGACCGGACGCTCGGTGCAGCGCGAGACCATGCTCGACGGGGCCGTGCTGGCCCGGGTGGCGAGCAGCCACCTGCGCGTCGGCAGCTTCCAGTACGCGGCCGCCACCGGTGACCGCGACCTGCTGCGCCGGCTCGCCGACCACGCCATCGCGCGCCATCACCCGCAGGCGGCCGAAGCCGACAACCGGTATCTGGCCTTGTTCGAGGCGGTGGCGTCGGCCCAGGCACGCTTGATCGCCCGGTGGATGCTCGTCGGATTCATCCACGGCGTGATGAACACCGACAACATGACGATCTCCGGCGAGACCATCGACTACGGGCCGTGTGCGTTCATGGATGTCTACGACCCCGAGACGGTCTTCAGCTCCATCGACATGTGGGGCCGGTACGCCTACGGCAACCAGCCCTCGATGGCCGCCTGGAACCTGGCCCGCTTCGCCGAGGCGCTGCTTCCGCTGCTGGCCGACGATCTCGACCAGGCGATCACCATGGCGGAGGCCGCGCTCGGCGCGTTCGGCCGGGAGTACGCCGCCGCGTTGTCCGCCGGAATGCAGGAAAAGATCGGGCTGTCCGGGGCCGATGAGACCGTCGTCGCCCCGCTGCTCGAGGATCTGCTGACGCTGTTGCAGCAGAATCACATCGACTTCACGTCGTTCTTCCGCGACCTCGGCCGCGCCGCCCGCGGCGACACCGAACCCGCGCGCGGGTTGTTCGCCGACCTCGCGGGCTTCGACGTGTGGCTGAACCGCTGGCGTGCGCTGGACCCCGACGGCGAGGCGATGGACCGGGTGAACCCGATCTACATCCCCCGCAATCACCTCGTCGAGGAGGCGCTGACCGCGGCCGCCGCGGGCGACCTGTCGCCGGTCGAGCGTCTGCTCACCGCAGTGACCGGGCCGTTCGAGGAACGGCCCGGTCTCCAGCGTTTTGCGGAACCGGCTCCCGAGGACTTCGGCCGGTACCGCACGTTCTGCGGTACCTGAGAACTAGGGCGTGCTGGCGCAGCCGACGCCGGGGATGCACCCGCTGGCGCCGCCCGGTCCGGCCGTACCGGCAGGCCCGCCGGGGATTCCACCAGTCGCACCCTGGGGACCGGCCGCACCGCCCGGACCACCCGGGATCGCGCCCGCAGCGCCCTGCGGACCAGCCACACCACCCGGCCCACCCGGAATCGCGCCCGCAGCGCCCTGCGGACCAGCCACACCACCCGGACCACCCGGAATCGCGCCGGCAGCGCCCTGCGGACCGGCCACACCACCCGGACCGCCCGGAGGCGGAGGCGGCGGGGCGGCGCAGCCCGTGCCGTACGGATCGACGCAGCCGGGAGGACCGCCCGCCGGGAGCAACAGGGTGGCTCCGGCCGGAACGGCGAAGACGATCGCGAGTGCGGAAGCGCCGGCCGCGAGGACCGGCGTGATCTTCATACGTTGAGTGGACATGCGGCGCCTGTACCACCCCGCAGCTACTTCAAACATCACTCGTCATGCGAAAACGATCTAGTAGTGGTATGTGTCCGACGGGGCGGGCATGTGCACGGGTTCGTCCTCGAAGTCGGTGACCTCGATGCCGTAGGCGCGGGCCAGGTCGAGAATTTTGTTGGCCCGCGCGATCCGGGGAAGGTCGGACCCGTTGCGGATCTCTCCGCCGTCGCGCTCGAACTCCGCGAAGAACTCCTTCGCCCACGAGATCTCATCCTGTGAGGGCGACAGCCCCTCGTTGACCACCGAGCACTGGTCAGGGCTCAGGCAGATCTTGCCGGTCATCCCGAACTCCGTGGACACCGCCGTCGCCTCGATGAGCCGCAGCGCGCTCGAACCGATCGTCGGCCCGTCGATGGCACTGGGCAGATGCGCCGCCTTCGCCGCGATGGTGAAGCGGGACCGGGCGTAGGCCAACGTCGCCGGATTGTCGCCGAAGCCGGTGTCCCGACGGAAGTCGCCGATGCCGAACGCCAGCCGGAAGGTGCCCTTCGCCGCCGCGATCTCGGTGATGCGCTCCAGGCCGCGGGCGGTTTCCACCAGCGCGACGATCGGCACGCCGGGCAGCCGTTTGGCGGTTTCGCTGACGTGGTCGACCGATTCGGCCATCGCGAGCATCACCCCGCCGACCGGCGTGCCCGCGAGCGCGTCGAGGTCGTCGGCCCACCACGGCGTGCCGAACCCGTTGATTCGGACCCAGTCCGAGTTGCCTGCCTGCAGCCAGCGGACCACGTTGTCGCGGGCCGTCACCTTGTCCTTGGGGGCCACGGCGTCTTCGATGTCGAGGACGACGATGTCGGCGCGTGAGCGGACCGCGGGTTCGAACCGGTCGCCGTGCGCGCCGTTGACCAGCAGCCAGCTGCGCGCGAGCACCGGGTCGATGCGCGATCCGACGTCACTCGAGTCATGGGAGCTCGAATCATGGGAGTCGGCACCGTGGGAGTCGAAGGACACCTCGTCATACACCCACTTATGGTCGCCCAGACGCCTCGGACGGGACGCGGCAGGGGCGGGAAGCTGCGGTCAGACGCGGCCGGACATCGGGGCGGGCGGTGGCGGCGGGGGCGGTACGGGCAGGCACAGACCGGTATTGGTGTCGAGTGCTCGACCCGGCAGGCAGAACGGCGCGCAAGCGTTGGTGACACCGGTTTCCCCCGGCAGGCAGGCCGAGCTGACGGCCGGCGAGACGAGCGTGGTGATAGCGGCCGGCGTCGCGGTCAACGCGGCCACCGACAGCGCCGCGCCGAGCAACCGGCGCACTGGATACGTCATGGTTGGTGCTCCTCGAGTGGCATCCCCGACCCGGGTCGGCCCACGATCGACTGTAAGCGCGCACCGGTCGCGGGAGGGCCGAAATCGGTGACAGAAGGCGGGGGTCAGACGACCTGACGCATGATCTCCCGGACAGAACAACGCGAGCCCGACTCCCCTCGGAGGCCCCATGCGTACGCGCGAACTCGGCATCGTGATCGGTGAGCACCCCACCGGTCCGCACAACGCCATCACCGACGTGCCGGGTGTGCGGGTCGGGCACACCACCCTCGAACAGGCGGGTCCGCCCGCGGTGCGCACCGGTGTGACCGTCGTCGTCCCCCACGACGACATCTGGACCGAGCCGATCTTCGCCGGTGCGCACCGGCTCAACGGCAGTGGGGAACTCACCGGCCTGGAGTGGATCCGCGAATCCGGCGAGCTGACGTCGGCGATCGCGCTGACGAACACCCACAGCGTCGGAGTGGTGCGCGACGCCCTGGTCGACGCGCAGGTCGGGGCCCGCGGCGACGGCCTCTACTGGTCACTGCCCGTGGTGGGCGAGACCTACGACGGCGTGCTCAACGACATCAACGGTCACCACGTGCGGGCCGAGCACGTGCACGCCGCACTGGCCGGCGCGAGCGGCGGTCCGGTGGCAGAGGGCAACGTCGGCGGCGGCACAGGCATGATCTGCCACGGATTCAAGGGCGGCATCGGCACCGCGTCCCGGATCGCCGACACCGCTGCGGGCCGCTACACCGTCGGCGCGCTGGTGCAGGCCAACCACGGCCGCCGGGAGCGGTTCCGCGTCAACGGGGTGCCCGTCGGCGAGCTCGTCGGCCCCGACGTCGTACCCCTGCCCGGCATGCCGGTGACGTACGAGCCGGGGTCCGGTTCGATCATCGTGATCGTCGCGACCGATGCGCCGCTGCTGCCGCACCAGTGCACCCGGCTGGCGCAGCGGTCCGCGCTCGCGGTCAGCCGGGTCGGCGGCAGCGGCGAACAGTACAGCGGCGATCTGATGCTGGCCTTCTCCACCGGTAACCGGGGGATCCCGCCGTATTCGTGGGACGAGGACGCCGGCACCGGGCGCCCCGAGATCGCCGTCCGGATGGTCGCGCCGCAGCTGATGACGCTGCTGTTCGACCT
The DNA here is from genome assembly GCF_016313185.1 of Mycolicibacterium baixiangningiae. NCBI lineage: Bacteria > Bacillati > Actinomycetota > Actinomycetes > Mycobacteriales > Mycobacteriaceae > Mycobacterium > Mycolicibacterium baixiangningiae. The sequence goes on from NZ_CP066218.1 coordinate 5,718,149, forward strand.
CACGATCGAGGCCACCGAGGAGGCGATCGTGAACGCGGTCGCCGCTGCCACCACCGTGACCGGCCGCGACGGGCGCACCGCCCACGCCCTCGACCACACCCTGTTTCGCCAGGCCATGGCGCCGCGACACTAATCAGCGGGGTCAGGGGCGCGTGCACCCCGCCAGACGGTGTCCAACAACTGGGTCAGTGCGGCCTCGTCGAGCGGCGGCATCGCGAACACCAGGCGGTAGTAGGCCGGGGAGAACAGGGCGTCGACCGCCACCTCGACGTCGAGGTCGGGGCGCAGTTCGCCGGCGGCGACACCGACGAGCAGAACGGCGGTGACCGCGGCCCGGCGCGGCAGCAGCCATTGGTCGAGCAGCGCGGTGGCGACCTCGCCGTTGGAGCTGGCCGCGCCGATGACGCTGCGGAACAGCGGACCGGTCGTGGAATCGGACAGGATGTCGTTGAGCGCGCGCAGCTGGTGATCGAGCGCACCCCTGGTGTCACTGCCGGTCGGGGGCACGATGGAACCGCGCATCGCAGCCAGCAGGCCCTCCAGCACGATCGCCGCCGCCGACGGCCACCACTTGTAGATGGTCGTGCGGCTCACCGCGGCCCGTTTGGCGATGGCGTCGATGCTGACTGTTCCGGTACCGCCCGCGAGCGCCAGATCCGTGGCGGCCTGTAACACCGCGGCACGCAACTCGACGTTGCGCGGCCGCCCTCGGCGCAGCGGCTCCGCTGCGATGATTGCGAGCCCCGTCGTGGCGCGTGTACCGTCATTTGTGGACACTCTGTTCACTATATTCTCAGCTTTCGAAAACGATTGGGGCTTCGGCGGATATCCATGCGCAGCGTCTTCACCAAATCGTCGGTCTTCGCGAACAAATCGACTTTCGTCGCAACGACCATCGGCGCGGCGGTGCTCGCCATCGGAGTCAGCGGCTGCACCCCGACGGATGCGCCGCCGGCCACCTCGCCGACCGGTCTGCCCACCTCGGTGTCGAGCACTCCCCCGCCGGCAGCGAAAGAGAACAGCGCGGCGGTGGTCGACTATTCGCGCCTCCTCATCGAGCCGACAGACATCAATAGTGCGTTCGACACCTTCGTCACCCGGTCGACCGTCGCGAATCGCCGCGGCGGTAAGGGCGTTTCGGCGCTGTTCGTCAACGAGGCGGACACCAGGGCGATCGGTGTGACGATCACCGTCCTGCCGGATCCCGCCGCCGCGAAGGCCGCACTCGACGCCAGCCTGCACGCGATCGGCGGCTCTGTCGCCGGTGGTCAACCTGCGCCGTCGGCGGTCGGCACCGACGGCACTGTGGTCACGGGCACCTCACCCGACGGCGCCAAAGAAGTCACCGCGCTGCTCTTCACGGAGGGCCCCGCGGTGACACGCATGGAATTCCAGAGCGCCCCCGGTGATCCCACCGCCCTCGACGTCGTCAACGACATCGGCATCAAACAGGCCATCGCGTTGCGCGCCGGTCTGCCCAGCGTCACCGATTGACACCGCTCACAACCCGGTTGGTTGACCGTCATATCGGGGTAGAGAACTCCGGTGCGCGAATTCCGCCGGAACTCCTTCTCCATCCCACGGCATGACCGGTCATGAATTCGGCCGGCCGAGCGGAATTTGCCCCGCCGTGCACAATCGGGGGTGTGACATCGCGCATGGAGTGGGTGCGGCGGTGGTGGCAGCTGCCGGATCACTTCGAGTGGTTGACGGGCTATCTGTTCAGCCGCGGCATGATGGCCGCTGCGCGAATCATGCTCGCCCTGATGGTGGCGTCCCTAGCTCTTGTCCCAATTATGTTGGTGTTCAGCTCTTTTGGTCCGCGGTCCACCATCGGCGTCGCGGTGTCCTGGTTCGCCGGTTTCGCCGGGTGGGCGACGATGGTCCCGTACGTCCAGCGGTGGCCGAGCCGAACCCAATCGCTGACGGTGTCGTTCGTCGCGACCGCCTGCATCGCCGCGGTGTCCCTGGCGCAGTCCGATCCGCTGGTCGAGCTGGTGGCGTGCTTCGGCTTCGTGACCCCGGCCGCGTACGTCGCATTCCTGCACACGTCCCGCTACACCGCGTACGTCTTCGCGGTGGCAGTGGTGACGGCTGCGATCGGTGCGGTGCGGCTGGCCTCAGCCGGCCAACTGGTCGGCGCCACCGCACTGTTCTGGTTCGTCGTCGTGCTCAACGCGGTCATCCCGTTCGGCGTCCAGACCATCGTGCATGCGCTCGGCGTGGATGTGGTGCGCTCGGAATGGGATCCGCTGACGGGTCTGCTGACCCGGCGGGCGTTCTATCAGCGCCTGGTCGGGCTCGTCGCGGACAACGGTTCGGCCGACCGCAACCTGCTGGTGGCGGTCATCGATCTGGACCGGTTCAAGAACCTCAACGACACCCACGGTCACGCTGCCGGTGACCGCGCCCTGATCGCCGTCGGGCGGGCGCTGTCCCGAAGCGCCGACGACGACGCGCTCGTCGGGCGGATCGGCGGTGAGGAGTTCGTCGTCGCCACGATCTCCCCTTCGGCGAATCCGACGCAGCTGGCGATGCGATTGCGTGCCGCCATCGAGAAGGCCGCCACCCCGTTGACGGCCAGTGTCGGCACGGCCAGTGTGCCGCTGGTCCGGCTCCGCGTCACGGGTTGGCGCGCGGGCATCGACGAGGCGATCACCACCGCCGATACCGCGATGTACGCGGCGAAGCGGGCGGGCGGAAATCAGGTGCGGCACAGCCAGCTGCCCATGGTGCTCGACGACGACCCGGCATGACACCGCCCCTTCACAGCCCGGGCTGATCCTCGATGAGGCCGAGCCAGATCTGCGCCGCGTCGATGGCCACCTTCTCGCTGATGAAGGCGTGCTGGGTGCCGGTGTAGATGTCGCGGAACGCGCGCTCGAGGCGGCTGCCCTCGCGGATCGCGTCGGTGCCCGCCACCAGATGGGCCCATTCGGCGCACTGCCGCGCGGTGTCGGTGGCGTAGACGGCGGCCACCCGCATGTCCGCGCGCAGGGCCGCGGTGAGCTCGGCACCGGAGTCGACGGCGGCCTCCGCGGTGGTGAACGCGTCGAGCACCAGGAGTCGGGCCGCACGCCACGCCGCCGTGTGATGGGCCAGCCCCTTCTGGAAGGTGGGACGGCTTGCCAGCGACGCCATGTCACTCATCCGGACCTTCGTCGCCGCGAGCTCGCGGACATCGTCGAGCATGCTCTTGGCGACCCCGAGCGCCCATGCGGCATGTCCGGCGGCGGTGACCGGCATCAGGCCCATCCGGGTGGCCGCTGAGGCACCGCGCCGCGGGCTGCGGGAGAACAGCGGGAACGTGCGCGACGCCGGTACGAACACGTCGTCCACACGGTAGTCGTAGGACCCGGTGCCCTTCAGACCCTGCACATGCCAACCGTCGGTGAACGTGACCTCGTCGCGTGGCAGCACCGCGACCTGCATATCGGGCACACCGTCGCCGGCCCAACGGATCTCGCCGTGGTCCATCGGCAGGAACCCGGCCGTCACGAACGGCGAGTGGCCGGTACCGGAGCCGAAGCTCCACGAACCGCTCAACCGGTAACCGCCGGGCGCGGCGGTTCCCTGACCGTTGGGGAAGAACTGTCCGCCCATGGTGACGCGGTTGTCGCGGGGGGTGAACACCTCCGCGAAGCCCTCGTCGGGCAGATAGCAGGCCGCGGCGAACGACGACGGCAGATTCGCGATCCCCACCCAGCCGAACGACCCGTCCTGCCAGGCCATTTCGATCCAGGTCTCGATCATCTCGGGGAATGACGGTTCGACGCCGCCCGCGGGGATCGGATTGAACGCGGACATCAGCCCGCTGGACCACATCTCGTCGACGATCGCCGGGGACAGAGTGCGCAGCCGCTCGCTGTCCGCGGCCTGCGACCGCACGAGGTCGCGCATGTCGCGGGCCAGCCCGACGACTCCGGCGACAGGGGCCGCGGTCACGCCGGCACCGACCGGCCGAGTCGTGTGCTCATCGCGGTCGACCGTACGCGGCCGGGCGCTCCGTCGGAGGGGAATCGCCCTACACGGTTAGTGGGACCCACCCAGGGGTACCTCTGGAAACCGTCACCGACCGGAGGGAGCAGCCGATGATCGACGATGCCGTGCGGTTGGCCGGCCGGACCGCCATGCGGCTGGCCCGCGGAATCCCCGTGGTCGGCAGCCGGTTCGGCGCGCCGCCGCAGCTCGACCTCGACGGTCGCGTCGTGTTCGTCACCGGCGCGGCCCGCGGGCTCGGCGCCGAGATCTCCCGCCAGGCGCATGCGCGCGGTGCCCGGGTGGCGTTGGTGGGCCGCAGCCTCGGGCCGCTCGAGGACCTCGCCGCCGAACTGGGCGACGGGGCGGCCGCCTTCGAGGCGGACGTCACGGACGCCGCCGCGCTGCGGCGCGCCGCCGACGGCGCGGTCGCCGCCTTCGGGGGGATCGACGTCGTGGTCGCCAACGCCGGGATCGCCCCGCCGTCGGAAACCGTGGCCACCATCGCCCCCGACGAGTTCGAACGCGCCATCGAAGTGGACCTGCTCGGCCAGTGGCGCACCGTGCGCGCCGCCCTGCCCGCGGTCATCGAGCGCCGCGGCCACATCGCGCTCGTCGGCTCGATCTACGCGTTCTTCAACGGTGTGCTCGCTGCCCCGTACGCGGTCAGCAAGGCCGGGGTGGAACAACTTTCGCGCACGCTGCGAGTGGAACTCGCCCAACACGGTGTCACCGCGGGGATCGCCCATCTCGGCTTCATCGACACCGATCTCACCAGCGACGCCTTCGACGACCAGCACGCGGCGGCGATCCGTTCGGCGGCACCGGGTTTCATCACCAGGCCGATGAGCGTCGAATCGGCGGCCGCCGCCGTGCTGTCCGGTGTCGAGCGGCGCGCCGCGCAGGTCACCGCGCCGGCATGGGTCGGTCCGCTGCTGGTCGCGCGGACCCTCACCACCGCCGTGATGGACGACGTGCTGATCCACAATCCCCGCGTCAACGAGGCGATCCAGGGCGCCGAATCCGCTGCGACGAAACCGAATCCGTAGCCCGCTCAGTCCGGCCGCACGGTGCTCAGGCAGAAGGGATGGCCGACCGGGTCGAGGAGCACCCGCCACGCCTGTCCGGCGGGCTGGAACCCGGCCTCCGTCGCTCCCAGCGCCACCGCCGCCACCACCGCCGTGTCGAGGTCGTCCACCGCGACGTCGAGATGCATCTGCTTGTGTTGCGGTCCGTCCGGCCACGACGGCGCCACATACGTGTTGACGCGCATCAGCGTCACCATCGGGCCCGCACCCGACAGGGCGATGAGCCCGCGGTCGGGCGTGGCGAACACTTCCTCGAGGCCGAGCAGGTCACGGTAGAACGGCGCGAGACTGTCGGGGTCGGGGCAGTCGATGGAGATCGACGCCAGACTGCCGACGGGACCTTCGGGAGAAGACATACCGTCGAGCCTAGAACCTCAGCGTACGACGATCGTGTGTTCACCGCGGGGCACCAGCTCGCCGATCACCGGTGCGCCGGGGATCTCACCCGCGATCAACAGGCCCCCGGAGGTCTGGGTGTCGGCCAGCAGCAGCGCCTCGTCCTCGCCGACCGCCGACAGATCGGCGTGCGGTGCCACCCAGTCGAGGTTGCGCCGGGTGCCGCCGCTGACGTAACCCGCGGCCAGCGCCTCGCGCGCACCGGCGATGTAGGGCACGGCAGCCGCATCGATCACCGCGGTGACACCGCTGGCCCTCACGAGTTTGTACAGGTGACCGAGTAGGCCGAATCCCGTGACGTCCGTGGCGCATTCGGCGCCTGCCTCGAGCGCGGCGACCGCTGCCTGCGCGTTGAGCGTCGTCATCACCGCGATCGCCTCCTCGAAGCGTTCACCGGTCGCCTTGTGCCTGCTGTTGAGCACACCGATGCCCAGCGGCTTCGTCAACGACAGCGGGAGACCCGGTTTGCCGGCGTCGTTGCGCAGCAGCCGGTTCGGATCGGCGATACCCGTTACCGCCAGACCGTATTTCGGCTCGGGATCGTCGACGCTGTGCCCACCGGCGAGATGACAACCCGCGGCGTTGCACACGTCGAGCCCGCCGCGCAGCGTCTCGGCGGCCAGTTCGAAGGGCAGCACGTCACGCGGCCAGCCCAGCAGGTTGACGGCCACCACCGGCCGGCCGCCCATCGCGTACACGTCCGACAGTGCGTTCGTCGCCGCGATGCGGCCCCAGTCGTAGGCGTCGTCGACGACCGGGGTGAAGAAGTCCGTCGTCGCGATCAACGCGACGTCCCCCGCGATCCGGACGGCGGCGGCGTCGTCACCGTGGTCCAGACCCACCAGCAGCTCCCCCACCGGATCCTGCGGATGCGCCGCGGCCAGTCCGCGGACCACGTCCTCCAGCTCGCCCGGCGGGATCTTGCACGCACAGCCGCCGCCGTGGGCGAACTGCGTCAAACGGTAGGAGGATCGCAACGTCATGGCACCATCGTGCCTGCGATGATGGGGCCATGGTCCAGGGAGGCGTATCCGGTCTGGTGACCGGCGCGATCTTCAAAATCGTCGAACGGCAGGATCTGCCGTTGGCGGGTTCGATTCCCGTCCGCCTCCGCCATACTCTCTGCGACTTCGGCGTGCTGGGTCGCGCTGGGCGCGACCGCGCACGCCGAAATCATGACTGACCCGCGCCGGCGGGTGCCCCGCACCGACGCACTCCTCGCCGACCCCCGGCTGGCCCAGGCGGAACGCACACTGGGCCGCACGTTGGTGAAGTCGGTGATCGCGGCCGCGCAGCAACGGGCGCGGTCCGGTGACATCGCACCCGAACAGGTCGCCGACGACGCCGTCGCCGCGCTGCCGGCCGCGGCGGTGAGCCTGCGTCCGGTGATCAACGCGACCGGGGTCGTCGTCCACACCAACCTCGGTCGCGCTCCCCTGTCGCGCACCGCCGTCGACGCGGTGGTCACCGCCAGCGGCGCCACCGACGTGGAGTTCGACCTCGCGACCGGCCGGCGCGCCCGCCGCGGCCGCGGTGCACTCGCCGCGCTCGCCCACGCGGTCCCCACCGCCGGCGGTGTCCACGTGGTCAACAACAACGCGGCCGCCCTGCTGTTGGTGGCGATGACGCTGGCGGGTGGGCGCGAGATCGTCGTCAGCCGTGGTGAACTCATCGAGATCGGCGACGGTTTCCGCATCCCCGAACTGCTCGAGTCGACCGGGGCACGCATCCGCGAGGTCGGCACCACCAACCGCACCCATCTGCGCGACTACGCCGACGCGATCGGCCCGGACACCGGCTTCATCCTCAAGGTGCATCCGTCGAACTACTACGTCTCCGGCTTCACCAAAGGGGTCGGCATCGCCGAGCTCGCACCGCTCGACGCACCCCTGGTGGTCGACATAGGTTCCGGACTGCTGACCCCGCACCCGGTGCTGCCCGACGAGCCGGACGCCACGACGGCGCTGCGCAGCGGCGCCGACCTCGTCACCGCCAGCGGCGACAAACTCCTCGGCGGCCCGCAGGCGGGGCTGCTGTTCGGCGCCGCCGAGCTGATCGAACAGCTCCGCAGGCACCCGGCCGCGCGCGCACTGCGGGTGGACAAGCTGACGCTGGCCGCCCTCGAGGCGACGCTGGTGGGTCCGCCGACGCCGGTGCACCAGGCGCTGACCGCGGACGTCGCCGACCTGCGCGAGCGCGCGGAGCGGCTGGCCGCGCAGATTCCCGGTGCGGACGCCGTCGACTGTGTGGCCGCGGTCGGCGGGGGCGGGGCCCCCGAGGTCGCCCTGCCCAGTGCCGGCGTCAGCCTGCCGGAATCCTTCGCGGCGGCCCTGCGCACGGGGACTCCGCCGGTGGTAGGTCGCATCGATGTTGGCCGCTGCGTCCTCGACCTGCGCACCGTCGCGCCCGAGGAGGATGGGCAGCTGCTGGCGGCGGTCATGGCATGTATGTAGTCGCCACCGCCGGACACGTCGACCACGGCAAGTCAACACTGGTGCACCGGCTCACCGGGATGTGGCCGGACCGTCTCGCCGAAGAACAGCGGCGCGGCCTGACCATCGATCTCGGCTTCGCGTGGGCCGACATCGATGGTCGCGAGCTGGCATTCGTCGACGTGCCCGGACACGAGCGATTCGTTGCGAACATGCTGGCGGGGGTGGGCCCGGTGCCGGCCGTGATGTTCATCGTGGCCGCGACCGAGGGGTGGATGCCGCAGTCGCAGGAGCATCTGGCCGCCCTCGACGCGCTCGGCGTGGAGCATGCCCTGCTGGTGATCACCAAGGCCGATCTCACCGATCCGGGCCCGGCGATCGGACAGGCCGTGAACGCGTTCGCGGACACCGCCATGGCCGCCCCGCCGGTGGCGCTGAGCACCGATCTGGACGCGGTGCGGGCGGGGCTCGCGAACCTCGTCGACCGGCTGCCCGCACCCGACCCCGGCGCTGACGTCCGGCTCTGGGTGGACCGTTCGTTCACCGTGCGCGGGGCAGGCACCGTCGTCACCGGGACGCTCGCCGCGGGGACACTGCGCGTGGGCGACGACCTCGAACACGCCGGACGGCACGTCACCGTGCGCGGCCTGCAGTCGCTCGGCCGGGACCGCACCGAGGTGGGCCCGGTGGCGCGAGTGGCCGTGAACCTGCGCGGCGTGGACCGCCACGACATCGGGCGCGGGGACACGCTGCGCACCCCCGGCGCATGGCTCGACACCAGCGAGATCGATGTCGCCCTGCGCTCCGCCGACGAACTGCACCGCGAACTCGTGCTGCACATCGGGTCAGCCGCGGTGCCGGTGCACGTCCGCCCCATGGGAACCGCGGCACGCCTGCGGTTGGCGCGCCCCCTGCCGCTGCGCGTCGGGGACGTCGGGCTGCTGCGTGATCCGGGGCAGCATCGCATCGCCGCCGGTGTCGAGGTGCTCGACGTGCGGCCGCCGCCGCTGCGGCGCCGGGGCGCGGCGCGGGAACGGGCCGCCGAGTTGGCCGCGGGCCGGACACGTCCGCCCGTGTACGCCCGCGCGTCGGACCTGCGCGCGATGGGAATGCCTCTGGAGGGGCAACGCGTCGGGGACTGGGTGGTCGACCGGACCTGGTGGGACCAACGGCGCGCACAGGCGGTGGCGGCTGCGCAGCAGTGGGCGGCCCAACACGACGTGGCCGCCGGGATGCCGTTGGAGGCGCTGCGCCGGGAGATCGGGCTGCCCGTCATCGAGCTCGTCGCACCCCTTCTGGCCGACACCCCGCTCGAGATGGCCGACGGCCGCGTCCGCCCGCCCGGCCACGCCCTGCCGCCGCGGGTCGACGAGGCGGTGCGGACCGTCGAGAAGTGGTTGGCCGCAGAACCGTTCCGCGCCCCCGATGCCGACTCGCTCGCCGACCTGAAGCTGGGCCCGCCGGAGCTGGCCGCGGCGGTGCGCGCCGGGCGGCTGTTACGCATCGCCGACGGCGTCGTGCTCGGTCCGGACGCGCTGGGGCGGGCCGCCGAGATCCTGCGGGCGCTGCCCCAGCCGTTCACGGTGGCCGAGGCCAAACGCGCCCTGGACACCACCCGCCGCGTCGCGGTGCCCCTACTCGAAGCGCTCGACGCGCAGCGGATCACCCGCCGGGAAGCCGACGGAACACGCACGCTGAACCCGTGACCCCCTATACCTAGAGCTGCTAGGGTAGAGCCGCTATGTATATCGACAAGGACTTGGTGGCGGCCACCGCGACCCCCCTTGTCCTCGGCATCCTCACCGAGGGCGAGTCCTACGGCTACGCGATCATCAAGCGCGTCCACGACCTGTCCGGCGGACGGATGCAGTGGACCGACGGCATGCTGTACCCGCTGCTGCACCGGCTCGAGCGGCTCGGATACGTGACGGCCTCATGGGGGGTGTCCGACACCGGCCGGCGGCGCAAGCACTATGCGATCACCGATGCCGGCCGACACATGTTGGCAGAGCGGCACAGTCAATGGAACGTGGTGGCGGACGCGTTGAACCAGGTGTGGCGCGACGCCCAGCCGACCGTCGCCGAGGGGTGGTCGTGATGGACGTCGACGCCGCACTGGAATCGCAGATCGCCCAGTGGCGCGGCTACGTCGAACGCCATCACGCGATTTCGGCGGCCGACGCCGACGAGATGGAAGACCATCTGCGCAGCCAGATCTCGGACCTCTCCGCGGCGGGACTCACGGGTGACGAGGCTTTCCTCATCGCGGTCAAACGCATGGGCAACATGGGTGGCATCTCGCGCGAGTTCGCCCGGGAACACTCCGATCGGCTCTGGAAGCAGCTGGTCCTCCCGCCCGCCGCGCCGGACGCGGCCGGCACACCACCCCGACGTGAACTGCTCGTCGTCCTCGCACTGGCCGTCGCCGCGGCGCTCGCGGTCAAGACCGGATCGGCTCTGCTGGGTGAGCACACCTTCGCGCGCAACGCTGCGTTGTTCGTGCTTCCCTTCCTCACCGCGTACTTCGCCTGGAAGCGCCGGATGTCGCCGCGTGCCGCCACGGCGCTGCTGGTGCCGTACGTCCTGGCGGCGGCCCTGCTGAACGGATACCCCTTCCGCCCGGAGGGCTCGACCGCGGTGATCGCCGCCATCCACACCCCCATCGTGTTGTGGTTCGTGGTCGGTCTGGCCTACGTCGGAGGGCAGTGGCGAAACGATCGTCGCCGCATGGATTTCATCCGGTTCACCGGTGAATGGGTGGTCTACCTCGCCCTGTTGGGCCTCGGTGGCGGTGTACTCGTCGGATTGACGATCAGCGCCTTCGACGCGCTGGGGATGGACGCCGAGTGGGTGATCGAGGACTGGGTGCTGCCGTTCGGCGTGGCGGGCGCGGTGGTGGTCGCCGCGTGGCTGGTGGAGGCGAAACAGAACGTGGTCGAGAACATCGCGCCCGTCCTCACCCGGGTGTTCACCCCGCTGACGATCCTCATGCTGCTGGTATTGCTCGCGGCGTTCGCGACGGCCGGCACCGTGGTGGGCGTCGACCGGAACCTGCTGATCCTGATGGACCTCATCCTGGTCCTGGTGCTGGGACTGGTTCTGTACGCGATCTCGGCCCGCGGCCCGGACCTGCCGCCCGACCTGTTCGACCGCCTCCAACTCGTGCTCGTCGTCAGCGCGCTCGCGGTCGATCTGCTGATGCTGGTCGCCATGCTGACCAGGATCAGGGAGTTCGGCGTGACCCCGAACAAGGTGACCGCGCTCGGACTGAACCTGGTCCTCCTGGTCAATCTGGCGTGGTCGGCGTGGCTGACCGTCGGATTTCTCCGCCGGCGCACCGGGTTCAGCGCCACCGAGCATTGGCAGACCCGCTACTTCCCCGTCTACGGGCTGTGGGCGGCGGTGGTGGTGGTCGTCATACCGCCGATGTTCGACTTCGCCTAGCGCGTGGTTGGATCGGTACTGCGCCGGGTAGTCGCCAGCGGACCGAGGAGGACGGTGTGGACTTCAGGAAACTGATCGAGTCGTGGCCGGTGTACCGGCAGCTCACCGGCGACGACGCGCTGGGCCGCGGTAAGGCCGCGCAGTCCAAGCGCTCCCTGACCCTGACGCCCCGCACCGCCGAGGCCGACCACGTCGCCCACTCCGTCTGCCCGTTCTGCGCGGTCGGCTGTGCGCAGAAGGTGTACGTCAAGGACGAGAAGGTCGTCCAGATCGAAGGCAACCCGGACAGCCCGATCTCACGGGGCCGGCTGTGCCCCAAAGGCTCTGCGAGCAAGCAGCTGGTCACCGGCCCACAGCGGCTGACCAAGATCAAGTACCGGCCGCCGTACGCGACCGAGTGGCAGGACCTCGACCTGGACACCGCGATGGACATGGTCGCCGACCGCCTCCTCGACGCGCGTGAGAAGGGCTGGCAGCAGTTCGACGCCGACCGCAACACGCTGCGCCGCACCATGGGCGTGGCCAGCCTGGGCGGCGCCACCCTGGACAACGAAGAGAACTACCTGATCAAGAAGCTCTTCACCGCGCTGGGGGCGTTACAGATCGAGAACCAGGCGCGTATTTGACACAGCGCCACGGTTCCCGGTCTGGGGGCCTCCTTCGGTCGCGGCGGGGCGACGGACTACCAGCAGGATCTCGTCAACTCTGACTTCATCGTCATCATGGGGTCCAACATGGCCGAGGCACATCCGGTCGGATTCCAGTGGGTGGTGGAGGCCAAGGCTCGCGGCACCGAGGTGGTGCACATCGACCCGCGGTTCACCCGCACCAGCGCGCTGGCCGACCGGCATGTATCGCTGCGCGCCGGTAGCGACATCGCATTCCTCGGTGGGGTGATCAACTACATCCTGTCCAACGGCCTCGACTTCCGTGAGTACGTCACCGCATACACCAACGCGTCGTTCCTGATCGACGAACGGTTCAGTGACGCAGAGGATCTCGACGGCCTGTTCAGCGGCTACGACGACGCCACCGCCTCATACGACCCGTCGACATGGCAGTACGAAGGCACGGATCAGGAGAGCGGCGGCGCGGCGGCCAAGGAGGAGAGCGCGGCCTACCAGTCCGGGTCGGGCGGCCCACCGATCGAGGGCGGCGCCGGCGAGATCCCGAACGATCCGACGCTGCAGCATCCGCGCTGCGTCTACCAGATCCTCAAGCGGCACTACGCCCGATACACCCCGGAGATGGTCGAGCGGGTGTGCGGTGTGCCGGCCGAGCAGTTCCTCGAGGTGGCCCGCAAGTGGGCGGAGAATTCCGGCCGCGAGCGGACCGCGGCGCTGGTGTACAGCGTCGGCTGGACGCAGCACACGCTGGGCGCGCAGTTCATCCGCGCCGGCGCGATCATCCAGTTGCTGCTCGGCAACATCGGCCGCCCCGGTGGCGGTGTCTTCGCGCTGCGTGGCCACGCCAGCATCCAGGGCTCCACCGACGTCCCGACGCTGTTCAACCTGCTGCCCGGTTACCTCGCCATGCCGAGGGCGGGCCACGAGACGCTGGCCGACTACCTCGACGACATCAAGAGCCGCAACCAGAAAGGCTTCTGGTACAACGCCGATACGTACATGGTGTCGCTGCTCAAGGAGTACTGGGGTGAGCACGCAGGAGCCGACAACGACTTCTGCTTCGACTACCTGCCGCGCATCAACGGCGACCACGGCACCTACCGCACGGTGATGGACATGGTCGACGGCAAGGTGTTCGGCTACTTCCTGCTCGGCCAGAACCCGGCGGTCGGGTCGGCGCACGGCCGGCTGCAACGCCTCGGCATGGCGAACCTGGACTGGCTGGTGGTGCGCGATCTCGTCGAGATCGAGAGCGCGACGTTCTGGAAGAACGGGCCCGAGATCGAGACCGGCGAGATCACGCCGGAGACCTGCCGCACGGAGGTGTTCCTCTTCCCGGCCGCCTCGCACGTGGAGAAGGCGGGCACGTTCACCCAGACCCAGCGGATGCTGCAGTGGCGTGAGAAGGCTGTCGAACCGCCGGGTGACGCGCGTTCGGAGCTGTGGTTCTTCTACCACCTCGGGCGAATCCTGCGGGAGAAGCTGGCCGGTTCCACCGACGAGCGGGACCGCCCGCTGCTCGAATTGTCCTGGGACTACGCGATGGACGGTGACGAGCCCTCGGGTGCGGACGTGCTGCGACGGATCAACGGCGTCGACCTGACGACCGGGCGCGCGGTGGACAACTACACGGCGCTCAAGGCCGACGGCACCACCATGTGCGGATGCTGGATCTACAGCGGCGTCTACGCCGACGAGGTCAACCAGGCCGCGCGCCGCACACCGCACACCGAACAGGGGCCCCACGACAACGAGTGGGGCTGGACGTGGCCGATGAACCGCCGTGTCCTGTACAACCGGGCGTCCGCGGATCCGCAGGGCCGGCCGTGGAGTGAGCGCAAGAAGCTCGTCTGGTGGGACCCCGACAACCAAGAGTGGACCGGCTACGACATCCCGGACTTCGAGAAGAACAAGCCGCCGGACTACCGGCCTTCGCCCGAGGCGGTGGGCGTCGAGGCGCTGCATGGCGACGACCCGTTCATCATGCAGGCCGACGGTAAGGGGTGGCTGTTCGCGACGAACGGCGTGGTGGACGGTCCGCTGCCGACCCATTACGAACCGCACGAGTCGCCGGTGCGCAACCCTCTCTACGCCCAGCAGGGCAATCCGGCGCGCAAAGTGTATGGGCGGGCGGATAATCCGTCGAACCCGTCGCCGCCCGAGTTGCACGGTGAGGTGTTCCCGTTCGTGTTCACCGCGGCCCGGCTGACCGAGCACCACACGGCCGGCGGGATGAGCAGACAGCTCCCCTACCTGGCGGAGCTGCAGCCCGGCCTGTTCGTGGAGGTGTCTCCGCAGTTGGCGGCCGAGCGCGGGTTGACACACATGGAGTGGGCGCACGTGGTCACGAGCCGCGCCGCGGTGGACGCCCGGGTGTTCGTCACCGACCGGATGCGGCCGCTTCGCATCGACGACCGTGTGGTGCACCAGATCTGGATGCCGTACCACTGGGGGAACGCCGGGTTGACCGACGGTGACGTGGTCAACGACCTGCTCGGTGTCGTCGCCGACCCGAACGTGTTCATCCAGGAGAGCAAGGTCGCGACGTGTGACATCCGGCCCGGCCGGCGTCCCCGCGGGCCCAAACTGCTCGAGTACATCGCGATGTACCGGCAGCGGGCGGGCATCACGATCGAGACCGGTACCGACCTCGACACGACGAAGACGTCGACCGACCACACTGAGGAAACGTGATGAGCGAGAAGCGAAGCGGATCGCGCGTCGATCCAGCCGACAACAGCTTCTACGGTCCGCTGGAGGACCCCGCCGGCAATGCCGGGTACTCCGAGCATCCGCAGCGGGTCGGTTTCTTCACCGACACCTCGGTGTGTATCGGCTGCAAGGCCTGCGAGGTCGCGTGCAAAGAGTGGAACGAGGTGCCCGACGACGGCTTCAACCTGCTGGGCATGTCGTTCGACAACACCGGGAACCTGGGTGCGAACTCGTGGCGGCACGTGGCGTTCATCGAGCAACCGGCACCGGAACGGGAACCAGTCGACCTCGGTATGCCCGACGTCAGCGGCGCGGGGATCGACATGGTCGGTCAGCGGCCCGACTTCCGGTGGCTGATGGCCTCCGACGTCTGCAAACACTGCACCCACGCCGGCTGCCTCGACGTGTGCCCGACCGGGGCGCTGTTCCGCACGGAGTTTTCGACAGTCGTTGTGCAGCAAGACATCTGCAACGGATGCGGCTACTGCGTATCGGGCTGCCCCTATGGCGTCATCGAGCGGCGCGAGGGCGACGGCCGGGCCTGGAAGTGCACGCTGTGTTACGACCGGTTGCACGACGGGCTGGAGCCGGCGTGCGCAAAGGCCTGCCCGACGGATTCGATCCAGTTCGGCCCGCTGGACGAACTGCGCGAGCGGGCGGCGCTGCGGGTGGAGCAGTTGCACGAGCGCGGGGCGACCGAGGCGCGGCTATACGGCCACGACCCGAACGACGGTGTGGGCGGCGACGGCGCGTTCTTCCTGCTGCTCGACGAGCCGGAAGTGTATGGCCTACCGCCGGATCCGGTGGTGCCGACACGGGATGCCGGTGCGATGTGGCGGTACGCGGGGATGGCGGCGTCGGCGTTGGTCGGCGTGGCGGTGTCGGCCTTTCTGGGACAGCGATGAGCGCTCGCGCGAAGAGCAGAAGGCAGCGATGAGCGCTCGCGCGAAGAGCAGAAGGCACCAGTGAGCGCTCGCGCGAAGAGCAGAAGGCAGAGTTGATGCCACGCGAACAGCTGGCCGTGCCGAAGGCCGAGTTCCAGTCCTACTACGGACGTCAGATCCTCAAGACGCCGGTGTGGAACTGGATGATCGCGGCGTACCTGTTCTCCGGTGGGCTGTCGGCCGGCTCGGCGATGCTGGCCGCAGGTGCGGACCTGACCGGCAGACCCGGGCTGCGGAGGGTCTCGCGAATCGGGTCGCTCGCGGGGCTGGTGGCGAGTATGTACTTCCTGATCGGTGACCTGGGCCGTCCCGAGCGGTTCCACCACATGCTGCGGGTGGCCAAACCGAGTTCGCCGATGAGCATGGGCACATGGATCCTCGGCGCCTACGGACCCGGTGCGGGCCTGGCCGCGGTGGCGGAGCTGATACCCGGGCGGTGGCGACGGACCCGGATGGGGCGGTTGGCCGTGTGGGCGGCACGGCCCGCTGGCCTGGAAGCCGCGGCGGTGGCGCCGGGGGTGGCGTCCTATACCGCAGTCCTGTTGTCACACACCGCGGTTCCGGCGTGGCACGAGGCACATCCGTATCTACCGTTCGTGTTCACCGGTTCGGCGGCGGCCAGCGGCGGCGGGCTCGGCATGATGCTGGCGCCGTTCACCGAGTCGGGGCCTGCGCGACGGATGGCGGTCGCGGGTGCGGCACTGGAGGTGGCGGCGTCGCGGACGATGGAACACCGGCTCGGATTCGTCGGTCAGGCGTACACCACCGGCAAGGCGCACCGGCTGCGGAAGTGGTCGGAGATTCTGACCGTCGGCGGTGCGGCCGGGGCGGTCGTGGGCCGCCACCGGGCAGTGGTCGCGCTGTCGGGCGCGGCGCTGCTCGCCGGCAGCGCGCTGCAACGGTTCGGTGTCTTCGAAGCGGGCGTCGAGTCGACGAAGGACCCCAAATACGTTGTCGTGCCGCAACGTGAGCGGCTCACCGCCGGTGACCCGGCGCGCGGAGACGCACCCGGTACGCAGTTTCCCCGGCTCACCGCGACGGTGCGGCGAGCACGCACGGCCGCGGCGCGCACGCTGTCGCGGACCCGCTGACCCTCACAGCCGGGTGGCGGCGAAACCCGCTCCCTGGCTGACCATGCCGTTGAACGGATACGACCCGTGCGCCCCGGTGTTGCCGCCCGGCCCGCAGACCGGGTCACCCGCCGCGCACAGTTCGATGGTTCGCGGCGCGAACATCGGTCCGCTCACCGCGGGCGGCATCGCGTACTTCTGCAGGAAAGGACCCGACGGCTTGCCCAGCAGCACCACCGCCGCGACGTTGTCAGCGACGTCCGGTGCGAGCGGCGGGGGCAGCGGGGCCGGCGTCACGCCTTGGGGCACCGCGTCGGCGGTCACGTATCCGGAAACCACCGCCCCCTGGGAGAAGCCCGCGAGCACCAGCCGGGTGTTGGGACAGATCACCGACATCACCTGGACCCGGTTGGACGCATCCCGGATGCCGTCGACGACGGTCCTCGGGAAATCCGGGCTGGCGAAGTCCTGGCTCGCCGGGTAGTTGACCCCGTACACGCCCAGGGTCCGCCAGCCGATCTGTGAGCGCAGCGAGTCCACGAAGGCCTGCCCGGTGCCGCCGACCCCCGGCGCCTCGGCGGTACCGCGCGCGAAGATCACCTCGACGTCCGGACACGGCTGCGCCGACGCCACCGGCACCGACCCCCCGAGCACTCCCGCCCAGGTCAACGCCAGCCCTACGCCGGTCGCCCGACCCGCTCGGCGCACAGCCCTCCACGTCGCGATGACGTTCATCCCACCCCCACTATCGCGTCACCACCCGACCCGGGAACCGATGCTAGTACCACCGTCAACGGCGACGCTTAGACTCCTGCGAGCACTGTCACTCCGGCCGTGGAAGGAGTACCGGTGGCGGCAATCCCGGTCATCGCGTTGACCGGCTATCTGGGCGCCGGGAAGACCAGCCTGCTCAACCATGTGTTGCGGGCGCCGGACGCCCGGGTGGGTGTGGTCATCAACGACTTCGGTGAACTCAACGTCGACGCCGCCCTGGTCACCGGGCAGGTCGACGAACCGGCGTCGATCGCCGGCGGATGCATCTGCTGCCTTCCCGACGAAGGCGGCCTCGACGCGGCGCTGGAGAAACTCGCCGACCCGAAGCTGGGCCTGGACGCCATCATCGTGGAGGCCAGCGGTCTGGCCGACCCCGTCGCGGTGTCGCGGATCATCCGCTTCAGCGGGGTGGACAGGGTGCGGCCCGGCGGGGTCGTCGACGTCATCGACGCCGCCATGCACTTCGACACCGTCGACCGCGGCGGTGCACCGCCCGCACGTTACGCAGCGGCGTCCCTGGTCGTCGTCAACAAGCTCGACCAGATCCCCGACCGTGCCGCCGCCCTCGAGCGCATCGAAGCCCGCGTCCGCGAACGTCATCCGGAGGCGCACATCGTCGGCGCGGTCGGCGGCCGGGTGGATCCGGCGCTGCTCTACGACGTCGCCGCCCCGGGCTCCGACGTCGGTCAACTGTCCTTCCGTGAACTGCTCCTCGACGACGCCCACGACCACGCCCACCACGACGACCACAACCACGACCACGTGCACGCGGTGTCGGTGACGGCGACCAGCACCGGCTGCGTCGATCCCGGCGCGCTGTTCGACCTGCTCGAAGCCCCGCCGGCCGGGGTGTACCGCATCAAGGGCACGGTGGCCGTGCGCTACCGCGAGCGGGCGCGCAGCTACGTCGTCAACGTCGTCGGCCCCAACGTGCACGTCGCCGCCGGAACCCCAGGTTCCGGCAACGGCCTGGTGGCGATCGGGACCGGGTTCGACGTCGACGAGGTCCGTGCGCGCGTCGAGGCGGCGCTGCGTCCGTCCGACGGGCCGGTGCCGACGGCGGGACTGCGCCGCCTGCAGCGCTACCGGCGGCTCAGTGTCTGACTGAGGAGTGTCTGACTGAGGATCGAGTTCTAGCTTTCGCTTCCGCCCACCTCGGCAGGCAACGGTGGTCCGAGCGGCTTTGTCGGTGTCGTTGTGGCGGGAGCGGGTCCGGCACCCGGGGACGCGGGGGCGGTCGAGGCGGCCGGGCCGTGGAACTCCAGCATCGTCTCTTCGCGGATGACGTCGTCGCCGATGGTGACGGTCAATGCCTCCGCGGTCACGGTATAGGTGGCGGCGTCGTTCTCGGCGACGAACTCGCCGTCACCCTCGGCCGTCGCCGCGGTGATCAACCGGGCACCGTCGCGCACGCGCACACCGCGGTACTGGTACTCCCCGTCGGGCGATTGGCACACCGCGATCCGCGAGCTGTCGGTTCTGCCATACGCCACAGCGGTGCTGGGGGTCGCGCAGCGGGCGGTGGAGTCGATGAATCCCTGTGCGTCGGAGGCGGGTGCGGCGGCGGCAGGCAGCGCGCCGAACGTCAGCAGCGCCGTGCCCGCCGCAGCGGCGACGGACCAACGGAGGATCGTGCTCGAAGTGGGCATCGCCATCCACAACACCATGTCCGGCCGGTGAGCGCGAGGGTCGACACCGAGACACAACACACTCGTTAGGTCTCCGAGACCCGCGGCATGGCCCGGGTGGCGGCGCGGATCGCCAGGTAGATCAGCGTGGTCGTCACGACGAACACCGGCCAGCCCATCGCCAGGCGTGCGAGCGCCAGCAGTCCCTCCCGGTCGGTGTCGTACAGGTAGTACTGCACCAGGAAGCGGGCCCACGACACCGCGGCCATCATCACGGTCACGCCGTCGAAGATCGCGCGCACCCGGCGCACGCGGCGCCAGGAGCCGTCACGGCCGGTGAACCATGCCCACAGCAGGCCGGCGGCGGGCCGGCGGATCACCACGGAGAAGGTGAACACGACGGCGAGGCCCAGGTACATCCAGATGCCGGGGAGGTAGAAGTCCTTGGTTCTCCCGGTGATCCACGCGACGCCGGCACACAGCGCCACCGCGGCGAAGCCCAGCAGCGACGGACGGGTGGACTCCCCGCGCAGCAGCTGCCACCCGAGGATCACGGCCGCCGCGACGATGGCCGCGACGATGGCGGGGACCAGCCCGAACATCGCCGATGTCGGAGCGAAGGTCGCGACGGGCAACGCGGTGGACACCAGTCCGCGGATCCCGCCGGCGCGGGCGAGCAGGTTCTGAAAGGGCGGTGCGCGATTCGGCGTGGACGCCGCATCTGCGCCGGAAGCGTCGGGCCGGCCGAGCATGGCCCGAGGGTACCTGCGCGGTGGCACTGCGGCAGGATCGCAATCGAGATGACCGAACCAGACGGCCCGTCCGTGGCTTCCCGGCGGCGCCACATCGTGCGGCTGGCGGTCTTCGCGGTGTTCGTGTTCGGCCTGTTCTATCTGGTGGCGGTCGAGCGGGTGATCGACGTGGACGGCGTGCGCAGCGCCGTGGCGGCCACCGGACCCGTCGCACCGCTGGCCTACGTCGTGGTGTCGGCGGCGCTCGGTGCGGTGTTCGTCCCCGGACCGCTGTTGGCCGGGGGCAGCGGCCTGCTGTTCGGTCCGGTGCTGGGCACGTTCGTCACGCTGGGTGCGACGGTCGGCACCGCGGTCGTCGCCAGCCTCGTCGGAAGGCGGGCCGGGCGTGACAGTGCGCGTGCGCTGCTGGGCGCCGAACGGGCCGATCTGCTCGACGCACAGATCGCGCGGCGCGGGCTCTGGGCGGTGGTGGGGCAGCGTTTCATCCCGGGCATCTCCGACGCGCTGGCGTCGTACGCGTTCGGCGCGTTCGGGGTTCCGTTGTGGCAGATGGCGGCCGGCGCGTTCATCGGATCGGTGCCCCGCGCCTTCGTCTACACGGCGTTGGGTGCGTCGATCGGTGACCTGTCGTCACCGTTGGCCTACACCGCGATCGGCATCTGGTGTGCGACCGCCGTCGTGGGCGCCTTCGCCGCGCAGCGCGGCTACCGGCGGTGGCGCGGTCACCGGCCGCCAGCCCCGGACCAGGACACGCCCGAACCCTCCGACGGACGAACCTGACCGGTCGACGGGCCTAGAGTCGGAGGGGTGAGCGCCGGGGAGAGCCGCGCCGGAGTCGACCTGACCAATCTCGACCAGCCGCTGAGCCCGGACGCCGGGGCGACCAAACGCGACCTGGTCGACTATCTCGACGCGGTGGCCGACCGGATCCTGCCGGGGCTGGCCGGACGTCCGCTGACGGTCCTGCGGGTGTTGCGCGGTCAGGCGCCGTTCATGCAGAAGAACGCTCCGAAGTACACCCCGGACTGGGTGAAGACGGTGGCGATCTGGGCGGAGAGTTCCCACCGCGAGGTGCGCTACCCGCTGTGTGACGATCGGCGCACGCTGCTGTGGCTGGCCAATCAGCGCGCGGTCGAATACCACCCAACGCTGGGTCTGGCCGACGACATCTACCGGCCCACGCACCTGGTGCTCGACCTCGACCCGCCGACGGAAACCGATTTCGCCGCGGTGGTCGAGGTGGCGTATCTCGTGCAGCAGGCGCTGGACGACAGCGGGCTGGCCGGTGCGGTCAAGACCAGCGGGGCGAAAGGCCTGCACGTCTTCGTGCCGGTCGACGACAGCGCGCCGGTCGAGGACGTCGCCGCCGCGACCAGAGCGCTCGCGGCCCGCGCCGAGGCCCTCGATCCCGCGCTGGCCACCACGGCGTTCATCGTGGAGGACCGGCACGGCAAGGTCTTCGTGGACTCCACCCGCGCCGGTGGCGCCACCGTCGCCGCGACCTACAGTCCCCGGCTGCGTCCGGGCACTCCGGTCTCGTTTCCCGTGGACTGGTCCGAGTTGTCGTCGGTCACCCCGGCCGATTTCACCGTGCACACCGCAGTCGACGCGCTCGACGGACGCGACCCGTGGGCGGAGGCGATGCCGGCTCCGCAGCGGTTACCGAGTGACCTCATCGAACACGGCCGCACCATTCCGGTCGCCAGGGTGGCCGCGATGCACGAGGGTAAACGCCGCGCCCGGGCCCGCCGCAACAATGGCTGAGCACTCTCCAACGAAGTCCGGCTGTCCACTACGCGAAGTGACGTGCGTCGCTTTCATGGACGAAAGGTGCCATTCGACCACTATTTGGCACCGCGGAATCAAAACTCTGACCTGCTGGTTTAACACCCTGGACACATAAAGTTTCGCAGAGGTACAGAGAGAAGTACGGAAAAATGAAGAAGTTCGGAATGGCCACCATCGTCGCAGGCGGAGTGGCCGCAGGATTCCTCGGGCTGGCCGCCCCCGCGCAGGCCGCGCCGGCCGGGCCAGGAAACGCTGACAACGCCATCAACTCGCTCGATGACCGCGGCTACGAGGTGCGGGTCAACCACCAGGGCACGGTCAAGCCGCTTGATCAGTCGAGCATCGTCGCGGTCCGCTACGACAACGACGACCGCGTCGTCTTCGTCACCGTCCGCTGACGCCTGACCACCAGCGAGGGGCACCAGAAAGGGTGCCCCTCGCTGGTGTTTCGTGCGTTGTCACAAGCCCAACTGGGTGAGCCCCGGATGATCCTGCGGCCGCGGTCCGCTGCGGTCCCAACCGAACAGGCGGTCCGCCCCGCTGATCGGGACGTCGTTGATGCTGGCGTGGCGGGTTGTCATCAACCCGTCCGCGGCGAACTCCCAGTTCTCGTTGCCGTACGCGCGGAACCACTCGCCGCTCGCGTCGTGGTACTCGTAGGCGAACCGGACGGCGATGCGGTCGTCACCGTGGGCCCAGATCTCTTTGATGAGGCGGTAGTCGAGTTCGCGGGCCCACTTGTCGGTGAGGAACCCGATGATCTCGTCACGCCCGCGCAGGAACGTGGAGCGGTTGCGCCACCGGCTGTCGGGGGTGTAGGCCAGCGCCACCCGCTCGGGGTCGCGGGTGTTCCAAAGGTCTTCCCCTGCGCGCACTTTGGCGGTCGCGCTCTCCAGGGTGAACGGGGGCTTCACGGGTTCAGCCTTTCTCGGCGGCGACGCGGGCGCGTTCCCTCATCGACGCGACCACTCCGCCGTCGTTCAAGATGTCGGTGCCGGTGAGATATCCGGCCCGGTCACTGACGCAGAAGGCCAACAGCTCGGCCATCTCCTCCGGTTTACCCCACCGGGGCACGGCGGCGTCGGCGACCATCGCGCCTGCGCCCGCCTGCTCCTCCAACCGGCCCATGTCGGTGTCGACGGAACCGGGTGAGACCGACACGATGCGCAGACCGCGCCCGTTGAACCGCTCCGCCTGCGAGGTGCTGTACCACCTGACGAAGCTCTTGCTCAATGCGTAGGCGATGCCTGATTGGGCCTCCTCGGGAACGATGGAGCAGGCGGACAACATGTCGGCCATGAAAGCGTCCTCGTCGGTGAGGGCACGGGGGAAGTGTCCGGTGGGGATCATCTCCTCGGGCAACATGTGCGCCGCCATCGAGGCGACGTTGACGATCGCGGCGCCCTCGCCCGCGGTCCGGTAGAAGGCTTCGTCGACGTTGACCGTGCCGATCGCGTTGGTGCGCATGACGTATTCGGCGTCCCCCATGCTGGGGCTGACCCCCGCGGTGTGGATCACCGAGGCGAGCGGTCCGAGGCTCGATGCGGTGTCGAACAACGCCGCGACGGCGTCGCGGTCGGTCACGTCGCAGTAGACGGCAGTGGCCGTGATGCCGAGATCGTCGAGGCCGGCGACTGCGGCGTCGAGCCGGTCCCGTCGCACATCGCAGAGCACCAGCGTGTGGTCGCGGCCGACGATGCGTGCCGTCGCCACGCCCATACCGCCCGCACCGCCGGTGATCACCGAAATACGACTCATCCCTGCAACCTATACGCCGACGCGATGTCGGTACGTTGGTAGCGGTGAACCACGCAGACGGTGAAAAAGCCGACGCCGGCATCCTGAGCGGCGTCTCCGAGACCGCGCTTCTGACGCTGAACGGCCGGGCGCACCAGGCCCGCCACCCCAAGGCCATCATCGACGACCCGATGGCCATCCGGCTCGTCGATGCGATCGACTTCGACTTCGGCAAATTCGGCCGCAAGGGCCAGGAGATGGCGTTGCGCTCGCTGGCCTTCGACCGGGCGGCGATCCGGTACCTCAGCGCTCATCCGTCCGCGACGGTCGTGGCCCTCGCCGAAGGCCTGCAGACCAGTTTCTGGCGGCTCACCAGCGCGCGGCCCGATCTCGACTTCCGTTGGGTCACCGTCGATTTCCCCCCGGTGATCGAACTACGCGAGCGTTTGCTGCCGCCCTCTGACCGGATCACCACCCTCGCACAGTCGGCACTGGACTTCTCGTGGATGGATCGGGTGGACACCACCAACGGCGTCTTCATCACCGCGGAGGGTCTGCTGATGTATCTGCAGCCCGAGGAGTCGATGCGCCTGATCACCGAGTGCGCCAAGCGGTTCCCGGGTGGTCAGATGATCTTCGACCTGCCGCCGGTGCTGGTCAAGAAGTTGGCGCCCAAGGGGATGCGGGCCTCCCGCCGCTACCGTGTGCCGCCGATGCCGTTCAGCCTGACGCCGGCTCAGCTGGCCGATCTGGCCAATACGGTTCCCGGCATCCGCGCCGTGCACGACCTGCCGATGCCGCAGGGCCGCGGCCTGATGTTCGAGAAGTTGTTCCCCGCGTTCTGGCAGCTCAGGCTGACCAAGCAGATGCGGGGCGCCTACACCCTGCTGGAATTCGGGTAGGCCATGACGGATGCCGAATGTGCGCTCACTGCGAAAAATCGGCGGAAAAGTCGCAGCCATTGCACATTCGGCGCCGGAACGCCGTCGGTCACCCGGTCACGGCGGTGAGCAGGCCGGAGATGCGTTCGTGCAGGGCCTCGGTGTCATCCTCGACGGCGATCGTGGAGAGGAACAGCGCCGCACCCGCTGCCATGGCGAGAACCGCTCGGGCGTCGAGTTCGGCGCTCCCCGCTTCAGAAGATGCACCGAAAAGATTCACCGCGGGACCGCTGAAATCCGCCCACAGGCGCCGGCGCATCTCGTCGTTCTCGGCCATCGCGAGCAGCAGTCCGGGCACCGCCGCCCGCACCTCCGGGCGGGCGAACAGCTGCCGGCTCCCGCGCACCACCCACTCGACCCACCCGCGACGGTCGGTGCCCGCGAAGGGCGCCAGATCCGGGGTGTCGCCCAGGATGGCGTGAAACACCAACTCCGACTTGGACGGCCAGCGGCGGTTGATACTCGATCGGCTCACCCCGGAGCGCACAGCGATCTGACGCATGCTGAGGTCGTCCCAGCCGATCTCCACCAGCAGCTGCCGGGTCACCGCGAGAACCCGATCGTCGATCGACGCGTCCCTGGGCCGGCCGTGCGCCTTTCCGTGCTCCACACCGCAATTCAACCTCAGGTCCGCATCGGCGGTGTGCCTGATGCTGGCACTCGCCGGAGTCGGCGGTTTAGGCTGAGCGGACGGTCGGCGTGGGGAGCGTGAGTGGTCACATTGGACCGGCTCGTCAACGTGCTCGGTGGTTATGGCGTCTCGCTGCGGGCGTGCGCGGTGCCCCGATCCACCGAGTTGCGCACCGTCGTGATGCACGAGGAACGCGACGTGGTCGGCGACGTGCTGCTGGCGGTGGGCGCAGATTCGGTGGCGACCGCGGTCGCATGGGCCCGCGCGGCCCGGGCGGCGGTGGTGCTCGTCCGGGCCGACTCCGACGACGTCGGTCAGGGCCTCGACGCGGCGGAGCCCGGACATCCGGCGGTCCTGACCGTCGACCCCGACGTGTCGTGGAGTGAGCTGGCTGCGGTGGTGTTCGGGCTGGTGCTGGAGGGCCGCGAGACCGAGTCCGGGCGTGGGCCCACCGACCTGTTCGCCCTCGCCGACAGCCTGGCCGACGCGATCGGCGGTGCGGTGACGATCGAAGACCGGCACTGGCGGGTGCTCGCGTATTCGCGGATGCAGCAGTGCGCCGACGACGCCCGGGTCGAGACCATCCTCGGCAGGCAGGCCCCCGACCGGCTGCGGGCGATGTTCACCGAGCGCGGCGTCGCCAGACACCTGGCCGCCTCCGACGCTCCCATGTTCGTCTCCCCGGCTCCCGAGGAGGGGCTCGCGGGCCGGATGGTGATCGCCGCCCGCGCCGGCCGGGAGTTGCTCGGCTCGGTGTGGGTGGCGTGTGCGGCGGAGTTGCGCGGCGAGCAGTTGCGTGCCCTGTCCGACGGCGCCCGGATGGTCGCGCTGCACCTGTTGCGGTCCCGCGCCAGTGCCGATCTCGAGCGGCAGGTGGAGTCCGACCTGATGATCGGGTTGCTCGACGGCACGGTCGACGCGCCGACGGTGGTGAGCAAACTGGCGCTGCCGCCGTCGGGGCTTCGAGTCATCGCGCTGCGCGCCCGCCTGGGCGAGGAACGCCACGCCGCGCTGCTGCTGGCGTTCGAACGGGCCACCACGGGCTTCGGCTGGTCGCGGCCGGGACGCAGCACGCTGTCGGACACCACCGTCTACACCGTGCTGCCGAGCGAACCGGCGGACACCGCGCGACGCTGGGTCGGCAGCCTGCGGGCCGCGCTGCCCGAGCGCGCCACCGTCTTCGCCGGAATCAGCAGCACGGCAACGGTTCTGGAAATGCCCACGGCTCGCGACGAGGCCGACGAGTGTCTGGCGCTGCACGAAATGCAGGGCGGGGCCGGCGACGCCCCCGCCTACGACGAGTCCTGGGATGACATCGTGCTGCGACGGCTGCGGATCGCCGCCCGTGTCGGCCGCACCCCGCAGCGCGGACCGGTGGCGGACCTGCGGCGCCACGATGCACACCACGCGACCCGCTACGTCGACACGCTGCGGGCATGGTTGGCCGCCCAGGGCGACCTGCACCAGGCCGCCGAACGCCTCGGCGTGCACGAGAACACGGTGCGCTACCGGTTGCGCAAGATGGCCGAGGTCAGCGATCTCGACCTGACCGATGCGCGCAAGCGCCTGGCGATGACCGTCGAACTCGCCGCCACCGACGACGACGGTGTCACGTTGTCCGAAGACGACAAATCGCCCTGACCGCATTGTCCTGATCGGGCAATGGCCACCCGCCGGTCAGTCGCCATCATCGGTGGGGACAGGTTTTGTCCCGGTGAGTAGCCGGCCAGTGGAGGTGACGTGATGTTCGACGAATTCGACGGCGGGCCGCGGTCGGTGATCGTGGTGGGCGCCGGCATCGTCGGCCTCTCCACCGCATGGTTCCTGCAGGAGCGCGGCGTCGAGGTGACCGTGGTGGACCGCGACGGTGTCGCCGCCGGCGCGTCCTGGGGTAACGCCGGGTGGGTCTCGCCCGCGCTGACCATTCCGCTCAACCAGCCGTCGGTGCTGGGCTACGGTCTGCGGTCGCTGGCCGACCCGGCCGCCCCGCTGCACGTCCCCGCCCGGGCTGATGTCCGGCTGTGGTCGTTCCTGACGCGCTTCGCGGCCAACTGCCGGCGCTCGTCGTGGGACCGCGCGGTCAGCGCCAACCTGCCGTTCAACGCCGAATGCCTCGACGCGTTCGACGTGCTGACCGGCAACGGGGTCGACGCGCCTACCACCGACGGTCCGATCACCGCGATGTTCACCTCTGAGCGGTACGCCGCGCATCTGGTCGACGAACTCCGCGGGCTGCGCGGCGCCGGACAGGACGTGGTCTATCGCCGCCTGACCCGCACCCAGCTCGGCGAGCAGGTGCCCCTGGCCTCGTCCGCGGTGACCGCCGGTATCAGCGTAGAGGGCCAGCGGTTCGTCGATCCCGGGCGGTTCACCCACGCGCTGGCGTGCGCCGTGGTGGGGCATGGCGCGACGATCAGCCCGGTCGACGTCGCCGATGTGGTGCCGGACCGGCGGGGCGTGCGGGTCCATCCCCGCACCGGCACACCGCTGACCGCCGACGCCGTCGTGATCGCGACCGGCGCCTGGCTGTCGTCGCTGGCCGGTCGCTGGGTGCGCACACCCGTGCGCGCCGGACGCGGGTATTCGTTCACGGTGCCCGTCGACCGCCCGGTCCCGGGTCCGGTCTATCTGCCCGAGGTGCGGGTGGCGTGTACGCCCTACCAGGGCGCCCTGCGTGTCGCCGGCACGATGGAGTTCCGCGGCCCCGACGAACCGATCATCCCGGCCCGCGTGGAGGCGATCGTGGCCTCGGCCGCACCGTTGCTCGACGGTGTCCGGTGGGACGAGCGCACCCATGAGTGGGTGGGCCCCCGCCCGGTCACCCCCGACGGCCGTCCGCTGGTCGGCGCTGTCGCTCCCGGCATCTACGTCGCCGGCGGCCACGGCATGTGGGGAATGGCCCACGGCCCCGTCACCGGCCGGCTTCTGGCCGAGCACATCACCACCGGCAAGCAACCCGAGGCGCTGCGGGCCGTCGACCCGCTGCGCTGAACACAGACTCGCATCGAGTCGTCAGGGGCGGCGCATCGACCCGCCCCTGACGACGATCTCTCATCTCATCGAGGAGGATGACTGTGACTACCGCACAACGCTTTTGGATGACGCCGGTGGCCTACCGGCGTCTGCAGGACGAGCTGACCGAACTGCGGAACCTGCTCGCCACCGAGGCCGCCGACGACAGCGAGGAGAACACCGTCGCGGTGCAGCGGGCCCGCCAGACCCGCATCCAGCAGATCCACGATCTGCTGCTCAACGCCGTGGTGGGTGAGGATCCGCCCGACGACGGTGTCGCCGAGCCCGGCATGGTGCTGACGGTGCGGTTCGACCAGACCGGCGACCAGGAGACGTTCCTGCTCGGCGTCCGGGGTGCGGAATACGGCGACCTCGAGGTCTATTCGGTGAACTCACCGTTGGGCGAGGCGCTGATCGGCGCCCGGCCGGGCGACCGGCGCACCTATTCGGTGCCCAGTGGCGCATCCCTGCCGGTGACGCTGCTCAAGGCGGTGCCCTACGGGATGCACCGTCCGCGCGGGTGACCCGCCGGGTCATCATCGCTGCAGTGGCGGCCGGGCGGCGGCACCACGACGACCGCGTCGGGATTCCGGCGTGTCCTGGTCAGGAGATTACGGTAGTTGGACCCTGTCACGGTACGGTCATGGCGGGTTGAGCGGACAGCCTCGAAAACAGCCCGGTGGCGAGCCACACTCCCCGCCGCGGACCAACTGCCCAGCCCGCGTCGCAACTGACGAAGGTTGCGTACGTGCCAGCCCCCGATCCGACGACAAAGCTCTGCGTTCCCGGTACCACGTCCGCGCCGTCCGAGCGCCGAGCTCGATACGCCGTGTGCCAGCCGCACGGGTTAAGGACTGCGGTGAGCACTTTTACCGACACCATGTTCAGCAATGCCCGCTCGAGCACCAAAGGGATGGTGACAGGGGAACCTGACCATGCTGTTCGCCACACCTGGCTCGAGGTCCACGAGCGGGCCCGGAGGATCGCCGGCGGGCTCGCGGCAGCGGGGGTCGGTCACGGAGACGCGATCGCTGTGCTGGCCGGGGCGCCCGTCGAGATCGCGCCGACCGCCCAGGGCATCTGGATGCGCGGCGCGAGCCTGACGATGCTGCACCAACCGACGCCGCGCACCGATCTGCAACGCTGGGCCGAGGAGACCACCGCGGTCATCGAGATGATCGACGCCAAAGCGGTGATCGTGTCCGACCCGTTCATGCCTGCCGCCCCGCTGCTGTCCGGACTCGGCATGCTGGTGCTGACCGTCGCCGATCTGCTCAGCCACGATCCGGTCGAGCCGGTGCCCACCGGTGACGACGACGTGGCGCTGATGCAGTTGACGTCGGGGTCGACGGGTTCTCCGAAGGCGGTGCAGATATCGCACGCCAATGTCGTGGCCAACGCCGAGGCGATGATCGTCGGATGCGAGTTCGACATCGACACCGACGTGATCGTGAGTTGGCTGCCGTGTTTCCACGACATGGGCATGACGGGGTATCTCACCGTGCCCATGTTCTTCGGCGCCGAACTGGTCAAGGTCACGCCAATGGACTTCCTACGTGACACGTTGCTGTGGGCCAAGCTCATCGACAAGTACCGCGGCACCATGACAGCGGCGCCCAATTTCGCCTACAACCTGTTCGCCAAGCGGCTGCGCAGGCTCGCCTCGCCCGGTGAGTTCGACCTGTCGTCGCTGCGGTGGGCCCTTTCGGGCGCCGAACAGGTGGATCCGCAGGACGTCGAGGATCTCTGCGAGGCCGGTGCACCGTTCGGGTTGAGGCCGGAAGCGATCATCCCTGCGTACGGCATGGCGGAGACGACGGTGGCGGTGTCGTTCTCCGAATGCGGTCGCGGCATGGTCGTCGACGAGGTGGACGCCGATCTTCTGGCGGTCCTCCACCGGGCGGTACCGGCGAACAAGGGACACACTCGGCGGCTGGTGTCCCTCGGGCGGCCGCTGCCGGGTCTCGAGGTGCGGGTCGTGGACGAGGACGGTGCCGTACTGCCCGCCCGCGGAGTCGGCGTGATCGAAGTGCGTGGTCGTCCGGTGACCCGTGGCTACACCACCACGGCGGGGTTCGTCGCGGCGCAGGACGAACTGGGCTGGTACGACACGGGCGATCTCGGCTACCTCACCGAGGCCGGTGAGGTGGTGGTGTGCGGCCGGCTGAAGGACGTGATCATCATGGCCGGTCGCAACATCTACCCCACCGACATCGAGCGGGCCGCGACCCGCGTCGCCGGGGTGCGGCAGGGGTGTGCGGTCGCCATCCGCCTCGACGCCGGCCACTCTCGCGAGACGTTCGCCGTGGCGGTGGAGAGCAAGGACTTCGAGGATGCCGAGCAGGTCCGGCGCATCCAACGCCAGGTCGCCCACGAGGTGGTGGCCGAGGTCGATGTGCGGCCCCGCAATGTGGTGGTGCTCGAGCCGGGCTTGATCCCGAAGACACCGTCGGGGAAACTGCGCCGGGCCCATGCGCTGTCGCTCATCGACTGAGTCGGTCCTCTGCGACTGCGGGTAGGTTCGGCTCCGTCACGTTCGACGGCGCTGTCGACGGCGCTGTCGACGGCGCTGTCGACGGCGGGAGGGGTGGGCCGATGGCCGACTATGACGCCCAGGCGGGCCGTGAGCCCAGGGCGCCTGCCGAGCCGTCGCAACGCCGGCGGGAATCCGACGAATCCGATTACCACGAAGGTTTGCGTGGGGTCGCAGGCATAGTCGCCGGCGCCGGCAGTGTGACCGAATTGCTCAGCGCGGTCGCTCAGTTCGCGGCGCGGGCGATTCCCGGTGTCGAGGGTGCCGGTGTGGCGTTGATCAATCCGAACGTCGGCCTGCCCACGCGAGAGCGCAGCGCGGCTACAGCGTGCGCTCGACAGCCGCGCGGTGATCGATCAGGCGATCGGCATCATTCGCAGCCGTTCGGGCGCCAGTGGTGAGGAGGCGTTCGCACGGCTGACGAAGATCAGTCAGAACGAGAACGTCAAACTCCACGTCGTGGCCGAGCGACTGGTGGACGAGGCGGTCCGGCGCGCCCGCGCGCAGAAACCCTGATCAGGGCTGGAGCATGTCGGAGAGCGCCGAGACGATCACCGGGCGCGAGGTGCGGTCACCCATCAGGGCCCGGGCGACATCGGTGAGGTGCTCACCGCGACTACGGGCGTAGGTCCGGAGCAGGGTGAAGGCCTCCTCGACGGGCACGTCGAAGATCTCGCGCACGAACCCCTTCGCCTGTTCGACCACCATTCGGCTGGTCAGCGCGGAACGCAGCTGAGGCAGGACCGTCGCGGGTGTCGGCGGGTGTTCCTGCAGGATCGCGACGCACGCCACGTGGGCCAGCGCCTGGCTGACCAGAAGGTCGGCCTCATCGAGCACACCGGGGTGGGTACCGAACAGGCCGAGCGCCCCCAGCACGGTGCCCCCCGCACGCATCGGCACAGCGTGCACCGACGCAAAGCCCGCCTCGCGCGCCGCGGCCACGAACCGCGGCCAACGCTGCGCGGCCGTCGTCAGATCGGCGACCGACACCGGCTGGCCGCTGCGAAAGCAGTCCACGCAGGGCCCCTCGTCGGACTGCAGCTGAAACAGTTCCAGTGCGTGCACCTGGTCGGTGGTGGCGGCCAGCAACCGAAGGCGGTTCAGCGGATCGGCGAGCAGGAATCCGGCGGCGGCGATATCGAGCAGATCGGCACAGCGTTCGGTGAGGTCGGTCAGCAGATCCACGATGTCGAAGTCGTCGAGCAGGCTGTCAACGAGCGTCACGACGGCGTCGAGCACGCGGGTCTCGCGGGACGCATCGGTCATCGTGTCCCCTCCCAGTAGTCAGTGGGCCTCGAGCCGCAGGCGGCGTTCGAGAATGTCTCGGGCCACGTCCGAGGCGCTGCGGCCGTCGGCGTAGGCGTGCGCGCGCAGCCGCAACAACGCCTCGGCCGGGTCAATGCCCAATTGGGCGACAAGCATGCCTGTCGCCTGGCTGACCTCGACGCGACTGAGCGCGTTGAGCTCGGCCCACGCGTCGGACCGGGGATCGTCGACCGCGGCACGCAGATCGGTGTCCAGCAGGTCGAGCAGGGGGATGCCGGCGATCTCCGCGGCGGCGATCGCGCCCGCGAGCTGCTCCCCGTGAATTTCTCCCGGCTCAGCGCGGAAGAGGTCGAGCGCGCCGACGTGTTCACCGGCGACGAGCAACGGCATCGCGAAGACGCCCCGGATGCGCAAGTCGAGCATCGCGGGCCGGTACACCGGCCAGCGCACTTCGGCAGGGTCGGCGAGGTCGACCGCCAGCACCGCGCTCCGGTGCCGGACGGAGTCCAGGCATGGCCCCTCACCGAGGGTGAATTGCAGCTCGTCGCACTCCCGGGCCAGCGTTCCGCTCGCACCGAGGGTTCCGGTGGCGGCCCCCTCGAGGACCAGGGAGATCGCCGCTGCGTCGACGCCGAGGAGCGTCACGCAGGCCTCGCACAACCGGTCGGCCGCGGCGGTGCCGCGCTGGCCGTCCACCGCGGCGGACAGCTGTTCGTGGAAGGCCACTACACGCCGGACGACGGTCGGCCGGTTGGTGGCCGACCCCGGTGGCGAGGCGCTGTCATCAGTTCACCCTATCCCGATCCGAAAGCGATGCACGAACCGCTTGCAAACGGGGGTGGTGAGCGCGTTGACAGCACTCGGCAACAGGCGTGTACTGGAGCTCCATCATCGAAAATCGAGGCGCCCCAATGTTTGTCATTTCCGGCTCCCGGACCGACGCCACAGCCCGGGGCGGGGTGGGTCGATGAGCCCCCGCAAAGCTCTCGCTCGTCTGATCGCCGCCACCGAGCGAGCCGCCAGCAGGGCCGCCGACGCTCGATGGGCGCTCGCACGGCTTCGGCGCGACAAAGCGTTCACCGATCGCAGCCGCGACAGTCGGTTGGCGCATCAGCGTCGTGTTGACGAGTGACTGTGCTCAGATAGCCACTGGAACAGCCCGCGATTCGGGCTTCTACGCCTGGACCGCCAACTCCAGGTCGCGCAGCGGCTCGTCGCCGTGTGCGCGGATCTCGACGGCGAGCAGCGCGCCGCAGCCCGGGCAGGCGTACCCGTCGGCGCGCAGACCGGGGTGCAACCGGATCTTGGGACCCAGATCCTCGGCCGCCAGCCGGGAATGGGCCGCGTAACCCTTCCAGTTCTCGTCGGCAGGAGCGATCACATTCCCGCAGTCGCAGGCGAACACCAGGGACACCCCGTCGTGCGCCAGCACGAGATGGTCGCCGACTGTGCGGGCGCCACCCATCAGGTCGAGTTGCACCACCCCGAACGTCTTGTCCTTCGCCCACAACCGCCGCCGCGCGCGTTCGCGGCTGCGGCGGGCGCTGGTCTCCTCGTAGTCGACCGCACCGTCGACCACCACAACACCGTAGAGGCGCGCAGCGCTCTCGACGGACAGGCGCCCGGCCGTGATGTCATCGAGCACCGTGTCCGGGTCGGCGTCGAGCGCATCACCCCAGCCGCCACCGCCGTGGAAGCTCCAGTCGACGAC
The DNA here is from genome assembly GCF_016313185.1 of Mycolicibacterium baixiangningiae. Lineage (NCBI taxonomy): Bacteria > Bacillati > Actinomycetota > Actinomycetes > Mycobacteriales > Mycobacteriaceae > Mycobacterium > Mycolicibacterium baixiangningiae. The sequence goes on from NZ_CP066218.1 coordinate 5,751,612, forward strand.
ATCGCCTGCGGCGAGCTGGATTTCACCGGGTGAACCGGTGTACACGACACGCTCACCGGCCACGTCGTCGGCAGTCATCGAGCCCCCGGCGAGTGTGGCGTCGATGTCGCTGCCACGCACGATCGTGACCTGATGCGTCGAACCCGGCATGCCGCCGTGGATTCCGAGGGAGTTGGGCATCGACATGCTGTGGCCGGCCATCACGCCGTGCAGCGCGTCGGTGTCGTGGAGGACGAACGACGAGCTGACCGACAACCCGCCGTGGTGACGGCCGGCGCCCCCGCCGTCGGTGTTGGCCGACCGGTTCAGGTACAGCAGTGGGAAGACGGCCTCCTCACCCTCGACGTTGTTGAACTGCCCGGTGAGGATCTCGTTGGGCCCGCGGTAATCGACGCCGTTGCGGTTCACGTTGGCACCGGCGCCGCCGGCGAGTACCTCGGTCATGGCGCCGCCGTAGGGTTCGCCGTACTGGTTGCGGCCGGCGATGTGGAAGACCATCAGTCCCCCGGTGGTCACCGCCCTTGCCTCACCGCGCAATTCGTCGTGAGTGCTGACCAACGTCGACAGCGCGCTGCCCGCGGTGCTCTGCACGATGGTGGTGGCGCCGGTGGTCGATGCGCCGCACGGCGCCGGGTGCTTCGCGTTGACGATCGTGCCTTCGGGTGCGGTGACCTCGATGGCCCGCATCACGCCGCTGTTCCACGGGATGTCGTGGGCGAGCACCGGCAGGATCGCCGAGAACACACCGCCGCGCAGGCCGGACATCGTGCAGTTGAAGAACCCGGGCAGTTGCTCTGCGGTGCGGCCGTAGTCGAACACCAGCCGGTCACCGTCCTTGCGCAGTTCGACCTCGACGCGCGCGAGCGTCGACTCGTGCCCGTTGTGGTCGAAATAGGTTCGCGCACGGCTGGTTCCGTCCGGGATCGTCAGCAACCGCTCACGCACCTGGGCTTCGGAGCGGTCGAGCATCGTCGTCATCACGCCTGTGACGACGTCGGCGCCGTACCGGTCGACCAGGCGCAGTATGCCTTGGCGGGCATGGTTGTTCGCGGCGATCATCGCCTTGAGGTCCAGCCCGAGGTTGGCGGGCAACCGCGATGCCGCGAGGATGAGGTTCCACACATCCTGGCGGGTCGTGCCGCCCGAGATGATCTTGGTGGGCGGCAGGATCAGGCCCTCCTGGTACACCTCCCGGGCGGCCGGTGACCAGCTCGACGGCGTCATCCCACCGATGTCGAGCACGTGCGCACACGTGCCGACCCATCCGATGCGGACACCGTCGTAGAACACCGGCTCGATCATCGTGACGTCGGGCATGTGCAACGCCCCCTTGTAGGGGTCGTTGGTGATGAACGCATCTCCCTCCTCGATGCCGACGGTGTCGGTGCAGTCGGCGATGATGTGGTTGACCACCGTCTCCATCGAACCGGAGTGGAAGAGGTTGTGCGGGCCCATCGTCACCACCTCACCTCCCGCGTTGTAGACGCCGGTGTTGCAATCGTTGGCCTCGGTCACCAGCGGTGACCCCGAGACGTTCTTCAACACCGCCGACTGCTGGGCGACGATGGCGGTCAGGCGATTTCGGACGACCTCGTAGGTGATGACGTCCACATCGATGAGTGCGGTCATGGGTCAGGCGGCTTTCTGGCTGGTGTGGATGACGGTGTTCTCCAGTTCGTCGATGACGGCGGTCTGGTCGGGCCCGACGAAGATGGTGGTGCCCGGGTGTTCGATGACGGCCGGCCCCTGCACCCGGTCCCCCGGGCGCAGGTCGGTGCCGCGTGCGACGTCGGCGAGCGTGGTCCCGTACTCGCGGCCCAGGTACACCTGACGCGACGACGGTGTGTCGCCGCCCTGACTGTTGGCACTCACGACGTGGGTGACCCGTGGCTTGTCCAGTTCCCCCTTGGCCTGCACCCGCAGGGAGACGATCTCCACACCGGCGCCGAGGAACAGCGCCTCGCTGCCGTAGAGCTCGACGAACTGCGTCTTGAAGGCCTCCATCATGCGCACGATGGAGCCGGTGCCGAGGGTTCCGGGTTCGACGGGCACCGAAAGCCCCTTGCTCTGCATCCGGAACCGCACGTCGGCGGACCGCTGGACGACGATGCGATCGGCGACCGCGCCGCTGCCCAGGAGCTCCTTGGTGACCTCGGCCTCGAGATCCTCGAAGTGCCGGGTCAGGCGTTCGGGATCGAAGGCGTCCTCGGCGCCGTCCCACGTCGCCGAGTGCATGGGGTCGGAGATCTCCGCGGAGACGTGCAGATCGCTCATCGCCGCGCCGAACGCCGAGTGCACGGTTGCGGTGGCGGGCACCAGGATCGACTGCGCGCCGAGTTCGGCGCCGAAGCGGTGGCAGTGCGCCCCGCCCGCACCCCCGTAGGCGAAGACGACGAAATCGCGCGGGTCGTGGCCCTGTCCCACCGTGAGCGTGTCGAGCAGGTCGGCCATCCGGTGGTCGGCGATGGACTTGATGCCGTAGGCGGCTTCCTGCACGGACAGGCCGAGAGGTTTGGCGATCCTGTCGTACACGGCGCGTTCGGCGCCCTCCTTGTCGAGCCCGAAGGTCCCGCCGAGGAAGTAGGTCGGATCGATGATGCCGAGCACCACGTCGGCGTCGGTGACCGTCGGTTCGGTGCCGCCGCGGCGGTAGCAGACCGGACCGGGCATCGAACCGGCGCTGGTCGGCCCGACGACCAGTTGGCCACCGACCACCCGGGCGATCGAACCGCCGCCGGCACCGATCGCGGTGACCTTCACCGCGGGTTTGAGCACCTGGTAGCCGTTGACATGCTGCTGGGGTGAGATGACCGGCTCGTAGTCGGTGATCATGCCGACGTCGAACGAGGTGCCGCCCATGTCGGTGGTGAGCACATTCGGGGTGCCGATACGCCGGGCGAGCTGGGCACTGGCGAGCACACCGCCGGCGGGTCCGGAGGTGAGGATGGAAACCGCTGTCTCACCGGCTCTTTCGGGGGTGATGACGCCGCCGCCGGAATCGAGGATGCGCAAGGAGCCTGTGAGCCCGCGGTCGCGCAGTGAACCGTCCAGCTTGGTCATGTACCCCTGCACGGCCGGGCCGAGGTAGGCGTTGAGCGCGGTGGTGGCGGTGCGTTCGTATTCGCCCAGCACCGGCGCGAGCTCGCTGGAGATCGTCAGATAGACCTCGGGCGCCATCTCACGGATGATCGCGGCGATGCACTGTTCGTGGCTCGGTTCACGGAACGACCACAGTAGGCAGACCGCGATCGCCTGCACACCCTCGTCGAGCAGTACCTGGACCTCGGTGCGGACCTCGTCCTCGTCGAGCGCGACGACGACCGCGCCCTTGTAGTCGACGCGTTCGGTGACCTCGCGGATCAGGGGCCGCTCCACCACTGGTGGGACCTGCGTGCGCTGGGAGTCATGCCGGATCTCGTGCAGTTCCTTACCGGCCCAGTGGCCGGTCGCCCGCTGCATGAGGATCGCGTCGCGGAAGCCGCGGGTGGTGATGATGCCGGTCTTGACGCCCTTGCGCTCGATGAGCGCGTTCGTCGCGACGGTGGTGCCGAGCCCGAAGTAGTCGACCTGCCGCAGGATCGATCCGGCAGGCAGCCCGAGTTCCTCCTCGGCCAGGGTCAGCGCGTTGTTCACCCCTTCGGAGGGGTCGTGCAGGGTGGTCGGCGTCTTGAGTAGACGCGCGGTGCCGGACTCGTCGAGAAGGACGGCGTCGGTGAACGTGCCGCCGATGTCGATACCTACGAAATACGCCATGGATGTCCTCTTCCGCCCGTGAGCGCGGGCCGCGGATAAGGCGTGCCGTCGCGACGACGGACACGCAGTACACTCACTATACTGTGTGTATAGCGAGTTTGCGGCGCGCCTCTTTCGGTGGGGTTCCTCACACCGGGAGGTCTCTGCGCCGCTCGGTACGCTGACCCGGTGGCGACGCTTCGCGAGGTCCAGAAGCAACGGACGCGCGCACTGCTGCTCGAATGCGGACTGGAATCGTTCGCGACGAAGGGCTATCAGGCCACCACGATCGATGACATCGCCGCGGCCGCCGGCGCCACCCGCGCCACCTTCTATCTGCACTTCGCGTCCAAGGCACAGCTCATGCATCAGCTGATCGACGACGTCGACGCCATCCTCACCACCGCCGACGATCCGCCGCTGGCCAAGGTCGTCGAGTCCGGCAGCTGCGACATGGTGCGCGAATGGCTGGATCGCAAATTCGATCAGTGGCCCGTCATCCGGCCCTACATGCTGGTGGCGCACCGGGCGGAAGCCGGCGACCCGGAGGTGGCGGCGGTGCTGGACCGATGGTTCGACGGCACGGTCCAGGCGATGCAGACCGGCCTGGACGACGCGGACCGGTTCCACCCCGATGCCCGACGAAGCCGGTGCCTACTGGCGTTCGGACAGTTCGAATTCGTCTCGCGGCAGTGGTTCCGGCGTGGCTGGCTGGTCGAGCGCGAGGTCCTGCTGGAGACCCTCACCGACTCCTGGTGTCACCTGTTGACGTGACGAGCACCTGATCCGGCGTCACGTCGGCCTCGTCGTCGCCGAAGGGCACGTGTCCGCGGGTGAGGATGAACATCGACAGTGCCGCCAGCGTGGCGGCGCCGAACATCACCACACCCATCGGCACCGCGCTGCCCTCACCGAGAAGGCCGACCAGAGGTGGGGTGACCGCACCCATGCCGTACTGCAGGAAGCCCAGTACCGCTGAACCCGTCCCCGCCGCCTGCGGCACCTCGGTGATGGCCAATGCGGTGGCGTTGGCATAGACGAATCCGATGCAGCCCATGAAACAGGCCATCAACGCGATGGTGGCCCAAGGGATCACGTGACCGACGGTGACGTTGAGGGCCATCAACGCGGTCGCCACCAGCAGTGCGATGACGCCACCCATCAGCACTCGGCGTGGCGATATGGTCCGCACCAGGCGCGCGGAGATCAGGCTGCCGGCGCCGACGGCCAGCGCACACGATCCGAACGTCACCGAATACGCCGCGGGTGAGAACCCGAGGATGTTCTGCACGACGAAGGGCGATGCCGCGATATAGCCGAACATGGCGGCCGCCGAGAACGCCATGACCAGCGTGTAGCCGAGGTAGTAACGATTGCTCAGCACTCCGCGCGCGCTGGCGCCCAGGGCCTTGAGCCCTCCCGGCCGTCGATGCTCTTCGGGCAGGGATTCCTTGACGGCGAGCACCACTCCCAGCAGCGTCAACAGGTTGAGCACTGCCAACGCGAAGAACACGGCGCGCCAGCCCAGCCCGGTGACGATGACGCCGCCGAGGATCGGGGCGGTGATGGGCGCCAGGACGCCGATCAGCATCATCACCGCGAAGAGCCGCGCCGCGCGGGCGCCGCGGGAGCGGTCGGCGATGACGGCGCGCGAGATCACCACACCGGCCGCACCACAGAACCCCTGCGCGAATCGCAAGGCGATCAGCAGCCCGATGGACGGCGCCAGCGCGCACGCCACGCTGACGGCGACACAGGCGACGGTGCCGATGATCAGCGGGCGCCGCCGGCCGTAGCGGTCCGACAGTGTCCCGATGACCAGCTGCCCCACCGCCAGCCCGATCAGGAACGTGGTCAGCGACAGCTGGATCGTCGACGGCGAGGTGCCGAAGTCCGTCGCCATCTCCGGGAACGCCGAGAGGTACATGTCGATGGAGAACGGCGTCACCGCGTTGAGCAGGGCGAGAACGGCGATCAGCACCGCCGACGGGGCCGATACGACCGTCGGGACCTTCTGAGTCATGCTTCCTTTCAGCGTGTGGCGGGCAGCTGCGACACTACCTATGAAAGCATACGTATTTTTTAATATGTGTGTCAAAATACCCATATGACTGTGAGCGAACCCACCGACACGCATCGTGAGCTGGCGCTCGCCCTGCACGATCTGTCCTGGCGGATCGCCCGGTTCGGTCCGGCGCAGGTGGGGCTGGAGCCGCTACCGGCCTCCGAGCTCGCGGTCCTGCGCGCGGTGATCGAGGAGCCGGGGCGCAGCGTGTCGGAGGTCGCCGCGGCGACGAACATGCAGTCGAGCAACGTCAGTACGGCGGTGCGCGGGCTGATGGACCGCGGGCTCCTTAACAAGTGCGCCGACGCCCGCGATCGGCGGGTGTCGCTGCTGGAGCCGACGGCACGTGCGCTCGCCGAACGCGACGCCATCGAGAACGCCATCGCGGGGTCGGTGTCCGCCGCGCTGAGGGAGCTACCCGCCGCTGCGGTCGAGGCCCTCGTCGCGGCGATCCCGGCGCTGCGCGCGCTGACTACCCAGGTCGCGCCGTCGCTGACCGGACGGGCCGGCGCGGCGCAGCGGGGCGCGTAGCCGCGTCGCTCAGGCCGGGGCGCGGTCGGAGAACGAGGACATGATGGCCTCCCTGGGAGACCGCCACGTGAGCCCGAAGTCGGCGAGGGTGGCCGAGTCGTCGGTCGGCGTCGCCGCGGTGAGCAGCAGCGCCGCCTCGTAGGTCAGCCCGTCACCGAGCGGGACGATTCCGGCCAGGGTGTCGCCGATTCGGCTCATCCCCCGGAAAACGCCGGGGCTCAACGGAATTCGCCGGAACCTTCGCACGGAGCCACGCTCGAGGGCGTCGATCATCTCGTCGAACGTGACGAGTTCGCCGCCGCAGACGTACCGGCGCGGACCGCGGCCGGGGCGCATCGCCCCCGCGTGGACGGCGGCGACGTCGCGCACGTCGATCATCTGCATGCCGCCGCGCAACCTGGGAGCCACCGCGTACCGCACGAGCGGCGCCCACCCGCGTTCGGTGACACCGGGGGCCGTGTGGAACGCCGGGCCCACCACGCTCGACGGGTAGGTGATGACGATGGGCGCCCCCTGCTGCTGCAGACGCCGCGCGACGCGGTCGGCATAGCCCTTGGTCTTGGCGTATGCGCTCCGCCCGGGCGCCGTCGGGGTGTCCGGTCCGATGATCCCGTCCGGCGGCGGGAACAGCGCGCTGTAGCTGCTCACCGATACGACGGGGTCCAGGCCGGCGCGCACCGCCTCGGTGAGCAGTGCCTCGGTCGCGTAGGCGTTGACCTCCCACATCAGCGCACTGCGCCGGTTGTCGGTGCCCACCACACCGGCGCCGTGCAGCACCGCGTCGCAGCCGTCGAGCAGACAGGTGATCGTGGCCTGCTCGCGGATGTCGCCGGAGAACACGTCGACGTCCCCGAGTTCGGCGAGGTGGTCGAGCACCGGTGCGCCCTCGGCGTCGGGCCCGACCAGCAACCGCATCCGGTGGCCGTCCGCCAGCAGGGCCCGCACGCAGTGCGCTCCCACGTATCCCGTTCCGCCGGTGACGCCGATCAGCATCGGTCCTCCTCGCCCGGGCGCCGGTGACGGCGCTCCCTGTGCACATCGGAGGTTTACGGTACCAGTGGCACCGTTATGCCGCGCTCACTCCGCGTCGTCGCGCGCGACCGCTGGGGCGGCCGACGTGCCACCGGTTGGCGGCGGGCGCTCCGGCCTGAGCGAAACGCCGTTTCATACTGCCCGGATCGGCAACACTGGCAGGGCAACGCGGCGGTACCCAGCCCGCTCGCGGTCGCCCTGACGACCGGAGCCGGTACTCGGCCACGGTTGCGCCGACAGAAAGGAACACCATGGCGCTCGACGACGACGACATCACCACCACTCCGGGTGGCGGCGAGGGAACCGCTGACGGCGGCTCCAACCCCGAAGGCCACGACGGCGGAGCCGACGGCACTGCCAGCGGCGGTGAGGGCACCGCCGACGGCGGTTCGAACCCCGAAGGCCACGACGGCGGTGCCGACGGGACCGCGTGACCCACCTGAGATGCTGAGCCGCTGCATCGCCACCGACCCGCACACATTCGCTTCCGAATACTGGGGTCGCAGACCGCTGCTCAGCCGTTCCGGCGCGCTACCCCGCGATTTCGGAGATCTCCTGTCGCCCACCATGGTCGACGAGCTGATCGCCGAGCGCGGGGTACGCGCACCGTTCATCCGGCTGGCCAAAGAGGGTGACGTCCTGCCGAAGGACTGTTACCTGGGGCCGGCCGGTTTCGGAGCTGAGATGCCCGACCAGGTGGATTCGGCGAAGGTGCTCAGCCGGTTCGCTGACGGCGCGACCATCGTGCTGCAGGGTCTGCACCGCCTGTGGCCGCCGGTGATCGACTTCGTCCGCGGCATCGTCGACGACCTCGGGCATCCGGTGCAGGCGAACGCCTACATCACGCCGCCCGGCAATCGCGGCTTCGACCCGCACTACGACGTCCACGACGTGTTCGTCCTGCAGGCGGCCGGCGAGAAGCGCTGGATCGTCCACGAACCCGTGTACGTGCACCCACTGCCCTCACAACCGTGGACGCAACACCGGGCGGCCATCGCCGAGCGCGTCACCGGCGAACCGGTGATCGACACCGTGCTCTCTGCGGGCGATGCGCTGTACCTCCCCCGCGGGTGGGTGCATTCGGCGCGAGCCCTGGACACGACGTCGATCCACCTCACCGTCGGGGTGTCCGCGGTGACCGGTGCCGACGTTGCGCGTGCAGTGGTAGACGCATTGGCGGACGACGCCGCGTTCCGGGCGTCGTTGCCGATGGGCGGCCACCCGGACGACCAGGATGAGATCATCGCGACGGTGACCAAGGTGATGGCACAGCTCGTCGCGACCCTGCGCGACGACGCGACCGCACTCAGCCATGCGGCCGCCGAACAGTTGACACGTCGGCACGCCGAGCAGACCCGTCCGGTGTCCGTCCGGCCGCTGGCCACGCTCGACGCGGTCGCCCATGCCGACACCGCTGCAGTGGCGTGGCGCAGCGGGCTCGTCGCGACGGTGGACACCTCCGGCGACGGCATCGCGCTGCGACTCCCCGACCGGGTCATCGCGTTTCCCCCATCCTGCGCGCAGGCTGTGCTGGCGCTGAGCCGCGGGTTGGTGGGCGACGCCGGCAGCCTGCCCGGCCTCGACCGCGCGGACGGGGCGGTCCTGATCCGCAGGCTGCTGCGTGAAGCGGTCGTGACGCCGGCCACCGTATGACCATTGGGAGGCGGCCACCGTGCAGTGACCAGTCGCTGCTGCGCGAGGACCCGATGTACGGCACCGCCTCCGCCGGCTCGTCGTGGGTGCTGCTCGAATTGTCCGGCGGCTGGGGATCTTCGGCGTTCCTGCAGTCCCCGGCGGTGATCGATCCGGTTCTCGGGCGCGCAATCGTGCGCCGCGTCGAGGCGGCAGGCATGCGCATCGCGGCCATCCGCCGCCATGGCCGCCGGACCGGGGCCCCGCGGTGGCGGTGGTTCGTGGCCCGTTCCGGCGTCGGCAGCGAGGCACTCTACTGCGGGGAGGCCGACGGCCCGCAGGGTTATCTCGACCTCGCGCTGGACGGGTCCGACGGCGCCCCGACCGCCGATCCGGTGGTGGCGGTGTGCGCGCACGGCAGACACGACCAGTGCTGCGCGGTGCGCGGACGCGGCGCGATCGCGGGCATCACCGCGGCGTATCCCGAGATGGCTTGGGAATGTTCACATCTGGGCGGCGACCGCTTCGCGGCGACGATGCTCATCCTGCCCGAGGGGCTGTGTTACGGGCGGGTGGACTCGACCGACGCCGCCGAACTGGTCGACCGATATCTCGACGGCCGAGTGGACAACCGCTACCTGCGGGGCCGTACGTCGCTGCCCCATGCGGTGCAGGCCGCGCAGTACTTCACCCGCGAGAAGTACGGCGACGACCGCATCGCGAGCCTGTCACCGCTGGCCGTCGAGCACACCGACACCCGCCACCGGGTGGTGCTCGACGGCGACGCAGGCCCGGTCGAGGTGCTCCTCGAGGAGGGCTGGTCCGAACCGCTGCTGTCGCAGTGCCACGCGAAAGTACCTGGCCGCGTGAAGATCTACCACTTGGTGTCGATGGCACCGGCCTGAGTGAGACGTCGAAGATCAACAGGGGTGCCGGTGGCGGTGGCGATCAGCGCAATTGGCCGGGAGAGAACACGCCCCGCAATGTGGCCATGAATCGGTTGATGCGACCGTCCACAACTTGCGGGCTTTCGCGGTCTGTCTGGGTGATCTGGACGCCTGCCGCCACAGGTGTCACATGGGAAACGCTGCGGGTGGATCGGGTGTGGGCACAGCCGTCGGCCAGCTCCCGTGATCTGTTGGGAACGCGCACCTTGCGATGAGGTCGCAACCGATGCGGGTGCGGGAATATATGAGCTCGACGAATACTCCGAACTCATGCGCGGCAAAGGCCTGGTGGGTGGAACCGAGGGGCTTGGGCTCAGCTTCAACTCCTGGCTCCACATCGAAGGGCATGCGACCGTCACCATCAAGGGCGACACCGCCCACTCGGTTACACCGCACCTGCATATGCACGCCAGCAGAGACGGGGCGAGCAACACTGTTGCCGTTGGCTATTGGCATGACGACTGGATTCGCAGCGCCGAGGGGTGGAGAATTTCATTCCGCCGTGTCGAGGATCTGTTCATACAGACCTTCCCCGTCGTCGAGACGCCTCCGATGCTTTCTGGACTCGCTCCAGCCCCGGCCATCTAGTGCCCTGAGCTCTCCGAGATCGAGCGATGTGGAACTGGCTGTGGTGAAGAGCGCCATGAATCTGAGACGCGGCGCGCAGCAACGGTTTACCGCAGGAGCTTGTGGGTGTTGCTCGCCACCGGCGCCTGCCCCAACGCCGCCGTCTTTGAACTGGCGCTCGTCGACGAAGCCACCCGCTGCGAAGCCGCTCCGCAGCCCGCGGCCCACACCGCTGCCTCGGACCCGGATTTCGCCTAGACGGGGATAGACGCGCGATCAAGACTCGTGCGCAATTTCCGGCAATAGTGGGCACCTGGTCCGCCACGACCATCAAGGTGGGCTCCCACTTTCAATCTCCGATTCGTGAAAGTCACCAACCGCGCGCCGCCTTGGATGCCAAAAACCGGGCGAAACCCGTTGAAAACGCTGCCTCCGACCGCACATAGTAGTCAGAAGCCTAATGACGGTGCAGCAAAGGATCTTTCATGACGACGCATCCGGTGCTCGCCTACCACTGGACAAACGATGACCGGCCCGGGGTCCGTTGAGTGACGGCCGGCCACGTCGCTCTCAGCAGGAATGCCGCGGTCTTACCCGGTCCGTGAGCTCGACGTATTCACCTATTTGGCGCCTCGCCGCGCCTGTGGTCGCGAGCACGGGGCATTCCCGAACAGACCCATACCCGGTCCCGGTGTTTGCCAGCCACACCCAATCCAAATCGATTGCACTGCAGAGGAGTTGTTGATGCCCGGTCGACCGGAGTTCGATCTTTACTCATTGCCAAAAGAGCACCTGGCGTTGCGCGAGGCGATCCGTTCGCTGGCCGAGAAGGACATCGAACCGTACGCCGCGGAGGTCGATGAAGACGCGCGGTTTCCTGCCGAGGCGCACCGAGCGCTGGTCGGGTCGGGGTTCCACGCCCCCCATGTGCCTGATGTCTACGGTGGTGAGGGCGCCGACGCGGTGGCGACATGCATTGTGATCGAGGAGATCGCCCGGGTGTGCGCGTCATCATCGTTGATAACCGCGGTTAACAAGCTCGGCACGATGGGATTGATGCTGGACGGGAGTGAGGAGCTCAAGTCGGTGGTGCTGCCCGACGTAGCTCGCGGTGCGCTTGCGTCGTATGCACTCTCGGAGCGAGAGGCCGGCTCGGATGCCGCTGCCATGCGGACCCGGGCTCGTTTGGATGGTGATCACTGGGTGTTGAACGGGGTGAAGGCATGGATCACCAACGGCGGTGAGTCGACCTGGTACACCGTTGTGGCCGTCACCGACGCCGCTGCGGGGCCGCGTGGTATTTCGGCCTTCATGGTCCGTAGCGATGACCATGGCTTCACAGTCGGTCCTCTAGAGCGAAAGCTAGGCATCAAGGGATCTCCGACGGCGGAGCTCTATTTCGAGGACTGCGCCATTCCCTCAAGCCGCATCATCGGCGAGCCGGGTGACGGCTTCAAGACCGCATTGCGAACGTTGGATCACACCCGACCCACGATCGGCGCGCAGGCCGTCGGCATCGCGCAAGGCGCCCTCGACAAGACGATTCAATATGTCAAGGAACGCCGGCAATTCGGTTCGGCTATCAGCGGCTTCCAAGGTGTGCAGTTCATGCTCGCGGATATGGCGATGAAGGTCGAGGCTGCACGCGCAATGGTGTACACCGCTGCCGCGCGGGCTGAGCGGGGGGAGAACGGACTTTCCTTCATTTCGGCGGCCGCGAAGTGCTTCGCCTCCGACACCGCGATGCAGGTGACTACCGATGCGGTGCAGCTGTTCGGAGGAGCCGGATATACGCGCGATTTCCCCGTCGAGCGGATGATGCGCGATGCCAAGATCACCCAAATATACGAAGGTACCAACCAGATTCAGCGTGTGGTCATGGCACGCGCACTGCTGCAGTGAACGTGACGCGTGTCCTCTGCGCAACAGGGTTTCAACCAAACCGCCAAGCGGGCGCCGCGGGCTGCGGGTCGATTGACGCTCCCAACAATCCCTGCGTCGGCGCCGTTGTCCTCAGCGGGTTCCATCGGAGGCTAGTCAACGGCGGCCAGGCGGCAGGCGATGACTGACTGCGATAGCCCGATGAACGAACGTACGTCCAGCCTGGTGAGCTGAGACCAGCGGTCGAGTCGGTAGGTGACACTGTTGGCGTGCAAATGGACGGCGAGGGCCGCTGCTGCAATCGACATATCCGCCTCCGCGAACGCCAGCACCGTCTCGGCCAGGTGGGGATTGGCCTGGGCCACCTCCACCGCCGCCGCCAGCAACGCGTGGAGCCGATCTCGTTCAGCCAACAGGATCGCCTCATGCCAGTCGCGCTCAAAAAGGCGAACCGGACGCTGGGTGGACGTGCAGCTGAACGCCAGTCGAGCATCGCCGAGGCTCTCCGCTGCGCCAGCCAAGCCGTGGCGCGCCAATCCGACTCCCCAACGCCCTGCCAGCGTTCCCTCGGTCGGGCCCTGGGTCACAATCTCCAGGAGCCTCCCAGCCTGCGTGACCATCTCCAGCCGACCGCCCGCCACCGTTCGACTGACCACGTCGGCCGCGAGGTGCGGCGGTAGCGTCAGCACGCTCCGATGCGCCGAGAACTCCGTGACGCCCGGCCCGGGCAGCCAGACCAGCCCGACAAAATCGCCCCGCGGATCGAGCCGTAGCCGGGCTGCGATGACCGATGCCGCCGCTCGTTGCTCGGGATCCTCCACGCACTCCAGGAACTGGTGAGCCAGAGTGATTCTGTCGCCGTCGATGGCCCGGGCAACCCTACTGTGGGCGCCCGCCATCACCGTGGTCGTCTCCCGGATCGCCTCGAACATGAGTGTGCCGATGCGGGGCAGCAGCGGAATCATCGGTGGTGTCGATCGACCGACCAGTATTCGCCAGATCTCGGCATCGGCCACCTGATAGGCAGCGATCAACGCATCGATGGGTACCCCACCGGCGGCCCGCTCGGCAGCAAGATCCGTGGCCGCCGCCAGCTCGGATGAGCTCAGCCCTCGTTGCTCGGACAGCGCGTGCAGTCTGTTGAGGACCTGTAGTGCGACAGCGGCGCGGTGTTCCGGTTCCGGGATGACCACGTACACCGGCTGGGCACTGCGGATGGATCTCGTGACGGTCTCCGCTATTGCGGACACCTCGTCCACCATGACGTTCAAGGTGTGTTCCACCGCGTGCCAGCCCTTGATCTCCGATTCGTGATTGTCACTAATCACAAGCGCTCCTAGTCGCCAAAAACTGGGTGATACCCGTAGATATCCGTGGCCCCGAGCCCACATAGTAGGGATTAGCCCAAGAACTGTGCAGTGGAGGATTTTTCATGGCGATTCACGCAACCGCCGGCGGTCCCGCCATCGCCAGCGGTGACCCGCTCGACGACCGCTACGATCTGCGCGACGGGGAAGTGCACCTTTCTGGTATTCAAGCGCTTGTCCGACTGCCCCTGGACCAGCGGCGACTGGACCAACAGAACGGCCTTGACGTCGCCGTCTTCGTCTCCGGTTACGAGGGCTCGCCCCTTGCTGGGCTCGACCTGCAGCTGTCTCGGCAGAAGAAGCGGCTTGCCGAGCACCGCGTCATCTTCCAACCCGGCGTCAATGAGGAGCTGGCCGCCAACGCGGTCCAAGGGACGCAGATTGCTTGCGCCTCGCCAGACCGGATCGGTGATGGTGTCGTCGGCATCTGGTACGGCAAGGCACCGGGCCTGGACCGCGCGACCGACGCCATTCGGCACAGCAATCTGGGCGGAACGCACCGAAGCGGCGGGGTCCTCGCCCTGGTGGGCGACGACTCGATAGCGAAATCTTCGACGGTGCCGAGCAGTTCGGAAACTGCCATAGCTGAACTTGGGATGCCGTGTCTGTCCCCAGCAGATCCACAGGACATCCTCGAGCTGGGCCTGCACGGCATCGCGATGTCACGAGCCTCTGGATTGTGGGTTGCCATGAAGCTGGCGACCAACGTCGTCGACGGTTCCGGCATGGTGCGCCTGGACCCTGCCCGGGTCCGGCCCGTGACTCCCGACACCTCCTTCGACGGCAAGGTATTCGAGCACGTGCCAACGGGACACCTGCTGCAGCCCACCCTCGGCAAGCTCGAGGCGACGCAGGTCCGCCAACGCCTCGAGCTAGCACGACGCTATTCCGCAGCCAATCACCTCAACCGGATCACTGGCGATCAGGCGGCAAAGCTCGGGATCGTCTGCGCTGGGGCCACCTATCTCGATGTCCGGCAGGCACTCTCAGACATCGGCATCACCGACGCCGCCTTCGCCGACAGCCGCGTCAGGGTCCTGAAGTTGGGAATGATCCACCCCCTCGAGCCGGGCATCATCGACACATTCAGCGCAGGTCTGCGCGACATCGTCGTCGTCGAAGAAAAGAAGGCCTTCATCGAGCTCGCCCTCAAAGACATTCTCTATGGGCGGCCCGAGGCGCCCCGCATCGTCGGCAAGCGGGACGAACACGGCCGCGAACTCTTCCGAGCTGACGGCGACCTCCCTGCTGACTACATCGCGACGAGACTGGCCCCGCGCATCCGCGACCACGGGGGACCCGCCTCCGTAACCGAATGGCTGGAACGACGGACCGCACGGCGGATACCGACGCTCCTGCCGATCCTGCCCCGCCGTCCCTCCTTCTGTTCCGGTTGCCCGCACAACAGCTCCACCAAGGTTCCTGATGGCTCGTTGGTAGGCGCGGGCATCGGTTGCCACGCCCTGGTCGCCTTCATGCCCGAGGACCGGATCGGCGAGTCGATCGGTCACAGTCAGATGGGCGGCGAAGGGGCTGCGTGGATCGGCATGGCTCCCTTCGTCACGCGTGATCACCTGTTCCAGAACCTCGGCGACGGCACCTACCACCACTCGGGGTCACTGGCTGTTCGTGCCGCCGTTGCCAGCGGCGCCCACATCACCTACAAGCTCCTCTACAACGACGCCGTCGCCATGACAGGTGGCCAACAGGCGATCGGCAAGATGGCCGTCCCCCAGATCGTCGCTGAACTCCTCGCCGAAGGTGTCGCACATATCGCAATCACCAGCGACCAACCAAAGCAGAGCCGTCGCGCGTTTGGCCGTCGTCTGCCTGCACGCGTATCGATCCGCCACCGTGACGAGATGATCACGGTGCAGGAAGAGCTGGCTCAAACTGCCGGCGTGACAGTTCTGATCCACCAGCAGGAGTGCGCCACCGAACTGCGCCGCAAGCGCAAGCGGGGGCTTGTCGAGTCACCCAACCGTCGCATCTTCATCAACGAACGGGTTTGCGAGGGGTGCGGCGACTGCGGCGACAAGTCGGGCTGCCTGTCGGTGCGCCCGACCGAAACAGAATTCGGCCGAAAGACCGAGATCCACCAAGCCTCCTGCAATCTGGACTTCTCCTGCCTCAAAGGTGACTGCCCCTCCTTCATCGAAGTCATTCCGCGCAAGGCATCGCATAGGCGCTTCCGCCGGCAGTCATCCGCGGCAACAAAGCCGAAACCTGAACCGACGCCGACGCCGACGCTGCCGGCGCCTCAGCTGCGCGTCACGGCTGAGGACTTCTCGATGCGCATCACGGGCGTCGGCGGCACCGGCGTGGTGACTGTGGCGCAGGTGATTGCCGCCGCAGCATCGCATGCCGGGCTCCAGGTCAAGGGGCTCGACCAACTCGGTCTGGCCCAGAAAGGTGGGGCGGTCGTATCCGATATCCGTATGTCGACGTCAAAGATATCTGGCGCCAACAAAATCGGGCCTGGTGGCTGTGACCTCTACCTGGGATGCGACATCTTGGTAGCCGCGACAGAGACGAATTTGGCAGTGATGGCTCCGGACCGCACCTACGCGGTGGTGTCGACCTCCATCACCCCGACCGGACAAATGGTGACCGATACCGCCACACTCTTCCCGGCGATCGACGATCTGACCGCTCGTATCGAATGGTCAGGTGCGCGCCCCGAGAACATCTTCGTGGACGCTCACGCCGTGACCGGGACCGCAGCTCTGGACGAAGACCAGTACGACAACATCTTCCTGCTCGGTGTCGCCGTGCAGTCCGGTGTCATTCCGCTCTCTCCCGAGGACGTGGAGTGGGCGCTGGATCTCAACGGTGTCCAGGTCGAGCGCAACCTCGCAGCATTCCGGCTGGGACGTCAGCACGTTGCCGACGGGGGCTCCGCGGTCGACACCTCCCCAGCTCCCAGCGCCCTGGGTGCTCTCATCCAGCGCAGGGCGGACGAACTGACGGCCTATCAAGACGACACATGGGCCACGCGGTACACCCAGCACGTGGACGACATCCGCAGATCGGAGGCAGCGGCGATTGGCGAGAGCACCGCGATCACCGAAGCGTTCGCACGTCATCTGTTCAAAGTCATGGCCTACAAGGACGAGTACGAGGTGGCACGACTGCACCTCGACCCCATCCTCGAGAGCCAGATCCGCGACGAGTTCGGTGACGGCGCGAGCTACTCGATCCTGCTGCATCCGCCACTGCTGCGCGCCATGGGATTGAAGAACAAGATCCGCCTGCAAGCCTGGCGGGCCAAGCCGGCATTGCAGGTGTTGTATCGGTTACGAAAGGTGCGCGGTACCCGCCTCGACATCTTCGGATACGACGGTGTTCGGCGCGAGGAGCGGCGCCTGATCGAGGACTACACCGAAGCCATGGCCACCGCCATGACTGCGCTCTCCCCCACGACGTACGACGCCGTTCTCGAAATGGCCGGTCTGCCCGAACTGGTGCGGGGTTACGAAAGCCTGAAAATGGAGTCGCTCAAGAAGTACCAGTCGCGGCGGGCAGCGATTCTGCAGGAGTTGACCACTCAACGTTCACACGCCTGAAGCGCACTGCCTTCGAGTCATACCGGTGGTCTTCGTGCCGAGGTCTGAGTCGCTTCAGCCGCCCGGCCGAATGGCGACGTCACCGGCAGCTTGCCTGATTTGCGGTGGTGAACGACTTGCTCGTGTCGGTGGCAACCACCACCGATCGTCGGGGTCTTCCGCTGTGACGAAACTTCGCGCTGAAACTGTCAGCTGCTCACTGGGACCGCTTCTTCGGCAGCCACGCGGCAAGCCGGTTCAATGCCTCTTCGATCTCCTCGGTTCTGCCGCCGTAGGAGAATCGGACGAAGCGCTTCCCATCCCAAGGATCGAAATCAATTCCTGGCACCGCGGCCACGCCGGTTTCGTCCAGCAGGCGGCGACACCACAGGTCTGACTGCTCGCCGAGATGGCTGATGTCGGCATAGACATAAAATGCACCATCGGCTTGTGCCAGGCGATCAATTCCCAGCTGGGGCAACCTGTTCAAGAGGATATCTCGATTGCGCCGATACACCTCGACGTGGGATTGCAATTCAGTGTGCGCCGCGTCGGTGAAAGCGTGCAGCGCGGCGTACTGGGCCAGAGCAGGCGGGCACAGCGACATATTGCCGGTCAGAGTGTCAACGGCGCTGAGTAAACCGGCCGGGGCCAGCATCCATCCGAGTCGCCACCCGGTCATACACCAGAACTTCGAAAAGCTGTTGATGACAACGGATTCAGTATGGAACTCCCATGCCGAGTGCGGCGGTTCGCCGAAGCTGATTCCATGGTAGATCTCGTCGCTGATCAACAGCACGTCATTGATTGCGCACCAGTAGGCCAGCTGTGACAGTTCATCTCGCGAGAGCACCGACCCGGTGGGGTTGGCTGGGCTCGCCACGATCAGTCCTTTGATCGGCGTTTCCAGCGCGTCGAGCATCGCTACCGTCGGACGGAAAGCACTCGCCGCGTCACACACAAGGTCGACGACCTCGCAGCCGAGGGCGGAGAGGATGTTTCGGTAGGCGGGGTATCCGGGCCTCACAATGGCAACACGGTCACCCACGTCGAAGCCGGCCAGAATGGCGAGCGTCAACGCCGACGAGGCTCCGGTGGTGACGACCACGTTCTCACGACTGACCTCCAAGCCATACATCGGCCGGTAGTGACGGGCGATTGCCGCGCGTAGGTCCGTCAAACCCAGCTGCTCGGTGTAGCCGAGGGGACGTTCCTTCAACGCGTCCATGGCGGCCGCCAAGACCGGGGCCGGGGCAGGGCTGGACGGTTGCCCGGCCGCCAGGGACACGACGTCGCCAAGAACCCGTTGACGTTCAGCGGCTGCCGACACCACCTTCATCACGTGAAACGGTGCGACCTGGGCGCGGATAGCGGGCTGGGCGGTGAACTTCCTCATGACCGTCCTGCTCTCCTCTCGTCGAGCTCTCGTAATGAACGAGCCAGCACCATGCGGCATCGTGGAATGGGACTTCGACGGGAAGCGCTGGGCATCGAGGGCGACCGACTCGAGATCAACGTGGACACCACTCACGTCGCGCGCAGGCCATTTCGGTTGCGGCGACGTTTGGCGGCTACACACCGAGTGCGCTGGTCGTGTACGCGCCTGGACCTCAGTAGCCGCGCTCGCGCCATGCTTGGAGATTCGGGCGCTCGGCGCCCAACGTGGTGTCGTCACCATGGCCCGGGTACACGATGGTGGAATCGTCGAAGACATCGAAGACCTTGGTGGTGACGTCGCCGAGCAGGATGTCGAAGTCGCCGGGTTGCCAAGTCTTTCCGACCCCACCAGGAAACAGGCAGTCGCCGGTGAACAGGTGGGTGATTCCGCCGGTCGCATCGCCGGAGAGCGCCAGCGCTACCGACTCAGGCGTGTGGCCACGCAGTGTGATGACATCGAAGTGCAGGTTCCCGACGGTGAGAGTGTCGCCGTCGGCGAGCACTCGGGCTGGCCGCACCGGAAGTTCGTTGCCGTCGAGCTCGCTGGCCGCGGTGGGTGCACTGGTCGCCGAGGCGACCGCTTCCAACGCTTGCCAGTGGTCGGCATGTTGATGGGTGGTCACGATCAACGCCAGATGCGGGCCGTACGCGCCGACGACTTCGAACAGGGTCTCGGCGTCGTTGGCGGCATCGATCAGCAGCGACTCACCGGTGTGAGAACACGTGACCAGATAGGCGTTGTTGTCAGTGGGGCCCACCGACACCTTGACCACCGTTGCTCCGGGGAGGGTGCGGCGCGCTCCCGAGCCAGGTTCGATATGTCCGGTGTACTCGTGGTCGATTACAGTCATGCCACTCACGTTACTCCTTGTTACACTGCTTGCAGCGCAAGCACTTTCCTTATCGGCGGACGTTGCGAAGACTCTTCCCCCGAGCCGCATGTCGGTGTCAGCACCGCGGTCAGACGGCGGCATTACGGGCCGAACAGATCGCCCCCTGTGAGGGCGACCCGACCAGCGCCGCGTACTTCGACAGAACTCCCGGAGCGGAGCTGAGTTGCGGCGCGGTCCACGAGGAGCGTCGCGAGGCAAGCTCGTCTCCGGAGACCTCGACTTCAATCGAGTTGTTGGGGACATCGATGGCGATGACATCACCGTTCTGCACGAGTCCAATCGGGCCCCCGACGGCCGACTCGGGGGCGACATGTCCGATACACAACCCGTGTGAGGCACCGCTGAACCGCCCGTCGGTGACGAGAGCGACCTTGGGCCCCAACCCGGCCCCCTTCAAAGCCGCCGTCATGGCCAGCATTTCACGCATACCCGGTCCCCCTTTGGGGCCTTCGTTCCTGATGACCAGGACCACACCTGCTTCGATGTCCCCGCGCTGCAGGGCCCCCATCGCGTCCTCTTCGCATTCGAATACCAGTGCAGGGCCGGTGAATACCGCAGGTTGGTTGCCGGCTGTCTTGATGACGCTGCCCTCCGGGGCAAGTGAGCCCCGAAGGATACGTAGCCCTCCCATCGGGGCAATGGGTTCGCCCAGTGATTTCACCACGCGCCCGTCCGGTTTCTGCACCACCAGCTGTTGCAGTTCCTCACCGATCGGGCGACCGGTGATGGTCCGGGCGTCGCCATGGATCAGACCTTCATCTAAGAGTGCCCGCAGAACAAGTGGAACCCCGCCGACTCGGTCGAGGTCCGCCATCACATATCTCCCGAAAGGCTTGAGATCAGCGATGTGCGGGACTTTTGCGCCGATGCGATTGAAGTCATCGATCTCCAGCTCCACGTGAGCCTCGTTGGCGATCGCGAGGAAGTGTAGGACTGCATTGGTCGATCCGCCGAGCGCTTGGACCAGTGCGATGGCGTTTTCGAGGGATTCGCGAGTGATGACGTCCCGGGTGCCTTCGCCTCGCTCGATCATCTGCAACACCGCGCGCCCCGCGGCCTCGGCTACCTGGTCTCGAGTCTCGCCATCGGCTGGCGCAGAGGCTGACCCGAGAAGCGACATGCCGAGCGCCTCCGCCGCCGAGGCCATCGTGTTCGCCGTAAACAACCCGCCACATGCGCCCTCTCCAGGGCAGGCGGCCCGTTCGATGGCCTCGAGCTGGGCGTCTGAGATTGTTCCGCGGGCACGCGCCCCCACGGCTTCGAAGACGTCCTGAATGGTGCAGGCAGTGCCATCAGGAAGCGATCCCGGACGGATCGAACCCGCGTAGATGAGCGCGGCGGGGATGTCGAGCCGGGCGGCGGCCATCAGCATCGCCGGCAAGGTCTTGTCGCACCCGGCCAGCAGGACGCCGCCGTCGATGGCCTCCGCCTCGAATACCGTTTCCACCGAGTCGGCGATCACCTCGCGAGAGACCAACGATAAACGCATCCCGCGATGCCCCATCGAGATCACATCGGAAACCGAGATCGTGCCGAACTCCAGAGGGAATCCGCCGGCGTTGCGGATGCCGGCCTTCGCGCTGGCCGCCAACCGCCGCAGCGGCATGTTGCACGGCGTCAACTCGTTCCAGGAGTTGGCGACAGCGATTTGCGGTCGTGCGAAGTCATCGTCGTTCATTCCCACTGCGCGGAGCATGGCCCGGGCGGGGGCACGTTCGTATCCGGCGGTGACGCGGGCGCTGCGAAGGGATTCACGGCGGTTTCTGTCTGATGTGAGCACAAACACATGGTTTCAGGCGCGCTTTATGATGTCCAAGTCCAACTTTGCTCATGTTTATGATCTGAAAGCATAATCGTGGCATGTATCCGGCCGACTTGACGCTCCGGCAGCTGCGGTGCTTTCGCGCCGTCGCGCGGACAGGGAAATTCACCGCGGCAGCTGCAGAGTTGCATGTGTCGCAGTCCGCATTGTCCCGCACGATTCTCACTATGGAGCGGACACTGCACGTGGAACTACTTGACCGCTCCACCCACCGCGTAGCGCTGACAGCTGCTGGTGCTGAGCTGCTGCGGGTGATCGAACCCGTGGTCGATCAGCTCCGTGACGGCATGGAGCGCTTTGCGACCTACGCGGCCGGGCAGTCCGGGACCGTTGCCGTGGCCACACTGCCTTCTGTCGCAGCGATGTTGCTTCCCAACATGATTGCTGCGTTCCTCGCCGACCACCCGGGGGTGAGTTTCTTCATCATCGACGGAGCCGCCGACGCAACCCAGACAGAGTTGACGCGGGGATCCGCCGAGCTTGCTGTCACGACCCGCCATGGTTTGGGCGACGACATCGTCTTTACGCCCCTGTTCAAGGAGGCGATGTTCGGGGTAGCCAGACGCGATCACCCTTTGGCGCAACGTAAATCCATGACATGGGCCGATTTCACCGACACCAACTTCATCGCAGCCCGCCGCGGCACGAGTATCGGTCGCATCACCGACGCCTGCTTCGACCGCCATCACGTGACGGTGAAGCAGCAATTCAACCCTTCGACCGTCGCAACAATCGGCGGCCTCATTCGCGCGGGCATCGGCGTGAGCGCATTGCCATCGTTGGAAATCGCCGGCTTCAATTTGACGGACCTCGCATGCGTGCCAATCGAAGCCAGTGACGCGACCAGGATTCTCGGTGTTGCGCATTCGACAACACGGAGCCTATCTCCTGCCGCTGCCAGCTTTCTGACCCACCTGAAACGGTGCAGTCCGCAGCATTCAGGTGTCACCAAACTCGATCCGCCGCCCGTGAAAACATGACTCGCAGAATGCAAGAACACCCATGTCTTCATCTGTCTCGTGTCGATGTGGCGCCGAGCTGCACCAGCTTCGATCGGCACAGCGATGCAAGACGTGAACGGTCGGATCCTTCGAGTCCCAGAGTCGAGGAGGTCTCTGCAATGTTGAGCAGGCGTCGATAGAATTCCGTTGGTGTCACACCGAATTCGGGTAGGATGTACTCGATCTCAGCGTCGAAGGGTGCCCACCGCGAAGCGAACACCCACATCCGTTGCTCCTCCGCGGCGGAAATAGACGGCCACGTCGGGCGTAGAGCCTCCGACTCATCGTGCAACTGGATCACCCTCGCTGCAGGTCCGCTTCGCTGAACCCCCGCTCGAGACGCTGACGGACGGTGGTGAGGTACCGAGCAGCATCTGCACCATCGACAATCCGATGGTCATAGGAGAGTGACAGATACGCCATCGAACGCGGTTGAATGAGTAGGTTACCCGCTGCATCGCGATGTGCCATCAGGCGTTCCACGACTGCACCGACGCCGAGGATGGCCGATTGCGGTTGATTGATGATGGGCGTGTCGAAGAGTGCACCTCGGCTGCCAGTGTTGGTGACCGTGAATGTCCCGCCAGAAAGACTCTCCGGTTTGATCTTTCCTGACCGGACTGCCTCGGCGTGCTCAGCGATGGCCGAAACCAAACCGGTGATACTCAGCGCCTGAGCATCCCTGATGACAGGAACCATCAGACCTTTCGGGCTGTCGACTGCCATGCCCAGGTGTACCAAGCCGTGATAGGTCACTTCCGTGCCGTCCGCGTTGAGTGAGGAGTTGATGACCGGGTGTGCCGATAGCGCCTCAACAGCAGCTGCCACCACGAACGGCAGAAACGAGAGCTTATAGCCAGTCCTGGACAGGTAGTCCGCTCTTGCCCCTGCACGCAGTGATGCGATTGCGGTCAGGTCGACCTCGATCACCGTTGTCACTTGCGCCGCGGTTTGTAGCGAAGCAACCATCCGCTCAGCGATGATTCGCCGAATCCGGGGAAGTGTTTCAACACGGTCTAGAAGGCCACTATCCCGACTGTCGGAAGGTCGTGTCGAAGGTGGCTTTTGTTCTGGCAGCGAGCTTTCGACACTGTCAGGTGCGCGCGGGGGCTCTTTGGGGGCCGCACAGCCCGCAGGCGGCCCGTCCGGGCCCTCGCTCAGGGCAGGAGCGTCGCCGCCGATGCGGTTGACGATGGCTATCGTGGTGCCGACGTCGACAAGGGCGTCTTCAGGTTCGAGAATGTCAGCCAGGATGCCGGTTACCGGTGAAGTGATCTCGGTGTCAACCTTGTCGGTTGCCACCTCAACAAGGGGTTCTTCAAGCTCAACCGGGTCTCCGACAGCCTTGAGCCACCGCGTGATTGTGGCTTCGGTAACTGACTCACCCAGCGAGGGCAAGACGACTTCCTCTGTGCCGTTGATAGGTGTCATGTCAGCCTTCGACCAGATCGAGTGCTGCGCGCACGATACTTTCGGTATCTATTCCGTGGTAACGGTAGACGTCATCAAGGGTTCCCACCTGTCCAAACCGGCTGACGCCCAACGCGGCTCCGGGCACGTTGTTGATGCCAGTGAGGAACGCCAGCGTGTGCGGGTGGCCATCGAGCACGGTGACCATGGGGGCCGCACGGTGAGCCGGGAGTACCTGGTCGAGGATCCATGATGGACCGTCTGCGAGACCTCTACGTGCCTGCATCGCCTCGAAGAGCAAGCCTGGGCTGGTCACGCATACTACGTCGACTCCAACGCCTTGTGCATTGAGCCTTTCTGCGGCGAGAAGAACCTCCACCATCACCGCACCCATGCCGACCAGGGTGATGGCCGGCACCTCGGCGCGGCGCAGCGTATACGCTCCGGCAACCACCTGGTGTCTGCGACGTTCGCGGGCTGCCGGGTCTTCTGGTACCGCAGCCAAGGTCTGATCGACCGGCCGTGTGGACAGCCTCAAGTAGGACGATTTGCCGTCTGGGCGCCCCAGTTGGCCGATGCACGACATCAGCGTCCACTCAACGTCGACCGCGAACGCCGGCTCGTAGCTCACGCAGCCGGGTTGCTCCAGCCCGATCGAGGGTGTCTTGATGGACTGGTGCGCCCCGCCCTCGGCGGCCAAGGTGACCCCGGACGGGGTTCCGACCAGAATGGACTGGCCGCCGGCGTAGATACCGTAGGACCACGGCTCCAGCGCTCGCTCCACGAAAGGGTCGTAGACCACGCCGATCGGAAAGAGCGGCTGGCCCCAGCGGCTCCATGTGGCACCGAGCTCGCTGAGCAAACCCACCAGGTTGGTCTCGGCGATGCCGAGTTCCATGTGCTGCCCGGTGGGCTTTTCCCGCCAGTGCATGATGGTCTCTGGGTCGTCGTCAAACCAGTTGCGCCGCTCGTTGGGTGACCACACGCCGACCTTGTTCAGCCAGCCCGCAATGTTGGTGGTGGAGCTGACGTCGGGACTGACCGTCACCACTCGTTTCGCGGCATCGGGGGCTTGACGGCTCAGGTCCAGCAAGGCACGCCCCAGCGCGGCCTGCGTGGACGCGATGCCGGTCGGTGTACGGCGCAAATCCGCAGGCACCACGGGTGGTTCGGCCACGCTGATCGGCTCGCGGCGCAGTCTGTCCGCTGTTGCCAGGCAGATTCCGGCCGGCGCACTGCCCGCCTCGAATCGAGACCACGGCGCTGCGGGGTCCATTCCGAGCTCAGTGGCCAATTCATCGTATTGCTTAACGGTCAGCAGCGAGGAGTGGTTCTGCGGGTGCCCTTGAGTGGGTAGCCGGTAACCCTTGATGGTGTAAGCGATGATGACGGTGGGCCGCGTGTCATCGATTTGCCCGTATGCCGATCGCAGCGCATCCAGGTCGTGGCCTCCGAGGTTACGGATGGCGCGCAAGAGCGTCGCGTCGTCCAGATCAGCTATGAGCGCGGCGATTTCAGCACCCTCTGGGCCCCCACCGGGCAGGCGCCGGCGGAGCTCGTCGGCACCACAGCGCAAGAGGCGTTGGTATTCAGGGTTCGACATCCCCAGAATCCGGCTGCGTAGTTCCGGCCCGCCTGATCGCGTGAACAACGCCTCGAGCAGAGATCCGAACTTGACGGTGAGCACCTGCCAGCCCGCCGCCGCGAACATCGCCGAAAGCCGATCGGCTGCGATGTGTGGGACAACGCGATCGAGGGACTGGCGGTTGAGGTCGACAATCCAGACGATCTCGCCCAATTCTGCGACCGACGAATCCAGGATCGCTTCCCAGACAGCACCCTCATCGAGCTCCGCGTCACCCACCAGCGAGTACTGACGGCCTTTGCCTGCTGGCCCGATCTGAGTATGCACGTAGCGCCGGGCTATTGCTCCCCAGATCGGTGCGGTCGCCCCGATACCGACCGATCCTGTCGAATAGTCGACTGGATCAGGGTCTTTCACACGGCTCGGGTAGGACTGCAGTCCGCCGAACTGTCGTAACGTGGTCAAGTACTTCGCGTCGAGTTCGCCGAGGAGATAGTTGATGCCGTGCAGCACCGGAGATGCATGCGGCTTGACTGAAACCCGGTCGCCGGGTTGAAGCTGGTCGAACCACAACGACGTCATGATCGATACCATCGATGCGCACGATGCCTGATGTCCACCGACCTTCAGACCTGATGGATTCGGCCGTACCTTGTTGGCGTGGTGGACGATCGACGTCGCTAGCCATAGCAGCCGCGTCTCAATCTCCAGAAGAGGCGAACGCGCTTCAGCACCGACGGCGAGTTTGCCAACTGGATGAGAGCCGTGCATCAGTTTTCCTCCTTGCGCGAGTTTGCAGATGAGCCCGACTCGTCACCACCGTTCCGCGAGCTGTCGTGATGGCGGTAGCAGCCCGGTACGCCCGTCCTGTTCGAACAGAGCCAAACTCGTCTGCGACAGGGCCCGACGCTGCAGAGCCCGCACCTGAGTCGACCATTGGAATGCCCACTGGGCAAGTCCGTTTCGCGGTCGTGTGCATTCTGTGCACATTTCACCCCGCCGACAGCCCGGGGGTGGTCATCCTGACCACCAACCGCGGAGCCGCCTCCTACATCGCCGACACCGACACCTGTTGTCGCCCCCGTCCAAGACCCAGAGGCAACGGTCAACGCGCCAGCGGAGGGCACGAAGCCGTCCTGCAGCACCGCTCGAGCCCGGCTCATGACGTGCCGCACCACGGCAGCGCGCTGTCTGATGAGTGCGGTATCGATCAACAGCCTCCGAGGCGATGAGGCGAGAACCCGGCTGACTCCCCGCCAACGCATCCCTTTTCGGATTCCCAACGAAAGCCTGCGGGTCGACTCGGTGATCAATCTGATGATCCCCCGCCTCAGGAAGTGTCCGATCCTACGCAGAATGTCAGGCTTCACGACTCGCTCTTGCTGGTGCAGAATCGGGGTGCTTGACTCCACCTACCGTTCAGCCCGCAGCCCTCGCGCACCGCGGCAGGATCGTCTGCCAAGGCGGACCTACCGGCGAATGCATCTCGACGCGAAGGCTCGGTGTGGCCACCCCTCTTACCGTTGTGGAGTTTTGATGAGCACCTCTACGTCATCGCATCGGGACGTCGCCACCAGGCCGTACAGCGGTTTCCCTGCAGCTCATCCGGTGTCGGCCACCGGCGCTCGTGTCGTGGTCGAGACGATGGAGCGACTTGGCGTCCGGATAGTTTTCGGACGGGGCGGCTCGCATACCAGGACGATCTGCGAACAGCTCGAGTCCTCAGGGTCTCTCCGACGCGTCGTTACCTGCCACGAACAAGGCGCCGGGCATGCCGCCGCCGGCTACGCGCTCGCAAGCGGTGACGTCGGCGTGTGCATAGCCGATGCCGGTCACGGTGTGCTCAACCTCGTGACTGCTCTGGCTGACGCCCACCTGGATTCTGTGCCGGTGGTTGCCGTGATCGGACACGCCTCCAGGAGGTCCTCGGGTTGCGGCGTCTCAGAGGAGATCGACGTCGTCAGCCTCACTATGCCGTTCACCAAGCACCACATCCTGGTGACTGATCCCGCTGAAATTGGTACCGCACTCGCCGATGCCTTTCACCTCGCGGGCTCGGGCCGTCCCGGGGCGGTCGTGGTGAGCATTCCCGAGGACATCCTGCGCGCCCCGGCGCCCGGAAACCAGGCCCGCAGACGCGCCCTCAAGGGTTATCGGATCAACACCCGCCCGAGCCTGCCGGCTATCCGCGCCGCAGTGGAACTCATCCAGCACTCCAGTGCCCCAGTGCTGTACGTAGGCGGGGGGGTGGTGAAAGCCAATGCCTCCGAGGAACTGACGCAGTTGGCCGAGCTGACAGGCATTCCGGTGGTCACGACCTTGATGGCTCGGGGAGCCTTCCCTGATGGTCATCGACTGCACTACGGGATGCCCGGGATGCACGGCACCGTTGCCGCAGTCGCTGCCTTGCAGCGCAGCGACCTGCTGATCGCGCTCGGCGCTCGGTTCGACGATCGGGTTACCGGGCAACTGTCGACCTTCGCTCCACGTGCACGCGTCATCCACGTCGACATCGACCCCGCCGAGATTGGTAAGAACAGAGCAGTTGACGTCGCGGTGACGGCTGACTGCAAACCGGCCATTCGAGCTCTCACCGAGACACTCACGTTGGCGGAGTCTCTCGACTTCACCAGCTGGCGAGGTTATCTCGAGTCGATGCGCGCCGCGTACCCCATCGGCTACAGCCGGCCCGGCGACGGATCGCTGTCGCCGCAGCTGGTCATTGAAACCGTAGGACGAACTGCGGGACCAAACGCCATCTTCACCTCCGGCGTCGGACAGCACCAGATGTGGGCCGCTCACTACATCAACTTCACAGAACCTCGGAGGTGGCTGAACTCCGGTGGGATGGGAACCATGGGGTATGCCATCCCGGCGGCACTGGGGGCGAAGGCCCGGCACCCCGACAGTGAGGTGTGGGCTATCGACGGCGACGGGTGTTTCCAAATGACGTGCCGTGAACTTGCCACGGCCGCCACCGAAAACCTCCCCATCAAAGTTGCGCTCATCAACAACGGCAATCTCGGGATGGTCAAACAACTGCAGGCAGTCCATTACGACGGCCGCTACTCCCAAGTCGACCTAGCCACGCATTCCCGCCGGATCCCCGATTTCGTTGCGCTGGCAGAAGGCCTGGGCTGCGTGGCCCTGCGTTGCGATCGCGAGGCCGACGTCGCACAGACCATCGCTGAAGCGCAGCGAGTGACCGACCGACCCGTGGTCATCGACTTCATCGTCAACGATGACACGCTGGTATGGCCGATGGTAGCCGCAGGAATCAGCAACGATCACGTCATGGCCGCATGGGGTGTCCGGCCGCTGTTCACCGACGCGGACTAACTGTTACAGAACCTCCTGGCCCCGGCCCGGGGCGGTGTCCTGCTGTCGCTACGCACGATAGTCGGCGCGAACCCATCACGGCGCTCACTCACCGCATTGCTCTACACCACTGAGCTTTGAGCGGTTGGCGCGGTGCAACTAGGCGCAGACTGAGGCCAAGACCGCACTGTCATGCTCACCCCCACCGCTGAAGGTAGATCCTGTCACGGATTGCCCTCCGCCAGTGGGTAATCGACCAAGGTCCCCAGCCTGAGGCGGCGACGCGCTGAGCGCCGGCCACGCACCTGAACTCGGGGCAAAAGTTAATCGATGTTAACGCTAGCGGAACTGATTCGACTTTTGCAGCACGTTTGATTGTGTGGACATCCGAGCCGCCAGCATCGCGAAAGATGCTGCCAAAAGGGAATGCAAAGGTCCTATCCCCACAAGTCTCACCCCCTGGGTTCGAGTGTTGACAACATCACATCGCGCCCCTAGGTTAATCCAGAGTCACACCCGAAAGAGAGCCACCGTGACATGTGGATCGTCGTCAAGCGAGTCAACTCTCGCCACACCTCGCACTCCACGGGGATACAACGACCGTGGCCCCGTCCCAGGACACAATCGAGACGGACGCAGCAGACCAGACCGCCGACAATCCGGCACTACGCGTAGAGAATCAACACGCTGCGACAACAGCCCCGGGGTTTTTCCGGACTCCGGCTTGCGCCCGATCGGACGCGATAATACGTGTGACAAGCACAACGGCCCAGAAGTAAAAGGGAAGCTACCCGCGAGCCCGACGAATCCAGGCCACTTCGTTTTTCCGGACCCCCCACAAGGGGCGCTTCTGCACAACGCTTACACGGTACCTGAGAGCACGAACACCTAACGAGGGTTTTCATCGACGCCGCACCCCGGCCAACTCAGCAGCCGCCCGCCCAGCCGACTTGCATACACCATCAAAAAGGGAGCAGTTGATGTCTCTACACGATTCGCGCGTCGCAGACGCTTCGCACGCCGACAAGCGAGCCCGCGCGGGAGCGATTCTCGCATCGGCAATTGCCTGTGTCGCCGCCTTCAAAGGTCTCAACGAATCGGTGACTCCGCCGGCGCTCCCGATCCTACAGGAGCAGTTTCAAGTTCCCGGGTCCACCATCTCGTGGGTTCTCACTGGAGTGCTGCTGACAGGAACCATCGCCACACCCATCGTGAGCAGGCTCGGCGAGGTCTGGGATAAGCGGCGAGCACTTCTCGGGGTGCTCGCCATAGTCGCTATCGGAACCCTCATCTCTGCCTTATCGATATCAATCGAGATGCTTATTGCAGGCCAACTGCTCCAAGGTGTCGGCCTGAGTACCGTCCCGTTGGCTATTGGCGTCATTCGCGATACCCAGACCGAAGCCCGTACGAAATCCGCGAACGGCTTCATGGTCGCGGCCATTTACGGCAGTACGGCAGCCGGAACAATGGTCGCTGGGCCTATCGCCGATCATTTGTCCTACCGATGGCTGTTCTGGGTACCGCTCATTGCCCTGAGCGGGTGCATTCTCGCGGTGTGGTTCTTTGTCCCGCGTTCCTTGAAGAATGGCGGGGCGAATGCTTCCATTGACGTGGCCGGCAGTGTTCTTCTCGCCTTCGGCCTAGCCGCCCTGTTGCTGGCATTGACGTTCGCGCCCGCTTGGGGATGGCTGTCGCCTCGGTTCCTCCTTCTCCTGAGTGCTGGGCTTGTGGGGTTTCTTCTGTTCATCCGCGTCGAGCTCACCGTCGACGATCCATTGATCGATCTCCGGCTGATGCGCAGTTTTACCGTTGTCGCTGCGTCGGGCCTGATGTTCTTGGCGGGTTTCTGCATTAACGCCACTCTTGTGAGTGTTCCCATGCAGACCCAGCTGCCGGCATCAACCGGCTACGGATTAGGCGAATCGGCAACGGTCACCGCCGCGATTCTGGTCTCGACCACTCTGATCGGGCTCACGGCGCCGTTGATTTCCGTGTTGGACAGAGCAATCGGCTCGCGGTTTGCGTCGTCGATCGGTCCGATCTCGATCCTGGCTGGCGCCGTAGTGATGCTGGCGCTGGGACAACGCGGCAGCATCGTCATCGTCTTCGTCGCCACCTTGCTCGTCACCTTCGGACTGACCGTCTCGATGACTCAATCATTGAACCTCGTCGTCAGCGGTGTGCCGGCTGACAAGGTCACCGAGTTCAATGGGCTGAACTTCGCCATCCAGGCCGTGGCCGGAACCATCGGCGCCCAGGTATCGGGCGCCGTACTCACGGTCGACGGTGCTGCCGCGGATACGGCGCCGCCGTGGAGTGCTTTTGGCACCTCGTGGGCAATCTCCGGTGCGCTCTCTCTTGTCGTCCTGGCACTTGTGCTGGCGGTAGGAACCCCGAAACGTGCTGCTGCATAGCACCTCACGCCTATCAGCCCCGGGAAGAACCCGAGGCTGATAGGCCGTTTTCCGAGTTCTCAACGCGATCAGCCAGAACTGGCCTCTATCCCTGCCGATGCTTTACAGGGGCCAACGTGCCGAGCGCTGTGCATGGAGGCCCTGCCCGATGTGCGCGTTGCCCCGGGGCAAAGAGATGCTAACTGGCTCGTCCGCGAGGGGGTGCAGGGCCCGTACTGGTAAACGCTCACAGCCACAGCATCTTTGGTCTGCAGTATCGGCTGCCGCTGGCACTGGGCCATGGATCTCGCACGTATGCGCGAACGAGTCCGGGCGTTGTCAAGTGATGGTGAGACCACCGTCTACGGTGATGGTTTGCCCTGTGACAAAGCCACCGGCGGCCGAGGCCAGCCAGACGGCAGTCGCGGCCAACTCGGCTGGTTCGCCGGTGCGGCCGAGGACCACCCGTGACATTTGCGCATCAAGGTAGCCCGGCTCGTACTCGTCGGTCATCTCCGACTTGAAGAAGCCCGGAGCCAGGGCGTTGACGCGAATGCCCTTGCGAGAGCCCCACTGCTGGGCAAGATCTCGGGTCAACCCGATCACAGCGGACTTCGAGGAGGCATACGCGGCTTGTGGCAGACCGGCGGTGGTGAACGCCAAGGCACTGGCGAGGTTGATCACCGACGAACCCGGTTTCATCACTCGGCCGCACGCCTGCGCCATCCAGTAGGACCCGTGCAGGTTGACGTCAACGACTCGGCGGAACTCGTCGGGGGTCTCGCGGGTCGCCGGTACGGCGGTTCCGACACCGGCGTTGTTGATCAACACATCCACCTTGCCGAACTGGTCAACCGTGGCATCGACCAGTGCCGCACAGGCGGCGGGGTCCGTGACGTCGGTCTGGATCGGCAAGGCCCTCCGCCCAGCCGCCGAGACCAGAGCGGCGGTGTCGGAGAGCCTTTCAGATCGCCGTGCGCAGAGTGCGATATCAGCACCGGCTTCGGCGAAGGCCTTCGCGAACGCCACCCCCAGACCGGACGACGCGCCGGTGACGATGACGACCCTGCCGTCGAGTCGAAACAGATCAAGAACACTCACAATGGCTCCTCAGGATTCTTCGGCCGACAGGGGTCTGGCGAGGTTAGGCACTCCGTTGGCCCTTCGTGGGGCCGCAGGCGCGGGCGCCACTGACGAGCATACGCACAGGGCCAGGCCAAAGGCTCAGTGACACTGAAGCTTTGGCGGTCGATCATCGGCGTCCAGACGCTGTCCGACAACGAGCGCGTTCGTACCTGGCTCAGGTTGCGAAGGGGTGTACCGGACCGGCCTTGCCCGACCACACCCGGCGCGGCTGGCGTGACCGCTCAGTTCGCTGGAAGCCACTGTGCGTGAACTGGCGCGACCGTTAGCTCACGAGGTTCGTGATGAGCCCAATTCACAGCTGCCGCAAAGACGTGCCCCGCCCTAGAGGAGTTGCGTCAATCATCCACTCGTGAGCGCGGCACCCGAGACCGATCGAAGCTCGCGCAACAAACAGTGACCGACGGTGACGTCAGCCGGCCGACCAACCCGGCAAATGAGAGGTCAGCGCCTGTATCGCCGCCGTGGACATCGTGGCGACGATGTCTTCTTGATTCAATCCCTTGTTGAGGGTGGCCACCGAGTTGAGCATCGAAAATACCGCCTGTGTCAACAGGCGGGCCTGTGGCTCCGAGAGATCCGGGCGCAACTGCATGACGAGCAAGACCCACTCCTGCGCATACAGATTCATCTCACGTCGAACCTTTCGCCGTTCAGCGTCGGGTAGGGCATACTCGTTCTTCAGAAATATCAACGATCTCGGCGGGTCAGTGATCACGGACCTCACATGAAAATCCACGATCGTCTCTAACGCTGCACGCGGATCAGGTTCACTGTCGACAGTAGCGCGGGCAAACTGATGGAGCTCCTGCAAACCTTCTTCGACCACCGCGATGAGCAACGCCTGCTTGTTCTGAAAATGACGGTAGAGACCCGGACCGGAGATCCCCGCCTCGGTCGCGACCATGCCCACCGTCACCGAGTCATACGGATGGTGCAGAAACAGGTTGGCGGCAGCGTCGAGAAGCAACTTGCGTCGCGAGCCGCGGGGCTGCGGTACACCCGCGTGCAGGGGCCCATCCCCAGCGCTCGCAGGTGCCGACAACGTCATAGGTGCCTACCCTACCTGCGCACGACACCCCGGCTTCCATTAACAGGAATTACCCGCAGCTGCGCCGACGCTACCAACCGTTTGAGCCACGAACGCTGCCTCCGCCACACCACGCAGGCGCTTCGCGCGTGCCATCGCTCAACGGACGCGACCCCCTAAAGGCCCCCGGCGAGGAAGATTAACGCACCGCCGAACATCAAAGTCCACGGTCTTGGCGTTCAATAGCGTTGTCTAGCAAATCATTTAGGGCTTATACCCCCCTGGTCTTGACAGCGCAGCCTATGCGTTTTACGTTAATCAATATTCACACAGTGGAGGGACGGGAAGATGCGATTCATATTCATGAGTGAGGGTGAGACAGCGCCGGGCGCCTCATACGAGTACCGCTACCGCGAGCTCATCGATGAGGTGCTCCTGGCCGAGGAGGTGGGCTTCGATGCGTTTGGCACCTCGGAACAGCATGTGGCGATCGGCACCGCGACGACGTCCGCACCGGAGGTGCTGTATCCGTATCTGATGGCGCTGACCAGCAGGATCCGGTTTGTGCACCTGGTCACGCTGCTTCCGACTCGGATCAATCACGCGCTTCGGGTCGCCGAACGCTTGGCCACCGAAGACATCCTGTCCAACGGGCGGATCGAACTTGGTGTCGGCCGGGGCAACACCACACTCGCCTTGCGCGCATTCGAAGTGTCACCGAGTGAGAACAAGTCACAGCAGCTCGAAGGCCTCGAGGTGATCCGTCGGGCGTTGCACAACGACGTCTTTTCGTTCGTCGGCGAGCACTACAAGATCCCGCCCCGCAGTCTCGTGCCTAAAGCCATTCAGGCACCCTGCCCACCGATACATATGGCCACCGGAAGCCCCGAATCGGTGCGGGCGGCCGCTGAGCTGGGCATCGGCGCGATCATCGGCGGTTACTACCTCGGCTTCGACTTCCTCGAGAGCATGATTCGCGTGTACGACGACGCTCTGGCCGCCGCGACGCACACCTATCCGCTGCAGGCAGAACGGCTGGTAGCGATCGGTGGCGGCATGCACTGCGCGGAAACCCGCGAAGAGGCCCGCACCTGGGCGCGGGGGCTCAAGGACACGATTGGCTTGGCCACCGACGCCTACGAGCGGCTGTCGAAGCTGTCCAGCGACTACCAGTACATGGGTGCTGTCAAACATCTCGATTTCAACGACGAGCGCTACATGTTCGAAGATTCCTCCGGCTTCATCGTCGGCGATCCCGACGACTGCGTCGCTCAGGTGCAACGTTTCGCCGACCTCGGTGTGGACTCGTTGGTCATGCGTATCGACGGCCTGCCCCACAAAGAGCTGATGAAGTCCATCGAACTCTTCGGTAAGTACGTCATCCCGAAGTTCAAGAACCCGCGTGGCGTCGCACGCACTCCGGAGGCCATCTTGGCCGACATCCGCGCCGCCCGTCCTGCCCACTATGCCGAACAAAAAGAATTCGAGGAGAACATGAATCACAAAGAACAGGCCATGAGTGGTGCAAGCGCAGGGGCGGGTGCGGCCCGATGAGCACCCACAACGGCGGCGACATCTACTCGCGCTACCCGAAAGAGTTCCTGATCGAACGCAAACCCAACGGCGTTCTGTTGGTCACGCTCAATCGGCCCGAGCAACTGAACGCGCTGACGATGCCGATGTTCGAGCAGATGGGAGACCTCCTGCTCGACATTGACCGCGACCCACAAACCCGAGTCGCCGTATTCACCGGCGCCGGCCGCGGCTTCTGCACGGGCATGGACGTAGCCCAACCTGACCCGTCGCTCGAAGAGGCGATCGTGCTCATGGAGACCGAACGCCGGCGCATCTTGACGATGCTGAACATGGATAAGCCGATCATTTCAGCCATCAACGGCCCGGCCGTAGGCTGGGGCCTGTCCCTGGCGCTGCTCGCCGACATCAGCGTCGCCGCGGAAGACGCCATTCTGATGGACGGACACACCCGGGTCGGCGTGGTCGCCGGCGACCATTCTTCGCTGATCTGGCCCCTTCTCGTCGGGATGGCCAAAGCGAAGTACTACCAGCTCACATCGGCGCGTATGACCGGAATCGAAGCCGAACGCAACGGATTGGTCAGTGTCGTGGAGCCCAGGGAGAAGGTGCTCGAACGTGCTCTGGCGATTGCCGATGACCTCGCCCTGGGTTCACAGCGGGCCATCCAATGGACCAAGCGGTCCTTGAACGCCGGATGGCTCACCAACGCATTCCCCCAACATGAGCTCTCCGCCGCTCTTGAAACGCTCAACTTTGCAGGTGCCGACTACCTGGAGGCGCGGCAGGCCTTCCGCGACCGTCGCCCCACGCGCTTTCCTTCCGCCTACGGTGACCAGTCTGCACCTGCACCGGCACAGGGAGTCGCAAGCCGAGCATGACGAGGCCCTCACCCGTTCAGATCCCCGGGGCGACCTGTGTCGACGATTCCGGTGTCCTTATCGTCACCCTCGATCGGCCACCCGCGAATGCGCTGAACCGCAGCCTCGTTGTCGGTCTGCGCGCATTCTTCGCTGAACTGGCTTCCCACGAAGCACCTGCGCCGGTGGTCCTCACCGGCGCGGGTGCGCGCTTTTTCACGGCGGGAGGCGATATCAAGGAGCTCGAGGGAACCGGCCCTGAGGAAATCGAAGGGCGGATGCGTGACTTTCATGCACTGCTCGTCGCCATGGATCGGTTCCCTCGACCGCTCATCGCTGCGGTCAACGGACACTGCGTGGGCGGTGGCATGGAGCTGGCCCTCTTCGCCGACACCATCCTGGCGACCCCGAACGCCACGTTCGGATTTCCCGAGATCAACCACGGATTGTTACCCGCTGATAAAGGTCTCCAGCGCGCCGCGCTTCTTCTTGGCGCGCAGGCCGTCCGGCGAATGGTGTTGTCGGGAGAGTTGTTCCCCGCCGACGAAGCCGTTCGTATCGGGTTGGTCGAACGGCTGGAGACACCTGCCACACTGCTTCCCGCGGCCATTCACGCGGCGCGCGAGGCCGGCGCCAAGGCGCCGGTGCTCTACCGCGCATTGAAGCGCAGCGTCAACAACCCCAGTGACGAGCGAGATGAGCATTCATTGGCCAACACGATCGCCGCCGCCGCAGACTATTTCGAGGATCCTGTCGCCGCGGGGCTACGCGCTGGCTGGAACCGCGACAAGGCCTCGATCGCCGCCACACAATAGAACAATAGCTAAATCAATCTCGCCGAGGACTAGGGCTGAAAATGGTGGCACGAAAAGCGGGTTCGACTGGCACGCCGAGCAGTGGCAGGGCCAGCACAATCCCTGTGTTGCAAAGTATCCAAGACTTCGAAGCGGCACCGCGAACCTTCCCCCAGATGCTGTTCGACCGGGCCGCGTACGAACCCGACACAATCGCGTTTACCGATTGGAAGCACGGCACCGCGAGTCCGACGACCTGGGGCGAGTACCTGCACGAAGTTCAGCAGATCGCCGTCGGCCTTCACGAACTCGGTGTCACCTCAGGTGATCGAGTCGCGATCATGTCCTCCACCCGCAGAGAATGGGTCATCGCAGCTCTGGCAATCCAGAGCCTGGACGCAATCCTGGTTGGTGTTTACCCGACTAGCTCCGTCACCGAGCTTGCCCGCGTGCTGGAGATCAGCGAGGCAACAGCAATTTTCGCTGAGAGCGAGACCGATCTCGGTAAAGTGGCCGCGGTTGCCGCCAGCACGCCGCACCTTCGGGCGGCGATCGGATTTGAGTCCCGGCCCATCGAGTTCCCCGAACGCGTGCGGGCGGTGGATTGGCGGTCGTTGCAGACGGTGGGGATGGCGCGTGGAGTTTCCGAGCCAGAGTTGTTCGGCAGGCTCCTAGAAGACGGCGACATCGACCATCCCGCCGTTCTGTTCTGGACGTCGGGCTCCACCGGCGACCCCAAAGGGGTCGTTCACACCCATCGCACGCTGCAATACTCGGTGCTGGGGTTTGCAGTGGCCTATCCCGAGATCGGTCGCGTGCAACACGACCTGGTGGCATTTCTCGGGCTCTCTCACGTAGCCCCGGCGCTCGTCAATGTGTTCGTGCCGATCATGACCAAACTGGTCGTCACGTATTGCACGATGGAGCAGCGCCTCGAGTCACTCACAGCAGTTCGGCCCACCGCAATCGTCTGGCCACCCCGGATGTATGAGAAGCTCGCCGGCGAGCTTCTCGAAGAACTCTCGAATTCTGGGCCCCTTCTCCGTATGCGGTACGGGTTGGCTATGACCGTCGCACGAGCAGTGTGTGCCCGTCGATGGAATGGCAGGACCCTTCCTCGATACCTCGATGTGCTGTACCAGCTCAGCCTCAAGACGGCTTTCCTGCCGCTGCGTGCCAAATTCGGTATGGAGCGCATCACGGTCAGCTGGACCTCCTCGGGGGCCATGACACCTGAGGTCGCTGCGCTGTGGCAGATGTGGGGTCTGGACTTGCGTGAGATGTACGGAACGACGGAAACCTGCGGACCGGTCCTGGTCCAGTGGGACCGGTCCTTCTACGCGATGGGCACTGTCGGCAAGTCTTTACCCGATTCCCGGTGGGTGGTCAGAGCCAGCGAGAACGGAGAGTTTCAGGTCAAGAGCCCTTGCTTGTTCACCGGCTATTGGCGTGACCCAGCATCCACAGAAGCAGCTTTTGACGATGGCTGGTACGGCACCGGAGATCTTGTCGAGATCGCACCGGACGGCGAGGTCACGATCATCGGCCGCATCAAGGATCTTCTGAAGACAAGTGGGGGAAAATCTGTCAGTCCGCAGCCCATCGAGGTGCGTCTGAAGGCCAACCCCCTGGTGGACGAAGCGATCGTGGTGGGAGAGGGCCGTAAGTACCTCACGGTCTTGCTGAGCGTGAGCGAAGAAGCACAGGCGCTGCCGGTCGATGAGCAGCACGCTGCCCTCAACGCGTGGATTGAGGAAGTCAACTCCGAGCTGGCTCGTCCACTGCAGCTCAAGAAGTTTCGCGTCCTCCCGCGCGCGCTGTCGGCCGACCTGGGTGAGCTCACCCTCAAGGCGACCATCCGCCGCGCCAACATCCTCACCTCGTTTTCCGACCTCATCGAGGACATGTACGAAGCGAGCGAGCAGTATCAGATCTCGGGTCATGCTCGCCTGTCGCGGCGTGGCCATGGCTAAGACAGGTGAGGCGGACAGCACACGTCATGAGGTGCGGGTCGAATTCATGACCAGCGCAGAGATCGCGGCCGCAGTGGAGGGCGGCGCACGCACGGCGGTCTTGCCGCTGGCCGCCATCGAACAACACGGCCCCCATCTACCGCTGTCAATGGACGCCGATCACGCCGACGAACTCGCCGTACGGGTCGCTCGCAAGCTCGGAGGGACCCTTGTGCTGCCGACGATCCGGGTCGGGTACTCGCCGCATCATCTCGCCTTCCCCGGAACCTTGTCTCTGCGCGCGTCGACGCTGGAGGCTGTCTGCGAGGATTACGCTGCGCACCTTGCGGATTCGGGCTTCCGCAGGCTGGTCATGTTCTCCGGGCACATCGGAAACTACCCGGTGATGCGCGAGTTCGAAGGGCGCTTGGCCGCCAAACTGGCACCACTGTCGTTGATCATCTTTCCCGGAAGTGAAGCGATTCTCGGTGCGTGGCGTGACGCCGCGGAGTCGTCGGGCCTCCGCGCCAACGTCGGCGGCCACGCCGACATCGCCGAGACATCGATCATGCTCGCGCTACATCCGGATAGGGTCCGCACAGACAGACTGACCCCCGGTTACCAGAGCGATACCGACGATGCGTTTCTCGACCGGGTCATCACCGAAGGTCTGAAAACCTTCTCGCCCAACGGAATTCTGGGCAACCCCATCGGCGCCGACACCGCTATCGGGAAGGCCTGCCTCGAATCGGTGACCGACCTGATCGTTGACTACGTCCGCAGCCGAGGCGCATGAGGGAGCATCCCACTCCGCACAAGGTCCCCTGCGTCCACTCCCAGGAAGATGCACATGTTAACTCTCAGCCAGGTCAGCTCCGGTGACGCCGAACGTGACGCGTCGCGACTGCGGAGGCTCTACAGTCGGTACCCGACCGGAGTAGCCGCGGTCTGCGCTGTACGCGATGGCCAGCCTGTGGGAATCGTCGCCACTTCCTTCACCCCGGTGTCCATGGAACCCGCGTTGGTCTCGATCTGCGTTCAGCACATCTCGACCACATGGCCGCAACTCTCGCGCGACGGCCATCTCGGGGTCTCCGTGCTCGCGGAAGGTCACGCCGACATGTCCCGCCAGCTTGCGGCCAAGAACGTCGATCGCTTCGCTGGACTGACGTGGTTTGGCAGCGATTCCTCTGCACTGTTCCTAGCGGACGCAGCAGCATGGCTCGACTGCAAGATCGTCTCATCGATTACCGCCGGCGATCACAACGTCGTTCTCATGGAGGTCAAAAGTGCTGCCTGTGACGAGACCGTATCGCCACTGATCTTCCATGACAGCCGGTTCCGATCAATGCTCGCTGATGACGATCGCACCTAGCCGCCGCTGCGGACCTTCGCCGAGCAGCCCCGACGACGCAGCGGTGACTCATGCGTGACCACGATGGACGCACCCGACGTAGCACCGAACACTCACCCCGTGAGGGCCACCTGGCCTGGAAGATCGCCGAACTGGCTGCAGACCCTGTGTCGGTGCCGGCCGCGACCCAGGCGATGGTCATCAACCGCATCATCGACAATGCCGCCGTTTCCGCCGCCTCGGTGACGCGACGCCCCGTGACGGTTGCGCGGGCCCAGGCGCGGGCACGCCGGAAGACGCCGGGCGCCGCAGTCTTCGGTGTCGAGGGAACATACTCACCGGAGTGGGCCGCCTGGGCCAATGGGGTTGCGGTGCACGACCTCGAACTCCACGACACGTTCCTGGCCGCCGACTTCACACACCCAGGTGACAACATTCCCGCCCTGGTGGCCGTGGCCCAGCAGACCGGACTCCGTGGCGCGGATCTGGTCCGAGGTATTGCGACCGCCTACGAAGCGCATATCAGCTTGGCCCGGGGAATCTCTCTGGGCGACAGAAACCTTGAGCATGTAGAACATGCGGGGCCCTCAGTTGTAGCGGGTCTGGGCACCATGCTGCGGCTGCCCCCCGAAATGATCTATGCCGCCATCGGGCACGCCGTGCACCTGACGACCGCCACCCCACAGTCCCGTGAAGGGCTGCTGTCTGGCTTGAAAGACCACGCCCCCGCAGCCGCCACCACGGTCGCGATCGAGGCCGTCGACCGGGCCATGCGCGGCGGGGGCTTCCCGGCCCCGATCGGGGAGGGTGAAGACGGCGCACCGGCCTGGCTGCTCGGCGGCCCCGACCCCAGCTATCAGGTGCCGCTGCCCGAACCGGGCGAACCGAAGCGGGCCATCCTGAACAGCTACGCCAGAGAGCATTCCGCCGCGTACCAGAGCCAAGCCCCGATCGACTTGGCTTTCCGTATGCGGGGACAGATCGGCGACCTCCGGGAGATCGAGTCCATCGTCTTGCACACCAGCCATCACACCCATGTGGTGATCGGCAGCGGGTCGGGAGACCCCGGCAAGTGGGATCCCGATGCGTCCCGGGAAACCCTGGATCACTCGGTGATGTACGCCTTCGCCGTGGCACTGCAGGACGGCGCCTGGCATCACGAAAGGTCATACCTTCCCGATCGGGCGCACCGGCCCGACACCATCGAGCTGTGGCGCAAGATCTCCACCGTCGAGGATCCCGCGTGGACCCGCCGCTACCACTCGTTCGATCCGGCTGACAAGGCCATCGGTGCGCGGGCGGAAATTACTTTGCGCAGCGGCGCGGTGATCGTCGATGAGCTCGCCGTCGCTCATGCACACCCGTTGGGCGCTCGTCCATTCGAGCGCAAACAGTACATCGCGAAGTTCACCGACCTCGCCGACGGCGTCATCGACAGGCGAGAACAGCAGCGCTTTTTGGACGTTGTGTCGTGCCTTGGAGACCTCAAGCGGGGGACGCTGGGCATGTTGAATCCGATTGTGGACCAGCGACTCTTGGACGAAGCGTCCACCATCTACGGAATTTCCCGGTGAGCGCGATCATCGCAAGTCCATCCCCGGTGGCCGAGAATCGCGTCACTCTCGCCTCCGCTCAACCCGTGAGTTCTCCGGCCCATCGGTCCCAAGGAAGCTCGCTGGGGCCCGGCGACGTTGCGCAGCTGCCCGAGCTGCCGAGACACTGAGGAGCTCCCCGTGCCCCACCGCCAGCTGCCTCGGCTTCGCGACGCGACGCCGTTGCTGCAGCTCCGCCGACCGGTGTTCAACCCCGTCGCGCGTCGGTTGTCGGCAGCGCTGACGATCGAGGATCTCAGGCGTATCGCGAAGCGCCGCACCCCGAAAGCGGCGTTCGATTACACCGACGGTGCTGCCGACGAAGAGCTGACGCTTGCGCGCGCACGGGAAGCCTTTCGCGACATCGAATTCCATCCGACGATTCTGCGCGACGTTGCCACGGTCGACACCTCCGTTGATGTGCTGGGCGGTCGTGCCGCGCTGCCGTTCGGTATCGCGCCGACCGGCTTCACCCGGCTCATGCACACTGACGGTGAGACTGCCGGCGCACGGGTCGCAGCCGAGGCTGGCATCCCGTTCTCGCTGTCCACTCTCGGCACCCGCTCGATTGAAGAGATTCATGCAATAAATCCACAGGGTCGCAACTGGTTTCAGCTGTACATGTGGAAGG
Organism: Mycolicibacterium baixiangningiae; assembly: GCF_016313185.1. Classification (NCBI taxonomy): domain Bacteria; kingdom Bacillati; phylum Actinomycetota; class Actinomycetes; order Mycobacteriales; family Mycobacteriaceae; genus Mycobacterium; species Mycolicibacterium baixiangningiae. The sequence goes on from NZ_CP066218.1 coordinate 5,793,662, forward strand.
ACCGGGAGCGGTCGGCGGAGCTGTTGCAGCGGGCCTTGGCTGCGGGGTTCGACACATTGCTGGTGACCGTCGACGTGCCCGTCGCCGGCGCGCGACTGCGGGACACCCGCAACGGCATGTCGATCCCGCCCATGTTAACCGCGAGGACTGTGCTCGACGCGATACCGCGCCCACGATGGTGGTTCGACCTGCTGACGACCGAACCGCTGTCGTTCGCGTCGCTGGATCGCTGGTCGGGCACCGTGGCGTCGTACGTGCAATCAACCTTCGATCCCTCTGTCACGTTCGAGGATCTTGCGTGGATTAATCGCCACTGGCCGAACAAACTCGTGGTCAAAGGTGTTCAGACACTGGAAGACGCCAAGGCGTTGGTAAATCTTGGTGTGGACGGCATCGTGCTGTCGAACCACGGCGGCAGGCAACTCGATCGTGCACCGGTGCCGTTCCACCTGCTGCCGCAGGTGGCCCGTGAACTCGGAACCGACACCGAGATTCTCTTGGACTCCGGCATCATGTCCGGTGCCGACATCGTCGCAGCCGTCGCCTTGGGCGCCCGCTTCGCCCTCATCGGCCGTGCCTACCTGTACGGTCTGATGGCCGGCGGCGAGGCCGGGGTCCGGCGAACCGTCGAGATCCTCAGCGGCCAGATCACCCGCACCATGCAGTTGCTCGGGGTCACGTCGCTGAGCGAACTGACGCCACAGCACGTCACTCAGCTACAGCGAATGCGCCTGCGCCAGTGACTTTCTCAGAAACCAGTCGAACAGGAGAAGGCGTGGCAGACCGCGAGATCTGGCAAGTCAATGAGGTGGAGCTCGCCGTCCGGGCGGTCGGGCACGGACCCTTGGTGGTGCTGGCCCACGGTTTTCCTGACCTCGGAATCACCTGGAGGCTTCAGGTGGACACGCTGGTCGAAGCGGGATACCGGGTATTGGTGCCGGACCTGCCCGGCTATGGCGACAGCTCCAGACCCGCTACCCGGGCCGCGTATACGGCGTCGGCCATCGGTTTGGACCTCATCGGGTTGCTCGACCATGAGGGCGTCGCGCAGGCGCACATTGTCGGACACGACTGGGGTGCAGCGAGTGTATGGCCACTCGGCCTGACCCACGGCGACCGGCTTCTGTCGCTGACCGGTATCAGCGTGCCCTACGTGCGGCCGACTTCTGCGCCACCGATGTCCATGGTCCGATCCCGGTTGGGCGAAGATTTCTACCAGGTTCGGTTCCAGGACGACTCTGCCGCGGGACAACTCCAACAGGACGTGCGACACACCATCGCAGCGGCATACAGCGAACGCTTTCACAGCATGGGCAACAGCAACGACTCTGTGCGAGCGCCGGACTGGCTACCCCAGCCGATCTTCGAACGCTACGTCGCGACGTTCCGCGCCACCGGCTTCGATGGGGGTCTTGCCTACTACCGCAACATCGACGAGAACTGGCGCCAGGCTGTCGCACTCGGCGAACACCCAATCACCTGCCCGTCGCTATTCATCACCGGAAGCGCTGACCCCGTAGCAGAGTTCATGCGCGTCGAGGCCGGCGCGTCAGCCTTCGCCGATCTCCGGACAGTCGTCGTCGACGGCGCGGGCCACTGGGTCCACCAGGAGGCACCCGTCGACGTGAACCGCGCACTCCTGAAGCATCTCGAACGGGCGGTCTCGTGACCAAGAAAGTGCGCGTCGACGCGATCGACGCCAAGATCATCAAGGCCCTCAGCGATGACCCCCGGGCTACCGTCATCGCGTTGGCGGACACCACCAAGCTGTCACGCAATACCGTCCAGGCGCGCCTGACCAAGTTAGAGCACCAGGGTGGTGTACTCAGATCGTTCGAGCGCCGAGTCGACCCTGCCTCGCTCGGATACCCGCTTACTGCCTTCATCCTGACCCGGGTGACCCAGCGCAAGCTCGCGCAGATCGCGTCCGCCCTCCAGCAAGTTCCCGAAGTAGTCGAAGTGCACGGTCTAGGAGGAGTCACCGACATGTTGATCCACGTGGTGGCTCACGAGGCCGATGACCTGTACCGGGTGGCCGGCCGCATTCTCGATATCGACGGCGTGGAACAGACCACCACCTCGTTGGTGATGCGCAAGCTGATCGACTACCGGATCACACCGTTACTCAACGAGATCACCAGCGACGCCGGCAAGTAAGCGTCATTTGCCTGGAGGCGGAAAGGGTCTCGCAGATGATCGATGGCGCCGGCGTGACTCAGCGGGAAATGGACGGCGCGGGGAGGCCCCAGGCGTTGCCCTGCTCCCGGTCGAGCGGGGTGATCCCCTTGTTCTTCAGCGCGAAGATGTAGACCAGCAGGCTGACGCCGATCACCACCGTCACGTACACGATGAACAGACCGATGCGGTCGGCTGACTTCGCCCCCTGGTACAGCAGCGGCGCCGTTCCGCCGAAAGCCGAGTTCGCGAGCGCGTAACCCAATCCGACGCCCAGAGCGCGGATCTCGGCGGGGAACAACTCCGCCTTCACGATCGCGTTGACCGAGGTGTACCCGGTCAGGATGACGTAGCCGACGGCGGTCAGCGCGAACGCCGTCAGCGGCGAAGAGGTCTGCGGCAGGAACGTCAGGAGCACGTAGGTGTAGAGCACGCCGCCGACGCCGAAGAAGATCAGCAGGGGTTTTCGGCCGACCCGGTCGCTGAGCAACCCGCCCAGCGGTTGCAGCAGCATCAGGAAGATCAGGCCCAGCAGGTTGATCCACGTTCCGGTCAGCGCCCCTTCGGATCCGAAGGTCGACTTCACGATCGCGGGTGCGTTGATCGTGTACGTGTAGAACGCGACCGTGCCGCCCGCGGTGATGAGGAAGCACAGCAGCAGCGCACGCCAGTGCGTGGTGAACAGCGTCTTCATCGATCCGGCTTCGGGGTCCCTGCCCTCACGGATCGCCTCGAGGTGCTCGTCGCTGAGCGACTCGTCCATCGAGCGCCGCATCCACAGCACCACCAGTGCCGCGATCCCGCCGATGAAGAAGCCGATCCGCCATCCCCACGCACTCACGGCTTCGACATCGAGGACGCTCAGCGCGATGAGGAGGGTGAACTGCGCCAGCACGTGCCCACCCACCAGGGTGACGTATTGGAACGACGACAGGAAGCCGCGCCGGTGCGGGGTGGCGGCTTCGGACATGTAGGTCGCCGAGGTGCCGTACTCACCACCGGTGGCGAATCCCTGAAGGAGGCGGGCGAGGATGAGGATCACCGCCGCCCAGTAGCCGATGACCTCCCGCGTCGGCATGACGGCGACCAGGAATGAACACGACGACATCACGGTGATGCTGACCATCAACGCGGCCTTGCGCCCGCGGCGGTCGGCGAACCGGCCGAAGAACCAGGAGCCCACCGGCCGCATGATGAACGTCACCGCGAAGATGGCGTAGATGTACAGGGTGGAGTTCTCGTCGTCCTGGTCGAAGAACTGCGCCTCGAAGTACGTCGCGAAGACGGTATAGACGTAGACGTCGTACCACTCGACGAGGTTTCCCGCCGACCCCCTGACGGTGTTGAGGACCGCCCGCCGGGTGCTTGTCGGAGCCCGTGTCGGACCGGTCACGGACGGCGTCTCCCCATCGCTCATCCGGGGGACGATAACGGAATGTGTCGCCTGTCGCGACGGGTTGGCGGAGATCCCCCGGTCGGGGCGAGCGCGGTGGCCGCGTCGACGTTGCGCGGGTGGTGGCAGGCCGCCAGGTGCCCGGTGCCATGGTCCAGCAGGGCGGGCTCGTCGACGGTGCAGACGTCGGTGGCGAACTGGCACCGAGTGTGGAAGTGGCAGCCGGGCGGCGGGTCGCTCGGGCTCGGGACGTCACCCTCGAGCACGATGCGCTCGCGGGCGGTGTTGCGCCGCGGATCCGGAATCGGGACCGCCGACAGCAGAGCGTTCGAGTACGGGTGCACGGGGGCGCGATACAGATCGCCCGCGTCCGCGCTCTCCACCACCTTGCCGAGGTACATGACCGCGACCCGGTCGGAGACGTGGCGGACCACACCCAGGTCGTGGGCGACGAACAGATAGGACAGCCCGAATTCGTCCTGCAGATCCTCCATGAGGTTGACGATCTGCGCCTGCACCGAGACGTCGAGGGCCGAGACCGGCTCGTCGGCGATGATCAGCTTGGGTTTGAGCGCCAGGGCGCGCGCGATGCCGATGCGTTGGCGCTGCCCGCCGGAGAACTCGTGCGGAAACCGGTTGTAGTGCTCGGCCTGCAGACCGACCCGGTCGAGCAGATCCTGCACCCGGCGCTTCACCTCGGCACCGCTGGCAAGGCCGTGCATTTCGATTGGGTCGCCGATGATCTGGCCGATGCGCCGCCGCGGATTCAGCGACGCGAACGGATCCTGGAAGATCATCTGCATCTGGCGGCGCACCGGCCCTAGCGCGCGCCGGGAGCGGCCCACGAGTTCCTCACCGGCGAACCGCACCGAACCCGACGTCGGGGCGGTCAGTTGCAGGATGGCCCGGCACAGAGTCGATTTCCCGCAGCCTGATTCGCCGACCAGCCCGACCGTCTCCCCCTCACGCAGCGTCAGGCTGACACCGTCGACGGCGCGGACCCGGCCGACCTCCCGGTCGAACACCACGCCCGATTTGATCGGGAAGTGTTTGACCAGATCGGTGACTTCCAGCAGCGGATCACCCTTGCTCACCGGTTCACCTTGCTTCCCAATCCGATTCGTCCGTCGACCTCGCGCAGTTCGGACTTGTGCACCGGGGTGAGCCAGCACCGGTCCAGGTGTGTGCCGGCCTCCGATGCCCTGGCCTCCAGCGGCGGGATCTCGGCGCACTTGTCGAACGCATGCGGGCAGCGCGGGGCGAAGCGACACCCGGTCGGAGGGTCGAGCAGTGACGGCGGCAGCCCGGCGATCTGCGCGAGCCGTTCGGGCCGTGGCTGATCCAGGCGCGCCAGCGAGCCGAGCAGCCCCCAGGTGTACGGATGCTGCGGGTTGTAGAAGATGTCGTCGAGCGTGCCGTCCTCGACGATCTGCCCGGCGTACATCACGAGCACCCGGTCGGCGACCTCGGCGACGACACCCAGATCGTGGGTGATCAGCACGACCGCCAGCTGCCGCTCACGGTTGAACTGGTCGATGAGCCGAAGGATCTGCGCCTGCACGGTGACGTCGAGTGCGGTGGTGGGTTCGTCGGCGATGAGCACCTCGGGCTCCAGCGACAGCGCCATCGCGATCATGACGCGTTGGCGCATCCCCCCGGAGAACTCGTGCGGGTACTGACCGACCCGCCGTTCCGGGCTGGGGATCCCGACCAGCCGCAGCAGGTCGACGGCCTGGGCGAGCGCGTCCTTCTCGGAGATGTCGCGGTGGGCCCGGATCATCTCGGTCATCTGGTCACCGACCCGGTAGACCGGGTTGAGCGACGTCATCGGATCCTGGAACACCATGGCCATGTGCTCGCCGCGGATCCCACGCAGCTCGTCGTCGGAGAGGCCGGTGATCTCCCGGTCGCCGAACCGCACGGACCCCTCGATGGTGGTGTTGGGTGCGCGTGTCAGACCGATCAGCGTCTGAGCGGTGACGCTCTTCCCCGAACCCGATTCACCGACGATGGCCAGGATCTCCCCGGGCGACAACTCGAACGAGGCGCCGTCGACGGCCCGCACCACACCGTCTTCGGTGGCAAAGCTGACGCGTAGATCGCTGACCGCGAGGATCGGGTTCATGCCGGTGCCGCCTCTCCCAATCGGATTCGTGGATCGAGGACGGCGTAGAACGTGTCGACGATCGTGTTGAACAGCACGATGAAGAACGCGCCGAACATCGTCACTCCCATCAGTGGAGGCAGGTCGAGGGCACCGATCGCCTGCCCGGCGTAGAGGCCGACACCGTTGAGGTTGAACACCGTCTCGGTGAGGATGGCGCCGCCGCCGACCACCGCACCGAAGTCCAGGCCGAAGAGGGTGACCACCGGGATCATGGAGTTGCGCAACACATGCCGGACCCGGACCTGTCGCTCACTGAGCCCCTTGGCCCGCGCAGTACGCACGTAGTCCTCGTTCATCGCGTCGAGCATGTTGGAGCGCAACACCCGGCTGTAGAACCCCACGTAGAGCACCGCGAGGGTGATCCACGGCAGGATCAGGTGATACAGCCAGTCCAGCGGATCCCTGGTGAGCGGGATGTATCCGCTCGTCGGGAAGAGCTGGGCCTTGAAACTCAAGTAGTACAGCAGGATTGCGGCCAGCCAGAACACCGGCATCGAGATGCCGACCAGCGCCAGGATCGTCAGCGCGCGGTCGGTGATCTTCCCCGCGTGCACCGCGCTCAGGTAGCCGAAAGCCACTGCCAGGACCATCCACAGAACTGCGGCGCCGATGCACAGCGAGAGGGTCGCCGGCACACCCTTCCAGATCTGTTCGACGACATTCTGTGAGCTCGCGTACGAGGTGAGCTCACCGGTGAAGATCTGCTTCATCATCGCCAGGTACTGCACGGGCAGCGGTTGATCGAGCCCCAGGTCGGCGCTCACGCGGGCGATGAGTTCGGGGTTGGCGTTCTTGCCTGCGATCCGCGCGGCCGGATCGGAGTTCGGGATCACGTTGAAGATCAGGAACACCACCACCGAGATGGCGAACAGCACCGCGATCATCCCGATCACGCGGCGGGCGATGAATCTGGCCACGGCCTAGTGCTCCATCCGCAGCTTCGCCCGCGGATCCAGGGCGTCCCGCAGACCGTCACCGAACACGTTGAGCGCCAACACCGTCAGCATGATCATCAATCCGGGCACGATCGTCAGATGCGGTGCGGTGTAGATCGTCTGGTAGCCGTCGGCGATCATCGTCCCCCATGACGCGTTGGGTGCGCGCACCCCGGCGCCGAGGAACGACAGCGCCGACTCCAGCAGCATGTTGTTGGCGATGTTGAGCGTGAAGAAGACGATGATCGTCGATGCCACGTTGGGCAGCAGTTCGGTGTACATGATGCGGATCGGTCCTTTGCCCTGGGCGACAGCGGCCTCGACGAACTCCTTCTCGCGCAGCGCGAGGATCTCGCCGCGGATCGGCCGCGCCATATAGGGGACGTAGACCAACCCGATGATCAGGATCGGGATCCACAGCGAATCACCGGCGATCTGCGCCGGTCCGATCTTGAGCCCGCCCACGGCGAGCGCCGTGCCCAGCGCGATGCCGAGGAGCAGCACCGGGAACGCCCAGACGACATCCATGACCCGCGACAGCACGGCGTCCAGCCACCCGCGGTAGTACCCGCACAGCAGCCCCACGAGAACGGCCAGCACCGTGGTGAAAAGCGCTGCGACGACGCCGATGTAGATCGAGGTGCGCCCGCCGTACATCAACCGCACCATCACGTCGCGGCCGTTCTGGTCGGCGCCGAGCAGATACTGTCCGCGCAGGCCCGGGCTGATCGGGGTGCCGTCCGGCGAGACGACACTGACCTCCTGTCCGTCCACCAGGATCTTGTCGGTGATGTGGTTCTGGTTCGGTCCGGTGTGCGCGACGTGGTCCGCCCACAGCGGCGCGGCCAGACAGAACACCACGATCAGGACGAACAGCACCCCGAAGGCCAGCGCCATCTTGTTGCGCCGCAGCCGCAGCCACGCCAGATACCACGGGCTGCGTCCCCGAATCCGGGCTGCGGGCACCCCAGCCGGCAGCGGTGGGTCGGCGAGGACCTCCACCTCACCGGCAGGAACAGTCGTCACTTCAGCGCGAACGAGCTGTAGTCCTGGTGGAACAGCAGGTGGTGATAGCTCTTGTCGAAGTCCATCCGCTCCGACAGGAATGTGGTGAACTCCTCGTTGCCGTAGGGCGCCCACACCGCCTGTTCCATGTAAGCCCGGTCCAATGCGGCGTACTGGTTCTCGACGTCATCCGAAAGCTGCTCCTGGAGAAGCTCGTTCATCTTGGCGTCCAACTCCGGCAGGTTGACCCGCGAGTAGTTGTTGCCGTTGGTCGGCAAGATGCTCGCACCGTTGAGCAGCGGGCGGAAGAAGTCGTCGGGGTGCGGAAAATCCTGGAACCAGTTGCCGAAACCGGTGTCGAGGTCCGGTGTCGACTGGTTACCGATCGTCGTGAAGTACACGTCACCGGCGATGACCTTCAACGTGGCATTGAAACCCAGTTGGTTGAGGACGTCGTGGTAGTACTCACCGATACGCTTGCGGTCGGGCTCGTCGTTGGTCCAGACGGTGATGTCCCGGTCGACCGGATTGGCCTCGGCGATCAGCTGTCTGGCCTTGTTCATATCCGGTCCCGGATAGAGCTTGTACTCCTGGTAGCCGGGCATCCCCGGCGGCAGGATCTGCTGGGTCGGATGCATACGGCCACCGAAGATGCGGTTGAGCGCCTCCGGGTCGATGGCGTAGTTGATCGCCTGACGCACCCGCAGGTCGCTGAACGGGGCCACCTGGTTGTTCATCCAGAAGTAGTAGGTGTCGATGGATTCCTCCATCCGGAAGCGGTCGGAGAACCGGGACTTCACCTCGGCCAGCCGGTCGGCGTCGGGCGGATCGGTCATGAAGTCGATGGTGTTCTGCTCGACACCGGTCACCTGCGCGCTGTTGCTCTTGTTCTGGGTGATGGTGATCTTGTCCACCCCGGCGTCGGCGACCTCGGTCGCGCCGGCGTCCTTGACGGTCTGGAACTGCGGATTGCGCTCCAGCGTCATGGTCTGGGGCGCTTCGACGCTGGTGATCATGAACGGTCCGCTGGACGGCGGCGGATTGTTGGTGGCGTCCTGGTCCAGCGGCGTGCTCGGCGACACCGGCGCTGCGAAGGACAGCCCGAGGACCTTCTCGAAAGTGCCGTTGGGCTCGGTGAGCGCGATCGTGATGTCACCGGTGGCGTCGTCCGTGGTGATCCCACTGATCGTGTCGGCCCTGTCGTCGGCGTACTCGGCGGTGCCGACAATGGGCCCGAAGAACACCGAGCCACCCGAATCGGCCTTGAACAGGCGCTGGATCGCGTAGGTGAAGTCGGAGGCCTTGATCGGCGTGCCGTCGGAGTACTTCATCCCGGACCGCAGCTTGAGCTTGTAGGTCTTGCCGTCGGGCGAGACCTCGGGCATGTCCTGCGCCAGGCCGGGCACCACCTCCGTGCCCTCTTCGCCCTCGACGTGCTTGTACGTGAGCAGCGGCACGTACGTGTTGTACATGACTTCCCAGCCCTCCACCGTGTAGGACAGCTGGGGATCGATGTAGTCGGGGAACGAGGTCATCGACACGTTGATGTCGCCGCCGCCGCCGGAGCCGCCGCCGCTGTCGTCACCTCCGCAGGCCGTCACGCCCGACGCCGCCAGCACTGCGACGGTCAACAGCGTCGCCAACTTCTTCATATCGCTCCCGTGGGCCGTTCGGATTGGATCGTTTCAATCTGTCATTTTTTTCGACTAGGGAGCATCTTGCGGGAAAATTGTCGGTTGGCAAGTCGAGGCTCACAGGGAGTTCGCAGCCAAGCAGTTTCAGCAACGCGACACATCGCCCGGGTGCGCGTTCGTGACCAGGTGGCGGTTTCAGGGCGAATTTTCCGCCGTGCGGTCACGAACGCGAGCGGGCGACCGCTCAAATCCGTTGCCGGAGAGCCGATGTCCAGAAACGGATTACACCGCTTGTCGGCGTGGCTCAGAATAACTGTTGACGCGCGGCGCGCAGTCGCTCACCGTCGCCCGACCCGCACATCCCGCGCCACAAGGGGAACATCCGTGAGTACATCAGCCCAGCGCGTAGCGCAGTTGGATCTCGTCGCACGGCTCAAGTCGGCGTATCCCGAACTCCCGGACGCCCCGACACCCGATCAGCTCGACCACGGACGCATCACGGCGTATCTCAAACCCGTGCATGACGTCGGCGGTGAACCCGACGCACCGCACGACTTCCTGAACAAACAGGAAGAAGCGTGGGAGGAAGCCATCTACGTCACCTGCGAGGTGCTGGGGTGGCGCGGCATCTGGTTGTCGGAGGAGCGGCGCCGAATCGGCAATGTCGACGTCGGACGGGCGCAATACCTCGGCCTGCCCTACTACGGGCGCTGGGCCCTGGCGGTCGCCCGGGTGCTGGTGGAGAAACACCACATCGGCCTCAGCGAGCTGTTCGAGCGCATGGCCGAGGTCAAGGGGCGCTACGCCGGCGGTCTCGACGGCCAGAAGCCCCAGGCGCAGCCGAAATGCGAGGGCGACGGCGCCGAGGTTCCGCGCAACAAAAACCACCAACGCGCGGTCGGCAAAGGCGATCCGCAGGTCTACGCGGGACTCGCCCCGCCGGCGAAGTTCGCCGTCGGCGACAAGGTCCGCGTCCGCGAACTGCCCGTGCTGTTCTACACCCGCACCCCCGAATACGCCCGCGGCGCCACCGGGGTGATCGCAGAGGTCTCCTACGAGAGCCCGGCCGCCGAAGACGAGACCTGGGACCGCGAGGTGACCCCGGAGTGGTTCTACATCGTGCGCTTCACCCAGTCCGAGTTGTGGCACGGCTACACCGGCACCGCGACCGACACCCTGCAGACCGAAGTGCCCGAGCGCTGGCTCGAAGCGGCGCACTGAACGCGAAGGACACCACCGTGAGCCACGACCACCCCCACGACCACGACCATGACCGGACCGTCAAACCGATGGTCGACGAGATCACCGACTTCGAGGTGCTCGAGATCGCGTTGCGGGAACTGTGCATCGAGAAGGGCATCTTCACCAGCGAGGACCACCGGCGCTTCACCGAGTACGCCGAACAGATCGGCCCCACGCCCGCCGCCCGTCTCGTCGCGCGGGCATGGTCGGACCCCGACTTCAACGAACTGGCGCTGCGCGAACCGATGACCGCCAGCAAGGAGGTCGGTGTCGACTGGCTCGAACCGACCGGCTTCGGCACACCCAGCGATTTCACCGCGTTCGAGATCCTCGCCGACACCCCGACCCTGCATCACGTCATCGTGTGCGCCCTGTGCTCCTGCTATCCGCGGCCCATTCTCGGCAACTCACCGGAGTGGTACCGCACCCCCAACTACCGCAGACGTATGGTCCGCTGGCCGCGTCAGGTGCTCGCCGAGTTCGGGCTTTACCTGCCCGACGACGTCGACGTCCGCGTACAGGACTCGAATCAGAAGCACCGTTTCATGGTGATGCCGATGCGTCCCGACGGCACCGACGGCTGGACCGAGGACCAACTCGCCGAGATCGTCACGCGCGATTGCCTGATCGGTGTCGCTCTGCCCAGGCCGGGCGTCACCACCAACGTCATCGTCGAGACCCGCCCTGCCGTCCACCCGATCGGTGGCTGAGGCCGCCATGCCCGCCGATCAGCCGATCGAGACCCTGTCGCGCATCGTCGAACGCGGTCAGGTGTGGCCGCACATGGCCGCCAAGTACGGTGTCGAGAATCCGGTGCCGCCGTGGAAGACCAGCCTCGACGGCCTCTGCGACGCACTGGACCACGGCGGCTGCGCCTCGGCGGACGTCCCGACCTTCAAGGAGCGCCGCGACGAGGAGGACGAACTGTCCGCAACGGTCTACGCCGGCCTCCCCTACCCCGAGAACCAGCTCGTCTCGCTGGCGCATTCGCTGCTCGTGCGCGGCGTCATCGACGAAGCCGAACTGCGGCAGCGCCTCGCCGATATCCGGGAGCGACTCGAAGCCACCTGACGGCGGCGATCACCCGGTCAGGCAGGCTGGACACTGTGCTGGCAACCCACCCCGACGCCCGATGACCGTGCCGCTGCTCGATGATCCGAGTGATCTGTCCTCCCTGCGCGCGCGAGGCACCGACCCCGACGAGCTCTTCAGCGCCTTCGCCGCATGGGCCGAGGCCGCCGGCACCACGCTGTATCCGGCGCAGGAGGAGGCGCTGATCGAGCTGGTCAGCGGGGCGAACGTCATCCTGGCGACGCCGACCGGTTCGGGGAAGTCCCTGGTGGCGACCGGCGCGCAGTACGCAGCGCTGGCGGCCGGACGGCGCAGCTACTACACCGCGCCGATCAAGGCGCTGGTCAGTGAGAAATTCTTCGCCCTGTGCGGGCTGTTCGGCGCGGAGAACGTCGGCATGCTCACCGGCGACGCCGCGGTGAACGCGGGCGCGCCGATCATCGCCTGCACCGCCGAGGTGCTCGCCAACATCGCGCTGCGCGAAGGCGGCGAATCGAACACAGCCAACGACATGATCGTGATGGACGAGTTCCACTTCTACGGCGACCCCGACCGCGGCTGGGCGTGGCAGGTGCCGCTGCTGGAACTACCCTGCGCGCAGTTCCTGCTGATGTCGGCCACGCTCGGCGACGTCACATTCCTGCGCGAGGACCTCACCCGGCGCACCGGCAGGCCGACGGCGTTGGTGGCCCACGCCGACCGTCCGGTTCCGCTGTTCTACTCGTATGCGACCACCGCGATGCACGAGACGATCGCCGACCTGCTCGAGACGAAGCAGGCGCCGATCTACGTCGTCCACTTCACCCAGGCCTCCGCACTGGAGCGGGCCCAGGCGCTGATGAGCATCAACGTGAGCACCAAGGCCGAGAAGGCGGCGATCGCGGATCTGATCGGGGCGTTCCGGTTCTCGTCGGCGTTCGGCACCACGCTGTCGCGGTTGGTGCGCCACGGTATCGGCGTGCACCACGCCGGCATGCTGCCCAAGTACCGGCGCCTCGTCGAACAACTCGCCCAGGCCGGCCTGCTGAAGGTCATCTGCGGCACCGACACCCTCGGCGTCGGCATCAACGTGCCGATCCGGACCGTCGTGTTCTCCGCCCTGTCGAAGTACGACGGCACGCGCACCCGGTTGCTCAACGCCCGGGAGTTCCACCAGATCGCCGGGCGGGCCGGGCGTGCGGGTTACGACACCGCGGGCACCGTCGTCGTGCAGGCCCCCGATCACGAGGTGGAGAACCTCAAACAGTTCGCCAAGGTCGCCGACGATCCGAAGAAGCGCCGGAAGCTGGTGCGGCGCAAGGTTCCCGAGGGCATGGTGCCGTGGAGTGAGTCGACCATGACACGGTTGGTGGAGGCCGTCCCGGAGCCGTTGCACAGCAACATGCGGGTGTCGACGGCGATGATCCTCGATGTCGTCGCCAGACCCGGCGATCCGTTCGAGGCGATGCGCCGGCTACTCACCGACAACCACGAACCCCGCAAACGCCAGCTGCAGCTCATCCGTGAGGCGGTCGGCATCGCCCGCTCGCTGCTGCAGGCCGGCATCATCGAACGGGTCGACACCCCCGACGGCAGACGCTACCGGCTGACCGTCGACCTGCCGCGGGACTTCGCCCTCAACCAGCCGTTGTCCACGTTCGCGCTCGCCGCCATTGAAGTGCTCGACACCGCGTCGGAAACGTATGCGCTGGACGTCGTTTCGGTCATCGAGGCCACGCTGGAGGATCCGCGCCAGATCCTGGCGGCACAACTGAAGAAGGCCAGGGGTGAAGCCGTGGCCGCGATGAAGGCCGAGGGCATCGAATACGACGAGCGCATCGAACTCCTCGACGACGTCACGTACCCCAAACCCCTCGAGGAGCTGCTCGAGCACACCTACGAGGTGTACCTGCAGAGCAACCCGTGGGCCGCCGACGGGCAGCTGTCCCCGAAGTCGGTGGTGCGCGAGATGTGGGAGCGCGCCTTCACGTTCCGCGAATACGTCAGCGTCTACGGGCTCACCCGCTCCGAGGGTGCGGTGCTGCGGTATCTGTCCGACGCGTTCAAGGCGCTGCGGTCCGGCGTGCCGGCCGCGGCCCGCACCGAGGAGGTCACCGACATCGTCGAGTGGCTCGGTGAGCTTGTGCGCCAAGTGGATTCGAGCCTTCTTGACGAATGGGAGCAGCTCACCAGCCCCGATCAGCCACTCGATCAACCGGTGGCGGTGCCTGCGCGCCCGCGCCCCCTCACCGGCAACGAACGCGCGTTCACCGCGATGGTCCGCAACGCGCTGTTCCGCCGGGTCGAACTGTTCGCCCGGCGCAACTGGACCGGCCTCGGCGAGCTGGACTCCGCGGCGGGGTGGACCGCGCAGCGCTGGGCGGAGGTCGGGGAGGAATACTTCGCCGAACACGACGACGTGGGCACCGGCGCCGACGCCCGCGGGCCCGCGCTGTTGATCGTCGACCGGCAACCCGGTGTATGGCGGGTGCGCCAGATCCTCGACGACCCGGCGGGCGACCACGACTGGGGTTTCGAGGTGGAGGTGGATCTGGAGGCGTCCGACGAGGAGGGCGTCGCGGTCCTGCACCTCACCGACGCGGGCCGCCTCGACTGACGTCGAAACTGCTGTGAGATCGCGAAATCTGGCGAAACCGTGACCTGGCAGCAGTCTCGGCGACGTTACTTCCAGGCGAACACCGGCTGCTCGAACTCGTCGACGCGGTCGGGGCGGCCTTCGAGGGCCAGCCACCGCAGCTGCAGCAGGACCGCACCCGTCGGCGCGTGGATCAGGTCGTTGCCCAACGGGATCTGCACCACCGGGCGCGGGCTCTCCGGGATGGTGACGAACCGCGGTGATTCGTCGCGCTGAAGCTGGTGCAGTCCGACCCGGTACACCGCCACCACCTCCGCCGGTGCCGGCCGCAGGTCCAGCCGGCCACCACCCCACACGACCACGGGCGTGATGACGTACCCGGAACGGGTCGGATAGTCGTCGAGCAGACCGAGTACCGCCGAATCCGGCAACGCGACGCCGACCTCCTCGTCCAGTTCGCGCAGCGCGGCCTCGATCACGGTCTCCCCCGGGTCGATCCTGCCGCCGGGCAGCGCCCACTGAGCAGCATGCGACGAGAGCCGGGAAGCCCTGCGGCACAGCAGGAACGCCGCACCTCCCGAGACGTCGGTCATCCGGCCGTCCAGCCCTGCCTCCATCGGCCGGCCGTCGATCCAGTCGTCGACGGGCGCCGGGTCCACCCGGTCCTCACCGAGCTCGGAGTCGACGAGCACGACCGCCACCGCTGCGTGCTTCTTCGTCGGATCCGTCACGGTGCGGCGGTCGTGATGCGCCAGGTGTGACCGGATGCGCTCGCGCAGCGCCTCGTCGTAGGTGATCGTCACCGTCCCACCGTACGGGCGTCAGCCGCGCCCGAGTTCCTTGCGGACGACGGCGACGAAGGCGTCGACGTCGGCCTCGGTGGTATCCCACGAGGTCATCCAGCGCACCTCGCCCCGGGCCCGGTCCCAGTCGTAGAAGCGCACCTGCTCGCGGATGCGGTCCGCGACGGCGGCGGGCAGCGTCGCGAAGATCGCGTTCGCGGCGGTGTCCTGGGTGAACGCCAGACCCGGCAGTGTGCCGTCTGCGATGCCGTCCTCGAGTGCCGAGCGCAACCGCGCGGCCATCGCGTTCGCGTGCGCCGCACTGCGCAGGCCGAGGTCGTTGTCGAAGAGGGCCAGCAGCTGCGCCGAGGCGAACCGCATCTTGCTGGTCAGTTGCATCGTCAGCTTGCGCAGGTAGGTCAGCCCGGTGGCGCGCTCCGGGGCGAGGACGACGACGGCCTCCACGCCGAGCAGGCCGTTCTTGGTGCCGCCGAGGCTGAGCACGTCCACTCCGGCGTCGGTGGTGAACTCGCGGAACGGCACGCCGAGCGCGGCAGCCGCGTTCCACAGCCGGGAGCCGTCCATGTGGACGGCCATGCCGTGGCCGTGGGCGAGTTCGGAGATCGCGCGCACGTCGGCGGGACGGTACAGCGTGCCCAACTCAGTGGTCTGCGTGATGCTCACGGCGAGCGGCTGGGCCCGGTGCTCGTTGCCCCAGCCCCACGCCTGCTGGGCGATCAGCTCGCCCGTGAGCTTGCCGTCCGGCGCGGGGACCGTGAGCAGCTTGATGCCCGTCACCCGCTCGGGCGCGCCGGCCTCGTCGGTGTTGATGTGGGCGGTCGACGCCGCGACGACCGCACCCCAGCGCGGCAAGACGCTGGTGAGCGAGATGACGTTGGCTCCCGTGCCGTTGAACACCGGGAACACCTCGGCCCGTTCGCCGAAGTGGTCGCGGATGACGTCGCGCAGCCGTGCGGTGTAGGCGTCCTCCCCATAGGCGACCTGGTGTCCTCCGTTCGCCGCGGTGAGCGCACTGATCACCTCGGGGTGCACTCCGGCGTAGTTGTCGCTGGCGAAGCCGCGCCAGTCGGGGTCGTGCAGTGCAGAGATCGTCACCGGGTAATCCTTCCACCGGCATTGACATGCAAGCAGGTACTTGCCTATCGTGACCGGCGTGGGTGACGTCTTCAAGGCCCTGGCCGATCCCACACGCCGGACGATTCTCGACGAACTGGCCGACCGGAACGGGCAGACGCTGTTCGAGATCTGCGCGCGCCTGACCACCAAACACGGGCTCGGCTCGTCGCGGCAGGCGATCTCGCAGCACCTCGATGTCCTCGAGGATGCGGGCCTGGTCGAGACCAGGCGCGAAGGCCGGTACAAGTTCCACGACCTCAACACCACGCCGCTCGAACCGATCGTCGAGCGGTGGCTGACGAAGAAGGGGAAATCCCGATGAGAATCACCCTGGCGAGCGTCCTCGTTGACGACCAGGACAAGGCGCTGCGGTTCTACACCGAGGCACTCGGTTTCGCACCGAAGCACGACATCCCGATGGGCCCGGCCCGGTGGATCACCGTGGTGTCCCCCGACGACCCCGACGGCACCGAGCTTCTCCTCGAACCCGACGGCCATCCGGCGGTCAAACCGTTCAAGGAGGCGCTCGTCGCCGACGGCATCCCGTACACCTCGTTCGCGGTGGACGACGTCGCGGCCGAATTCGAGCGGCTGCGCGCCCTGGGCGTGCGATTCACCCAGGAACCCACGGACATGGGGCCGGTGACCACGGCGGTGCTCGACGACACCTGCGGAAACCTGATCCAGATCGCCCACCAGAAATAGCGTTGCCGACCAGTCTATAGGGCGGGTGGGGACTTGCGGCAAGGCCGGGGTCATCCCCCAAAATGGCTGCCTCCGGCCGGAATTGAAGGTGGTGAGGTGGTCATGACGTGCTACGAGGACGAGCTGCGCTCCGAGCGCGACTACGTGACCGGGCTCTACACCCGGCTGGACACCGAACGCGCACGCGCGAAGGAGCGGTACGCCGCCGCGCTGCGGGGCGACGGCACGCTGGTCGAACGCGACGCCGAGGTCCGTGCGCTGGCCAAGGAGATGCAACGCCTCGACGTGGCCGACGACGGGTTGTGCTTCGGGCGGCTGGACGCGGTGTCCGGTGAGCGGCTCTACATCGGCCGCATCGGCATCTTCGACCGGGACAACGATTTCGAACCGCTGCTGCTCGACTGGCGGGCGCCGTTGGCGCGCGCGTTCTACGTCGCCACGGCCGCCCATCCGGAAGACATGCGCCGGCGCCGCCAGTTCCACACCCGTGGCCGGCGGGTGCTCGACTTCACCGACGAGGTCTTCGGCCGCCCGAGCGGCGACGAACGCGGTGGGGAGTCGGCGCTGCTCGCCGCGGTCAACGCACCACGCGGTGAGGGTATGCGGGACATCGTCGCGACGATCCAGGCCGAACAGGACGCGATCATCCGGCACGACCACACCGGGGTGATGGTGATCGAGGGCGGTCCGGGCACCGGCAAGACGGTGGTCGCCCTGCACCGTGTCGCCTATCTGCTGTACACGCAGCGCGCCCGCATCGAGCGCCACGGTGTGCTGGTGATCGGTCCCAACCCCGCGTTCCTCAACCACATCAGCCGGGTCCTCCCGTCGCTCGGGGAAACGAACGTCGTGTTCATGACCACCGGTGACCTGGTGCCGGGGCTGGCCGTCACCGCCGAGGACAGCGCCGCCGAGCTGAAGGGTTCGCTGAAGATCCTGGACGTGCTGTCCGCGGCCGTCGCCGACCGCGAGCGAGTGCCCGAGCAGCCGCTGGTGATCGAACTGCCCGACGTCACCGTTCAGATCGACGTCGACACGGCCAAGTGGGCGGTCGAGGAGGCCCGCGGAAGCGGGCTGCCACACAACTACGCGCGCAAGGTCTTTCGCGAGACCGTCGAATGGGTGCTCACGGAGCGCGCCGTCTCGCGGATCGGCCGGGGCTGGTTGTCGCGCTCGGACAAGGGCGCGTGGGAGGAGCTGCGTGCCGATGTGCTCGAAGACCTCGAGGACAGCGCGCAGTACATGGCGGCGCTCGACGAGCTGTGGCCGGTGCTCACCCCGCAGACCCTGCTGGCCGAACTGTACGAATCGCGGGAACGCCTGCAGGCGGCCGGCGCCGACGAGAGGTTGTGGCGCGCCGACGGCGCCGCGTGGACGGTGTCGGACGTGCCGTTGCTCGACGAACTGGTCGATCTGCTGGGCCGCGACACAGCGGCCGACATCGCCGCCGCGAAGGCGTGGGAGGACGAAGCCGACTATGCCGAGGGCGTTCTCGAATCCATGGTGGCCCACGAGGATCTGATGGACGACGAAGATGTACTCCTCGCCACGGATCTCCTGCACGGTGAGGACCTCGCGGACCGCTTCACCGAGCGGGACAACCGCGAGCTCTCCGAACGCGCTGCGGCAGACCGGGAGTGGACCTACCGCCATGTCGTGGTGGACGAGGCGCAGGAACTGTCCGAGATGGACTGGCGGGTACTGATGCGGCGCTGCCCGAGCAAGTCCTTCACTGTCGTCGGTGATCTCGCGCAGCGTCGCTCGCCCGCGGGGGCGCGGTCCTGGGCCGCGATGCTCGAACCGTACGTCCCAGGCCGCTGGGTCTACCGTTCGCTGTCGGTCAACTACCGCACCCCCGCGGAGATCATGTCCGTTGCCGCCGCGGTGCTTGCCGAATTCGCTCCCGATGTGGAGCCGCCCGAGTCCGTGCGGTCCACCGGGGTGGCGCCGTGGCGCCGGCAGGTCTCCCCGGGTGAGTTGGCCTCTGCGATCGAGGAATTCGTCCGCACCGAAGCCGACCGGGACGGTACGTGCGTCGTGATCGGACCGCCGGATGTGCCGGGCGCGGTGGCGGCGGCGGACGTCAAGGGCTTGGAGTTCGACGCGGTCCTGCTGGTGGAGCCGGAGCGGATCTTCGCCGACGGCCCGCGCGGCGCTTCCGAACTCTACGTCGCGCTCACCCGCGCCACCCAGCGTCTCGGCGTGCTGCACTGTGGCCCGCTACCGTCCGCACTGGCCGGGCTGAGCGAGCCGTCAATCACGCTTCAGCCGTAGGGAAGTCGGCTGTCGCCGCATCGGCGCGCTGCGAGGAGATCTCGGCCAGCCTGCCGATGAGCGTCTCGGTCATCAATGTCCAGGCGTCGGATCCGAGGACGAGGCGCCGCGGGGAGTCGTCGGAGTCGGCGGCGCGCAGGATCGCCGCAACCGCGCGCTCGGGGCTGACAATCATCTCCTCCTCGGGCGTCGGGGCAGCGTCGGCAGGTCCTCCCTGATAGGGCGGGCTGGGCGGAACGCGGTCGGCCGCATCGAAGAAGCCCGTGCGCACGACTCCGGGCTCGACGAGTGTGGTGCGGATCCCGAAGGGGGCTATCTCGGTGGACAGCGCGTCGAAGAAGCCTTCGATGCCCCATTTCGTCACGTGATAGAGCGAGAAGCCCGGGAAGGTGAGCTGTCCGCCCATACTCGACATCTGCATCAGCAGGCCGCCGCCCTGCGCGCGCAGATGTGGTGTGACCGCCCGCGCGAGTTGGATCGAGCCGGTCAGATTCGTCGCGATCATCTGGTCGATCTGTTCGTCGCTCAGGTCCTCGGCGGTGCCGAAGACGCCGTAACCCGCGTTGGAGACGATGACGTCGATGCGGTCGTGCGCGCCGAACGCCTCGTCGACGACCGCGCGGACCGCGGCGCTGTCGGTGACGTCGAGCGCCCGCCGCCACAGCCGGTCGCCGTGGCGCTGTGCCAGGTCGTCGAGCTGCTCCGGTCGCCGCAGTGTGGCCGCGACGCGGTCTCCCCGGGCGAGGAGTTGTTCGGCCAGCTCCCGCCCCATTCCCCGCGAGGCGCCAGTGATGAGCCAGGTCTTCGTCATGTCGAACCCTTCTGTCGTGTGCTTCCGAGGGGTACAACTCGTCAACCGGGCGGAAGGATCCATGTGTGTAATGAGGGTTTCGGACATCATCCATGCGAGTCACGTATGCCTAGAGTGGGTCATGGCCGAAGTGACACTGGACGGGCTGCGGGTCTGCCGTGAGGTGGCGCTGCTGGGATCGTTCACGGCCGCCGCGCATTCACTCGGCTACTCCCAGCCCGCCGTCTCCCGCCAGGTGGCAGCCATGGAGTCGGCGCTCGGTCAGCGGCTCTTCGTCCGCGACGTGCGAGGAGTGAGGGTTACGCCCGCCGGTTCGATGCTCGTCGAACATGCCGCGGGCATCCTCGGCGGACTGACGGCGATGCAGCGAGATCTGCACGCCCTCGGAGACCGGCTCGGCGGACGTGTGTCCGTCGGCGCCTTCCCCGCCGCGATGTCGGTCCTGCTCCCCCGCACCGTCGCACTGTTGGCCGTCGAACATCCCGGCCTCGTGGTGGCGCTGACCGAAGCGTCGACACCCGCGCTGCTGCGCGACCTGCGCGGGGACCGGCTCGACGTCGCGGTCATCGGCGCAGGCGCCGGATTGCCCGACTACGACCTGCGCGGCCTGCACACCAGCCGCGTGTACACCGGAGACCTCGTCGTGGCGGTTCCGAGCGGGCACCGGCTCAGCGGGTCGGTAGAGGTCGGTGTGCGGGAGCTGACCGCCGAGCCGTGGATCGCGGGTACCGGGTCGGCGGGTGATCCACAGTTCACGGCTTGGCCGACGCTCACCGACCCGTTCATCCGGTATCGGGTGCGGAGTTGGCCGGCTCGCCTCGGCCTGGTGGCGGCTGGTCTCGGCGTCTGTCTGCTACCCGAGATGGCGGCCGGGTCAGTGCCCGCAGGCGTGACGACCGTGCGCGTCGACGATCCGGCGTGGCAGGGGCGCAGCACGGTCGCGGTGACGAAAGCAGGTGCGGACGAGACCGCACACGCGGTTGTCGCCGCGGTGCGCACGGCCGCCGAATCCCTCAGCAATGACTTAGTCGCGCGTTAGGGTCGACGGATGCGCATCGTTCGCCGGTCCGTCACGGCTCTCATCCTGACCGCCGGTTCACTCGGCACGGCGATACCGGCCGCAGCCCAGCCCGCGACACCGACCATCACCCAGGTGCCCGAACGTCCCCAGGCCGACGGTTTCACGTCGTTCGTCGACAACCCGGCGATCGTGGATCCCCGTCCGCAGGGCATCGAGTCGTGGAGCCGGCTGCCCGACGACCGCGCGATCATCGTGCGGTTCACAAGTGGCACGCCCGAGTGTTACGGCGTGCACGCCGAGGTGCAGGAGACGGCCGACATCGTCGCGGTGAAGCTGCGGCAAGGCACGCTGCCCGAAGCCGTCAACCGGGCGTGCATCGCGATCGGGGTTTTCGCCAGCCTGCCGGTCGGACTCCAGGCGCCGCTGGGAAACCGGGCGGTCGTCAGCATCACCTGATCAGGTGGGGAGTGCGATAACGGCTGACAACACACGCCTAGTCACTCATCAGTTGTTGTGTGCATTCGGACGGCGGAACCCAGCGCACGACAGTATGGCGGTGAACCTGTTGCTGTTCTCTGGTTTCGTGGCCCCGATTGGTTTATTGGTCGGGGTAGAGGGTTGGTCAGAATGGACTTTGGCGACGGTGGCGGGGTCGTCGACGGGGTGGACCGTCGCGTAGTCACGGCTTACAACCGACCAGGACAACCCGTCAACCTGCATCAGTCAGACCCAGAGTCACGACCCGTCGCGGTGACGCTCTTCCATCATCAATGTCAGACCCTGCTGCGATGATGGTGTTATGACTTCAGCCGCAGCATCTTTGGTCGATGGGGTGCGCCCTGTTGATCGTCTCGAGGTGTTGTTCGAGGAGTTGGCGGAGCTGGCGGGGCAGCGCAACGCCATCGATGGACTCATCGTGGAGATCGTCGCCGAGATCGACCGCGACGGATTAGGTGGCATCACCGGCGCTCGCTCGATTCCAGCGCTGGTGGCGTGGAAAACCGGGTCGTCGTCAACGAACGCCAAAACCATCACCGCCGTGGCGCAACGACTCGAAGAATTCCCGCGCTGCGTGCAGGGTCTGCGGGAAGGGCGACTGTCACTGGACCAGGTCGGGATCATCGCCGAGCGGGCCGGTGCGGGATCTGATGCCCACTATGCCGAGCTGGCCGCCTCTGCCGGCGTCAACCAGCTACGCACCGCGCTCAAACTCGAACCCCCACCCGAGCCCTCACCCGCCCCTGAACCCGAGCCCGAACCCGAGCCCGACGCCGAGCCCGAGCCCGAACCTGATCCGCGGCCGTGGATCACCAAGGACAGCGATGAGCAGTACACCTACTGGCACATCGCCCTTCCGCATGCGCAGGCCGCAGCATTCGATGCCGCCCTGCAATCCCATCACGACGGGCTGATCGCCCAGTGGAAACGCGACCACGGCGATAGCCCGGCGGCTGACCGGCCACCGATGCCCACCCGCGTCGATGCGTTCACCGCACTCGTCGAAGCCGGATGGGACGCCGAAGCGGCGCGGCGCCCCCACGGACACCGCACCACCGTCGTTGTGCACCTCGACCTCAAAGACCGCATCGCCGCACTGCATCTGGGACCGCTGCTCACCGATGCCGATCGCCGCTACCTCACCTGCGACGCCACCTGCGAAGTGTGGTTCGAACGCCACGGCCAGGTCATCGGCTCCGGACGCACCACCCGACTGATCAGCCGCACGTTGCGACGCGCGCTCGAACATCGCGACCGCACGTGTGCGATACCCGGGTGTGGCGCCACCCGAGGTCTGCACGCCCACCACATCCAGCACTGGGAAGACGGCGGACTCACTGAGCTGGACAACCTCGTGCTGCTCTGTCCCTACCATCACCGGTTGCACCACCGCGGCGTCATCACCATCACCGGACCCGCCAGCCGCCTGACCGTCACCGACAGCACCGGACGACAACTGGAGTCGGGATCGCTGGCCCGCCCACCCAACCAGCCCCCGCCCACGGTCGCGCCCTACCGAGGACCCACCGGAGAACGCGCCGACTGGTGGTGGTACACACCCTTCCAACCCCAGGCTCCGCCGACCACCAACTAGGCCGCGCCCGGCGGCTGCCATGCCAACACTGAACAGGTTGGCGCACACGGCTATTTGACGCGCTACCCGTTGGCACAGCGCCGCGGAATCACACCGAACCCGTACCGGCACGCCCGTTACTCTCGACCTTCGCGACGCCCGCCCCACAATCCGCACCGGCGGTACGCGCCGTGATCGAACCCCGAACCCTGCATCCTCGACCTAGTTGACCAGCTCGCGGCGCAGCCAGCTGCGCGTTGTCGGGCAGGGCGAACCGTCCGATGAGCGTTGGGTCATCAAGGGCGATTCCAGCGAGATCGCCCGCCCGCACGCAATCCACCGACGGGAGTCTGCCGCAGCGCAGCCGGCTCCCCCTAACGGGCCTCGACCTCAATGCACACCACACCTCTGCGTGAAGCCGCTTACGCTGGGTAACCCGTGGGCCAGCGTTGACCCCGCTTGCTGTTCAGGATCTGCTCGGAGGAGATGTATGCGTCAGCGGCTGCCGAAATGGGCGACGGCGAGAATGGCGATCGTGGGTGTGGCGCTGCTCGTAAGCGGCTGTGCGGCACAAGTCTGGGGTACGCCGCCGGCCGCTGAGAGCACCCCCCAGGCGCCAGTAGTCACCCCGCAGGCCTCCCTTCCCGTGCTGCCCGAAGCCCCACCCACCCCGCCGACGGCGCCACTTGCCGGACTCGACGCCCGCGTGCAGCAAGCCACCGCCGACGCGGCCGCTTCCGGAGCCGACATCGAGACCGTTGTGCTGGACCGCGACACCGGTCAGACCTTCGCCGGTGGGGGCAACAGCCCCTTCCCGATCGCGTCGGTGGTGAAGCTGTTCATCGCCGACGACCTGCTGCTGCAGGAGTCGGAGGGCAAGACGCAACTATCCGCTGCCGACCGCAAGTCGCTCGACATCATGCTGCGGTCTTCCGATGACAGTGCGGCCCAGATGTTCTGGGACCGCAGCGGTGGAAACGCCGTCATCGCGCGCATCAAGGCCCGGTACGGATTGGCGGGCACGACCGCGCCCTACAACGGGCATTGGGACGTCACGCAAAGCACCGCAAGCGATCTCGTCCGCTACTACGACATGCTGTTGGACGGCACCGGTGGCCTGCCACCCGAACAGGCCAACGTCATCATCAGCAACCTTGCGCAATCCACACCGACGGGAACCGACGGATACCCGCAGCGGTTCGGCATCCCCGAGGGACTTTATGCCGAGCCGGTCGCGGTCAAGCAGGGCTGGTTCTGCTGCTGGAGCGGCGGTAACCAGTTGCATGTATCCACCGGCACTTTCGGACCCGGGCACCGCTACGTGATGGCCATCGGGTCGCTGGACCCCACCGGCGCCGCCGCCGCCCGCGAGAACATCACTCAGGCCGTCAAGACGATGTTCCCCGGCGGCAAGGCCTGACGGCGCCGGATTCGGGATAACGGTGCGGTATCGAACCGGCGTGGCCCGCCCATGATCACCGCGATCACATCCGCCACATTGTTAACATCTCAAGGTGCTGATATCCCGGCGTGACGCACTGCGCTGCGCCGCCGCGGCGTCCGCGCTCGCCGGACTCAGCGCGGCAACAGGTGCCTGCGCACCCACGGCAGCGGCCGCCGCACCCACACTGATCGACTACGCGATGCGCCAGATCCCGGCACAGGACATCCGAGCCGCCGGGCACGCCGGCGTCATCAACTACGTCTCGACGTCGCGGCCTGGTTCGTCCTTCGGCGCCAAACCGATCACCCTGCCATACGCGAAGTCGCTGGCCGCCTCCGGTTTGGTGATTGTCAGCAACTACCAATACGGCAAGCCGGGCGGGACAGCGCCGTCGGACTTCACCCGCGGGTACCCCGGGGGCGTCGTCGACGCTCGCACCGCTTGGCAGCTGCACACCGCCGCCGGTGGCGGCCAGAGTGCACCGATCTTCTTCAGCGTCGACGACGACATCGACCGCGAGGCGTGGAATACCGTTGTGCTGCCGTGGTTTCGCGGAATCAATTCGGTGATCGGAGCGCAGCGCACCGGGATCTACGGGGGCATCAAGGCGTGTCAATGGGCTGCGGCCGATGGTGTCATCGGTAGGTCGCGTTCACCTGGCCACGTGTGGGCCTGGCAGACCCGGTCCTGGTCCAATGGCCAGATGTACCCCGCCGCAGTTCTTTACCAGCGCATCATCGACACCGCATCGAATCCGGGACCGGTGGTCGGGGGCATCCGCGTCGACGTCAACGACGTCCTGGCCCAGGACTGCGGCCAGTGGAACCTGCATCCGTGATTCGGGTCAGCGGCGTGGCGTCACGGTGATGTGCACGTGGTCGTAGTGGCCGTATCCCGATGCTTGGGGACCGGCCGGCGTGTAGTAGGTGCCGCGCCAGATCACGTCCTGTAACCCGAATCGGCCTGCATTACTCAGCGCGTACTCGAGGATCTGGTCGCCGAGCGCGATGCCCTCGGGGCTTTCGGGGTTCGGGATCATGATGTCGATCGCCAAACCGCTCGGATGCCACGGTTTCGAGTCCGGGCGGACTCCGTCGATGTCGGCGATCTGAGGGAACTGTTGGCTGACGGCCCTGGCGGCCAGGATGGTGTTCGGCTGCAAACCGGCTTCTGACGCGACGCCGCTTGGCAAAGCCTCCGGGTTGGCAGCTGCCGGGGGCGGAGCGACGTCGCCGGGGGGCACGCCGGGTAGCGCGGCGATCGCCGGGCCTGGCGGGGCGGCCGCATTCGGCAGAGGTGCGTTGTCGACGATCGCTTGTTGTTGCGGTGTCAGCGCCGCGTACTGCGCCTCCGCGGCGGCGATCTGACGCAGAAGTTCGCTCAGTTTGGCCTGCAGTTCTGCGCGAATGGCGGCGGCCGACTCGGCCGCGGCGCCGGCATCGGCGGCCGATCTCTCCGACGCCTGGGCGGCGGCGGCGGCACGCTCACGGGCCGATTGATAGGCCTTCATCTGATCGGCGATCCCAGCGCCCACCGTCCGTTGCAGCGACAGCTGATCGATCAGCTGTTGCGGGGAGCCCGCCGTCAGCACCGCCGCGAACTGACCGTCGCTCCCACTCATGTAGTTCATCGCCGCGATCCGGTCGGCAGCGGTCTGAAGGGGTGCCAGCTGCGAGTTCGCGATGTCCAGGGCGGCCAGGTCGGCACGATGGCGGTCAACGGCCGCCGTCTGCTCAGCGAGTTTGGCTTCGGCATCGCGCTGGGCGGCTGTGACGGCCTCGCGACTCTGCACCGCCTGCTGGGACAACTCGTTGAGCCTGGACAACGCGTCAGCCGCCGGGTCCGCCTCGACGTCGCCCACCGGCATGCCCATCGACGCAGCCACCACCAGGACTACGGTCGCAAGACTGCACATCGCTCGCCGAAGAGAGTGGCGCACCCCGGTCACGCGGATTGTCACGGCCCTTCGCTTCGAGGACCGATCTTTGGTCCGGCTGTCGATGTCCCGGGCAAGGCTACGAACCGACACCGACGATGTCTACTCGGCGTTAAGCGGCGTGGCTGTGGTCCGGCCGTCGAGGATGTCCACCGAATCGGTGCCGATCAGCCCGGGGTGGTGCACTCCGCAGGCCTCGGCCACCCTGACCAGATCGCGGCGCAACACCTTCTGCGCCTGGATGCATCCGATCGCGAGCATCGCCTCCCGCGCGACGTTGATCATGTCGCAGCCGAGCGCGAACGCGACCACCGCGGCCAGCAGCGCAAGCACGCCGATGAGTTGGGCTGAGGCGCACATGGCTCGGCAGCACCCGAATATCTATTCAAGGATTGCCTATGGATTCATAGCCTAAGATCGGGCTATGTCCGGCCAGGAACAGTCCGCTGATCCAATCTTGGAACTGGCCTCCGCTTTACGTGACCTGACTTGGACTGTTCAACGGATGGAGCCTGCGGAAACGGCTGGCCTGAAGGCTCTGCCGGCTCTGGATGTCGCCGTGCTGAAAACCATCTATGAGCGCCCTGGGATGAGCGTGTCGGCGGCTGCAGCTGAACTGACGATGCATCCCAATAACGTGAGTGCTGTTGTGAGGAAGCTCATGGTTGAGGGCTTGGTCAAGCGCAGGACCACGCCGACCGACAAGCGTGTGACGGAGCTGCATCCGACCGCCAAGGCCCTCAAGAATCGAGACAAGATCTCCGCGGCATGGTCGCGGCACATCGCCGACGTGATCGCGCGACTCGATGCAGAACGCCGCGAACAGCTGGTGTCCGCGATACCAGCCGTACAAGCGTTGGTCGCCGAATTGCGAAGTCTCGATACGCCGAAGTGATGCTCTTGGACACGCGGCACTCGGGCACACGCTGACGCCAAGAACTGCAGGTGCTCGCAGTGATCGCCTTCACCCTTCCGTTGTCGTCGTCATGCTCCCAGGCCCCCGCCCCCGGGGCGACGTTGCGAAGAGGCCATAACCGCAACCCGGCAAATGACCTGCGGCCGAGTCGAGTGGTTGCGCGCCGCGTCTGATGAGAGAGCCCCGCGATTCGCCTGCATCCGTTTGCGTTTGAGCAGATATCTATTTTGACATAGGTTTTCTGACAGCCTACTGTTCCCCATCGGATCGCAAAGGACTGTCGGTCCGAACTAGGCGAGAGGCGGAGCAATGACGTACGTGGACACGAAGACAGGAAAAACCTTGGAGGCGAACCTCAACTTCGCCGCTGACAAGTACCACGAGTCGACCGAGAAGTTCTTGATCGCCGAGATCGTTTCCGAGCCCAAACCAGTCAAGGTGACGATCACTGATGCATGCACCCTGGCTGATCCTCCACGACTCGAGCGCGAAGGATTTGAGGTATTGGATTCTCCAACGTCAGTGGTTGACTTCAGCGACCTGGAAGCTGTCGAAGAGGCGTACGTGCCAGAGATGTGTCGGTTCATCCAGCAACTGACCGGTGCCGATTGCGTCGTGCCTGCGGGCACGCACTACCTGCGCTACGGAAACCGATGGAACGCTGACGATGGCGTTGTCCTGGCGCCCGGAACGATCATGCACTCCGACGTCACGGACAAAGACGCCCAGTGGTTCATCGACACCCATCCGCCGACCGAGAACCGGAAGATCCGCCGAGCAGTTCAGCACAACATCTGGAGGGCGTTCTCGACGCCCCCGCAAGATGTGCCGCTCGCCGTCTGCGACGCGCGCAGTTTGGACCTCAACGACATCACCGTCGCGGAGTACCGGAGTGATCCTGACGCCCGAGAGCAATTGGTGTTCGAGACTCATGTTGCTCGGTACAACCCCTCACAGCGATGGCTCTTCTACTCGGAGATGAACCGCGACCAAGCACTCGTCTTCGTTCGTCATGACACCGATCCCTCGGAGAACAAGGTCCTATTGCACGGCGCCTTCGCTCACCCCGATGCAACGCCCGAGTGGACGCCCCGATCAAGCATCGAGTTCCGGACCCTCGCCTACTGGTACGAATGAGGGCCGGGAATCAAAAGTGTTGCGAAGTCCTCGACGAAGTAACCGATCACCCCACCGCCGTTGCGGACGGCGGAGCGGAGCCACCCGCGTCTTGCCTGCGGTCATCATCCGGGTGATCTCTTCGCAGTCGGCGGCCGACGGCAGACCCATGCCGGGCCTGTACCCGTACACATCGTGCAACGGCGTGGCTGTGGTCCGGCCGTCGAGGATGTCCACCGAATCGGTGCCGATCAGCCCGGGGTGGTGCACTCCGCAGGCCTCGGCCACCCTGACCAGATCGCGGCGCAACGTCTTGAGGTGATTCGCGACTCGCTCGGCCTTGACCTCCGGCACCAGACCGCGCGACAGCCAGGCGTTCTGCGTGGCGACACCGGTGGGACAGGTGTCGGTGTGGCACTTCTGCGCCTGGATGCAGCCGAGCGCGAACGCGACCACCGCGTTGTCCGGAAGGCCGAGCTTGCCACCCCCGATGAACGTGACCTGCTCGTGCAGATCCCGCTCGGCGAAGATCCGGTACACCTGCGCGAAGCCCAGCTGGAACGGCATCGAGACCGAGTCGGTGAAGATCAGCGGCGCCGCACCGGTGCCGCCTTCGCCGCCGTCGATCGTCACGAAGTCCATACCGCGCCCGCTCTCCCGCATGCAGTCGGTGGGCTCGTTCCAGAACTCCAGATCCCCGACGGCCGCTTTGATGCCCACCGGCAGACCGGTCTCGGCGGCGAGCAACTTCACCCAGTCGAGCAGGCTGTCGGTGTCGGAGAATTCGGATGCCGCGGGCGGCGGCGATCTCCAGGGCGCGCACCGGCGCCCCGGTTGAGCGCCTCAACGGCGTTGCCCGACAGCGAGCCGAAGCTCATCGCCGAGATGTTGACGACGGAGGCGGGCCGGAACGCCCCGGGACGGTTGCGTGCGGCGCCGTTCCGGCCGAACGTGCGGTGCTTGATCACCGGATAGCCGCTCGAGTGCTCGACGTCGTTATCGGTGCCGAAGCCGAAGTAGTTGTTCTCCTTCTTCGACGACGCGTACACCCAACGACGCTGGTCGCGGGTGAACGGGCGTTCCTCGTCGTTTGCCGCGACGATGTACTGGCGCAGCTCCGGACCGACGGCCTCGAGCAGGTACCGCGCGTGCCCGACGACCGGGAAGTTGCTGCGGAGGTGGGCGTGTTTGCGCTGGAAGAGGTCCCCCGGGTCGCCTCAGGTCGGGCCGACGCGGCCCGTCAGCCACCGGATCGTCCGGACTTCGCTGTCCCGATAGGGCTGTCCGTCGGAACGCAGAATGTCATGGAACCAGACGTCCGGTGGTGACGTGTACGGCCTGTCCCACGAATCCCACGGCAGTCGGGTCTGGGTCTTTCCCGCGATCAGACCCCAGTTGTAGGCACCGACGTTGCGCCGTCTGGCGACCGGCAGGACCCCCTCGACGGTGCTGCCCAGGTTCCGGGCCAGGTATTCGGTGCACACGATGGGCCGCCCCAGTGGCTGGAGTTCGGCGATCCGCGCCTCGAATTCGCTGGGATCGCCGTAGTTGTGGAACGTGATCACATCGGAGTTGTCGAGCTGGATGCGGTTGATCGTGTTGCGGCGGGCGGGGTCCGCCCACTCGCCGTCCCACACACCGCTGGTCAGCGGTTGAGCGGGAGCCACCTCGCGCGCCCAGCGGAACACCTGCGGGAGCAGTTCCGCGACCCGCTCGACCTTGTCTCTGCGTTCGACCGCGCGGTACTGCTTGGCCGGATTGTCCGGTTCGTTCCAAAGGTCCCAGCCCAGAACGCGCTCGTCGTTGCGGAATTGCCTGAGCACGCCGGTGACGTAGTCGCGCAGGACATGCCGGTAGCGGGGATCGGCGATGTACCGGGCGCCCGGACCCTGCACCCACCCGGAGTTGTGCACGCCGGGCCGCGGCGGGTGCTGACGGCCCAATTCGGGCAGCGGATCCCAGCACGAGTCGAACAGCACGAACAACGGCCTGATGCCGTGGCGGGCCGCGATGGTGACGAACTGCGCGAGACGGCGCGAGAATCCGTTGCGGTCCTGGGCCCACAGCTGGTCGTGCAGGAACACCCGGACCGTGTTGAGCCCGATCCGGCTGGCCAGCAGCAGTTCGCTGTCGATGCGCCGCCGGTCGAACGTGCTCGCCTGGAACATCTCGAGCTGGTTGACCGCCGTCGAGGTGATGTAGTTCGCGCCGACGAGCCAGCCCTGCCCCTGGTACCAGGCGTGGGCCCGGGCCGCCGACCACCGACCCGACTCGGCCGAGGCGCGGGGCAGCCGGGACACCGCGGCGGACGCCGTGAGCAGTGCCGGCAGCGTGAGCGCCGCGCGGCGGCTGTGCTGGGGTACGCGTGTCACGCAGCAGTGTCCTGCTTTCGGATCTCGGATTTGGGGCACCATCTCCCCGGCGGATGGCGGAGGGACGCGACGGTCCCATACTGCCGTCGGACCTGGGTGGGCCGAGCGCCACAACTCTACCGGTGCGGATTCGCCGGGCCGCCCGGAAAACCCCTCGGCAACAGGCGCTTTCAGGCGGCGGTGTGGCATATGTCACGGACAGGCTCCCAGTCGCAGGAGTCTCAGTTCTCCCCGACCGACACGGCGAACGAGTTGCCCGGCTAGCAGCGACAAAGTCGCTCGGTTGTCGCGGGAATTGGTCGACCGACGGTCACAGCGACGGTTCAGCGACTTTGTCGCTAACAGTCGGGCAAATTCCGTCAATAACTCCGGCGCCGCCGGGTGTTCCGCACAAAAGAATCCTGTCGTTCGAAAACTCCGACGGCCGGTCGCGCTGTAGCGTGGGCAAACACGCAGCGGGGCGTGGGGCCTAGGGGAAACGTCGATGAATTGGGTGGAAAAGTGGTGGCGGCAGCCGGACCACTTTGACTGGCTCAGCGGCTACCTGCAAATGCGCGGGATGGCGGGGCCGATGCGCCGCGGGCTGGCAGTCGTCGCGGCGTCGTTGGCGCTGGTGCCGGTGAACGCGTTGTGGGGGCCGGCGTCTATCGATGACCGGATTGCGCTGGGCTTCGCCGTCGTCGCCGCCCTGGCGGGGCTGAGCCTGGCCGTGCTGTGGTTGAAGCGCTGGCCGACCCGAACCCAGTCGGTCCTCTTCGCTGCCATCGGCAGCGTCACCATCGCCAGCGGATGCCTCTGGCAGGCCAACCCGCTGATCGGGTTGATGTCGTGCACGGCGCTGGCGGTGTCCGGGGGCTACATCGCGTTCTTCCACACGGCCCGGTACATGCTCATGAACTTCGTGCTGGCCATGGCGGTCGGAGCGTGGCAGGCGGTACGGGTGGCGCTGGAGGGGGAGCCCGTGCTCGCCCTCACCGGTTACTTCCTGGTCCTCGAACTGAACATCGGCGTGCCCTTCGCCATCCAGGTGGTGGTGCGCTCGCTGGGCACCGACCTGCTGCGATCCGACCGCGATCCGCTCACCGGGCTCCTCAACCGGCGGGCGTTCACCCACGCGGTGGTCGGGCGGCTGGTAGCCCGCGCCGACCGGGCACACCTGGCGGTGGCGCTCATCGACCTCGACCGGTTCAAGGCGATCAACGACGTCCACGGCCACGCCAGCGGTGACGCCGCGCTGGTCGACGTCGCCGACGCGCTGACGGCCGCGTGCGCGGATACGGCGTTGCTCTGCCGGATGGGCGGCGAGGAGTTCCTGATCGCCGACATCGTGACATCGGCGGTTCCGACCGAATGGGCTCAGGGCCTGTGCGCCGCGGTCCACTCGACACCGTTTCGCGTCACTGCCAGCGTCGGTACCGCCACCGTCCCGCTGCGCGACGTCAAACCGGACGCGGCCGACGAGACGTTCCACCGACTCGTCACCGACGCCGATGCCGCCATGTACACCGCCAAGCGGCGCGGCGGGAACCAGATCCAGCACGCCGGGAACACGCGCGCGACGACATAGCCGCACCCCGCGGTCCCGCATGTCGCCATCGGAAACGCGAGGGTGTCGCAAGTCGTGATGTACACCCGCCCGGTCGGCGCGGAAGCTGTCAGCGACGACAGGGAAGGCGGTCCGCCCATGACGATCGACGTCACCGAACGGGAAGCGCTGCGGGAGGCGGTCCGCGATCTGCTGCGCAGCCGGTGCACCGAGCAGGATGTGCGGCGCGTGCTGGCCGGTGACGAGGGTTTCGACCGCGACCTGTGGCGCCGGCTGGCCGACCAGGGTGTCACCGGCATCGTCATCGACAGCGACTACGGCGGGGTGGGTCTCGGCCCCGCCGAACTCGAGGCGGTCGCCGAAGAAGCCGGGGCCGCCCTACTGCCGTCGCCGTTCATCTCCAGCGCGGTGCTCGCCGCCACGCTCATCGCCACCGCGGGCTCTGAAGAGGACAAGCAGCGGCTTCTACCCGGCCTGGCCGACGGGAGCGCCATCGGCACGGTCGCGGTCACCGGGAAGGCGGGCACCTGGACCGCCGAAGGCGTCGACGTGCGGGCCACCGGCACCACGCTGACGGGTGCCGCGCACTACGTGACCGACGGACAGGTCGCCGACGTCCTCCTGGTGGTGGCCGACGGTCCCGACGGCATCGGCGTCTACGAGGTCGACCCCGACGCCACCGGCTTCCAGCGTGTGGCCGCGACGGTCTTTGACCCGACCGTGCGGCTGTCGACCTTCACCTTCGCCGACACCCCGGCGCGGCGGCTCGGCACGGCCGGCTGGGAGGCCGTGCAGCAGGCGCTCGACCTCGCGGTGATCGCGCTGGCCGGCGAGCAGTCAGGCGGGGCCCGCCGCATCTTCGAGATCACCGTCGCATACCTCAAGACCCGCATCCAGTTCGGCCGCCCGATCGGCAGCTTCCAGGCGCTCAAGCACATGGCCGCCGATCTCCTGCTGAAGGTCGAGTCCGCGACGTCGGCCGCGCAGAACGCCGCCACCCAGCAGGCCGCCGGCCTCGACACCGCGGGCGGGGCCGTCGCGCTCGCGGGGTTCGCCTGCGCGGAGGCCTATCAGGACACCGCTGCGGCGGCCATCCAGATGCACGGCGGAATCGGGTTCACCTGGGAGCACCCCGCACACCTGTACCTGCGCCGCGCCCGCACCGGCATGCAGTTGTTCGGTGGGCCCCGCCTGCACCGCGAGCGCTACCTTCTGTCGAAAGGCGCCTGACCCATGACCGACATCACTCCGAGCGCCGAGGACCTGCGCGCCGAGGTGCGCGCCTGGCTCGAGCAGAACTGGACCAGCCTGCCGAAGTCGAAAGATCCTTGGGTGGCGTCCCCGGAGCGCGTCGCCTGGCTCGAGAAGGTGCTCGACGCCGGCTACGCGGTCCCCACCTACCCGACCGAGTGGTTCGGCCGCGCCTATCCGAACCACCTGGCCGCCGCCATCGAGCAGGAGTTCAAAGCGGTCCGGGCCCCCGGCGCCCGCCGCGACAAATACAGCATCCCGGCGAACACCGTGCTGACGTTCGGCACTGACCGCATCAAGCGAGAGTTGTTGCGGGACTTCCTCACCGAACGGGCCAGTACCTGCCTGCTCTACAGCGAACCCGGTGCGGGGTCGGACCTCGCCGGGGTGCACGCCACCGCGGTCCGCGACGGTGACCAGTGGGTGGTCAACGGGCAGAAGGTGTGGACCTCGGGTGCGGCGACGGCCGACTACGGGTTGCTGCTGGCCCGCACGGACTGGGACGTACCCAAGCACAAGGGTCTGAGCTTCTTCATCCTGCCGATGAAGCAACCCGGTATCGAGGTCAGACCGCTGGTGCAGATCACCGGCGAGTCCCACTTCAACGAGGTGTTCATCAGCGACGCAGAGGTTTCCGACGACTTCCTCATCGGCGGCGCCGGCAACGGCTGGCGTGTGCTGCAGACGGCGTTGGCCTACGAGCGCTCCATCATGGGCGACGGCGGCCGCGGATCGCGCAACAGCTCACGCGCCGACAGCCTCGTCGAACTCGCCCGCGCTCACGACCGGCTCGACGATCCGGTGATCCGGGACTCGCTGGCAACGGTGCTGGCCCTGCGAGAACTCAACCGGCTCAACAACGCCCGCGCGAAGGCGTCGGCCTCCCAGGGCACGTCGAGCTCCATCATGTCCCTCGGCAAGCTCGCCATGTCCGGCATCCTGCACACCGAGGCGCGGGTGAAAACCGACATCATCGGGGCCGAGGCGCTGCTGGCCGGACCCGACAACCCGGAGGCCGACGACATCAACTTCCTCACGCTCAACGCGTATTTCACCTCGATCGGCGGTGGAACCGATCAGATCCAGCGCACCATCATCGGTGAGCGCGTCCTCGGCCTGCCCAAGGAACCCGAGGTCGACCGGGACATCCCGTTCCGCGACGCCCGGCGGAACTGACCGATGACCCAGCCCTACGACACCACCGCCTACGACCCTCCGCTGGCGGGCATCCGGATCCTCGACCTGTCCTCGGGACCCATGACCGCGGTCGGTCGTCTCCTCGCCGACCTCGGCGCGCACGTGACGGCGGTCGACCTGGCCGGCATCACCGCGGACACGCAGGTCGGTCCGCGGTTCGGACCGGTGGCGCTGGCGACCGCGATCAACCGGCTCGGTGTGGCACCCGCCGCCATCGACCCGTCCACCCCGGCGGGCCGGCACCAATGGACCGGATTGCTCGACACCGCCGACATCCTCATCGAGGGCTCCCGGCCGGGTTCCGGCGCCGAACGCCGTCTGGCGGTCGACGAGATCCGCGCCGCCCACCCGGGCCTGGTGGTGTTGTCGCTCAGCGACTTCGGCCGCGACAACGACTTCTCGAGTTGGCAGGCCACCACCCCGGTGCTGCACGCCTTGACCAGTGAGCTGTCCCGATCCGGTATCCCGGGCCGGGAGCCGCTGATCCCGCCGGGCGAGCAACTGCCGTACCACGTCGCGGCCGCCCAAGCGGCGGTCGCGGTGCTCAGCGTGCTGCTCGACCGGCTGCGCACCGGCATCGGCGACCGCATCGACTTCGCGATCGTCGAGGGCGCGATGCAGGCACTCGACCCGCCGTTCGGGACGATGGGGACGGCGTCGGTGGGAGTGCCCGTCGCTCAGCAGCGGCGCAATTGGGCAGCCGAGCGGCTGCGCTATCCGATCGTGCCCTGCTCCGACGGCTACATCCGGATCTGCCTGCTGGCCAAACGCCAGTGGCACGGGATGTTCGAATGGATGGGCCGCCCAGAGGAGTTCGCCGATCCCCGGTTCGAGGGTCTGCGGGATCGACTGACCTCGGCCCCGCTCTGGGCCGCCATCGAGGCGTTCTGCGCCGACAAGTCGCGCAACGACCTGGAACGTCAAGGGCAGCAACACGGTGTGCCGACCGCCGCGGTGCTGAGCATGACCGAGGCACTGACCACCGACCAGGTCACCGCGCGTGGTTTCTTCGGCGACGTCGAGTTCTCCCCCGGCCTCGTCGCTCCCGTTCCGCGCGGTGTCGTCGAAATCGACGGACACCGCGCGAGCACCACCACCGCACCCGGCGGCGACGACGAGCGGCCGGCCGGTGCGCCGATTCTGTTGCAGCGCAATCGGACCGACCAGGGTCTGCCGTTGGAAGGACTGCGGGTGCTCGACCTCGGCGTGATCGTCGTCGGCGCCGACACGGGGCGGCTCTTCGGTGATCTCGGCGCCGATGTCATCAAGATCGAGAACGCGGGGTTCCCGGACGGCATGCGCCCTGGCCGCAGCCTGATGAACGCGAGCTTTGCGGGCGGGCATCGCAACAAGCGCTCGATCGGCATCGATCTGCGGGCCCCCGAAGGCCAGGCCCTGGCGCACCGATTGGTGCGCGACGCCGACGTTGTGCTGACGAACTTCAAACCCGGCGTCGCGGCGGGACTCGCCATGGACTTCGACGTGCTGAAATCGGTCAACCCCGGTGTCGTGGTCGTGGACAGTTCGGCGTTCGGCCCCACCGGTCCGTGGGCACAGCGCCTCGGCTACGGCCCACTGGTCCGCGCGGCTGCCGGCTTCACGAAGCAGTGGGTCTACCCGTCGGATCCGGATGCGTTCTGCGACACCGTCACCGTGTATCCCGACCACGTGAGTGCCCGTATCGGCGTCCTGGCCGCACTGAGCCTGCTGGTGCGCCGCGAACGCACCGGCCTCGGCGGCGCGGCCAGCATCGCGCAGTCCGAGGTGATGCTCAGCCACCTCGCCGCCGAGATCGCCGGCGAGGCGCTCGTCCGCAGCGGCCGCGTACGCTCCGACGTCCCTACGCACGACGCACCGTGGGGTCTGTTCCGCGCGGACGGCGACGACGATGCGTGGGTGGCCGTCACCGTCCGCGACGACGCCGACTGGCAGGCGCTCTGCCGGGTGCTCGACCGCCCCGACCTGGCAGCCGACCCGGAGCTGAAGTCCCGCGCCGGCCGGGACCGCAACAGAACCCGCATCGATGCGGCCGTGACCGAATGGACGGTGCGCCACCCACCCACCCGCGGCATGGAGCTCCTGCAGACCGCCGGCGTGCCCGCGGGCGCCGTCATGCACGCCGCCGACCTGCCCGGGTGGGATTTCTACGCGCAGCGCCGCGCCTTCCGCGAGGAGCTGCATCCGCACGGCAGGGAGCCGTACGTCCTGGAGAACGCCCAGCTGCACTCCGAGCGGATCGCCGACCCGCCGCTGGGCCAGGCGCCTCTGCTCGGTGAGCAGACCATCGAGATCGCCACCACGCTGCTCGGTCTCGACGAGGCGGCCGTGGCTGATCTGCTCGCCCGCGGCGTACTGCAGACGGCACCGGAGGCACATCGGCTCTGAGGGGCGGTGTCGGTGCACGCGCCTTGTGCTGGGTTTCGACACCACGGCTGTCAAAAGCCCGCCCGACGCACCGATCCACAGCCCTGGTGTCGAAAACCAGCACAAGCGCGGTGAAGACACTCCACTGGGAGACAGCCGGTGGGTGCAGGACGGCGGACGCGTTTCCGTACGATTCAGTCAAACGAACTGTCGGACGAGGTGTGTTGGAACTCGATTTCACGCGACTGAAGTATTTCGTCGCCGTCGCCGACGAACTCCACTTCAAGCGTGCGGCGGACCGGCTTCGGATCACGCCCCCACCGCTGAGTAAACAGATCAAACTGCTGGAGCGCGAACTCGGCGGCGCCCTGTTCGAGCGGAACTATCACGAAGTCCGGCTCACCCCGCTGGGTGAGCGGCTGGTCGGTCCGGCCCGCGACATCCTCAGACAGGTCGACGACTTCAAGGCGACGGCGGCCCAGACCCTGCACGGTGCGACGACGCTGCGGATCGGCGCGACGGCGTACGCGCCGTCGGACCTGCTCGGCCAGGTGGAGGCGGCCGTCGCCGACCTGCCGAACCCGTCGGTGTTCAGCGTTCCCGGGTCGGCCGCCGAGGTCATCGCCAAACTGGTGTCCGGGCACCTCGAGATCGGCGTCATCCACCTCCCCGCGAACGACAGACGCCTGGCGCACCGGGTCATCGCCACCTATCCCGGTGCAGTGGCGGTCCGGTTCGACGATCCGCTCGCCGCCTACGACACCGTGACGGTCGAGCAGCTGCGGGACCGTGAGGTGGTGATCGACTACGCCCGTCCCAACCCGGTGGTGTTGGCCGCCCTGACCCGGCAACTCAACGCCCGCGGTGTGAACCGGATCGTCCGCACGACGAATCAGCGTGGCGGCGAACTGGAGATGGCGGCGCAGGTGTCGCACCGGCACCTGGTGGCCGTCCTGACGTACGCGCCTGCCTCGGCGATCGGCCGGATCTTCTCGCCACCGGAGTTCAAACTCATCCCGATCGACGAAAGCACCTGGCCGCCGGCCGAGATCGCGCTGGCGTGGGCGCGTGAGCGGTCGACGTCGATGCCGGAGATCGAGCAGGCAGTGGACCGGCTGGCGGGTGCGGTGGCGACGGCGCGCACCTGAGGGGCGCGGGTCATGCCGGGACGGGCTGCGCTGCGACGACGGACGTCACCGTCGCGATCGCGGTCCGCAGGATTCCGCCGTCGGACGCGGCCATTCGCACGGCCCACCCGGTGCCGTTCGGCAGGTCGCTCACCCCGACGTAGAGACGCCGGTCGCCGGTGAGGACGGACAGTGATTCGATCTCCGGAGTCAGCGCCGTCATCGTCGTGTCGCATCCGGCGCCGCCGAGGTACACGGTGGCAAAAGCCGTTGGCGCACGCCGTACCCGGGGCATGGCGCCCAGCCGCTGCGCATCCAGTGCGAGCAGCGTTCCGTCAGGGCCGGCGAACTCCACAAGGGACTCGTAGCTGCCGAATACGTCATCGGTGAGTTCGGGGTGCAACACCACGGCGTCCACGATTACCGCCCGGCCGCCCGGCGAGACACACACCCGGGTGCGCTGCCGGTAGTGCGCGTGTGGGGTGAGGATGCGCGGAGCCGCCTCGAACTGCAGCCGACTGGTCGCATCGACGCGAATCTCGCTGTCCTCCATCGCGACAGCGCCACCGGGCACTCCACTGACAGTGGTCGCGCCCTGCCCGCGGACCACCGCGGACCCGCCGTCGACGACCGCGATCCGCTGCGTGACGACGTCACCGGGAATGACGGTGCCCGCGGCGTTCTGGATGATCACCGAGCCCACCGACCGCCGGACCGGGTCGGGGAACACCCGGCCGATCAGCAGCGGCCAGCGGTAGCGGCGGCGGGTCAGCACCGTGCGTCCGCCGACGTCGGCGAAGGTCAGATCGAGCGCGTGCGTCACACGAACAGCACTTCCCGTTCGAGCACGTCCATCAGCGCCTCGACGCCGTCGCCGCCGCGGGCGCTGATCGCGAGGACCGGGCGGCCGCCACGGACGTCGTCGGCCTCCTTGAGCATCAACGGCAGGTCCACCCCGACATACGGCGCCAGGTCGACCTTGTTGACCACCAACAGATCACACCGCACCACACCCGGTCCGCGCTTGCGAGGGATGTCGTCGCCGCCGGCCACGTCGATCACGAACAGCCAGTAGTCCACCAGGTCCCGGGAGAACGTGGAGGCGAGGTTGTCACCTCCGGATTCGAGCAGGATCATCTCGGTGTCGGGGAACTCGGCCTCCAAGGCGTCGGCGGCGGCGATGTTGAGCGACGGGTCCTCGCGGATCACGGTGTGCGGGCAGCCGCCGGCTTCGACGGCACGCACCCGGCGTGGGTCGATCAGCCCGGACCGGCGCACCCGTTCGGCGTCCTCGGCGGTCACCAGATCGTTCGTTATGACTGAGACGACGCGGCCGCGGCGGGCGAATCCGGCCAGCAGCGCCTCGACGAGTGCGGTCTTCCCCGAACCGACCGGCCCCCCGATGCCGATACGCGCGGCCTTCAACGTCATCGCAGCAGATACCTTCTCGAGAAGGGCACGGTGACAGCCGGTTCCGCGGTGAGCAGTTCGCCGTCGGCGCGCACGTCGAAGGTCCGCGGGTCGACCTCCACGTGCGGCAGCGCGCTGTTGCGGATCATGTCCGACTTGCGCAGTCCGCGAACGGACTTGATGGGCAGGACGTTCTTGCGCAGCCCGAGTCGCTGTGGCACCCCCGCGTCGACGGCGAGCGAGGACATGAACACGAACCCCAGTTCGGCGGCCGCGTCGCCGAGGGCGCCCCAGTTCGGTCGCTGGATCACCGGCTCCGACGACGAGATGGACCCGGCCGCGTCGCCGAGCGCCGCCCACGCGATGAACCCGTTCTTGAGCACCGTCTTGGGTTTGACGCCGAAGAACGCGGGCTGCCAGATGACCAGATCGGCGACCTTGCCGACTTCGACCGACCCGATGTGCGCATCGGCGCCGACCGAAATCGCCGGGTTGATGGTCAGTTTCGCGATATAGCGCTTGACGCGTTCGTTGTCGGCCGCGGCCGTGGTCTCTTCGGGCAGCCGCCCTATCCGGTCCTTCATCACCGCCGCGAGCTGCCAGCAGTTGGCGATGTTCTCGGCGACCCGGCCCATGCCCTGGGTGTCGCTGCCGAAGATCGAGATGGCACCCATATCGTGCAGGAAGTCCTCGGCCACCATGGTCTGCGGCCGGATCCGGGCCTCGGCGAACGCGATGTCCTCCGGCGCTTCCCAATTCATCAGGTGCGCCAGCATCGTCATCGGCACGCCCTCGTCGAGGCCACCGAGCGTGTAGGGGTTGGTGGGGTTCGTGGTGCCGGGAATGACGTTGTCGTAGCTGACGCAGCGGATCAGGTCGGGCGCGTGGCCGCCGCCCGCCCCCTCGATGTGGTAGAGGTGGATCGTGCGGTCGCCGATGGTGGCCATCGTCGTCTCGGAGAACCCGAACTCGTTGATCGAATCGGTGTGCAGGTGCACGGCGAAGTCGGCGGAATCCGCTGCCACGAGGGTCTTGTCGATGATCGCCGGTGACGCACCGAAGTCCTCGTGGATCTTCACCGCACCCGCCCCGGCGGCCACCATCTCCAGCACCGCAGCCGGATCCGACGAGCCGCGCCCGAACGGAACGTAGTTCATCGGCGTGTACTCGCCGGCCTTGAGGAACAGTCCGAGGTTGCGCGGCCCGCCCGTGGCCACCTCGAAGGTGGGGCCCAGCGAGCCACCGATCAGCGTGGTGGTGCCGGTCGACAACGCGTGCTCGGTCTGCTGGGGCGAGATCAGGTGGGCGTGCGTCTCGATGGCGCCGGCGGTGACGATCATGCCTTCGGCCGGAATCGGTGTGGTGGCGGTGCCGACGACCATCCCCTCGGTGATTCCCGGCATGACGTCGGGATTGCCGGCCTTGCCGATGCCGACGATCCGGCCGTCGCGGATACCGATGTCGGCCTTGATGATTCCGCTGACCGCGTCGATGATCAACGCATTCATGATGACGTAGTCCAGCGCGCCGTCTGACACCTTGGTCGCCGGCCGGTAGCCCTCGCCGTCGCGTACGGACTTACCTGCCCCGCTGAGCAGTTCGTATCCGGGGATCGTGTGGTCGTGTTCGACCTCGACGAACAGGTCCGAGTCCGCGAGCCTGACCCGGTCCCCCTTCGTCGGCCCGAACACCCGCGCGTAGGACTGCCGGTCGATCGTGGTCACGATGCTCCTCCTGTCAGGGCCGCCTCGAGTGCGCCGTCGGCGTCGAGAGCGCCGTCGACCAGACCCGAGAAGCCCTGGGCGACGCGGGCGCCGGCCATCGGGATCAACTGCACGTCCACCGGGATGCCGGGTTCGAATCGGACACCCCCGCCGGAGGGCACGTCGAGTTTGTGCCCCCACGAGGCACGGCGGTCGAACTCGAGCGCCGGATTGGTCTCGAAGAAGTGGGCCTGGCTGCGCACCTGGATGTCCCGGTCACCGCGATTGACCACGGTCAGCGTGATCCGCTCGGCGCCGGGGAACAGTTCGACCGGGTCGTCACCGACGATGACCTCGCCGGGACGGATGTCGCTGGCCGCCGGGGTGATCGGGTCGATCAGCGTCACCAACTTCGTGCCGTCGGGGAACGGGGCGTCGACGGCCACGATGCGCACCATGTCCGGTACGCCCGGTTCGCACTGCTCGGCGCGCAGGAGCGTCGTGGCATGGTCGATCACCGCGTCGTAGGCCAGGTTCTTGCGGGCGGCGAGCATCACTTCGTCGGCGAGCAGGGCCACCACCTCCGGGTGGCTCAGGACAATCCCTTCACGCAGGTTGCGCCGGGCCATCTCCGCCGCGCTGAACAGCGTGAGGCGCTCGATCTCGGTGGGGGTCAGGTTCACAGATCTCCTATTGCGTGCTAGCTGGCGAACAGGCGTGCACCGTCACCGCGCCGCTGGGCGGCGATGTCGGCGTAGGCGGTGAATGTGGCCGGGGTACTGGGCGGTTCGCGGCCGAGCAGGGTGAGCAGCAACGGCGTCAGCGCGGACGTGACGCGCTGGGCGCCGAGGTGTCCGACGATGCCGAGGCGCAGTGCCGCGCCGGTGATCCCGGACAGCGCCTGCCACGCCGCGACGGTCTCCGCCGTATCGAGCGTCAGACCGGCGGCGCGCAGGCAGACCGCCTGCGCCACCGCGAGGTGTCCCGGCGCGGACCCCGTCAGCACCCGATCCCGGTACCGGGTGACAGTGGACCCCGACGCCGTGTGGAGCACCGCCGCAAAGGTGGCGAGCGTGGCCGCACCGGCACGCCGGGACGCCTCCCGCAACACCGACATCGTCGCGACGGCCTCCGCCAGGGCGTCGACACCGGCAGGGTCTCCCGCCGTCCACGCTTGACGCATGAGCACCCGATCGCACGTGTGCCACCGGCCTTCCAGCTGTTCGGCCGCGAAGGCACCCACGTCCTCCTCGTCGAGTACCAGGCCGTCTCGGTGCGAACCCTCCAGACCCGACGAGAACGCGAACCCGCCGGAGGGAAAGCCGCTGTCGCCGAACCGGATCGCGGCGAGCAGCTGAGCGAGGTCGGTCATGCGTGCGGCACCCGTTCGACCCCGCCGCTCGCGAGCAGGTCGGCGATGCGCGCGGTGTAGTCGGACTCCGGCCCCTCGAGATGAACGACGAGGGTGTCCCCGCGCTGATCGATCTTCCAGTGCAGGTGCCCGGCGAGGAACCCCAGCCGAAGCGCTGCGGGCAGGTCGGCCGCCCGCAGCACCATGGTCTGCGGTGCGCCGGCTCGCACGACCACAGCGCGGCCGGCCTCGAGCAACAGCACCGCCCCGTCGGCGAGCGCGGTGTCCCGCGGCAGCACCACCGCGTACTCGGCGCCCACGTCCGAGGTGACGCGGAGTCGCTTGCGGTCCAGGTCAGCGGCGTCGAGGTGCACGTATTCGACGGCGTGCCGGTGCCGCAGTTCGTGCAGGCAATCCGCGACGGCCTCGTCGTCGGCCCACCCGACGATGCGGTCGAGGATGTGCATGGTCAGGCGGCCCCGGCGAGCACCGGGGCAATCCTGCCGACCACGTCCGAATTCTGCTCGAGCGCATAGCCGACCTGCAGGATCTCGGGTTCGGCGAACGGCTTGCCGAGGATCTGCACCCCGAGCGGAAGACCTCCGGAGGTGAAGCCGGCGGGCACCGACAGCGACGGTAGCCCGGTGATGTTGGCCGGTGCCGAATAGCGCACGTACGCACCGGTCGCCCCCTCGACGGTGCCGTCGGGCCAGGTGATGAACGGGTCGGCGCGCAGGGTGGCGGGGGCGACCACGGTCGGGGCCAGCAGCACGTCGATCGCCGAGAACATCTCCTTCCACGCCGCCTGCATCAGCGTGCGCAATCGCAACGCGTTGACGTAGTCGGTGGCCAGCTGCGCGGCGCCCGTCTCGAGCAGCGTGCGCACTTCGTCGGTGTATTTCTCCGGTGAGTTGCGCAGGTAGTCCTGATGGTAGGCGGCGGCCTCGGGCATCATGATCGCCCACTCCGTGGCGAGGATGACGTCGGCCATCGGGATCGTCACCTCGACCAGCTCCGCGCCGAGGCTTTCGAGCAGAGCGGCGGAGGCGCCGGCGGCTGCGGCGGTCTCGGGGTCGAGCTGTTCGGTGTAGTAGTTGGTCGGGATGCCGATCTTCTTCCCGGCGACCCCGGCGCCGATCTCGCTCACCATGTCGGGCACGGGGATGTCGACGGTGGCCGGGTCTCGGCGGTCATATCCCGACATCGCCGCCATCACCAACGCCGAGTCGATCACGTTGCGGCTCAACGGGCCCACGTGGTCGAGCGACCACGACAGTGAGGCGACCCCGACGCGCGGGGCACGACCGTAGGTGGGTTTCAGCCCGACGGTGCCGCAGAGCGCCGCCGGGATACGGATCGAGCCACCGGTGTCGCTGCCGAGGGCGACGGGCACCACGCCTGCGCCGACCGCAGCACCTGAGCCACCGCTGGAGCCACCCGGTGTGCGGTCCGGCGCCCACGGATTTCCGGTGGTGGGAGTTGTTGCCCCGTAAGCGAACTCGTGGGTGTGGGTTTTGCCGATCAGGATCATGCCCGCGTCGTAGAGCTTCGCCACCGACACCGCGTCGGCATCGGGCACGTAGTCGGCGCGTTGTGCCGAACTGGAC
Source organism: Mycolicibacterium baixiangningiae (assembly GCF_016313185.1). Classification (NCBI taxonomy): domain Bacteria; kingdom Bacillati; phylum Actinomycetota; class Actinomycetes; order Mycobacteriales; family Mycobacteriaceae; genus Mycobacterium; species Mycolicibacterium baixiangningiae. The sequence continues at coordinate 5,838,000 of NZ_CP066218.1, forward strand.
GTGGTCAGCACCCCGGCGGTGTCGTAGAGATCCTTGACGCCGAGCGGGATACCGTGCAACGGCCCCCGGTACTCGCCGTCACCGATCTCCTTCTCGGCGATCCTCGCCTGCTCGAGGGCGATCTCAGGAGTGGTGGTGACGAACGCGGTCAACGTCGGCTCGGTCTCCTCGAGCCGAGCCAACGACGAGTTGACGACCTCGACCGGTGATACCTCCCTGGCCTTGATCTTCGCCGCAACCTCGATCATCGGGAGTTCGTAGAGTTCCACGGGTATACCTTTCGCTCAGTCTCGGGTCACTGCCAGCCGGCGTTGAAGCCGACGGCCGGGACGGTCTCGCCCAGCCCTGCCACCGAAGCGCGCCGGATCAGGGCGAGCGTGGACGAGTAGATCTCGTAGTGCTCCGCCAGCCGCTCGGGCGGCACGGTCAGTTCGGCGAAGTCGAACGCCGCCGCCACGGCGGCTTCCGAAGGGACGAATTCGTTGTCGGACATGGGGTCTCCTATGGTCGGATCGAAGTTCAGAATGGAAGTGGTACGTCGACACACCCCGCGAGCGATTCGAACGCGCGCCCGGCGCCCAGCACGGTCGCATCCGCACCCGGGCGGCCCATCAGCTGCAGCCCGATCGGCAGACCGTCGTCGCCGAACCCTGCCGGCACCGTCAGCGCCGGCATTCCGGTCACGTTGGCCGGCACGGTCAGTGTGTTGATGCCGTCGAGGATGGGCACCGTGGCGCCGCCCAGTTCGACCTCGGTGGCCCCGTACGGCGGAGCGGTCATCGCGATGGTCGCCGAGATCAGCACGTCGATCCCGGAGTCGAACATCGCGGTCATCCCGGCGATGACGGCGGCGCGGGCCCGCAGGCCGGCGAGGTAGTCGACGCCGCTGTAGGCCGCGCCGACGGCAAGCGCATCCTGGACGTCGGTGCTGAACTTGTCCGGGCTCATCCCGGTCTGCACCCCGTGCCATGCGGCGGCCTCGACGCCGCAGACGACGTGCACCACCTCGGGGCACAACTCGACGTCGGTGAACGTCACCCGGCGGATGGTGGCGCCCGCGGCTTCCAGAGTGCGCACCGCGGTCTCGAAGGTGGCGGCGACATCGGGGGCGAGCCGGTCGCAGAAGTACGGTTCGGCGATACCGATCGTCAATCCGGCCAGCCCGCGGTCGAATTCGCTGCGGAAGTCCGGGATGGGCGCGGTGCTGCTGTAGGGATCACCCGGATCGTGGCCGGCGATGACTTCCAGCAGAGCCACGGTGTCGTCGACGGTGCGGCCCAGTGGTCCGGCGTGGTCCAGCGTCGAACTGAGCGCGCTGACACCGCGGCGGCTCACCATGCCGAAGGTGGGTTTGTGGCCGGTCACCCCGCACAGCGCCGCCGGGATGCGGATCGAGCCGCCGGTGTCGGTGCCGAGGGCGGCGGTCGTCACGCCCGCTGCGATGGCGGCGCCGCTGCCCCCGCTGGACCCGCCCGGGATGCGGTCGAGGCCCCAGGGATTGCGGGTCGGCGGGGTGTTGACGCCGTAGGCGTATTCGTGGGTGGTGGTCTTGCCGAGGATGACCGCCCCGGCCTCCCGCAGTCGCCGCACCGCCTCGGAGTCCTCTGTCGCCAAGTGCTCGGGCGCGCCGAGCGAGCCGTTGCCGGTGCGGTACCCGCCGACGTCGTAGATGTCCTTGACCGCGACGGGTATCCCGCGCAACGGGCCGCCGTCGGCCTGCGCCGCACGCTGCTCCTGAGCGACGGCGAGCGCCTCGTCGGCGAACACCGCGGCGAACGCCTGGATCTCGTCCTCGGTCCGGGCGATCTGCGCGAGTGCGCCGCGAACCAGGTCCACAGGGTCCACCTCGCCGCGGTCGATCGCCACGCGGAGTTCGGGAATCGTTCGTTGCGCGAGAGTCTCGGTCACGGGTGCCTCTCAGTTGTGGGTGCCGGCCAGCTCGGGTTCGAGCACGGCGTCGACGAGTTTGCGGGTGATCTCGGTTTCGGGTTCGGTCAGCAGCCGGTCTACCGGGCCGGTCTCGACGAGCCTGCCGTGGTCGAGTACGCCTGCGTGCTCACACATGTGCTCGACCAGAGCGAGGTTGTGGGTGATGAGCAACATGGTCAGCTTCCGTTCGCGCTGAAGGTCTTTGAGCAGGTTGAGGATCTGCGCCTGCACCGAGACGTCCAGCGCCGCGGTCGGTTCGTCGAGGACGACGAAGTCCGGGTCGGTCACCAGGGCGCGGGCGATGCCGAGGCGTTGACGCTGCCCCCCGGAGAATTCGTGGATGTAGCGGTCGTAATGCGAAGGCAGCATCCCGACGCGGTCCAGCAATTCGAGGGTCTTGCGCCTGGCCTCGGCGGCTGAGGCGGTCCGGATCAACCGCAGGGGGTAGGCGATCTGGGCGCCGACGCTGCGGCGTGGATTGAACGCCGAACCCGAATCCTGGAACACGATCTGGATCTGCTGGCGGTAGCGGCGCATGGCCAGGTCGGAGAGGCCGACGAGTTCGTTGCCGTCGAAGGTCACCGACCCGGACGTGGGCGTCTCCAGACCCATCACCATCCGGCCCGTGGTGGTCTTTCCCGAGCCGGATTCGCCGATCAGGCCGAATGTCTCGCCGCGTTCGACCGCGAAGCTGACCGAGTCGACGGCCACGAACTCACCGCGTTTACCGTCCTCGCCGCGGACACTGAACACCTTTGTCAGGTCGGTGACCGTGACCAGCGGATCACGCGACATGGGGTTGCTCCTTCGTGGCGGTCAGGGTGGTGTCGCCGTGGAACTCGAACAGTCGCCGGTCCGCCCGCGGTACGGAGCGGGTGCCGGGGTCGAGGTGCAGACGGGGCACCGCACGCATCAGCCCCTGCGTGTACGGGTGCTGGGGCCGGTTCAGCACCTGGTCGACGGCGCCGGATTCGAGCACATCGCCGCGGCGCATCACGGTGTCGTCGCTGCACACGTGGGCGACGACGCCGAAGTCGTGGGTGACGAGCAGGATCGACGTGCCCAGTTCGGCGTTGATGTCGACGAGCAGATCGAGGATCTGTTTCTGCACGGTGGCGTCGAGCGCCGTGGTCGGTTCGTCGGCGAGTAGGAGCTCCGGCCGGCACGACAGTGCGATCGCGATCACCACGCGCTGGCGCTGCCCGCCGGACAGTTCGTGCGGATAGGACCGCATCCGCCGCTTGGCGTCGGGCAGTGCCACGAGGTCGAGCGCTTCGAGCGCCTTCGCCCTCGCCGTCGCCTTGTCGACCCGCTGGTGCAGGCGGATCACCTCCATCAGCTGTGCACCGACGGTGAACGACGGGTCGAGCGCCGACAAGGCGTTCTGGGAGACCAGTCCGATGTGCGGGCCGCGGATGGCGCGCATCTCCTTGTCCGTCTTGTCGAGCAGATTCTCGCCGCGGAACAGGATCTCGCCGCTGGTGATCTCCGCGCGGGTGCTGCCGAGCAGGCGCAGCACCGCCAGGGAGGTCACCGACTTGCCGGACCCCGACTCGCCGACGAGGCCCAGAATGCCCCCCTCTCGGACGGTGATGTTGGCGTTCTTCACCGCGTGCACCACACCTCCGTCGGTGTGGAAGTCGACCGACAGATTTCTGACATCCAGCGCCGCTGGGGTTTCCGGGCTCATCAGATCGTCTGCTTTCGCGGGTCGAGGGCGTCGCGGATGCCGTCGCCGATCAGGTTGAACGCCAGGGAGACGACGAGGATGAGCAGACCCGGGATGGTCGCGACGTGGTAGATGCCTTCGAGTAGGACGTTCTTTCCGTCGGCGGTCATGATCCCCCAGTCCGGGGTGGGCGGGATGACGCCGACCCCCAGGAAGCTCAGACCGGAGGCCACCACGATCATCAGGCCGCACAGGGTGGTCGCGTACACCAGCAGTTGGACGACGACGTTCGGCATCAACTCCCGGAACATCAGCAGCAGCGGGTTGGCGCCGTACGCACGGGCCGCTTCGACGTAGTCCTTCGAGGATTCCTGGACGGTCGCCGTGTAGGCGACGCGCGCCATATAGGGGACCAGCGTGATGCCGATCGCGAGCATCACGTTGCCCAGACCGGCGCCCAGCACGGCGGACAGCGCGATGGCGAGCAGCACCAGGGGGAACGCGAACAACACGTCGAGGATGCGCATGAGGGTCTCTCCGGCGCGGCTGCGCCGGAAGCCGGCGAACAGCCCGATCATCAGGGCCAGCGGGAACACCACGAGTACCGGGACGACCGCCACTGTCAACGAGTTCCGGCCGCCGTAGAGCAGGCGGGTCCAGATGTCGCGGCCCTGGCCGTCCAGCCCGAGGAGGTGCCCGTCGGTGCCGACACCGGCGAGCCGGTCGACCGGATCACCGGCGACGGGACTGTAGGGCGTCAACAGCGGCGCGAAGATCGCCGCGAGCGTGACGGCGACGAGCACCACGAGTGACACCACCGCCCACCTGTCCCGGCGGAAGGCTCGTACTGCCAAGCGCCACGGGGGTTTCGGGACGTGCGTCTCGGTCGGGGCGTGCCCACCGGCCGACGTCCGGCGTGCGCCGATCAGTGAGCGGCCTGTACCGACCGCCTGGGCGAGTGCACTCATGCGCGAACCGTCCTTCGAGTGCGTGGATCGAGCAGGCCGACGGCCGTGTCGGCGACGAGGTTGATGATCACGAAGGCCAGCGCGATGAACAGCACACCGGCCTGCACCACCTGGATGTCGCGCTGCGTGATCGAGGTGTAGAGCTGCTGGCCGAGCCCCGGCCAACCGAAGACGACTTCCACGAAGACCACCCCACCCAGCAGGTAACCCACCTGAAGACCGATGACGTTGACGATCGGTGGCAACGCATTGCGCAGTGCGTGCCGCCACAACACCGACGAGGTCGACAGGCCGGAGGCACGCAATGTGCGGATGTAGTCCTGCGCCAGGATGTCGACCATCACGCTGCGGGTCATCCGGGCGATCACCGCGAGCGGAACAAGCGCCGCCGCGATGGCGGGCAAGACGAGATGCGCCAGCAGATCTCCGATTCCGCCGGGGAATCGCGGGTTGTACATGCCCGAGGTCGGCAACCAGCCCAGCCCGATGGCGAAGATGCCGATCAGCAGCAGACCGAACCAGTACACCGGCACACTCGCTCCGGCGAGCGAGATGACCATGGAGGCGCGGTCGAAGATGCTGTACTGCTTGTGGGCGGCGATGACGCCGAGCGGTACGGCGATCACGATGCACAGCACCAACGCCGCGCCCGTCAGGATGAGGGTGTTGACGAAGCGCGGCACCATGATGTCGGTGACGGGCGCGTTGACCGTCAGTGAGCGTCCGAGATCCCCCTGCAATAGCCCGCCCAGGTAGTCGAAGAACTGCACGGGCAGCGCCCTGTCGAGGCCGAGTTCGGTGCGCAGCGCGGCGACGGTCTCCGCGGTCGCCCCGGTGCCCAGGATGGTCACGGCGGGATCGCCCGGGACCATCTGCAGCAGCAGGAAGACGATGAGGGCCACCCCGAAGAGCACGAGAAGCGTGGAGAGCAGGCGGTTTCCGATGACACGGGTCACTGTTCGAGCCTCACTTCCGTCAGGTCGTACCACTCCTCGCTCGCCGAGACGAAGCCGGTGACGTAGGGCGCCAACATGTACGGCGCCTTGTCGTTGACGATCGGCACCAGGGCGGCGTCGTCGCTGACGATGTTGTTGGCCTCTCGCCACCACTTCTCGGCCTCGGCCGGGTCGAGCGCGGTGATCGCGTTGTCCATCGCCTCGTCGAGCACCGGATTGTCGTAGTACCCGACGTTCGGGCCGTTGGGCGCCTGCAGTTCCGAGGAGGTGACGATGTAGAGCCAGTACGGGCTGGTCATACCCCACGACATCTGCGCCATGCCGACCCCGTCCTGCATACCGCGTGCCCATACCCCCAGATACGAGATCCACTCCTGGGTCTGGATTTTCATGTTGATCCCGACCTCGGCGAGGTTCTGCTGGATGAATTCGGCCATCTGCGCCGGCATGATCTGCCCGGATCCGTCGGTGGAGGTGATGAGGGTGGTCTCGAATCCGTTCTCAAGGCCGACCGAGGCCAGCAGTTGCCGCGCCTTGTCCAGATTGCGTTCGTAGACGTCCCGACGTTCGACGTAGCCGCCGGCCGAGATGGCCTGCACGCCGTACGCCGGGGTGACCGAGCCGCGCAACAGATCCTGCGCCATGCCCTCGCGGTCGACGGCGAGGTTGATCGCCTGGCGCACCTCGGGTATCGAGGTGTACCGGTCCTTCATGTTGAAGGACAGGTACCAGGTGTGCGGCGGGATGCCCTCGGACAGCTGGTACCCCTCGCTGACGAGGTTGTCGATGCTGTCAGGGTTGGGCACCGCGATCATGTCGACATCGCCGGACCGCAGGGCGGCCGTCCGCGCCGACGGGTCGGGAAGGGGCCGGAACACCACGCCGTCGATATAGGGCACCTTGCCCCAGTAGTCGTCGTTGCGGACCAGGTCGATGCGCTCACCCCGGATGCGTTCGGCGAACTTGAACGGTCCGGTGCCCACCGGGTGGTCGGCGACGTCGTCGCCGTATTTCTCGAGGGCGGTGGGGCTCATGATGGCCGTGGAGCCGTTCCCGCCCTGGGTGAGCATCCGCAGGAACTCCGAAAACGGTTGCTTCAGAATGATCTTCACGGTGTGCTCGTCGACGGTCGAGACGGACTCGACGAATTTCCACACGAAGCCCGTCTGTCCCGCCGCCCGTGCGGAGTACATCGGTGAACCCTTGTCCCACATGCGGCGGACGTTGTACTCGATGGCCTTCGCGTCCAGCGGGGTGCCATCGTGGAACCGGACACCCTTGCGGATGTGGAAGGTGTAATCGAGCCCGTCGTCGGAGACCTCCCACGACTCGGCCAGGCCGGGTTTGAGCGGGGGGATCGTCGCCTGGTCCGACGGGATCGTCAGGTCCTGGTCCACCAGCGGTTCGAAGATCTGCCGGTTGATCCGCCACGACACCCACCCACCGGCAACCTGGGGATCGAGGATGTCGGCCTCGGATTCGATCGCGACGACGAAGACGTTGCCCGTCTGGGCGGGCGGGCGTGAGCATCCGGCGACGGCGGTGCCGGCACACATCGCGGCCACGCATACGACGAACAGACGCTTTGCGTTGCGCCACAGCCTGTATCGAGGCGTCATCCGCGAATCCTCCGGGTAGAGCGAGTGATCGGCCGCTGTACGCGCTGCACCCCGGTGAGCAGTGGCATCCGCCGACATCGAACTCCACGGTAGGAGATCCGCCGCGTCTGCAACATCCGTCATCCGACGTATTCGGTTGCAGCCGAGCCGAACCCGCAGGCAGCACGGTACTCCGGATCACCTCTGTGGTCCGGGTTTCCGGATTCGGTTGTTCAGAGCGTCTTTACGGTGCGCGGTGCGGGCACCGTGACGACGGGGCGTTGGGGGCGGCAAGACCCAGTTCGGTGGCGTGGACCGCGGCGGCCACCCGGTTGGCGACACCGAGCTTGCGCAGGACCCGTTCGACGTGGGTGCTCACGGTGCGCGGCGACAGGAAGAGCCGGTCGCTGATCTCGGCGTTGGACAGCCCTCCGCGAAGCAGCGCGAGGATCTCCTGCTCCCGCGGGGTCAGCCGGGCGCGCGCCCTGGCCCGCTGCCGCGTCACGTACTTGGTGAACAGGGGTCGGGCGGTTTCGATCATGCAACGGCTGCGTGCGGAGAATTCCGGGCGCTCCATGTTGGCCTGACACATCCCGACGACCTCACCGGCGCCGTCGTGCAGCACCATGAGGAAGCCGTTGGTGAACCCCTCCGGTCGCAACACCTGCGCGCCGCTGTAGGAGTCGGGGAACTCCGGCACGTCCACCCAGTCCGTGATGCGGTTGTGGTCGGAGAACTGCTTCTGGAATTCGGGAAGCGACTGGATGTCCGAACTCAGATAGCTGGCGACGGCGTCGGAGTAGCCGATCGATTTGACCAGGCTGAACCCCGTGCTCTGTGGCGCCTTGTAGGCGAGCAGGAAGCTGTCACAGCCCGTCTCGACACGGAGGAAGTCGATGGCGCCGCGGATGCGCACCTCGGTGTCCGGGGACACCATCGCCGTCGCGATCGAGGAGAAGTCAGGAGTGTCGATTCCCGCACGGGTCATCTCGTCGTTCTCCCTCCGAACTCACGTCTGCTGATGTGGTCCAGTCGACTACGAGCGGAGGTCGGGGAGGTTCGGGATCTGTTTCGGAGCCGTTAAGTCCGTCGTGACATGGCGCACAGTTCGCCGCGGATCAGTCGGTCGTCGATGGTCGTCGCGCCGTCTGACGGCGAATGCAGTCCCCACACGACGGTGCTGCGGGTCGGGCCTGCCGGGCGGCTCAACGCGGTGAACGCGGTCGTCCCCGAGCGCACGATCGCCACATTCGGCGCGACGGCCGCGAGCACCGCGTCGGCGCCGAGCATCCCCGCAATGGCCGAGGCGGCCCGTTGCGGGGTGGTCAACCAGTTGCCGGACAGCAATTGCGAGCCGATCGCCGCCACGCGCCCGGGTGGGACCGCGTCGGCGATGGGCAGCGGCGCCGGCTCCTCCAACGTCACGTTCAGGAACAGCAGCGGCCCCCACTGCGCCAGGGGCAGTCCGACGGTTCTGCGTCCGTCGCCGATGAATTCGACGCGGGCCCGTCCGCCCGGGTCGGTGGCGCTGTCGAGTACCCCGCCGTCCTCGCTGAACGCGCACGCGAGGTGAGGGCAGCGCACGTTGCGGGTGCTGCCGCAGTGCACCGGAATCGACATGCACCCCCCGAACGGTCTGGCGTTGATCGCGGCCGTGAGCCCGTCCTCGGTACGTCGCACGTGGGCGGCGTGGTGGCCGATGGTCGCGGGCAGGACGGCGCCGACCTCGGTCAACTGGTCGGCGAAGCCGACACCGACCCACGTGCCGGTCCAGTCGGCGGTGTCGGCGCTGCCGTGCCGGCCCGCCGGCGCAGACTGCAGAAGCAGATTCCGCCTCGCCGCAACGGGTCCCATCAGTGCGGCAATTCCTCGGGCAGCTGGAAGTTCAGCGCCGGCGTCGAGTCGAACCGGCCCCTGGACCGGACTTCGGCGGCGTCGGGTGCCGGCAGCGGTCCGTCGGCCCTGAAGTGGTCGAGGACGTTCGCGGTCAGCTTCGAGATGTTGTTGTCGTACCCGTTGTGAGACAGGCTGCCACAGTAGGAGATCGAACTGAACGCCCACACTGCGCCGCCGTTCGGGGTCTCGTGGAACGCCATGTCGGCGCGGATGCGCGGGTTCTGCGTTCCGGTGTGGCCGGGGGAGTTGGTCAGGATGAGCTCGGTCACCGTGAGGTAGGCGTCGGTGTGCAGTCCCGCCGACGTTGCCACGAGCAGGGTGTGCGGCGGCGACCCGAGCGTGGTGTCGACGGTGTCGAGTTCGGCGCCGGCGGCGCCACCGCCGACGAGCCCGAAGTCACCGAGCCGTTCGTCGTAGCCGATACCCTCGAACGCCCACGCCACCCGCGGATCGTCGCTCTCGGGTGTGCGCTTGAAGTAGGTCGAGATGTCGAATCCCTGTGCCACCATCGACGTTCCGCTGACGGCAGCCATATCGCGGCCGAGGAACCGCCACATACCGCCCAGCTTGCCGTCGCTCTGGTGGTGGTACTCGCCGGGTTGCGCCTGCCAGGGCCTGATGCCGGATTCGCAGCGCCGCATCTCGGTGAGCTCACCGCGTCCATAGGCCGGGTGGAAGGTGTGCCGCCAGTAGAACCCGTCGCCGCCCATGTACATCAGCCGTCCGCCGCGGTCCTTGTAGGTGTGGATGGCGTCGAGGTAGTGACTGTCCTTGTGTTCGGGGTGCGACCCGGTGATCAACACGTTGTACCCCTCGATCCGCTCGAGGCCGTCGTAGCTGATGTCCTCGTCGGTGATGACGTCGAACTCGTACCCCAGCTCGGTCAGCCAGTCGATGAGGTGCAGATCGGCGTTGAACTGCCACGGCGACTGGGTCAGCCACGAGTCGTACTTGGGCCGCACGTTGAGGATCGGCCGCAGGCGCGACGAGATGTGCACGCCGGAGCCGTCGCTGTGGGTGTCGTACAGCGAGTAGCCGTACTCTCGGTGCACGGACAGGAAGATGTTCTGCGGCGCCATGATCGGGGTGCGGTACAGCAGGGCTTCGGCGCTGCCGAAGTTGGTGGCCTCGTGCTCGTTGGCGTAGGCCATGTAGTCGGTCGTCGACATGATGACCGCGATCTTGGCCTGCGGCTTGCCCAGCGGGGTGCGCACCATGAACGGGATGTAGTCCTCGTCGCCGTCGTCGGTGGTGAGTTTGACGGCGTAGACGGCGCTGGGCAGGTGGTCGGGAACGTCGAGGGTGAAGTCGGTGTCCCAGCGGGCGTCGTCGACGTCGTCGTCGTGGAAGTGGATGGCGCCGTACTCGCGGTGGTCCACCGCCCACGACGTCTGGGCGCCGCTCCAGTTGTGGCCCGTCATGGCCCGGGCCGGCATGCCGACGAGTTCGCCGTCGAGTCGGTAGGGCCCGCAGTCAACGATCGCGCGGGTGGGGATCTGCAGGCCGAAATCCCAGGCGGCCACCAGAGCGGCGCCCAGATCGGGTGAGGGACCGACACCGCGCCGTTCGTCCATCCCCGGCGCCGCACCGAGTTTCATCGTCTCGATCTCGAGCCGGGTGAGCGCGCGTGAGCACAGCCGCACCGCGTCGATCTTGCCGTTGTAATGGTCGGTCATCACCCAGCCGTGCGGTTGGCGCGACGCACGGTCGGGTTCGGTGTGCCCGGGGTGCGCGGCGAGCGTGAACGGCACCGCGCTGTGCGCGATCGTGTCGGTGAACGTGGTCCTGGCGGGTGCGGGCACCGGATCGAGGGCGTAGCGGATCTGCGGCTCGTGGTGCAGGACGGCGTGTCCGCTGGGGGCGTCGAACGTCGCGGCGATGAAGTGCCAGGCGCGGTCCCGGACGGGTTCGGCCGCGGTCAGCGTCTGGTCGTTGATCCGCAGGCACACGCGTCCGGAGAGGTCGAGGAACAACCCGTAACCCGTGCCGTCGGACCACTTTCCGGCGATCATCTGCTCGCCGGGAGACCAGTAGCCCTCCACCTTGGTCGGCATGGTCGGCCAGATCCAGCACTGCAGGGTGAAGCTGTCCACGCGCAGCGGGCGACGGTCGAGCACCATGCCGTAGGAGCCGGCGTGGATGGTCTGCGGGCGGCCGGGGTAGTCGCCGTTGACGGGCGAGTCGATGGTTTGCTCCTTGAAGCCCGGCCCACTCGGATGGGTGTCGCCGTGGATCAGCTTGACCAGTTCGGCGCGGTACGTGGCGGGCCCGTCGCAGTGGACGAAGAAGTCGAGGCTGTCGCCCTGTTCGACCGACCACTTGCTGCCGTAACCGGTGAGGCGCAGCAGGTCCGGGTACATGTCGGCGCTCACCCCCAGTTCTCCCCTCGCGCCTTCCACGCCGGGTTGTAGTGCTCCGGCATCCCGTCCTCGGTCGGGTACTGGTCGAGTCGCATCGTGAAGATCTCGGCCTGTGCGGCATGCTCGTCGGTGAAGACACGATCGTCGACGAACTTCGGTGGCACGCCGCGGACGCCGGACAGCCGGACGATCCGCCACTCCCGCTCGGGCTTGGTGCACAAGATCACCAATTTGCCGCCGAAGGCGCCTGCAGGTTGCATCCGCATCCGGGTCAGCACCCGGTCGAGTTGCATATCGTCCTGGATGCCGCCGTGAGCGCCGATCGCGGTGCCCGGTCCCTCGGTGCGCACGACGGAGAAGCCCGGCACGCCCTGGAAGTCCTCGACGCTCGCCTCGACCGCCTTCCGCATCTTCTGCCGGGTGGCGTCGTCCTCGGGGATGGGGATCATGCGGCTTCACGCTATGGGCGTTGGCCGCGCCGCACCATCGGGTGTTTGACGGATATTTCGCGGCGCGTCGAGTTCCACACCACGGTCGTCGCCCGCGCGATCCCACGACCCTGGTGCAGATCTCGTCGCGGGATTGGTCGCGCTAGTCGACCGCTCAGCGCGTTTCAGCCGATCTCAGTCGAGGCCGCGTGCGGCGAGCGCCTCGGCGAACCCGTCGGCGGTGCGCAACGCCGCGACGACCACCGGCGCGACCGCGATGCGCGGCGAGAAGCGCAGCCCCCGGGCGCGGCGCGCCTCGTCGACCTGGCGCACCGTCTCGACCATCAGCGGAATCGCCCGGATCGTCAGAGCCAGGGCCAGCGCGACCTGTTCGACCGGGAAGCCGACCCGACCCAGCGGCCGCATCGCCCGGGTCATGGCGGCCAGCATGTCGGTGGTGCGGGTGCTGGCGGTGACGGCTGCCGCCAACGCCACCGACAGCAGCAGCACGCCGCAGACCACCAGCGCACGACGCCAATCGGTGAACAACAGCTGGAAGCCGAAGATGAAGACGACCACCCAGAGGACGGGACGAAGTTGGGCGGCAACCTCTTTCACGCTCATGCGGGCGGACGCGAAAACCACCGCCACACCGGCGGCCGCCACGCCGAGCTCCGCGGGTGAGTCGACAAGGACCGACATCAGCGCGATCAGCGCGCCGAGCCCGACGAGCTTGACCCCGGCCGGCAACCGGTGCAGCAGCGACCGGCCCGGCCGGTAGACCCCCAGCACCGTCACGTCATCAACCGCCGGTAGGCGCGCAGCGCGACCGACGGGACGTCGTCGGCGACCACCTCGCCGTCGTCGAGGACGATCACCCGGTCGAAGTCGTCGACCAGCGCGAGGTCGTGGGTCACCACGATCAGCTGGGTGTCCAAGGTGGCGAACGCGGCGCGCAACATCGCGGCGTTGCGCAGGTCCAGCAGCGTCGTCGGCTCGTCGGCCACCACGATGCGCGGTTCGGTGACGAGCACGGCCGCCAGCGCCAGGAGTTGCTTCTGCCCACCCGACAGCAGATGTGCGGGGTGGTCGGAGTGCCCGGCCAGGCCGAACCGCTCGAGCACCCGCCGGATGCGCTCGGTGCGCTCATCGCGGCTCAACCCGTGGCGGGACAGCGACAGTTCGATGTCCTCGGCGACTGTCGGCATGAGGATCTGCCGGTCGGGGTCGGTGAACACGAACCCGACCCGGCGGCGGACCTTGCGCGTGGACCGCCGGGTGTCCAGACCGTCCACCCGAACCGTGCCCCGGTCCGGCAGCACCAGGCCGTTGATCATCCGCGCCAGCGTGGACTTGCCGCTGCCGTTGGCGCCGAGGACACCGATCCGGCGCTCGGTGAGGGTGAGGGAGATGTCCCGCAGGACGGGGCGGCTGCCGAAGGAGTGGGCCACCTCCTCGAAGACGATGCCGTCGAACACGATCCCGTCACCCATCGGCGGTAGCGGCCCGGCGCCGCCCCCACGGGGCGATCAGGCCGGGCCTGGCGCGGTGCACCTGCGCGGCGACGAAGGCGGTCACCACCGCCTTGGCGAGGTCGCCCGCCACGTAGATCCCATTCGTCGACAACGCGGCCCACCACGACAGGTCGGTGCGGATCATCAGGCCCACGGTGCCGAACGCATAGATCACCGCCATGCCGCCGACGACGTTGATCGCGATGCCCCACACCACGCGGTACCGCGGCATCATCAGGGCGGTCAGCGCACCGATCACGACCGCGGCGGGCAGCCACCCGACGAAGAATCCCGCGGTAGGGGACGCCAGCGACACCAGACCGGTGCGGGCGCCGGCGAGGATTGGCAGCCCGGCGATGGCGAGGATCGCGAACAGCGCGACGGCCAGGGCTCCCTTGCGCGGGCCGAGGATCGATCCGGCGAGCATCACGCCCAGGGTCTGCACGGTGATCGGCACCCCGCTGGGCCCGACGGTGATCGTGCCCGGCAGCCCGAGGGCGGCGATCAGCGCGGCGAACACCGCCGCCTGGGCGAGGTCGCCCGCCGATACGCTCCACCGTCCACCCCGGGCACGTGAGTGTCCGGTCTGCTCAGCCGCCTTCCCTGCCATGCCGGAGATTATGGTCGCGCGTCAGCGCGGCACGTCGGGCGGTGTGATGCTCCGGGGTTGGAGTCCGAGTGAGCGGACGTGTTCGGCGATCGCGCCGAGGTTGGTGGTCCACACGTCGTCGTGGTCGAGCACGTAGCGCATCAGGTCGTCGAGCTCGGCGGCCCGTGACGTTCGCCCGGTCAGGAACGGATGGTTGGTCAGCACCCAGCAGCCGCCGACCCGGCGCAGGCCGTCGAATTCCAGTTGCCACAGTTCCCGCGCCTTTCGGGGGCTCTCGATGAGACCGCTGCCGGAGATGTCGGGGAGGAAGCAGTACTGCTCCCAGTCGTCGAGCGCCCACTGGATCGGGATCTCGACCAGCGGGTCGTGGCCCGCCACCGCCAACTCGTAGGGATGGTCGGCGTCCATCAGGCTCGAGTCGTAGAGGAATCCACGCTCGGCCAAAAGCGCGGGCGTGCGCCACGACAGGTCCCACATCGGCGCCCGGTACCCGACGGGCCGCACCCCGGCGACGTCGGCGAGAGCGGCCAGGCCCCGGTCGATGACGTCGATCTCCTCTTCGAGGGTCAGCGCGGTCGGCTGTTCATGCAGGTACCCATGGTGGGCGATCTCGTGCCCGGCGGCCACGATGCTGCGGATCGCCTGCGGGTAGCGGTCGGCGGTATGGCCGGGCACGAAGAACGTCGACGGGATCTGGTGGCGCTCCAGCAGATCGAGGATGCGGGGGACGCCGACCAGTGGGCCGTAGGCCTGGTGGCTCATCACGCTCATCCGCGCACCGACGGACTCGTTGTTCCACAGCACCGCGGATTCGGCGTCCACGTCGAACGTGAAGGCCGCCGCCGCGGATTTACCGTCCGGCCACCGCAATTCGCTCATCGGTCCGCCATCAGCGTGATCAGCTCGTAGGCGAGGTTGGCCCCGGCGACCGCGGTGACCTCGGCCTGGTCGTAGGCCGGCGCCACCTCCACGATGTCGGCGGCCACGATGTTCAGCCCATGCATGGCCCGCAGCACCGCGACCAGTTCGCGGCTGGTCATCCCGCCGATCTCGGGTGTTCCGGTCCCCGGCGCGAACGCCGGATCCAGCACGTCGATGTCGATGGACACGTACACGGGGTGCTCGCCGACCCGCTCGAGTATCCGCGCGATCACCCCGTCGACACCGATGCGGTCGATGTCGCGGCAGTGCACGACGGTGAACCCGAGTTCGGCGTCCTCGAGCAGGTCCGCCCGGTCGTAGAGCGAACCGCGGATCCCGACGTGCGCCGAGTGGTCTTTGACCAGCAACCCCTGCTCGGAGGCCCGCCGGAACGGTGTGCCGTGGGTGCAGGGGGCGCCGAAGTAGGTGTCCCAGGTGTCGAGGTGGGCGTCGAAGTGCACCAACGCCACTGGGCCGTGCACCTGGTTGACCGCCTGCAGGGCCGGCAGCGCGATGGTGTGGTCGCCGCCGAGGAGCACCACGCGCTGTTCGGGCCGGGTCAGAAGCCCCAGCACGCCGGCGCGGATCTCGTCGACGGCGGTGGTGATGTCGAACGGGTTGGCTGCGATGTCGCCGGCGTCGACGACCTGGGCCGCGGCGAAGGGCGCCACGTCGAGGGCGGGGTGGTACGGCTTGAGCAGCCGCGACGCCTGACGGATCGCGGCGGGGCCGAAGCGGGCGCCCGGACGGTAGGTCACCCCGCCGTCGAAGGGCACGCCCGCCACGGCGATGTCGTAGTCGCCGACCTCGTGGCGCTGCGGCAACCGTGCGAAGGTTGCGATGCCGGCGTACCGCGGTACCGCCTGCGCGTCGATCTGACCCAACACACCGCCGGCCGATTGCACGTACTGCACGCCATCTCCCCCTGTCGTCATACTCGCCCCCTCGTCGAACCGCCGTTGCTCGAGAGAATCTGTCCGACAACGGCTTCCATGCTGAAATCGCAGAGCAGTTCGATCGCGGCGGACACCTCGGCGGGTGCTCCGATGCGGCCCAACGGAATCCATTCGGCGTACCGCTGATGCATGGTGGCCAGATCGACGCCTGCGGCGTCGGCGTCCACCTGCAGTTGCGGGGTGTCGATCACCCCGGGTGCGACGGCGTTGACGATGATCCGCTCGGGGGCGAGTTCGCGGCCCAGCGTCTTGACCAATGCGATCAGCCCGGCCTTCGACCCGGCATAGGCGGTGGCCTCCGGCCAGCCGGTGACACCCCATTCGCTGCTGACGACCACGATGCGTCCGGCCCCGAGCGCCCGCATGTGTGGCAGCACAGCCTGCACCAGGAAGAAGGTCCCCCCGAGGTTGGTGTCGACGACCTTCCACCAGTCGTCGGGGTCGTGGTCGAGCAGCGGCGCCATCGCCATGTAGGCGTGGTTGGCCACCAGCACGTCGAGCCGCCCGGCGATGCCGGCCACGTGGTTGGCGATGCGGGTGCACTCGTCCGGATCGGACACGTCACCGGCGGCGGTCAGCCCACCGATCTCGGCGGCCAGCGTGCGCAGTGCCTCGCTGTCGCGAATGTCGTTGACGGCCACCGTCGCTCCGGCTGCCGCCAACCGGCGGGCGTGGGCGGCGCCCATACCCTGCGCAGCACCGGTGACCAGGGCGACCCGGCCGGTCAGATCCGTGCTCATATGACGGCTCCAGAGTTGACGTTGACGACGTCGCCGGTGCTGAACGTCGCGTCGCACACCAGGTATTCGACGCAGCGCGCAACCTCCTGCGGTGTGGTCAGCCGCCGCAAAGGTAGCGAGTTGAGGTATTCCGGTGTGCGACAGGGATTATCGGCGGCCAGCAGGGGCGTGTCGGTCGGGCCGGGCGCTACCGCGTTGACCCGCACACCACGGGCGGCCACCTCGGCGGCCAGGCTGCGGACCACGCCGATGACCGCGCCCTTGGCCGCCGCATAGTGCGCGTCGTCCTCCCCGCCACCGACGGCCAGCTCGCTGGCGACCGCCACCAGGGTGCCGCGGCTCTCCAGCAGGTCGGGCAGGCAGGCCCGCGCGACGTTGACCAGCCCGCCGAGGTGCACGCGCAGCATCGTGTGCCACGCCTCGCGGGTGATGTCGGCGACCGGGACCATCTCGTAGTGGCCGGCGGAGTTCACCACCGCACTGATCGGGCCGAGCCGGTCCCGCAGTTCGGCGACCGCAGCCGCGACCGCACGCCCGTCCGAGATGTCCACGGCGACAGAGTGTTCGATGTTGGGTGCTGGGTTGCGGTCCAGACAGCCGACGGAGTATCCGCGCCGAGTCAGCGCGGTGACGACCGCGGCGCCGATACCGCTGGCGCCGCCGGTGACCAGAGCTACGGGGTTACTCATGGGCGGTCGGCCAGTTCGTCCTCGGCCTCGATGTCATCGATCACCGAGGTCGCCACGATGTGCGACCGCACCGACGCGAAGATGGCCGCGCCGAGCAGGAACAACACCGCGATGCCGATCCATACCGACCAGTCGAGATAGCGCTGCTCGAAGGCGACACGCGGCCAGGCGATGTTGATGAACTGCAGCACCGCCCACACCACGGCCGTCGCCGCGACCGGCAGCGTCCACGCGCCGAGCGAGAAGCGGGCGGGCGTCCACTGGCGGCGCACCAGCACCACCAGGAAACCGATCAGCGGGAACAGGAATGCCAGGTAGAAGCCCCCGGAGGTGAAGTTCACCATCAGCGTGTACACATCGTTGGCGACAATGCTCAGGGCGAACAGCGCCGCGCCGACCACGGTGGTGATCAGGATCGCGACCGTCGGGATGCGGGCCTGGCCGCGCAGCCGCGCGAGGGCACCCGACGCCGGTAACGCACCGTCGCGCGCATAGGCCCAGATGACCCGCGAGGCGGACGTCTGCAGCGCCAGGAAGCTGGCCAGGAAGCCGATGACGAAAAGCAACTGCACCGGTTTGGCGATGCCTGCGCCCAGCGCGTCGGTCAGGGTGTCGTACACCGGGTCGGCAACGCTGCCCTCGGCGACCGCATCGAGATCCGGGATCGCCAGGATGATCGCCAGGCTGGAGTAGCCCACCACGAGCGCGATGAACGTCAGCGAGAACAGCACGGCCTTGGGCAGGTGGCGCCGCGGCTCGTGCACCTCCTCAGCGATGGAGCCGGCGCTTTCGAAGCCGACGAACGAGAAACCGATGAACGCCACCGCCAGCAGGAAAGGCCCGGACAGGTAGGCGAAGAAGTCGACGTCGGGCCCGCCCCCAGTGAAGAGCACCGACAGCGAGTTCTGGCGGTGGAACAGCAGCAGCCAGGTGCCGAGCCCGACCGAGCCGATCACCTCGGCGATGATGCTGGCCGTCATGAACGCCTTGAGCGCGCCACGGCCGATCAGGTTGACCCCGGTGCCGCCCAGCAGGATGACCAGGGCGATCAGCGCGAGTGTCCCGCCGGAGGGTTCCTCCAGCCCGATGATGTTGGCGATGAAGCCCGCCGCACCGAGCGCGACGGTGGCCATGGCGATCACCAGCGTCCACATGTACGCCCAGCCGGCGAACCAGCCGTAGCCGTTGCCGAGCAGCCGCCGCGACCACTGGTAGATCGAACCTTCCAGCGGCCAGCGCGACACCAGCTGGGCGAAGACGAGCGCGACGAGGAACTGGCCGCCGAACACCAGCAGGAAGCCCCACCAGAAACTCGGCCCGGCCGCCGAGAGCGCCAGGCCGAAGATGGCGTACAGCGCGACGATCGGTGAGATGAAGGCGAACGCGAACGCGAACGCCGACCACAGCGAGAACTCCCGGCGCAGCTGTTGGGGCTGCTCCACGGGGCTGATGGGTGACGACATGTGCTGACTATCACGCCAGGTCAGCGCGTACGCCAGGCAATGTGCCGAACACGCAGCGATTCCACCGGGTGACCGCGCCGCATTGGACGATCGCACAACGCCGACCCGCGTTGATATGACAGTGGCGTTACGCTCGTCCAATGATGGCGCCGCTGCCGGGCGTTCCGGCGGAGCCCGCGACCGGCTCCACCGACGGAGGAACCCCCACCCTGCGCGCCGTGGTCGACGCGTTGCGGCTGGGGCTCGCCGTCCCCGACGTCGCCTCGGGCCACCTCGACCGGCCCATCAGCTGGGCGCACATCACCGAGATGCGCGATCCGTCGCGGTATCTACGCGGCGGCGAGTTGGTGTGCACGGTGGGCCTGAGCCTGCAGACCCCGCAGGATTGCCGGACCTTCGCCGACGCGTTGGCGAACGCGGCCGCGGCCGGCGTGTGTTTCGGTATCGGCGACGGCCACGACGAGGTGCCCGCCGCCCTGCTCGACCAGTGCCGGCGCCACGGCCTGCCGGTGCTCGTCGCGTCGCCGAGCGTGCCGTTCAGCGACGTCAGCCGGTTCATCGCGGAATACGAGCTCGGTTCGGAGATCGCCGTGGCACGCGCCACGAATGCGCTGGTGCCGGAGCTGCTGTCGGCGCTGCGGCGGCATGCGTCAGCGCGTGAACTCCTCGATACCGCCGGGCAGCTTCTCGGGTGTTACTTCCTGCTCGCCCCGGACGGGGAAGCCGAGCCGGCGACGGTGTCGGTCGACGTGCCGGGTGTGGGCAGCCTGGGCTGGATGGGCGGTGGCGACCCGCCGGAGCCGGCACTGCTCGACCTGATCGCGCGGTTCGTGCGCGCCACCCAGGGGGAACGGGACGTCGAGTCGGCGCTCGCGCGCGAACGCGTCGGTCAACTCCTGTCGCTCGTCGAGCGACGGATGCTGCTGCCCGACGCCCTGGGTCAGCTGCTGGACTGGCCGGGGTTCGCAGCAGGCGAGGTCACGTGTTCGGCGTGGCCGGCCGGGGCGGGTGCACTGCTGTCGATGGCGTTCCCGGAGGCGTTGGTCGGCGACGCGCCCGATCTGTGCCTGATGGTCACCACGCAGTCGCTCGACGTGACCGACGACTTGTCCTTGCCCTCGGGGCATTCCGCGATGGTTCCGCTGACGGAGGTCGGTTCGGCCATCGGCCAGGCGCGCATCGCCCTTGATCTGGCTCAGCGCCGCGGCCGTCGCGTCGGACCCGATCAGTTGAGCACGCTCGACAGCCTCCTCGACCAGCTCCCACCCGCCCAGCTCGCCCCCTTCCGCCAGCAGCTCATCGATCCGCTCGCGGAGATGGACCGGCGGCGCGGTACGCAGCACGTGCGCACGCTGCGGGCATTCCTCTCCGCGAACGGTTCGCTCAGCGATACCGCCAAAGATCTGTATCTGCACACCAACACGGTGCGTCACCGACTGGCCCGCATTCTCGAACTCACGGGCCGAGACCCGTTGAACCGCAACGATCAATCGGCCTTCGCGATCGGCCTGCACGCTGCTGACCGGGACGGCCGGCGGGCGTCGGCCGGCTGATCGTCAGAAGAGGTCGAGCGCGGACGCGCCGCGGCGATCGGCAACAGTTCAAACCACCGTGGGCAAAACCCGTGACGCCGCATGAGATCTCGACGAGCATGCGGAAGTCCCTGACAACCCTCTGGCTGGAGTCCCCGTATGTCCGCGAGTACCCCGGTCACACTCGACCGCGTCACCGACCAGGCATTCGCGGTGTCCTGCGAAGGTCTCGGCCGCGCATTCACCGGCGGCGACGGCGACATCCGGCCCGTCCTGCGCGATATCACCCTCGACATCGCACCGCGGGAGATCATCGCGATCCTCGGCGCCAGCGGCTGCGGTAAGTCCACGCTGCTGCGCATCGTCGCAGGTCTCGATACCCCGTCCGCAGGCGCAGTCCGCATCGACGCCACCCCGGTCAGGGCCTACGACCCGCGCTGCGCCGTCGGCTTCCAGGAGCCGCGCCTGCTGCCGTGGCGCACGCTCGCGCAGAACGTGGCGCTCGGACTGCCCAGGCACACACCGGCGGCGTCCCGCCGCGAGACCGTCGCCCACCTGCTCGAACTCGTCGGGCTCACCGAGTTCGCCGGCCACCGTCCACGGGAGGTGAGCGGCGGGATGGCGCAACGCACCTCGCTCGCGCGCGCACTGGCGCGCAATCCCGGTGTGCTGCTGCTCGACGAACCGTTCGGCGCACTCGACGCGCTCACCCGGATGAAGATGCAGGATCTGCTGCTCGACGTGCACGCGGCCGCCCCCGCGACGGTGCTGCTGGTCACCCATGACGTCGACGAGGCGCTGCAGTTGGCCGACCGGGTGATCCTGCTCGGCCGCGAGGACGGAGTGGCCGGCGCCACGATCCAGCAGACAGTCGTCGTCCCGGGACGCCGCCCGCGTGACCGCGGTTCGGCGGAGCTCGCCGAACTGCGCGGCCGCCTCCTCGACGGCCTCGGCGTCGATCGCCACGGCACCACCACCACCTACGGAAGCAGAGTATGAAGGTCACCGCACTCAAGGCAGTCGTCGTCGCACTGGCCCTCCTACTCACCGGCTGCGTCTCCGGCGAGAACCAGAGCGCACCGTCGTCCACCGAGGACGGCAACGCGCTCGACGGTCAGGTGCTCGACATCGACTTCGCCACCTACAACCCGCTCAGCCTGATCATCAAAGACCAGGGCTGGCTGGAAGCCCAAGGCGTGCAGGTCAACTGGGTTCAGTCGGCGGGATCGAACAAGGCCAACGAAGCCCTGCGGGCCGGCGCGATCGACGTCGGTTCCACCGCAGGCTCGGCCGCGCTCCTCGCCCGCTCGAACGGTTCGCCCATCCAGGTCATCGCGATCTACTCCCAGCCCGAATGGGCTGCGCTCGTTGCCCCCGAGGGCAGCGACATCACCACCGTCGAGCAGCTGCGCGGTAAGAACGTCGCGGCCACCAAGGGCACCGACCCGTACTTCTTCCTGCTGCAGGCATTGGAGGCGCACGGCCTCACCGCCGACGACGTGACCGTGCAGAACCTGCAGCACGCCGACGGCTGGGCCGCGCTCCAGAACGGATCGGTAGACGCGTGGGCCGGCCTCGACCCGATCATGGCAGGCGCCGAGCAGACGGGCGCGACACTCTTCTACCGCAACGTCGACCTCAACAGTTTCGGCTTCCTCAACGCCCGCGAGGACTTCCTCGCCAACAAGCCGGAACTCGCCCAACTCGTCGTCGACTCCTACGCGGCCGCTGCGGCCTGGGCCGCCGAAAAC
This sequence comes from Mycolicibacterium baixiangningiae, assembly GCF_016313185.1. Lineage (NCBI taxonomy): Bacteria > Bacillati > Actinomycetota > Actinomycetes > Mycobacteriales > Mycobacteriaceae > Mycobacterium > Mycolicibacterium baixiangningiae. The sequence goes on from NZ_CP066218.1 coordinate 5,859,980, forward strand.
CCCGACCAGACAGCGCAAATCCTCGCCGACGCGGCAGGCATCGACCTTCCCGTCGCGCAGAAGGTCATCCGTGAGCGTTCGAACCTCGACGTCGACCAGGTGCCCGGCTCCACCCAGCTCGCGGTGCTCGAGAAGATCGGGCCCATCTTCGTGGATCTCGGCGACGTGCCGAGCCAGCAGCAGGTCGACGACGCGCTCGGCTCCATCGTCAACGACACCTTCGTCCAGCAGGCCGATGCCGCCCGTATCCAGTCCTGAGACGATATCCGATCTGACACAGCGCCGAGGCGTCCGTGTCGTCGGCGGCGCGCTGATCCCGCTATTCATTCTCGGTGTGTGGCAGTGGGTTTCGACGAGCGGTCTGGTGGCGGCCTCCGTGCTGCCCTCCCCCACGATGGTGTGGCTTGCCGCCGTCGACCTCACCGAGCGTGGGCTCTACGGGCACTACGTGGCGATCTCGACGCAGCGGGTGCTGGTGGGCTTCGCGTTCGGCGCGGCCATCGGGCTGGTGCTGGGCGCCGTCGTCGGCCTCTCCAGGCTGGGCAACATCCTGCTCGCGCCGACACTCGCTGGGGTGCGCGCCGTTCCGTCGCTCGCGTGGGTGCCGCTGCTGATCCTGTGGTTCGGCATCGGCGAGGAGTCGAAGATCATCCTGATCGCGATCGGCGCGTTCTTCCCCGTCTACACGATCGTGGGGGCGGCGCTGCGGCACGTCGACGGCCACCTTCTCGAGGCGAGCCGCGCGTTCGGGCTGCACGGGCTGCGGTTGTTCGCGACCGTGCAACTGCCGGCCGTCGTCCCGTCGACGGTCTCCGCGCTGCGCCTCGCGCTGGCCCAGTCGTGGCTGTTCCTCGTCGCGGCCGAACTCATCGCGAGCTCGATGGGCCTGGGCTTCCTACTGCTCGACTCGGGCCAGAACGGGCGCATCGACCGGATCTTCCTCGCGATCATCTCGCTGGCACTGCTCGGCAAGCTCACCGATTCGCTGCTCGGCCTGTTCGAGAAGTGGGCCATCGCAAAGTGGACGTGACGTCCCGCCCCGCGGCGGAGGCACATACGGTTTGGGCGTGAACTTCGACGAATACCGCGCCCACGACGCGACCGGGCTGGCGAAGCTGGTCGCCGACAAGGAGGTGACGGCGGCGGAGCTGCTGGACGTCGCGAAGCAGCGGGCAGCCGCTGTCAATCCGCGGATCAACGCGATCGTGCGCGACATTCCGCCCGCACCGTCGGGTGAGCGCGGTGGCCCGTTTGCGGGTGTGCCGTTCCTGATCAAGGACCTCGCGCAGGATTACGCCGGTCTGTCCACCTCCGCGGGCTCGCGCGCCCTGATGTCGACACCGGTTGCCGAGCATGCGGCGGTGGTGCAGCGCTGGCTCGACGCCGGCCTGGCCATCTTCGGCAAGACCAACACCCCGGAGTTCGGGGCGAAGGGGATCACAGAGCCGGTCGCCTGGGGACCGGCGCGCAATCCGTGGGACCTGGCGCGGACGCCGGGTGGTTCGTCGGGTGGTTCGGCGGCGGCGGTGGCGGCCGGGATCGTGCCGTGTGCGGGGGCCAACGACGGAGGCGGGTCGATCCGGATTCCGGCGGCGTGCTGTGGACTGGTGGGCCTCAAACCGGGCCGCGGGCTCACTCCCTCGGGGCCGGCGACCGGCGAGTCCATGCACGGCGCGGCGGTGCAGGGCGTGGTGTCGAGGACGGTGCGCGACACCGCGGCCATGCTCGATGTCCTCAGCGGTGGCGAGGCATGCGGTCCGTATGTGCCTGCCGTGCCGACCGAGTCCTTCGCGTCGAATGTGGGCGCCGATCCCGGGACATTGCGGATCGGGGTGCGGGTTCCGTCGGCGATCACGCCGGTCCCTGATCCCGAGGCGTACGCCGCCGTAGCGGCCACCGTGCAGGCGCTGACCGATCTGGGTCACCACGTCGAGGAGCTTCCGGTCGCGCCGTTCGACGATGCCGCGCTCGCCCGCGATTTCCTGCTGACGTGGTTCGTCTACACCGCGTGGGAACTCGATGAGGCCAAACGGGTTTCGGGCGCCGGTGACGAGGCGTTCGAGCGCGACACCCTGATCCTGGCGGCGCTCGGCCGGGCAACGAGCAGTGTGGCGTACGTCGACGCCGTCCAGCGGCGCCACGAGCACACGCGCCGGCTGACCACCTTCTTCGAGTCCTACGACCTGCTGTTGACGCCCACGCTGGCGACTCCGCCTCCGAAGATCGGAGAATTCGACCTGCCCGTCGCGCTGCAGCACGCCTCCGACGTGCTCATCAAGACGCGCACCGCGCGATTGCTGCGCTACACCAAGATCGTGGACGACATCGTGGACAAGAACCTCGGGTGGGTTCCGTACACGCAGCTCGCGAACTTGACTGGGCGACCGGCTATTTCACTGCCCCTGCACTGGACCGCCGACGGTCTGCCGCTGGGAGTCCAGTTCGTCGCGCCGCTGGCGGGCGAAGCGCTGCTCATCCGGCTGGCCGCACAACTCGAGCAGGCGCTGCCCTGGGCGGATCGCGTCGCGCCGATCTAAGGTTCGGCTAGTTGGGCTCGAACTGCTCGTCGCGCAGCCGGTCGAGCGCTCGCCCGTCGGTGAGCTCGTCACGATCCTCTGGATGCCTCCAGTAGTGGCGCGTCATCCAGTACAAGGCAGCGCCACTGGATGCATAACGGTCGGCGTTCGGTACGACGACCTGCTTGGCGTCCTTCAGAGTGAAGACAATCGGATTACGGGCTTTTTTCTCCGCTTCGTCTGTGATGTCGACAATGTCAACCCAACACGCAGTTCGGGTACGGAACATATCGGCGTGCGTGATGCCGTCTATTCCAACCCGGAGAAACCCCGGCTCGCGACTGCGGAGCAGCGCAGCCAAGCTGATGGCACAGATCGCCAGAAGAGCGGCCATGAGGTACCGAGTGGCGCCACCACCCCCAGCGGCGGCAAAAGGTAGGTCGACGACTCCGCGTGCAACGAAGGCGAGATAACAGGTCGAGCCGACGATCCCGCCAAATAGAGCAACTCCATACGACCACGCGATGGAGGGGTTGAGCCGCACTGTCGTTCCCGAACTGCTCCAGCCGGCGTGACTCTCGGCTCTCGCCAGCAGGCTGATGGCGAGAGCCACGACCAATCCGCTGAAGAACAGCGCGAGCCCACCAGCGATCAAGGCGGCTAGCGGCGAGCTGTCCCGCAGTGCCACCACCGTTTGTGCGGCACTGTACAGCGCCGCACCGATGCAGATCAGGAAGCCGACATATGCCAATGGCGACGGCCCTGTGACCCATTTGGGCGGGCCCGGCAGAGACCTCATGCGCCGCATAAGACGGTACCCACCTTGGTGCCGATCGTTTTCATCCATTCGCCGGCGGCATAGCCGGCGCCGAAAGCAAGAGCGCGCCCGTACCAGTCACCGTCGATGATCATGAAGCCCGCGATGAGATCCTTGGTTTCGGCAAACGGTCCGTCGGTCACCGGGGGCCTGCCCTCACCGTCGTCGCGGACCCACGCGCCGCAGGCGCGCCTCGGTAGTGCTTGAGGAAAGGGTACTTGGCCATCGCTTTCTCGCTCCAAAGTGGCGACCCTCGTTGGTCGCTCGCCACTGGGACGGAGCCATCACGACATGCTCGTCCGGATCGCGGCCGGTGTCTCGGCGGGTGGTTATCACTGGACGCGATCGGGTAGAAGGTGAGCATGACATCTCCAGATGAGAATGTAACGCCTGAGTCCGGCCAGAAAGATGAAGAAGTGCTGGCCCCCGCCACACCGGGCGCCGAGGCACGCCCCCTGCCCGAGGGAGCAGTCGACAAACCCTCGGAGGGGTGACGGGAGCGCGGCCAGATTGAACTCACGCAGGTCTGTTCTCGAACTTTTCCTGCGTGAGCTCAGCCTCGACGCGCCGACCACGCGAATCCGCTCCGGCACGCACCGCCCTCCGCGACAACCGAGCGACATTGTCGCTAACAGCCGGGCAACTCGCACCCAAAGCCACCGAGAGGCTGCTGGGACCGGTGTGACGAAGGCCGGCCCCGGCGAGGAATCACCGCGGCGGCCGCCGTGTTGCACACCGTCGTGGCTACCCAAGACTTGTTCCAACCCCTCACCGTCGGCTCGTTGACGGTGCCCAACCGGTTTGCGATGGCGCCGATGACCCGGCAGGCGTCACCTGGCGGGGTTCCCGGCGCCGATGTCGCCGAGTACTACCGGCGACGCGCCGCAGGCGGGGTGGGACTGATCATCACCGAAGGCGTCCGGTTGCCGGACCCTGCCGCGGCCCATCCGTTCTCCATCCCGACGCTCGCCGGCGACGATGTCCTCGCCGGCTGGTCGCGCGTGACCGAAGCCGTGCACGCAGACGGCGCCACCATCGCCGCGCAGCTGTGGCATCAGGGTGCGCAGCGCGATGACGCGGACGGCGTGGTGCCGGTCGGCCCGTCCGGCGTCGACGGCCTCGGGCAACCCAGGGGACGGGCGCTCGAGACCGACGAACTCGAGCGCATCGCCGAGTTGTTCGCGCAGAGTGCCCGCACAGCCAGGGATGTCGGGTTCGATGCCGTCGAGCTCCACGGTGCACATGGATATCTGCTCGACGAATTCCTCTGGGAACGAACGAATCTCCGCACCGATGGCTATGGCGGCTCCCTCTCCGCGCGGACCCGCTTCCCCGCCGAGGTGGTGGCCGCAGTGCGTGGAGCAGTCGGCCCGGACTACCCGATCATCTTCCGCTTCTCGCAGTGGAAGGGCGTCGACTACGCGGCATCCATTGCCGATGACCCTACGCAGCTTCAGGAGCTCCTCACTCCCCTGGTGGAAGCGGGAGTGGACGTCTTCCACCCCTCGACACGCAGGCATTACGCGCCCGCATTCCCCGACCACGACGGCGAATTGAGCCTTGCCGGGTGGACCAAGAAGGTCACCGGGTTGCCGGTGATCGCGGTCGGTTCGGTCGGGCTGGAGACGCAGTTCCGAAGTGAGAAGCGGGGACAGATCATTCAGCCCGCGTCCGTCGACCGCCTGCTCGAGCAGTTCGACGCCGGTGAATTCGACATCGTGGCAATCGGACGTGCCCTGCTCGCCGATCCCGGGTGGGTGAATCGGCTGCGTGCCGGCGAGCTCGATGGATTCTCCGGCTACGACCCGGAGACCGCGCTCTCTGCACTCGCCTGATCGGGTCCCCACGCCCTGACTCGTGACTACGGTGACCGTATGTCACCCGGCTACAGCGTCGACGATCTGCCCCTCATCGACACCGAGGTGCTGATCATCGGGGCCGGTCCCACCGGCCTGATGGCCGCTCTGGTACTCGCCCGTCGTGGTGTGCCCGCAGTCGTGGTGGATCGCAAAGCGGGCCCGACCCGGGAATCTCGGGCGTTGGCAGTGCAAGCTCGCACGATGGAGGTCTACGACCAGCTCGGGTTGGCCGGCACCGTACTCGAAAAGGCCAACTCGGCGTTGCGGATTCAGGTCGGCGGATCGTCCCGCGGGATCGGTCCGAACCTGATGAATCTGCAGGATGGTGCCACACGATTTCCGGGCATCCAGATCTTCGAGCAGAGCCGGAACGAGGAGTTGCTCGTCGGCGCGCTGACCGCGGGCGGCGGTGACATCCGCTGGCGGCACCGTCTCGTCGACCTGCAAGACAAGACCGCGGAGCCAGACGGCCGCGTCGAGGCGTTACTCGAAGACGGCGAGGGCAGCCTCCATCGCGTACGGGCCCGCTGGTGCATCGGAGCCGACGGAGCCGCATCAGCGGTGCGGCGCGAACTGAACCTGCCGTTCGAGGGTAAAACCGACGACGCGACGTTCTGGGTCGCCGATGTCCGCGACGTGCGCGGGGTGCCCGACGGGGCGGTCAACATCCGGCCGGGCAAGCGCACCTTCGTCGCGGTCTTCCCGCTGGGGCCCGGCGGTCACGTCCGGCTGTTGGGTCTGGCCGCCAAGGACACCATCACGCAGGACGAAGCGCTCAGCGCCGTGGCTGCCGAGTTCGGGCTGACACACGGTCCGGTGGAATGGTTTTCGACGTACCGGGTGCATCACCGCGTGTCGGCGAAGTTCCGTGTCGGGTCGATCTTCCTGGCTGGGGACGCCGCACACGTGCACTCCCCCGTCGGCGGTCAGGGGATGAACACGGGTCTGCAGGACGCTCACAACCTGGCGATGCTGCTGGCGGATGTGGCCCACAACCGCGTGGACGGGCACGCACTCGACCGCTATGAACGGGAACGCCGGCCTGTGGCGCTGACCCTGGTCAACGTCACCGACCGTGCCTTCACCGTCATCGGCCGCCGCGGACCGTCGGCCGGACTGCTCCGAACGGCCTTCGGCGCCCTGGCATTCGGGTTCTTCCCCCTGGTCACCCGCACGTCGCTCGGGGCCCGCCTCGGCGGCTACATCGGGCAGTACCGCATCCGCTACCACTACACCGCGGCCGCAGATCAGACTGAGTGGGCGCGCGATCCGGTGGTGGGTCTGCGGCTACCGCCCGTCGCCGACAATCAACGGGCCCTCGACACGATGAACTGGCAGCTGCACACCTACGGCGCGGGCACGATCGTCCGCCCCGACGTGCCGGAGTGGATCGTCGGCCCCCAGGAGTTCGGTGACGATCCACACGGCCGGCTGCGGTCCGACCGGCTCTACCTCGTCCGACCGGACCATTTCGTGGCAGCATCTTTTCCGTTGCAGGGCAACAACGTCGACGGCGCACAGCTCAGCGACGCGCTGACGGGCCACCGGCTCGTGCACGTCGGACACTAGGCGATCCTCGCGATCATCTTGCCGACGGTCCCTCGGCATCACCAAACTCTTGTCCGGATTGACCCAGCCGGCCTTCGTCGAGGGCCGCTACTTCGACATCCTGGCCGCCAACTCCATGGCCACGGCACTCTCCCCGCGCCCCCGACTGGGACGGCACCATCGAGTGCTTGATCTCGAGCCTGCGCCAAGGCGTCGGCGCCGACACCGACGACCCCCGCTTCATCGAACTCGTCGGGGAGCTGTCCCTGGCGAGCCCGCGCTTCCGCGCTCTGTGGGCACGCCACGACGTGGGCGTACAGCGTGGGACCACGTCCGTATTCGACCACCCTCAGGTGGGTGTCCTACGCCTGAATCGCGAGTGGCTGGCCATCAGCGGGACGGACGGCATCCATCTCGTCGTCTACCACGCCGACGCCGGGTCAGATGACGCCGACAAGCTCGCGCTCCTTGGATCCGCGACGGCCGCGGGTCACCACAGCACCGCGATCGCCGCTGCGCTGAACGAGAGTGCGCCGATGGCGAAGAACAGCGGACGCGGAACGGACGCGTTACGTTTGCGCTGACGCGCATTGCTCATCCCGACGACCGCACTCAGCACGACGAGGATCGCCAGTTTCACCCCGAGCTTGGGGTAGTTGAGGACGATTCCGGCGGGCCACGGCGCCGCCAGCGCGATGCCGGTCACCAGCGATACCAACAGCCCGTAGTCCATCAACCGCGTGGTGCGGAAGCGATGTGCGGCAGCCTCGGCCGCCCATGCACCGAAGGTGATGGCGAACCCGACGATGTGGATGAGCACGACCGCGTCACGCAAGAACTGCATGCGCGCAACCTACCATCCGGATTCGCCGACGATCGCGTGAAGCGCCGTCAAAGCTGTTTCCGCACAGCGTGTCTCACACCCGTACCGCGGCGTCGAAGTAGTGGCCATGCTCGAGGTCGTCGATCAGGCCGACGTGCGTAGGGCTCCAGCCGGACGATTGTCGCGTGCGCTCGCTCGACGCCGGAGCGTCCATCGAGAACAGGGGTCCGATCCATCCGAAGTGGGTCGCCACCGCGTCGGCGGGGATCGACGTGACGGGCACGCCGAGGTGACGGCCGATGATCCCGGCGATGTCACGGACGGGGATTCCTCCGTCGTCGACCGCGTGCCAGATGGCACCCGCCGGCGCGGATTCCACCGCCTGCCTGAAGAGTCCGGCCGCGTCGAGGCGGTGTACGGCGGGCCACCGGTTGGCGCCCTCGGCTGGGTAGCCGGACACCCCGTTGTCCCGCGCGATCTCGATCAGATGTGGGACGAAGCCGTGGTCGCCCTCGCCGTGCACCGTCGGCGGCAATCGCAGGATCGAGACCCGAACACCCCGATCGGCCCACGGCAGCGCCGCGGTTTCGGAGAACCGCGGTGACGTCGACGCCGCACCGTCGAACTCCGTGATCACGCCACTGGCACCGGTCAGGCCGATCATCCCGGAGGTGACGACGAACGGCCGGCCAGATCCGGCCAATGCGGACCCGAGTGTGTCGATGGCTTGCCGGTCCAGCTCGGCGGCGTTCGCGTAGTCGTCGAAATCGTGGCGGAACGCCAGGTGGATGACCCCGTCGGAGGCGTCGGCACCGGCCCGCAGCGCGTCGAGGTCGTCGAGGCTGCCGCGGTGGACCTGAGCCCCGGCCGCCGCTACCGCATCCGCCGATGCGTCGGAACGCGCCAGCCCGACCACGCTGTGTCCGGCGGCGACGAGTTCTGCGACGACTGCCGATCCGATGAACCCCGACGCGCCTGTGACGAAGATCTTCATGGTTTCCTCCTGATGTCAGCTTCTGTCATCGAGACAACGCTGATGACAGTCCCTGTCATCCCCGTAGGATCGTGGGATGGTCCGGTGGCAGCCCAATGCGCGCGGTCGTCTCGAGCAGGCGGCCTTGGAGTTGTACGCCGAGCGCGGGTTCGACCAGACGACGGTCGCCGAGATCGCCGGCCGCGCCGGACTCACCGAACGCACATTCTTCCGGTACTTCGCCGACAAGCGGGAGGTGCTGTTCTGGGGCCAGACCGCACTGACCGAGGTCATGGTCACAGCGATCGCCGAAGCGCCGGATTCAGCATCACCGATCGAAATGGTCGGGATGGCGTTGGTGGCGGTCGGGCCGACCTTCGAGGGGCGCCGCGACCGGGCGCGTCAACGACAAGCCGTCATCGCTGCCACCCCGGGACTCCAGGAGCGTGAGCTGATGAAGCTCGCCTCGATGGCGGCGGCGATGACCGACGCGCTGCGTGCCCGCGGGGTCGCCGAGACGACCGCCCGACTGGCCGCGGAGTCCGGTGTGGCCGTCTTCAAAATCGCTTTCGAGCGCTGGCTGGGTCCCGACGCGCCCGCAGATCTCACCCAGAACATCCGTGATCTGCTCGACGAGTTGACCTCGCTCAGCGGCCACTAGGGCGGCAGGCTGAGCTACGCCCACCGCTGCGGACCGGTCCCGGGTTTGTACGCCGTAGGCCTTAACGCGCTCGGCGACCCTCAGCGGTTGAGCGGGCTGTAGAACACCAGACTGTTGCCCTTGTTGTCGTAGACGACGGCGCGGCGCTCATGCGCATCGTCGTACGGGCCCTTGACGATTCCGCCGCCGGCCGCCTCGATCGCTTTCGCGGCGCCGTCGACGTCGGTGGTCTTGATGCCGACGACGACCTGCCCGGGGATGGGATGGTCCACGTCGGTCGCCAGAGCAAGCGTCACCGGACCGCCGTCGAGTGCGGCGAAGTGGGCGCCGTCGCGGAACTTCAGCGCCATTCCCAACGTCTCGCTGTAGAACTGGATCGACCCGTCGAGATCGTCGGTCGACAGAATGATCATCTTGACTTCGTGGCCGATCACGGTCGCCTCCTCCATTGAGATCGTCGGCTACAGCATGGCATCGGGGGTGATCTGGGATTCATCGCGTGGTCACCCGACGAGGGGTTGGTGAGCGACGACCTCCTTCGCGGCGCCGCCCCGACACGCGGCGCTGCCGGTCTTCACCCACCGCGTCACGAAGAACTCGCGGATGTCGGCATGACCGGCACTTCCGCGGGTACCAGACGTGAGGAGGGCCGGCGCCGAAGCGGAGGGAGATCTTCACGATGGAGTCCACCTCGGGTATCGACGTCCCCCGTGACCCCGGTGACGTCATCTGGACCCCGCCCGGCGACAAGCACTGGCGCGGCGCCACGCACACCACGGCGATGACCCACATCGCCGTCCAGGCCTTCGTCGACGGTCGACCGGTCGACTGGATGGAACACGTCACCGACGACGAATACCTCGATCAGCGGACCCAGTAAGGAGCACCATCATGCGCGGTGTGGTCATGCACGCCCCCGGCGATATTCGTGTCGAAGAACGCGACGACCCGAAGATCCTCGAGCCGACCGACGCCATCATGAAGGTGTCGGCGGCATGCATCTGCGGATCAGACCTCTGGCCCTACCGGGGCATCGGTCAATCCGGTGGAGAATCCCCGATGGGTCACGAGTACGTGGGTGTCGTGGAAGAGGTGGGACCCGATGTCACCACCGTCAAGGCGAGTGACTTCGTGGTGGGGTCGTTCTTCGCCTCCGACAACACCTGCGAGATCTGTCGGGCGGGCTACCAGAGTCGCTGTGTCCACGCGGTATCGATGGGCGCCATCGGCACGCAGGCCCAGTACGCCCGGATTCCCCTGGCCGACGGCACTCTCGTCGCCACACCCGACCATCCGACGGCCGATCTCATGCCGAGCCTGCTGGCGGCATCGGACGTATTGGGCACCGGCTGGTTCGGTGCCGTGGCCGCCGACGTGGGTCCCGGCAAAACGGTCGCCGTCGTCGGTGACGGTGCTGTTGGACTGTGCGCCGTCCTGGCCGCCAAACAGCTCGGGGCGGACCGCATCGTCGCGATGAGCCGCCATGCCGACCGCCAGGCCCTCGCCCGGGAGTTCGGTGCCACCGACGTCGTCGCCGAGCGCGGTGAGGACGGCGTCGCCGCCATCAAGGAACTCACCAACGGGCTCGGCGCGCACAGCGTCATCGAGGCCGTCGGCACCCAGGAGTCGATGATGCAGGCGATCCGGTCCACCCGCCCCGGCGGTCACGTCGGCTATGTCGGTGTGGCCCACGGCGTCCAGTTGCCCGGCGGCGAACTGTTCTTCTCCGCGACGCACCTGCACGGCGGTCCGGCGCCGGTGCGCAGGTTCCTGCCCGATCTGATCGATCTGATCTACAGCCGTGAGATCGATCCGGGACGGGTGTTCGACCAGCAACTGCCACTCGAGGATGCCGCAGCCGGCTACGAGGCGATGGACGAACGCCGCGCCATCAAGGTGTTGCTGACGCCGTAACGCGGGGCGCGGCTACCAGAGGTCACCGGGACGCCAGTCGCAGACGAGCGGTGCTGTCGTCGCCAGCGGCGGTTGCGAAGGAGGCAGCAGGACGAAGATGCGGTCGGCGCCGTCGTAGGTGTCGACGACGCCGTCCGGGGTCTCCGCTTCGGTGGGGCCCGTCCACAGTCGCCAGCCGCGAGCGGCGTAGAACGGCGCAGCGTCGTCCACGGCGTTGAGGGCACCGATCTGGTGGCGCGTACGGACGATCGACTCGACGTGGTCCATGATCAGGCTTCCGAGTCCTCGCCCCTGTTGGTCGCCGCGGACAGCGACACCCTCCACGTAGCCGGTGTCGAAGAACTGATCGTCATGCCTGAGCGCGCGGGCGACGACGGCAGCGTGGGCCAGCAACGTGCCGCCTTCGGCGACCAGGACATGAACTCCTTCGACGGCATGGGCCCAGTCGTGGGCCCGGAAGTTGTCACCGAAAGCGGTCCGGACCAGCGTCTGGGCGGCGGTCAGAGCCTGTTCGCCGAGCTCACCTGGTTCAGCAATCGACACGTCGAGCACATCGAGCCACGATGCCACGGCGACGAGGCGGCGCAGTGCCACCACGCCCGCTTCCCGCGGGTCCGTCAGGAAAAGTGCGCGCCAACTCACTGCTAGCTACTGCTAACAATTGCTAGCACTCAGGTAGAGTGGACAGTATGCGAAGTTTGCCGATCACCGCTACCGGCCGACTGCTGTGCCACGTCCACCGCGCTCTCGACGTCACCGCCGTGGGACGCAGCTTGGTCGACCGGTACCTGCCAGAAGACGAGACCACTCCTGAAGACGTCTGCATCGTCGATCGCGAGCTGACGCGCTGCTAATGCAGGGCTGGAACCCCGCGGGGTGACTGACCGGCTACAGCTCGAGGACTCGGCCGTCGTCGACCAGCCAGGAGCGATCCAGCCGAACGTTCTGCAACATCCGGCGGTCGTGAGTCACCAACAACAGCGCCCCGTCGTAGGTCTCGATGGCCTGTTCGAGCTGCTCGATGGCGGGGAGGTCGAGATGGTTGGTCGGCTCATCGAGCACCAGCACGTTGGTACCCCGCGCCTGCAGCAGTGCCAGGCCGGCACGGGTGCGCTCACCGGGTGAGAGATCGTCCACCGCGCGTTCCACGTGGTCGGAGCGCAGCCCGAACTTCGCCAGCAGGGTTCGTACGTCGGCGGTCGTCCATTCCGGCACACGCTGCTCGAAGCGATCGACGAGTCGGTCTTGACCGGTGAAATCAGCACGGGCCTGGTCGATTTCGCCGATGGCGACATTGGCGCCCAAGCCGGCGCGGCCCTCATCGGGCCGACGGCGTCCCAGGAGCAGCCGCAACAGCGTCGACTTGCCCGCTCCGTTGGGGCCGGTGATCCCGATCCGCTCGCCGGCATCGACCTGCAGCGACACCGGGCCGAGGACGAAATCGCCCTGCCGCACCACGGCGTTGTCGAGTGTGGCCACCACCGAACTCGACCGCGGCGCGGCGCCGATGGTGAACTGCAGTGCCCACTCCTTACGGGGCTCTGCGACTTCGTCGAGGCGTGCGATCCGGCTCTCCATCTGGCGCACCTTCTGCGCTTGCTTCTCGCTGGACTCGGTGGCCGCGCGTCGTCGGATCTTGTCGTTGTCCGGAGCTTTACGCATCGCGTTGCGGACGCCCTGGCTGGACCATTCGCGCTGAGTGCGTGCACGTGCCACGAGGTCGGCCTTCTTGTCGGCGAACTCCTCGTACTGCTCGCGCCGATGCCGTCGACCGATCTCCCGCTCTTCCAGGTAGCTCTCGTATCCACCGCCGAAGACGGTGGTGGTGTTCTGCGCCAGATCAAGCTCCAGAACATGGGTCACGCTGCGCGCCAAGAACTCCCGATCGTGACTCACCAGCACCACACCAGCCCGGAGATCACTCACGAACTGCTCCAGCCGGGCGAGGCCGTCGAGGTCGAGATCGTTGGTCGGCTCATCGAGCAGGACGACGTCGAAGCGCGAAAGGAGAAGCGCCGCAAGCCCCACCCGCGCCGCCTGCCCACCCGACAGCGCGGTCATCGGGGTCGATCGCGGTTGCACGGCATCGGAGTCGAGGCCCAGGTCGGCCAGTACCGCCGGCAGCCGTTCGTCGAGATCCGCCGCGCCGGTCGCGAGCCAGTGATCGAGCGCAGCAGAGTAGACGTCGGCCGGATCCCCCTCGGCCGGACTGTGCTTCGGGTCCGCCAACGCCTCGGCCGCGGCGTCCATGGCCAGCGTCGCCGCGGTGCATCCGGTACGGCGCGCGATGTAGGCGGCGACCGTCTCCCCCGGTACCCGCTCGTGCTCCTGAGGCAACCACCCGACGAACGCGTCGGCGGGCGCGAGGCTGACCGAACCCTCGAGCGGCTCGAGATCCCCGGCCAGGATCCGCAGCAGGGTGCTCTTACCGGCGCCGTTGGCACCCACCACTCCGACGACGTCGCCCGGCGCCACGGTCACGTCGAGCCCTTCGAACAGGGTGCGATGGGCGAACCCGCCTGCCACGTTCTTCGCGACAAGGGTTGCGGTCATGGGCTCATCGTCCCACTAGCGGTCAGCGCTGAGCCGTGCAGAGGTCGTCGTCGGCGGCCCGGGTTTCCGGATCGCCGTAGAGGCCGTCCAACGGCCCCGTCATCCGAGCGATGATCGGGCTCACCGCCGTGAGCAGGGCCAGCACCGCCGCGACGACGATCGCCCCGCGGAATCCGTGGGCCTCGGTGACGACGCCCGCGAGAGCGGTACCGATCGCGCCGCCGACGAACATGGCACTGTTGAGCCAGCCGAACGCCTCTGTGGCGACGTGCTCTTCAATCTCGCCGGACACCATGATGTAGAGCGCCGACAATGCGGGGGCGAAGCCCAACCCTGACATGAACAAACTCGCGAACTGCAGCACCCGGTTGTCGAAGACACCGAAGAGGACGATCCCCACGCACAAGAGCGCCAAGGCGGCGACGACGCCGCCGACACCGAGCCGTCGGTGTCCGAACGCCAGGCCGCCGATGAGTGAGCCGACGCTCGCGATCGCGATCGCCACACCCGCGGTGACGCCTTCGCGGCCCAGCGCGGCGACGATGCCGACCTCCAACGCCGTGAACGAAGCCACCAGGCCGAGGCTCGCCACCATGGCCAGCATGACGGCGCGATTGACCAGCACGCTGCCGAAGACCGCCTTCTGCTCCGCGATCCGCGGGCGAAGGCCCCCTGTGCCGAGGAGGAACCATCCCGTGCCCACCACGGTGACGGCCGCCGAGACCACCAGCGGGAACGCGGTCGATACCGCCGAAGCGAGGAAGGTCGCGGCGACGGGCCCGATCACCCAGATCAATTCCTGTGCGGTGGTGTCGAGGGCGAACAGCGCCCGCACCCCGTCGCGAGGCACCATCTGCGGGTAGAGCGCGCGGACCACCGGCATCAGCGGCGGGACCGATGCGCCGACCAGCAGGCCCAGCGCCATCAACGTGGCCGGGGACGGGCCCGCCCAGGCGAGCAGCAGCATGCTGACGCCGTTGACCAGCGCTGAGACCACCAGCGTCGGCACCATGCCGACACGCCCGGCGATGCGTGCGGTGACCGGCATGGCCACCGCTTGGCCAACGCTCATCCACGCGACCACCGCGCCGGCCACGGCGTACGACCCGGTCAGCCCGTGGACGTGCAGCAGGATTGCCAGCGACATGATGCCGAGTGGCAGACGCGCGAACAGCTGTGAGGCCGTCAGGTTGAGGACACGCGGCGTCCGCACCAACTCGCGATAGGCCCGCATCAGCCACCCCCTCTTCAAGCATGGCCGAACTGGCCCAACTCAACCCGACCGACTATACCGTCCAGACGGTACAGCTCGTGTGCCGTCACTCCCGGTGCCGTCGTAGGGTGGCCGAATGACGTCTTCGCGGGACCGGATCCTCGACGCCTACGAGGATCTACTCGCTGTCGAAGGTGAGCGTTACGCGACGGTGGAGGCGGTCGCGGCCAAGGCCGGGGTCTCCAAGGGCGGGTTGCTCTACCACTTCCCCGCCAAGGACCAACTGGCCGCGGCAATGTGCGACCGGTTGGTGACACTGGCCGCCGACGAAGCCGAACGCATGCGGACGGCGGACGAGGGGCCGGCGCGGTACTACGTCCGGTCCTCCCACTACGCCGGCACGCCCCTGGACCGCGCCCTGATGGCAGTTTCGCGGCTACAGCAGGCCGGTGATGCCCGGGCGAGGGCGGTCATCGAGTCGGTGTCGGGACAGTGGTTGAGCATCCTGCGCGACGCACTCGGCAGTCTCGACGCCGCGCGCGCGGTGAAACTGATCGGCGACGGGCTGTACTACCACGCCCTGCACAGCGCACTCGGCGGCCACCCGGCGACGACAGAAGCCGACGAGGGCTTACTCGAAGTGGTCGATCGAATCACCGACGGCCTAAGGGTGTCCGGGGGACAACACCCATCCGGCTTGTGACTGGAGTGAATTCTGGGACTATTGGGTACAGACCGGACAACCTGTCCCCGATCAACCCGGCCGAGAGGCAACAGTGCTCGTCGACAACGCGGCGCGATACGCGAGAGCGGCGATGGTTCTCGCCGCTCTTGTCGGCCTCGCCCTGATCGGCGCCCCGGCGGCGTCAGCCGCGGCGAAGTGTCCGGACGTCGAGGTCATCTTCGCCCGCGGCACCGACGAGCCGCCCGGGCTCGGGGTGGTCGGTAAAGCCCTGGTCGATGCGCTGAAGCCCATGGTGAAGGGGAAGTCGGTCAACACCTACGCCGTGAAATACCCGGCCACGTGGGACTTCGCTCAGGTGGCCGTCGGCGCCAACGATGCGAGCGTGCGTGTCCAGACGACCGCGGCCAGATGCCCCGCCACCAAGATCGTCCTCGGCGGTTACTCGCAGGGAGCGGCGGTCATCGACGTCGTCGCGACCTCACCCGTCGCGGGACTGGGATACCGCGCGCCGCTGCCGGCCACCGCCGTTCCCCACGTTGCCGCCATCGCTGTCTTTGGTAACCCGTCTGCGCGGATCGGCCAACCGCTGACCCGCATGAGCCCGGACTTCGGCGCTCGTACCGCCGACCTGTGCAACACCAACGATCCGATCTGCTCGCCGGGGCAGGACTTCGACGCGCACGTCACCTATCCGCAGTCCGGTCTGGTCAAGCTGGCCGCACAGTGGGTGACCGCTCATGTGCAACCACGGAAGACCGACTGAACTACCAACCCGCGTTGCTGGCCAGATCGGTGGCGTACTGGGCGACGAACGTGCCCGCGCTGGGTGCCCCGCCGCCGCACGAGCCGTCGGACTCACCGGGCCGCTTGACCCACAGATAGGCGTCGGCGCGCGGGCCTGCGGTGGCGGTGGTCGGGGCGGCGCCCAGGGCCCGCCCGGGGGGATTGCACCACGAATCGCTGTCGAGGGGTCCGGCGCCGTTGCGCGACGTGTCGATCACGTAGTTCGACCCGTTGGTCATATTCGAGATCGTCTCGCCGTAACCCGTCGACTCCTCGGTGGTGAAGAAGTTGGCGGTGTTGAGGCTGAAGCCCCGCGCCTTGTCGACGCCGACCTGATTCAGCCGGCCCGCCATCACGTCGGCGGGCACCCAGCGCGGATGACCGGCATCGACATACACCGCAGTGCCCGGGTTGCGGGTCAGCGTGTCGACGGCGTAGCCGATCAAGTCGAGGCGTTCCTGCTGCTGACCGGGTGAGAGGCAGCCGATCATGGCCAGCGCGTCGGGTTCGAGGATGACCGCGGCCGGTCCGGGGCCGATGGCGGCCGCGACCCCGTCGATCCAGCCCCGGTAGGCTCCGGCCGACCCGAAGCCGCCCGCGGCAAAGCTGCCGCAGTCGCGGTTCGGGATGCCGTAGAGCGCCAGAATCGGGATCGTGCCGGCGCCTTGCGCCGCGGCGATGTACTTCGCGTCGACCGACGGAGTCGACAGATGGTCCATCCAATACGCCGTCGGAGTGTTGACAACAGCGTTCAGTTGCGGGTTCGGCGGCTCGATCCCCCGCGCAGCGCGCATGCCCTTCGACTCCGGGTTCACGTAGAAGGGCTTACCGACCAGCGGGTTGGCGTCACTGGCCAGGCGCACCGCCGAGGTGGGGCCGGCGTGCTCAGGAACGACCAGAGCCCCCATACCGGCGACGGCCGCAGCCGTCAGGAACGGAGCCATCCACCGTGCAGCTGAGGACATCACCCCCGGAAACTTAATGGTGCTTCACAACCGGCGCCAAACCGACCCGGAAGTCACAGCGTCGACGGGAGCGCTGCGCTCGTCGTGCCTCTGACGACGAGGTGCGAGCGGAACGTCAGCGTCCGGTAGGGCGCGGTGGGCTCAGCGATGCGGTCGAGCAGCGCTCGGGCGCCCGCTTCTGCCATGGTCCGGCTCGGTTGATGGACGGTGGTGAGGTCGAACGCCGGCCAGGCCGACATGGCGATGTCGTCGTAGCCCACGATCCAGAGGTCATCGGGGACGGCGACGCGCTCGGCTCGGGCAGCGTCGAGTGCGCCGAAGGCAACGAGGTCGTTGCTGCAGAAGATGGCGGTGGGCGGGTCGTCGGCACGCAGCAGTCGCGTCGCTGCGCTCAAACCGAAATCGTGGCTGAAGGGTCCTTCCAACACCTGTTCGGCGGGCAGCGGTGCGCCGGCTTCGGCCAGTCGCTGCGAGAAGCCGCGGAACCTGTCGCGGGCGGTACTGGCTGTGGATGGGCCGCCGAGGAAGGCGATTCTGCGGTGGCCGTTCTCGAGGAGGTAGTCCGCGACAGTGCCACCGCCGGCCACATTGTCGCTGGACACCTGGTCGCACCCGAGGGTTTCGACGGTGCGGTTGATGAGCACGACCGGACTGTGCCTGCGCAGAGCGGCCCGCAGCGGAGCGGAGGCTTCTGTCACGGTGGTGAAGATGACGCCGTCCACGGAGCCGGCATTGATCGCCTCGAGCGCAGCGTCGTTACCCGGACCGTCCGAGTTCCAGAGTGTGACCTTCTGGCCTGCGGCATCCAGATAGGACGTGAGCGCGTCGAGGATCTCCGGATAGAACGGATTCCTCAGATCGGCGACGACGACACCGATGGTGTTGACTCGGCCGGTCTTCATCGCACGGGCGCCCAGGTTGGGCACGTAGCCGACGGCCTTGGCCGCCTCGAGGATCCTCTTCCGCGTCTCGGCGCTCACGGTGCCCCCGCTGAGCGCCCGGGACACGGTGGCTTGCGAGACTCCCGCCAGTCGGGCGACGTCGTAGCTGGTCGGCATTCGTATCCAATCCTCCCCTCGCAATCCGAGGGGCCGATCGCGCCCCGGTCATTCTCACCTGCATGTCCGATCGTTCCATGCTGGGTTCCATCAGTGCATACGGATTCATGTTCTCCGCACAGCCTCTGAATACGCAACCACGCAGATCACCTGGCTATTTAGCTGGTCAGTGCCTACGCATACTCGTTCTATGCCACACTCTTGCATCTATTACTGCATACGAATACACTGACCGAGGTAGGTGACAGCGGGCACAGCGTTCGCAGTACGTGACCGACAGCACCGCCGGTCAAGACCCACCTCGACGGAAGGACGTTCATGACGATTGCGGCCGCGCCACGAAGCGAGATCGCCACCACAGACCTCAAGCTCCCCCAGCGCGAGAGCGTCGAACGGGGAAGCACCGCGTCCGTGCGCTCCACGGTGGAGAGCGTCATCGAAGACATCCGCACCCGTGGCGACGCCGCAGTGCGCGAGTACTCGGAGAAGTTCGACAAGTACTCAGCCGAGAGCTACCTGCTCACTCCGGAGAAGATCGACGAGATCATGGCTCGCGTTCCGCAGCAGGTCATCGACGACATCGAGTTCGTCCAGGAGCAGGTTCGGGTGATGGCCCAGAAACAGCGGGACTCGCTGACCGATTTCGAAATCGAAACGCTCCCCGGTGTTTTCCTCGGCCAGAAGAACGTCCCGGTTCAGGCTGCCGGCGCGTACATCCCGGGCGGAAAGTACCCGTTGCTGGCGAGCGCCCACATGACGATCGTGACGGCGAAGGTCGCCGGGGTGAAGCGAATCGCAGCCTGCACGCCGCTGATCCGGGGTGAGGTGCCGGACGCCACAATCGCGGCCATGCACCTGGCGGGTGCCGACGAGATCTATCTCCTGGGCGGTATCCAGGCGGTGGCGGCCATGGCCGTCGGCACCGAGACCATCCGCCCGGTCAACATGCTCGCCGGTCCCGGCAACGCGTTCGTCGCGGAGGCCAAGCGCCAGTTGTTCGGCGAGGTCGGCATCGACCTGTTCGCCGGGCCGACCGAAGTGCTCATCGTCGCCGACGAGCATGCCGACCCGTTCATCGTCGCCGTCGACCTGCTGTCGCAGGCCGAGCACGGCCCGGACTCACCGGCCGTGCTGATCACCACCAGCGAGGAATTGGGCCGCAAGGTCATCGAACACATCGACACCATCCTGGTCGACATGCCGACCCGCGACTTCGCCGAACCGGCCTGGCGTGACTGGGGTGAGGTCCGCGTGGTCGAGACCCTGGACCAGGCCTACGCCCTCGCCGACGAGTACGCCTCCGAGCACGTGCAGATCCTGACCGAGAACCCGCGCGAAGCGCTGGACAAGATGCACGACTACGGCGCTTTGTTCCTCGGTGAGGGAACCTGTGTTTCCTACGGCGACAAAGTGATCGGGACCAACCACGTCCTCCCCACCCGCGGCGCCGCCCGCTACACCGGCGGGCTGTGGGTCGGAAAGTACCTGCGCACCGTGACCTATCAAGAGGTGACGAACACCGAGTCGAGCGCGTTCTTCGGTGAACTGTGTGGGCGTGCTGCCCGGGTTGAGCTGTTCGAGGGGCATGCGCGGTCCGGCGACGTGCGGGCTGCGAAATACCGCGGCGAGAAGGTGTCGTGGTCTGACCACGACTTCACCGGATAGCGGACAGACCGTGGTCAGTTTCGATCTGAAGGGCAAGTCTGCTCTGGTGACAGGGGCCGGTCGCGGTCTCGGTAAGGCCATCGCCGATGGCCTTACCGAGGCCGGCGCGGTCGTCTACGGAACCAGCCGTGACCGTGACGCTGCGCAGTCCATCGCCCGTCGGTACGGAACGCACCCTGTGGCGGTCGACGTGACCGACACGGCGGCGATGCGCACCAGCGTCGCCGAACTGCTCGACCACAGCGGCGGCATCGACCTGCTGGTCAACAACGCCGGCGTCAACATCCCCAAACCCGCTGTCGATGTCACCGAAGAGGACTGGGACACGGTCCTCGACACGAACCTGCGAGGTCAGTTCTTTCTCACCACCGAGCTGGCGAGGACATGGCTCGCCGCATCACTGCGCGCCGCGGTCGTCAACGTCGCCTCTCAGGCCGGTGTGGTCGCCATCGAAGAGCGGGCCGCATACGGAACCAGTAAGGCCGCACTGATCCATCTGACGAAACAGCTTGCGCTGGAATGGGCTCCGCACGGCATCCGGGTCAACGCAGTGGCCCCGACGTTCGTGCGCACAGAGCTGACCGAATCGACCCTGAGCCGCCCGGAATGGGCCGGTGAACTACTGTCCCGGATTCCCTCGGGCCGCTTCGGCGAACCCGACGACATCGTCGGTGCCGTCGTCTTCCTCCTCAGCGACGCGGCCGCGCTGATCACCGGTCACACCATCGCCATCGACGGCGGATACACGATCCGCTGACCCAGCCGTCCTCAAGCAGCGGGGACCAGCACCGACAGCACAACCAGACGTCGCCGCGAACCGACGTCATCTCATCGATCGGAGAATCATGGCCACCGCCACTCTGACGCCGGAGCAACTCCGTCGGCGCTCCGTGCAGTCCGGCACCATCGGCGCGATCGTCGAATGGTACGAGTACACCGTCTACGGTACGTCGGCCGCGCTCGTCTTCGGACACTTGTTCTTCCCGAATCTGCCTGGCGCCGTGGGACAGATCGTATCGCTGGCCACCTTCGGTGTCGGGTTCCTTGCCCGGCCGGTCGGCGCCTTCGTATCCGGTCACCTCGGCGACCGGATCGGCCGGAAGGCCACCCTGATCATGACCTTCACGATCATGACGGTGGCGACGGCGGCGATCGGTTTCCTGCCCACCTACGCACAGATCGGTGTCGCCGCACCCTTGCTGCTGTGCATCTTGCGGTTGGCGCAGGGCTTCGCCGTCGGCGGCGAATGGGGTGGAGCGGCGATCATCGCCGTGGAGAACTCCCCGCGTGCGAAGCGGGGGCTGTTCGGTTCATGGCCGCAGGTCGGCGTGTCCGCAGGACTGCTGCTGGGCACCGCCGTGGTGTCGTTGTCGTCGTGGATCTCCGGTGACGCCTTCGACGAGTGGGGTTGGCGCATCCCGTTCCTCATGGCCATCGTGCTGGCCTTCGTCGGCCTGTACATCCGTCTCCGGGCCGCCGAAAGCCCGGCATTCCTGACGGAGAAGGCCAAGATGGAGTCGGAACTGGAGAAGCGCAAGGCGCCCGCCGTGGTGCTGTTCCGCAACTACAAGAAGCCGTTGCTGATCGCGATCTTCGGCCGCTTCGCCGAAGCCGGAAACTACTACCTCTTCACCACTTTCGTGCTGTCGTACGTGACGACCACTCTCGACGCGCCACGGTCCTACGGTCTGATCGCGTCCATGGTCGGCGCCACGGCGAACATCATCATGATCCCGGTGTTCGGCCGGCTCTCCGACCGCATCGGCCGGGTGAAGACCTTCCTCATCGGCGGTGCGTTCATCGTCGTCACGGCGTGGCCCATCTTCGCGCTGGTGCACACCGGTCAGCTGTGGGGCATCATCGCCGGCGTCACGATCTTCCTCGCCCTGGGACATGCGATGGTCTACGCACCGCTGCCCGCCCTGTATTGCGAGTTGTTCCCCACGGCGGTGCGCTATTCCGGGATCTCGATCGGCTACCAGATGGCGTCGATCCTGCTGGCCAGTTTCACCCCGGCGCTGGCCAGCGCCATGGTCCTGTGGGCAGACGGCGGTCTCTGGATGGTCATCGTATTCGCGATCCTCACCACCGTCGTCGCGATGATCGCCATTTCGTTCGCCCGCGACCGCAGGCATCTCGAACTCGACGAGATCGACGCCGAATTGGACGGCATCGCCGAGGATCACGCGCAGAACCGGTCGCCGTCGCACGGCTGAACCCGAACCGGGATCGACGGCGAATCGGCGCTGCTACGTTCGACGTCGACATGGAGACCGGCGTGCCACTAGAGAGCGTCGTCCGCCGCTTGACCGCCGCCGGCGCCACCACCGTTTTGATCGACGGGCGGTCCGGGTCGGGCAAGTCGACCCTCGCTGACCAGTTGTGCGCGCGATGGGAATCCAGCGTGGTGGTTCGCCTCGACGACATCTACCCCGGGTGGGACGGACTGGCCTGGGCCATCGACCACATTTACCGGGAACTGCTACATCCGCGCGCCGACGGCCGCCGGGGATGCTGGCGGCGCTGGGACTGGGCCACCGGTACCGCCGACGACTGGAACAGCGTCGAACCCGGCCGGCGGCTGATCGTCGAGGGGGTCGGCGCGTTGTCCCGCGCCAGCAGCGCGGTGGCCGATCTCGGTATCTGGGTCGACGCCCCCGACGACGTCCGCAAGCAGCGGGCGTTGCAGCGTGACGGCGACTCCTTCCGTCCGCACTGGGAGCGGTGGGCACGACAGGAGGACACGTACATCGCCGGTCACGCACCGCGTTCGGCAGCCGACATCCTGGTGACCGAGACCGCGTCCGGGCTGATCTGGACCGAGACAAACACGCGATAGCGCCTGCCCCGGTGTAGCGGCGGCGCACTCCCTGCGCTAGCTTGAGGCGGAACCACACGGGAGCGCACACCGAGTGCGCTGAGAGGACGGCTGACGCGCCGTCGACCGTACGAACCTGACCGGGTAATGCCGGCGTAGGGAGATGCGTATGAAGACCGTCATCGACACATCACTGATATAGCAGCGCCTCGGGCAGCACCGCGCCCGTAGCCAATGCCGCTGTGTACCAGCACATTTCGAACTTCAAGGAGGCCTCATGGGCCGGCAACACATCACGGACCCCGCAGCACCTGATCACACCACCACGACCAACGCCCCGGGGCGGTGGCGGGTGGTCGACATCGTCGTCGCGAGCGTGCTCGCAGTGGCGGCGGGCCTGGTCTTCGTCTTCTGGAACATCGCATCAAACCCGATCACCGCCCCGCTGGAGGCGGTGGTCCCAGGCCTTCAGGCGCTGGCCGGTGGTGGGTGGCTGTTCGCCGGCGTGCTCGTGGCGCTGGTGATCCGCAAACCCGGTGCAGCCCTATTCGGTGAGATGGTCGCCGCGACCGTGTCGGCGCTCGTCGGCAACCAGTGGGGAGTCCTGACCATCGAATTCGGGCTCGTGCAGGGTCTGGGCGCCGAACTGATCTTCGCGCTGTTCCTCTACCGCCGCTGGAATCTGCCGGTGGCGATCGCCGCCGGGGCGTTCGCGGGTCTGGCGATGGGCGTCAACGAAGTCATCCTCTGGTATCCCGACGCGACGACGGCCTTCAAGGCCATCTACACGGCCTCAGGCGTCGTGTCCGGCGCCGTGATCGCGGGCGTCGGTTCCTGGTTCATGGTCAAGGGCCTGGCGAAGACCGGGGCGCTCAGCCGGTTCGCGTCGGGCAGGGTGATGCTCAGCCGCAAACCCGAATGACCCCGGCCGCGCAACCGGCCCGCGGGGCAGGGGTGACGGCCGAGAGTTGGGGCTGGCAGCACGCCGGTCAGCGCGGCTGGGCCGTCCGCGACCTGGACCTGTCCATCGAACCCGGACAACGGGTGTTGCTACTCGGACCGTCGGGGTCGGGGAAGTCCACGATCCTGCACGGACTCGCCGGGCTCCTCGGCGGTGCAGAAGACGGCCGGGAGGCGGGGCGTCTGCTCGTCGACGGTGCGCGACCGGCCGAGCGACGCTCCCGGATCGGGATGGTGCTGCAGGACCCCGACTCACAGGTGATCCTCTCCCGCGTCGGCGACGACGTCGCCTTCGGCATGGAGAACTTCCGCGTTCCGCGCGCTGCGATATGGCCGCGCGTTCACGACGCGCTGCGCGCAGTGGGGCTGAGCCTGCCGCTCACCCAGGACACCGCGCACCTGTCCGGTGGGCAGAAGCAACGTCTCGCGCTGGCCGGTGTCCTGGCGATGCATCCGGGGCTGATCCTGCTCGACGAGCCCACCGCCAACCTCGATCCGGCCGGTGTCGTCGAGGTTCGGGATGCCGTCGCCGCCGCCGCCGACCTGACCGGCGCCACCCTCGTCATCGTCGAACACCGCACGAAGGTGTGGCTGCCCGTCGTCGACCGGGTCGTCGTGGTGGGCGAAGACGGCGACATCATCGCCGACGGAACCCCGGAGCAGACGGTGCAGCGGGAGAGCGCGCACCTGGTCCGTTCCGGCATCTGGGTTCCGGATGCACCTGCGCCCACAGTCCATCGCCATCCGCCCGCGCACGCCGAACCGTTGCTGGCCGCCGCCAAGCTGTCGGTGGGTCACCGCACGGGACCGGCCCTGCAGAGCGGGCTCGACCTCGAATTCCGCCGGGGCCGCATCACGACGGTCAGCGGACCGAACGGTTCAGGTAAATCGACCCTCGCCCTGACGCTGGGCGGACTGCTGCCACCGCGCGACGGCACCCTCGAGGCCGTGGGCGCCTTCGCGCCGTCACCGAAGAATCGGCAACCCGTCCGGTGGCGCTCCAAGGAACTCCTCACCCGGATCACCAGCGTGTTCCAAGACCCCGAACACCAGTTCCTCACCGCGACGGTGCGTGACGAAATCCTGCTCGGGCCCAGGGCGCTCAAACGGGGCACGGCCGAGACAGCCACGCTGGGCGACGCCCTGCTGGAGCGACTCCGCCTCGCCCACCTGGCTGACCAGAGCCCCTACGCCCTCTCGGGTGGCGAGAAGCGGCGACTGTCCGTCGCGACGGTGCTGATGACGCGACCCGGCGTCATCGTCCTCGACGAACCGACCTTCGGGCAGGACCGCCGCACCTGGGAAGAGCTGATCCACCTGCTCGCCGAGATCGCCGACGAGGGCACGGCGGTGGTGGCCGTGACCCACGACGCCGAGTTCGTCCACATACTCGCCGACGACCGCATCGACCTTCCTGCGCTCGCCGCGCCCCAGCCCGCCGGCGGTACACGATGACCCTCGGCGCCCGCCGGACGGTGAACCCGGTCGCGAGGCTCCTGACCGCCGGTGTGATCGCCGTCGCCCTCGTGTTGAGCGTCGACTGGGTCTCGGCGCTCACCGCGCTCGTGCTGGAGATTCCGCTCCTGGTGCTGCTCGGAGTCCGGCTGCGGTCCTTCCTGATTCGCGGCGGATTGATCACCGTCGCAGCCGGGCTGACCGCCCTCACCAACCTTCTCTACGGTGAGGTCAGCGGCACCGTGCATTGGCATTTCCTGTTGATCAACGTCAGCGACGGCTCCATCGAGTTGGCGTTGGCCATGTTCCTGCGCGTCCTGGCGATCGCGCTGCCGTCGGTGTTCCTGTTCCTCGATGTGCAGGCGACGGAACTGGCGGACGGACTGGGTCAGATCTTCCGACTGCCCTCCCGTTTCGTCGTGGGGGCGCTGGCGGGGATGCGGCTGGTCGGGTTACTGCGCGAGGACTGGCGCTACCTGGGCTACGCGCGCAGGGCCCGCGGCGTCGCTGATCATGCCCGCGTGCGGCGAGCGCTGGGCCAGGCGTTCGCGTTGCTCGTCTTCGCACTGCGCCGCGGCTCGAAGCTGGCGACCGCGATGGAAGCGCGCGGATTCGGCGCCTACTCCGACCGCACCTGGGCCCGGCCCTCGAGGTTCGGGGCGCCGGAGTGCACCCTGGTGTTCGCGGGAGTCGCCATCGCGGCGGCGTCGATCGCCGTCTCGATCGGCTATGGCGCCTGGGAGTTCATCGGAGCGTAGTGGGCTTGCCGCTGATCGAGCGGGTGTATGTTGTGGACTCAACAAACTGAATACGCCGTTGACGCGTTGTGGGAGAACCTCGAACTCGAGGCGCCGTAGGAGCAATCTCCTCCCCGGGAATCTCTCAGGCCCAAGTACCGCGACGCCGAGGCAACTCTGGAGACAAGATCCGCCCGCGAAGGCGGCTCTTACCGAAGGTGTACGACGCCGTCCGCGGCGTCCCAGACTCTCAGGTTTCAGGACAGAGCGGGGAGGGCGCCGGCCCGGTGCGCACCGGGCTTTCGAACCTTGGAGCTGCCCTCATGTCCCGACATCCTTTCGTGCCGACCCCGACATCGGCAGACGCATGAACAACCACCCCGCGCTGTATGACGAGCACGCCGCACTGAACGCAGCGTTCACGGACTTCGCCGGATGGCAGATGCCGTTGAAGTACACCAGCGAGCTCGCCGAACACCACGCCGTGCGCACCGCCGCCGGCCTGTTCGACCTCAGCCACATGGGTGAAATCGCCGTCCGGGGCCCGCAGGCGGCACGGCTGTGGACTACACGGTGACCGCACCCCCGTTCTACACGCGCCCCCGCTCCTGATCGATTGCCGCCGAGAGGATTACGATGACCACGTCCGACCTTCCCGATGACCGCCTGTACAGCTCCGACCATGAGTGGGTGACCCTCACCTCCGCCGAGGTGCCCGCTGAACCTGTCCGAATCGGTATCACTCGCGTCGCCGCCGAAGCCCTCGGCGACCTGGTATTCCTCGACCTGCCCGATGTCGGCGCCGAGGTCACCGCCGGTGCGGCGTGCGGCGAGGTGGAATCCACCAAATCCGTGTCCGATCTGGTCGCCCCGGTGACCGGAACCGTCACCGAGATCAACACCACCGCCGTAGAAGACCCCAGCATCGTGTCGGCGGACCCGTACGGGGAAGGTTGGCTCTTCGCCGTCGAGGCGACGGCGCTGGGAGCCCTGATGACCGCCGCCGAATACGCCGAGGCGAACGAACTCTCGTCATGACCGTCCTCAACGAACCCCTAGCCGGCTTCGACCCCGAGATCGCGCATCTGATCGACCAGGAGCGGCTACGCCAGGAGACAGGCCTGGAGATGATCGCTTCGGAGAACTACGCGCCGCTGGCGGTGATGCAGGCTCAGGGGTCGGTGCTGACCAACAAGTACGCCGAGGGGTACCCGGGTCGGCGCTACTACGGCGGATGCGAATTCGTCGACGGCGTCGAACAACTCGCGATCGACCGGGTGAAGGCGCTGTTCGGCACGGAGTACGCCAACGTCCAGCCGCACTCCTCCCGCAGGTTCACCCTTGACGACTTCCGGACCGTCGCCGACCTGATCGCCAAGGCGCTGATCGCCTCTGGCGCGGACGAATTGGCCGCGCTCCGCGGTGAGGTCCATGACCTGGCCACGCGTTATCCGCTCTACCCGGAGCTGGCACGGCCATGACAGTCAGCGTGTTCGACCTGTTCTCGATCGGCATCGGCCCGTCGAGTTCGCACACGGTCGGTCCGATGCGTGCGGCCAATCGGTTCGCCGCCACGCTGCGGGATCGGCACCTCCTGGACCGGCTCGCCGACGTGCGCATCGACCTCTACGGATCGCTGGCCGCGACGGGCGCCGGCCATGGCACGATGTCGGCCATCCTGCTCGGGTTGGAAGGGTGCCGGCCGGAGACGATTCCGACCAGACACAAGGAATTGCGCTCCCGCGAGATCGCGCAGACCGGCATCACCCGTGTCGACGCGACCGTGCCCGTGCGGCTCAGCGAACGCGATATCGCCTTGCATCCCGAGATCGTGCTGCCGACGCACAGCAACGGTATGCGCTTTTCGGCCCTCGACGCCCGGGGCGATGTGTTGGCCGATGAGACCTACTTCTCCGTCGGCGGCGGATTCGTCGTCACCGACGATTCGGCGCATGACGACGATTCGGCGCATGACGACGGCGTCGCCGCGCCGCCGGTGCAGCTGCCGTACACCTCCGGCGACGAGCTGCTCGGCATCTGTGACCGCTTGGACGTCCCGATCAGCGAGGTCGTGCTGCGCAATGAAACCTACAGCCGCACACGGGGAGAAGTCCGGACCAGATTGCTGCACATCCGCGATGTCATGATGGAGTGCGAACAGCGCAGCATCCGCCGCGACGGCCTGCTCCCCGGTGTACTGGGTGTGCGGCGTCGGGCCAAGGCCTGGTTCGAGCGCCTCGATGCCGAAGACCCCGACCGCAAACCGGAATTCGCCGAGGACTGGGTCAACCTCGTCGCACTGGCGGTCAACGAGGAGAACGCCACCGGCGGGCGCGTGGTCACCGCACCCACCAACGGGGCGGCGGGCATCGTTCCCGCCGTTCTGCACTACGCGGTGCACTACACCCGCGCCGGAGCCGCGGATCCCGACGAGACCACCGTCCGCTTCCTGCTGACCGCGGGTGCCATCGGGTCGCTGTTCAAGGAGCGCGCCTCCATCTCCGGCGCCGAGGTCGGTTGTCAGGGCGAGGTGGGTTCGGCCGCGGCGATGGCTGCGGGCGCGCTGGCCGAAGTGCTCGGTGGCACACCGCATCAGGCCGAGAACGCCGCGGAGATCGCGATGGAGCACAGCCTCGGCCTCACGTGTGACCCCATTGCGGGGTTGGTGCAGATCCCGTGCATCGAACGCAACGCCATCTCCGCCGGCAAGGCGATCAATGCCGCGCGAATGGCGCTGCGGGGCGACGGAACTCACCGCGTCAGCCTCGATCAGGTCATCGAGACGATGCGCACCACGGGCGCCGACATGCACACCCGATACAAGGAGACCTCGACGGGCGGTCTCGCCATCAACGTGTCGGTGAACCTGGTCGAATGCTGAGCAGCTAGAAAACCCAGGCCACGAGGAAGCTCACCAGCACGCCGAGCAGAACTACGGTTCGGATGACCGAAGCGACCGTACGGCTGCATGATTCGCTGCTCTGCTCGAACACCAAAGGTTTTGTGTTCATCTGTGTCACGCGGGCCGCCGCTGTGCGGTGATGACCCGGTACGGCGCGTCGAAGGCCACCCGGCCGTCCGCACCCACGTGTCCGGCGAATGCTGTCTCGAAGGCGTCGATCAACGTCTCCCGCTCGTCGCCGGCACGGTTGACGGCGCTGACGTGCATCGGCGACTTCTCCGCAATGAAGCCTATTGCTTCTGCTACAGAGGCGAACTCCCAGCGGTGGGAAGCGGTGGTGATGCGGATGTCGGTGAACGCGGACCACAACCGTGCCAGAGCGGTGGCGGTCTCGCCCCATTCATCGGGGGCGAACGCACTGCCGGGCGCGGGCCCCAGAACCCTCTCCATCGGATCGATCAACGGGTTGTGCTCCACCCGGACCCACGCCGAGAGGCCGAGCAGGCCCCCCGGTTTGAGGAGTCTTGCCAGCTCTGCGACTTGAGCAGCGGGCTCGACGAAGATGATCCCCACACTCGAGACCACGGCGTCGATCGAGCCGGATTCGAGGCCGGTCTCGGTGGCGTCGGCGACCGCCCACGCCACGTCGAGTCCGTCGTCGCACGCTTGTTTTGCACCGATGGCGACCAGCTCGGGCGTCAGATCCACACCGATCACGTGCGCTCCGCGAGTGGCTGCGGCGCGTGCGGCCGTGCCGGTGCCACAGGCTAGATCCACCACCGCCGCACCCTTCAGTGGGTACCGCTCCCCGACGGCGTCCACCACGTGCTCGGCGATCCCGGCGATTCGCCGGGCCACCGCTTCGTAGTCACCGCACGCCCATACCGTCATTCCGGGGCCAGCTGAACGACGCGCAACTCGCTGAGGCCCTTCACGTAGCGGGCGCCGCCGACATCGCCCGGGACGACGAGACGAGGCCCGTCCAACCACACGCCGTCCTCCATCCAGGCGACGAGCGCCGGTCGTCGCGCCAGAGGCGGCGCCGCGTCGGCCCACGACAAGGTGGCTGCGTATCCGTCGCCGCCGATTGCGACGATGGCGACGGTGAGGAGGGGATGTTCGGCCGCGTCGTCGACGATCGGTTGTGAAGCGGTGATCAACGCCTCGAGTGGGGCGCCCTCGTAGACGTGGGTCTGCGGACCGGCATCGGTCACGAATGTCACGAGCTCGGTCCGGCTCGGATACGCACGCAGTTCAGATGTCGTGAGGTCGAGGGCGGCGTGCACGTCCCCGGACACCGTCAGGCTCCGATCGTGTGGGGATTCCGCGTGCGAAACGGGCGCACCGAGCAGTAGACCGAACGTCGCACACAGGACCGCGCAGATCCGTCGCGTCGGCGATCCGCCCATCGGATACCTCTTTCGCATGGCGCCATTCGCAGCTTGGCCCTGCCATAGGGGTGCGAGCTCCCTGGCTATCGCGGTCGAAGCGGTCACACAGGTGAAGACGCCCGACGCGGCGGAGTCATTTCATGGTCGTCGCCCCACTCACCTCGGCAGCGGCTGCGCGGAGTGCTCCTCATGGAGATCGGCACGGCTCACTTAAGCCGAGCGGACGCGGACAGCCTCGCTTCCGCTGATGCACCTGGGCTCGAGAGCTAGCCTTACTCCGCCGGGGTGGCCGGGACACCGGTCGAGCCGAGATGCGTGGGGGTGCGTCGAGCGGGAAACGACCGGCCGCGGAACCGTGCGAGGCGGAACGATCTCACATCGTCGTCCTGAGGTCGCCCTTCCGCGAGGTCGGCGAGAATCTCGCCCATCAGCGCGGAGTACTTGAACCCTTCGCCGATGCATCCGCATCCGAACACGAGGCCACTGGGCAGCGCGTCCATGATGAATTGACCGTCGGCCGTGTCGGTCCAGGAGCACACTTGCGCATCGACGACCGTGGCAGGTATCGACGCGAAATCACGGGATACCCGTCGGCGGATCCCTTCAGTACGTTCGGGTCTCGGCGTGCGGTCAGGCTCACCAGCGTGATAGTCGCCAATCGGCTGATCCAGGCCGACCTTGTATCCGAGGCCAGGCGTGGGCATCGCGTAGATCCTCCCCTCGCCGTCTTCGACCTCTCCGTCGAACAGGCACGGGAAGCCGTCGGTGCGAGCCCCGCCGTCGGCATCGCCGAAGTGCACGACTTGCTCGAGGTAGGGATACAGCGGCACCTCGATACCCAAGTGCTGCAGCAGAAACGCCGATTCGGGGCCGGCCGCGACGACGATCGCATCGGCGTCCTCCCGGGTCCGATCGGAGTAGGTCACCGACAGACCATTCGGCCGCTCGTCGATCTCGACGACACCGCGGGCGTGGCCGTAGCGACCGCCGGCGCGGCAGAACCGCGCGTATTGCGCCTGAAGCGCCCGTTCGGCGAACACGATGCCGGCGTCGGGCAGCCACACCGCGTCTCGCCCGTCGGCACGGAGACCCGGCAGGTAGTTCGCCACATCCGCCGCTCTCACTCCCTCGTGCGCGATGCCCAGTTCGACGCAGGTCGACGCGGTGGCGTTGTTCGTCGCCGTATCGCGCCAGAGCAGACCACGACGTTCGTGAACGGTTGTGGCCGTGGCTTCCTCGAGACGCTTCATCGCCGCGACCGCCCGCACCGCCAATCGGACTCGGACCGGATCGGGGTCACCGAGCCGCCACATGCGCGTCGGACCGCACGACGACGACAAGGGATTGCCGATCCCGTGCCTGTCGACCAGGCGAACCTCGTGGCCGCGGCTCGCCAGCTCGGCGGCGGTCGGCAAGCCCCACGCCCCGGCTCCGATGACGATGCACTTCATGCGTCCTCCGTTCGATCGCAACCTCTCAGAAGACGGTGTACGCCTTGCGAATCGTCTCGATGACGTCCCACCGGCCGGACCAGCCCCTTGGCAGAATGACGAAGTCACCGGCGCCGACCTCAACCACGCGACCCGTCGCGTCGTCGGTGATCCGAGCGCGACCCGAGATGATGTAGCAGGTTTCGGTGTCCCGCCGGTTCACGATGGGCCAGCCTCCGGGCTCGCATTCCCAGATGCCCACCTGCGCCTCGGTCCCCGATTCGGCCGACAGGGTTCTCAGTTGGGGGTCTCCGCTGTCAGCGCCGGCGCGCTGCCCACTGGGCTCGAGGTCGCCCATGACGATGTGACGTGGCAAATGAGTTAGTGCTCCCATGACGGCCTTCCCGTGCATTGTCGATCGCGTGCAGCGCACCTTCACTCGAGGCGTCGCCTCGCTGAGCCGGCGGTCGGGATCGGTGCCCCGCGGTCATGTTTCCTGCAGACGATTTCGCCGTATCGGTTGCCGATCCCTGCCGGTGGACATAGTGTGACACGCGTACGAACACTTTGTTCACCAATGACGAACGTGTGGTTCTGCAGGACGAGAGTGGATGTTCGCCTATGGCGTTGGCCGAGGAGAGACCCGGCTCGGCTGCGTCGAGCGCCGAGGCCGAAATGGGCATCCGCATAAGAGAATTCAGACTCATGCGCAAGCTCAGCCTGCGCGATCTCGCGGGCCGCGCGAAGATTTCGCCCGGGTTCCTGAGCCAGCTGGAACGGGGTCAGGTCAATGCCAGCGTGGGGACTCTGCGGCGGCTGGCCGAGGAACTCGGGATCACTCTGCCCGACCTGTTCGGAGACCACCGCGCCCAGGGGGCACGGATCCTGCGCAAGGCAGAGCGGCCGGAGATCCACGTGTCCGATCTCAGCGCCAAGTACCTGCTGTCCCAGAAACCGTTGATGAATCTCGAGGTGTACTCCGCCGAGTTCGCCCCAGGCGGTTCGGCGGGCGAGGCCTACGTGCACGGTGATTCTCAAGAGGTGCTGATCGTCGTGAGCGGCTGCCTGGCGCTCGAACTCGACGGCAAGCTGCACCGACTCGACGCCGGCGACTCCGCGGAGTACCGGACCTCGATACCGCACACCGTCCACAACCACAGCGACACCTCAGCGGAGCTGCTGTGGATCGTCAGTCCCCCGACTGCGTGAGCGCAGCCGGAAAACCCTATCGCCCAAGCCCGTACCGCCCGCCACGCTTCACAGAAGGAGTCCACATGCCCACTGCACTCAAGACGATCGGGTGTGGCGTTGCCGCTGCCCTGCTCACCGCCGCGTGTTCCTCGGGGCCGGCTCCCAGCGCCGAGGTCGACCTCGGTAGCGGCCCGCCGAAAGCAGGCACCGTCAAAGCCGACGCCCTCAAAGGCGTCACCCTGACCTTCGTGTCCTACGGCGGCATCTTCCAGGACGGCCAGACCGAGGCGGCCGTCGACCCGTTCGCCAAGGAGTCCGGTGCGCGCATCCTGCAGGACGGCCCCACCGAGAGCACCAAGATCAAGTCCCAGGTCGAGTCCGGCAATGTCACCTGGGACGTAATCGACACCACCAACGTCTTCACCGCCCAGCACTGCGGCGAACTCTTCATGCCGCTCGACACCAGCATCGTCGACATCAGCAAGATCCCGGCGGGCGCAAAGACGGACGACTGTTCGGTACCGGCCATGGGATACGGCCTCATCGTGGTGTACAACACCGAAAAGTACGCCGCCAACCCGCCCAAGACCTGGGCCGACTTCTACGACACCACGAAATTCCCCGGCAAGCGGGCCGTTCAGGGCATCGCGGGCGAACTGGACCCGGGCGTACTGGAGGGCGCGCTCCTGGCCGACGGGGTCGCCCCGGACAAGGTCTATCCCATCGACGCCCCCCGCGCGCTGGCCAAGCTGTCCTCGATCCGCGACGACATCGTGTTCTGGAACAGTGGCGCGCATGCCCAGCAGCTCATCGAGGGCGGACAGGTCGACATGGCGTTGGTCTGGAGCGGACGTGCCTATTCCGCGGTGAAGAACGGCGCGCCGTTCGCACCCATGTGGGAGCAGTGGATGCCGGAAGCCGACACGATCGCCGTGCCGAAGGGCGCGAAGAACCCGAAGGCGTCCATGGCGTTGATCAACTACTACCTCGGGGCCCAGCAGCAGGCCAAACTGACCGAGCTGACGTCCTACAGCCCCGTCAACGTGGACGCCAAACCGCAGCTCGACGCGCTGGCCACCAGTTACCTCACCACTACCCCCGAGCGCCTCGAGGACCGGTTCCCGGTCGACCTCGCCTGGTGGTCCAAGAACAACGACGACATGGTCGGGGCCTACACGGATTGGCTTGCCAAGTAGAGGGTCCGGCAATCCATGACCGTAGTCGACGTTCTCTCCGGGACAGCGGCACCGCCGCGCACCGGTACCGAGGCCGCAGGAGCCCAACGCAGGCGCCGCGCCGCCTACGCCCTGCTGGCGCCCGCGCTCGTGCTCGTCATCGGGATCTTCGCGGTGCCGCTGGCTGTGATGCTGTGGCGTGCGTTCACCGATCCCTTTGCCGGACTGGACAACTTCACCTGGTACATCGGCGATGCGGTGCAACGACAGGTGCTGTTCCGCACGTTCATCACCGGCCTCGAAGTGACCGTCATCTGTCTGGTGCTCGGCTACCCGTACGCCTACGCGATGGTCGCCTTCGGACCGAAGGTGCGGGCGGTGCTCACGCTGTTGGTGCTGGTTCCCTTCTGGACCAGCCTGATGGTCCGCACGTTTGCGTGGGTGATTCTGTTGCAGGACAACGGCCCCGCGCAGAAGGCGCTCGGCCTGGTCGGCCTTGACGGCGTCCAACTGATCCGGACCAATCTCGGAGTCGTGATCGGGATGAGCCAGATCCTGTTGCCGTTCATGGTGTTACCGCTCTACGCGGTGATGTCGGGTGTGGACCGCCGGCTCATCCTGGCATCGTCGAGCCTGGGCGCCCGTCCGCTGACCTCGTTCGCGCGGATCTGGGTGCCGTTGACGATGCCCGGCATCGGCGCAGGATGTCTGATGGTGTTCATCAGCAGCCTGGGGTTCTACGTCACGCCGGCTCTACTCGGGGCACCGGACAACGCGCTCATCAGCCAGCAGATCTACGTCCAGGTCAACGGCCTGCTGCAGTGGGGCCGGGGCGGCGCGATGGGCGTGGTGCTGTTGTTGCTGACGCTCCTGGTCCTCGCGGTGCTGATACTGGTGTTGCGCCGCGCCTCCCGACAGGAGCAGCCTCATGATCCGGCGTAGCAGCACGTTGTGGCGTGCGGTGCTTCTGGTGTTCTGCGCGGTCGTGGCGGTGTGGCTTGTCGCGCCGTCGCTGATCGTCATCCCGCTCAGTTTCACCGACCGACCGTCGTTCAATTTCCCACCCACCGGATGGTCCACCCAGTGGTATGCCAACTTCTTCACTGATCCCTCGTGGCTCTGGTCGCTGGAGGCCAGCCTCCGCGTCGGCGTGCTGGTGGCCATTGTGGCGACGGTATGTGGCACCGCGGCCGCGGTGGCTTTCAGCAGGACGCGCTTCTTCGGCGACCAGGGAGTACGCGCGCTGCTGCTCTCGCCGATGATCGTCCCGGTGATCGTGGTGGCGATCGGCATCTATGCGATCTATCTGCGGCTCAACCTGCTCGGCACCACAACAGGTTTCGTGGTGGCACACAGCGTGCTGGCCCTGCCGTTCGTGATCATCCCTGTGAGCGCCAGCCTGCAGGGGTTCGACCGACGGCTGGAAGATGCCGCGGCGATCTGCGGAGCGAACCGGTGGACGACGTTTCGCACCGTGACGCTGCCCCAGGTGGCCCCTGGCGTCTTGTCTGGGGCGCTGTTCGCGTTCGCCACCAGCTTCGACGAGGTGGTGTTGTCGCTGTTCATCCAAAGTCCCTATCTGCAAACACTTCCGGTGCGCATGTACGCGTCGGTCACGCGAGACACCGACCCCACGATCGCCGCCGCGGCCACCGTGATCCTTGCGCTCACCACGGCGCTGACCATCCTCGCCAGCATCTTCGTCATCAGGAGGAACCGTGTCCGATGATCACCCGCCGCACGGCGCCGCCATCAGACTGCGGGGACTGACCAAACGCTACGGCTCGGTCACCGCGGTCGACGCCATCGATCTCGACGCGCGTCCTGGCGAATTCCTCACCATGCTGGGGCCCAGCGGCTCGGGCAAGACGACCACGCTCAACATGATCGCCGGCTTCGTCGACGTCACTGAAGGCGAATTGACGATCGACGGCGACGACGTCGCCAACCTCCCGCCCAACAAACGCAACATCGGCATGGTGTTCCAGCACTACGCGCTCTTTCCGCACATGAGCGTCGCCGACAATGTCGAGTATCCGTTGCGACAGCGCGGTATCGGCAAGACGCAGCGCGCCACGATGGTGGCGGACGCGCTGCGTACCGTCGGCCTCGAACATCTCGGGCGACGCAAGCCCAAGGAGCTGTCGGGCGGTCAACAGCAACGGGTCGCCCTGGCGCGCGCCATGGTGTACAACCCCCGAGTGCTGCTGATGGACGAACCCCTCGGCGCCCTCGACAAGAAGCTGCGCGACACGCTGCAACTGGAGATCAAGCGCATTCACGCCGAACTGGGCACCACGTTCGTCTACGTCACGCACGACCAGGACGAGGCTCTGGTGCTCTCCGACCGGATCGCGGTGTTCAACGACGGCCGGATACAGCAGATCGGTACCCCGTCAGAGCTGTACGAGTACCCCAACAGCCTGTTCGTCGCACAGTTCCTCGGCGAATCGTCATTGTTCGAGGGCACACTCGAGGGCGGCCGAGTACACACCAACGGTCGTGCGCTGACTGCCACCCGCGGCGACCACCCCGACACGCAGAACGTCACCGTGATCGTGCGGCCCGAGCGGATCTGCCTCCACGCCGGCGACGGCGAACCGGCAGCCGAGAACGCGGTGCCAGGCCGCGTCATCCAGCACATCTACTTCGGCAACGCGCGCAAGGTCGAAGTACGTCTTACCGACGGCACCACCGTGCTCGTCCGCGAAAGTGCCACAGGGACACTGGTTCCTGTGCATGCCGACGATCCCGTATGGCTGACCTTCCGCGCGCAGGACGCCTCGGTCCTTGCTACCGCCTGATCCCCACCGGGGCCCTGACCCCATTCACTCTCGAGAGGAAAACATGGCTTCCCTAGGCCAGCGTCCCGTCAACGGCGGCGTGTCGTTCTGGTACCGGTCGATCGGGCTGCCCCAGCCGCGCCCCGCGCTACCAGGCGACCGGGACGCCGACGTGTGCATCGTCGGAGCGGGATTCACCGGGCTGTGGACGGCCTACTACCTCAAGCGCCAGCAGCCCGACCTTCGCATCGTGATACTCGAGAGCGAGTTCGCCGGCTTCGGCGCGTCGGGTCGCAACGGCGGATGGCTTTCGGCCGAACTCGCGGGCTCACGGGACGCTTACGCCTCGACCCATGGTCATCAAGGCGTGGTCGACCTGATGCGCGCCATGCGCGAGGCCGTCGACGAGGTGATTGCGGTCGCCGAGGCCGAGGGCATCGAGGCCGACATCGCCAAGGACGGGCTGCTACACGTGGCACGCAACCGTGCGCAGCTGGAGCGGCTGCGCGCCGGTCTGCAGTACGAATACGCCTGGGGCGCAGGCCCGGAGGATTTCGCCGAACTCAGCCGCGCCGAGATGGACGACCGCATCCGCGTCGCTGGGTCCCTCGGTGGCGTGTTCAGCCCGCACTGTGCCCGCGTGCAGCCAGCCAAACTGGTGCAGGGACTCGCCGAGGTCGTTGAGCGCCTCGGCGTCACGCTGTACGAGCAGACCACCGTCAGGCGTATCGAGGCGGGCCGCGCCGTCAGCGACCGAGGCACCGTCCGCGCCCCAACGGTGTTGCGCTGTCTGGAGGGATTCACCGGCAGCATCGAAGGGCAGAAGCGAAGCTGGCTGCCGATGAACTCATCGATGATCGTCACCGCTCCGCTGCCCACGGACGTGCACGACCGGATCGGCTGGCGGGGTGCGGAATTGCTCGGCGACTACGCGCACGGCTACATGTATGCCCAGCGCACGGCGGACAACCGCATCGCCCTCGGCGGCCGCGGGATTCCCTACCGCTTCGGCTCACGTCTGGACGACCGCGGCGCGACCCAGCAGTGGACCATCGACGCGCTCACCGCACTGACCCGCGACATGTTCCCCGCGACAGCCGACGTGCCGATCGAGCACGCTTGGTGCGGCGTGCTCGGCGTACCCCGGGACTGGACCGCAACAGTCGACTTCGACCGCACCACTGGGCTGGGCACGGCAGGCGGCTATGTGGGCAGCGGGCTCACGACCACCAACCTCGCAGGCCGCTCGCTGGCCGATCTGGTGCTTGGGCGGCAAACCCACCTCACCGGGCTACCGTGGGTCGGCCGGCGAGTGCGGCGTTGGGAACCCGAGCCGTTACGCTGGCTCGGGGTGCAGAGCATGTACGCGCTCTACCGCACCGCCGACCGGCGCGAAGCAAAAGGCCTCGGCCACACCAGCAGAATCGGCACCATCGCCAACAAGATCACAGGGCGCTGAATCGGCACTTGTGCCGGAGACCGCCGGATCACCGCACCAGAGTGGCGCCGCCGTCGAGGCGGATCTGCTGGCCGGTCATGAATCGTGACTCGTCGGCGAGTAGATAGAGTGCGGCATAGGCCGATTCCCAGACGCTGCCGCGGCCCATCTTGAGCTTGACGACCTCGTTGTGTCGCTGCGTCGCCTCGTCGGCGTCCAAACCGAACAGCGATTTCGAATCCCGGTTGGCGAGAACGGAGTTGATGGGACCCAGCATGAGCGTGTTGGCGCGGATGCCCGCCGCCGCGAACTGCACGGCGGTAAGTTCGGTGATCTGGTTGAGGCCGCACTTGCCCAACGCGTAGGGCATGATGCCGATGTTGAGCCCGAGTTCGTTCTTCATGCTCGCGATCGACGAGATGTTGACGATGCTGCCGGTGGAGTCCCCCGGGTTGCGCTCCATGCATTGCGCGGCAAAGAGATTGCAGTAGTAGCACCCGAGCATGTTGACGTTGATGCCGCGGTTGAAGTTCTCGACGGTCATCGAGTTCGTCTCGAAGTCGAACGGCGGATTGGTCGCGACGCTGTAGACCATGCCGTCGACGCGTCCGCTGGTCGCCATCGCCGTGTCGAAGATGCGTTGGCAATCGTCCTTTTCGGAGACGTCCGCCTCGATGGCGTAGGCGTTACCCCCCTCGGAGAGGATCATGTCGACGGTCTCCTTCACCGCCGCCGGGTTCAGGTCGACCGCCACGACTTGCGCACCGTGACGCGCCGCCAGGATGGAGATCGCGCGCCCGTTACCCATGCCGGGCCCCGGGCTCTGTCCCGCTCCCACCACCACGACGACCTTGTCGGACAGGTCGAAGGCCTTACGTTCCCTGTGGTCGAAATCAGTTGACATGGTTCTCCTCTTTGACGTGGATGGCGCGTTCGGGGCAGCCGTCGACCGCCTCGCGCACCGAAGACTCGAGCTCGGGCGAGATGTCGTCCTCGACGGCCTCGGCGTAGCCACCGTCGGTGATGACGAAGACCGAGGGGCACACCGCGGCGCAGACGCCGTGGCCGCGGCACGAATCGTCGTCGACAAAGACCCTCATTCGACGCTCACGTGGAGCTTCATGAGTCCGCGCAGGATGTAGGTCGGTACGTAGTCGAAGCGGCGATCATGGACGGGGCCGTGCGCGTCGGCGTCGAGTGTGATGTCGGCGGTCCGCTCGAGTAGTCGCTGAATGATCACTCTGCCCTCGGCGCGGGCAAGCGGCGCGCCGATGCAGCTGTGCACGCCCCTGCCGAACCCGATGTGGCGGCGCGCATTCGGACGGTCCGGGTCGAACACGTCTGGATTCTCGAACTGACGGGGGTCGCGATTGGCGGCGCCGTAATGCGCCATCAGCGTCGTGCCCGCGGGGATCTCGACCCCGCCGACCGTCGCCGCGGCCCGCGCCAGCCGGAAGTCACCCTTGATGGGGCTCTCGAACCGCAGCGCTTCTTCGATGAAGTTGGGGATGTCGTCCGGAGTCGCCCGCAGCCGCTGCTGGAGCTCGCGGTCCTCGGCGAGCAGCTTGAGCGCAGAGGACAGCAGCCGCACGGTCGTCTCCTGGCCGGCCGAGAACAGGTTGGCCGCCACGCGGACGACGTCGATGACCTCGGGCGTGGAACCGTCCGGGAACGTGGCGAGCGCCATCTCGGTCAATACGTCACCGCCCGGCGTCCTGCGCCGCTCGTCGATGTAGTCGGCGAAGCGCGTGTAGAGGTACTCCAGCGGAGAGTGCGCCATGACGGCCTCGCCGTCGGTACTGCCCAGGGAGTTGCCCCCGGTCAGCACCTCGGTGAGTTCGGCATGGTCTTCTTCGGGCACACCCAACAGATCGGCGATGACGAGGAGCGCAAAGGGGCTGGCGACCTCGCCGATGAACTCACCGCCGCCGCGCGCCACGAACGAGTCGAGCACCCGGTCGGCAAGCCGCCACATGAACTCCTCGTTCGACTTGAGCCGCTTGGGCGTGATCAGACGCGACAGCAGCGACCGATGCGCGGTGTGCACGGGTGGGTCGAACGACGGGAGCTGATCGCTGAACGGCAGCTCGTCGCGGTGCGCGTCGATCAGCGCACTGACCTCGGCCCCGTCGAGCCCCTCCAGGGGAACGGGAAAGCCCGGGATGGGCCCGGTCGTCGAATTGCACGACGAGAACGTCTCGGGGTCACCCACGATGGCGAGCACTTCGTCGTAGCCGGTGACCACCATGACGCCGTGTACCGGTTCGCGGAGCACAGGGCTCGCCGCGCGCATGCGGTCGAGTACCGGATACGGGTCCACGTTCAGTGTCGGGTCGTGAAAGAAGTCGAGAGTGTCCAGCACGTGTGCGGAGCTGGGGGCCGCCTCCGGCGAATCATAGGTCGTCATCCTGGGCTCCTCGAACTCGCAACACCTGACCATTCGTACAGTTGTCTACTGACCAAACGTACAGGAGACGGCTGTACGGTCGGTCAGTTAAGGTGAGGGTGTAAGGGACCCGACAATGGGGGCGGAGATGTGAGCAGCCACTCAGTGGAGTCCGGTGGCCCCACCCGGCAGCGACTCATCGAGGTCGCGATCGAGTTGTTCAAGCGACACAGCGTCGCGGGCACGTCGTTGCAGATGATCTCCGACGAACTCGGACTGACGAAATCGGCCATCTATCACCACTTCCGCACGCGCGACGAACTCTTGAGCGCAGTGATGGAACCGGTCATCGCCGAGGTCACCAAGCTCGTCGAGGCGGCCGAGACACATCGCACCCCGCACGCACGCGCCGACCACATGCTGGGCGGCTATGCGGATGTCGCCGCACGGAACCGCGCGCTGATACCACTACTGTCCGGCGACCCCGGCGTCGTCGAGCTCCTGCGCAGCCGAACGGAGTGGCGCACTCTCGTCGAGCGGCAGCTGATGCTGTTCGCCGACGTCGAACCAGGTTTGAGCGGGCAGGTGAAGGCCGCGCTGGTCATGTCGGGAATCGCCTCCGCGGCGGGCGTCGACTACGGCGACGTCGACGACGAGACCCTGCGCGACCAATTGATCGCAGCGGGCCGCCGCACGCTCGGATTGCGCGGCTCTCGTGCCGGCCGCTGATGGCGCGGGCTGCGATGGCCGCGCCCCGAAGCGCAGCGTCGGGGAATGTCTCGGCGACGCGGTGGGTTGCTGACCGACATGAGTGAACAAGCTGAACTGAGCCCCACCGACTGGGTCCGCGAACAGACCCAGCGCATCCTGGCGCAAGGCACCACCGACGGCGTCGAGATCCTCGACCGGCCGGTCGTCCTTTTCACCACAACGGGTGCGCAGTCGGGCAAGAAGCGGTACGTACCGCTGATGCGCGTCGAGGAGAACGGTCGGTACGCCATGGTGGCGTCAAAAGGCGGCGATCCGAAGCACCCGAGCTGGTACTTCAACGTCAAGGCGAACCCGTCGGTGACCGTTCAAGACGGCGACAAGGTGCTCGAGGGCACCGCGCGTGAGATCGAGGGCGACGAACGCGAGCACTGGTGGGCGCTGGCCGTTGCGGCCTATCCCCCGTACGCCGAGTACCAGACGAAGACCTCGAGGCAGATTCCGGTCTTCATCGTCGAATAGTCGACCTGCTGATCGGCGGACCATCCGAGGGCAGCGAGCAGGCCGGAGACTTCCGTCGACGATTCTCATTCAGTGGTGTGAAGTGCGTTGCGGCGCAGCTCGAGCCAGTCCCGAAAGGACTGTAGTTCCGGATTGAGTTCCCGCACCTGGGCCAGCTCGCGGTCGCCGACGAATCGGGCGGAGTTCTCCGCGTAGTACTGAAACATGTTGCCCATCTCCACGGCGCCGGGAAACCCCTGCGCGCGGAACTCGTCCCAGCTCACGGGGCTGTAGGCGACCTCCTCGCCGAGATCCTCGCTCAACGCCGCCGCGTACTGGTCACCCGTCAAGTGGTCACCCGCGATGCTGACGGTCCTGCCGATGAACTCGGTGCCGTGGGCGAACAGGTGCAGCGCCGTTTTTCCGATGTCGGCGACGGCGATGCCCGACATCGGTTGGTCTGCCATCGGCAGCGTCAGCCGCAGCACGCCGTCGTCACCTCGGATCGGGGCCAGCGCGCCGGCGAAGCCTTCGAAGAAGAGCGTGGTGCGCAGGAATGTCGTCGGCAGGCCGTGGGAACGGAAGATGTCATCCGCCTCCGCTTTGGCGTCGAAGTGCGGCACCTTGAACCGCCCGTCGACGGTCGGCACGCGGTCATCGGTGCCGAAATGGTCGCGGGTGTCTTCCAAGGTGGACCACACCACGTGTCCGACGCCGGCTTTCTTGGCGGCGAGCGCGGCCGTCTCGACCTGTGCGATCTCCCTGGCGGCTCGCGTCCGCCGAGCTTCGTCCTCCGCAGACTGCTCGGCCCAGTAGTTCGTGACGATGAAGGCGCCGTCTGCGCCGTCGAAGGCGCGGAGCATGCTTTGACCGTCTTCCAGGTCAGCCTCCACCACTTCGGCCCCGGCACCGGTCAACTCCCGCGCCGCGGTCGACTGCGCACTCCGGGTGATCGCGCGCACCGTGAACTGCCCGCGGGGATCGTCGAGAATCGCGTGGACGAGACCGCCTCCCTGGGATCCGGTCGCCCCCACCACGGAGATCACTTTCTTGGCTGCCATGAGTCGCCACCTTCCATCGGGTTGATATGTCAACCAAACCCACGGTAGCGCGCCTGGTTGATATGTCAACCCGAATCGATAGACTTCCCCTCATGGCCGACCGATCGCGACTCGACCCCGACGAGTTGGCTGCCTGGCGCAGCTTCGTCGACATGCACCATCGCCTCGAAAGGCACCTCGCCAGGCGCCTGCAGCGCGACTTCGGACTGTCGGACTCCGACTACGAGATCTTGGTGAACCTCTCCGAAGCGCCGGGCGGACGGATGCGGGCCTACGAACTCGGCCGGGCCACGCTGTGGGAGAAGAGCCGGCTGTCCCATCACCTCAGCCGGATGGAGAAGCGCGGACTCGTCAGCCGCGAGGCGGATCCCGATGCCGGCTCGCGCTACCCGTCCGTCGCGCTCACCCCGGCCGGCCGCACCGCCATCGAGTCGGCCTCCCCCGCCAACGCCGCCCGGGTACGCGAACTCTTCATCGACGTACTGGGGCCGAAACGCCTCGCGGTGTTCCGCAAGGCATCCGATGACGTCCTCGCCGCCATCGAGGGCAACCACCCGGCGCAGAGCGACGAGTAGTCACCACTAGATCGCGAGATCGGTGGGCAGTTCGATGTCGGCGACAGCCAGGTTTTCCTCCAGGTGGGCCACCGACGACGTACCGGGGATCAGCAGCACGTTGGGCGCCACATTCAGCGTCCACGCCAATGCGATCTGCGCGGGGGTACGGCCCAGTTCGGCCGCGACCCGCCCGATGGCGGGGTTGCCCAGAACCGGGTTGTCCGCGACGAACGCCGACCCCAGCGGGAAGAACGGCACGAAGGCGATGTTGCGTTCGATGCAGAGGTCGAGGACGGGTTGAGAGGTCCGGTCGGCGAGGTTGTACGCGTTCTGCACGCAGGCGATCTCCGTGCGTTCCAGCGCGATCTCCAGATGCTCGCGAGAGATGCTGCTCAGCCCGATACCTGCGATGAGGCCTTCGGCGCGGGCAGCGATCATCGCGTCCAGCTGCCGCTCGAACAGGCCGCGGTCGACCTTCGTGGAACCACCGTCCTCCCCGAAGACGCGCAGGTTCACCGCCGCGAGCCGGTCCACGTCGAGGGTGCGCAGGTTCTCTTCGATGTCGCGGCGCAGATCATCGGGATCCTGGGCAGGCAGCCAATTGGCCTGGTCATCCCGTGTGCCACCGACCTTGC
Organism: Mycolicibacterium baixiangningiae; assembly: GCF_016313185.1. Taxonomy (NCBI): domain Bacteria; kingdom Bacillati; phylum Actinomycetota; class Actinomycetes; order Mycobacteriales; family Mycobacteriaceae; genus Mycobacterium; species Mycolicibacterium baixiangningiae. The sequence goes on from NZ_CP066218.1 coordinate 5,904,141, forward strand.
TGACCAGCGCCAGGTTATCCGGATACGGGTGCAGCGCCTCCCGGATGAGTTCGTTGGCGACCTCCGGGCCGTAGAACTGCGCGGTGTCGATGTGATCGACACCGAGTTCGACTGCGCGCCGCAGGACCGAGATGGCCTGGTCGTGGTCGCGCGGCGGTCCGAACACGCCAGGTCCGGGCAACTGCATGGCGCCGAATCCGACGCGTCGGACGGTGATCGCACCGAGTGGGAACGTCTCAGGGTGGGACATGGGAGGCCTTTCCTTAGGTATCTAACTATATGGTCTCGAACTATATGGGTGCTGATATTCTGCGTCAACCGATCAGAGGAGATCCGCAGTGGAGGACGACAAGCGGACCGCCGCAGAGGCCGTCGACGCCTTCGGTCGGGCCGCCAAATTGGTCGTTCGAGCCTTCGACGAGCGCCTCGGCGACCGCGGGGTGTCGACTCCCCGATCCAAGCTCCTCGCCGAAATCGAGCGTTTGCAACCAGTGCGCTCGGCAGACGTGGCGCGGGCGGTGGGCATCACCCAGGCCACCGCATCAACGCTTGTCGACGCCCTGGTGCGCGAGGGCCTGGTGATGCGGGCCCCCGACGAAAATGACCGCCGTGCAGTGCGATTGAGCACCACGGACGCAGGTCGCCGGCAGGCACGGGATTGGCGGGCCGATTACACGGCTGCCGCGCACGAGATGCTCGCCTGCTTGAGTCATGGCGAGAAGAAGCAGCTGACCGAACTACTCACCAGGCTCGGCGATCACCTGGCCTGACGTCCGGTCGCCGCATCATCGAGACGCGTCGCGCGACAGCGGAACCCATTTCTCCCGCGGGGCAGGCTGCTTCGACGACGGAAAGTCGTGCAGGTCTCCCTCGCCGGAGGGGTTCGCATCCCACTCGGCGAATGTCAGCGGTGACTGGATCCACGCGCGGAGCAGACGGTAGGTGGCCTTCATCGAATCGATATGGGTTCTCTCCCAGCCGTGGCTGCCGTCGACGCCGAAGCCCACGAGCGCGGCCCGGGTGTTCGCGCCGGCCTCGATCGCCGCAGCCGCGTCGGATCGGTAGTAGCGGAACACATCACGTGTGAACGGGATGTCCTGCTCCTCCGCGAGTCGGCACAGCTTCCGGGTCAGGTGGTAGTCGTAGGGCCCGTGCAGATCGGACATCGGCACGGTCACGGTGTCTTCCCTGGAGTGTTGCCCGGGCGCGCACACCGCGTTGTCCACAGAGATCATCTCGGCGATGTCTGCGGGCAGGCCCGTGCTCGCGCCGTAACCCACCTCCTCGGCGATCGTGACCATGATCGTCGTGCGGTGCGGGAGTTGCACCGAATTGTCGGTGAGGTTCTTGACCAGTGCGAGCACGACGGCCACTCCGGCCTTGTCATCGAGGTGGCGGGATACGACGAACCCGTCCTCGGTCAGGACGGGGTTGGCCATCAACGGGACGTAGTCACCGATCCGGACGCCCAGCCGGATCAGGTCCTCCGGAGAGGAGACCTTGCGATCGATGCGGACTTCGACGTGGTCCCAATCGGTGGGCTGAGTGTCCACCTCGTCGCCGAAGGCGTGCCCACTTGCCTTGAGCGGCATGATGGTGCCGGTGATGAACTCCTCGGAGTCCTCGCAGAGAATTCGCACTCGCGCCCCGGCGGCGAAGCGCGCCGAGAAGGTGCCGACGGGAATCACCTCGAGTCGGCCGTTGTCCTTCAGCGCTCGAACCATGCAGCCGGTCGTGTCGGCGTGGACCACCAGCGCCCGGTCGGTCGTCGCCGACTCCCCTGGGAGTTCGACGATCAACGCGCCGCGGCGGGTCAGCGAAAACGACAAGCCGAAGCCTTCGAAGATCTCGCCGATCATCTGCATCACCGCATCGGTGCGCCCCGTCGGGCTCGGGGTCTGCAGCAGCGTGAGCAGCGTGTCGATCATCCAGCCGCTGTCCGTCTCGGACATCACTCCGTCTTCGCGCATGGTGCCCCCTCCGCGCTCAGACCCCCGAGTCGCAGTCGATCACTTGTTGCGCCGCGCGCTGAGGACCCGATGTCCGAGTTTAGTGTCGTCAGACGGCAACGCACACCGCATTCCACCACCCTCTCGCCGGTGCATCGCCATGCGTTGCCCCCGAGCGCGCGCGTTAGTGTGCTTTGTCGGCCTCAGCGACAAGCCGATAGAAGAGTTGAGAGAGAACTGATGACCGCAGCACCAGAAGCGTCGCCGCTCGAAGCCCGGGTCGGCCACTACTACCAGATGGACGACACCTACCTGGTCGGCCGCGAGAAGGTCCGCGAATACGCCCGTGCAGTGCAGGACTATCACCCCGCGCACTGGGATGTCGCGGTCGCCGCAGAGCTCGGTTATTCCGGCCTGGTGGCGCCGCTGACGTTCACATCCGCCCCGGGCATGTCCTGCAACCGCCGGATGTTCGAACAGATCGTCGTCGGTTACGACACCTATCTGCAGACCGAAGAGGTCTTCGAGCAGCACCGTCCGATCGTGGCCGGCGACGAACTCCACGTCGACGTCGAGCTGACCTCGGTGCGCCGGATCGCCGGCCGGGACATGATCACCGTCACCAACACCTTCACCGACACGGCCGGCGAGCGGGTGCACACCCTGCACACCACCGTTGTCGGCGTCACCGCCGAGGATCTCAATCCCGAGGTCAAGACGGCCGTGCAGAACGCGATGATGCACGACGTGGACTTCTCCGGCGTCAACACGTTGGACGGCGACTACGAGAAGACCGTGCGTCCCGAGAGCGAGGTCCGGATCGCCGACGGGGGCACGACCCGCACGCCGGGTACTCCGTCGTTCGACGACGTGAAGGTCGGCGATGAGCTGCCACCGCGTCACACCCGGCTGTCCCGCGGTGACCTGGTGAACTATGCCGGCGTCGCCGGCGACGCCAACCCGATCCACTGGGACGAGGACATCGCCAAGCTGGCCGGGCTGCCCGATGTGATCGCCCACGGGATGCTCACCATGGGTCTGGGTGCCGGATTCACGTCCGCGTGGACTGGCGACCCCGGCGCGGTGACTCGCTACGCGGTGCGACTGTCCGCGCCGGCGATCGTCCCGGCCAAGGAGGGCGCCGACATCGAATTCAGCGGACGCATCAAATCGCTGGACCCGGAGACGCGCTCAGGGGTCATCGTGGTCGGCGCGAAGTCCGACGGGAAGAAGATCTTCGGTCTCGCGACGATGCACGTCCGCTTCAGCTGACCTGGGGCGCCGCGCTACATCCTGTGAGTGCGGGTCCGCACAGGGCCTCGCCTATCCCTCACGGAGTAACGCGCCGTCCGTCGTGGTTGTACCCGTCCGAGACGACAACCGATCGGAGACCAGCAGATGCCACGAACCGCGCAGTTCCCCGACTACGGCGACCCCGACGTTCTGGAATTGGTCGACGCGCCACCGCCGACACCCGGACCCCGCCAGGTGCGCATCTCGGTGCGAGCCGCCGGAGTCAACCCGATCGACTGGAAGATCATCGCCGGCTTCATGCGCGAGCAGGTGCCCCTGGATCTCCCGGCCGGCGCCGGGTCCGATGTGGCCGGGGTCGTCGACGAGATCGGCTCCGAAGTCACCGAATGGGCCGTGGGAGACGAGGTTCTAGGTGTGTCGACGACACCCTCGTTCTCCGAGTATGCGCTCGCCGAGGCGGACGACCTCGTCCGCAAACCCGACGGCATGAGGTGGGAGGTGGCCGGCTCGCTTGCGGGTGCGGGAGGCACCGCTTACGCGGTACTGCAGAAACTCGGTGTCGAAGCGGGTGAGACGCTGCTCATCCACGCGTCCGCCGGCGGTGTGGGAACCTTCGCCGTCCAACTCGTCAACGCCCGCGGTATCCACGTCATCGGCACAGCGAGCGAACGCAACCACGACTACCTGCGATCGATCGGCGCGACACCGGTCACCTACGGCGACGGACTGCGGGAACGCGTGCACGAGGCCGCACCGCAGGGAATCGACGCTGTGCTCGATGCCTCCGGCCGCGGCGAGATCCCCCTGTCCATCGAACTCACCGGAGACCCCGCCCGGGTCCTGTCACTGGTCGCCTTCGACGCCGCCGACACTGGGATCCAACTCCACGTAGGCGGTGCGGGAAGCGCTCTCGGAAACGCTCTTCGTGAACTCGTCGCGCTCATCGAGCAGGGACGTCTCACCGTATCCATCAGCCACACTTACCCGTTGGAGGAGGTCGCCGCCGCACTCGACGCCAGCCGCACCGGACACCTCAACGGCAAGCTGGTCATCGTTCCGTGACGCCGAGAGACTGCTAACAAGCCGCGGCCCGTTGCTCTTCCGGAAGTAGCAGGCTACGTAGCGCTGACACCGGGAATCCGACCTTCGCGGAACGCCTCGACGAAGTGCCGATGGTCGTCTCGAACAGTGGCGGCGTATTGCAGGCCGAACGCCACGATGTCAGCGACGAATGCGGACTCGTCAGGTCCGACCACCTCGACAATCGCTTCCTCGGTCTGGAAAGCAACCAGCGACTGGTCGCTGTCGGAATCGCTGACGCAGTGCATCTTGGCCACCGCCCGGCCGAGTTGCTCGATGACTTCGGCCAGCTCGTCCGGATCGGTGAGCTCGCTCCAGTTCAGATCTGCCTCATACGGCGATATCTCACTGACCACGAAACCGACCCCGTCGATGTCGGTGTAGCCGAGCAACGGATCGGCATGCGCCTGCAGCGCGCGCTGTGACACGGCGGTCCGGTGCCCATGGTGCCGGAAGTACTGCTGCACTTCGGTGTCGTCAACCACGCGACTCGGGGCCGCCACGTTGCCCTGTTTCATCGACAGCACGGCATCGTTGTCCAATGCCTGATTGAAGCCTTCGATGAGAACGGTGTAGGCGGGTAGCCCGGCGCTGCCGATTCCGAATCCTGTCTTGGCGATGACATCCTTGACGTCATAGGCGATTCCCCGGAATCGCTGCGCCTGCGGGATGGTTTCCAAGTAGCGGTTGAACGCCTCCACGACCTTTTCGCGCTCGGGCGCGTCGAGTCGAATGACCCCGGGCAGATCGCGAAAGCGACGGTCCCACTCGTCGACAACGGTGAGGCGGTCGAGCATGCCGGCGCGGGTCGACAGCCGTGCCGATTGCAGCGCGGACAACACCGCACCGCGCGCCGTACTCAGATTGAGAGAGAAATCCACATCGTTGTCGGCGTGCGCGAACCACCGAACCTGGCCTAGGTACGCGCGCGTGAACGTCTCGATCAGTCTGGTGATCTGCTGGTCCGAAAGCGCCTTCTGCCAACACATCAGAGCGACGCTCGCCGCGAAACGCTTGAGGTCCCAGGTGAAATGACCGACGTACGCTTCGTCGAAGTCATTGACGTCGAAGATCAGCGTCCCAGCGCCGTCCATGTAGGTTCCGAAGTTCTCGGCGTGCAGATCCCCCTGAACCCACACACGGCTGGTGCGCTCGTCGACCCATCGGTCCTCCTGCAATGACACGTCGGCGTAGAACAGGCAGGCGCTGCCGCGGAAGAACGCGAACGGATCCGCCGCCATCTTGCGAAATTTCGTCCGAAACGCACCCGGGTCCGCCGCCATGAGATCGGCGAACGCGGCGACGAGACTTTCCACGATGAAGGATTCCCGGTCGCCTTCACTGGCTACGCGCTGGGTCACCGTTCATCCGGGCGATTATTCGACATGCCCAACTATACAAAGCGCCCATCGCCGACGCCGGGTGCGCCGGATACGACGAGCTCCTCAGCCCAGGGCGGCGATGTGCTGCGTCCCGACCACCGACAGCAGTCGCATCGCCTCCTCTGAACGCGATCCAGGTTCTGCGGTGTAGATGAAGACACGTTGATCTCGATCGGCGATATCCCTACGCGAGATTGGAGCAGGCGCGCGCGCCGCGCCCCTCTACCTGACGATGGCCACCGATACCCGGCAACCTCAGTGTGGCAGCGCTATTCGCCGCCACGCCACCTGACAGGTGAGTTGTGCCCGGTCGAGGGCGTCGACCGATGTCTTCGACGCCTGATAGAAACTGCGCTCGATCATCCAGCACAGAGCAGCCGCCAGTGCGGGCGCATCACCTGGACCGTCGCCGGGCTGGATCCCGGCGCGGATCAGAACCCCGGCGATGGCCTCGATGAGACTCGCGGCGGCGTGGGTCCACAGATCGCCGATCTCAGGGATGGTCGAGCCGAGGTCGACGGCCGCGCGCATGACCACTCCGTGCTCGCGCCACAACAAAGCCGTCCGCTCCAACGCCGTAGCGATGACGGCGTCGGGTTCACTCGACTCTGCAAGCGCTGCAACCGATTCCTCTTGCAACGCGTCGGTTGTGCGCCGAACCAAGGCGGTGACGACATCCTGTTTGGAGCCGAAGTAGAAGTAGAGAGCGCTTCGGGTGATCCCGGCTGCCGCCGCAATGTCGTTGACGGTCATCTGCGCGTAACCGCGTTCGGCCAGTACGGCTTCGGCCGCATCGAGAAGTTGGCGCTCCCGGAGTTCGCCCTTCCGGGCGCCCACCGGCGGGCGGCGCGAGGGCCTCGGTGCGGTCACGGTGGTCCTTCGTACCGGAGCTTGTCAACTCGACGCAAGCTGCGCGCCGTCGGGAAAGTCCGTGCTGCGGGATATGCTTTCCCACCGGCGGATGTCCTCATCGACAGCAGCGCGAGCGCTGCCGATCAGCCGCAATGCGTCGGAGCCGAGCACGAGATGCGCCGGCGCCTCCGGCTCGTCGAGAATCGCCAGGACGGCCTGCGCCGCCATCGCCGGATCACCCAGCTGATGGCCGCTTGCCCGGACCCGCGCCTCGCGGATTGGCTCGAACAGCTCGTCGTAGTCGGGAATGGACCGGTCGGTACGGATCATCGACCGGCCTGCCCACTCGGTACGGAAGGATCCCGGCTCGATGGCGGTGACATGGATACCGAAGGCGGCGACCTCTTTTCGCACACTCTCGAGTAGCCCTTCCACGGCGAACTTGCTCGCACAGTAGGCCGACATCCCCGGGACCGCCATCAGGCCTGCCATCGACGTGACGGCCATGAGATGACCCGCCCTCCGCTGCCGGAAGTATGGCAGGACGGCATGCAGCGTTGCGGCGACCCCGAAGACATTGGTGGAGAACTGATCTCGTAGATCCGACAGAGGCGTCTCCTCGAAGATGCCCTCCAGGCCATAACCGGCATTGGCGATGACGACGTCGATCGCGCCGACCGTGGACTCCACGTCCGCGACGGTGGACGCCACGGCGTAGTCGTCGGTCACGTCCAACAAGCGAGCATGGGCGCGGCCGGGCGCCAATGATTCGAAGCGTTCGGCGTCGTCAGCCCGGCGGACGGTGCCCACCACGCGATGGTCGGCGTCCAGTGCGCCGATGGCGACTGCGCGCCCCAGACCGCTACTCACTCCGGTGATGAAGAAGGTCTTCACGTGTACTCCCAGCTCGAACGGCGCGTGCCCGACTATTTGACACAGTGTCGTGAATAACCGACATAGTGTCAACAATGTTCCCTACCCGGCCTGCGGCCTGCCGACGGTCTGCCGTTCGCGCTGGTATCACCTACTCGCGCGCCGACCTACGGTGCCGTCAAAGCCGGACTACACGGATTCGCCGAAGGGCTGCGACGGCAGCTTGGACCCACCAAAACCCATGTCCTCGAACTGCTTCCGCCCACCACGGATACACCCATGAACGCGAACCTCACGGGGAAGAAGATGGCTCCCGCCGATGTAGCCGCAGTCACCCTGAAGGCACTGGAACGCCGCCGGCCGATGGCTCTGCCGGGCCCGACCAGGCTTCTGCCGACGATGCTGCGGCTCACGCCGAAATCCATCAGGCGCAGCGTCGCAGCGATGTGAGGTCCACGACGCGTCCCGTCGATGGTCGCTGCTGCTGACCCGGCATCAGGCCGGCGGCCAGCTCCGCAGGGCGGCGTCAGCTACTTGCTGGAGGTCATCACGGCTGGCGCCACTCGCAGCTTGGACGGCAATGCCGTTGGACAAGGTGACGATGTAGCGCGCAAGCACGCCGGGATTGGCGCTGCAGGGTAAGTCGCCTTCGTCGACGGCGAGTTGAAATCGCCTGCGGAGCTGAGAGACTCCGTCGTTGCGCCAGGCGATGAGCAAGTCACGTACTTCGCGGGCCGGCGCACCGGCTGCCAGGGCACCCTGGACGCCCAGGCACCCTGCCGGACCGCCCGGGCTGGTGCTGGCCGTGATCGCCCCCCGCAAGACCGCGGCGGCCACATGACGTGCGGTCGGTTCCTCCAGGGCACGCGGACCGTAGGAGGCGGGTCCTTCGGTGTAGCGCTGCAGAACTCGGGCGAACAGCTCTTCCTTGTTGCCGAATGCTGCATACATGCTGGTACGGCTGATGCCCATCGCTTCTGTCAGGTCGGTGAGGCTGGCGCCTTCGTAGCCCTGTTCCCAGAAGACCCGCATGGCGCGATCGAGGGCCTCATCGGCGTCGAACGCCCGCGGCCGCCCCATCGGGGCCTTCGTGCCACTCTTCATGGCGTCGACGGTACCCGTTTTGCACCGATAGGTACGGAAGTGTCCGCGCCGATCGGCGGATGACGCCCGCGCACCACCCATGACGTCGACGAGACCTGCTCAGGTCCGTCTACTCCCTCGATCAAGGTGTGCGAGTGGTCGGCATCATCCCGGACCCGTCCGCACCGACAGGTTGCTGACCGCATTGTCTTCCTCGGCTCGCCGCGCAGCAGCTACACCAGCGGCTGCATCCTCACCCTCGACGGAGGAATGGCCTGGCCCGTTGATGAGCCCCTGAATGGAACTCAACGGCGAATCGAGCTGGCGCGCAATGTCCGTCAGTGTGAGGCCGTCATGGTTGGAGACGGTTACGTCATACAGTCGGAATTCCGCCGCCGTATCCGGTGTTGTCCCTGTCGTCTGACGCGGAGCCGACGCTCGCTACCGGGCCCCGGCCGCCGAGCCCATGACACCAACCCCCGATACCGAGGACTGATACATGACTTCCCCAGCACCAGCGACCGCATTCCTCGTCATCGGGGCCGGTGAACTCGGGACGGCGATGATCGACTCGCTCACCGCTCACATCGCCCGAAACGAGCTGTCCGACACGGTGAGCGTGCTACTGCGGCCCCCGACTGGAGAGCCCACCGCGCAGAAGGCCCGCCAACTCGAGGAACTCCGCGCCACCGGTGTGGCGGTCGTCCACGCCGAGGTCGCCACCGCCTCCACCTCCGAACTCGCGGAGATTCTGGGCCAGTACGACACCGTGATCAGCTGCCTCGGCTTCGCCGCAGGCGCAGGCACTCAGCGCAAGCTGACCGAGGCGGCCCTGGCCGCGCGGGTCCCCCGCTATCTGCCCTGGCAGTTCGGGGCCGACTACGACCTCGTCGGCCGCGGCAGCCCGCAGAACCTCTTCGACGAACAACTCGACGTCCGCGACCTGCTGCGGGCCCAGCACGACACCCACTGGATCATCGTCTCCACCGGAATGTTCACCAGCTTCCTGTTCGAGCCGGCTTTCGGCGTCGTTGACGCCGCGACGAATACCGTTCACGCACTGGGCAGTTGGGACAACGCCGTCACGCTGACCACACCCGAGGACATCGGCCGGCTCACCACCGACGTGCTGTACGCCCAGCCACCGTTCGTCGACGACGTCGTCTACCTCGCCGGCGACACCATCACCTACCGCCAATTGGCCGACATCGTCGACGACACCCGCAACACCCGGGTGCGCCGCGTCGAGTGGACCGTCGAGCACCTGCACGCAGAACTCGCCGACGATCCCACCGACACCATGAAGAAGTACCGTGCGGTCTTCGCCGGCGGAATTGGCGTGGCATGGCCTCTGGAACAGTCTTTCAATCACGCCAACGGCATTGCCACCACAACAGCCGGCCAATGGGCCCGCGAGCAGCTGCGCTCGAACCTGGCGAGCTGAGAAGGCGCGACACGGAGCGCCCGGCCGTGTCGAACCCGTCAGCGCTGACAGGTATCGGTCGGTTGACCGCTGATGACCCTGCTCACGAAATCCTGTGCATCACGCAGTGACGCGCCGATGACACCACGGTGGTCCTGCCCCGGGTACACCCGGTAGTCCACGGCGACGGCCCTGCCGCACATGGCCTCGGCCAGTGCATCGACGCCGGGTTTGGCCACCGCGGTGTCCGCGGTGCCCTGGGCGATCATCACCGGAACCCGGGGGTGGAGGTGGGTCGGGTCCTGACGGTCGAGATGCTCACGAAACACCGTCAGATCTGCGTCGGGCGCGAAGACCTGCGCCGCCGGCACGGGGGGAACCTGCCGGATCTGGGCGAGGCATTCGGTGCGGGCAGCGGTCAGCAGCGGGCGGGCCTGGCCCGTGAAGACCTGCTCGGGGACGATGGCGGGCTCGACCACGGCTGATCCGAGCACGAGAAGCGGCAGAAATGCTTGGGTGGCAACGGCTTCCGGTCTCTCGGAACGCACGAATTCGACCGCCTCGCTCAGCCCCACACCGCCGGGGGCAATAGCCACCGCCCCCTTCAGATCGAGTTCGGGTGCGCGCTCTCCGGCGTCCTGCGCGGTGAACAAAGCAGCCTGTCCACCTTGACTGTGGCCGATGGCCACCCAGTCGGTGCCGATGCCGGGGTCCAGTTCGCGGGCCGCCGTCACGATGTCGGTGGTCGTGTTGGATTCGCTGGTGCCGTCGATGTAGGGATGCCCACCGGGGGTGCCCAGCCCCTGATAGTCGGTTTGGACGACGGCGAACCCGCGCTCCACCCAGGTGTCCAGGACGGGGGTGACCAGCCCGACGTAATCGTGAACGAGACCGTCGGCGGTATCCGCCGACGGGGCGCAGGTGTCGGCGTAGCCGGTGGTGCCGTGGGCCCAGCTGATCACCGGCCACCCGCCGTCGGGGGGCGGGGACTTCGGCACCGCCACGGTGCCCGACACCACGATGGGCTGACCGTGCGAGTCGTCCGAGACATAGGTGATCAGCCGGGTATCGGCGCTGGGCAGCGCAGCGGTGGTGGTCAGCGGCCGGGCGGTGAGCAACTGCCCGGGCTGCAGTCCAGGTTCGGCGGCCTTCGAGCACCCGGCCAGCAATGCCACTGTGGCCACTCCGACGAGCACGCGGCGGGCGCGCTCAGTCATGGAGCAGCGCACGTCGGCTCGACGCGATCGGACTCTGCGCGGTCAGGCCGCCGTCGAGCACCAGGGTCTGCCCGCTCATATAGCGGGACTCGTCGGAGGCCAGGTAGACCATCGCCCACGCGATGTCCTCGGGTTCGCCGATCAGATCCAGCGCGTTGTGGCTGCGAATGTCGGCGATCGTGTCGGCCGATAGGTTGTCGCGTAGCGCGGGTGTCATGATCGCGCCCGGGGCGATGGCGTTGCAGCGCACTCCATGTCGGCCATACTGGGTGGCGATGTACTGGGTGAGCCGGATGACCGCAGCCTTGGCCGCACCGTAGGCGCACTGAAGGGTGTCGCCCACCAGACCGGCGACCGACACGGTGTTGATGATCGACCCACCACCCGCGGCGATCATGTGTGGCAGCGCCAACCGGGAGGCGACGACGGTGCTGCGCGCGTTGAGCGTCATGGTGCGATCCCATTCGGCGAGGTCCAGGCGCAGCAGGTCGAGGTCCTTGCGCGGGTTGCTGCCGCCGACGTGGTTACACAGCACGTCGATGCCACCGAACTCCGTGACGGCGCGGTCGATCATGCGCGCCACCGAGCCCTCGTCCATGACGTCCACCGCCACCCCGACCGCCTTGTCGCCGATCTCGGCGGCCGCCGCGGCGGCCGCCGCCGCGTCCAGATCGGCGATGAGCACCCGGGCGCCTTCTGCGACCATCAGCTCGGCCGCAGCGCGACCGATGCCACTGGCCGCGCCCGTGATGACGATCCTCTTGTGCTCGAGACGGTTGCTCGACATAGCTCCCCCTTGTGAAGGGGTGATTGAAGCCTCGGACCTGTTGAGGATAGTCCCGACGCCGCGTGCACCTCTATCGATTCCAATTCATGTTTGGTACACCGGTGGGCGGCCTCGCTGCGGGCGCCCGGGCCAGCAACGACTCTCGGGAGCGTCGGCCGCCACTCCACATCACGCGTGGCGAGCTCCGCACCTGTTCACTCGAGTGCTTGGGGGGATTGTCTGATCATTGCGCTTTGTCGGGCGTCGTGGTTGATGAGGAGCGTCGCATTCTCGGTACGTACGACCTCATCGACTCTGTCCATGGAAACCCGAGACATGCCGTGGTCTGCGTTGAACGTCGGGACCCGCCGATGTCGAAAGTTGTCACAGAAGTGCGTGACATCGCCGCTGAGGACGAAAGAACCAGCACCTCGAAGTCGTACGAGAAGTGACTGATGGCCAGGCGTGTGTCCTGCTGTGTCGAGCACGATCGCCGATCCATCGCCGAAGACATCGTGGTCCCCGTCCAGCACAACGGTCTGATTGTCGGCCATGGTGGCGTACAAGTCCGGAAGGAATCCGTAGTCACCGAAGTCACTCCCGAACATTGCCGCGTGTTCTTCTCGTTGCACATACCAAGTGGCAGAGGGAAACAAGCGACTGTTCCCCACATGGTCGAAGTGGGCATGCGAGAAGGCGATGTGCGCAACGTCCGTCGGATCAACGCCGATTTCGTCGAGCTGATCACTGAGCCGGCGGGTGACCACCCCCCGCACGTCGTGGGCGAAGATCCGCCCCTCAGGAATGTCGATCAAACTTTCGTCGAGGCCGGTGTCCCACACCATCCAGTCGTCACCATGCCCAATGAGGTAGACGTTGTTGCTGAAGGTGGCCGGCTGACCGACGTTCACCCCGGGCGACCACTGTGAGATGTCGGTTACGTGAGCGGTCCCGCCGTCAAGCACGAACATCCGGTCGGCGAAGGCAGGGGGACGGGGGCTAGCGGTCGCGTTGGGTTGCTGGTCGAGGCCACATGCGGCGATCAGGACGGCGGCCGCGGAGGCTTTGAGACCCAATGAGCCCGCACGGCGCAGTGCCTCACGTCGAGAGAAGGTGCCGTCGCGCTGGGCGATGGCGATCTCCGTGACCATGAAGTGTTGCGCGCGTGTCATTCGTCATCCTGTCAGAATCGTGAACCGAGAATTTCGCCGTCAGGTGGGCGGGCAACTCCACGGGTGTCTTGCCTACGTCGAGGATTTCAATTCTCGGCCACCATTTCTACGAAAAGGGCTCCATAACAGGTCCTTTCGAGCCCAGGACTACGGCACCTGGGACTCACAGAACCAGGCGGACAGAGCGGCACTCTGAAACCATAGAGCGATGGCGGCATCACCATCGTCGGCGACCGGGTGGTCGTCGGCCGACGTGGCGGAGTTCGGCATCACGGTCAATGCGGTCGGACCTACCGCGTCGAAGACTCCGGGTGGACTGGCCGGCATCCCGCATATCGACGAGATCGCCCAGCTGCAGGCCATCAAGCGTCCCGGGACCGCCAAAGACATTGTTGGCACTGTGCTCTTCCTCGCCAGCGACTCCAGCGAGTTCGTCACCGGACAAGCCATCATGGCCGACAGTGGCCTCCACCGGCTCTGATCCGAGCATGCGTGGTCGCGGTATTGGCAGAGACCTGGTGCGTTCAAGCGGTTCCTGGCAGCGTGGCACGGCCGCATCGGTTATCAGCTTCAACGGGTCGGTCGGATCGAGGAATCCTATCCGGGGCTTGCGCCGATGCCGTGCACGCCAGCGGACTTTCGAATCTACCGAAAGACGTTGTGAACGAGTGCACCTGGCGCTCCCGCCGATACGCGGCGGCCGCGCAGATCATGTTGTACAGACACACTGGAGGCGATACGCCAGTGGTGAACCATCCATCCCCGATGAAAGCGATGAACCCGATGCCGGATCTTCCCGACTGGGCCCGACCACTCGACCTGTCCCCACATCCGGAGGGTGGCTGGTTCGCCGAAACGTGGCGCAGCGACCTGAGAGTCCCCCAGGCCGTGCTGCCACCCGACTACGCCGGTCCGCGCAGCGCCGGAACGGCGATTCTGTTTCTACTGATGCCCGGGCAACAGTCGGCATGGCACACCGTGCGTAGCCCCGAGCTGTGGTTCTACCATCGTGGCAGCCCGCTGATGCTCGATGTGGGCGTCGAAAGAGACTCGGCAACAACGCTTCTGCTCGGCCCTGATGTTGCTGCCGGCGAACAGCCGCAGGTCTTGGTCCCGCCTGGGCACTGGCAGCGTGCCCGGCCACGTGATGGTGAGCCGACGCTGGTCTCGTGCTTGGTCGTGCCGGGCTTCGACTTCGCCGATTTCACACTGCACGCCCCTCCCGATTGAGCGACGCGTCTCCTCGGGGCTTACTCGACGCGCCAGATCACCGAGCGCTCGGTGGATTCGGTGCCTGGCGGAAGGAACCGGCCGCGTTCGCAACGGATTCCTGTTTGGCGTAGAAGGCGATGAGTGCGAGCCACACGATAAGAAGCAGGGACGCTGGGGCGAGTGCTTGCCTAGGCAGTACATTGCCGACGAACGAATACCCGGCCAACCAGATGCCGGTGACAGCGCCGCTGATCCGGATTGGCCACCCCGCCGAATGTGCAGCACATGTGATGATCCACGTTCCGGCCAAGACGTGGCCTCCCAACCGCATAGGGCCGCTGAAGTCATCGGGGACTCCGTTGATGACCAGTACTCCGACCGTCACATCGATGGTGACCCAGCCGAATCCTGCTGCACGAGCCCAGGCAGGTGCTGGTAGTCGCGAGATAAGGCAGAGCATCGAAAGATGGAAGAAGACACCGAAATACTCCGCCCATCTGGCTCCGGGATCGGTGAGGAAAGAAGCAACTGGAGGGAGGAAGAGAAGAATCGGAATCAGTGCCAGCGTGCGCGTACTGACATGTTCTCGACTGGGATCAAGCACGCTGAGAAGTCCTTCCAATGAGTCGGTTGAGCACAGCGTTGCCGCCTTTCGCTCATTCAGTGCTCGATGATTGCCATGTCCCCCTCGCTGTGGCGTGCCCCGGCTGCTGGGGTGAGGTTGTTGAGTCGGTTGATGTGGTCTGCGGTGAGTTCGACGGTGTCGGCGCCGGCGTTCTCCTCGACCCGCGAGGTGCGTTTGGTGCCTGGAATGGGTGCGATGTCGTCGCCTTGAGCCAGCAGCCAGGCCAGGGCGATCTGTGCCGGTGTGGCGCCCACCCCTGCGGCGATGGACTCGACCTCATCAACGATACGTAGGTTTGCCTGGAAGTTCGCGTCCAGGAACCGGGGGTTGTTCTTACGCCAGTCGTCGTCGGCGAGGTCGGCGACGGTGCGAATAGCGCCGGTGAGGAAGCCGTGCCCCAGGGGTGAGTAGGGAACGAAACCGATCCCCAGTTCACGCAGCAACGGGAGGATCTGCGCCTCGGGATCGCGGGTCCACAACGAGTACTCGGTTTGCAACGCCGCCACTGGGTGCACCGCGTGGGCACGGCGGATGGTGTCGGTGCCGGCCTCCGACAGCCCGATATGTAAGACCTTGCCCTGGGTGACGAGTTGGGCCAGCGCTCCGACGGTGTCCTCGATGGGGGTGTTGGGGTCGACTCGGTGCTGATAGTAGAGATCGATGTGATCGGTGCCCAGGCGTCGCAGCGAACCCTCCACTGCGGCAATGATGTTGGCCGGTGTGCTGTCGAGCACGCCGGGTCCGCCACCGGAGTGGGAGATCACCCCGAACTTCGTGGCGATGACCACCTGGTCGCGACGGCCTTTGACGGCCCGTCCTACCAGTTCCTCATTGTGGAGGTATATCTCCGCGGTGTCGATGTGGGTCACGCCCAGGTCGAGCGCACGGTGGATGGTGCGAATCGATTCATTGTCGTCGACGCCGCCGCCGGTGGTGTATCCCCCGGCCATGGTCATAGCTCCCAGGCCGATGCGGGATACGTCGAGGGCACCTAGTCTGGCATGTTTCACTGTTTTCCCTTCTTGACGGCTTACCGACGAGTGAACCGACATGTTGGCCACAGTGGGAGGGTCTGTCGGTCCTAGTTATGGCGGAGCGCCGCCGCGCGATGGAGATCGCTACTACGATAATGCCGTGTCGCACAAGCGATCCGGTTCTCGCACCCACATCACAATGCAGAGTCTGTACAGCCATCATCGGTCTACCGATCGGTTATTCGCACACACAACTTGGCTGCTGTCGCTGATGTCGCAGTCGTACACCGCCACCTCGGCCCCGTTGGCCCCCAGAGTGGTGGCGGCCTGTGTCCAGCCGGTCTCGTCGCCGGCCGGCCAGAAGTACCCGTGCGCCCTGCGCAGCGAACTGCTTGGCCAGCGCGTAACCGATACCCGTCGCTGCGCCGGTGATCACTACTGTCTTGTCCGATACATCATCCATTGGACGTCAAACCTTCGTTGCCTGCGTGTTCACGTCTGCCTCAAGTGTTTTCACAGATCACCCCACGTGTGCGGCCGTCGAGTTCGCGGCCCGAGCTGGGCTCGGCGCAGCCCCAGACTCCCGGTGGGACGTTGCGCCTACGCGACGTCCTCCCGCAACACGGAGGAGCAGCCGTTGTTGGTTCCACAAGCAGGCGACTGCCCCGGCTGCGCTCCCGAAGTCGACACATCCGGGCGCGCTGGCGGCGATGAAGGGAGATTTGACGGTATCTCGTGTGGCGTCGCGATGAGTTCTGCCCGCTGGTGCAGTCTGATCTGCATGGGCAAACTCATCTATGGCTTCAACGTGTCGGTGGACGGATACATCGCCGACGCACAAGGCAACATCGACTGGTCCGATCCGAGCGAAGAACTGCACCAGTACTGGAACGACTTCGAGCGGGAGACCGCCCTGTCGATCTACGGGCGGCGGCTCTACGAACTGATGTCCGCGTACTGGCCGACCGCCGACAAGGCCCCGGACGCCACCCCTCTGATCATCGACTTCGCCCACATCTGGCGCGACATGCCCAAGGTCGTGTTCTCGCGCACCCTGGAGTCCGTCGACTGGAACTCCCGCCTGGAACGCGGCGACCCGGTCGAGGTGGTGACGAAGCTGAAAGCCGAAACCGACGGCAGGCTGGAGGTGGCCGGCGCGACGCTGGCCGCGCCGATCGTGCAGGCCGGACTGGTGGACGAATACCGGATCGTGGTCGCGCCCACTGCCGTGGGCGGCGGCACCCCGTTCTTCCCGACCCTGCCGTCATGGATCCCGCTGCGGCTGTCGGAGAACCGCACCTTCCCGTGCGGCACGGTCCTGCTGCGCTACGAGGCGAAACGCGACTGATCAGACGTATGCAGCCAGGCGAGCTGCGGATGCGCTACCGAGAGACACGACCGAGCGGCACATCGTTGCGACTCACCCCGCGCAGCGTGTCCGACGGGGATTCGCCGTACCGGTCGCGGTACTGGTTGGCGAAACGACCGAGGTGAAAGAACCCCCGCCGGCGAGTGCGACTACGGATTCTTCACCCTGGTCGACGATCTCGAGAAGGTTCGCGGTCCTGTCGAGAACATTCCGCGCCTGGCCTCGGATGCGGGGCGAGACCCCAACGAGGTCAACCTGATCGGGACTGTCGCCGTCGTGGTCGGCGAGTCCGCAACGGCCGCCGAGGACCGGTTCGCCGAGCTGCGCGATTCCATTGACATGGATGCAGCTCGCGCGTGGGCGAAGAACTTCATCGGCCGCAGCGGCACCTATCAGGACACTCACGGCGGTGCTGAGCTCCGTCGCCGCAGGACTCATTCCGGATGGAGTTCCACCGCCGCTCCGACGCTGATGGTGCCCTCAGTGACCACCTCGACGTACGCCCCGGCGCACGGCAGCCGTCCCAGGCCGAAGGATTCGACGCGGTTCTCAGCTGTCGGAGTGCGAAGGGCATGCGGTGCGCGGCCGAGGTCGCCCTGCTCGAGGGTGGGTATCACGCACCGTGGCGTGGGGCCCATACCCTTGAGCTGCACGCTCCCGACGGTGAGGATGCGGTCAGTCCACTCGTTCTCGGCGTACGCGGGATAACCCGGGGGCGTCGAGATCACGATGTTGGGTCGGTAACGCTCTGCCTCGGTGCCGATACGTTCGAGCGTCGCGGTGGTGATCACGTGCAGCGGGGCCAGATCGACGAAGGAGTCGCCCGGCGTCCCCTCGGCCAACTCCAGCAGTGGAGCATCGACGTCGGCGTCCAGGCCCTGCTCGAGAACCTGCTCGGGATCGGCGCGCTCCACGCTCGCGCCCTGTGGCCGGTGGTCGGCCACGCGAACGGGTCGCGACAGCAGATTCGAGAGCAGATCCTCGACGCCGTCCTCGTCGGCCGCCACGTCGGTGCCGTCGGGCATGCGGATCCACACACGGCCGCCGTCGATCCTGGCGCTGCACTGCAGCAGTTGGCGCCACAGGCGCGCTTGTTTGGCGCTTGCCACCCTGCCGGTCTCCTGGTCGATCAACGCCACTCGGCGATCACCTTCGGCACCCCCGAAGCCGACCGGAAGCGCGGTGACGGTTTCCCCGAGCATCGACTTGACGGGATAACGGCGCAGGCTTCCCACGTGCATCTGGTGCTCGACGCTTCCGGCGGTCATATGCGAACGATAGTTGGCCGGCAGACCGAAGCGTCGCCAAGCTGGTGCCCCCAGCGGCTCCCACGGTGGTCAGCACCCGTTCGCGGCCGCGATGACGTGGTGGAGATGGGCGTGGTCGCTGAAGTGCGACTCGTGGCGGCCATAGCGTTGAACGCGGTCACTACCCCTGCCCGCCACCACCACGACATCCCCCGCGCGGGCAGTGGACACCGCCAATTCCAGGGCGCGGTGGCGATCGGGCTCTTCGAGTACGCGGGCGTGATTGGCGTGGCGGGCGCCGTCCAGGACGTCGGCGCGCAGAGCCGCCGGGTCCTCGTCTCCTGGGCTTTCATCGGTGACGATGACGACGTCCGCGTAGGTGGCGGCGACCTGGCCCAGCGGCCTGTGTTTACTTCGATCGCGGCCACCGGTGGCGCCGATGACCAGAATCAGTCGGCCTGTGGCCATGGACCTCAGGTACGGCAACAGCGCGTGTTGGCCTGCGGTGTTGTGCATGTAGTCGACGATCGCGGTGAAGGGTTGCCCGGCGTGCACGGGTTCGCACCGGCCCGGGACGCCCGTCAGCGTCGAGATCCCGTCGGCGGCGGCGGCGAGGTCGACGCCGTCTGCGATCACGCTCGTCAAAGCCAGTATCGCGTTGGCTATCTGGTGGGGACCCAGTGTCTGTAAACGCACGCGCGCGGTGCCGTGGGGAGTGTGTGCGGTGAAGGTACTCCCCGCTTCGCTGCACGTGATGCTGTCGGCGTACACATCGGCCCCCGGGCTCATGGTCGAGCACGTCCAGGTGGTGGGTGTGGTGTTGGCGGCCAGGCGTGCTCCGTGGGCGTCGTCGATGTTGATCACCGCAAGCTGTGTGCGGTCGGCGCCGAACATGGTCGCCTTGGTCGCGTAGTAGGACTCCATGGTCCCGTGGTAATCGAGGTGGTCGTGGCTGAGATTGGTGAAGGCCATCGCTCTGAAGCCGGTGCCGTCCACTCGATGCTGGTGCACCGCGTGTGACGAGACTTCCATGGCGCAGGCGGTGACACCTTGTCGATGGAAGTGAGCCAGGGTGCGCTGCAACGTGGCAGCTTCCGGTGTCGTGCGGACCGGAACCACATCCCAGTTCGGTCCTCGGATGCGGACGCCGGAAATCAACCCGGTGGCTTCGCCTGCAGCGGCCAGGCCGGCGTCGATGAAGTGGGCGGTGCTGGTCTTCCCGTTGGTGCCGGTCACCCCGAAGACCCGGACCTCCTTCGATGGGACGCGATGAAACCAGGCGGCCAAGGGCCCGACCACCGCCCGGGGGTCGGCGACCACCACGGTCGGTAGCACCGCGGACGGCCGATCGCTCACGGCCACGACCGCCCCGGCCGCAGCCGCCTGATCTTGAAAATCAAGCCCGTGCCAGCGCCGTCCCGGCAGGGCGACGTACGCATCTCCCGGACAGAGCGTCCGCGAATCATCCACCAGATCACGCAGTAACGCCCCGCCGACGTCGGCCGATCCGATCACCGGCGCATGGAGGAACGCAGCGACCTCCGCCACGGTCACCGCCATACCGGAACCACCACCTGTCCCAGACGCTCCTGCCCGCGCGGTGTACTCGACCACGCCGGCCGGCATGCTCTCCGTCGAGTCATTACCCGCGTGGGTTTCCCTCAATCTGCCAGTTCGTGACATCTGGTGCTGTGGTTAGCTCGGGTGGTGTCCGAGGTCAGTCGCACCACCGCCGAGTTGATCGTCGAATGTCTTGAGAACGAGGGCGTCACGCACGTGTTCGGCATCCCCGGAGAGGAGAACATCCGGTTGGTCGACGCCCTGTCGAGATCCTCGATCAACTATGTCCTCACCCGCCATGAGCAGGGCGCGTCGTTCATGGCCGAGGTCTACGGCCGGTTGACCGGGAAGGCCGGCGTGTGCTCGGCAACCCTGGGTCCCGGCGCGATCAATCTGCTACTCGGCGTCGCCGATGCCACCACCAATTCGACTCCGCTGCTGGCGCTTTCGGCGCAGGTGGGGATGCGGCGCAACTACAAGGAATCACATCAGAGTGTTGACCTGGTGTCGATGTTCGCACCCGTCACCAAGTGGTCGGCTCTGGTCGCCACCCCGGGGTCGGTACCGGAGATGGTCCGCAAGGCGTTCAAGCTCGCACAGACCGAACGGCCCGGAGCGGTCTACCTCGCGGTGCCCGAGGACGTCGAGGCCGCCGACGCTCCCGAGGACGCCACCCCGCTGCGCATCAACGTGCCGCGACCGGACGACCCGTCGGCGGCGCAAATCGCGCGGGCCGCCGACATTCTGCAGTCGGCACGCAATCCCGTCCTGCTCGCCGGCCACGGCGCGGCGCGCAGCGACGCCTCGGCGGCGGTTCGGCGGTTCGCCGAGTCCCTCGGCATGCCGGTCGCCACGACGTTCCACGGCAAGGGCGTCATGCCCGACGACCATCCCCTGGCCCTCGGGGCCGTCGGCTTCATGCGCCACGACTACGTCAACTTCGGCTTCGATCAGGCCGACGTCATCGTCGCCGCCGGCTACGAACTGCAGGAGTTCGATCCCGTCCGCATCAACCCGCGGGGTGACACCAAGATCATCCACGTGCACCGGTTCCCGGCCGAGGTCGACGTCCACTACGACGTCGCCGTGGGGTTGCACGCCGACATCGGGCGGTGCCTCGACGCCCTGGCCGCCGCGGTGGGTCGCGACGAGCCGTATTCGGTTGGCCAGGAACGGATTCGAGGGCTACTCGCCGACGAACTCGACACCGGCCGTACCGACGACAGCTTCCCCTTGGCGCCCGCGCGCATCGTCGCGGACACCCGCGCGGCCCTGGCCCGCGACGACATCGTGCTGGTCGACACCGGCGCGTTGAAGATGTGGATGGCCAGGCTCTATCCGACGTTCGAACCGAACACCTGCCTCATCTCCAACGGGCTCTCGACGATGGCGTGGACGCTCCCAGGCGCGATCGCCGCGAAGATCGCCAGACCGTCGGCCAAGATCCTCGTCGCCACCGGCGACGGGTCGTTCCTGATGAACTCGCAAGAGATCGAGACCGCACTGCGCGTCGGCACGCCTATCGTCATCCTCATCTGGGTGGACGACGCGTACGGACTGATCAGCTGGAAGATGGATCTGGAGATCGGCCACAACGTCGACACCCGCTTCGGCAACCCCGATTTCGTCTCTTACGCAGAGAGTTTCGGCGCAAGGGGATATCGCATCTCATCGGCCGACGAGCTGCTGCCCACCCTGAGGGAGGCACTGGCCGCCGACACGGTGAGCGTCATCGCCTGCCCCGTCGACTACAGCGCGAACAGTGCCCTGATCGCCTCACTGGGCGATCTGGACGAATCCTGGTCGTAGCGCGACTGTTGCCGGTCGGGCATCACCCCCACGCTCCGGTCGCCGCAGTCCGCACGACGTAGTCCTCGAAGGTCCGGGGTGGCCGTCCCAGCACCGTCGCGACGCCGTCGGTCGTCGTGGCGATCAGCCCGCGTTCCATCAGCACGTACATGTCCGTGAGGTGATGTGCGTCCTGCTGGCTCATGCCGTCTTCGACCAGCGCAGCGGTGTACTCAGCGGGCGAGACTCGCTTGTAGGTGATGGGCCGGCCGGTTGCCCGGGCGATCAGGTCGACGGCCTCGGCGAAGGTGATCGCGCGCGGCCCGGTCAGCTCGTAGGTCTGGCCCGCATGCTGTCCGGGCTCGGTCAGCACCTTGGCTGCCACGTCGGCGACGTCCTCGATGTCGATGAACGGCTCGGGGACGTCGCCGGCGGGAAGCGCCAATTCGCCCGCGACGACCGGGGCGTGGAACCGTTCTTCGTCAAAGTTCTGGTCGAAGTTGTTGGACCGCAAGATGGTCCACTCCAACGTCGAGGCGCGCACGGCGTCCTCGGCGTCGCGCATGTCGAGGCCGAAGGTGGAGTCGCCGTAGGTGTCGGCGCCGCGTCCGGACAGCAAGGCCAGGCGAGTCACTCCCGCCGCTTGGGCGCGGGCCACGAAGTCGTGCACCGGCCCCGGCACTGGCGGGGGTACGACGTAGGCGGCCGTGACTCCGCGCAGGGCTTCATTCCAGGTATCGGGGGCCGACCAGTCGAACAGGGTCTGGCTGGACCGGGACGCCGCACGCACGGGTGTGCCACGCAGTCGCAAGCGGGCAGCGACCCGCCGGCCAGTCTTGCCGGTGGCCCCGAGGACGAGCGTGATGTCGTTGCTCATGACATCGATTGAACGCGGCTGCATTGGACACCTCCATGGGTGAATGGCCGAATTGCATGTCTCATCGTCCAGCTCAGAGGGGAATGGTCCTCAAGCCTTTCGACTCGCCACCTCCGCGGCCTTGGACGGAACGTGCCGCTGAAAGCATGAAGGGCCCGCAGCGCGGGCGCCCCTCTGTCATGCCTGCCGATCAGTTGCGCACGGTCGTGTCGACGTGCGGCACCTTCACGTGCGGGAAAAGCTGGTCGATCCAGGGGTAATTACGGTGGTCGCGCCCGTACCCGTGGTGATAGCCGTAGTCATGGTCATGCCCACCGACTCCGAACCCATTCCCGTCGGCCTGCGCCGGACCGGCAAAGCCAATCACGGCTGCAGATAACGCGCCGGCGACAATGCCTACCAATCCGATCTTCTTCATCGATCTCGCCTCTTCTGTCTCTCTACGACTCCGTCGACGGGCAGAACTCCCGCAACTCCCTTTCAAACAGGCGTTACCGCTGATTGATTCCCAACGATGAGCGGTCTCCGGGAGTACCAGGAGACAGTAGGAGACAGTAGGAGGCAGTAGGAGATCCGCACCGGGACTCGCTCCTATGATGTTGTCCCGCAGATTCGTCCAGCGCCGATGCGCCGCAGGGGTCAGATTCGTATCCCGCAAGCCCGCCCTTGCAACGCGCTCGCCGAGGCCCGTGCCGGTCGTGACCCGCGGCAGCAAAAGCTCACGCCGTTATCCGCATTTCGGCACCCGGGTGCGAGCTGAGCGCGACGACCACCGTGCCGCTTCCGGTCTCGAACGTGGTGTTGGCATAGCCGATGAAACCGTAGTGCCCGTCAATCGTCGACACCGCGGTGATGTCACTGCTCCCTGAGCCGCCGGTGTCGAGATTCGCCCACGCCGCGGTCACGGTGAGCACGCAGGAACCGTCGTAGATGCCGGCGTCGTAGTGGATCGCCACGCGGACACCATTGTCGACGCGGTCATCGACCTGTACCGGCGTCACCTGGGCCTCGGCGCTGACGCTGCCGGCACACGTCGAGGACGCCACCACCGGAACTCGACCCAGTTGCGCGAAGCCCTCCGCGTGGGCCGCTGCCGCCCACACCCACGGCGCAGCCAGCGCGACGGCGAGCGCTCCGGCAGCACGCAACGGGGTCATGCCCTTGTTATCGACGGCCGCGAGTGCGGCGTTAGCACCTCAGGAGTCATTCCCCTACGCCGGCCGGACGAACGCCTGGCGCACGGCGGTGGCCAGTGCGGCGCGGCGCCGATCGTGGATGGCATCAGCCTCGTCCGCCGACGCGGCGATCTGAAGGGACGCCGGAGACCAGCTCAGCGCCATGGCGGTGATCATCGACAGGATGTCGGCCGGATCGATCGCGGGGTCGACGCGGCCTGCGGTTTGTGCCGCGGCGATCGCGGAGATTCTGCCGGCATCCGGGTTGCCAGGCCGCAGGTCACCAGATGGGTTGCGCTCCAGGCGCATCCATGCGGCCAGCCGGACCAACTCCGGCCGTCGCAAGGACACGTCGTAGAGCGCGACCGCGTAACCCGGTAGATCGCGCTCGTCGAGGTGCACTTCGGCGATCAGCCACTCGATGTGGACGGAGAACACCTCGTCGAAGAGGCGCTCTTTGCTGCCGAAGTACTGGTAGAGCTGCGCCTTGTTGGACCGCGCCGTCGCAACGATGCGGTCCACCCGGGCACCGGCGATACCGCGTTCGGCGAACTCGGCCGCGGCGGCCTCCAGTAGACGTTGGCGGGTGACCTCACCGCGGCGGGTGGGCGCAGCAGGCATACCCGAGATTCTAAACAGACTGGTTGGTCTAGTCGATCAGGACGCGCTACGCTAAACAGACTAGTTGGTTTACTTACAAGGAGTAGTCATGCCGCGACGAGTACGAGGGATGGCCGCCAGCGGCCAGGCTCAACCGCTCCACGAGTGGGAGTTCGACCGCCGGGACCTGCGCCCCGACGATGTGGCGGTCAGCATCGACTTCTGCGGCGTGTGCCACAGCGATCTGCACGCCTGGCACGGCGAGCCCAGCTACGGCGGCGCCACTTTCCCGCTGGTGCCCGGCCACGAATTCGTCGGCACCGTCGCGGAGGTGGGTAGTGCGGTGACGGACTTCGCGGTGGGCGACAAGGTCGCGGTGGGCAACATCGTCGACTCCTGCCGGGTGTGCCAGATGTGCACCGCCGGGCACGAGCAGCTCTGCGTCGAGGTCGCCACTCTGACCTACGGAGGGGCCGACCGTCGTGACGGCTTGCCCACCTATGGCGGCTACTCCACCGAATATGTGGTGACCGAGGCGTTCGTGTACCACCTGCCCGACGGGCTGGATCCGGCCGGCGCTGCGCCGCTGATGTGTGCAGGCGTCACTGTGTGGGAACCGCTGGCGCAGTGGAAGATCGGCCCTGGCATGACGGTCGGTGTCGTCGGCCTGGGCGGGTTGGGCCACCTCGCCGTCAAGCTCGCCCACGCCCTGGGGGCCGACGTCCACCTCTTCACCACGTCGCCGGCCAAGTCCGAGGTGGCACAGGCCCTGGGCGCGACGAACGTCGTGGTGTCCACCGACGCCGCCCAGATGGCCGACGCGCGCGGCCGGTATGACTTCATCCTCGACACGGTCCCTGTGGCCCACGACATCTCGAGTCACCTCGCCACCGTGCGGCCGGGCGGCACGCTGTGCCAAGTGGGGGCTCTCGATGCCGTCACCTTCGAACCGATGGCGCTGCTGGGACGCAGTGTGGCGATGTCCGGCAGCGGCGGCCGGCCCGGCACCCGTCAGATGCTGGAATTCTGCGCAGCACACGGCATCACCGCGGATGTGGAGGTGCTCCCGGCGAACGCGGTCAACGACGCCCTGGCCCGGCTGGAACGCAACGACGTGCGATTCCGGTTCAGCCTCGACATGACCACCATGCGCTGACCCCCGGGTTGGGCCGACGGTGGGCCGAGAACGCCTCGATCGGTCGCTTCGGCGGACCGATGAACCCGCATGCCCTCTGGTGGCGGCAACCCGAGAAGTAGCCGGGGCGCACAGACTCTGCTACTTTCACTACCGTGCGTTACGATAACGCTCGGTACGAATTCGATCCGCCGTGAAAGGGTTCCAGATGTCGGACGCATTGAAGGGCAAGGTAGCGCTGATCACGGGAGGTTCTCGTGGCCTCGGCGCCACGATCGCGGTGGCACTGGCCGAACTGGGCGCCGACATTGCGATCAGCTACGTCTCGTCGGCAGACAAGGCGGAAGCAGTGGTTGGTGAAGTCGAGGCGGCCGGCGTGGGCGGCCTTGCCATCAGAAGTGACCAGGCCGACCCGTCGTCGGCCGAATCCCTGATCGACGCGGTCATCGCCCACTTCGGCAGGCTCGACATCCTCGTCAACAATGCGGCTATCACCGTTCAGGGCCAACTGGTCGATGATCCGGAACTCAACACCACGGACTTGGACCATCAATGGGCGACCAACGTGCTGGGCGTGGTGGCCACCACACGAGCCGCGGCGCGCAAACTCTCCGACAACGGCCGCATCGTCTTCATCGGCTCGGCCATCGCCAGTCGAGTGGCCTTCTCCGGGGTGGCCGATTACGCGGGTACCAAAGCGGCCATCGCGGGATATGCCAAAGGCGTTGCGCGTGATCTCGGCCCGCGCAACATCACGGTGAACGTCGTGCAGCCAGGTGTCATGCCGACGGACATGGCAGCCGCAGCAGCCCACAACGTTCCGGAATCGATGATGGACTTTCACGCGATCCGGCGGATCGCCACGCTCGAAGAGGTCGCGGCGACGGTCGCCTTCCTCGCAGGACCGCACGCTGATTACATCAGCGGCAGCGTTCTGGACATAGCCGGTGGCTTCCACATCTGAGACATCGGATGGATCGAAATGACACCCCCCGCAAGCGAAATGAAAGACAAGCGATGATCACGAAGTTTGGTTCGAAGTCGACTGCCGACGACGTGCTTTCCAACGTCGACCTCAAAGGCAAACGCTTTCTCGTCACCGGCGCATCGTCCGGTATTGGACTCGAGACGGCAGGCGCGCTGGTCGCCCGAGGTGCTCACGTCGTCGGCACAGCCAGGAATATCGCGAAGGCGAAGACGGCCACCGCATCGGTTCTCGACATCGCACCTAGCGGCAGCGGAGGGCTGGACTGGATCGAGCTGGATCTGGCATCACTGCACAGCGTCCGCGCCGCCGCCGACACATTGTTGGCCGACGGCAGACCGTTTGATGCCATCATCGCCAACGCCGGTGTCATGGCCACTCCGTTCGGGCGGACCGCCGATGGCTTCGAAACCCAGTTCGGCACCAACCATCTCGGGCACTTCGCGCTCGTGACCCGACTCGAGCCCCTGCTGGTCGACAACGGGCGCCTGGTGGTGCTGTCCTCGCAGGCTCACCGCGTCTCCGACATCGACCTGGAAGACCTGAACTTCGAGAACCAGGAATACGACCCCATGGTCGCCTACGGCCGATCCAAGACCGCCAACACTCTCTTCGCCGTCGAATTCGATCGGCGCCACCGTGAACGTGGCATCCGAGCCGCCGCCGTGATGCCCGGCAACAGCCTCACCGACCTCCCCCGGCACTTCCCCCCGGAGGATCTACAGAACCTCTTCAGCACCGCCGGTAAGGCCCGAGCCGACGCCGGCCTCCCACCGGGGGAACTGAAGGAGATCTCGCAGGCGGCGGCCACATCGGTCTGGGCCGCAGTCGTCGCTGACAAAGACGAGATCGGCGGACACTACCTCGAAGACTGCGCCGTCGCACCGGCCGATGACATCCCCAATCCGTTTGCCGACGGTGTGCGCTCCTATGCGCTCGACGCCGAGCGCGCCAAACAGCTGTGGGAGAAGAGCGAGAAACTGATCACCACAGTGCCGTGAAGACCTCGGCGCGGACCTGGTCGCGGACGCAGGAGCTGGTAGCATTCGGTAATGGCCATTATGGAAACAGGTCAGAGGCTCTGATGGGGCGCCATCGCGAATTCGACGTGGACGAAGCGCTCGACGCGGCGCTGCGCGTCTTCTGGCAAAAGGGCTACGAGGGTGCCTCCTACACTGACCTGACCAAGGCCGCCGGCGTCGAAAGGCCCGCCCTCTACTCTGCTTTCGGCAACAAGGAAGCGTTGTTCCGCCGGGCCCTGGAACGCTACTACGAGAAGTACATGGACTACATCCCGGAAGCTCTGGCAATGCCGACAGCGCGAGAGGTGGCCGCCCACTTCCTGTTCAGCGCAATCGCGCTCAACACGCGGTACCCAGATCACATGGGATGTCTGGGCATCAATGGTGTGCTTGCGGGCTCGGATGGCGCGGAACCGGTGCGACAAGCGTTGATCGATGCCCGCGCCGGCGGTGAGGCGCAGCTCCGTGACCGCTTTGAACGGGCCAAGACCGAGGGCGATCTACCAGCGACGGCCGATCCCGAGGCGCTTGCGGCATTCATCCTGGCGGTCGGTCACGGCATAGCGGTCCAGGCCAAGGCCGGTTTCTGCCGCGCTAAGTTGGAAGCTGTTGCGGAGCAAGCGCTTTCCACGTTCCCGACCGCATGACGGCCCCAACACACGTGGTCCGGGGGCCATTACCCCTGCTCGGAGCAAGAGAGGTAAGTCATGTCTGACATCGATCTACGCGAGTTCTACCGCCGCTATATCGAGGCGCTCAACGCCCACGAGTTCGACCGGATGGACGAGTTCATCCACGATCAGACCATCCACCACGGCCATCCGGGTACCCGGGATGATGTCATCGCCGACCTCAACGGCATCGTCGATGCAGTCCCCGATTTTCACTGGGAAGTACTGGAATTGGTGATCAATGGCGATCGCCTGGCTGTGCGCGCCACTAATACGGGCACGTCCGTCAAGGAGTGGCTCGGTGTGGCGCCCAACGGGAAGTCGTTCGAGATCGTCGAATACGCGCTTTACGAGGTACGCGACGGGCGGTTTTTCCAGATGTCGAACGTGCACGACGCCGAGGATCTCAGGAAGCAGTTGAGCACCTGAGTCGATGGGGCGGCCGATCTGACTGCGTGGCTTGCCTTGTGGGGATGTCGAGGTGGGCGATCAGGTGCGCCCGGCCGCATAGTTGAGACCGCGAGCGGATCGCCGGTTCACCTGTCGCCAGCGGGTTGCAGCTCCGAGGGGAAGTCGACGGGATAGTCTTCGGCGAAGTCGGCGGACCTGCCGACGGCAGCCCACTTGCGATCCTCGGCGAGGAGGAATTCGTCCTGACGTATCGAGCCTTCGACGGCGTTCACGCCAAGGGGCAGGTGGTAGGGCAGGTCAGAGCGCCGTGACAAACGGACCAGAATGTCCGCGGCGCGGGCCGGATCGCCAGCGGTGATGGCATCGCTTCTGCGGACGGTTCGCATCGCACCGACGGTGTCCGCATAGCAGTCGGGGATGTCGGCGACGTCCATGGACGACCCGGCCCAGTCGGTGGCGAATCCGCTCGGTTCGACGACGAGAACTTTGACGCCGAACGGTGCCGTCTCGGTCTGTAGGACGCGGGAGAAACCGTCGATGGCGAACTTCGCGGCCTGATAGGAGGCGATGCCCGCCGAACCACCAACCCGCCCGCCCATGGACGAGAACTGGATGATCACGCCGCCGCCCTGTTCTCGCAGCACGGGGATGGCGGCCTTCGATACGTTGTAGACGCCCCAGAAGTTCGTCTCGAACTGCGCGCGGAAGTCCCCGTCGTCAACGGTCTCGATCGGCGCGACGTTGGCGTACCCGGCGTTGTTGACCACGACGTCTATCCGGCCGAACCGCTTCCGCGCCGCCGCGATCGCCGCGATCGCCGCATCGGCGTCGGTCACGTCAAGGTTCAGCGGCAGGATGCGATCCCCGTAGCTGTCGACCAGCGCGGCCAGTTGTTCGGGACGCCGCGCGGTCGCGGCCACCGCGTCACCGGCGTCGAGCGCAGCCTCGACCAGTTCGCGTCCGAAGCCGCGTGCCGAGCCCGTGACAAACCAAACCTTGCTCATGTTCTCCTCCGATTCGAGCATGGCGACCCTCGCCTATCTGATAGATACACTCTCAGATATGGTGAACTCGTCGGTGCAGGAGTTCATTCCCGCGGTGACGTGATCGAAAAGTGTGAGGAGCTAGGTGCGTCGTGACGCTACGAACAACCGCGAACGGATCGTCGCTGCAGCCGAAGAGGTGTTCGCCGAACGTGGGCCTGCCGGCACGCTCGAAGATGTCGCCAACGCGGCCGGCGTGGGACCCGCGACGCTGTACCGCCGTTTCGCCAACAAGGACGCGCTGGTCGAAGAAGTCCTCACCGGATTCTTTCAACGATTGATCGACGCCGCCGAGGCCGCCATGGCGGGGCCCCCTGACGCTGGCGTCGAGGTTTTCCTGCGGACAGTCGGAGTGGAACTCGCCGAAAAGAGGGGCCTTTCTGCGCCGATCTGGGGAGAACTCGCACCTGGACTGCTAGTCGAACGGTTGCGTGGGCTGTGCGCCAAGCTGCTCATACGCGCTCAAGGAGCAGGCTCGGTGAGCGAGGATGTCACCCCCGACGACATCGCGGCTGCCGTCTGGGCACTGCGCGGGGTCATTCATTCCGAGCGGACTGACCCGAGCCGACACGGCCGCGACCTGTGGCAGCGCCATCTGGAGACGATTCTGCGGGGCTTCCGCAACGCGTCGTGAATCAACGCGATCCGACACGTTGCCGTCGGCCCGCCCAGCCATCAAGCCGAAGTGGGCAGACCGTAGCCTGAGCCGGTGCAACCCACCGACGTTCCCTGGCGCGAACGCAGCAGCATCGTGCGCGCGGTGCGGCTCTGGCGAACGCGCAATCCCCGCACGTTCCGCGAGAAGGTGCGCTACAAGATGCTGCACGACCACCGCCCGCTGGTCGTGACGTTCGCCGACAAGGCGGCGGTGCGCGACTACGTGGCGACAGTGGTTGGCGGCCAATACCTTCCGTACGAGTACGCAGTGGTCGGCGACCCTCAAGCCCTGTACGACGTGAGCCTGCCGGACGCCTACGTGGTCAAGCCGACCCACGGAAGTGGAGCGGCCATCGTCGTCTCCGGCCGTGCACCGTCTGAGGCGCGCCTACCGAAGGAGCCGGGCAACTGGAGTTACCAACACGTCCGGCCTGAATTCGCCTCTCGCGAGGACGTCGTCCGAATCGCCCAGGGATGGGTGGCCCAACTCTACGGCCAGGGACCGAACAGAGAATGGGTGTACGGGCAGATGCCGCGGCAAGTCATCGTCGAGGAACTGCTCGCCGGCGAAGACGGGGCGATCCCCGACGACTACAAGTTCTTCGTCTTCCATGGCAACTGCGCCTACGTGCAGGTCGACGCCGGACGGTTCGACCGGAGAACGCAGGACTTCTTCCGACCCGACTGGGAACACGTCCCGCTCAGCGGCGGGCCCCCCTGGGCAGACCCCAGACCGGAGAAGCCCGCTCGACTGAGTGAGATGATCGAGGTTGCCGAACGGCTCGGCGTCGGCACCGACTTCGTTCGCGTCGACCTGTACAGCATCGACGGACGCATCGTCTTCGGCGAGCTGACCAGCTTCCCCGCTGGAGGTGACAGCCACTTCGATCCCGAGTACTTCAACGACGAGTTCGGTGCGCATTGGACCGTACCTCGGCGATACCGGTAACGGGCGGTCGTCGACCGAATTCCACACGGCGGCCCCGAATTGAGCACGAGCACAACGGTTCCGACTTCGTAAGTGTGGCCCATTCGGGAGCGAGCCGTCATGGCTTGAAGAGAATCCCGTCATCCGACGCCGCCTTCATCAGCTCAGGAATCGTCAAGACCCCGTAGCCGGTGTGGACGGGTCCCCGTGCCGTGCCCAACCAGAGCACCACACCGGGATCGGGGGTGACATCCAGGTGGTAGGCCTGCACGCCGGGCAGGTGGTACTGGAAGAAGTTCCCGAGGTAGTCCACCAGGAAGATCATGCTGCCGATCAGGCTTTCGCCCCATAACGTCGAGGCGTTGTACAACGGCGTCATGGCAGCGGGATCTCCGATCATGACGATCGGACCGTAATGCGGCTTGCTGCCACCTCCAGGCACGTACGGCGGCATGAACGGTTGCAGGCCAGGAAGATCGGTGGACATGTACGGCGCGGAACTCCCGTAGGTGCCGATGTTGACGAACATCGAGTCGGCACCGTTGCCGGGTACGACGGTGTTGATACCGGGGGCCTCGAAGCCGATGCCGGCAAGACCGGTCTGCTGCGCGACGAACTGCGCCTCCCAGCCGCCGAGCGAGTGACCCGTTACGAAGATGTCATCGGAGGCGTAGCCCTGTACAGCCGCCTCGGCCTGTACCCGCTCGGCGAAATCGAGGGCATCGTAGAACGCCAACGGCGTGGTGCCCGTGAACACCACCTGTAGGTCGGCGATGATCTGACTAACCGTGATGAGTGGGTTGAACAGCAGATTCGTCCCGCCGGTCGTGCCCTGGTAGGCGATGATGACCTGGCCCTCCGGCGTCACCCATGCCCTTCCCACCATGCCCGAGAAGACGTTGGTGGAGGACATCTGGAATCCGTCGACGGTGAAGGGCATCAATCCGCCGGGCGTTGATCCGAGGACATATCCGGCCGCGGAGGCGTTGAGGAACTGGGCCACAGTCGGAGTCGGTCGAGTCGTAGGGCCGGTGTAGGTCAAAGTCGGAACCGCTGGTTGCGGCGCCGGCGTTCGATGCAGCCCCAACAGTCGCTCGATTTCTCGGAACGTGGCGAACACCGCGTCGTTGATCGGCGCGAAGGTGATCGGGCTTTCAGGGCTGTTCGCCGACGCGGTGAAGCCGAACGCCTGCAACAATGCGTTGACCAAGCGGCCAGGCACTTCGAGCAGCTCGGCGATCGGCGACAACGGTTGCGGCGGGAGGGGCACCGTCTTCTCGACAGTGGCTGGGCCTATCACGGCGTCGAGCGCCGGTGCGGTGGCGTCGTTCTGCGCGGCTGACGCGGCGTCGGTCGGATCTGGTTGCGCGCGTGCGACCGTTACGATCATGTGCTCGGCTGGCGGGGTGGGCGTCGCCACCGCCACGCTGTCCTCTTCGCGCGCCGCGCGACCGAACTTCGTCACCGGCCCGCTGTCCCCGACGGGCTCCGCCTTCGGCGCCGCGTCCTTCCCTGCGGGCGGAGACAGCTCCGGAACAACAGGTTCCGTAATCACAGGTTCACCGGAGGTGGTATCGGGCGGCTGCACCGGCTCCGGTGATCCCCAGCCTGGTACCTGCTCTGGCGGCTCCGTGGTGTCCGAGGGCTCGTCGGCTTCGGCTTCGGTGTCGGTGACGTCGGCGTCAGGATCCGGATCGGCCCCGGGGACGCCCGTCTCGTCCTTCGCGACGGCGGGGGGTTCCGTCGGCTCCGGGTCTTCGTTCGCGGGTTTGTCTGTGGTGATCGCCCTGTCGGAGTAGGCGCTACGGGACGACCCGCTGCCGGCCGGACCGGCATGCGAGCTCGCGCCCGGCGTCGAGTCGGAGACGGTGGAGTCGGTGGAGTCGGCCCACGCCACGGCCGGCGCGGGCGCGGCCGCAAACCCCGCGCAGAGCGCTACCGCCGCGACGCCGTACCGAAACGACCTGTCCTTGCGCGGGCTTTTCGCCCGCTTGACCTGTATCACCGCGATGACTCCCCCTTAGGCACCGACATCAACGCTGACAACATACATTGTCAGTGATGGCGGTCACAGGAGAACGAGATGTCCGCGTCGCCGACGCACCGTGACTGCGTGTGCTCGCGTCCTTCTATCCCGCTGATCTCGGCTGTTGATCAACGGCGTGCGCACCGGCACCTAGCCTGACGGGGTGGTCCAGGCGCCTCTCCCTGCGCTGTCGGGCCTGAGCGGTCTCAATGGAGGAACGGCGACAAACGGAATGGTCAGCCGCCGCGCCGCGGAGGCGACGCCGGGTACCACCGCGCGCGACGCCTCCCTTTCGTAAGGTCGCGACCTGAATGCTCAAAGCCTTCATCAGCGCTAGGAGATCTGAGCGCGAGTCTGTCGGTCACCAGTAGCGGCGTAGCGCGAAAGCTGTCACCGCTCAAACAATTTCGTAGCACGCGACGTTAAAGCTCTCGCTCACATGAGACCGTCTCGCATGAAGCCGGTGGGCGCCCGGGCCTTACCGACGCGCATGGATCAGCGGCGCGCAGTTATAGGATATCGATTGTGGCACATGGCTATCGGGGACGACCGTGACCGACTCTGACTCAGCACTGACGCTCTCCGCGCTCATTTCCGGTGCCGCCGGCATGCTGGTGCCGTTCGTGGGGGGTACTCAACCGGAAGGTGATCCGGTGGTGCGGGACGTCGCGCTGCACGAGCCAGGCGCGCGGACTGACTACAGCGGCAACATCGTGCTGGTCAGCGCCCGCATCGAGGATCGGTTCGCCCTCGGCTCACTGCTCGACGAGATCGGAACCGCCGTCGCCGTCGTGCTCCCACCGGACGCGACCAAAAACGTATCGCTGCTGGGAGGCAATCCGGCCCACCTGTTTAGCCGGTCCCCGTGGGTGGATTGGACTGAGCTCTTCAAGGTCCTGATCGGGCTTCTCGGCGCTGGTCGCATCGTCAGCCCGGCCCCTCAGGTGGACAATCTGCACACACTGGCCCGCTGGATCAGCACCAGAAGTGGGGCCGCGGTGACGATCGAGGACCTGGATTCGCGGGTCCTGGCGTACGCAGTTGTCGGCCATGACGTCGATCCCATCCGGAACCAGACGATCCTGGGGGGCGCGGTGCCCGCGTGGCGGGTCGAGCGGCTGATGGCCAATGGCTTTCTGCCCGCGATCTGGCGGTCCGACGATGTGGTGGTGCGCAATTCCGAGGATGAGGACCCGGCGCGCATGGTGATCGCGCTGAAGTCCGGGACCGAGACCTTGGGCACGATCTGGGCGGCGTTGGACGATGACACCAACCGTGAGGAGCTGCGACAGATACTCCTGGAGGTGCGCCAGACGGCCGCCGCCATGATGCTCCGCGAAGTCCACCGCGCCCAGTACGAACGGCGGCTTCAAGAGTCAGCGCTAGCCGACCTGGTCTCGCGTGGAGTGGATCCCGCAGTTCCCGCGTCCCTGCTCGGGCTGCAACGCGATGCGCGACATACCGTGGCCACCTTGGGAACCGATACTCCGTCTTCCCGCTCCCTGATGTTCCACGTTCAGGCGTTGCGCGCCGGAGCGAGAACCGCACAGGTAGGAGCCGACCTTCTTGTTGTCCTGCCCCTTCTGGACGGCGAGGTCGAGGAGACGGACGTTGCCCACTCGCTGATGGCGCAGCTGGCTCGAGTGTCTCGCGGCCGCGCGGGCCTGGTGTCGGTCGGGCCTGTCGTCCATGACCTATCGGATCTGCGGCACTCCGCACACGTCGCCCGCCAGGTTCTGGATGCTGCTTCGATGGACGGTGCCGCACTTTCGCAACCGGGGCGCGACGGTCCCACGGTCCTCACGGCTGCCGATGTGCCGGACGCGTTGACCCTGATCGAGGTGACCGACCTCCTGGCTCCGATTGCGGCCACCATCACCGAGCCTTTGGAGGCCCTCCGCAGGCACGACCTCGACCATGGAACCTCGTTCGTCGACACCATCGCGGCGGTTCTCACGCGTCCGGGCAACCTGACCGAAGCGGCGCGCGAGCTGGGTATCCACGCAAATTCGTTGCGCTACCGCTTGGACCGCATCAACGTGGTCTCCGGCATCAACCTGCAGGCGGCGCCGGCTCGACTCCGGACGGCGCTCGGCCTTCTGCTGTGGCAACGGGGCCGGGAGCAACATCCCCGCCCCGCCGGAACAGACAAAAACCGAGAATGATGTTAGTGCCTTTCGGAGAGGCCGGCGGCAGCGTCGCTGCAGAAATCTCCGAATCCGACGAAGATCCGAGGAGAATTCCTCCGCCCATGCAACTCTCGGTGACACCGATCTCTTGCATAGATTTTCTAATGTGATTGACGTACCACTGTGCATCGGACGGACACTGCCCAGTCCGGACACGCTGCTGGGCCGCCGCGCTGAGGTTGTCGCGGATGTGGCTGGCCGAGGATTCATCGACGACGCACACCCGTTGTGTGGAGTCATCGACCTGGACACGCTCGACGAACTGATGGCTGCATTGACCGAGGCGTATCCGACGGACATGCCGGCGCTGCACACCATTGCGGCCAAAGCGATCACTCTGCGTCCGGTCCTCGCGCGTTTCGCGGACGCCGGATTTGGGTGCGAGGTGGCCAGCCCCGGCGAACTCGAGCTCGCCCTGGCGGCCGGCTTCCCTGCGGAACGCATCGTGTTCGACTCCCCGGCCAAGACCACGCCGGAGATCGCCCGAGCGCTCGAACTGGGGATGTCGTTCAACATCGACAACTTCGAGGAACTCGCGCGAGTCGACGAAGCCATCGCAGAGTTCGGCGAGCACGGGTCGAACGTCGGGATACGACTGAACCCGCAAACCGGTACGGGTGCCATCGGCGCCATGAGTACGGCAACCACGACGTCCAAGTTCGGCATCGGGCTGTCCGATGACCGGGAACGCATCCTCGAGGCGGTCGCGTCCCGACCGTGGATAACCCAACTGCACGTGCACAGCGGTTCCCAAGGACTCAGCCTCGGCCACGCCGCCGAAGGGGTGCGGTTGATCGCCGATCTGGCGCAGGAGATCACCACTCGTGTTGGGCGTCAGCAGATTCGGCGGATCGATATCGGTGGGGGGCTACCGGTCAACTTCAGCTCCGACGACATCACACCGACCTTCGCGGATCAGCGGGCCGTGCTGAAGGCTGCAGTTCCGGCGTTGTTCGACGGGACCTACACCCTGGTCACCGAGTTCGGCCGGGCGCTGACGGCCAAGACCGGCACCATAGTCGCCCGCGTCGAATACACGAAGCAGACCGGCGGCCGGCCGATCGCCATCACCCATGCCGGGGTCCAAATCGCCACGCGGACAGTCTTCACGCCCGATGCGTGGCCACTGCGCATCGAGGTGTACGACCCTCATGGGCGGCGCCGGGAAGAGGAGCCGCAAGTTCAGGACGTGGCCGGTCCGGCGTGCTTCACCGGAGACATGTTGGCGGTCGGGCGGGACCTGCCGCCGATCCGCCAGGGTGATCTGGTGGCGATTCCGGATACCGGTGGCTACTACTTTTCCACCCACTTCTCGTACAACGCGTTACCGCGGCCTGCCATCTACACAATCGGATCCGACCCTCACGGCCGCCGGCGCTGGTCTCTGGCCCGGCGCGCCCAATCCATCGAACAAATCCTCGCCGAGTCCGGCGAGCCGTCCCTGGTGCCATTGCCCGCCTGAATCCCTTCCACACCAACCCATCCCGAAACGAGAACCGATCTATGTCTTCATCCACAGAGCCCCGGTTTGACTTAGCCAGGTCGTTGAAAACCCGGCACATGACCATGATCGCCATCGGAGGCGCCATCGGTGCCGGCCTCTTCGTCGGCAGCGGCGCAGTCATCCAGACCGCCGGCCCCGCAGCGATCATCTCGTACTGCATTGCCGGGGCACTAGTCTTGTGCTCGCTGCGCATGCTGGGTGAGATGGTGGTAGCCAAGCCCACGGCCGGATCGTTCGCCGACTACGCCCGCATGGGGATTGGGCCGTGGGCGGGGTTCACCATCGGCTGGCTGTACTGGTACTACTACGTGATCATCATCGCGGTGGAAGCGGTGGCCGGCGCCCAGATCCTGCATGTGTGGGTCGGGCTACCGCTCTGGGTGATGGCCATGCTGTTGATGGTCGTGATGACCGTCGTCAACCTGATCTCGGTGAAATGGTTCGGCGAATTCGAGTTCTGGTTCGCCGGCATCAAGGTGGCAGCCATCGTGGCCTTCATCATCTTGGGCCTGCTGTGGGTGGTCGGGGTATGGCCCGGGGACACCGGCGGCCTGGGTAACCTCGTTGACCACGGCGGGTTCGTCCCGAACGGATTGGGTTCGGTGTTGAGCGCCGTCGTGGTGGTGATCTTCGCATTCGGTGGAGCCGAGATCGTCACAATCGCTGCCGCCGAGAGCGTCGAGCCGGCGAAGTCGGTGGCCAAAGCCACCACCGGCGTCATCTGGCGAATCATCATCTTCTACGTCGGCTCGATATTCCTGGTCGTGTGCATCCTGCCCTGGGGTGACGGATCCGTGCTGTCGAGTCCGTACGTCGCCGCCCTGGAGAAGCTGGAGATTCCCGGGGCCGCCATGATCATGAACTTCGTCATCCTCACCGCGGTGCTCTCAGTGCTGAACTCGTCCATCTACACGTCGTCGCGCATCCTGCGGGTCCTGGCATCACACGGTGACGCGCCTGACTGGCTCGTGAAAACAGATTCCCGAAGTGTTCCGGCGCGTGCCGTCCTCGCCAGCACGGCGATCGGATGGATTTCCGTGGGCCTCGCCTACATCGCACCTGACTCGCTGTTCCTGTTCCTGGTGAATTCCTGCGGCGTCGTCGCCATCTTCATGTATGTCATGATCGGCGTCTCGGAGTTGCGGGTGCGCCGTGCGCTGGAACGCGAAGACCCGTCGCAGCTGACGTTGCGGATGTGGTTCTTCCCCTACCTGACCATCGCGGTCATCGTGGCTTACGCAATTGTCCTGGTAGCCATGGTGTTTGACGCCGATCAGCGCGTACAACTCGCGGCCAGCGTGGTCAGTCTGATCGTCGTCCTCGTCTCGTACACACTGCGCAGGCGGTTCGGGAAAGTGCCGGTTGAGGCGGAACTCGACGAAGTGGCATGAGTGCTTCGTCAGGCAAGGCGGTGTGGGGGCTGCCCGACGCGGTGACATGGTCCGCGCGCGTCGTCGATCTACCTAGCGGCGAAATCTTGTGGGAGCACGATGCGGGACGCGTGCTCAAGACGGCGAGCGTGGGCAAGATCTTCCTGCTGACCGAGGTGGCCCGGCGGTTCGAAGACGGAACGTTGGATCGGGGTGAAGTCCTCGCCGCCACACCGGAGGATTGCATCGCGGACTCCGGCGTCCTCTATCTGCTTGCCCAGCAAGAACTCCGGATCGACGACCTGTGTCTGTTGATCGGGGCGGTCAGCGACAACATGGCCACCAACATCCTGTTGCGCCGACTCGGGTTGGACGTGGTGCAGGGCGCGACCCGAAGCCTCGGGTTCGCCCATAGCGGTCTACGGGACATGGTGCGGCTGAACCGTTACCACGACGATCCGCTGACCCTCTCGGTGGGCAATGCCGCGGAACTCTGTGACCTCGTCGCTCGGCTCGACGCCGGCACCGTTCACAGTCCCGTTGTCTCCGAGCAGGTGCGGCGATGGCTGGGCGTGAACACGGACCTGTCCATGGTGGCCCAGGCCTTCCACCTCGACCCGTTGGCGCACACCGAACCCGACGCCGGCTTCGAACTCTGGAACAAGACCGGCACCATTTCCGATGCCAGAATCGACATCGGGTGCGTCCGACGCAGCGCCAGCGGTCGCAAGGTGGGCTACGCAGTCCTGGCGAACTGGCCCCAGACCGAGGATCATCGCGGCCCTGCGCTGGAGGGGATGTGGCGAGTAGGTCTCGACATCCGCCGGTATTTGGAGGACGGCACTCCGCTCGCGTCCGCGACACCGCTGCTCTGATCCCCGATCGCTGCTGCGCTTCGGTGCAGATGGTTCGACCTCATACTGCGTCGCGCTTACCCGTCCGTGACTCGGTTCGACGCGTTGGCGAGTTGGATCTGGCCTGGGCCCAACGTCGCTCGCACCTAGTCGCCGAGTCTCATCGTGGTCACCCTGCGATGGTCAGCCGGCCGCCTTGGGGTGAGCTGCGGCGATCTCGAGAAGTCGAAGGTAGCCCGGCAACTGCCACGCGGCTCGACCGATGAACAGCCCGGTGACGTGGTCGATGCCGAGCAGGTCCTCGGCGTTGTCGAGATTCACCGAGCCGCCGTAGAGCAATCCTTTTGTCCGGCCGCCGTACTCGCGCCCCAGGGCGGCGAAAGGCTCCCGCAGTTCCGCGACTGTGGCGGGACGACCGTTCTCGCCGATCGCCCAGATGGGCTCATAGGCGATGAGGACGCGCCCCACCTGTTCGGCGGTGAGACCGTCGAGCGCGCCGGCGGCCTGCTCCAGGATGAACCGCGAGGATTCGCCGGCCGTCTTGACCTCGGCGCTCTCGCCGATGCACAGCAGTGGGACGAGCCCGTGGGCCAGGACAGCGGCTACTTTGAGACGGGTCGTCGCCACGGTCTCGCCGAAGTGCTCGCGCCGCTCGGAGTGGCCGATCTCGACGAGTTGGGCACCGGCGTCCTTCGCCTGAGCGACGGATACCTCACCGGTCCAGGCTCCCTGGTCCTCCCAATGGGCGTTCTGCACCCCGAGCAGCACCGGCGAATCGGCTCCCAATTCGTCGCGAGTGGCGGCGAGCGCGGTCAACGACGGGATGACGAAGGGCTGTACCCCCGGCAGACCGGTCCGACTGACGTAGTCGGACAGCGCACTCACGTAGGAACGGGCCTCAGCCAGACCCTTGTTCATCTTCCAGCTGGTGCCGATCCACAATCGGCGCACGCCGAGCACCGCCGTGTCAGTCACTCTCGTAGGCGCAGATGTCGTCGACCTTGGCCGCAGAGGAGGACTGCGGGTCGAACTGCACCTCAAGCCACTCCTTGACCAGGACTCGCGCCAGCTCCAGCCCCACGACCCGCTCCCCCATGCACAGCACCTGCGCGTTGTTCGACAACACGGAGCGTTGCACGGAGTAGAGATCGTGGGCGGTGACGGCGCGGATTCCCTTGACCTTGTTCGCGGCGATGGCAACGCCCAGGCCGGTACCGCAAATCAGCAGCGCTCGGTCCGCCTCGCCTCGAGCGACCTTCTCGGCGGCCGCGACGGCGACGTTCGGATAAGACGTTTCGTCCTCGGGATCCTCCACACCGACGTCCGCCACGACCTCCACCCGTTCGTCAGCCTCGAGGTCCTTGCGCAGCGCCTCCTTGTAATTGAATCCGGCGTTGTCGCCGCCGACGACGATCCTCAGTGCCATGCTTCGCTCCTTCGTAGGGTCTCGTTCATCGGGTCAGGTGCTCGCCGAGGGCTGCCATCAACAGCGAGAACGACAGGGCGCCAGGGTCTGGGGTGCCGACGCTCTTCTCGCCGAGTACCCGCGCGCGGCCCAACCGCGCCGCGATGTCCGCTGTCTTGTCGGCCGCTTCGCGGGCCACGCGGGCTGCGGTGGTGATGGCGGGGCCTGCCTGCGTGTCGAACGCCTCGGCCAGTGCGTCGCGGAACGGCGCGGCGGCGTCGACCATCGTCTTGTCACCCGGCTTCGCACCGCCAAGACGGATGACGGCGTCGATCCCGGCGCTGACCGCATCGACGACGTGCTGGTCGCTGCCGCCCTCGGTGTCGGAGAAGACACCCCCGGCGCTGGTCAGCGCCGCACCCCACAGTGCGCCCGAGGTGCCTCCGGCCGAGTCGGCCCACGCCTGACCGGCCAGCAGCAGCGTGGTCCGAGCGCCGGCATCGTCTTCTGCAGCAGCACGGGCCGCTCGTGCCGCGCCACGGGAGCCGAACGTCATGCCCTGGCCGTGATCGCCGTCGCCGGCGACCGCGTCGAGGCGGCCGAGCTCGGCTTCGTTCTCGGCACACACCTTCTGAAAAGTCTCCAGCGCTGCGGCGATGTTCCGAGAACAGGCTCGGGAGTCCTCGCTCGACGGCGGGATCTCCGTCTCCGCCGCGTCCCAGATGCTCGTACGCGGGGTACGGTCCACATCCGGCATCGCCCCGCGGCGGTAGGCCGCCGTTTCCACCGGCGCCAGCCACAGGTTTTCGAGTTCCTCGTCGAGGAACACCAGGGTCAGCGACAGGCCGGCCATGTCGAGGCTGGTGACGAACTCACCCACCTCCGGGCGCACGGCGGTAAGCCCCTTCTCCTCGAAGCGTTCGGCGATGCGCCCGTAGACGACGAAGAGCTCTTCGTACTTCACCGTGCCGAGCCCGTTCAGAATCACGGCGACACGGCCGTCGTAACCGTTCTCGCCACGCGGAGGCTCTTCGGCCGTGAGTTCTTCGAGTAGTAGGTCGGCGACCTCGGCGGCGCTGCCGATGCGGTCGTCCCGGACGCCCGACTCGCCGTGAATGCCGAGTCCCACCCCCATCCGGCCCTTCTCGATGCGAAACAACGGCTCATCGGCCCCAGGCAAGGTGCACCCGTCGAAGGCCAAGCCGAATGAGCGGGTCGCGTCGTTCGCCTTCCAGGCCAGACGCTCGGCCTCATCGAGGTCCGCGCCGGCTTCGATGGCCGCTCCTGCGATTTTGAAGACCGGCAGATCACCGGCGACGCCCCGGCGGTCGCGATGGTTGTCCGGACCGTTGGAGGCAATGTCGTCACTGACGGTGACAATGCGCACGTCGATTCCTTCGTGACGCAGCTTTTCAGCAGCGAGGCCGAAGTGCAGGACGTCCCCGGCGTAGTTGCCGAACCCGAGGATGACGCCTCCACCGTTCTCGGCGTTGCGCACCACGGAGTACACCTCGGAGGCAGACGGAGAGGAGAAGATGTTGCCGCACGGTGCACCATGGCCCATGCCGGGCCCGACCCACCCGGCGAAGGCCGGGTAGTGCCCGGATCCTCCGCCGATCACGAGTGCGGGCTGGCCGTGCGGAGTCTGCGTCGAGCGAGCCACGCCACCGGGGACCTCGGCGAGGAGGTCGGGGTGGGACGCGACCAGGCCGCGGACCGCCTCGTCGGCGAAGTTGTTCGGGGAATTGAGGAGGTACGTCATTGTTCCGTCCTTCGCGATCGCCCACCACCTCGCGGAGCTGGTCCCGCGACCCGGTGTCGGTCATTCAATCGTATAGGATTCGCCGTCGCCTCAGCCGCGAGTGGTGTGCGTCGCCCTCGTGCGCTCGGCCTGTGCGTGTTCAGCCAACGCCCGTTCCTTCACGCCACTGATATGCGCGTGCATGATGCGGTACACCTCGGGTCCGCGACCTCGCCGCAGCGCAGCCAGGAGCTCTCGGTGCTCGGCGATTGCGTGTGCGGAATCCTGGACGCCCACTCCTACGAAGAGCCGGAAGCGTTGTCCGTGGCCGCCCAGTGCGTCATAGGCCCGCAACAGCGCGCCGTTGCCGGCATGTTCGGCGATCAGCCGGTGAAACCGTTCATCCGCGCGGTGGTACTTCCTGATCGCCGCGGCATCGGAAGTATGAGGTGCCCGCTCCTGCTCCTCGATCGCGTCCTCCAGGGCGTTTAACAGGCCGACATCGACTCGGGCACAAGCCAACTCCGCCAGCTGGGACTCGATGAGCAGACGAGCGTCCATGATGTCGGCGATCTCCTTGGCATCCGGCATTTCCGGCACGCGGTACCCGCGCATGGCCACACGAATGACGTTGCCCGTGGACTCCAGGCGGGCCAATGCCTCACGCACCGGTGTGGGCGAGACGCCCAGGTGTCGAGCCGTCCCATCGATGCTGATCGGATCTCCGGACTGCAGCGTGCCGTCGAGTAGGAGCTCCATCAGGCGCTCGTAGACCTGGTCGACAAGCGTGCTGCGTACCGGTATCGCGTATTCGTGGTC
This sequence comes from Mycolicibacterium baixiangningiae, assembly GCF_016313185.1. Taxonomy (NCBI): domain Bacteria; kingdom Bacillati; phylum Actinomycetota; class Actinomycetes; order Mycobacteriales; family Mycobacteriaceae; genus Mycobacterium; species Mycolicibacterium baixiangningiae. The sequence goes on from NZ_CP066218.1 coordinate 5,947,379, forward strand.
TCCCACTTCAGGCCTTTCCGCATCCCGGCGGCGTAACCGCCCGACGGACACGTCGGGCTCGTGATCATGCCGCCGCTGCGCACGACGCACTGATCAGGGAGTTGAGTTTACCCGGCATTGACATAGGTCACGGATCGGCCTATATCCTATGTGATCGAGAGCACGAATGTGATCTAGACCACGACGGAGGTCCGAGATGTTCTCGGCTGATACCTGGCCGATCGCGGCCAACATGCTGGGGTTCGGCAATCGCGCACCCGATGGTGGCCACATCAAGGATGCGCCCTCCACTGTGTGGGCCTCACAGCTGCGGCAGGTCCGCGAGCTGGGCTTCGACTACATCGATCCCACCGACGCCTGGGTGCCGCTCGCCGCCCTCTCGGACAGCCGTGTCGAAGAGTTCCGCACAGTCCTCGGCGATGAGGGTTTGGCGATTTCGTCGATTTCCATGACGCGCAACTCGGTCGTCGACGTTGCAAACGGCTCCCAGAACCTCGCCGACGCTCACCGCCTCATCGACCTGGCACCGTCGTTCGGCGCGACCATCGTGAACACCGGTTTCATGCAGGCGGTCACTCCCGAGCAGAGCGAGCAGATCTGGTTCTGGTTGGTCGAGGGTCATGTCGACGACCCGGCCCTACGTGACCTGGCGGTCGAGCGCATCCGCGAGCTGGGTGACCACGCGCGGACCAACGGAATCCAACTCAGCCTCGAGATGTACGAGGACACCTACATCGGGACACCGGACGACGCAGTGCAGTTCGTCCGCGACGTGGACCACGACGCGGTAGGACTCAACCCGGACCTGGGCAACCTCATCCGACTGCACCGGCCCATGCCGCATTTCGCCGAGATGTACGCCAAGGTTCTTCCGTACTCCAACTTCTGGCACATCAAGAATTACTCGCGCGACTACGACCCGGCGACCGGCGCGTACAGCTCTGCCCCGCTGCCGTTGAAGTACGGATACATCAACTACCGCCAAATGATCCGTCTAGCAATCGAACTCGGCTACTCCGGGCCGTTCTGCTGCGAGCACTACGGCTCCGACTCCTTGGGCGTGTGCGCCGAGAACCGGGAGTACATCGAGCAGGTCCTCACGTCTGCTCTCGCCTGACCTCCAACCCGAAGGGCATCGCATGCGCAAGATCAACACCGTCACAGTTGTCGGCGCCGGTTACATGGGCGGCGGAATCGCTCAGGTCCTCGCCCTGAACGGGTTCAAGGTGCAAATCACCGACGTCAGCGTCGAGGCGACCCACGAGGCCCTCAAGCGGCTGGAAAGGGAGGCAAGGGAATTCGAGGCACAGGGATTGTTCGACCCGGGCAGCGCAGAGACCATCATGAGCAACCTCGCGGCTGGCGAGAGCCTTGACGACTCCGTCTCCGACGTCGACTTCGTGATGGAAGCCGTCTTCGAAGACCCTGACGTCAAAAAGGAGGTGCTGGCACGGATCTGCGCGAGCGCTCGGTCCGACACGATCATCGGCACCAACACGTCCACCATCCCGGTCAAGGTGCTGGTGGACGCGGTCAGCAACCCCGAGCGCTTTCTCACCGTGCACTTTTCCAACCCTGCACCGTTCATCCCCGGGGTCGAGCTGGTCGCCGGCGAGGCCACCTCCCAAGAGGTCATCGACTCGGTCAAGGACCTCCTCGTGCGTGCCGGGCGCGAGGGTGCACAAGTCGCCGACACACCCGGCATGGCACTGAACCGCCTGCAGTACGCACTGCTCAAGGAGGCGACTCTCATCGTCGAGCAGGGCGTGGCCTCGGTGGAGGACGTCGACACCATCGTTCGCACCACCTTCGGCTTCCGGCTCGGTTTCTTCGGTCCGTTCGCCATCGCAGACCAAGCCGGACTCCCTGTGTACGCCAAGGGTTTCACCACCCTGGAGAACGAGTTCGGTGAGCGCATGGCCACCCCGAAACTGCTCACCGACGCCGTCGCCGCCGGCCGCGAAGGGACCAAGAACGGCAAGGGGCTGACCGGGGACTTCGATGACGACACGAAGGCAGCCGTCATCGCCTATCGAAACAAGGCGTATTCCCGCATGGGTGATCTGCTGCGCGAACTCGGGCCTGCGCCGAAGGGATCCTGACAGCCTGCACATCCGGCGTCTCCGCTGACGACCGCCTCCCGCGTCTGCCATCCCCGAAGGGAACCCCATGGATGAAATAGTCCTCGCGGAGCGGCCCGCCGCCCTGCTCATCGTCATCGCCGTCGTCGCCATCGCGGTGCTGCTGTTCCTGATCATCAAGGTCAGGCTCCACGCCTTCTTCTCGCTGATCGTGGTCAGCGTGCTGACCGGCCTCGCCGCCGGCATCGGGATGGGCGACGTCGTCACCGTCGTCATCGCGGGCTTCAGCAATACCGTCGGCACCGTCGCGTTACTCGTCGGCTTCGGTGCCGTACTCGGACGGCTCGTCGAAATGACCGGCGGCGCACAGACGTTGGCCGACAGGATGCTGAAGAGGTTCGGGGAGAAGAGGGCGCCGCTGGCTCTCGCCGTGGCCTCGCTGTTCTACGCCTTCCCGATCTTCCTCGACGCCGGATTCATCGTCATGCTGCCCATCATCTACACCGTGGCTCGGCGCCTTGGCGGATCGTTCATGCTGTACGTGTTGCCGTCCATCGGCGCATTCCTGATGATGCACGCCCTGACACCGCCCCACCCGGGCCCGACGGCCGCAGCGACGGTGATGGGCGCCGACGTCGGCATGGTCGTCATCGTCGCCTTGCTCGTCGGCCTGCCGACCTGGTATCTCGCCGGCTACCGGCTCAGCCTGATCATCGCCAAGCGCTACCCGAACATGCCGGTGCCGACCCTGCTCGGCGAACCGAAGGACTACCCCGAGGACGAGCGCCCCGGTTTTTGGACCGTCATCCTCGTCCTCCTCCTGCCATTGCTGTTGATCTTCTTCAACACGGTGTTCTCGACTCTCGAGGCAGATGGCGCCGTGACCGAAGACAATCTTGCGTACCAGCTCTCGCGCCTGATCGGAACCACCTCGATGGCGCTGTTGATCAGCGTCTTGTTGGCCATGGTGTTGCTCTACGTTCGGCCACGACGACGACGCGGCGAGCCGATCGGCGGGCTGTTGGAGAACCTCGTCGACGATGCGCTGGCACCTGTCTGCTCGATCATCCTGATCACCGGCGCAGGTGGCGCCTTCGGCAGAGTCCTCACCGAGACGGGCATCGGCCAGACCCTGGCCGACGGCCTGGACGCCCTGGGCCTGCCGGTCATGCTCTCCGGCTTCCTGATCGCCATCGCGTTCCGGGTCGCGCAGGGCTCGGCTACCGTCGCGGCGACGACCGCGGGCGCGATCATGGCCCCCGCCGTGACGTCGATGAACCTCGGCGCAATCGCGCTGGCGGCGGTCGTCATCGGCATCTGCGCCGGCTCGATCACGTTCTCGCACGTGAACGACTCCGGATTCTGGCTGATCGGGCGCTTCTGCGGGTTCGACACGATGACCACGTTGAAGACGTGGACGGTCGTCGCCACGGCCATCGGCTTCCTGTCCTTCGCACTGGCTTCAGTGGTCTACGTGGTCGCCAGCTGAGCGGGTTCGCCGCCGCTGAGCCGGCGCCTCGCAAAGGAATGCGAGGGAATCGGGGTCGTATTGCGGATCGTCGACACGATGGCGTCCGCCCACCAGGGCGTCCATGGTGGTCGGCACTGGGTCGCCCGGCACTCGGTCAGCCCGGACAGGCTAACCGTATCGACGCGCCTCAGCTCACCGGCGAGATATCCCGAAGTCAGAGATGGCAGATGCGCGGCGTTGGAAAGCTACAGCCCGTGTGCGTCCTTGAGTAGTTGTGCTGCACGTTCCCCGATGATCACGCAAGGCGCCATGGTGTTGCCTGTGGTGACGCGGGGCATGATCGACCCGTCCGCTATCCGCAACCGCCCGATCCCGTAGACACGCAGGTCTCCGTCGACCACCGACATATCGTCGCGGCCCATCTTCGCGGTGCAGGTTTGATGCCAGTACGTGGAAGCGGCGTCGCGGATGAACGCTTCGAGTTCGCGGCCGATCAGGTTGCCCGGCATCACTTCGCGTTTCGCATAGGGACCTAGCGGAGCGGCGTTGCCGATCTCGCGGCAGAGTTCGACACCGGCCACTGCGGCCGCCAGGTCGGCGGGGTCTGCCAACAAATTGGCTTCGATGCGAACCGGATCGGTGGGAGAGGGTCCGGTCAATCGGACACTCCCCCTGCTCTGTGGCCGCACGACACCCACATTCAGTGCCCATCCTGCCTCGGGCAGGCCGAACCGTGCGGCGTTCGCCGGGCTGGCCACGGGAAACTCGCTTTGGCACGTCTGGAGGTCGGGGGTGGCGACAGCCGGGTCGCTCTTCCAGAAGAAGGTGGCTTCCCCGGCGTTATTGCGGGGAACGAGCGGCTCCGGAGACTCCCATACGCAGGCGATACCCGGATGGTCCTGCAGATTCTGGCCCACACCCGGAAGGTGCTGCACCGGTGTGATCCCCAATCGAGCCAGCTCAACGTGGTCACCAATGCCCGACTGCATCAACACCTTTGGAGTATGGATAGCGCCGAGACTCAAGATGACCTCCGAGCCGGCTTCGATTCGGTGCGTAGTGCCTTCGTAGGCGAACTCCACACCGCCGGCCCGCTTGCCTTCCAGAGTCACCTTGGTCACGAGAGCCTCGGTGAGCACCGTGAGGTTCGCTCGGTCCATGTAGGGGTAGGTGTACGAGCGGAACACCGATTCGCGAATGCCCGCTCGAGCGCGAATGTCGGCGATCGAGACGCCGCCTTCACCTTCCATCATGACGCCGTTATGACTGTCGAACGTTGGAATGCCGGCCGTCCCTGCGGCATCCAGCAGATTGTGCGCGACCTGATGGGGGTCCGGTGCAGGTTGCACGTACACGAGTTGTTACCCATGAGAGGTTCGGGGCCGCGACCAGCTGCCGTCGAACCTACGGGGGGTGCCGACTTTCACGACCGGCACTCCGCGGCCTCCCCTGCGTTGCTCAGTTTTTTGCTCAGCAATGTCAACGGGCGACGGGTGATCACTGCAACGGTGCGCGGGAGATGTTAGATGAGCTGTGACCTCGCCGAGGGCGTCGACGATTCGGCTGAATGGCTACGACAGTTGCTGGACGAGCGGTGCCCAGGCCACCGCTCCGCCGTGACCAGGATGCACGACTTCTTGGTCAGGGTCGCCCGCCGCGAGCTCTATCGCGGACGCGCGCCGTTCACCGGCAAGGAGGTCGACGACATCGCGAATCAGGTGGCCGCGGATTCGTTGTTGGCGGTATTGGGCAAGCTCTCCAGCTTTCGCGGTGACAGCAAACTCACCACGTGGGCATACCGGTTCGTCGTCTTCGAGCTGTCGAGCAGGCTCAAGTGCCTTCGCCGCCATTCGTGGACGCCCCACCTCCAGATGGACCACGGTGATTGGGACGCGTTCGCCGACCGGCTCCACCACAATCCGAGCCGCCACGCCGAGGCCCGGGAGATGATGACGGCGGTCGGGAGAGCGGTCATGACAGTGCCCACCGACCAGCAGCGACAGGTGTTCATCGAAGCGGTCGTCGAAGGCGCTCCGCCGAACGCAGTGGCCGACAAGTACGGGGTTTCGCGAAATGCGTTGTACAAGAGCATTTTCGACTCGCGCCGTAAGATCCGAAGTTATCTGACTGCTAACGGTTTCGAAGTCGAAGGTTCCCCACTGACCGACCCACTGTGATCTCGTTCGGCCACACCGGCCGAACCGTGTCGTGGGTAGTGGCTCCGCCCATCGGAGAGTGACCGCTTCGGCTTCACGGGTCAAGCGAACTGCTTACCCGATCGGATGTGCTGCGCACCGACGCTCAGTGAATGGACAGAGGTCGGTCGTTCGCCAAATCTCACCAAGAAGCAGGGTAATTCGATGAGAACCGTCAATCAGAGCGCTGGCACGACGAGGGAGGCGGAGCAGGCCGCCGCCGCTGCAGAGGCGCGCTTCACCACTGAAGTCATACCCATTCGTGCGGATCTCCTGCATGCCGCGTACCGCTACACCCGGAACAAGCACGACGCCGAAGACCTCATCCAGGAGACCTACGCCAGGGCTTGGAAGAAGTTCGGAACGTTCGAACAGGGCACGAACGTCCGCGCGTGGATGTCGCGCATCATGGTCAACATCTGGATCGATACGCATCGGCGGACGACGCGGCGGGTGCAGGAAACGCTTGCCGGATCCTTCTGGGAGGAGGAGCATGCCGGCGAGGCGCTGACCGCCACACCATCCGCGGAAGACGTGGCGTTGCAGGATCACACCGACGATGTCCTCAAGCAATGCGTCGGAACACTCCCGATGGGCTTCCAGTCAGTCATCTTCTACGCAGACGTCTGCCAGTACTCCATGAGGGACGTCGCCGCGATCGAGCGTATTCCCCTCGGAACAGCGATGTCTCGGCGCCACCGGGCGCATCATCGACTGCGCGCACAACTCATCTCGAGCGGTCACGAGGGTCGCGGAGAATCGGGTGGCCCGACGGGGGACGGACGCGTCGTCCCGCAAACGCATTGACCCGGGGTTGCGATCCGTCCGGGCATGCGTCTTCACTGTCGGGCTCGTGGCGATGCTGGTCGCACTTGTCGTGGTGTCGTACTGACCCCTTTCTGCCGATGCGGTGACCAGCGCCGGTGACGGCGTTCATCGATCACCCGACCCCTCCCAGAATGCCCGAACTGAGTGCGGTCCCCTCGGTGATGGTTCCCGTCTCGGTAAAGTCCGGTTTGCGAGACGCCCGGGCGGCCGGTTTACCGGCGAACACCAAGGGTATGCGCCACGGATGGTCAGAGCATTCGGATACAGCAGCAACGGCGGCCCGGACGTGCAGGAGTTTCTCGATCGGGAGATGCCGACGCCACTTGGTGGTGAGTTGCTGGTGGAGGTTCGTGCCGCCGGGGTGAATGCGGTGGCCTGGAAGGCCCGCGCCGCGGAAGCCCCTGCGGCAGTGGCCATTGTGGACACCAGCGGCAACGTTCGTGATCGAGGTCAGTTCCTCGTCACCTGTCGATGCACTCGGCGAATCTCATAGTGGACAGGCGGAGTTGAGATGCCGGAAGAGGACAGCGCGTCGCCCGCGCAAACCGTCGTCGATGCGTGGCGCACCCGCGTCGAGCGTTATCCCGACCATCCCGCCGTCGCGTATTTCGACACAGTTCTCACTGCGGGCGAGGTCGACGATGCATCCGACGCACTCGCCACGGCGTTGTCCGACAAGGGGGTCTCTCATGGTGACCGGGTGGGAATCTATCTGCAGAACATCCCCCAGTACGCGATCACGTTCCTCGCACTCTGGAAGATCGGTGCGGCCGCGTTGCTCCTCAACCCGATGTACCGCGGACGCGAACTCCGTGCCATCGTCGACGACGCGCAACCGGTAGGAATCTTCTGCGACGAACACGACCTCGATGCCACCACGGAAGCACTGCGCGGAAGCACCATCCGGTTCGCCATCAGCACCAGTGGCCTCGATTTCCAAACGCGTAACGACCCGCGTGTGTTCCGGTCGACGACGCGGCTCACGTCGCCCGTCTACGATCTGGTGGGCCTGATTGGACGGAACCGCGGTCGCAGGCCCGCCGATACTCCACTCGTCGGTGAAGATCTGGCGGTTCTTGCATACACCTCGGGTACCACGGGTCCACCGAAGGGCGCGATGATCTCGCATGCGAATGCCCTGGCCACGGCAGTCGACTTCGGCGATCACGTCCGCCTCGCGGACGGCGATGTGGTCTTCGCCGTCGCTCCGCTGTTCCACATCACCGGTGCCATGCTCAACGCCGCAGTGTCCCTCATCCGCGATTGTCTGCTGGTGTTCGCGAACAGGTTCGATGCTGCAGTTTCCCTCGACGCCTTCGTCGAGCATCGGGTGACGTACACAATCGGATCCATCACGGTGTTCAATGCGATTTCGGCGCTCCCGAGTGCAAGCGCCGCGCACTTCGAGTCGGTGAAGACGTTGTACTCCGGTGGCGCGCCCATCCCTCCCGCCACCATCAAGGCGTTCGCGGCTCGGTTCGGCCACTACATCCACAACGCCTACGGCATGACCGAGACCACCGCCGGCGTGATCGCCGTACCCCCGGGCACGGAGGCCCCGGTTGATGAGACAAGTGGGTCACTGTCGGTGGGACTACCTCTACCCCGGGTGCGGCTTCGGACCATCGACCCGGCGGGGTCCCCGACCGCGCCGGGAGTCGCAGGCGAGCTCGAAATATCCGGGCCACAGGTAGTTTCAGGCTACTGGCGCAATCCGGAGGCATCCATGTCGACAATGCCCGGTGGTCGGCTTCGCACTGGTGACGTCGCGATCATCGACGAGCACGGATGGGTCTACATCGTCGACCGGCTCAAGGACCAGATCAACGTGTCGGGCTACAAGGTGTGGCCTCGCGAAGTCGAGGACGCCCTCTACGAGCATCCCGCCGTGTTCGAAGTCGCAGTCGTCAGCCGCCCGGATGACTACCAGGGCGAAGCCGTGGTCGCCTTCGTCGCGCTGCGCCCCGGCGCGACCGTCACCGAAGAAGAATTGATCGACTTCACCCGTGATCGACTTGCTGCCTACAAGCGGCCGCGCAGCGTGCACATCATCGGTGAACTCCCCAAGACCCCCACCGGAAAGATCAAGAGAGCCGAGCTGCGGCAATGACGACCACACTGCCACTGCATCGTTCTCGGGAAAGTGACCCATCATGAGTGCCAGGACCGCCGGCGAGACGCAGGACGCGCCAACCATCTCCTCCCGTAAGAAGTCCCTCGTCGCGAGTTCCGTGGGCAACGTCCTGGAATGGTACGAGTGGAGCGCCTACGCGGTATTCGCACCGTTCATCGCGGCGGCGATGTTCAGCCAGGCTGATCCGGTCTCAGCGCTGCTGTCGACGCTCGCTGTGTTCGCCGTCGGTTTTCTGATGCGGCCGCTGGGCGGCATAGTGTTCGGACGGATAGCGGACAAACGCGGCCGAAAGTTCGTACTCATCACGACCATGCTCATGATGGCCACCGGCAGCTTGCTGATCGGAATCATGCCCACCTACGCTGCGATCGGCGCTTGGGCGTCGGCATTACTGTTGCTGGCCCGGATGATGCAGGGCTTCGCTCACGGCGGCGAGTCGGCGACCGCGTACTCCTACGTCGGCGAAATCGCTCCCCCGAATCGTCGCGGCATGTGGGGAAGCGTGGCCTTCATCGCCATCTTCGGCGGCTCGGTCCTGGCCTACACCGTAGGCGGAGTCATCACGACCACACTGACCGAATCGGCTGTGGGTCAATGGGGTTGGCGTATCCCGTTCCTTCTGGGCTCACTTCTCGCTCTGTTCGCACTGTACCTACGGCGCAGCATGGACGAGAGTGACGTCTTCGACGCCGGCCAGCAGCAGGACGATCGACCTTCCGTTCCGCGCAGGACGGTGGTTCGAGCAATCCTGCTGATGATCGGTATGACCTCGGGAATCACGGCAGCGCACTACACATGGACTTCGTATGTTTCGACGTACGCGATCACGCAGCAGGACATGGATCCGGACACCGCCTACTGGATGTTGGTGATCGCGCAGCTGGTCGCGTTGGTGTCTCTGCCGTTCCTGGGCCGCCTGTCCGATTCGATCGGCCGCCGACCCATGCTGGCCGCGTTCGCCGGGTTGATGTTCGTCCTGCAGATTCCGTTGACGATGCTCATCTCGTCGGAAGGATGGACGTTGCTGCTGGCAACAACGGTGGCGCTGTTGGTGGTCGCGATTCCCGCGTGCATCCTGTCATCGACTCTTTCCGAGAGCTTTCCCACCCACCTTCGTACGCAGTCCATCGGGTTCGCGTACTCCTTCTCAGTCGCGGTCTTCGGTGGTACTGCGCCATATCTGAACCAGTTGCTTCTCGGGTTCGACCTCGGCTGGGTCTTCGGCGTCTACATCATGGCTCTGGCGGCACTCACCGGCGTCGCGTGCTTCTTCATGGCGGAAACGAAGGGTGTCAGACTGGAGGACGTGTGAGCGGGTACCCGCTCGTCGTGCCGGCCTGCGGTCAGCGCAACGTTCCCCGGCGCGCGGCAACGTGTGCGGCCATGCGGACCGGGGCATCCGCAAGTGGCCGCCCCCGATAAGTGCCCCGCCGCTCGATGATCTCGAAGTAGACCTGCGACCCGATGACCGTGGTGTAGGCGTGCAGGTACTCCCCGTCGGCGCTGCGGTCATAGAGCATGTCGAGCTGCTGGAGTTCGTCGACGAACTCATCGCTGAGGTGCAGCCGAGCCTGCAGATCGACGTAGTAGTTGGCGGGGATCCGCAGGATCGGGGCGTCCGTCGGTAACGCATTCAGTGTGCCCACGAGGTCGTCGGTGGTGAACGCGATGTGCTGGGGAGATTGCACTCCGGGCGTCCACTTCCCCCGCCGCAGGAGCGGACCGTTCAGCGCCACACCGAAACCGAACGGGCGCGACACACGCAGGAGATGACTGCGCACCAACCCGTAGGGGCCGGGATACTCGGCCACCTCGTCAGTACACATCCCAAGCACCGAGCGGTAGAACAGCACGCTTTCGTCGTAACTGTCGAAGGGCGCCGTGACGGAGACGTGGTCGATTCCGGTGATGCCGGCGCCGACGATGGCGTCGAACCCGGACACGAGCTCGAAGTCCCGCCGCCAATCGAGGCCGCCGCGGTCGGTGGAGACGAAGAAGATGGAGAGGCCGTCGGGTGCCGCGACGGCGGGCAATTCGGCTTCCCCGGGCCGCACCACGCGCGGGAGGGCAGCCACATTCAAGCCTTCCGCCGAGGCGGCGAATGCCGTGGGATCCTCGGCGTCGAACGCGATCGCGGCGATTGTCGACGAGTCATCCTCGGGCGCATCGGTGGTGACGGTCACCAGGATGGTGGCGTTGGCTTGCGTCCACGCAGTGACCCTCTTCGATCGGTGCGTCGCCGACCGCCCGAAACCCAACGTCGATAACGCGTGCTCGGCGATGTCGAGGTTGGTGGGGGTGACACTCAGTTCGACGAAGGCTGCGTCGATGCACTGCGCCGGTCGGCTGCCGTCGAGGCCGGCTTCCAGAGCCCCCAGCGAACGCACCGCATCGATCGCGGTCCGGACGGGCGAGGACTGGCGGAAGACGTCGTTGAACACCTCCAGCGACAAGGGTCCTCGATACCCGGCCTCGAGTACGGCGGTGGTGAAGGCGACGAGGTCGAAGGCACCTTCGCCCGGGAACAGCCGATAGTGCCTACTCCACTGCAGTACGTCCATCTCCTTGTGCGGCGCATCGGCGAGTTGGAGGAAGAAGATCTTGTCGCCGGGGACTTCGCCAAGCGCCTCCACCGTGGAGGATCTCGACAGGATGTGGAAGCTGTCCAGGCACAGGCCGACGGCGGGATTGTCGGCTCGGCGGACCGCGTCCCAGGACTGCTGCCACAGATCGACCGTGCGCCCCCATGCCAGCGCCTCGTAGGCGATCCGCATTCCCCGGCGCTGCGCAAGTTCCCCGGCCGAACGTAGTTGCGTGGCCAACTCGTCCATGTCGGAAACGGCATCGTCGGATGCATTGGAGCACACCAGGATCAGGTCGACGCCGAGTTCGGCCATGACGTCGAACTTGCGGTCGAGTCGGCGCAGGTTGCGCTCGAACTGCTGCGGGTCGGTGCTGTCGAGATCCCGAAACGGCTGGTACAGCACGATGTCCAACCCGAGATCGTCACACCGCTCCCGGATCTGCTTCGGGCTCGACGTCGACGCGACGAGGTCGGGCTCGAACAGCTCGATCCCGTGGAATCCCGCATGGGCGGCGGCGACGAGCTTGTCTTCGAGCGTTCCGGACAGACAGACCGTAGCGATTGTCTTCGAGTGCGGTTCCTGCGTGAGAGTCATTGCTTTCAGCCTTCTTTCGCGTGCTGGTCCTCGACCCGTCTCAACGGCGAGCTGAGTCGGCTCTCGAGATCGGCGACGGACACGCCGTAGGTGACGATCACGCGGATACCGTCGGGCCCGACGGCGAAGGTGCCCAAATCCGTGTACACCCGGCTGACACAGGCCAGCCCAGTCAGAGGATAAGTGCACTCAGGCACCAGTTTCGGGCTCCCGTCCTTGGCGAACAACGTCATCATCACGAAAACGTCCTTGGCACCGATGGCGAGATCCATGGCACCACCAACAGCCGGAATCGCCCCGGGCGCCCCGGTATGCCAGTTCGCGAGGTCGCCGCGCTCGGAGACCTGAAAGGCGCCCAGGACGCACACGTCGAGGTGTCCCCCGCGCATCATCGCGAACGAGTCGGCGTGGTGGAAATAGGCCGCCCCGGGCAATTCGGTGACCGGGACCTTGCCCGCATTGGTCAGATCGGGGTCGATCTCCTCGCCGACGGCCTCGGGTCCCATGCCCAACATGCCGTTCTCGGTGTGCAGGACGATTCCGCTGCAGGGGTCCAGGTAGTCCGAGACCTTCGTGGGCTGTCCGATACCCAGGTTGACGAACGACCCGTGCGGGATGTCGGCGGCGACGGTCTTGGCCATTTCGTCGCGGCCAAGCGGTCCGCGGTCGAGGTGCTCGACAGTTCGAGAGACGGTGAGTGCGATGGTCACGACGCCTCCGCCACTGCGGCTGAGGCGCCGCTGAGATCCAGCACCCGGTCGACATAGATCGACGGTGTGACTACCACTTCCGGGTCGATGTCCCCCGTCTCGACGACGGCCGATACCTCGACGATGGTCAGGTCGGCGGCCGTCGCCATGACCGGTCCGAAGTTCCGTGCCGTCTTACGGTAGACGAGATTGCCCATCCGGTCGCTCCGGTGGGCCCCGATCAGCGCCACGTCGCCATGGATCGGGTACTCCAGGACGTAGTCGCGACCGTCGATCGTCCGCGTTTCCCGGCCCGCTGCCAGATCGGTGCCGAACCCGGTCGGGCAGAAGAACGCCCCGATTCCCGCACCCGCGGCTCGCATTCGCTCGGCGAGATTGCCCTGGGGAACCACTTCGAGGTCGATCTTGCCCGCGCGGTACAGCCCGTCGAACACATAGGAGTCGCTCTGCCGCGGGAACGAGCAGATGATCCGGCTGACCCGCCCGGCGGCCAGGAGCGCGGCCAGCCCGGTGTCGCCGTTACCGGCGTTGTTGCTGACGATGGTCAAGTCCGTCGCGCCCTGGGCTATCAACGCGTCGATGAGTACCGTCGGCATGCCGGCCATACCGAACCCTCCGACCAGAACCGTTGCGCCGTCACTGATTCCGGCGACCGCCTGCTGCGCGTCGGCCGTGATCATGGTCATCGTCTACCGCCCTCCGGGTCGGCGTCGGCCAGCACCTCTGAGGCGATCCGGAATGCGGTGTTGGCGTCGGGGACGCCGCAGTAGATGGCGGTCTGCATGATCAACTCCTTGATCTCGTCGTCGCTCACGTTGTTGCGGCGCGCAGCGCGCAGGTGCATGGCGAATTCTTCATGGTGCCCGCGCGCGATCAGTGCGGTCAGCGTGATCATCGAGCGACTGCGGCGGTCCAGCCCGGGGCGGGTCCAGATGCCGCCCCACGCGTACTCGGTGATCATGCGTTGGAAGTCGGCGGTGAGGTCGGTGGTGGCGGCCACGGCCCGGTCGACGTGGGCATCGCCGAGCACCTCGCGCCGCACCGCCATGCCCGCGCGATACCGGTCATCCACGGTCCCGCTGGCGGGTCGATGCTGAAATCCGGCGTGCTTTGCGACCAGAGCCGCGACCCGGTCGGGCGCCTCCGCCGGTGCGAGGTGGCCGACTCCGTCCAACACGACGCACTCGCCGTCCCGGACGCCGGATGCAATGCGGTGCAGCGACTCCGGGGGGGTGGGCACGTCGTCGCGGCCGGCGACGGCGAGCACGGGCGTGGTGATCTCGGGCAATCGCTCGACGACATCGAATACGGCCAGCGCCTCACATGTGAGCGCATAGGACTCCGGATCCGTGTGGTAAAGACTGTCCACCAGCATTGCAGCGACGCCCGGGTGACGCTCGGTGAAGCCAGGCGCAAACCAGCGTTGGGGCGCCACCGCAACCATCGGGGCGATGCCGTCGGCGCGCACGGTGGCGGCACGCTCGCACCATCCGTCCGGAGACCCGATCACCGCGCCGGTGCACAGCAGCGTAGCTGTGGCCAGCCGATGCGGAACGTCGAGGGCCAGCTGCAAACCCACGCAGCCGCCGACGGAATCACCCGCGTAGTGGAACTTCTCGGCGCCGAGTTGGTCGGCCAGTGCCAGCACCGCGGCGGCGAGGTCGCCGATGGTGAACGGTTCGGCAGGAACGCTTCGTCCGTGTCCGGGAAGATCCCACCCGACGACGTGGGCATGCGCGGTCAACGCCTGTGCGACGCCGCCCCACAGGGTGGCCGCCGAGGTACCCAGCGACGGACCGAGCAGAATCAGGGGCCCTGTGTCAGGTCCACCGAAGTCGACGGATGCGAGGGTGGGAACGGTCACGATAGCTCCTTGGTGAAGCTTCGGGCCCGACTCAGCGTCGAGTCGACCAACCGGTTCGCGGCGCCCGTGTATTCGGAACGCATTGGCTGACCGGTCAACTCGGTCATGGCGCGCTGTTCGGAGAGCAGTCCTTCGGCGGCGGCCAGGTTGGCGGCGGCGCGGCTCTCGTCGACGAGCAGCCCCGAGACGAGTTCGGAGGTGTGTACAGCGGCGACGGCTGTGTGGCGCGCCAGCGTCCGCAGGGTTGCCCACTCCGCGTGCCAGGCGCCGTCGGAGCGCTCGTCGACGCTCCCGGCCGACGCGGCGTGCAGGGTGGCGCTGAGCGGTCCCGCGGTGAGGGCGGCCCGTCGGATCAAGACCGAGCGGACCGGATTGTGCTTGTGCGGCATGGTCGACGAGCCACCGCCACGTCCCTCGGCGAATTCGCCGACTTCAGGGCGACTGCCGGTCGCCACGTCCGCGGCGATGTGCCCCCAGGCGTCGCAACAGGTCACCAGCGCGTCTCCGATCCGGGTGATGTCCGAACGCGTGGTGTGCCAGGGCAGCGAGGGGGCCAGGCGCAGTACGTCGGCGAGCGAATCGCTCAGGGCGATGGCGCCGTCTACCGACCCCGCCAGTTCGGTGGAAGCGGCAAGCGTCCCCGCTGCGCCGCCGACCTGCACGGGCAGCGAGGACAGCAACCCGGCCAGCGGTTCGGCGGCGTCCAGCACGCCGTTGAGCCAGCGGGCGACCTTGACGCCAAGGGTGCTGGGCAGCGCCGCCTGGGTCAGCGTCCGCGCGAGCGCCGGTGTGGCCCGGAATTTTTCGGCTAGTCCGGCCAGTGCACGGACCTGAACAGCGCACTCGTCGGTGATCCTGATCAACACGTCTCGAATGCAGATGATCAGTGCTGTGTCGAGGACGTCCTGACTCGTCAAGCCACGGTGCAGCCAGCGGGCCGTCGTCGCGTCCGACCGCTCCCGCAGTAGCGCGACGAGGGCGCTGGCGGGGTTGCCGTCGACGTCTGCGCGGCGGGCGATCGTGACGGTGTCGTTCTCGGCGAGGAGACTCGTGAGATCGACTCGGGCCTCATTCGGGGCTATGCCCGAGTCCACCAGCCCGTCGAGCCATGCCTGCTCCACTGCCACCATGGCGATGAGGAAGGCGTGATCGCTCATCAGGTCACCCGCGAGGTGGTCTCCGGGCCAGAACAGGTCGGTCATCGTTGGTGCCCCGGGTAGCGCAGGAAGACGGTCTCGGGTTTGCCTGGCGCGTCTTGCAATTGGATGTCGAAGCGCAGCCCACCGGCGTCTCGGGCCGCAATCAGGGTGTCGCGCCGTTCGGGGGGAAGCGACGCCAGCAGCGGGTCGTCGGAGAGCCGGTCGCCCGGTACGTAGGCGCGGGTGAACACCCGGTTGAGCAATCCTCGCGCGAACACCGCGACCGCGATGAACGGCGCGGCCCCGGGCTGACACGGGCCGGGGATCACGGTGGAAAAGCTGTACCGCCCGTCGTCACCGGTGCTGGCCCGGCCCCATCCGGTGAAGGTGAAGCCGTCCCGGCGAAGAGAGCCCGGGGACGTAGGGACCGTGCCATCGGCGTCGGCCTGCCAGATCTCGATCAGTGCGTCGGGGACGGGCCGGCCGTCACCGTCGGCGACGATGCCCGACAGCTGGACGGCGTTCGGCGAGCCGGGCGGGACCAGTGCACTGCACCCGTCGAACGGCAGCGCGTAACCGAAGAACGGCCCGATGGTCTGGCCCGGCGTCGCGGTCAGGAGCGTCATCGGTGGTCGCCTCCGTCGTCGGGGTTCTCGATCGGAGTGCGCGTGGCACCGGTGAGCACGATGTCCCACCGGTATCCGGTGGCCCACTCATGGGTGGTGACGTCGTGGTCGTAAGTGGCCACCAGCCGGTCGCGAGCCTTCTGGTCGGTGATCGCCTGGAAGATCGGATCGAGGGCGAACAGCGGATCGCCCGGGAAGTACATCTGGGTGATCATCCGTTGCGTGAACTCCGTTCCGAACAGCGAGAAGTGGATGTGCGCAGGCCGCCAGGCGTTGCGGTGGTTCTTCCACGGATAGGGCCCCGGCTTGATCGTGGTGAACCGGTAGATGCCGTCGTCGTCGGTGAGGCAGCGGCCGACTCCCGTGAAGTTCGGGTCGATTGCGGATGGGTGCTGATCGCGCTTGTGGATGTAGCGCCCGCCGGCGTTGGCCTGCCAGATCTCGACGAGTTGGCGCCGCACGGGCCGTCCTTCGCCGTCCACCACCCGACCTGTCACCACCATCCGCTCGCCGATGGGTTCACCGCCGTGCTGGATCGTGAGGTCGGCTTCGAGCGGGTTGACGTCGCGGTCGGAGAAGCACGGCGCCCACAGTTCGACACCCTCCGGGTCGGCGTGGTGCAGGTCCTTGGTCGGGTGGCGCAGCAGGCTGCTGCGGTAGGGCGCGTAGTCGAGCCGTGGCTGCGTCTCCTCGACCCCCGACCGCTCATAGGTAGACGTGATCGCCGCGATCTCCGCGTTGATCGCCTGCTGGCTCGCGATGGCGCTGTCGGGATTGGCGTCGATCGTCGCCGTGAGGTTCTGCACGTTGATGACTCCAGGTGTTTTCAGTGGTCGACGAGTTCCCGAGCGGAGCCGGGAGTCTTGCCGCCCAGCAGCGCGGTCGGCACGTCCTTGGTCTCCTTCGCCGTCAGCGCGGCACCCGTGGCGATCAGGCAGACGACCCCGGTGAAGATGCTGATGACCACCCAGCCGCCTTCCTCCACCCCACCGAGGGCAGTGACGATCGCCGGAGCGAAACCGGCTAACAGGAAGCCTAATTGGGTGCCGATGGCGAGTCCGGAGAATCGCACCTGGGTGGAGAACATCTCGCCGTAGAACGACGGCCACACGGCGTTGGCGGCGGCGTACCCGAACGAGAAGGTGGCGATCGCCAGCGCGAACATCAGCACGACGTTGTCGCCGCTCATCGACAGCAGGTAGAACGGCATGAGCACTGCCGAGGACAGTGCCCCGTAGATGAACACGGGCTTGCGGCCGATGCGGTCGGCGAGCTTGCCGAACACCGGTTGCGTGCCCAGTGCCACGATGTTCGCGATCACGACCAGCCACAGTGTCACGTCGGAATCCAGGCCCATCTTCTTGCCGTAGGCGATGGCCAGGTTGGCGAACACCGTCGACACGGCGGCGATGAAGGCGCAGAAGATCACGCGGATGACGTCGCGCCAGTGGTTGCGCATCAGGGGCATCAACGGCATGCGGGCGATGGTGCCCGCGGACTTGGCCTCCTCGAACTCCGGAGTCTCGTGCAGCCGACGACGGATGAAGTACGCGACCACGACGACGAAGGCGCTGAGCCAGAACGGAACCCGCCAGCCCCACGAGTACAGGTCCTCGTCGGGCAGCGCCACGATCGGGATGACGACCAGCGATGCCAGGATCAGGCCGCCCTGGGTTCCGGTCAGCGTCCAGGAGGTGAAGAAGGCCCGCTGGTGGTCGGGAGAGTGCTCCAACGTGAGCGAACTCGCGCCGGCCTGCTCGCCCGCAGCGGAGAAGCCCTGCAGCAGCCGACAGGTCACCAGCAGTATCGGAGCGAGCACCCCGACCGACTCGTACGTCGGCAGGCAACCGATCGCGAACGTCGATACGCCCATGAGGATCAGGGTGAACATCAACACGTTCCGGCGCCCTATCCGATCGCCGAAGTGCCCGATCACGAAGGCGCCGATAGGCCGGGCGATGTAGGCGACTCCGAGGGTTGCGAATGACTGGGCGAGCGCGACTGTCTCGTCACCCTCGGGAAAGAAGACCTTCGGAAAGACGAGGGCGGCAACGAAACCGAATACGAAGAAGTCGTAGTATTCGACGGCGCTGCCCATGAAGCTGGCCAGGGCGGCTTTCTTCGGCGTCCGTTCCGGTGCGCCCGAAGGTGCACCGTCGGACGGGTTGCCATTGCTGACACTCATGGGGTTTCTCCTACATTCCTCGTTGAAGTGGGATGGGCGTTGGTGAATCAACCTGCGAGACTGCGGAAATGTCGTGACATGCGGTCGGCGTCCGGAGTGATGTCGGTGATGAGTTCGAAGGCGGTGGTCGCCTGGTGCACCGCCATGTAACCGCCGTCGAGTGTTCGACATCCGGCCGCGCGTGCGGCGGTGAGCAGCGCGGTGTTCAACGGCCGGTAGACGATGTCGGCCACCCATAGCCGCGGGTGCAGAAGCGCTGCGTCGAACGGCATACCCGGGTGGTCGGCCATGCCGGTGGGGGTGCAGTGCACGACACCGTCGCTGTGCGGCAACAGGATCGACAGCTTGTCGAAGGCTGACGCGTCGACGTGCGCGTCGCGATGCCGGCCGGCGAGCTCCCCGGCAAGGATCGTGGCACGCTCGACGTCAAGGTCGACGATGGTGAGGTGCTCGGTGCCCAGCTCGAGTAGCGCATGCCCTACCGCGGCACCCGCGCCCCCGGCTCCCAGCAGCACCACATTCGAGGTGGCGGCGCCGGGCAGACCTTCGGCGAACCCCCTGCGGAAGCCGGGTGCGTCGGTGTTGTAGCCCACCGTGCGGTGGTCTGGTCCATTCCCCGGTCGCTCCGCTCCCGCCCGCCGTTCGAAGACCACGGTGTTCACCGCGCCGAGCGCGGCCGCGTCCCCGTCGAGTACATCCAGGTGCGGAATGACCAACCGTTTGCACGGATGGGTGACGTTGAGTGCGTCGAAGCCGAGGGCGCGCGCCCAGGTCAGAACCTCCCCGATCCGATCAGCGGTGAGGCCGACCGCGTTGAGATCGATGGTCCGGTAGACGTAGTCGAGGCCATGGGCCCGACCCTCGGCCATGTGCAGCGCCGGTGTCAGGGACGGACCGACGCCCTGACCGACAAGACCGACCAGATAGGGGTGGGGAGGCATACTTCACCGTCCTGCCTAATGTACGAACTAGTACGTTCAACCAGTAGAACAGTGTGGGCTATGTCTCGTCAAGAGTGCGATGTGAGCTGGGTCGCCCGTCAGGTGGCCGTGAGCCACCCGACGACGACGTCACCGATCATGCGGCGCAGATGCGCCCGCTGAGACGCCTCGGTGAGGTCCACGTCGAACAGGAACCCGAAGGTGTACTTATTCGCCACCTGGAAGACGCAGTAGGAACTGATGACGAGGTGCACGTCGAGCGCTTCCACGTCGGCGCGGAAGACGCCCTGGTCACGTCCCCGGGCCAGGATCTCGTCCAACAGTGTGGTCGCGGGTTGTGCCAGGCTGCGGAGGGTGTCGAGGCGGCGGATGTGCTCACCCCGATGAATGTTCTCGATCGCCACCAGGCGAATGAAGGCCTGGTGGTCGAGGTGGTGATCGAAGGTCAGTTCGGCCACCCTGCGCATGGCGACAACCGGATCGACGTGGTCCACCTGCAGGCGCTGTTCGGCTTCGCGGATTCCCCGGTAGGCGTGCTCGAGCACGGCCATGTACAGACCCTCTTTGCCGCCGAAGTAGTAATAGATCATCCGCTTGGTGGTGCGGGTGCGTTCGGCGATCTCGTCGACCCGCGCGCCCGAGTAACCCGACTCCGCGAACACTTCAGTGGCAACGGCGAGGAGGTCGGCCCGGGTTCGCTCGGCATCGCGAGGCAGTTCGGGACGGGGCTCGACGGTCACGCCGCGAGCTTACGGGCGAATGCGGTGACTCAGCGACGAGACGTTTTGACCCCCGCGGGTCAGCCGGATGCGAGTCGGGTGATCAGCCCTCGGTCGCCGTCCACCCTGACGCGATCGCCAGTCTTGAGCACCTGGGTGGCCACCAGTGTGTTGACGACGCATGGAAGTCCGTACTCCCGCGCGACCACCGCGCCGTGCGATACCGAGCTCCCGATGTCGGTGACCAGTGCGGCGATCACGGTGAAGTACGGCGTCCAGCCCACATCAGTGACAGGTGCGACGAGAATCTCCCCACGCTCCACGTCCCGCGCATCCTGGATCGACTTCGCCACGCGCACAGTGCCCTCCGCGATACCACGGCTTGCCGGTCGTCCCGAGATCTGGTCGTCGGTTACGCTGCCCGACGGCCGAGCCAGGATGGGTGCGGGCCGGCCGACCGAGACGTCCTCGAACTCCAGTGATTGTTGGAACGCCAACGCATTGCGGCGCTGCAGGGCACGCTGCACGAGGTCCGAGATATCAGCGTCGCCGACCACCCGGGGCAATTCTGTGCGATCGAAGAAGTAGACCAGGTCAGCATCGGGAAGGCGTCCGGAGTCGGCCAGCACCTCGCCCAGATGGCGGTATCCGAGCTTGAGGCGGTGTGCCATGAGCGCCATCTTGGACTTGGTCTCCTCGCGTCCGCGGGCGCCGCCCTGCGCCAGGCGCGCAAGCAGCCTGACCGTCCGCGACCCGGATGTTTCGACGCGTTTGCGCGTTGGAGTCTCGCCGGCGGAATCGCGGGCCGCCTGCACCATGACCTGCATCATCGACCCGAGCCCCTCGGCGTCCTCGGCCCACGCGGGGTCACGCATGCACAGTTCTCGGTAACCGCGGTGCCCGTGTCGAGTCAGGAACTGCCGCAACGCCGCAGCGCCGGCGCTGTCCGAGTTCCGTAGACGGATCAGTGCCTCGGGTGGCGCCTCGGCGAGGAACCGTTCGGCCGCAGTGTCGTCGGCGGCGATCTCCCGCACCACCGCATGCAGTTCGTCGACCATCACGGCGCTCTCGACGTCGGCAGCGCCCGCCATGAGCCGGGCGGCCTCAGCCTGGCCCTCGTTCTCATCGCGCCCGTTCTTCACGGCATTGCGCACCATATAGCTCTCGAGGACATTCGCGCCCACCGCAGCGCGTGACGAGGACCGGACGTGGACCAGCGTGACGTGGCAGTACAGCTCGACGCCTGCCTCCAGCTGCTGCAGAACACGTTTGGCGTCGTGGCTGGTGGGGATGGGGAACGCGGAGATCTGATCGCCGAGCCGCCGGATCGCCGGCCCGGCGAACAGCGAATAGGACGTGAGCCGAACCGTGTTGATGAGTTTGGGGACAAACGGTTTTGGCGGTTTGGCCTCGAGTTCGTCGATCACGCGACCACAGATCGACATGGAAAACTGCTCCAACGAGTTCCCGAGGATGCCTGAGCTCAGTGCCGTTCCCTCGGTCATGTTCAAGAACATGTGTCCGTAGAAGTAGCCCACTTGAAGCCACGGCTTGTCATAGCGTTCCTGCGCCCGCGCTATCACCTGGGTCATCTGCATCGCGTAGTCGATCGCATATCCCGACACCGATGCGGTCAGGGGGCAGAAGGCCCCCGGCATCATCTCGCCGATGTTGCATCGCGTGTAGACGTGCCTCGGGCCGGCCACCGGGGTGTCCATCTCGTTGAGGTCTCCGGGCAGCGTGGTGATCGGCCGGGCCTGAAGCCACCACAGCCGCCCGGCTTCGTCGATCGCCCATTCCAGATCCATTGGCCTGCCCCAGTGTTCAGAGGCGCGCAACGCGCCGGCGCGAATCTGGGTGACATCGACGTCAGACAGGACGGGGACGTCACCGACCTCGCGCACCGCCTGGGTGCCGTCTGGCGTCAGCACGAGATGGTCGGAGATGGCAGATCCGTCGACGAGCGCTTCGCCCAGCCCGGCGATGGCATCGATCACCATGAGATCCCGGCGGCCGGTGGCCGGGTCTGCCGTGAAGACCACCCCGGCAGCGCGCGCATCGACCATCTGTTGGACGACCACGTGCATGGTGGCCGCCCCTGTGCCGGCATCCTGGCCGGCGTAGGAGGAGGCTCGTTCGGACCCGACGGAGTCGACGCACCGGCGGACCGCCACGGCGAAGCCATCAGTGGAATCGACACCGAGCACGGTGTCGTATTGTCCGGCGAACGACTGCTCCGCTCCGTCTTCTCCGGTGGCCGAGGACCTGACGGCTACCGGCCCCTGAATCTGGGTGAAGCGGTCTGTCACCGCGTCCGGAAGGGGGCGCCGGGTGGCCTGCGCGATGACGAAACCCGTTGGAACGGAGAGTCCGAGGCGCGTCAGTTCGGCCAACCCCAGAGCCTTTCCGC
Source organism: Mycolicibacterium baixiangningiae (assembly GCF_016313185.1). Taxonomy (NCBI): domain Bacteria; kingdom Bacillati; phylum Actinomycetota; class Actinomycetes; order Mycobacteriales; family Mycobacteriaceae; genus Mycobacterium; species Mycolicibacterium baixiangningiae. The sequence continues at coordinate 5,969,861 of NZ_CP066218.1, forward strand.
CGAACCGGTCGTCGACGATCTCGGCGAACTCGATCGTTGTGGTGTCCATTCGTCATCCCAATGCGTCGATGATCTCGGCCAGCGCTTCCACAGCGATAGGCCCGGGTTGATAGAGACAGATTCGATCCGAAACGGCGCCCACGCGGTCTCGGATGTGGGCGGCTACCTCGGCAGGAGTGCCGCAGGCGGCGATCGTGTGCAGTACCTCGTCATCGATCAGCGTGGCCATCTCCCGCCATCGCCCCTGCTTGGACATGGCGTTCAGTTCCGGTTGCAGGTCGCCCCACCCGTGGGCATCCAGCACCGGCCGGTAGGCGGGCGTGGAGCCGTAGAACGCGAGGAGCATCCGCGTCGAGGTGTGATCCTCACCAACCGACACGATGATCTCGGGTACCACCGCGAACTCGTCGGCGTCTCGTCCGGCGGCCGCCAATCCCTCGAGAACGGCCGGCATGGTCTTCTCGTGCAGGAACCGCTTCGTCCCGAACGGCATCACCAGCAGGCCGTCGGCCACTTCGGCTGTCGCCCGGGTCATTCGCGGGCCCAGCGCGCCGAGATAGATCGGCGGTGGCCCGAACGGGTTCGGCCCGGGATTGAACGTCGGTGTCATCAGTGTGTGCCGGAAGAATTCACCGCGGAAGTCGAGTCGTTCGCCGTCGTTCCAGGCGGCGAAGATCGCCCGTAGCGCGCCGACCATCTCCTGGATTCGCGCAACGGGACGGTCGAATTCGGCGCCGTAGCGCTTCTCGATCTGCGCGCGCACCTGGGTGCCGAGGCCGAGGATGAAACGTCCCTCGGAGATCTCCTGGAGGTCGTTTGCCTGGTGGGCCAGATGTATCGGGTTGCGGGGCAACGCAATGGCCACGTTGGTCATCACGTCCAGGCCCTTGACCGTCGACGCTAGGACCAGGGGGGTGAAGACCTCCCGCGGACCCTCGAAGGTGAACACCCCCGAGGCTCCGGCTTCACGCAGAAGCGCCGCGCGTTCGACCGCATCCGTCGGGCCGAACAAGGCTGTCATGACCTTCACGGCGTCGCCTCTGCCAGGACGTCGGTCCAGTCGGTGAACCCCGACGGGTGGTGCGGGCCGATGACGGCATGCTCAAACAGTCCCGCGCCCTCCTGCGTGCTGCCGTCGGACTCGGTGCAGACGGCCCGACCGACATGGTCGATCAAACTGAAGGGGGCTCGCGCGAGGACCTCGGGGTCTGTCATGTCGTAGGAGACGCGTTCCACGAATGGCCCGCCCTTCCAGGTGCCATGCGCCCAGGAGGAGTCCCCGCCGTAACCGGAGCCAAAGGCGATGGGCGCGAAGAGCTTCGACTCGACGTCGAGCTGCAGTCGGCTTCCAGAGCGCGTGAGCATCTCGATGTGCGCACCGTGGGGGATCCGGGTGCCGGGCGTGTAATGAATCGTTGCGCGCACGCCGTCGAGCTGTTCGACCCTGCCGTCTGGCCAACGTCGGGTGCAGTCGTAGAGGCTGCGATGGCCATCCGGGTCCTCCTGGATGATCAGGAAGATCTGGTAGTCGTCGAATGCCAGCGGTAGATACAGCCACCACATTCCGCCGAAAGCGGTGTCCGGTCGACCGACGGGCTCCGGCTCCCCGATGGGCCGAATGCCCCAGGACCTGTCGCGGCTGGCCACCGAGGTGGTCGGGTCGACGTTCAGGCGGTCGCCGTCGATGTCGATCCAGCCCTCCCACGTGCCGAGCTGGGCAAAACGGCATGCCTGCAACGTCACTCGTCGCTCGGAGTGCATCTGATGCGGATGTTCCAGGGCGGCCGGGAACAAGCCGCGCCACCGGAGATCGACCGCGATGCCCTCGGTTTCGGAGACGGTGAGATGCAGTTCCTGCAAGGGCTCGACGACGTCGAGCCGGTACCCGTTGACGTGCTGCTGGAGACGGTCGCCGTCGATCGCGTCACTGAACCGGACGGCCGTCTGAGTGTCTCCACGCCGGATGACGACGTAGGCGTCCTTGACCCCGAGCCGGGGGTAGTAACCGATTCCGGTCAGCGCCATGAAACGGCCCTCGCGGTCGAGGACATTGAAGTACGAACGGTCGTAGAAATTGCGGTCCGAGGTGGCGGGGGCGCTGATGGGCACGGGCGCCTGGTGGATCGGGTACTCGTCGAGCGGGCTCAGGAACACGACTCTCCAATAACGATACGATGCGGGTTATATTGGAATCATGAGAACAGATCGACCCGAAGATGACAAGGGATCGACCCGGTCGTCTGCGGGACGGCCGCGCGACAGCAAGATCGATGCCGCGATCATCGACGCGACCCGGGATCTATTGCTCGAGACGGGCTATCCCGCGCTGTCGCTGTCTGCGATCGCGGCTCGCGCCGGAACCACGACCGCCGCCATCTACCGGCGCTGGTCGGGCAAGGCGCAACTCGTGCACGAAGCGATACTGCCGGCCGAAGTCATGGCCATGCCGAGTGCTTCTGGAGACGTGGAGGGCGACATCCGGGCGCTGGTCGAGGCGACGCGCACCATGTTCGACCGCCCGGAGGTCCGGGTCGCGCTACCGGCGTTGATCGCCGATACCGTCGCCGATCCGGATGTACACAGCAGAATGACCTCTCGCTTCGCCGAAAGTCTCGCTACCTTCCGGACCAGAATCGACCAGCAGCCCGACCTATCCGGCGACCCGCCCTCTAGCGAAGGCGACCTGCCCCTGCTTGCCGAAGTCGTTGTCGGCAGCGCGATCTTCCGCATCATCGTGCGACACGACGCCCCCCTGGACGCAGCGTGGGTGGACGACCTGACCACGCTGATCAGCTCCGGCTGGAAGTCGATGTCGCGTGGTTCGGCGTCCCGGTAGAAGTCGCCCCTCGACGTCCGGGGCAGTCGATCACTCGGCCCTCGAGCGCGGCCGGGAGTTCACCCCCGCAGATGCTGCGCTCGACCAACCCGCCAACGCCAGTTCCGCGACGGCATGCAGATCTGCCCGGCTTGCGCCGCTGCGGGCTTGAATGGCGATCCCCTGGCACACGGCGGCGATCCAGCGGGCCAGCAGCAGAGTGTCGACGCCAGACAATTCGCCGTCGGCGACCGCGTCGTCGAAGCGTTCGGCGAGTCGGTGCACCGCCGCATTGCGGAACTCGGCTAGTCCCGGCGCCTCACCGACGGTGAGGCAGCCGTTGACCTCGCCGCTGACCGTGTCGGCCGCACCATGCACCATCGCCTCGGCGACCTCGCGGGCCGTCGGCCGGGTCAGTGCATCGGTCGTGTACGCGCTGGGGCCGGCGAGGTAGCGCCGCAAGGCGCGGTCAAACAGATTCTCCTTCGACCCGAACTCGACGTAGATACTGCGACGGTTGACCCCGGTCGCGGACGTCACGTCCGAGATCGAGACCCCGTCGAAGCCGCGGTCCCAGAACAATTTCATCGCCACGTCCTCGACGTGCTCGGGGTCGAACTCGCGTGGTCTACCGACTGTCATCGCCGACCCGCCTCTCATGTGATGCCGGTCACACCGGGAATGCCGCCGCCGCCCGAGCGCTTGACCTCAGCGTACTAAGCAACACAACGGTTCGTAATTATGAGGAGGCCATCGCGATGAGCACAGCACCCCTGACCGGACGGCGGGCACTGGTCACCGGAGGCTCACGCGGAATCGGCGCGGAGATCGTCCGGCGACTGACCGCGGACGGCGCCGCGGTGGCGTTCACCTATTCGGCCTCGGGAACCAATGCCGAGAAGCTGGTCGCCGAGGTGACCGCCAACGGCGCCAAAGTCGTGGCCATCCAGGCCGACGCCGCTGATCCGTCCCAGAATGCGAGCGCGGTCGATCGGGCCGTCGCCGAACTCGGCGGCTTGGACGTGGTGGTGAACAACGCCGCTGTCGCCCACTTCGATGTGATCGGCGACTACCCGCCCGAGCAGTTCGACCGCATGGTGGCCATCAACATCGGTGGCATGTTCTGGACGACCCGCAGCGCGATCAAGCACCTCAGTGAGGGTGCGCGGATCATCAACATCGGCAGCAGCAACGCCGACCGGGTACCCGGGCCCGGGGTGTCGGTGTACGCGATGACCAAGGGTGCGGTGTCCTCGTTCACCCGTGGACTGGCCCGCGAACTCGGCCCGAGCGGCATCACTGTCAACAACGTGCAGCCGGGGCCTGTCGATACCAACATGAATCCTGACAAAGGCGACTTCGCCGAGAGCCTCAAGCAGATCACCGCGCTAGGTCGCTACGGGCACACCGGCGACGTCGCCGCCCTCGTGAGCTTCTTGGCCGGCCCGGAGTCCGGCTACATCACCGGCGCACACCTCAACGTCGACGGCGGCTTCACCGTTTGAGGACCACCGGCGGTTCGCGTCGACACAAATCTTTCGACTGAAGGATCCTTTCCTGGTGAGCATTCCTCCACCAAGTACCGATGTCCGGCGCGATGACGTGCTGGAAGCCCGACGGCGAATCGAGGGCTATGTGCGTCACACGCCGCTACTCAGGGCGGAGGCCGCCGGCATTCGCTTGTTGCTCAAGTGTGAGTTCATGCAACACGCGGGGGTGTTCAAGACGCGTGGCGCATTCAACCGTCAACTCGCCGCCCGGGAGCGCGGTGAACTCGATCCGGAGACGGGCATCGTGGTCGCCTCGGGAGGGAACGCCGGATTGGCACATGCTTATGTGGCCCAACGACTGGGCGTCAAGGCGACGGTCTTCGTTCCGGTGACTGCGCCGCAGGTGAAAGTCGACCGCTTGACTGAATACGGCGCTGAAGTACGGCAGATCGGTTCGGAATACGCCGAGGCGTACGACGCTGCCCGCGACTACGAGGCAACGTCCGGCGCCCTGTTCTGCCACGCCTACGACCAGGTAGAGATCTGCGCCGGAGCGGGGACCATTGCCGAGGAGATCTTCGAGGCCGCTCCCGACGTGACGACCATCGTGGTCGCCGTCGGCGGAGGCGGCCTGTTCAGCGGGTTGTCCGCTGCAGCTGACGGGCGAGCAGAACTTGTTGCCGTTGAGCCGCAGGCCATCCCGACGATGCACGCCGCTCTGGCGGCGGGTGCACCGGTGGACGTCGAGGTGTCGGGGGTCGCCGCGGACTCCCTCGGCGCACGACGAGTTGGCGATATCGCTTTCACACGAGCCGCTTCCGCTCCCCCACGGTCGGTGCTGGTGTCGGATGAGGCAATCGTTGATGCGCGAAACGAACTGTGGCAGTCGTTCAGGATCCCGGCCGAGTACGGCGCAGCGGCGGCTTATGCCGCCCTCACCTCCGGGGCTTACCAACCCGCCCAGGACGGGTGCGTAGCCGTGATCATCTGCGGCGCGAACACCGACCTCAGCACGATCGCCAACCCGGCGTTGAACCCCGCGCCTCGGAACTCAGGTAAACCGCCGAGATACGACACTGCGGCCCGCGGGGAACACCGCGAGGACGGCGGCAGTAGTAGTAGTAGAGGTGGTCGGAATGGTTCGTGGTGAGAGGTGGCCGCGAGGGCTGCTGACGGCTGTCGCGGTGGGCATCCTGGGCGTCGCGCTGGCCGCCTGTGGGACCGTGGCGCCCATCTCGTCCCCACCGCCACCGGAAACCACGGAAGAAACCGAGATGCCTGCCCATACCGCTTCCGACCCACTCGTTCTCGACCGTCTTCGCGAGGCGATCAATTCTGGTGACCCAACGCGGGTGGCGGACTGCTTCACCGCCGACTTCCGGGCCGAATTGCCCCATCATCCCGAGCGGAGCTTCATCGGTGCCGAGCGAGTCCATGCCAATTGGACGGCGATATTCACCACCGCGCCGCATCTGACCGCCGAAATACTGCGCACCGCCGTGAACGGGGCTGAGATCTGGTCGGAATGGCAGATCACCGGCGTCAACACGGCCGGTACTCCGGTAACGTTCGCGGGCCCCGTGATCGTCACAACCCGTAACGGCCAAATCAGCTGGGCCCGATTCTATCTCGACCCCGTCGGGTAATAGCAGGCTGAGCGCCTGCTGCGGCGCTCGGCCAATGGCGGGCGCACATCACGTCTCTCACAGGAAGGACTGTTACATGAGTCAAGTCGTGACGTCGGACAGTTCTGTGCCGCATGGTTCTTGGGCCATGGTCACCGGTTCCACAAGCGGAATCGGACGGGAGACCGCCCTGCGGTTGTCCGACGATGGCTACTCGATCGTGGTCTGTGGCCGAGATAGGGACCGGGCCGCTGAGACTCGGAAGCTGATCGAGTCGGCCGGCGGGCGCGCGGTGGACCTCGTTGCCGACCTCAACGACCCTGCGGCGGCACACGATTTGGTTGCCGAGACGCGCAAGGCGATCAACGGCGGCACCTTGGACGTGCTGGTCAACAACGCCGGCGGCGGCGGGTTCGCGCGAACCGAGGACACGACCGATGAAATGTTCGACACGGTGTTCAACCTCAACGTCAAAGCGCCGTACGTCCTGACCGGAGCATTCGCGCCCGCCATGGCCGAGCGCGGACGAGGAGCCATCGTCAACGTCGGCAGTCTCAGCACCACCATGGCCGCCGCCGGGACGAGTGCCTTCCAGGCTGCGAAGGCGGCCCTCAGCATGTTGACGAAGTCGTGGACCGCGGAATATGGGCCCCGGGGTGTGCGGGTCAACTCGGTCGATCCTGGCTACATCCTCACTCCGATCAACGAGCACATGCGCGACATGTACCAGGGATACCTCGCGAGCGTGCCTGCGGGCCGCGGGGGCCGCCCCGAGGAGGTGGCCGAGGCCATCCGATTCCTCGTCTCGCCAGGTGCTTCCTACATCCAGGGCGCCGTCCTCACCGTTGACGGCGGCAAGAACGCTGTCGTTGCAATGTGAGCCGCCGCCGTTCCGTATGGGCCAGGGGTCTTTCCCCCTGCCGGCGCCGCACCACTGCCCGCTGACGATCTGGCGCGTGACCTGACCGTCGTTGATGACTAGCACGCCGCCGGGGGCTGGCTCGCCTTGGCTGGCGACACCTACAGCATGTGGCTAGACGACGATCGTCTGCTTTCGTCGCTGCCCCAGCAATCTGGAGACCGACGCGGCGAACACCAGGCCGATGGTCACCCACATGACCAACTGGGTGCCCAGTGAGAACAGCCGGAACTCGTAGAGATCGTCGGCCGGGAAGCCGCCGAAGACAATGGAGCCGTCAGCGCCGAGGATCGGACCGGGAGTCTCGTCGATCGAGGGCAGGACGAGCATGACCACTGCCATCGCGGCGACATAGCTCGCCCCGGCTGCCAGAGCCGCGTTCCAGGTGCCCAGCTTCGACGAGAGCCGACGTCCGACCTGTGTAGCCGCGGTCAGTGCCACCACTGACAGCGCGACCATCAACAGGTACAACAACGTGCGCTGTTGAAGGGTGCCGTCCAGGCTGACCGCCGGTGGGTTGGGCGGATACTTCAGCGCCGGAACAACCCACAGCGACAACAACAACGCCCCCGCCAACGACACCGACAGTGTGCGCGCCGAGATGTCGCCGACCCTGCCGTAGGCCATGCAGAAGACAACGGCCAGCAGTGCGCCCATCGCGACGGAGAACCCCAGCACCCCGAAGCCCATCCCGACATTGGCCTGCGCGGCGCGGGTGAACAGTTCCACACCCTCCCCATGGGAATGACCGCCATGCGCCGACTCGTGCGCCGCGCTGACTCCTTCCTCGTATGCGATCGCTCGTTCGATGACCGGCTCGAGGCGGAATCGTGCAAATACGAACGCTGGTACCGCGCCGGCGACGCCGGCCAACAGACCGCGTCCGATGATGTGCTTCTCCATGTTCAACTGATTCGTCGGTGGCTCAGTGGCACGGAAAGCCGAGCAGATGGCGTGCGTCGTGGACGAATTCGTGCACGTAGGTGTTGCTGCCGAACACCGACGTGGCTCCCTGGTCCATGCCGACGAAGTAGAGCGCCAGCAGCGCGAAGAATACGGTGAGTGACAACCAGGCCACCGCCTTGACCGCGCTGAGGTCCAGTGCGGTGGCGCCGCGTGCCTTCGTGTTTTCCATGGTGTTTACCTTTCCGAGGTGTGATACGGGGAAGCCGTTGCAGTGCTGAAGAATCCGATCATGCTGGAGCGTTACCGGCCATTTCCGAAGGTGACGAGGCCGTCCGGCTCAGTGCGCCGGCCAGCTGTTCGGCGACTGTCTAGGAACGTTATTGGGCGCGACGGATCCGGGCCGGTAGTCATCACCGGCCGGGACCCACCGTGGGTGTGTCAGGTGATTGGCGCTCAGGCCGACGCGGCGGAACGTCCGCCGTACACCGCGATGGGCTTGATCCGGTCTCGGATCTCCGCCAGCGGGGTCATCGGATGATCATGGTCGTGATCATGTGCCGGTGTGGGGCAGTTGGGTTGCACCCGAATGTGGTTGGTCAATTCGATGGGCTGGCCGTGCGGGGTGCCCAGATAAGCCAGACGCCACTGTTCATGCCGTTCGTCGACCATGTCCCCGGACAGCCCCACATGGCGGTCGATCATCCGGCTGACTGTGGTCAGCCACTGCCGGTAGTAGGACTCGGTGACTGTCTCGTCGTTGCGCCGCGGCGCACCGTTGATCTCGGCGGAGAACTCGTCGACCCATTCGGTCCAGGTGAACAGCTGCTGGCGGGTCAAGGCCACCACGATCGCGAACGCCTCGACCTGCCAGGGCTCTTCGAAGGCGACCTCAGGGTCCTCGTCGATCGCCAGAAGCGCGTTCACGACGCCTGCGCCGGGTCGAGGTAGCTGTCCCACAGGTCGATGTAGATCCACGAGTTGGGGGTGCCGCGGTCACCGAACAGTTCGCTGCTGCTGAACTTGATGGAGTAAAGGTGTTCCGGGTTTTCGCCGAGGCCATGCGCCATGGTGTCGGGATAGATGAAGAACCCTTGATGGCGGTCGACGATGCCGACGTGCCCCTTGGCGTAGCCGGGCAGGCGGGTGTGCCCGATCGGATTGTGGTTGCGGACCACCACCGTGTCACCCGCGGAGAAGCGGGGTGCGACGGTGACGGGCCGGGTGAAGTCGCCGGGGGTTCGAATTGCACCGAACACCTCGGTAGGCGCTAGTTTTTGCATGTCAGGCGATTTCCTTTGCTTCGATCTCGGCGATCCGCTCAGCCAGCTCTTCTTCGGTGAACAACCCGTTGGCGAAGCCGAGGTTCTCCGCAGCTCGTAGCCAGTGCACGTAGTAGGGGGTGCCGAGGTACTCGGCGGGGTCCATGATCTCGATGGAGTGCCGGAACTCATCCAGCGGGCACAGCCCGGAGGCGAAGTACATTCCGATGACCGAGAAGATGTCCTTCTCCCAGTCGCCGTGGAACACGACTTCCTCGTCCTCGGTCTTGACGGTGCCCATGCCGTCTTTGCCGCCGACGTCGTGAATTCCGTTCATGCCGCGACTCCTTCGGGGGTCGAGGCCAGTTTGGTGCCGATCATCGCGTCTCGGCTCACCAGCTCGGCGAGTTGTTCGATGGTGAATTCCTCTGTCCCGGAGGGTCGTTGTGGGATGACGATGTAGCGAATCTCGGCGGTGCTATCCCACACCCGGATCTCGATGTTGTCTGGCAGTGTCGTTCCGAACTCGCCCAGCACCACCCGTGGCTCGAAGACCACCCGGGACCGGTATTGAGGCGCTTTGTACCAAGCCGGCGGCAGTCCCAGCACGGCCCAGGGATAACACGAGCACAGCGTGCACACCACCACGTTGTGCACTTCGTCGGTGTTCTCGACGAAGATGACGTGCGCTCCCTCGAAGCCTGTCATGCCGAGTTCGGCAAGAGTGGAGGTGCCGTCACTCAGCAGCTTTGCCTTGAATTCCGGTTCCACCCACGCCCGGGCGATCACCGCGGCGCCGTCCTTGGGACCGATGCGGTTCTCGTAGATGTCGACCACTTCGTTGAAGGAGTCGGGGTCGATGATGCCCTTTTCCACCAGTAGTGACTGCACCGCTTTGATCCGTAACTGGGCATAGGGCGGCGGCGCGGTGTAGCCGTCACTGCGTGTGATTTCTTCCATCGTGTGGTGGATCCTTTCCTCGGTTCGGTCAGCGGATGCTGGCCAGAGCGGCGTCGGTTGCGGCGTCGGCGGTTGTGGGCCGGTCCGGCGCGGATAGGGCGCGGTAATGATGCGGCAAACGCATGCTCACCAAGTCCTTGCGGCGGACGACATTCGCCGGGTACGGACCGGGGCCGTCGCTGGTGTCGATGGGTGCCAGCAGCACCTCGGCGGCGGGCCCCGCCACTCGCTCACGACGCGGGAACTCAAAGGTGTCGGGCCCGAAGACCCCACTGCGGCCACCGAACTCAGGCGGATTGGCATACGCCAGATACACGTTGTTCTCCCCCGCCCGCACCCGCATGTGATGCCAGTGCAGGTGGCTGGCGGCGCGGGGAATCGGATAGTTGAGCGGTACCGTCGTGCCGGGGTGACCGTGGTGCAAGGTTGCGGCGATACGCGCGGGCACCGCGATCACGTCGCAACCCCGAAGGGCCGCCACCCGACCCGACTCGGGGCGCAGAACATCGTCGCCGTGCAGCAACGCCACCCGACCCACCCGGATGTCGGCGTGGGTCCAGGAATCGCCGGCAGCGAAGTACATGTCGTCGTCGTCACTGAGGTGGATCTTGCGGTGGACCGCGACGATCCCTTCCGGCCCGATGAGCACCGCGCTGTTGTAGGGAGACATCCCGGCTGCACCGCGCTCAGCCATTCCGACCACCAGGTAGCCGTTGCAACCGGCCGCGGCATCCAGTAGAGGCTGCAGAATGCCCTCGGTATCAATGCTTTCCGCGTAGTCGGCCGAGGCGCTGGGCGGACCCGAGACACTGAGCTCGGGAAATACAACCAGGTCCGCGCCGTCACCGACCGCCTCGACGAAGGTCGCGCGGATCTGCGCGATGTTCGCCGTTGCGTCGGAGGTGCTGTCGTGCTGGGCCACTGCGAGCACCGAGGCCCGGCCGGGCGGCATCGGGGCATTGCCGTAGAGGGTGAAGAAATCCCGGGGATTCCACAGGTAGCTGTTGATGTGCAGATCGCGGTACAACTGAGGCCGGCGTCCCGAAAGTCCGGACGCCCCCGTCGCCCTGGCGGCTTGCACCGCTGCGAGGTTGATCTCTGCGGTGACCACACCGTCACCGCTGTCGCAGGAGGCCAAGACCCCTGAATCCGGTGCGATGATGCATGATCCGCCGCTGAACTGCACACCGCGTTCCAAGCCCCACCGGTTGCTTTCGATCAGGTAGCAGGAGTTCTCGAAGGCCCGGCTGATCCAGTACGGCGCAGGGGTGCGCTCGGCCAGCCAGTTGCTGATGTGGCAGATCACGTCGGCACCGCCGAGCGCCACCACTCTGGCGGTCTCGACGAAGTGGATGTCCATGCAGATCAGCAGCGCGATCCGGCCCAGCGGTGTGTCGAAGACCTGGTGTCCGAGGTCGCCGGGGGCCGCCCATTTGGGTTCGGCGATGTAGCCGTGCGTCTTTCGGTGGGTGCCGATGATCCCCTGCGGCCCGATGAGGACTGCCGAGTTGTACAGCAGACCGGTCTCCAGATCGCGTTCCGGCATGCCGATCACGATGTGGCAGTCGTGGATTGCGGCGAGCTCGGCGAAGATCTCGGTGCTGGGCCCTGGCACCGGCTCGGCCATGGTCTCGGCCTCGGCGGTACCGAAGAAGCAGTAGCCGGAGATACCCATCTCCGGTGTGGTGATGAGCTTCGCCCCTCCGACCGCGGCCTCTTCGACCAGTTCGACGAGCCGGGTGATGTTGCGCTGCTTGTCGAACAACACTGGCTCGAACTGGACCGCCGCCGCCACATAGGTCGTCTCCGACACGGGTTTCCTTCCGTCGTCATCGCTACCACCACCGCGAAAAGCGGCTTTGGTGACGGCGTGAACGTTAGGAATCTCGTGTGTCTACTGCGTACGAATCAGGTTACGTACGTGTTGAAGAAACCACATTATGTTTCGGTCATGTTGCCTACAGTGCCTTGAACTGGCATTTTCATTTGGCCGAAACATTTTTCGCGGCGAACCTATGGGCCTGAATTGGGCAGCGACCTGCGTCTGAAGCGATGCCACGGGCACTGGGAACCGATGGGCCGATGACGTCGCACGGCGGTCCAGGGGCCTCCAGCCCGTTATCGGCGGGCCGCTACACCGAAGCGTCGGTGGCGACCGCGGCAGAGCCGTCGAACAGTTCGGCCACCAATTCGCACAGTTCGGCCAGGCGCTGTAGTTGGCTGACGCCATAGAGGGTGTCGCATCGATCCAGCGCTTCCGCCAGCATGCGGTGTGAACTAGTCCCCCGGGGCGTCAGGCGGACGTTGATCCGGCGCCGGTCGACCGTGTCGATTCGGCGGTATACGAGGTTGTTGGCGACCATTCGGTCGACCATTTTGGTCAACGCCGGCGGCAGAATCGATGTCGCGTCGCTGATCGAGGACATCACCCGAGGTTGTCCGTCTCTCAACAGGTCCAAGATGCGCCACTCATCGAGCGAACAACCCTCGGCCGACAGGACCTCGCGGACGCGCTCCAGCAACACGTTCTCCGCGGCGCTGAGAGCGAACGCCGCCCGGCTCACCGTTCCCAATTGTCGTCACCTCCGGTTTCGTTTACCGTAGCGGTTTGTCGGGCACGTTGCGCCAGGGAGTCCGAGTGGACGGGATGGCTCGAGTCATGAAAAGTTCTTCCACCAAGAGCGATGCCATCGTGGTCGGTGTCGTGAATCCGATGCAGGGACCGCTCGGGATAATCGGGCCTGCGGCGCAGATGTGTGCGGAGTTGGCGGCCGAAGAGATCAACGTCGCGGGTGGGATCCTTGGCCGCGAGCTCGAGCTCATGCATCTCGACGGTGGTGCTCCGACACCGGCGATACGCGCCGAAGTCACCGAACTCGTCATGTCCGGATCAGTGCAAGCGATCGCCGGCGTGCACACCTCTGCCGTGCGGGAATCCCTGATGACGGCGATCGGCGGAACCATCCCCTACATCTACAACTCCCTTTATGAGGGCGGCGAGCGCACGCCAGGCCTGTTCGTCACCGGCGAGACACCGGAGTATCAGCTTCTGCCGGCGTTGACCTTGTTGAGCAGGGAACGCCACATCGAGCACTGGGCGCTGGTGGGCAACGATTACGTATGGCCACGTCGCACCGCCGCAGCGGTACAGCGGCATTTGGCGGCAACCGGCAGCGGCGTGCTGCTCGGCGAGATGTACACGCCCCTAGGGTCTCCCGACTTCGGACCGGTCCTGGATCGTCTCGGACGCTCGCAGGCCACCGGCGTCATCGTGTTACTCGTAGGGCAAGACGCCGTAGAGTTCCACCGCCAGTATGGAGCCCGAGGCCTCCATGCCAAGGCGCTGCGCGTCACACCGCTCATGGACGAGAACATGCTGCTCGCGGCCGGCGCGCACGCCTGCCGCGATTTGTTCGTCGGCGCCGGATACTTTTCGTCGCTGCACACCACCGACAGCCTCGACTTCATCAGCAGATTCGCACGTCGTTTCGGTGTCGAATCGCCCATCGTCGGGACCATGGCCGAGTCCTGCTACGAAGGCCTGCACCTCTTGGCCACCCTAGCGGGCGCGGCGGGCACGCTCGACGTTGCAGCGATGCAAACCCTTTCTGACACAATGGTTTACGAATGCGCACGTGGTGTGCAGCGCTTGCATGCCGGCCACGCTGCTCCCACGACATACCTAGCCGAAGTCGACGGACTGGAGTTCGACGTGCTCACCGAACTGACCCCTGTCACACTCCCCTAACCGGTACGTGGGGCAGCCACCCCCACGGCGTAACGAACGGATCGGCGGACACAGCGATGGTTACGCCGGTTACCCCCCGCTGACGCGAAACCAGTTGACTGCCATATCTATTGGAGGGCAACAGTCCGAATACCAGTCAGATGCGGTCAGGCGTGCGAAACGTCGAAGACCAATTCGATTGCCTGCTCACCTGCGGTACTGATCACAGAAGTCGATGCGCCTTGGGTGCGGGTGGACTCCATGCCGCGCAGCAGCGTCAGCAGCAGGCTGGCCAGTGCCCGCGTGTCTCGGCCCGCGGATATGTCGCCGTCGGCCTGTGCCTCCGCCAAGGTGGCGGCCAGATCCCGGCGCCAGGTGTCCAGCATGCGTTTGGTGTGCTTGGCCACTTCCCGGTCGGAGGATGCCAACTCCGCGGCGCTCTTCGATACGAGGCAGCCCCGCCGGTTGTGGTCGGCCAGCGTCATCTGCACGAGCCGCCTAATGTGGCCTGTCAAGCGCTGTTTCGCAGAACCATCGGCCAGGCGCAGTTCGTGGTGATTGTGCTCGACCATGGATTCCACGTAGCCATCCAACGCCTTTACGTACAGGGAGTGCTTGTCCCCGAAAGCCCCGTACAGGCTGCCGCGACCAAGCCCGGTGGCCGCGACCAGATCATCGACGGAGGTGGCGGCGTAGCCGTGCGACCAAAAGACGTCACGCGCGCCAGATCCCGATTCTGATCGCTGGATCCGGCGCCAAGCGCACACTGCCCGCCGTCGCAGGCCACGCCGATATCTGGCATACGTTCCTGGAGATCGACGACTTCAAGAAGGCAACCAAGATCGTCGACGAACTCGCCGAACAGGCCGGCCGATCTGGCAGCGAGATCGAACGCTCCGTCACCTGGCGCAGCGCGGACACCGTCGACGCCTACCTCGACGCCGGGGCGACCACCTTCATGTGCGAGATCCACCCCAACCCCACCGACGGATTCGACTTCACCGTCCTCGAAGAGATGCTCACCTGGCGCGACCGCCAACGCTGACACCGGCAACACCGCCGGAGCGGCGAGATTCTTACTCGTGTCCGGGCCGACGGAGTCGTAGGCCATCAGCGGGGTGGCCACCGTTCTCGGAAACAGCCGGAAGTCTGGGAATAAGAACGAGCGGCGCCGCGGCTATGCACCACATGAATCTCGACGGGTCCGCTCGCGCGCTCATCGGCTCCGGGGCTGACGCTACGCTGGTCACCCTGAACCCCGACGGCAGCCCGCAGGTCTCGGTGGTCTGGGTGGCGTTACGGTCGGCGCCCGAAGGCGATGAACTGGTGGCCGCTCATCTCCACGAGTACCGCAAGACGCGCAATATCCGCCGCGACGGGCGGGTCGCCGTCACCATCCTTGCCCCCAAGATTTCGGGACAGCCGACGCCGTACCTGTCGATCATCGGTACGGCACGAATCATCGAGGGCGGAGCGCCCGCACTGTCCGCCGAGTTGGCTGAGGCGATGCTCGGTTCGAGCGAGCACTTCCCTCCTCCCAACGCGGACCCTGGATTCGTTACACGCATCCAGATCGAGAAAGTCGGCGGAAGCCTCGTCGACCCGCCCATCGCCCGGAGTACATGACCCGGTGATTTCACCGTCTGCACCATCCAGCGTGGCTGCAGCTATGGGGCGAGCTGACGTTCGAGTTGCTCGACATCGTGCAGGTTCGACATGTGCACGAACCGTCCGCCTTCTACTTCGTAGAGCGCGACCTCGCTGATCTCGAACGACCCACCCGGTGGGTTCCACGCCCAGCCACTCCTTCACAGGGGTGCCAGTATTGGTCAGTCGTGCAGCCAAGCGACTGCCGTGTACCAGCGATTCCTCTAATTCTCAGTGGAAGTCGGGGACTGCATCGACGATGCTCATGAGGTCCGCAATGACGTCGTCACGGGTCCCCGGCTTGCCGTGGTGAGCGGTGCGGTCGCTGATGAACTCGTCCATGCGTTCAAAGGCACGATCGTTGATCGCTTCAATGTAGCGACGGTACATCTCGCGTAGATCGATGTCGGACACGGCCTGCCTCAGCCTCCTGCGCTCGCTCGACCATCGCGGGAGAGACTTCAGCCGTCAACGGTCCATGGTTCAATCGGTGTCAGCCATCCATGTCGAATGGTCACACCACACCGACCTTCGACTGAACCGGCTGATTCCCCGAATTCGGCCCCGGAGTGCGCTGAGATGTCGGACCTGCCGTCTACGATTCCTGCGGCACCCCACCCGGCATTGATGGAGAAGACGAGCAGTGAGTTACACCGCCGCTGACATCACCGAGCTCGACGATGTCCAGCACACACGCCTGCGGCCGGCGGTGAACCTCGGCCTGGATGTGCTCAACACCGCATTGCGCGAGCTGGTGGACAACGCGGTCGAAGAGGTCGCCGATCCCAGCCACGGCGGGTCGACCGTGACGATCACCCTGCACGCCGACGGGTCGGTCAGTGTCGCCGACGACGGCCGCGGCCTGCCCGTGGACTCTGACCCGGTGAATGGGAAGAACGGCATCGTCAAGACGCTGGGTACCGCGCGGGCGGGCGGCAAGTTCTCCGTGCATGCCGACGCGGCCAGCACGGGCGCCGGTCTCAACGGAATCGGCGCCGCCGCAGCGGTGTTCATTTCCGCGCGGACCGATGTGACGGTGCGCCGGGCCGGCAAGAGCTACCTGCAGAGTTTTGGCGGCGGCTACCCTGGAGTGTTCGACGGCAAGGACTTCGACCCGAACGCCCCGTTCACCCGTGCCGATACGCAGAGGCTGCGGGGCACCGGCAACCGCAAGCCCGACGCGCACGGCACCACGGTCCGCATCCTGTTCGATCCGGCCGTCGTGCCGGATTCCAGCGTGGACATCAACGAGGTGCTGCTGCGAGCGCACGCCGCGGCACGGATGTCGCCGGGGGTGCACCTGGTAGTTGTCGACGAAGGCTGGCCCGGCGACGAGATCCGGCCCGAGTTGGTCGAGCCGTTCAGCGGTCCCTGGGGTACCGACACATTGCTGGACCTCATGTGCGTGGCCGCCGGCACGCCTGTGCCCGACGTGCGGGCTGTGGTGGAGGGGCGCGGTGAATACACCACCGGGCGTGGCCCGACCCCGTTCCGTTGGTCATTGACCGCCGGACCTGCCGAACCGGCCACCGTGGCCGCATTCTGCAACACCGTGCGCACCCCCGGCGGTGGGTCCCACCTGACGGCCGCGGTGAAAGGGCTGTCGGAGGCGTTGGCCGACCGCGCTTCCCGCATGCGCGACCTCGGCCTGGCCAAAGGTGAAGACGGTCCGGAGGCACAGGATTTCGCCGCGGTCACAGCGCTGGCCGTCGATACCCGCGCGCCCGATGTGGCCTGGGACTCCCAAGCCAAGACCGCGGTGTCATCGCGGTCGCTGAACCTCGCGATGGCCCCGGATGTGGCGCGCGGCGTCACCATCTGGGCGGCCAACCCCGCCAACGGCGACACCGTGTCACTGTGGACCAAGCTGGCGCTGGAGGCCGCCCGAGCACGGCGCAGCGCCGAAGGCGCCAAAGCGCGGTCCCGAGCGGCGTCGAAAGCCAAAGGTCTCGGCACGAACCTGTCCCTGCCGCCGAAGCTACTGCCCAGCAGGGAGACCGGGCGCGGGTCGGGAGCCGAGCTGTTCCTGTGCGAGGGTGACTCCGCACTCGGCACCATCAAAGCGGCACGCGACGCCACCTTCCAAGCCGCTTTCCCGCTGAAAGGCAAGCCGCCCAACGTGTACGGGTTCGCGCTGAGCAAGGCGCGGGTGAAGGACGAGTTCGACTCGATCGAGCGCATCCTGGGATGCGGGGTGCGCGACCACTGTGACCCGGAACAGTGTCGCTACGACCGGATCCTGTTCGCCTCCGACGCCGACCCCGACGGCGGCAACATCAACTCGAGTTTGATCTCGATGTTCCTGGACTTCTACCGCCCGCTCATCGAAGCCGGAATGGTCTACGTGACGCTGCCGCCACTGTTCGTGGTCAAGGACGGCACCCAGCGGATCTACTGCCAGGACGAATCCGAGCGCGACGCCGCCGTCGCCCAGCTGCGGGCCACCTCCAAACGCAAAGTGGAAGTGCAGCGCAACAAGGGACTCGGCGAGATGGATGCCGACGACTTCTGGAACACCGTGCTGGATCCGCAGCGGCGCACCGTGATTCGAGTGCACCTCGACGATGGTGAAGCAAAGCTGCACCACACTCTGTTCGGCGGGCCGCCGGAGGGCCGCCGCACCTGGATGGCCGATATCGCTTCCCGGGTCGACACCTCTGCTCTGGACCTCGACTAGGAGAGCGATGTGACCGCCGTCATCGAGCAGAACCCCGACCTGGTGCTCGAACAGAGTGCTGACGACTACTGGAACCACTATCAGCTGACCTTCGCGCTCTACAGCGTCAGTGACCGCGCCATCCCGTCCGCGTACGACGGACTCAAACCGGGCCAGCGACGTCTGCTTTACCAGATGCACGACTCGAAACTGCTGCCCGGCAACAAGCCACAGAAGTCCTCCAAGGTCTGCTCCGCAGTCACCGGCAACCTGCACCCGCACGGTGGCGCGTCGATGTACGGGGCCGCGGCGCTGATGGCCGCCGAGTTCCAGCGCGTGAAAGTCATTGACGGGCAGGGCGCTTTCCCACGCATCCAGGGCGACATTCCTGCCGCTGACCGCTACACCGAGATGCGGTTGTCCGCACCCGGCGCGGCACTGACCGCCGAACTCGACGACCACGCCGTGCCGATGGTACCGACGTTCGACGGTGAGTGGACCGAGCCGACGGTGTTGCCGGCCCGGTGGCCGGTGCTGCTCTGCAACGGCGCGATGGGCATCGCCGAGGGCTGGGCCACCAAAGTGCCAGCCCACAATCCACGTGAGGTCATGGCCGCCTGCCGGGCGCTGCTGAAAACGCCGAACATGACCGACGACAGGCTACTCAAGCTCATCCCCGGTCCGGACTGGGGCTGCGGCGCGACGGTGGTCGGCGAGACCGGGCTGCGGGAGTACATCACCACCGGACGCGGCGCCTTCACCGTGCGCGGCACGGTGTCGGTCGACGGAAAGAACGTCATCGTCACCGAGCTACCGCCCGGCGTCGCGAGTAACACTGTGCAGGAGCGGATCCGAGCCCTGGTGGAGTCCGGCGAGATGTCCGGGGTGGCGGACATGTCGGATCTGACCGACCGCCGCAACGGACTGCGCATCGTGGTCACCGCCAAACGTGGCCACAGCGTCGAGCAGATCCGGGAACAGCTGCTCGCGCTGACCCCATTGGAGTCGACGTTCGCCGCCAGCCTGGTCGCACTCGACGAGAACCGGGTGCCGCGCTGGTGGTCGGTGCGCGAATTGATCGCCGCATTCCTGTCCCTACGCGACTCAGTGGTGCTACACCGCAGCGAGTATCGGTTGGAGAAAGTCACCGCGCGACGCCATCTGGTGTCCGGTTTGATGACGATCCACCTCGACATCGATGCCGCGGTCGCCGTCATCCGCGGCTCCGACACCGTCGACGAGGCCCGCCAGGGCCTGCAGCAACGGTTCGCGATCGACGCGGTGCAGGCCGATTACGTTCTGGCGCTACAGCTTCGACGACTGACCAAGCTCGACGTCATCGAACTGCAGGCCGAGGCCGAGAGACTGGATGCTGAGTTCGCCGAATTGACTGAGCTGGTGGGCGATGCCGACGCCCGCCGGAAGGTGATCGACCAGGAGCTCGTGGAAACCGCAAAACTGTTCAAAGGCCCCGAGTTCGACCGTCGCACCGTGCTGGACTTCGAGGCCACACCGGTGACCTCCAGTGCCAGTGAGGACGGGCAGCGCGAGCGGAAGGTCAACGCGTCCTGGCGCCTGGATGACCGCGGAGTGTTATCCGACAGCCACGGTGAGCTGCTCACTTCGGGCCTGGGTTGGGCGGTGTGGACCGATGGTCGCGTCAAGTTCACCACCGGCAGCGGCTTGCCGTTCAAGATCCGCGACATCCCGGTCGCCCCGGACATCACGGGGCTGCTGAGCTCGGGGGTGCTCCCGCTCGGTCACCATCTGGCGCTGGTGACCCGGCACGGGAAGGTGCTGCGCATCGACCCCGCCACCGTGAATCCACAGGGTGCGGCCGGCAACGGCGTGGCCGGAGTGAAGTTGACGGGTGACGGCGACGAGGTCATCGCGGCGCTGCCACTCACGTGTGAGAACGGCGAAGCTCTCCTGTCTGTCTCCCAAAAGGGTTGGAAGGTCACCGAAGTCGCCGACATCCCGGTGAAAGGCCGCGGTGGTGCCGGCGTCGGGTTCCATCCGTTCGCCAACGGCGAGGATGGGCTGCTTTCGGTGTCCGTGTCGGCGACCGGGTTCGTGCGCGCCGGAAAGCGGGTGCGTGCCGAGGGGCGCGCGAAGGCTTCGGTCAAGAGTTCCGGGAGGGACATCGCCCCTGCCGGGTAGACGGCACAGATCTCGTAGCCGTCCTGGATTACATGCTTCCCGCCACGTTCGCGTCGTCGCGAGCGATCGGCTGCTTAGCCCGCGATCGAGTCTCGAGCGTCTAGCATCGCCAGGTCCGCCGCCGAGCGCCCGGCGCCCAGGCCGACGGAATCGTAGGCCACCAGCGGAGTCGCCATCGTTCTCGGGAACAGCCGGGTGAATGCCTCGTCGGCCGCGACTTTACGCCACCAGTACGGGCAGCAGCCGCCGGTCGTCGCGTTGCAGTTCGTCGGTGACCGAGGAACTGGCGGCGGTGGCGCTGGTGCAGACCGTCGCCCAGGCCAATCGGTGCCGGACCGTCTGGATCAAAGACTTGGGTTGCGTCGTCACCGTGGGTTCAGAGACCGACCTGAACCTCGTCGATGTGCTCACAACGTCACTTCTGCTGCAGGCGAGCCGGGCGATGTTGATCGCAGCCAGGTAGGGGTGGTCGATCCAGATTCGGCGTGAACTGGCGACGGGTGCTCGGCCTCTCCGACACACTGGTCTACGAGTGTGCTCGCGGTTGCCCCTGCGTCATATCGGGTCCGGGGTAGTCCGGAACGGATCACCGGGAGGTAGCCAACCCGTCTCGCCATCCGATTGCGGGGTGACCACACCACGGGTGAGCGCGTCGATCACTGCGTGCACCGCCGGTCGATCGTCATCGAGCCGCCAGACCAGCGACCACGTCCACATCGGAGCGGGTTTGACGATCGGGCGTTGGACGAGATCGCGTGGCAATTGCGCGGTCTGGCCCATCGGCGAATTCAGGACCGGCCGCCGCGTGCGGCGCACGTGTTCGAAGAACGTGGGCCCGGTGATTCCACCGTCGGCAATATCGAGTGTGGATGCACCGGATTCCTCTGCGAACATTTCTCCGTAACGGTTCCACGACCACCAACTCGCCCCGTCTGCGTCGAGCAGTACCAGTACGTCTTTGGCCCGTACCGGGGACTCGTCTACCCCGACGCTCACCGCGTACAGACGGTCCATACCGATCAGGTGCGCCCCGAGGCCTGAACTTTCCAGGTCCGCAGTCTGCACCCAACAGATAGCAAGGTCGAGGCTGCCTTCTGCGACCCGTGCAGCCTGGATATGGGACGGCATGACCCAGTTGTCGACCTGCAGATGTGCCACTGTCGCAGTGCGTTCCGCCCAATCGATGGGGCACCAGGCGACGTATCCAAGGCGAACCGGCGCCGTGGAGGTCATGCCAATCGCTTCTCTCCGCATCTCATCTGCTTGATCCACCAATGCCCGGATATGGGGCAGAAGTGCCGCACCGCCCGGCGTGAGGGATACGCCCCGTCGATCTCGATCGAGCAAACGCACCTTGAGATCACGTTCGAGCACCTTGATCTGCTGCGAGAGCGACGGCCCTGCGATGTGCAGCCGTTCCGCGGCACGGCCGAAATTCAGCTCTTCGGCGACGGTCACGAAGTAGCGCAGGTGTCGAAGCTCCACCCTCGCGATCCTAGTCCAGCTCGGAACTCATTGCGCTCAAACCGATTACATCGACGATTTGCCAATCGGGCCGGTCTACGAAGGGAGGCGCGCCGGGTTCAGCACCCGGCGCGCCTCCCCCGTTCATCGGGTCCAGCTTGGTGGCGTCGCGCCAGAAGCCGCTACACAGGCTTTTCGTCGTCGGGCGGATTGCGCAGGTCATCCAGCACCACCGGGACTCCGAACAGACCCCAGTCCTGAGCCGGGACGTCGCGGATCAGGACATAGGCGGGTACGCGTTCATCTGCCGGGATGTCGGCATGTTTGCGAACGCTGTCGGTGATCGACGCGATCAGCTTCTTCTTCGCCTCGGCATCCAAGCCGCCGTCGACGATGTTGACCTCGAAGCTGATGACCTTCGTCCCACCAGGCTTCCCACCGTGATAGACCCTTCCGGCAGGAAACTCTCTGGCGTAGACCCAGGTGGTGCTACGGACGAAGGGCGTGTTCGGCAACCCCTCGCACTCCAGTCCGGCCGTCGTGATGTCGTCGGCAAGTGCGTCGATCGCGCCGTCGGCGAACGTCCCCTCGGGGTAATTGATATAGATCAGTGGCATTGATTCACTCCCTTAATCGGTTGATACGCTCAGAATTTCGTGATGACGACGTAGCCGCGGGTTCCGAAGTCGGGCAGCACGTCGAAGACGCCCTGCACGTCGTCGAAACCGATTTCACGGCGGACGTGTTGGCGAGGGGCCAGTTTCCCGTGCTGGATCATGGCCAGCAGTTCGGGGTAGTCCGCGTGGGGATTGCCGAGACTGCCGGAGATCGACCATTCCTTGGCGACGATCTTGTCGATGGGGATGGTGAGATTGCCGTCCTCGCCGCGCGTGGTCAGCCCGACCGTGGCCAGTCGGCCTCCCTTCTGCAGCGACTCGAGCGCTGTCAGGGTCGCGTCGTTCATCCCGACCGCATCGATCGATACCTCCGAACCAATGCCGCCGTTGACGGCCTGAACACGCTCGCCGACTTCAACCGGAGTCAGGCCGTCGGAGTTGAAGACCTCCATCGCACCGAGTTTCGTCGCCTCAACCAGCCGATCCGGCTGCTTGTCGACAGCGACGACCTGCGCACCCAGGGCAGACGCGATCTCGACTGCGGCGAGCCCCACACCCCCGAGGCCCACAACCGTGACAGTCTCGCCCGCACGCACCGACGCTCGTGTGCGGACTTGACGGTAAGCCGTCATGTAGCGACAACCCAGCACCGCCGCGTCGAGTTCGGTGACCTCACTTGGAAGGGGAATGCAATTCAGGTTGGCGTTCGGTACGCGGACGTACTCCGCGAAACCACCAGAGCCTTCGATCAGAAACGGCCAAGCCCAGTTGTCGCAGAGATTCTGGAGGCCCTTCCTGCAGTATCGGCAGCCACCACATGCGAGATTGAACGGCACAGTCACTCGGGTGCCGACCGGCAGCGCAATCACCTTGCTGCCGACGCTCTCGACCACGCCGCCGATCTCATGACCCAACGTCGTAGGAAGCGGAGGATGAAGCCCGATCCACGTCCAGTCGCCGTTCCATACGTGCCAGTCGGTGCGACAAACTCCGGACGCAGTGACCCGGATGAGCGCGTCCTCATCCCCGATCT
Organism: Mycolicibacterium baixiangningiae; assembly: GCF_016313185.1. Classification (NCBI taxonomy): domain Bacteria; kingdom Bacillati; phylum Actinomycetota; class Actinomycetes; order Mycobacteriales; family Mycobacteriaceae; genus Mycobacterium; species Mycolicibacterium baixiangningiae. The sequence goes on from NZ_CP066218.1 coordinate 5,993,139, forward strand.
CCGGAACAGGTACATCGCGTACCGCCAAGCGTTTTCGAAAATCATCCATCTGCACAGCGCGCATGTGGCCTTCCGTCCCTTCGTACTTTTCTGCGGTTTTCGGGACCTGGCACGGCCGGACCATCGGATCAAGTTCCGGCTTCCTGTGCCGCGTAAATCGGCCCCTCGCCAATCCTCAGCGGCGCCGGCCCAGAATGAAAGGACGGCGTTCCTCTCAGCTTGGAGCTAGGACCTCACACGCGAGATTGGCGAGACCGCCTACGTCGCCCAATAGGCTGGGCACCGACTCGACAAGTTCGCCGTCATCTGCCGCTATTCTGAGATAACGTGGCCTGCTATGGAGTTCAGGCAGCTGCGGTACTTCGTCGCAGTCGCGGAAGAGCTGAACATCGGCCGCGCAGCGCAGCGCCTGCACCTTGCTGCTCCGTCGCTCTCGCAACAGATCACGGCGCTCGAGAACGACCTCGGCGTACAGCTATTCGACCGAAGCCGCCAGGGCGTCAGTTTGACGCCAACCGGTGCTGCGCTGTTATCCAAGACCCGGGCACTGCTCGACAGCGCAGACGATCTGAGTGAGCGCGTCGCCAGCGTCAGAACAGAATCGCCGGTTCGACTTGGATACGTGGTGTGGTGCCCGTCTGATTGGGCCGAGCGTGTCGCCGGCGTCGCGCAGATGGCGATCGACGTGTGGACGTGCCCCTCGCACATGTTGGCGGTAAGAGTTGCCGAGGACACTCTCGACTTGGCCATCTGTTGGGTGCAGACCTCAGACCTGGAGACCTTGGGTCTAGAGGCGTATCTGTTGGGGGTCGAGGAAATCTCCGCGTTGAGTACGGGGCCGGGCTCCTCACGAGTCCAAGCGGCCGATGCGGTGGTGCTGACCGACAGCAGTAATGACAGCTGGTCATCGTGGAACCGTTACGCCACCTTGTTCGCGAAGGACACTGGTGCCGCCCTGGAACACATCCACGACGGTGGCATCACCGGCACGGCGTTCTTCAACCATGTCCGTCGACTCCACGGCCCGGTGTTGAACTCCCCAGTGGGACAGTCCATGCCATTTCCCCGCGATCTACACCGGCGCCCGATCGTCGCGCCTACGCCGCTGTGGACGTGGTCGCTTGTGGTGCGCCGAGATTGCAAGCGCGCTTCGGTACGTGCCGTCATAAAGGCTTTGACCCGGGATGTTCAGCATCCTGAGCTCGCCGATGGCCAGCACTGGTTGCCGCCTGGTGACCCACACGGCCGGCCATAGCGCTGCGCATCGATCTTGGTCGGCTACTCGACACCAACGAGGCTGCGCGCGTACGCCTCGGCAGTCATATACGAAGTCAGCGCGCCGTGGCGGGTTCCGACCGCGAGGTCGCGCCACATCCGCTGCAACGGATTCGACGTCGCGAAACTGCTCGACCCGTGCAGATCCAGCAGCAGCTCGACGGCTTGCCGGCACTGCTTGGCCGCTGAGATCAACTCCATCCGCAGCTCCGCCTCCTCGACCGCGCTCAGCTCACGCTGCCCGGGACTCAAGCCGTCGATCGTCGCGGCGATGTGCAAGACGCTCCGGCGGGCGCCCGCGAGGAGTAGCGTTGCTTCGGCGAACAACTGTCTGGCCGTCGGCGACTCGGTCATGTTCGCATACGCCGACATCGGCGGACGGCGCTCGGTAAGGATCGAGGCGACGTGGTCCAAGGCGGCCTGCGCAACCCCTAGCAGCGGTGCGAACGTTCCCACGGAGACGGCCACGAACCGGCCCATCGCCTGGGCATCAGCCAAGTCCGGCTGCATCACGTGCGACGCCGGGACGAACACGTCGTCGGCCACCAGGGTGTGACTGCCGGTGCCGCGCAAACCGGCCATGTCCCATGTGCGATCGATGGCCAAACTCGACGTCGGTACCAGTACCGTTGTGGACGCCATCGGCCCCATCGGTTGGTCGCGCATCCGATCGCCATCGAAGATCGGGGCACCCAGCACCGCCCACTGCGCATCCTCACAACCAGAGGCGTAGCTCCACCGGCCCGACACCCGCAACCCGCCGCCCGGCACCTCGGTGGACCGCCCCGTCGGATGCGCTGAACCGCACAGCCGGACGTCGGGATCGGCGAAGAACTCGTCGCGGGCCGCCTCGCTCATGAACCGCTGGAACATCCACTTCGCGTCGCCCGAGACCGCCGCGACCCAGGCCGTCGACCCGCAGCCCCGGCCCAGTTCGGCCACCACCCGCACCGTCGTCGTGGTGTCGGCCTCGACGCCGCCGTAGCGACGGGGCGTGGACAGCGCGAATGCACCGGCTTCGGCTGCGGCGGCCGCACTTTCGGGTGCCACGCGTAGGTCGCGCTCGGTCTGCTCGGCGTGTGCGGCCAGCGTCGGCACCGCAGCGCGCGCCCGGGCCACCAGTTCCTCGGTTACCGCCAGTTCCTCGGTTACCGCGTCCTGGCGTTCAACGATCTGTGTCATGCGTCCTCCGATGGGTACTGCTCGTTCTGCGTGGTCGGAAGCCCGATCCTCACGAGCCTCACCGCAAAGTAGCGCCAACCGAGCGCGTGCCGCCGAGATCGTTGCCGGTATGGCAACGCCCCTCGATGCGGCAGCGATCAGACCCGGCGCCGAGACGTGATCTCGGCTTTCACCGCACGACGAACCTCTCGCCAGCCGGTCCGATGAGCATCAGGATCTCGGTCACGCCCTCCCCGGTCGATCCGGTCCAGTGCGGCTCGGTCGTGTCGATCTCCATGGCCTCACCGGACTCGAGAACAACGTCGCGGGCCCTCAGCCGCACCCGCAGCCGCCCGGAGAGCACATAGACCCACTTCCATCCACTGTGCGTGGGCAGGGGCTGCGGAGGCACCGAATCAGTCGGCGAGTAGACCACCTTGTACGGCTGCGGAGTCACCGTGCTGCGGGTCAGCCGCCACGCCACCATGTCGGTCGTGTGGATCACCCGCTCGCTAGGCACCTCGTGGCCGGCGTATCCCGGGAACCCGAGCACCTCGTCGAGGGTGATGCCATAGGTCAAGGCGATCCGCAACACGAGTTCCAGGCTTGCCCGCCGATCGCCGGTCTCGATGCGAGACAGCATGCTCGCCGAGCTGCCGACATGGGCTCCCAGAGTGCTGAGCGACATGCCGCGCTCGCGGCGCAGAGCGCCGAGCCGAGGGCCCAAGTCGGCCAGGATTCCGGAGAGACTGTCTTCGTCGCCGTTTCGAAGCCCACGAACGTGACTCGCAGACGAACTCCCGTTGCCTCGACCGCTCAGCGGTGTGCCATTGTCGCCTTCTTGCACTAGTCATTCCTCGTCAACTGCTCGGTCGCTATTGCGCCAACTCACCGCGGCGCCGTTACGGAGAACAACATCAAGCACGTGGCATTACTTCCTCGAAGTCCCAGTTGGGCCGCGGGGAAGGCGCGTCGTACTGCGGGCCCCCTCCATGCGGGCATCCCGGTTGCGCGCCGGCCCGTCGAGTCATCCGAAGTCAACCTTCTGCCATCGATGCAGAGTGTCGTTGGGAGGCGGCCGGGACGTTGGAGCGCTAGCGCCCGTGTCTGATCACCCGCATCGGCGGGAACTGGTGACCGCGTCGGTCCGAGTCGGCGAAACCGACCCCATGTTGGGTGCCTGGTACACCATGGCCCGCGCCATGCCAGGTGTGATGCCGAATCGGCCGCGGAATTCCCGTATGAAGTGCGAGGCAGTTGTGTACCCGACCGCGCGCGCCACATCGGTGACGCCGAGGTGGCCCTCGTCGAGCAACCGCTGAGCCCGCTCCATTCGCAGGGTCTTGACGAACTGATAGGGCGATTGGCCGGTCATGTCGCGGAACGCTCGGGAGAATGCCGACGGGCTCAGGCATGCCTGGGCGGCCAATGCGTCGACCGTCAGCGGCTCGGCCAGATGTGTGGAGATGTAGTCCACGACTGCTGACATCGGGGCCCCGACGGGTTGCCTTGACGCCAGTTGCAGCACGTTCGAATCATGGTTTCGCTGCACCAGGCGGTACACCAATTCCTGCACATGAAGCGGTGCCAAGACGTGTCGGTCGCTGACGTTCCACAGTGATGCCAAGAAACGCAGGACCGTGTCGGCGAGCTCCGGGTCGAGTTCGGATACCGCGGCCCGCTGGTCCGAATCGCCGAACTGCCCAGCCGCCGGCGCCGCGCCGCGCATGTTGGATGCCACCGACCGGATGAGCTGCGGATTTAGGTGCAGGACAAAAGACAGAACTGGCTCTTGTGGTGAGGCTTTCACGATATGGCAGTCGAGATGTCGTGCGCTGTCGAATACGACATAGCTGGAGTGGGCGGATAGATGCTGTCCACCGATGCGCACATGGGTTCGCGGTGCTCGGATGATGACGCCGACAGACAGTCGTCGACTTTCGTTCCAGCGCAGTGGACTTGGACGCGATAGTCGATAGGTATGGGAGTCAGGCCATAGGCCGGCGTTGACGCCTTCGGTGTGCGCATGGGCGCTCAGTACGTCCAACAATGACGGCCCATAATCAATCTGTCGGTCCGCGAACAACCCCCGCCTGGCCGAAGGAGCCTGGGGCGTGAGGCGAAAATCGCTGCTGTGCGACACAGTAGCTCCGTCGTCGCATCCAAGACCTGGTACGGCCGGCGCGTCACTTCCGCACACTGGCCGTCCCTCCCTTTCTCTGGCTGCGCTTGGCACTAATGGATTCGAGACAGGAGCCTGATCCGAGATGCGGCTGGAGATTGCTCCCTCGGCGCCGACGAACCTCGGCTGCCTGGGCAGCCGCCATGGACTTCGTCACGCCTGGCCCGTCGATACCTGTAGTCATGTCCGCGCGATCATCGGAGTCGGATCGTCCTCGGCACCGATACCACGGAGATCGGTTGCTTGTTCGGGTCTACGATGGCGGTCCCCACATCGTCGCCGCGTTGAACAGGTCCCGCACCAGGCGACAACCCACACCCCGGGTTGCACCGGTTACGAAGATCTCCATCCACGCACCTCCCAGTAGTCCTGCCTGACCGTCGAATTCGCATTCCATGATGAGCCCCCGCTCGGATTCCGGAAAGAAGGTAAATACTTCCACCAGAGAGGGGCAGACTCAGAACCGAAACCGCTGCAGGGTCTCATACGAGGAGTCTCGCCACCGTTGGCCCGTCGCCAGCTCACTTGTCGGAGCTTGGGCGCCCATCGCACTGGCCATCCTTCGCCTACTGCAGGGGCTGGGCGTAGGTGGCGAGTGGGGGCCGCCCTGCTCGTGGTCGAGCACGCAGACAACACCACCGGTCGCAACGTGGCGGCACTGCAATCGAGACTGGAATGCGCTATCAAACAGTCGTTTTCGATGGTCATCGGCGCGTGACGCAACGTTAGGCTCGCAGTTGGCGTGACGATCGCCCTCAGCAGCAACCACCCAAGGAACGAAGGTCGGATGAAGAACGTGATTCGTTGTGGTGCGGCCGCGCTGGCAACCCTCGCGGCCATTGCGGCCGGCACGGTTCCAACGTCGCAAGCCTCGCCCCCCGAACGACCCACCGTTGTGATGGTGCATGGCGCCTGGGCCGACACCTCGAGCTGGGATGGCGAGCTCAATGCGCTGAAGGACAAGGGATACGCAGCGCGAGCGATTGCCAATCCGCTCCGGAACCTGATCACCGACGCCCGCTCGGTGGCCTCGTTTCTTGCGACGATCAATGGGCCCGTCGTCCTTGTCGGGCACTCCTACGGGGGCGCGGTGATCAGCGAGGCGGCGGCCAGCAGCCCAAATGTGAAGGCGCTGGTCTTCGTCGACGCGTACATCCCGGAAGTCGGCGAATCCGTCAGCACCCTGAACGGCGACGGCTCTGTCATCTACTCCCTGACAGAGCAGCAGCTCTTCGACACATTTCCCGACCGTGACTCCCCAGACGGGGCCATCGACCTGTTGCTCAAGAAAGACGTCTTTCAGCAGCACTTCGCGAGCGACTTACCGGCTGAGCACAGTGCAAGACTGTGGGCCAGCGAACGGGTGACTTCGACTGCGGCGCTGAAAACCTCCAGCACGACGACCGCATGGAAGACAGTGCCCTCTTGGGCCTTTGTGAGCACCGGTGACCAGATCATCACAGCTGGCTCTAAACACGCGATGGCGCAGCGAGCAGGCGCCCACATCACCACCTTCGAAGGCGGCTCACACGTCACGCTGATCAGCCACCCCGACGCGGTTGCAGCGGTCATCGAATCCGCCGCCACCGGCGTTGCGTGACCTCCCAGAGGCCGCCAGTACGGTGCCCACTTAGCGGTCGTTCCTACTTACTGGTCTGGTGTGCGCGTTTCTGCCTCCACGCCCTGAGCCGGGAAACGTTGAGTAGCGCTTGAACGTCGTTGTCCAATAGAGAGATAAGCTCGCAGAGCCGACTTCCAGGGAGCCCACCATGCCAGAAACCAAGATTACGGCCATCTACGACAACCCCCGCGATCCCGCGGCATTCGAAGCGGCCTACGAGTCAGAACAATTGGAAGCTGCCCGTCGCATTCCAGGACACATACGCTTCGAAGCATCCAAGGTCTGGCCGAAGGAGGACGGCAGCCCTACGCCTGCCTATCGCATGATCGACCTCTATTTTACGGATTACGCCTCAGCAAGTGCTGCGGTGCAGACGCCGGAGGCGGGCGCATTCTTTGAGGCGCTGAGCCGGTTGTCCACAGGCGGTTTGCGAGTCCTGTTTTCGGAAATCGAGATCTCCACGGGCTACTAAAGGACCTGGAGCGGTTCAGCTGGTCCTGCAGCCTCCGTCTACCGTCTTCAGCGTCAGGAACACATCTCCAGCGACGCCGGTTCAGGACGCCCGGATCATGGCGTAATCCCCTGGCGTAGTGGAAAATCGAGTACGTCGGTGGCAGGATCACCCAGCCCATCCACTTCGCCCGCCACAGCACCGGCATGAGGGTCCGCAGGAACACGCTCCGCTCCCGCGTCAAATTGCCCCGGCGCCGCCGTCGACGTGGAGTAACTGGCCGTTGACATAGCTGGAGTCATCGGAGGCAAGAAAGAGGGCGACCGTCGCAACCTCGTCCGGCTGGCCGACCTCGCCGCGCGGAACCATGGCCTCGACCTGCTTCCGCGTCTCGGGATTCGCCGTCGCTTCTTCCATCGACGGTGTCAAGACCAGGCCCGGACTCAACACGTTCACCCGGATCCGCCTGTCCTTGAGCTCGTTGAGCCATACCCGGGCGTAGGCGTGCAGCGCAGCCTTGCTCGCCGCATACACACTCCAGCCGGGCAAACCCTTAATCGAGGAGACCGAAGACGTCATGACGATCGAACCGCCGTCGTTGAAGAGCGGCAGAGCCTTCTGCACCGTGAACAAGGTCCCGCGCGTATTCAGCCCGAAGGTCTGATCGAAGTGCTCCTCGGTGATCTCACCCAGCTTGACTTCCTCGCCCACTCCGGCGTTCGCATAAAGCACGTCGATACTGCCCTTTTCCTGCTTGACCGTCTCGAACAGCCGGTCGAGGTCCGCCAGGTTGGCGGCGTCGCCTTGCACGCCAGTCACGTTCCGGCCGATCAGCTCCACGGCCTCGTCCAACGCGTCCTGTCGCCGGCCCGTGATGAAGACGTAGGCCCCTTCTTCCACGAACAGCTTTGCGCTGGCCAAGGCCATACCGCTTGTCGCGCCGGTGATCACCGCAACCTTGCCATCGAGCTTTCCCATTTCAACTCCGTTCTCGTTCTGATCGTCGATCAACCCGACGGGTCGTCTCCGACTGTCAACCGCGGGCGCCTCGGCCTTATGCCTGGAGCCTCTGCGGCTGAGGGTGTTGTTGACGGGCGTCTTCGCATATCTCATCGCGCACGCCTGCCGCGGGCCGACTCACCGCAGGGAGTCGGTGGTGCGGCCGGGTTGTTGCGGCCGACTCGGCAACGCTCCTGTGGTCACTACCCGCTCCATCCCAACGCCGTTCGCCGTTACTTCTGTTCGTAGACGCCATGAATCACCGCGCGCGCGATGGCCGATCCGTACAACTGAAAGCCGAGAAATGCCGGTGTGGACTCCGCGGTCACATCCAGCTTCTCGACACCGACAGCGTGTACGGCCACGTAGTATCGGTGGGGGCCATGACCTGGTGGCGGGGCCGCGCCGATGTATCGCCGGTAGCCCGCGTCATTCGCCAAGGTGATGGCGCCGCTGGGCAGACTCGTGGGCCCGCCGTCTCCGGCGCCAGCCTCCAGTTCGTGGACAGTGGCAGGTAAGTGAGCCACCGCCCAGTGCCAGAATCCGGACGCGGTGGGCGCGTCGGGGTCGAACACGCTCACGGTGAAACTACGGGTGCTGTCGGGAAGGCCAGCCCAGCTCAGCTGAGGCGAGATGTCTTCGATTCGGACTGTTCAGCGTTCGGGTAAGGGTTGTGTTGGGCTGTGAGCTCCCCCCGCGTCGCGGGGTTGCAGTAGCTCTACTGTTCTATCCGTCAGTAGCGGACGGATTCGTCCGACGACCAATTCCTGGTAGTGAGACGAATTCATGTGCGCGTCGAGGGCGGTGCTGTCGCGGTAGTGCTCAACAAGCACGACGTGCGTCGGTTCTTCTGTGTCTTGAAGGATCTCGTACCCCAAGCAGCCAGGCTCGGCTAGTGACAGCGGACGCACGGCAGCCGCATACTCGAGGACCTCGGGCAGGTCAGCCTCGGTGGTTCGCCAGTGCGCGACGACGACGATCGTCGGTGCGGGCATTACGAGGCCCTGAGCGCGTCAGCGAGCGCTTCGCCGATGGCGGCGCCCGATTGTGGATTCTGCCCCGTGATCAACCGACCGTCGACTACTGCCTTGGAATGCCAGGGCTCCGCCGCTTCGAAGAGGGCGCCTTCGTCACGGAGCGCGGTTTCGAGGTCGAAAGGCACATCTTCCTTGGCGTAGCCATCCTCTTCGGCTTTGGAGAACGCGGTGAGCTTGCGGCCTCGCACAAGCGGAACTCCGTCTACGGTGACGCCAAGGAACGCCGACGGGCCGTGACACACGGCGGACACGATCAGACCTGCTTCCCAGGCGCGGGTGACGACCGCTTGCACCTCGGGATTGCCCGTGATGTCGACCATGGGGCCCAGGCCACCGGGGAAGAGGACGGCGTCGTAATCGAGCACGTCGACCTCTGAGAGCTTGCGGCTGCGCGCAAGCCGGCGATAGGCCTTCGAGTCACGGAAAGCCCGCTGGGTGGGATCGTCACCGTCGAATCCATCCTCCGGCGGTTTCCCGCCCAGCGGCGAGGAGAACTCGACTGCTATGCCGGCTTTGTCGAGTTCTTCTACCGGGTGGGCGATCTCGGGGAAGAAGTAGCCTGTTGGTCGGTGGTTCGGGCCGATGACAGCGGCGTTGGTGGCGACGATGAGTACGTAGGGAACAGACATGACGTGCTCCATTCAATTGGTGAGTTCAGGACACTCAATCGCGAGCCGCATGACCGCATCCGCAGTGTTCTGGTGATGCGGGCGCCGGTGACTTCTGCGGTGCGTGACTGCAATGACAACACACAGGCCGGTGCATAGATACTGGTTGAGTCCGCATCACCCCAGAACCGATCATCATACGGTCGAAACACGATAGTGAGCTGCTGTATCGCCCTGCCACCCTCCATTGGTGTGGCGGGATTCTGCTCAAACCTTCAGCGCCTGGATCGCTTCGGGGATCCGGTGCGGGCCGTCGGTGAGTTCGAGGACAAGGCGAGAGACCGTTGGGTGGTGAACCAGCTCGGCCAAAGTGGCGGCCACGTTGTCGCGAGACACCGTCGTATGTATCAGCGCGCGCGATAAAGAGACCGTGCCGCTGCCGGTGCGGTCAGTGAGTTCGGCGGGACGCAGGATCACCCAGTCGAGATCGCTGGCCGCCAATTCGACGTCGGCCTGCTTCTTGACTGCGAGGTAGTGTTCGAACCCTTCGGAGCGTGGACGCTCGCGCCAGGCTTCCGGAAACGCCGACACCAGAATGAAGCGTCGGACATCGGCTGCTTGGGCAGCCGCGATGGACTTCGACACGCCGTGCCCGTCGATACCTGTCGTCATCTCCGCGCTACCGCCACCGGCCCCAGCGGTAAAGACCAAAGCATCCGTACCGGCGACCACCGAAGCCAGGTCGCCCTCGGTCATGGTCGCCAAGTCGGCATCGAACGGCTCGGCACCCATATCACGGAGAGCGCTTGCTTGGTCGGGTCGCCGGTGCAGGCCCCCCACATCATCGCCGCGTTGAACCAATTCCCTCACTAGGCGGCGACCCACACCCCCGGTTGCACCTATCACGAAGACTTTCATCCTGGCACCTCCCAGTAGCCCTGCTCGCCAACCGAATTCGCACTCCATCATGAGCCCCGGATCAGACGCCGGAAAGGAGCAAAAGGCTCCCACCAGAGAGGGACAGCCTCAGAGCCGAAAACCGCTGTCGAACAAGGCTCGATTGCGGGGTCAGGCGCGACGGCCGATTCCGGCCACCATGAGCGGCGTGCTCAGGCGGACGTCTTGTGTGAAACGGGCAGCCGTCGCCGCGGCCTCCCCGGCCGAGATCAAGCCCTCGCCGACAAGCTTGTCACGCACACTAGCGAACGAGAGCCTGAAGAAGTCGAATCCCGGCGAGCCGGAGTCGATGATTCGAAAGCGGCCTTCTCCTCGGACGTCCGTCAGCCCCGCGTCAGCAAGGTCACCGATGACGCGTCGACCGTAATTCCTCTCAAAACCCGCTCGGGCCATGAGCTCCATAAGAGCCTCGGCGACATGGACCAACGCCCCTCCGTCGTCATCATCATCAACCAGCCCGAAGGTAGTCCAGTCCATGTCCTCGACTACCATCCAGCCCCCGTGCCGCAGCGTTGCAGCCAACCGGCCCAGAATCTGTCGACGGTCGGGAAGGTGTTCCAATACGAGGCGGGCGTGGACCAGATCGAATTCCGCATGCGGGAGTTCCTCCTGGCCGATATCCGCACGAAGCACGGTAATCCGTTCGGACTGCATGTGATCGATGAAGCGGGTGTCGATGTCAATCGCGGTCACCGCGGCGCCGCGCTCAGCTATCCACTCGACGAGCGATCCGCCACCGGCGCCGATCTCGAGGCAACGCCAACCCTCGCCGAGTCCCAGTTCGGCCATCACCTGCTTGCTCCCCGGATCCCATAGTGCTTCCATTGCCCCCAGCCGAGAGCGTTCCTCGCTGAACTCGCTGCTGAACAAGTAGCCCTGTGTTTCATTCGCCACAGTCCTGTGAACGATTCTGTCGAACAATCGATTCCGATTCAGCTGGTTCTATGACTACCCGGAAACGGAGGGGCTGGTGCAAGGAGTCGCTGGTTATCTGGACTAGCCGGGGGCCACCTGGACGTCAGACGGTGAAGCCGCCGTCGACGTTGAGGTGCGCACCGGTGATGTAACCGAACTCCAGCCCCGCCACGAAGGGCCCGCGGGAGTTCGATCCCGACCAGGTCGAGGACGCGGCGATGAGTTGTTTTGGCAACACGGCTTCGCTGGCGTGCCCATCTGCGACCTCACGGCCGCGACGGGCGTCAGTCGTCGGAGCATCTAGGCCGAGTTCGGCTCCAAGGTGAACCTGGCTACCTAGCCGAGGGCCACCAACTTGTCGACGGCGCTGGGGCTGAGCACCTCTTCGAGCACCATGGTCGCCGTGCCGACCACGGCCGAGTGCCCGGCGTGGGCGGCCTGTACGACCTCGAGTTCGCGAGTGGACATCGCGGTCGCGTTGCGGTACAGGGTTTCTCGGAGTCCAGCGACGAAAATCTCGTAGGCCCCCGCTAGATCGCCGGCGATGACGAGCACCTTCGGGTTGAGCAGGTTGACCGCCGCGGCGACGACTTCGCCTATGTGCCTGCCACTGTCGCGGATCATGCGGCGGACCTCCGGATCGCCGGCGTGCGCGAGTTCGACGACGTCGCGCATGTGCCGCACCGAGTACCCACGCTGCTGTAGCGCGTGCACCACCGCCCAGCCCGCCGCGATCGCCTCGAGGCAGCCCGTGTCACCGCACCGGCACGAAAGTCCCGCTGCCGCAGGGGTCTTGTTGTGGCCGAACTCGCCCGCCGCCTGGGAGGCACCCCGCTGCAGCGCGCCGCCGGCGATGATGCCGGCGCCCAACCCCGTCGAGAGCTTCAGGACCAGCAGGTCGTCGATGCGCTCCAGTTCGCCGCCACGCTCACCGAGGGCGATGGCGTTGGCGTCGTTGTCCAGCAGGACCGGGGCGTTGGAGAGTCCCTCGAAGTACGGCCGCAACCTGACGCCGTCCCAGCCGCGCAAGATCGGCGAGTCCCGGCTGCAACCCCGTTCACGGTCGACGGGCCCTGGCAGGCTCACGCCGATGCCGTACACCGGCACGTCCGCGTGATCGGCAAGGAGCACGTCGAGCTGCTTGACCACATCGGGCAGCAGGTCGTCGGGGCCGAGTGCGACCTCTTGGTCAATGTCCGCGGTGGCGACGATCTCACCGGCGAGGTTGCAGACCGCCATGCGTGTGCGGCTGATCCCAATCGCGACGCACAGCACGATGCCTGCGTCCGCGTCGAAACTCAGCGTGGTGGCGGGCCGTCCCCCGGTCGAGGGCGCACGCTCGGCCTCCGCGACCAGCCCGAGTTCCAGGAGCGTGGCCACGCGGGCCGTCACCGCCGTGCGCGACAGCGACGTCCTCGCCACCAGTTCCGCGCGCGTGGTGACCCGCAGTTCACGGATCAGGGCGAACACTTCGCCGACGCTCGTCACCCCTCGATTCAACCCCACCGACGTAAGCTTCGCCACTTTCGCCCGTCAAGGACGAAAGTTTGTTGTTGACATGCATAAGTAGGTCTACCGTCGAGACCATGACCCGAGCCCTGTCGCGCCCGTCTGGACCCATGTCCGTCGTGGCACCCGACCCGACCGTCCGGTGGCTCGCCGTGATGGCACTCGCCCTGGGCGGGTTCGGCATCGGCACCACCGAGTTCGTCGCGATGGGCCTGCTCCCCGACATCGCAGCCAGCTTGCGCATCACCGAACCGGTCGCCGGCCACGTCATCTCCGCTTACGCCCTGGGCGTCGTCATCGGCGCGCCCCTGATTGCCGCGCTCACCGCGCGCATGCCGCGCAAGACACTGCTGCTCGGGCTGATGGTCCTGTTCACCGTCGCCAACCTGGCCAGCATGTTCGCCCCGTCCTACGCCACGCTCATGGCGGCGCGCTTCATCGCCGGCCTGCCACACGGGGCGTTCTTCGGGATCGCAGCCCTGGTGGCCGCACACCTGATGGGCCCGCGTAACCGGGCCAAGGCCGCCGCCTACGTGCTGAGCGGACTCACCGTGGCGACCGTCCTCGGCGTGCCCGTGGCGTCGTGGCTCGGGCAACACTTCGGGTGGCGCAGCGCCTTCGCGTTGGTCGTCGCCGTCGGCGCCATCACGCTGGCCGCGATCTGGTTTTGGCTGCCCGACATGCGCGGTATGCACGTGACAAGTCCTCTCACCGAGCTCGGCGCACTCAAGCGAATACAGGTCTGGCTCGCCCTGCTGGTGGGGATGGTCGGTTTCGGCGGCATGTTCGCGGTGTACACCTATGTGTCGACCACGCTGACCGACGTCGCCGGAGTGTCACGCGGCCTGATCCCGTTGGGCCTCATGGCGTTTGGTTTGGGCATGGTTATCGGCAACCTGGTGGGTGGCCGCATGGCCGACGTCTCGGTGGTCCGCGGCCTCTACGCGTCGCTGACGTCCCTGGGCATCGTGCTGGCGCTGTTCGTCTTCGCCGCCCACAACCCGTGGACGGCCATGCTCGGCCTGTTCTTCATCGGCGCGACCGGTTCGTCGATCGGGCCCGCCCTGCAGACCCGGTTGATGGACGTTGCGCACGACGCACAGACCTTGGCGGCCGCGCTCAACCACTCCGCGCTCAACATCGCCAACGCGGCAGGCGCCTGGATCGGCGGCATGGTGATCTCCGCGGGTCTCGGCTACACGGCACCTGCCGCAGCGGGCGCGGCGCTCACGCTCGCAGGTCTGGTCGTGCTGACCGTGTCGGTGCTTCTGCAGCGATGGACCGACCGCCGACTCAATGCGCCGACGGATGGACGGTGACGGATCCGGGTGTGGCGCTGATCAGCAGTGCGAACCGGAGTCGTCGTCGGCAAGGCACGGGTGACTATTGGCCGGTGGCGAACACGCCGCTGTTTCTCCAACGGCACGGATCAGCAACCGGTACAACACCGCGTGCTCGTCGTCATCGAGCGTGCTGAGCATCTGCCGCTCCACATCGAGGAGCACGCCTTCGACCTCGCCGAGACGGGCCGCCCCGGTGGCGGTCAAAGCGACAGTGTGCCGGCGGCGGTCCTGGGGCGAGCGTCGGCGCTCGATGAGTTCGGCGGCCTCGAGTTCGTTGAGCAGTCCGACCACATTCGTCGGGTCGATCCTGAGCATCCCGGCGAGATCGGATTGCGGCCGTTCGCCGAAGTCCCGCAGCAGCGTCAGGGCGACCACGTGACGCGCGCGCAGGCCGAATTGCTCGATCTCCGACTCCGACGCCGCCCGTAAGCGGCGGGCCAGGTGTTCCAGGAGTGGGCCGACCAGCTGCCAGTTCGGCGAGACGATGGGCAACTCGGTCACAGGGCCGAGTCTAGGGGAATGGATCAGCGGTCGATTTGGTATAGATAGTTTGCGTACGACAAACTATCTATGGAGGATCTGCCATGTCCAACCTGTTGCACATCGACACGTCGATCCAAGCCGAGCGATCGGTCACCCGGCAACTGACGGCCAGGGCGGCAGCCCGCTGGCGTGCCGCCAATCCGGCGGGCACCGTGACCTACCGGGATATCGGCAGCAACCCGGTGCCGCATCTGGACACCGCCGGTGGATCGGCGGCCGCGGTCCCGCCGCAGGACCACACCCCCGCGCAGGCCGCCGCGTACGCGCGCAGCGTCGCGATGATCGACGAGATCAAGCGGGCGGACACGGTGCTGCTGGGCCTGCCGCTCTACAACTTCGGCCCACCAAGTGTGGTCAAGGCGTGGGTCGACCGCATCGTCGTTCCCGGCGTCTCGTTCGATCCGGCAACTCACCAGGGCCTGCTCGCCGGTACTGAGTTGATCGTGCTTGCCGCCCGCGGTGGCGGGTACGGCACCGGAACCCCGCGTGAGGGTTGGGATCACGCCGAACCCTGGCTGCCGCACGGTCTTTCGCTGACGGGGCTGGTACCTCGGTTCATCACCGCGGAGCTGACAATGGCCGCGGACAACCCCGCGATGGCCGAACTGCGCCCGCTGGCGGCCCAGAGTCTGGCCGATGCCGAGGCAGAGATCGACACACTGTGGGCGGCACGCATGAGCGCGTGAAACGCCGGGTGGTGTCCAAGCCCGGTCGGGCCGACGGCGTTCGGCAGGGTTGCGATTCGAATCAGTCGGTCGGTTCGTCGATGTCACGAAGGCCGCGGAGCAGCAGAGTGATCATGTGTTCGTAGGTGTCACTGGGGTTGTCGGTGCGACCGATGTTGGCGTGTTCGATTGTGATCGCGCCGTGCAGGGCATTCCAGACGATCTGTGCGGCCTCTGTGGCGTTGCGGTTTCCCCGAGAAATCGCGTGTGAGGGGTTGAGGTCCTCCACCGCATCGACGAGATATCCGAACGCTTCATTGCCTCGGTCGGACGCCTCCTGTGATTCGGGAAGCTTGACGGGGCTGCCGATCGAGAAGATCAAGGCGTAGCGTTCGGGATGCGTGAGGGCGAACGTTCGGTAGCCGCAGCATATCTGGCGGAATCGCTGCTCCGGGGTGAGGTCGGCCGGCGCGACCAGCGACCCAGCGAGTTCGGCGAAGGCGCGGCCTGCCAACACGACGAGAAGGCCGTCGCGGCTGCCGAACCGGTTGTAGACACTCATCGGCGCGACGGCGGCCTCGCGGGCTACGGCCCGGATGGTGACGCCGCGCTGGCCGTCCCGATCGAGGACAGTCTGTGCAGCCTGCAGCAAGGCAGGTGCCACCTGGTCGCTGGCCGTTCGGTGCCGGGTGGGCGTCTGCTGAGATTGTCGGGCGTTCACGACGTGGGCTCCAAGGCTTGATCGACGGCGGTTGTTGATTCTGTGGTGCCGTCGCGTCCGTCCCGGCCGTCCCGACGCAACACCACGTTCACGGCCAGCAGTGCCAGGATGGACACGCCGCCTATCGCCGCGACGATTCCGATTTGGGCAGTCATCGTTTGAGTCCCGTCTTGACCTGGTTGGTACGAGTGATAGCCGAACGCGGACAAGACAAGTGCATAGAGGCCGGCGCCGAGACTCCCCGATACGGTTTCGGCGGCATTCGCCGCGCCGGTGAGAAGGCCGGCCCTCCGCAGGCCTGAAGTGGCCGCCTCCCGGGCCACCGCGTCAGCCAGCATGGCCAGCGGCAGCATCGACGTGCCGGCGAAGCCCACGCCAAGGACAACGGTCGCGCACAGCGTTGCAATCAAACGGCTTTCGGGCGGAGTGAAGGGCAAGGCCAGCAAGACCGCCGCCCCGGCTGCGAAAACGATGCTCGCCCATCTCAAAGCCGTGCGCTTGGTGTGGCGATTGGCGATGCGCGACCACAACGGCATCGTCAACAGCATGGGGACGATCACGGAAATGAATACGTATGTCGTTGCATCGGGGGAACCGACGACATGATCGGCGATGTAGGGGACCGACGCCAAAGACGTGGCGGCGGCCGCCTCGCACAGGATCACGACGATCAGTACCGTGCGCAAGGCAGGGTTGCTGCGCACCAGACGCGCCGCGTCACGCAACGATCCCGTCTCGCTGACAGCGGTGGCGCGCTGCGCGGACCGACGTGCACCGAGGAACACCGCCACAGTCACAGCCAGCACGATCAACGCTGCCATGAACAGCGCCATGAGCCGGTATCCCTCGGTACCGCCGCCCTGCCACTCGACAATGGTCGGTGCCAGGCCGCCGGCGATCAGGATGCCGATCGCCTGAAAAGCGACCCGCCACGACATCATTGTGGTGCGCGCCTTGTCAGTGATCCCGATCTCGGCCGGCAGGGTTGACCATGGGACCGCAAACATCGCGAAGCACACCCCGCCGGCGGCGAAGGCACACCCCACCCATATCGCGGCGGCGTTGCCGAGCCAGGGTGACCAGAACAGCAGTACGAATGTGAGTGGCAACAACAGGCCACCCGCCACCATCCAAGGTCGTCGCGGCCCCCAGCGCGTGGTCGTCCTGTCCGAGAGTCGTCCCACCATGGGGTTACTCAGCAGGTCCAACAGGCGCGGCACCGCGACGACTAAACCCGCCAGTCCCGCGGCCACACCCAGCGTGTCGGTCAGGTAGTACAGCAGCACCAGACCCGGGACGGTGGTGAAGATCGCGCTGCTCAACCCACCCGCACCGAAAGCGGCCTGCTCAGCAGGCGACGGGGGCCGCCGAACAGCATCGGACGGCCCCGCCGCCTGGTTCTCGGCTCGCTTCGGCGTCACCTTGAACCACATCCTTCGACGAAGATAACTAATGAACGCCGTTCCATAAGTGCGATATAGCACAGTGTTACATGGAGTCCGGCGATGCGCTAGTAGTTGGTGACCGCCACGCGCTCGCCACTGGCGGCCCTCCTGTCACAGCATCGTTCAAGCTGCGCAGGGAGTGCGGGGACGGTTCGGCATCCATGGATGCCCACTCCTCAGCGCACTCGATGATCCCCTTCGGCGGGGTGAACAAATCGGGCTACGGCGTGGAGTTCGGCGTCGAGGGTTTTGCAAGCGGTTTCAGTGCCGCGAGTCATCAACGGGTGAACAGGCACACCCGCCGGAGTCCACACTTCCAGGTCGCCGGTTCAGGTCCGGTGATTAGCTCAACCGAGGAGATCGACTGCGAGTCTCAGCACGAATCTCACGGTCTCTCTTCCGTGTTGCACCGCTAAGCATCTGTTTGCCCGCGAGTACTCGCGGTGGAGGTGTCCTGTCTGCCGGTCAACGCTTTCCTTTCGACGCCGTCGGATCGGTGGAGCTGCGGACCACCAGTCGCGAGCCCAGCGACGCGCGGATGGTCTGAGTGGTGGCCTTGCCCTCGATGGCCTGCGCCAGCAGCCGTACCCCCTCGGCGGCGATGTCGGTCAGCGGTTGCGCGACGGTGGTCAGCGGCGGCGTGCTCAGCGCCGCGAACGGGATGTCGTCGAATCCGGTCACCGCCACTTCGCCCGGCACCTCGACACCCGCCTCCCGGCAGGCCTGCAGGACACCGAGTGCGATCAGGTCGTTGCCGCACACGATCGCGCCCGGCCGACGTCGCGAGCGCAGGATCTGGGCCCCCGCCCGCTGCCCCCATTCAACGGAGTACTCCCCCAGCAGGACCGATGCGGTGTCGATGCCGATCCCCTGTGCCTGAGCGTGTTTCAGCAGGCCGGCTTGGCGTGACTCGGTGGAGGAATCGGTGGGCGCCGCGCTGACAAACGCCGCACTGCCGACCCCCAGCTCGGCGAGGTGACCCACGATCAGCGATTCGGCGAAGTCGTCGTCGATGCCCACCCAGTCGGTGTCGGTGTCCCGGGCCCGCCGGTCGATCTGGACGACGGGCACGCGGGCCGCCGCCGCTCGCACGGCCGCACCGCTGTCGACCTCGTTCGCGGGGCTGATGATCACCCCGTCGACACGTCGATTGATCAGCGAGGCAAGACGATCCGCCTCGATGCGCGGATCCGATTGTGCGTCGCACAACAGCATCTGCCAACCGCGTTGGGCTAGCACGCGGTCCACGTTCTTCACCAGCGACGTGAAGAACGGGTTGGCGATATCGGGGACCACCATTCCGATGGTGTCGGTGCGGCTACGCCGCAGTGAACTGGCGATGCCGTTGCTGGAATAGCCCAGCTCGGCCACCGCGTCATCGATGCGGCGCGCCAGCTCCGGCGACACCGGCCGGGTCCCGGACAGCGCACGGGACACCGTCGCCGTCGACACTCCGGCATGCTCGGCGACCTGCCTGATTGTCGGACGCACAGCCCCCCTTGCGGTCGATCGCCCCATGCGAATGCTCCTAGTGTGTAACACGAAGGGCGCCGCTAGGCAATCGTTTACATTCCTGAAACTGCTGGCCCTTGACCCGTGATCATCGGGGGTGCTTTGGTGGTCGACACCAGCTTTGTAATCGATTACACAATCGAGGAGACGCATGACCCGCACCTTCCGCTCCCGCCTGGCAGCGATGTTGATGACCACAGTCGCCGCGGCGGGCCTCACCGCCTGCGGCAGCGAGTCCGAGGAACCGGCAGCCGACGGCACCACGCCGGTCAATCTGATCATGGAATGGCCCGTCGCCGACGCCTTCTGGACACCTTTTGTAGTCGCAAAGGACAAGGGCTACTACTCCCAAGCCGGGATGGACGTGACGATAACCCCACCACCCACCGTCGCGGACACGATGAAGTTCCTCGGGACGGCCGAAGCAGACATGGCGTTCACCACCACCCTTGATGTGCTGTTCGCCAAGGACCAGGACGCACCCGTGATCGCCACCGGCGCCTACGGGGACCAGAACAACTGGGGCTTGATCGCGCGCGAACCGTTCGAACTCGCCGATATCAAGGGCAAGACCATCGGCATCTACAACGACGCCTGGTCCAAGGCGCAGCTGACCATGATGCTGAACTCGGTGGGCCTGGCGCTTCCCGACGTCCAGCTGGTCACCGCCGCCGACAACACGGTGCCGCTGCTGCTGGAGAACCGTGTCGACATCATCACCGGCGTCACCAACGCCGAGTCGGCCGATGTGCGTGTCAATGGCGGTTTCGATCCGTTCTTCATGGCTGCCAGCGATCACGGCGCACCCAACGCGCCCATCTTCGTCGTTGCCGGCAACACCGAATGGCTGGAGCAAAACACCGACACCGCAAAAGCTTTCATGTTGGCCACCAAGCGCGGCCTTGACGATGCGCTGAACGACCCGGAGGGGGCCATGGCGATCTTCGACAAGACCTACCCGGGCTCGGACATGGGCTTCATCGTCGACTCCTGGAACGCGACTGCCGAGATCCTCAAAGCGCAGGTGCCCCCGTTCGAACAGAGCGACGAACAATGGAGCGGTCTGCTGGATGCCGCCGTGGCGCAGGACCTGGTGAAGTCCGTGGACGAGCCCAGCGCCTACTGGACCAACGACTACCTGCCCGAATAGAGGCCTGCGTGATGTCTTTCCCCGACGACTCGTTGGTGACCCCGGACACCGTCAGCGTGGCACCACCCGACGGGCTGGTGAAAGCCCAACTCCTGGCTCGTGACGTCGCTGAACTGGCGGCCGACGCGCTATGGGCGGGCATGACCGAACGCGAGCTGGCCAGGTGGGCAGAAGAGACGCTGCGGGCCCGCGGATCCACCGGATTGTGGACCATCGTGAACGTGGGTTTCGGCTCGGGCAGCCTCGACTGCTTCCCCACGGCGGCGCCGACGGGAAGGATGCTGTGGAACATCGACGCCGGCTTCATCGACGTCCACCCCGTGGTCGACGGTTGGTGGGGGGACTGCACCCGCACTTTCGTCATCGGCGACCAGCCCGACTACCTCGAGGCCAAGAACGAGATCCAGCGGATCCACGACACCGTACTCAGCGCGGCCTACCCGGGGATGCGGGCCAACGCACTGTGGTCGGTGTTCCATGACTGCATTGCCGGCACCGCGTGGAACCACCTGGACCGCCTCGGCAACATCGGCCACTCTATCGGCCAAAATGTCTCGTACACGCAGGGTTACATCGACCGCCACAACACGACAAAGATGTGGGGAGGCTGGGCGGTCGAACCCTACATCGGGAACCACCTCTACGGCGTGAAGGTCGAGGACGTCATCTGGTTCGGACCGGAGGGTTGCACCGTCATCCGGTGACCCCGTCGCACTTCGACACCCCACCACCAACGAAAGGAGTCGGCACATGGCCCGAACGCTCATCGCCGGCGAGTCCTGGACCACGACGTCGATCCACACCAAGGGGTTCGACTCATTCACGACCGTAGCCTACGAGGAAGGGGTCAAGGATTTCGCGGCGGCGCTGGAGTCCGCCGGCCATGACGTGACGTTCATGCCCAATCACGTTGCCGCCGCGCATTTTCCCTCGGCCAGCGACGAGTTGGACGGCTACGACGTAGTCGTCTTGTCCGATATCGGCTCCAACACCCTGCTGATGCCCAACGACGTGTTTCTGCGGGGTAAGCCGCACCCCAACCGGTTGCTGGTGCTGCGGGACTGGGTGCGCGCCGGCGGGGCGTTGATGATGGTGGGCGGTTACCTCAGCTTCCAGGGTATCGAGGCCAAGGCGAACTACAGGAATTCGGCTCTGGCAGAAGCGCTTCCGGTGCTCATGGAAGACGGCGACGACCGCGAGGAGTGCCCCGAGGGCGCCGTTCCGCGGCTGTTCGGGCCGGAGCATCCCTGCACCGCAGGATTGCCCGACACCTGGCCCGCTCTCCTGGGCTTCCAGCGACTGTCAGCGCGATCGGCGTCGCAGGTGCTGGCCCAGGTCAACGGCCATCCCCTGCTGACCGTCGGCAGGTACGGCAGGGGCCGCAGCGTGGCCTTCGCCAGTGACATCGGCCCACACTGGGCGCCAACGGAATTCACCCAGTGGGACGGCTTCGCCAGGTTGTGGTCACAGACGGTGTCCTGGCTCGCGGCCAAGGACACCCCGTGAGCCTGCGGCTGGCCGGCGTCTCACACTCGTTCGACGGTGTGGAGGCACTGGCGCCAGTGGATCTCACCGTCGAGGCCGGAGAGTTCGTCTGCATCGTCGGGCCGTCCGGGTGTGGTAAGTCGACCATCTTCAACATCGTCTCCGGCCTCCTGACCCCCACAGCCGGCTCGGTCAGCCTCGACGGCAAGGACATCAAGGCGAAGACCGGACACGTCGGCTACATGCTGCAGAAGGATCTACTGCTGCCCTGGCGGACGGTGCTCGACAACATCGTGCTGGGCGCAGACGTGCGCGGCCGAGCGTCCCGCGACGACCTGAGCTCGGCCGCCCAGATGGCGCAGCGCTACGGCCTGGGCGGCTATCTCGACCACTACCCGCACGCGCTGTCGGGGGGTATGCGGCAGCGCGTGGCAGTGATGCGCACCCTGGCCCTCCACCACCCGGTAATGCTGCTCGACGAACCGTTCGGCGCCCTGGACAGCCACACTCGGATGATGATGCAGCAGTGGCTGCTCGAGGTCTGGCGCGAGCAGCGCAAGACGATCATGTTCGTCACGCACGACGTCGACGAGGCACTGTTCCTCGGCGATCGGGTGGTGGTGATGACACCTCGGCCCGGACGGGTGGCGGCCGTCATTCCGGTGGACCTGCCGCGTCCCCGGGATATCCACCTGAGCACAGACCCGCGCTACGTCGAGCTGAAATCGACCGTTCTAGACCTGATCTACGGCCGCCCGTCGGAGGTAGCGTGATGCCGGTGCTGAACGCGGGCCTGCCCCAGCGCCTCAAAACGCTCGCCCTGCCGGTCCTGGGACTGGCGCTCCTCGTGGTGATCTGGGATCTCGCGGTCCGGTTGTTCGACATCGCGCCGTACGTCCTGCCCAGCCCCCAGCGCACGTTGGAGGCACTGCGTGACGACTGGGACAAGCTGGGGCCCGGCACCATCATCACCAGCAAGGAGTTCATCCTCGGCTTCCTGATCGGTGCCGCCGCGGGCTTCCTGTTCGCCCTGGTGATGTCGTGGTCGAACACCATCCAGCGCTTCCTCTACCCCATCCTGATCACCTCGCAGGCGGTGCCGATCATCGCCGTCGCACCCGCCCTGGTGATCTGGATGGGATTCGGCCTGGCCCCCAAGCTCACGATCGTCGCGCTCATCGTGTTCTTCCCGGTCGTCGTCAACGTGCTCGGCGGCCTGGCCTCCGTCGACAAGGACCTCATTGCCCTCGTTCGCGCCATGGGCGGAACACCGTGGCGCATCTTCCGAACCGTGACGCTGCCGGCGACGCTGACGCCGCTGTTCTCCGCCCTGAAGATGACCGCGACCTTCGCCGTCACCGCCGCCGTACTCGGCGAGTGGACCGCATCCACCACCGGGGGCCTCGGGGTCTCGCTGCTGGAGGCCCAGTCCCGCCTCGACGTGGCCTCCGTTTTCGCCGCCATCATCCTGCTGGTGGTCTTGGGGCTGTTGGCGTTCGGAGCGGTGGCAATGGCCGAGGTACTGCTGACGCCGTGGCGACGCTCGTCGGTCAAACCCGCGTGGCGGCGGCGATTCCTTGCGCACGCCGCCGAGCCAGAGAAAGTGGAGAACCCGTGATCAGAGTCGCCAGTGTGCAAACCAACCCGAAGATGAACGACGTCGCGCACAACGTCGACGCGATGGTCAACGCCATCGCCGAACTAGCCGCCGCCGACGTGCAATTGGCTGTTTTTCCCGAATGGCCACTGTGCAGCGCCACCTCTCACAGTAACGGTGTGCCAATCGTGGCCGCGGACCGGTGCGGCACCGAACCGGGGGCAGGAATCTAGTCGACCGCGCCCCACCGGCCGACGACCCGGCGGTAGTGGTGCGCCGCCACGTCGAGATTGCTCAGCAGGATCGATTCGTCCGCGGCGTGCATCGTCGCCGGGTCGCCGGGACCCCAGACCACAATCGGCACACCGGGAAGCACGGCACTGAACGCGGAGCCGTCGGTGAAGTACGGCACCGGTTCGGTGCCGGCGGCACTCGGCAACTGTGCCACCCAGGCATCGTCAGCCGGCGTCCACATCGCCGGCAGATCTATCAGGGCCTCGACGTCGTGGGCCTCGGGTTGCGCGCGCCACCAGTCGAGGAGTTCTCCGCCGTTGCCCACGGTGCGGTGGTCGACGACGCAGCTGGCTTGGGCTGCAACGATGTTCGGCGCCGCCCCACCCGCGATGGTCCCGAGGTTCCATGTCGAGGGACCCAGGTGGGGATCGGTGGTGCGGGGCAGTTCTGCACGGGCGCGCTGCACCAGATCCATCAGCAAGAGGATCGCGTTGCGGCCCAGATGCGGGGTGCTGCCGTGAGCGGCCACACCGGCACTGTTGATCCGCAGCCACAGCGCACCGCGATGCCCAAGCCGGACGCCATTGGCCGTGGCCTCCGGGATGATCACCGCCCCGACTCCCGCTTCGAGGACAGCGTGACGGGCGCGCTGCGCCCCCAGTGCACCCACCTCTTCGTCGGAGGTCAGCACCAGCGCCACGGGCACACCGGTGTCCAGGGCGTCCTCCAGTGCCGATAACGCGGCGACCAGGCCGCCTTTCATGTCTGTGGCGCCCCTGCCGATCAGCCGGCCGTCGTGCACCTGCGCGGCGAACGGCGGCCACGACCAGGCGGCCAGCGGGCCCGTCGGCACCGTGTCCACATGACAGCAGAACGCCAGCCTGGCCGCCCCCGGTGGCGCGTCATTGGTCAAGACCGCCCATGGGTGCGGGCCGTCGAGGTCGGCGTCCACGTGCGTGTGGGCGCCGCGCGCCCGAAGCAGAGACAGGCACAGCTCGATGGTCTGACGTTGCGGGGCGGCATCACCGGAGATCGTCTGCAGCGCCACCAGCTCGGTGAGCAGTCCCGACATCTCCACCTGCGCGGCCCCTTTGATCAATTCGATTGAGCAGCAGGATTTCTCACCTGCAGGTTCGATCTTACCCGGCTCTCGTCGTAGGGCGCGGTCGGAGATGAACCCCCCCGACGTGTACCGCCCTCCCCTGCATTCTCCGTAACGGCATCGCCGCCGCGGTGGCCCACGTCGGCGGGTCTCACGAACATTTCTCTTTGATGGCGGCCACCCGTGAGAGTGTGAGACACCCGAGAACTGGCCGATCACGGCTCTTCGACCGGATTCCGGATTCACTGAATCGTCTCCTACCGGTGGGCTCTACCAGAGACGGCGAATTTGGATGATCGCGTCTGAACCGTCCACGATCTCTACGCGCTGGATGGTGCAAGGGTCGGCGGTGGTCGCGTCTTGACCGGGCAGCGAATAATTCTTGGGTCGATAACGTTTTGTTGGTAGGAGGAGTCGGCTTCTCAAGCGCAGACGTCAGCCATCACGCCAGAGCCCGCGTCGCGTTGGAGTGGCCGGCGTCGGACTGCCGAAGAAACGGAGTTGAAGTGGAGACACCGGATGACAAGGCTGCGGTAGTCACCGGGGCGGGTGGCGACATGGCCATGGCCAGCCCGCAGCTGTTCTCGACCCCTATAGGCCGGGCGCACCCCCTAGGCTGCTGGAGGGCGTCGCCCGCAAGGCCAATCTCGCCGCCTTCTGCGCCGTTGCCCCGCAGCGCAGACTGCCTTCTGCGAAGAGCCGTCGGCCACGTCGGCACAGCTAGCAGCTCGACGAAATGACGCAGGACAGCCTTGACTTCACGTCTACTCTGCAAGTGCCTGAGACGGTGGAGGATTGCGAAAAGTGCCTGCACTACCTAGAGGCGTCGACCCAGGCGATCTCCGAGCACATCCGCGATCTCGAGGCCGGATCCACGATACTTGACCTCGCCTGCGGTACCGGCGAGCCGGGTTTGGGTCTCGTAGAACCCCGGGCGGGCTGGCGTCTCATCGGGATTGACGGGTCTCTGCCATTGATCGAAGTCGCCAGGATGAAGGCCAAGCAAGCTGGACTCGAGGACCGCGCCGCGTTCGAGGTGATGTTGATGGACGCCCTCCGGCTGCCGGATGCGTCGGTCAATGCAGTGATTTCCAGAATGGGTGCCCTTCTGCTCGGCGACCCGGCCGCGACGGCGCGAGAGATCGCTCGGGTACTGAAGCCAGGCGGTCGCGTCAGCATCGCCGTATGGGCCGAAGCCGAACTGAACCCATTCGTCTTCCTCACCCAGAGGGCTCTGGCAACCGCCGCTCCCGGGACGTCGCTGCCCGATTTGTCAGGATGGTTCCGGCAGATGGCGACACCCGGGATTCGAGAGCGTTGGTTACTCGACGCCGGACTGATCGACGTCCAAGTCAAGCCGTTCGAGTGGAACGTGGTGTTCGAGGACTTCGAGTCGTGGTGGAGCTTCGTAAGTGGAGGACCGCACGATGCCGTCATCTCAGCGCTGGATGACCGCACACGTGACGATGTCCGTGCGGCGATGAGCCACTTGCTGCGTGAGTATGAACGTCCTTCCGGCGATGGGTTCCTGCTCCCTGTCGCATGCCAGATCGTGCGAGCGTCGAAGGCGCCTGAGTAAACTCCCCCGCGCGCCGCAGCATCGGCGGCGAGGGGTTGAGCGAGATCGATCGGATCGCGCCACTGCGCCGGCGGAACCCGCATCATCCGCCGGCCCGCGTTCTGGTCGTAGGTGTTCGAGCCCAGCGGCACGATCCGGGGGGTGACGCGAGACCCCGAACCCGACATACTCACCGAAGCCATCCCGCAAGCACGAGAACAAAGCCATCGCCAATGTGGCCGGGCCCTAAAGTAGTTCAGCAGGCCGCTGGGCGACGAGATCCGGTATGCATACGCGTGACCGCTTCGGGTCGAAGATCATGTAGTAGTCCAACCGCCACCCCCCCAGCGAGTCCTCGCGATACTGGACCGTTTTGGGGATCTGCCAGCCCGATGTCGGCAGGAAGCGGCGTCCAGCACGGGAATATGCGGCCGGCAAACCCGGCTGACACGGGCATGACAAAACGACGACAACCAACGGCATTGATCGTGGGCGCCTCCAAGGGACTCGGCCTGGCCATGGTCGACGAATTCCTGACCCGCGGCTGGCACGTCATCGGGACCATTCGTGGTACCGGCACGACAGGTCTACATGCCCTGGACACCAGAAACCGTCTGGACATCGAGACGCTCGATATCACCGTGCCCAGGCAGATCTCAGCGCTACGTGAGCAACTGAGCGGTACCACTGTCGATCTGCTATTCGTCAATGCCGCCGTGGCGCATGCCGATATCCCCGTCGCCGACGTTTCCACCGAGAGCTTCGTGGAAGTCATGGTGACCAACAGCCTGAGCCCCATGCGCGTCGTCGAATCCCTGCAGGACCTCGTACCCGATACCGGCACCATCGGCATCATGTCGTCGAGTCAGGGAAGTATTTCGTTGAATACGGTCGGCGGACACGACGTGTATCGCGCGAGCAAGTCCGCACTCAACCAACTGTTCCGCAGCTACGCAGCGCGGCACGCCGCGGATGCACGAACCCTGTTGCTGATCAACCCCGGTCACGTCCAGACCGAACTCGGGGGGCCGGACGCGACATTGACGACGAAAGACAGCATCCCAGGCGTCGTGGACACCATCCTCACCCACCAAGGCGCCGGCGGACTGCATTTCCTCGACTACCGCAACCAGGTCGTGCCCTGGTAAGTGATCACGCGTCTAGTCGTCGACTCGGCCAGGCGGCCGTGCCACCGCGCACCTTTGGAAGACGTAAACGGTTCGAGCACGCCGACCGAGCCGAACCCCACCGCAGCACCACCATGATGGCTACCACCGCACAGATGTCTTGTGGCTTCTCAATTTTCATGGCCACTCCGGCTAGCTGATCAGCGTGGTGCCGGTCCGGGCGAGGATTTCCTCGAGGACGTCCGGCGTCGTCGCGAAGTTCAACCGGGCGAAACTGGCGGTGTCCACGTCGGTGTGTTGGCCGAAATCAGCGCCGGCACTGAGTTTCACACGACCGCGCTCGAGGATTCGTGCCGCAGGATCACCCGCTAGCGGCGTTCGGTTGAAGTCGAGCCAGCTCAGATACGTCGCCTCCGGTTCGTGGTATCGGATGTCAGGATGGGCATCAGCCCAATGCTTCACCCGTTGACGATTCTGTTCCAGCAGGGACAACGTCTGCCGGCGCCAGCCGGCGCCGTGCTGCCACGCGGTGACCGTGGCTATCCGGCTCAGAACGCTTGGCGTACCGAAGTAGTCCAACGGAGCGCGGTCGAGCGCCTGTGCGGTGGGCTGGTGTCCCAATGTGCTACAGCGCAACGGGTACCGGCCAGATTGAAGGCCTTGGCGCTGATGGAAGGGACCTGGCCTGTCGGCTTCATCCTCGCCGGGATCTTCTCCTACATCCTGCGGTAGACCGCGCTCGGATGGCGCGGGTTCTTCGTCATGCAAGCCTGTCTCGCGATCGTCGCGCTCATCGTCCGGAGGAACCTCCCCGAGTCGCCCCGATGGTTGACGTCGCGCGGCCGATTCGCTGATGCCCGAGCCACTTTGGAGTCTATCGAGGCCAACACCGAGCAGGCTTGCGGCAACACACTTCCCGCGCCCGCTGTCGTCGCCCCGGTCGATGAGGTCCACGATCACTCAGCGTCCTGGCGAACCCTGTTCTCGCGTGACTACCGAAAGCGAACGCTGGCCAGCTGGGCGATGTGGTTCTGCCTTCTCGGTGGCTACTACGGTCTGACGACGTGGATCGGAAAGCTGCTCGCCGATTCGGGATTCGATGTGGTGAGAACGGCTGGGTACATCGTCCTGATGGCGCTCTGGGGCATTCCCGGTTTCCTCACCGCTGCCTACCTCATCGAAGTCGTGGGCCGCAAGCTGTGTCTGGTCGGGTTCGCGCTCTGTTCGGCGATCGCAGCCTTCGTCTACGGCAGCGCGTCTGGCCTGACGGAGCTGATCATCGCAGGATCATTTCTCCAGTTCTTCTTCTTCGGAATGTTCTCATCGATCTTCGCCTACACCCCAGAGCTTTTCCCCACCCGAGCCCGGGCGATCGGCATGGGGAGCTCAACCGCCGCTGGTCGACTGGGCTCCATCTTCGGGCCAGTGATCGTTCCAATCATCATTGCTTCCAGCGGCACGAGCGTCGTCTTCACGGCCAGCGCGGTCCTGTTCGTCACCGGGTCACTCATCGCGATCATCTTCCTGCCCGAGACGCGGCAGACAGTGCTCGAGGACATCTCACGCTAGCGCGGCGAAGATCTGCTCGTACCGTTCCTTCGGGTCGAGCGGTAGCCCAGATTTCACGAACTTCGCCCAGTCGTCGCCCAACACCTCCTGCGCGCCCGACTCGATCGCATCGAGACCCGCACCCGCCAGGTCGGCTGGGTCGATCTTCGCCCCCTCCATGCCCTTGACCATGTCGGTGTCGACCAGCCCCATGTGCACGCCGACCACGTGCGTGCCCTGCGACGCGAGCTCGAGGCGCGTGCTGTCCGTCAACATCCACGCCGCAGCCTTCGACGCAGCATAGGCACCGGAGCCCGGAGCAGTGAACCAGGACAACGCGGAGATGACGTTGAGGATGGCGCCGCCTCCGTTGGACGCAAGGACCGGGGCGAAGGCGCGGGTCATCTGCAGCGGGCCGTAGAAGTTCGTGTCCATTTCCCGCCTGATGGTCGTCTCGTCCCCGGTCATCAGCGACGTACCCGTGGAGATCCCCGCGTTGTTGATCAGGATCTGCACGTCGCCGGCAGCGCGAGCCGCGGCCTCGATCTGGCCGGCGTTCGTGATGTCGAGCTCGATCGGCTCGACGCCGTCGGCCTCGACCGCGCTCGCGTCGCGGGCGGCGGCGTAGATCTTTGCTGCCCCGCGTTTCTTGAGCTGCTTCACGAACTCGGCACCGATGCCTCGGTTCGCTCCGGTGACGAGTACCACCGCGCCGTTGAGTTCCATAACGCCCCTTTTCTGTAGTGATCGCTATTGATTCGCGACGGAGCGTAACACATTCCGTAGCGATCGATACGTTATGCTGCTTGCATGGCCGGCCGACCACGCAGCTTCGATCGCGACGCCGCTCTCGAAGCGGCCGTCGAGCAGTTCTGGCGCGCGGGCTACACGGAGTGCTCCGTCACAACGCTCACCGCGGCCATGGGCGTGACGCCACCGAGCCTCTACGCGGCGTTCGGCGACAAGCACAGTCTCTTCGAGGAAGCTTCAGCCGCGTACTTCCGGCGTACGTGCGACGCCGTCGATCAGGCGGCCGCCCTGCCCACGGCGCGCGAGGCCGTGGCCCGGTTGCTGGTCGACACCGCTCACGCCCACACCGACGCGGCGACGCCCCTCGGCTGCCTGATGCTGACCGAGCCACGGCTGGCCGCGCAACGAGAGGACCTCCACCGCCGACTCCAGGACCGGCTCGACCGCGGGGTCCGGGACGGTGAACTCGCGACCACCACCCGCACCGACCACCTGGCCTCGTTCCTCGTGGCGGTTTTGCGCGGCATGTCCGGTTGCGCCCGCGACGGCGGCACCACCGAGGACCTCCTGGGGATCGCCGAGACCGCGATGGCAGCGTTTCCGCCCCCGCCCGGCTCTGGAGCGGGCCAGTCGGGACTATTCGAGCCCACCGGCGATGCGGGTGAATAGCGCAGCGAGACTTGCGGCGTCCTGGCCGCCCAGGTGATCGAAGATTCGGTGACGCGCACTTGCCAGCGAGATGGAGTAGTTCCGCTCGAGTGCACCAAATCCCCTCTCTGTCAGTGGCGTTACATGGCCGCGGCCATCTCCGTCAGCCCTGTGCTTCGTGACGAGGCCCTCTGCTTGAAGACTGTCGATGAGCCGGCTTATGCGACTAGGCGACAGCCAAGCTGCAACCGCACGCATTGAATCCGCGGCTCGCGAGGTGAATGCGAGCGGGTGAGCAACCATCCACAAAATCGGGACTCTCATGGCAGGTCACTGTTGTGGCAGGGTGGAGAGATGCCTGACCAGGATCCAATCGTGCGGTGGAATAACAACATTCACTATCACCAGGTCATCCTTGATGCCATTCCTGAATCTGCACGCACCGCACTCGATGTGGGCACGGGGAATGGACTCCTCGCTGCCGACCTTCATAAGTGCATCCCGGACGTGACCGGGCTCGATGCCGATGCCGATGTGCTTGAATCCGCCCGCCATGAAGACGGCGATGTCAACTGGATCGTGGGCGACGTCCTCACGTACCCGTTCGAGCCCGCCTCCTTCGATGTCGTCGCGTCTGTGGCGACACTTCACCACCTACCTGACATCACGCAGACGCTGACCCACCTCGCCGATCTGGTTGCGCCGGGCGGGGTGCTGGCCGTCGTCGGTCTAGCTAGAAGTACCCGTCCCAGTGACGCGCTGTACGACCTCGCAGGTTTCCTACAACAGCAGAGATACAAGCGGCGTCACGGAATCTGGGCGCACTCGGCTCCGATTGTCTGGCCACCGCCGCATAGCTACTCCGAGGTGCGTCGTGCGGCCGTCCAGGCGCTTCCCGGTGTCCAGTGGAGGCGGTTAACGATGTGGCGCTATGCCTTGGTGTGGAACAAGGCGGTGATCTGACCGCAGTTCCCCGCAACGATGCTGTCCCAGTGAAATTTTTGGGCCGCAGCTTCGCCCGGCGGAGCGAATACATGATGCTCAACGAGACAGGTCTGGTCGCTTCGTTTCTCGCGAAGCGGCTCAGGTTGCGCCGAAAGTGGTGCGTTGGTGACGGCAGCCCCGATCCGCGGTTGACACCGACACGGTGCCCCTTGGCGCGGCTAGGGCGCGCACCGTACGGGAACGTGACTTCTCCCCAGCCACAGTGGTGGCGGCGCGCGGGCTGGCCCAGCAGGCCGGTTCCGACATTCAGTTCCTCCTACCTGGTTTCCTTAGAATCGCGACGACACGTGGGGTCGCTCCGTTATCTCTTAT
Organism: Mycolicibacterium baixiangningiae; assembly: GCF_016313185.1. Classification (NCBI taxonomy): domain Bacteria; kingdom Bacillati; phylum Actinomycetota; class Actinomycetes; order Mycobacteriales; family Mycobacteriaceae; genus Mycobacterium; species Mycolicibacterium baixiangningiae. The sequence continues at coordinate 6,024,599 of NZ_CP066218.1, forward strand.
GCTCGACGGCATGTCTTTCGGGGGCGATGTCGCTTTGGTTACTGGTGCTACGAGAGGGATTGGCGAGGCCACGGCAAAGCTGTTGGCCCATCGCGGGGCCCACGTTCTTGTCAGCGGGCGCGACGAGGAACGCGGGCATCGCGTCGTCGACGACATCCGCGCAGCAGGCGGCACGGCCGACTTCCTGCCGGCCTCGTTGGCCGATGCCACGCATTGCCAAGCGCTGGTCGCCGAGGCGCTCGACGCCGCCGGCCGCGTCGACATTCTGATCAACAACGCTGCCATCGGCACCTTCGGAGCCACCCCGGCCATCCCAGAGGTTGACTTCGACGCCTGTTACGCGCTCAACGTCAAAGCACCGTTCTACCTGGTCGGTGCGCTTGCCCCTGCCATGGTTTCGCGCGGCCGCGGCGTCATCGTGAACGTCACTACTATGGTGGCGTCCTTCGGCACCGCAGGCTCAGCGGTGTACGCATCGAGCAAGGCCGCGCTCAATCATTTGACCAAGTGCTGGGCCACCGAGTTTGGACCGCACGGCATTCGGGTCAACGCCGTCGCCCCGGGTCCGACCCTGACCGAGAACGCCAAAGCAGTCTTCGGCGAAGACGGGCTCACCAAGATGATGCGCCAAGCCCCAGCACGCCGCGCGGCAACTCCCGACGAAATCGCCGAAACCATCGCCTATCTGGCTAGTGACCGAGCCAGCTTCATCCACGGCGCGATCCTGCCTGCAGACGGCGGACGCGCCGCCACCTGACCGTACTGCCGCGTTCTGCTTTGAGACGGAATCTGATCGACCTCAAATCCTAAGACGAGACAGGGTAGGGCGCCTTCTTGAACCATCGCAGCCCCCGAGGGAAACATTTCCCCAGAATCACCGTTCGGGTATGCCTCCACCGCATTGATGCCGTATCAGAGTTCGTCGAGAGCCATGGCGCATTTACGTTGGAAGTGGCGCAGCAGGACTTCGTTGTCGGGAAGCAATACCCCATGCGGAACAACGCCGGCATTGAGGCTGACTTGGACGCGCTCGAATACTTCCCAATCCTCAGCCATGATCTGTTCGATCTCTGCGATGGTTGAAGCGATGAGGGCGTCGTCCCAGTTGTCGGGGAAGAAAAAGTCGTTGCGCTGCAAAGTTTCACCCGGTCCCACCGGGATGTAGGTGTAAGTGTAGAAGTAGTCGTTGCCTCGACCTGACACCATGAAATTCGGCCAGATGTAGGAGAGGTGGAAATCCACCCACTGCCCCTCACTGGTGCTCGCGTCGATTGGCTTCGAAATGTGGGCGAAGCAGTCGTCGAACTGCCGGATCTCGTAATTGTCGGCGTCGACGTGGTACTTGTTGCGAAAGCCCGGGTGAACCGTGGCACAGTGGTAGCACTCAGTATTGTTATCCAAGGTGATTTTCCAGTTGCACTTGATGAGATGCTCACGGGAAGCACGCACGGGATGGCGCCCTAGGTCGAAGCCGTTCTCCTCCGCCACCGATACCAGGCCGCTGATCTGAGCCAAAAGTGGCTCAGCCTCAGGGTTGAGGTTCACGAAAACCAGTGGCCCCCAGGTCTCGACACGTGCCCGCGTCAGCGCAATTTGCGACGAGTCAAAGCACGGCTCCCGCTCAGCTCGCGGCGCCACCTTGAGATGACCCTCCAGGTCGAACGTCCAACCGTGATAGCCACATTGAAGCATCCGACGCTTTCCTTCACCGAGCGCGACAGGGTGTCCTCGATGCGGGCAGATATTGATGTAGGCAGCCAAGGAACGATCGGCTTTACGCACGACCACTACGGGAACACCCCCGACACTGTCGGTGATAAACGAACCCAGTCCGGCCAATTGGCCTGTGTAGCCGACATATTGCCACTGATTGCGGAAGATCGACTTCTGTTCGCGATTGAAGATGTCAGTGGACGTGTACCAGTCCGCGGGCAGCGTCCACGCGCGATCGATGGCTTCAGCGGGACTTATCCGCTCGAGAGGCAGCTGTTGATGTGTCATCGGAGACCTTTTCAGCCTAAAGGGGGTGTTTCGACGTAGAACAGCGTTGCTGGAGCAGTCCCGTTGTTGCGGATACGGAAGCGGCCCTCTGGCGGGAAGAAGACGGTGTCACCGGCCCGAAACGGGATACCGGTGCCGCCGGCTCCCGATTCGAGAACCAGCTCACCTTCGAGCAGATAGAAGATCTCGTGGACGGGCCCGAGATGATGATAGTCACCGGACTGAGGTTTCTGGCTTTCAGTGGACCACCACGCGCTGACGTCTCCGGGATTCATCCAGCTGATGCCTGCCATCAACTGTGATCCGTGATCGGCGTGAGTAATAGTGCGGGCCAGCGTCATTCGGACACCGTTTGATTCCCGCGTCGAGACCGGGCACCTGTCGATCGGGACGATGATGGGATTGGTCATGGGGTTTCCTCGTTAGTTGAGAGACGGGTTAAAGGTCCAGAGTCAGATCGCCACCCGTAGACCGGGATACACAAATCATCATGCAGTCGCCGGCTGCGCGTTCATCCTCGTCGAGCACTTGGTCGCGGTGCTCGGGTTCGCCGGCCAGCACCGGTATTTCACATGAGGAACAAATGCCTTCCTGGCAGGAGAAGTCGACGGCGACTCCAGCTCCACGCACCACGTCGAGAATGCTGCGGTCGCCGGGCACGTACAGTCGCTTGCCGCTGCGCTGCAAAACGACATTGAACGGGCGGTTGTCGCTCTGAACAGTTGTCGGTCGCTGCGGGTCTGCAGCGAATCGTTCGACGGCCAGGTCCCACGGCGCATCTGTAGCGAGTTCTTCGAGGGCAGATAACAGAGGAGCTGGCCCGCACGCGTACACCATTCCGCCGTGCAACGGTGCCGTGAGAGCTCCGAGGTCTGCCCGTCCGTGGACCTCGTCAATGTGCTGCTGGACGCCACGCGGTAGCCAGGCGGCGACGTCGATCAGGCGGTCTGCGCTGCGCACGAGATGAATCATCCGCCACGGCAGTCCCCTTCGGTCGGCCTCGAGTGCGTGCCCTATCAGCGGTGTGATACCTATGCCGCCGGCGATGAAGAGATACTCCGGGGCAGGCTTGAGCGGAAAGTTATTCCTCACGGCGCGGATTTCCAGCGAATCTCCGATCTGGAGATCGTGCATCGCAGCTGATCCACCTCGGCCGTTTGCTTCTTTGAGCACCGCGACCTGCCAGTTCTGCTGCCCACTGGGCAAGCCGATCAACGAGTAGTGCCGCACCAGCAGGTCGGATCCCACGGCGGCCGGAAGCGCGACCTCGATATGCGCTCCCCCGGCCCACGAAGGGAGTGCCGCGCCGGCCGGAGCAAGCTCCAACGAGACGACGTCGGTTGCGACGAGACGCCGGCTAACGATGGTGGCCGTTAGGCCTGGCAACACCCGAACGTGCTCGGGCACCGGCGAATGTGACACCTTCACTCCCTTCGTGGTGTGGCGTCTACGAGGCGGTGCGGATCGCCTCGATGAGAGCTTTCATCCACAGACCCATATCAGCAGGCACGCGCGAAGTGATCAGGTTGCCATCGACGACCACGGGCTCGTCGACGAAGTTGACCCCGGCGTTGACCATGTCGTCCTTGATCGCTGACACCGCGGTAGCCTTGCGGCCCTTGACGATACCGGCGGAGATCGCCACCCAGCCACCGTGGCAGACAGTCGCGACCGGCTTATTGGCCGCATTGATGTCGCGAACCAACTCCAGGGCCTTCGGGAAACGCCGAACCAGATCCGGAGCGAAGCCGCCGGGGATGACTACGGCGTCGAAGGAGTTAGCGCCAACGGCGTCGTAGGAGGCGTCCACCGGGAACGGGCTCATGTGATTCTTGCCAGTCAGTGCCGCCCCATCCGGAGACGCGACCGTCACCTCGGCGCCCTCCTCCCGAAGCCGGTAGACCGCATAGATCAGCTCTGATTCTTCGAAGTAGTTCGCCGTCAGGACGAGCACTTTTTTGCCGGACAAGGACATTTCACTCTCATTTCTTCGTATGCAACACTGAACCAGGAACGATGTTCACTGTCAGTGTACAGTGCGAACCTGTGCGGTGGGAAGTGAAACCGTCTGAAATCAAACACCTTTCGTGTAACGTGGGGTGTTGTGAAGGTCGGCAAGGCAATCCACCAATACGCGTTGGTGGTCTGGAGCCCGATCCCTAGACGGTTTCTCGGAGCACTCGATGTGCCGGTCAATCACAGATGCGCATCAGCCGCATGTTTCCCCGAGCGCCGCTAGCGCGCAGCAGGGGGCACGTCGAACTCAGGTGGCCTCCATGACGAGGGTCGGCGGCCAGCGCGCATAGCTGGCGGTGCAAGTGCCAGGAGAAGGGTTCGTCGCGCAGAGCCCCGCCAACGCAGGCGCAGTCCTTTCCGTGTGTTCGCGTCGGCGGTGTCCTGCTACTGGCCGCGTGTGCCATCTACGACTGCAAATGTCGACTGCGCGCAGGTGACAGTGGGTTGGATAATGTTCACTCGAGCTGCACACAAAGTCAACACGCTGGCGGTATGCCGTGAACGGGCATTCAGCTGAGCTACGCCAGCCGCGGACGACCTAGAATTTGCGCCATGAGCCAAGGACCAGGGACGTCAGAGGGTACGACCCCGGCGCAGACCCTGGGCGAACGGCTGCGCATCGTGCGGCGTCAGCGTGGGATCAGCGTCCGAAAGCTGGCGGCGGAAGTCGGATGTTCGCCCAGCCACGTATCTCAGTTCGAACGCGGGATCTCGGAGCCGTCGATAAGCCTCCTGACCGCATTGGTCGACGTGCTGGACGTGACGATGGACTCGCTCTTCTCGAAACAGGACGCACCACCTGTAACCACACCGGCCCATCTCGAGGCGAGCATCGTCCGACGATCCCACCTTCGACCGGAAATCAAGATCGGCAGAGGAGTCCGGTCCCAGCTGCTGCTGCCGGCCGAAGAAGACGGCGTCGACTTCTGTGAGTACGTGTACGAGCCAGGAACGGGATCCCCGACGGCAAGCGGGGCGCTGAGTCACCCGGGACGCGAATACGGGGTGGTCATCGAAGGAACGATCGATGTTGAATTCGGCGACCAGTGCGTCACACTGCGAGAGGGCGATTCGGTTGCGTTCGACTCCGCCACGCCTCATCGATTTCACAACCGATCGCGGGCTCCGGCCCGGATGATCTGGTTCTCCGCCAGCAGGCTCTAATCTTTTTGAATCAGCCTCTGATAGTCCGACCACTCGAGTCCCAGTTCGAGCGCAGCCGCGGTGCGCACGAGGCGCAAGACGTAGGTGCGTTGGAACCGCGCCCGACTGGTTATCAAGCGAAGACTGAGGCCGCTTACCAGACCCATCAGTCGATCAGCACTCGCCTGTGGGTCGATGCACGTCAGCACCGCGGATTCGACACCTTCTTGAAGTAGCGTGCGCACCAGTTCGGTCCACGCAATGTCAAGGCTCTCAGCAGCTGTCGCCATGTCGTCGTTACGCAGGCTCGACCCCCACATGTCGATCCACAGCATCCATGACTGATCATCGCTGGCTATCGGCAGGGCAAGACGCAACAGGCGGTCTAGCCGTTGCGCGACGGTGCCCTCACCCTCGACGATTTGGCGGGCACGCTCGATGTCTTCGTCGACAGCGACGCGCAGCATCTCGGCAAGCAGCGCTTCCTTGGACTCGAAATGGTAGTGCGCCAGCCCTTGGCTACCACCTGCTTCCGCAGCAACATCAGCTATCCGGGTTCGATCCAGGCCCCGCTCGAAAACAACCTTCCGGGCCGCCTGCAGCAACTGCGCACGACGAACCGCAGCCTTCTGCGCACGCGCTGATGTGCGATCATCCCCAGTTGCCGACAGCGCTGATTGATTCTTCATTCAGTGGCTATTCCCCTGCACTGCTCTCGACGGTGAATCGCTCTCGACGGTGAATCGATTGTCGCCGCAACCTCAGAATTCCACAACCGCCCGCCAGAACTCGGGGGCGCGTCATCGCCGAACGACCGACCGGCGAGACGATCGCCGGCGGAGACGCCCGAACCGTTACTGAATGCCGGTTCAGTTAGATTTGAGATGACGCTATCCGCATCGAGGGCCACGACTCGGGATCGATCACTCCGATTATCCGCCAATAGGCCGGTGGCACAGGGGAATACCTCATGATGGGCCAGGCTAGGGAAATAACGTCGGCGGAGCTTGGACTGTGCCTGACGTAACACTGACGTAACAGTGGGGATCTACACCACTTGACAGATCGTTCATTAGCAATGAACATTTGCCGCGTGGCGATGCAGCCATTCCTTTGAACCGTCAATCCACGCGTACGGCTGGAGATACATGACTACAAAGAACGTGATCGACGACAGCCCGTTGACCGGCTTTCACAAACGCCTTCTCATCCAATCCGCCGGCGGGCCGTTTCTCGACGGCTGGCTGCTGAGCATCATCGGGATCGCACTCGTCGGGATGACGAACGAACTCGGTCTCTCCACCAGCGACAACGCTTGGGCCGGCGCTGCGGCGCTGATCGGAATCTTCTTCGGAGGTCTGGCCTTCGGCCGACTGACCGACCGCATCGGACGTCAGCTGATGTACACCATCGACCTATGCGTGCTGGTGGGTGCGTCGGCATTGTGCATCTTCGCCGACGAGGCATGGCAGATCATCGCTTTGCGCTTCATCATCGGTGTCGCGATCGGCGCTGACTACCCTATTGCGACAGCACTGCTCACCGAGTGGCTACCTTCACGGTATCGTGGCGCCTTTGTCGGATCCTTGATCGCGTTCTGGTGCCTGGGCGCGACAATTGCGCTATTTCTCGGCTTTGGGCTCACCGCCTGGTTGGGTGACGGGGCTTGGCGAATCATCCTGGGCAGTAGCCTCGTTCCAGGCTTGATCATCCTGATCCTGCGCGTCGGGACTCCTGAATCACCGCGCTGGCTGATGTCCAAGGGGCGCATCGAAGAAGCGCAGCAAGTGCTTCGCCGGGTGTACGGCCGAGATGCCGACGTAGCGTCGCTCGTGAACATCGAGACATCAACCGCCACACTGGGTTTTCGCACGCTCTTTCAAGGGGAGTACGGCAGGCGCGTCTTCTTCTGCGGGGCTTTTTATGTCTGTGCGATCACTCCCGTGTTCGCTTTGTACAGCTTTGGCCCCCAGATCCTGTCCTCGATCGGCATGGCCGAGGGCAATATGAGCAACTTGGGCTCAGCGCTGATCAGCTTGCTCTTCCTCATCGGCTGTTTACCTGCACTGTGGTGGACGGAATCGTTGGGTCGCCGGCCGCTGCTCATCTGGTCGTTCGTCGCGATGCTGATCCCACTGATTCTTCTGGGCGTGGTACCTCATGTGGGCTGGCTCGTAATGTTGTGTTTCGCCGTCTACGCGCTGGCCTCGGGTGGGCCCAATATTCTCGAATGGTCCTATCCTAACGAGCTTTTCCCCACAGAGATCCGCGCAACCGCCATGGGACTCATCACCGCGATCAGCCGGGTAGGCGCTGCGGTCGGAACCTTCCTCGTTCCCATCGGCCTTGAAAACTGGGGCGTAAGCGGCATCATGTTGGTCGCCGCGGCAATGACACTCGTGGGCTTGGTCGTCTCCGTGCTGATGGCACCAGAGACCAAAGGCATGTCGTTGTCCGAAGTCAGCGGCCTCGGTACACCCGTGCGCGCCAAGGCCACGGCCACTGATTGACCCGTACGTAGGAAACATCCACGGATGCAGCACATTACAGTGCGAGTCGTGGTGTGCGGGCCGACCACGTTATACGTGAACACAAGTCGCACGGGCTTGGTCTCGAAGCTGGGCCGACCTCGCGCCTCCGCGGCCTGGTCATCCATCGTGGCGCGCTCACCCCTATGAACCCCGGGGCCGTCCCTCCTCCCGCCTCACTTGAGCTTCCTGGCACGTCCACAACTGGCGCTTCACGATGCGGTCGGTTCACACACGATAGGTGCTTTCCTTCAACAAACATTTGCGGATCCGTCAGCGGCATGATGACCTGGCGATCTTGCCGGCTTCATCACCACTCCAACACCTCAACGAAAGAGCGACATGACAAGCACGATCAGCTCCGACAACAGCATTCAGGCTCCGCCGATGCCGCGCTACGCCGAAACGTTCACCGATGCACTGCCCAGCGACGCGAAGATCGCTGCTGTGCGCGCCAAGCTTGAAGAGGCCGGCGTCAAGTACGTGCTCGCTTGCTGGATCGACCTATTCGGAATTCCGAAGACCAAGCCAGTACCGATGAGCGATTTCGAGCCGCTGTGCAAAGGTAAGGGCCCACAATTTGCGGTCCATTCCGTCTCATTTGTTCCGGATCTCACTTCAGCTGACTCTGACCAGGTTCTGGTCCCTGACCTCGACGCAGTGTACGTGTGCCCCTGGGATCCAACCACCGCGATCATCTTCTCCGATCTCTTCTGGGAGGACAAGCCCTACAACGTGTGTCCCCGGCAAGCCCTCAAACGCGCCATTCACGAAGCAGCCCAGCAGGGTTACATCGGATATGCAGGTATTGAACCGGAGTTCATCGTGATGCGGTGGGATGACAACGGGCAACCGGTGAAAGCCTTCGACAACGATCCTCAGCAGGTCGGCGGTCTGCGCTCACGCCGCCAGGCGTTCGGCTACGACGTGGAACATTCACTGGACTCCATGCCCTTCCTCAAGGACATGATGGACATGCTTGAGACCTTGGATTGGGGTCTGCACGATGTGGTCGCGGAGGGGGCATACTCGCAGTTCGAGCTCGATTTTCACTACACACATCTCCTCGAGATGGCAGACCGGTTCGTCTTCTTGCGTCTTGCACTCAAAGAGGTCGCCAAGCGCCACGGCATGTTCGTCACCTTCATGCCGAAACCGACGACCGGCGACTGGCGGTCGGGCGCGCACATCAACTTCTCCCTGCGGTCCCTCAGCGAGCCTGCGGGGAACCTGTTCGAAGACAGTGATGGAGGATGGAGCGACGAGTCCCGGTACGCCGTCGGCGGCCTGCTCTCTCACGCAGAGGCGCTCACCGCCATTACCTGCCCAACGGTCAACTCCTACAACGGGCTTGTGCCGCGGGTGGGCGGTTTCGAAGGTGGAACGGTGACCTGGGCTCCCACCAACATCACCTACGGCCACAACAACCGCGCAGCCCAGTTCCGCCTGCCGCAGAGTCGATTTTGCATCGAGAATCGAGCAGCGGACATGTGCATGAACGTGTACTTGTCGCTGGCGTGCACACTTGCAGCCAGCGTTGACGGCATCGTCCACAAAACCGACCCGGGGAACCCGACCGATCGGGATCTCTACTCCATGACGGCACAGGAAGCGGAGGCGGCTGGCATCCGCCGGTTGCCCCGCAACTTGATGGACGCCCTCGGCCATCTCAAGAATGATGCCCTGATCGCAAAAGTACTAGGGCAGACGATGATTGACTCCTACACCGCTTACAAGCTTGATGAGTGGGAGCGTTATCACCAGGCCGTCACCGACTGGGAGGTCGAAGAGTACCTTCGACTTTACTGACAGCTACGCCACAGTCGATGAAGCCGCCATTGCGTCGCGTGCCGACGGACTGGAGTGTGCCGCCATGCCGCAGCTACGGAGGAGATCATGTCACTGACGGGCCATTCGTCATTCGACCTTGGTGATGTACGTCTGCTCTCCGGTGAGACGCTGCCCAATGCACAACTGGCCTACAAGACCTATGGCCGCCTGAATGCAGCGGGCGACAACGTCGTCGTCTTGCCGACATTCTTCACCGGAACGCACCGGCGCAATGAGGGGTTCTTCGGTCCCGGCAGAGCCATCGACCCCGAACATCACTTCGTGGTTTCGATCAACATGTTCGGCAACGGATTGTCCACCTCCCCAAGCCATGCCGCCCCCGGGCAACAGGGGGCGTGGTTTCCCGAGGTGACCCTTTACGATAACGTCCAATGCCAATATCGATTACTGTTCGATCACCTCGGGGTGCAGCGGATCGCTCTAGTGGCAGGCTGGTCCATGGCCGGGTGCCAGGCCTATCACTGGGCGGCCCTGTACCCCGACCTTGTCGATGCGATCATCCCTTTTTGCGCCTCCGCGAGAACCTCACCTCACAACTTCGTCTTCCTAGAGGGCGTCAAAGCAGCATTGTTGGCCGACAGATGTTGGGATGGCGACGGTGGTATGCCGCCACCCATTCGAGGGCTGAAGGCGTTCGCCCGGGTGTACGCCGGCTGGGCCTATTCCCAGACCTTCTTTCGTGACGGCCACTACCGAAAACTCGGTTATGAGTCCATCGAGGACCTGCTCGTCGACTGGGAGAACGATCATGTCGAGCACTGGAACGCCCACGACCTGCTCGCCAAAATCTGGAGCTGGCAACGTAATGACATCAGCGCGAATCCGCTCTACGGGGGCGACTTTCGATCAGCGCTTCGGGCCATCTCGGCGCGCGCCATCGTCATTCCCTGTACACAAGATCTGTACTTTCCTCCCGAGGACAACAGATTGGAGGTCGAAGAGATGCCGAACGCCGAGCTTCGGCCCTACGACTCACCATTCGGTCACTGCGTTGCCAACCCCGGCAACGACGCAGAATTCGAAGAGTTCTTGGATGCGGCCATCCACGACGTGCTGCAACCCAACGACTACACGTAACGCGTAGGAAGCGATTGACAGGACTTGCCTGTCTACTTTTGACAAGATGTCGGCGCGTCGCGAGAGCTTGCTAATCTCGTGCAAAGAGCCGATCTCCCGGGGTTGTGATCAGAACAGATCGGTAGCGGTCTCGGTGGTACCGAAGATATCTTGTCCCGTCATGCTGGCGTCAGCCGATATATGGTCTTGACCATCCACAATGAGACTTGCAAAAGGCGCCAGCTCGCCCAAAGGCGCAGTCGCACAGGGGTTAATCGATAGGCGCGACATCGTCGAAAGCGGATCCCAGGGTCGCAAAGACTCGCCTAACAGGACCGCAGAAATTCGACTGCCGCGTGCTTCCGCCGGGAATCTCAGCTTCATGTCCAGTTGGACATCGAGTGGACATGCGACTTGAGAAGACGTCAGATTTGAGAAGCGACACTTGTTGTGGCTTTTTAAATTCCATGTCCAGTCGCGATCCCCTGAACTGCGACGACTGCAGAGTTCCCACTCCATGTCCATCCCATGAATTTCTCACTTTCATATCCACATAAGGATTTCGACGGACCTGCCGTCCTAGGCCCCGCCGTCAGCATGCAAAGCCTTCCGGGAATTCATCACGTGACGCAGGCCGTGGACATACCGTCGCCTCTAAACCAGCAGTGCAGCAGACGTTGTCACGGTCGCAGACCTTGGATGGATCCGGGCGGATCGCACTTATCAGCTGCTAATCGTCGGCAGACCAGCGGCAGCTCCGAAACGGAGGAATGGGCGTGAAAGTGCGCGTCGTGCAGTTGAAATAGAAGTCGTTGACCAACGCCGCAATGGGCGTAAGACGCCTGGCACTTGCAGCGAGCGGTTCTGGAACTCCACCAGACCCTCGCCCGCCCAGCGCGCTGTCCCCAATCGACCCGATAGTGTGTGTCCGAGACGCGTGCGCCTGTCACGTTTCTCAGTGCTTCAGGCCTGTCAGGCCATCCTGGCAACCATTGATCGGGCACGGACACCCAGGGCGCCGGAGAGCTGCAGTCCGTCACGGAGGTTCTCAGTAGGGCCCGGTGGTCGGAACACGTCGGCGCTTCACCAGACCAACGCAGCCGATCAAGCGTTTCGCCGGAGCGCGGACGGTCGGCTGTCATTGTGGCCGTGTGTTTTGCTCGACCGTTTCGTGAGCGAGTGTCTTCAGGATCCTTATAACGGCGTTGACAGCGGGACGCGAGGTGGCTCCGGTGCGGGTGACGGCCTCGATGCGGCGGGCGATGCGGACTCCGCTGAGAGGTTTGCGAACTAGATCCCGTGTGCTGAGAACGTAACGCGGTAGCAACGCAACGCCGACGCCTGCCAGCACGAGCTCCTCGACCACGCGAAAATCATTGACTTGTTGCACTATTCGCGGGTTCACCCCGGAGATGGCGGCCAACGAGCGCAGGACGTCGTCGACCATCAGTCCGCCTTCGACGCCGATCCAGGGTTCGTCGGCGAGTTCGCGCAGAGGTATCCGCTTGCGGGTGGACAGGCGATGGTGTGGCGGTAGGAGGATTTCGAGGGGCTCCCTGAGCAACAAGGTTGCTTCAATCCGTGGGCCCCACTGCGCGACATCGCGCTCGTCGCGATGGACCACAACGACATCGAAGTCGGCGAGTTGGCCCGGTGCGTTCGCGGCGGGCTGATCGATGTCGCGTCCTAGAACTTCGACTCCGGCCGCCGCGGCCCGAGTGATGAGTCCGGCGAGCAACATCGCGGCCCCCGAGGGGAACATGGCTACCCGCACGGTGCCGCGTGGTGTGCTGCGGTAGGAATCCATATCAGCCCGCGCTCGGTCTAAAGCGGCGAGCACTTCATCGGTCCGCGACACGAGGACTCGGCCGGCGTCAGTGAGCCTCACCCGGCGCCCCGCAGGCTCCAGAAGAGGTACGCCTGCCTCGCGCTGCAGAATCTTGAGCTGCTGGGAGACCGCAGATGGTGTCAAACACATTGCGTCGGCGGCGGCGTGGACCGTGCCGCGTTCGGCGAATTCCCGCAGAAGGCGTAGACGCTCCACATCCATGTAGCAATCCTAACGGTTCCATGTAATTAGCGTTGCTTGTCTAACTCATCTTTTCTGATGATCATGGAGTTGCCGTGGTAACGGGGCCTCGGTAGTCGCCGGATCCGGCTCATCACTGCGTCATTCATTGCTATGAGCCTGCGCTGATCGAGCACCGGCGGCTTGTGAGGACCACAGAAAGAGCACCGGCGGCTTGTGAGGACCACAGAAAGAGCACCGCCATTTACTCTCACCGATTCCGGTCGTTCGATGAGATCGACCAGCACCTGGACCGCAATAGACCGGTGGTGACCTTATTCAGCGGTGGGCTCGACAGCACGTACCTGCTGTTGCGGCTCCGCGACATGGGATTCGCCGAGGTCCATGCGCTATCCGTCGATATCGGCGAACTGGAAGCCCAGGAAGAGAAGCAGCGAATCGCGGTCGGGCTGGGCGCGGCCCTGCACGTCAGTCACCAGCAGGAGTCCTTCGCCGCCGACCGCGATGTCCTAGTCATCGCCTTCACCGCCGAGATTTCGTGAGCATCTTCAACCGGGCCCATCCAGATGCGGTGAACAACCCCACCACGTCGGTCGCATCCGCTTCGCACCGCACCGTCGACCTTGCACTTCTCGCGGTGGCGATGGCTTGGGGATCGAGCTACCTAGCTGCCAAGGAAGTCGTCGCCGCCGACGGGGTGTTCGCGTTCCTCGTCATCCGGTTCGCGCTCGCCGCTGCGGGATTGGCCATAGTCTTGGCCCCACGGCTGCGCCACATCACCCGCTCAGAGCTCACTCTCGGCATGATGTTCGGAGCGATCCTCAGTGTCATCTTCACCCTCGAAACATTCGGCGTGACTCTCACATCGGCATCCAACGCCGGGTTGATCATCTCTCTGAGCATCGTCATGACACCGCTGCTCGAGCAGTGGATTAGGCACACCCACCTGCCCGCCACATTTTACGGGGCTGCCATCGTCGCTGTTGTAGGCGTCGGGTTGCTAACCCAGAACAGCGGTTTGGCAGCTCCCGGCGTCGGCGATCTGCTGATTCTGCTCGCCGCTGTTGCACGGGCTGTACATGTCACGATCATTGCTCGTCTCTCCGAGAAGCGCACCCTGGATTCGGCGCGCGTCACACTCGTCCAACTCTGCACTGCCCTGTTGGTGTTCGTGGTCTTGTCCCAGGTCACCGGGAGAGGAGTCGGCGAAGTCGCCACCGAGATGAGTGCCCGATCTTGGCTGCTCACCATTTACCTGGCGCTGATCTGCACGGTATTCGCCTTCTTCATCCAGATGTGGGCGGTCAGGCGCACCTCGCCAGCACGGGTGAGCCTGCTCCTGGGCACCGAACCGCTCTGGGCCGCAGCCATCGGGGTCCTTCTCGCGCACGACCCGCTCACCGCTATCGGATTCTGTGGAGCGCTACTGGTCCTCGTCGGCACGAACTGGGGCAGGATGATCGACACACGCCGCCCCCAACGCCGACCATGCACATATGACGCCCGAAGACGTCCAAACAACCCGTACAGCGTGAGTGACTGGGATTTCGACCATCTTCGGTGATCGAGCGAATCCGTGCCGACGCCCGCGCCTACCGCGCCACCGGCCATCACCATTCCGCCACTACCCAACGCACCGGCGGTGACGATCGCGTCAGCAGCCACGATCACTCCTGCTACCACCCATGACGCGCGTCCGGTGGCCGGTCATCACTGCATCCGGCGCTCGGCGTAGGCCAGCATTGCTTGGCGCAGGTATTCGGCTAGTCGGAAATCCTGGGCGTTGTAGTACGAGCGCAGTTCTGAGGGCTCCTGCAGCGCCTCGGCCAACGCGATGTAACCGGCCTTGTCCGGGCTCCACAGCTTGCGCTGCAAGGCCAGGTCGTCGTCGAGTACCGCGAATGTCTCCGCGTCATCGGCGGCCACACCGTTGCGCAGCAGCGCCACCATGCGCCGGGTGAGATCGTGGCCTTCAGCGTTGAAGGCCCCCCAGTCCTGTTCGGACCATTCGGCGGTGTTGCGTTTGATCTCGGTGATTTCCGGTTGTTCTGTGCTGCCGGTGCTTTCGATACGGCGAGCTTCCACTTCGGCCAGGTATTCGGGGCTCATTTCGAAACCCTCGAACATGTGCTCGGCGGGCATATCGGTTCCTTCCTCTAGGTGTTTGATGGTGGCGGCGACCGTGGTCGCGAGGCGGTCCAGGCGGCCCCGCTCGTCAAGGAGCCGGCGGTGATGCTGGCGCAGCGCCTCGATCGGATCGTGCTGCGCGCCGACCACTTGGCCGATCGTGGTCAGATCCAAACCGAGCTCGCGAAGCAACAGGATCTGCTGCAGCCTCAGCAGCTGCTCCCGCTCGTAGTAGCGGTATCCGTTGGAACCGACCCGAGCCGGCCGCAACAGCCCGATCTCGTCGTAGTAGCGCAATGTCCGGGCCGTCACGCCCGAAGCCCGCGCCGCCTGCTGGATCGACCAACTCACCAACCTGCAGCCTCTCTCTCGATGATCGACATCCACGCTAGAAGTTGCCGCAACGGCAATGTCAAGACCAGAACAATCGGGCGCGAAACCGGAAGACGTCGCAGAACCCGCGCGGCTGACGGCATAGCGGAACCCGCAGACCGCCGGCGTAACACCGCTCAACATGATGCCGTGGCTTTCATCGCAAGCTCAAAGGTGCATAAGGTGGCGGTGCGAGGTGCCAGCGCGGCGCTGGGGCTGCGTATAAGCGATTTCAGTGCGCGGGGCGGGGTTGCTAACCCAATCCCTGGCGCCGCGCTGCCTGCGAAGCGGAGGCCGCAAGTAATTCGGCACGCGCCGACGAATCGCCCTACGTGAGAAAGGCGCGGATCTCCTCACCAACGCGATCCGGTGCGTCCTCGGCCGCGAAGTGTCCCGCACCCGGCAGGGACAAGAAATGCGCCGTTGGCAGGAGCGCTCGCATTTGCGAGTCCTCGCAACGAAAGTAGGGCTCGGGTTTTCCCCAGATGATCAGCTTCGGGCCCCCTATGTCCGGGAGTCCCAGTTGAATCAGTTGGCACTCGGATGCATAACCTTCGAGGCGTTCGAGTTTGAGAATGGTTCGCCGCGTTGCCAACTCCTTAAGCAGCCGCTGGTTGCGTGCCCGAAGAGCACGGTCGCGACGCGCAGCTCGCATGAAGAACGGCAGGCCGCGCGAGAAGAGGTTGGCGCCCACCAATGCCCCCTCGCTAAAACCCGGAGCAATCAGGGGTCACCAATACAAACGGCGCCGGGCGGCCGCTGCAGGGCCAATCGGGCCGCCCCAGTCATGACCCACGAGGTGAAAGCGATCGAGCTCAACGGGCGTCAAGAAACGCACGCAGCGCGCGTGCCTGCTGGGTGAAGTCCGCCCCTGCGGCAGCCCCGACGACTGACCGAACGCCAATTGGTCTGGCACGTCTTCGCGTTGCGGAGAAAGCTCGCAACCTCACTCTGAGGCTCACGCCGGACCCCCTTTTCGGCCTCATGGCGGGGTCGGCCCGCTACTGGCGACCACTGGCCACCATCGCGTAAGGCTGCAACACAACGACACTCACATCTTCTACGACTGCTCGCCTGGAAGCGATAATCGATCAGATACCGGTCTTTGGGCATCGGTTGGAAAGTTTGACATTGGACGGCAGCATCACCGGGAGCGAAGTCGTGAATGAGTGTGCGTACCTCGGGGGACAGCCCCTCGTGTCTCACCGAGATGCGGTAGGTGGGTGTAACGCGATGAAGGTGAAGTCGAGCAATCGCGGCCTGCCGGCACGCTGGGCGGTGATGCGCGAGGCGTGATTTCGGCGATGGATGGTGCCCACGAGCAGCTGGTCTCTATCGGTCGCGACGTGGTGTGCCCAGGCGGTTTGAGCGGACGCGGCGTAACCGTGGCCGGTGTGGGGATCATTAATGACTTCTTCGTTGATTTCGTCGCCGGTGATCCACGCGATGGCGCCGGCTGCCACAGCGAGGACCCCAAGGGTGGATCCGTCCCTGCGGATCGCGCGTAGTTGATCTTGTGTATGCCAGTGGCGTAGATCGACAGCTGCAGCGGGCGCGATGCTGCTGGCTAGGGGCGGGTCGAGGCGGGCGAGGCGGGCGTAGCGGCCGGTCACGAGTTCGATGACCTCTTCGGCGGAATCAAACGTCTCGAGGGTGACCCGGCCGTCGGCGGGTGCCATGTCTCGGTAGCGGGCCAGGTGGATGCCGACGTCGAGAAGGCCATCGGGGTGGTCTTCGAGTAGGCCCGGTCTGGTGAGCAGGCGTAGGTATGGGGCGCCGAAGTTGGACCATTCGTGGCGGACGCAATCGATGAGGGCCTCGATGGTGTCGAAGCTGTGGGCGAGTACCTCGATGAACGGTCGCGCGGTGTTGAGGCCGCGGAACCGGATCCCACCTAGTAGCCGACCGTGTGCCGTACGAAGATGACGGTGGGCGAAATCCTGGGCACTGATCCCCGGGAGGTGGGCATTAGCGGCGAACTGCTCGGCGAAGTCGACGTTGTCGACGAGGTCCACCTGTTCGGCCAACCAATCACACAGCTTTTGGCGGCCATCACGGCCATATAGCCTGCCCGCGAGCGTGAACTGATCGTCCAAGGACGGCCACATCGTTGAAGTCCCCACCGTCACAGCATCGCCACCCACCGTGTGGCGCGTCCAACCATTTCCCCCGACACCGGGCTACCTCGCCATTCGCCGCATGCCAAGAGTGCGTCTCATTCGTCGAGAAATCGAGGCCAATCAGATCTTGCCAGGTGATGGGAAGGCAGCCGGAGAGCGGCTGGCTGCATCATTGGTTGTGCAGCCACAACGGTGAGCGTCATTGCGCAAGGCGCCACAGAATCACTGGTACCAAAGGGGCCAGGTCATGTCGACAAACGAATCCAGCGTTCGCCCGCCCTGATTCTCGCCGATCCGAATCCTCTCCGTGACCCCGCTGATGTGGATATGGCTGCTGCTTCAGCACTGCCCGGTTCGATACGGTGTGGTCCGGCGAAACTACAGCGCTTCCGTTCCTACGGCTACGCGAACCACGGGGATCGAAATCGGGATGCTCGCTGTAGACCTGGCCGACGGCCGCCAAACAGGGAGCTACACGCGACGCTCACGGAAGGCGCTTGTCAGGTTGCTCGCGATCGAGCAGTTCGCCAAGCTGCGTTAACACGCGCCGCCACATCCGTTCCATTCCGTTCCGCGCCATCTTCTGCCGCGGGTCACGGATGTCGAATCCACTGTGCCGCAGCAGCAACCGGGTGCCTCCGCCCTGCCGGTCGACGGTCCAGTCGACCAACCACCGCGCGGGCCGCGCTGCCCGCAGATCGACCCAACTCAACGTCAACCGTTGACCTGGACGCAGCTTCAGGACCTCGCAGGCGATCTCGCCAGGAGGCTCCGTCGGCACCGTGAATATGAAATGGGTCCCCACCGCAGCATTCAACATCCCGGTGGACGGCATCAGCCACTTCTCAACCAAGCCGGGGTCGGTCAGGGCTTGCCATACCTGTTGCGGCGCATGGGAATAGAATATGCCGACCTCGACCGATGCCGGATCTAATTCCTTGGGGTCAGTTGTCATCGTAAACTCCCGATCGAGTCCGATGTTACGACCCTGATAATGCCTTCGGGTCGACATTTGCCCGCCGTTCACAGCTTCGCCAGTCACGGCAAGGTCGAACGCTTTCACACGTTGGCCGATGAATGAGCCTACGCCCGGCTCTACACCAGCGACGTACAACGCTGCACCGAGTACACCCGCTGGTTGCACACCGACAATCACCACCGCGGCCACACCGCACTCGGAGGTCAGACACCCGCCAGCCGCGTACCTAACCTCTCAGGTCAGTACACCTACCCGAGTGTCACGCCGGGGCATCGAGCGTTCGCCGGCCTGGCCTATGTCACAGTTGAGCGGTGAAGTACGGGCAGGGCTCGGAGCCGGCCGAGGTCGACTGGTCCTCGACGCGGGGGCGCATCCTGCTGGCCGCGTCCACACTGTTCGCCCAGCGCGGGTACTTTGGCACGTCGACGCGCGACATCGCCGAGGCCGTCCAGATTCGGCAGCCCTCGCTGTTCCATCACTTTCAGGCCAAACACGAGATCTTCCGGACGCTCATCGAACTGGATCTCGGGCCGTCCATCGGCCGGATGAATCAGCTGTTGGCTGAACAGTCGACCTGGGCGGAGAAGCTGCACCTCGGCATCGCCTGCGACGTGCGCGAAATTCTGGTGCAACCGTTCGACGCGCGGGGGCTGTACCAGGACGCCGTCTTGGCCCTCGAGGAGTTCGCGGCCGAGCGTGAAGGCATCGCGCTGTTCCACAGGCAGGTGGAGCGCGTGATCGGCAGTGGCTCCCGTTCCCATGAATTCGTCTCCTGCGAACCGAGTTTCGTACTGCGCGCGATCAACGGCATGCTGTTCGAGACCCTCCGCGAACAAGGCGGGCCGTCCGGGCGCAGGCGTCACGAGCGGCCACTGCAGGCGGCGGACTTCGTCGTGCGGTCACTGCTGGTGGACCAGACACGGCTGGCCGGCATCAGGGACGCCACCCACACCCGGTTGCAGGATCTCGAACTGGCGACGACGGCTTAGCGTCGCGCGTCACGCAGGCCGCTCCCGTGACAACCACGTTAAACCTTCCTCGTTACCGCCGCCTATCGATCGATAGTGACCTATCGTCCGATAGGTCCGCAGGCGATCGGCCATCCCGGTCGACCCCGAACCTGGGAGGAACGTTGAAGAGAGCAATCGTCGCCGTGATGGCAGGTGCCGTGACTCTTGCCATGGCGGGAT
Source organism: Mycolicibacterium baixiangningiae (assembly GCF_016313185.1). Lineage (NCBI taxonomy): Bacteria > Bacillati > Actinomycetota > Actinomycetes > Mycobacteriales > Mycobacteriaceae > Mycobacterium > Mycolicibacterium baixiangningiae. Next base: position 6,044,011 of record NZ_CP066218.1, read on the forward strand.
GCTCGTCGGCGGAGGCTCCGGCGCCGGAGTCCAGCGGTCCCGCCAAGGTGGCACCGCCGGCGATTCTGCAAGCCGGCACGTTGAAGATCTGCGCACCCAACGACGGTACGCCGCCCAACGTCTACCACGATGAGTCGGGCGAACTCGTCGGCAGTGAAGTGGACCTGGGCAAGGCGCTCGCCGCTGAGATGGGTCTGAAGCCCGACTTCGTCGAATCATCCTTTGCCACCGTCATTCCCACCCTGCAGGCCAAACAGTGCGACGTCATCATGGCGCAGCTCTACATCAAGCCCGAACGCGAGGCTGTCGTGGACTTCGTCCCGTACGTCTACTCGGGCACCGGCATCGCGGTGTCGAGGGACGAGCCCGCCGACGTCACCGGCCTCGACGACAGCCTGTGCGGCAAAAAGGTCATGGTCGCCGTCGCCACCACGGCGGAGTCGCTGGCCATGGAGCAGTCCGAGAAGTGTACCGCCGCAGGCAAACCACCGGTCGACGTCAATCGCAGCAACCAGGCCGACGTGTCACTGCAGCAACTGCAGAACGGCCAGGTCGACGCATTCATGGACACTGCCGAAACCCTCGGTTACTACGAGACCAAGACCGGAGCCCGCATCCAGACGGTCGGAGAACCGTTCGGCACCATCAAGATCGGTGCCGCCACGCTGAAGGGCAACACCGAACTGCACGACGCGATCGCCGCGGCACTCGCCACCCTGGAGAGCAACGGGAACTATTCGAAGATCCTCGACGAGTGGGGCATGGCCGACCTGAGCATCCAGAAGTAGCCCGGGGGGATCGACCGTGCAATTCGACTGGCAGTTCTTCTGGAAGTCGCTGCTCACGCCGAGTGACGCATTCCTCGACGGCCTTGGCCTGACCATCGGCATCTCGGTCGTCGCCATGATCCTGGCCACCGTGCTGGGACTGGTGATCGCTCTCATGCGGCGTTCGCAATACGCCGCTGTGCGCGGGTGCGCCAGCGTGTACATCTGGATCGTCCGAGGGACGCCGCTGCTCGTACAGCTGGTGATCATCTACACCGGTCTCGCCGCGGTCGGCATCTATCAGTTTCATGACGTGTCCCTGCTCGGGCTGTCGGTGAAGGCTGCCATACAGGCCGCCGTCATCGGACTGATGATCAACGAGAGCGCCTACATCGCCGAGATCATCAGGGCGGGTTTGGATTCGGTTTCCAAGGGGCAGTTCGAAGCGGCCGCCTCGCTGGGCATGACACCGGGCAAGCTGATGCGGTGGATCATCGTGCCTCAGTCACTGCGCGTCATGGTGCCGCCACTGGGCAACTCGTTCAACGGCATGATGAAGACCACCTCCGTGCTCTCGGTGATCGGCGTCAGCGAGATGTTCCTGGTCACCCAGTCCATCAGCTCCGCCACGTTCCACACCTTCGAGATCTTCATCGTCGTAGCGATCTACTACCTCGCGCTGACGACAGTCTGGACCTTCATCCAGGCATGGATCGAGAACAGGCTGGCCCGGCAGCTCGGCATTGAACAGCGGGTGCGGATCACCCAGCGTCTGCTCGGTGCCCGCCGCGCGGCGGCGAACCCGACCCTGCAGCCGCACGGGTGACCTGGAAGGAGAAACGATGAGTGCCGACACCGAATCCAGCCAGGTCGACGGGCAATTGGTCGTCTCGGTCCGCAACGCGTGCTGCACCCTCGGCGGCCGCCGGGTACTCGACGACGTCAACCTCGACGTCCAGCGCGGCCAGGTCGTAGTCCTGATCGGCCCTTCGGGGGCGGGTAAGACGACGCTGCTGCGGTCGATCAACCATCTCGAGGAACTCGAGAGCGGCGAAGTGCTCGTCAGCGGGGTCTCCATCGCCCGCGGGGCACGCGGCGGCAAGATCGGCAAGACCGAACTGGCGCGCAGGCGGCGCGAGATCGGTTTCGTCTTCCAACACTTCAACCTGTTCCCCCATATGACGGCCCTGGAGAACGTGTGGAACGCCCCGGCGCGGGTGTTGGGACAGCCGAAGGAGACCGCGCGTGAGGACGCGCGGGCGCTTTTGGACCGAGTGGGGTTGGCAGACAAGGCCGAATCCCGTCCGAGTCAGCTCTCCGGCGGTCAGCAGCAGCGCGTCGCGATCGCCCGTGCGCTGGCGATGCGGCCCAAGGTGATGCTCTTCGACGAGCCCACGAGCGCCCTCGACGTCGAGATGGTCGGCGAGGTCCTCGAGGTGATGCGCGAACTGGCCCGCGACCAGATGACCATGGTCGTCGTGACCCACGAAATGCGGTTCGCCCGTGACGTCGCCGACCGCATCGTCGTCATGGACGAGGGGCGCATCATCGAAGACGCCCCACCCGCGGAACTGTTCTCGAATCCCAAGAGTGAGCGCACGAAGGCGTTTCTGTCCACGATTCACTGACCGGACCACCCCGCCCAGCTAGGAGTTGAAGCCGTGCCCACGTCCATCGGGCGATCGTCATTCACAGGTGCCATCGCCACCCCGCACGTCCTGGCTACCGACGCTGCGATGGACGCCTTCCGCGACGGCGGCAGTGCGATCGACGCCGCGATCGCCGCGGCCGCTGTCCTCACCGTGGTCTACCCGCACAACGTCGCCCTGGGTGGCGACCTGATCGCGCTGGTGCGCACCCCCGACGGCACCGTCACGTCCGTCAACGCATCCGGTTGGGCCGGCGCTGCCGCCGATGCCGCCGCCATGCGCCTCGAGCATGGTGCGGCGTTACCCGATCGTGGCGCCGACACGGTCACCGTCCCCGGCGGGGTGCGGGGATGGGAGGCATTGCGGCGCTTCGGAAGTCGACTGTCATGGCAGCGGCTCCTGCAGCCCGCCCGGTGCGCCGCCGCCGACGGGGTGCCGGTCGCCGAGTCGCTCGGGGTTCACCTCGCCGACCCCGAGAACCTCGATCTGTACGGATCCGAGGACTTCGATCGGGTGTTCCGCCCGGGTGGTGTCGTGCTGCGCACCGGCCAGGACCTTCGGCAACCCGCCCTGGCCGATACGTTCGCCGCCTTGGCCGAAGGCGGTCCGGACATGTTCTATGACGGTGAACTGGCCGCACGGTCCGTTCGGTACCTCCGCTCGCGCGGCTCCGTGCTGGATGTCGGTGACTTCGCCGACTATCAGCCCGAGATCACCGAGCCGATCGCCGTGGACTTCCGCGGGCTGACGGTGCTGACCAGCCCGCCGAACACGCAGGGCTTCCTGATGCTTCGCGCCTTACGCGCGTTGGCCGAGTCGGGCGTAGGCGAACCACTGGGCGGCGGGATCGGCACCCTGATGCGGGTGTTCCACCATGGCAACCGCCTGCGGCGCACCCACCTCGCCGATCCACGCATGGCCGCCGTGGACGTCAACGAACTGGTGCACGGCGACCTCTCGGCCGTGACACCGCTCGGCGTGGCGCCTGAATCGGTGAGATCGGTGCCGGGTGGGGACACCGTGGGGATCGCGGCCGCCGATGGCGACGGCATCGCGGTGTCGCTGATCCAGAGCGTCTACCACGCATTCGGGTCCGGGCTCATCGATCCGGAAACCGGGATACTGTTCCACGACCGCGGTACCAGCTTCTCGCTGGACCCAGAGTCGCCGAACGTCCTGGCGGCCCGCAAGCGGCCAGTGCACACGCTGATGCCGGTCATCACCACCCGGGACGGCGGACTCCGCCACGTGCTCGCGACGATGGGTGGGCAGGGACAGCCCCAGATTCTCACCCAGGTGTTACTTCGGATGTTGGACGGGGCGTCGCCCGCCAATGCGGTTGCGGCGCCCCGTGCCGTCGCCGGGTTCCAGGCGGCCGGCGGTACGGACGACTCGGTGGTGGTGGAAGCCGACATCGATGCGTCGGCGATGGTCGCGTTGGCCGCCTCGGAGCTGAGTGTGCTGGAAGTGCCCAGGCATACCGAGGCTCTCGGTCAGGCCAACGTCGTGACCATCGACGCCGACTCACAGTTCCACGCGGCGACCGATCCCCGCGCGGACGGCGCGGCCATCGTGGCGCAGTTCGCGCGTCACCACCGGTCGGCGGGGATGTGACGGCCCGCCCGGGGGGAGCCTGCTGTTGTGACCCGGGAGGTTGTTGACGACGCGTCTGCTTGAAAAGTGGGAGGACCCCTGACGGAGTGGATGTGTCTGGCATTCACGCGTAGGAGGTCCTCGTGTCTCACGCTAACGCGCCGAGTTCTCCATCCCCACCATGCAGTGAGATGCGGGGGCTCGGGATCGGATGGCTAGACGACCGGTCTAATCTGAGTTAGTCTCGCACGGTGGCAACGGCGAAGACGGACACCCGGCAGGCGATCCTCGACACCGCGGAGCGTCTGATGGTGCAGAAGGGTTACTCGGCCGTCGGCCTCACCGAGGTACTGACCACAGCAGGTGTCCCGAAGGGCTCGTTCTACCACTACTTCAGCTCGAAGGACGCGTTCGGCGAGGCGATGCTGCAGAAGTACTTCACCGACTACCTGGCCAACATGGACCGCATCATCGCCACGCCGGGCGCCGGGCCTGCAGAGCAGCTCATGACCTACTGGCAGCAGTTCTACGACAAGCAGAAGGTCGACGACTGCCAGGGGCGTTGCCTCGTCGTGAAATTGGCCGCCGAAGTGGCCGACTTGTCGGAACCGATGCGGCTGACTCTGCAGCAGGGCACGGCCGGCATCATCGACCGACTCGAACGGATGCTCGCAGCCGGGGTCGAAGACCACTCGCTGCCACTCCCGGTCACGCCCGCCCTGGCGGCGAACTCGCTCTACGGCGCGTGGGTCGGGGCGAGTGTCCTTGCGAAGGTCAACCGCAGCCCAGAGCACCTCGACACCGCGATGGCCTACACCCGTCAGATGCTGCACATCTGACACCCAGTTCTCCGTAGGTTCCAGCGCTCCTACGGCACTCTTGTCGACAACTAGTCGACTGGTCTACTAACAATGTGGAGGAAGACATGTCCGACGAACTGATCTACAACGACGCAACGGCAATGGCAGAGCTGATCCGCACCCGGGTGGTGTCATCCGTCGAACTGGTGCGTGCACACCTCGCGCGGATCGAGGCCACGAACCGGCTGTCAACGCGATCGTGACCATCGCGGACGGGGCGCTCGAAGCCGCCCACGCCGCTGACGCAGACCTGGCCGCGGGCAAGGACGTCGGTCCCCTGCACGGCGTGCCCCTTCACCGTGAAGGACTCGATCGACACCGCAGGCGTGCTCACTCAGCGCGGGTCGCCGATCTTCGCGGGGCGGCTGCCCACGACCGACGCCACCAGCGTGGCCCGCATCAAAGACGCTGGCGGAATTCTGCTGGCGAAGACCAACCTGCCGGAATTCTCGTACTCCACCGAGAGCGACAACTTGCTCACCGGACGCACGAACAACCCCTGGAACCTCGATCGCACTCCCGGCGGGTCCAGCGGCGGCGAATCGGCGGCGATCGCAGCCGGTATGAGCCCCTTCGGTCTCGGCACGGACCTCGCGATCTCGGTGCGCGGCCCGGCTGCGCAGACCGGGATCGTCGCACTCAAACCGACCCACGGGCGCATTCCGATGACCGGCGTGTGGCCCCGCGTACCGCGTCGCGACTGGCACGTCGGCCCGATGGCTCGAACCGTCCGCGACATCGCCTTGACCTACTCGCTGCTCGCCGGACCCGACGGCGCAGACGGATTCTCGGTGACGCCGCGCGAATTCGACAGTGGTGTGGGGTCCGCCCCTGATCGTCCTCTGCGCGTGGGTTGGCTGGTTGACTCCGGTCTCGGGCCGGTCGAAACAGAGGTTGCCGCCACCGTCCGTGCGGCGGCGCACGCGCTCGCGGACACCGGCGTACACGTCGAAGAGGTGACGATCCCCGCGCTCGAACGCGACAACCCGCTGGCACTGTTCAACCTTCAGCACGTCATGGAACTCAAGCCGGCAATGGCCGCCGCCACCAAGGGCCGCGAGGACGACATGTTCACGATGTCCACGTCGATGCTCAACACCCCGGACACCTCGATCGAGGACTTCATCGCCGCCGAACAGGGCTTCGAACGGATCCGCGACGGCTACGCCGACTACTTCACCCGCTACGACGCGCTACTGCTACCCGTGCTCCCCATCCCCGCCCACCCGCACGGCACGACCGAGTTCGTCATCGACGGAAAGACCTTCGACGCCACGCACATTCAGACGTTCACCGTCCAGTTCAACGTCACCGGCCTGCCGGCGCTGTCGATGCGCTTCGGCACCAGCAGCGACGGGCTCCCCATCGGAGCCCAGATCGCCGGCAACTGGCACGCGGAATCCACGGTCCTTCACATCGCGTCGATGCTCGAAGGCGTCAGCCCCGTCCGAGACCTCCACCCCGCCCTATAAGCGGTTCCTCCCCACCCGCACCAGGCTTTTCGGCGTCACTCTGAAGTGCGTGCACCGGTTCCCCCACGCTGCATGCGCACATCGATGCGCGCGAAACGTGTCCGACGTATTCAAGAGGGTTCCAACGGCAGCGCTATTAGTGTTCTGGACGCGAGTTCGGCTACCGCCAAGACGAGGTGTGTTGAGGCAACGATCCGCCGGCAGCTGGAATGCTGATTACGGCGGTGCCATGCCATGCGGTAAACCTCTGGGGCCCCAGATTCATCCAGGACCGTTCACTTCCATTCCTGAGCGGGTAGTACCTTTCCCCGGCAGACGACCCGTGTAGATTGCCAAACTCCGTGTCATATTGCGATGGCTCTAACTGCGGGTTCCTGTTTGCCACTGAGATGTCAGACGGCTTCGTGCCATCCAAATGTCAGATCCTAGAACTGCCGGCTGCCGACGAAACATGTTGAGAAGCAGAGGGTTGTGTAGGACAGGCATCTGGCGTCGGCGTTTCATCGAGCCACAATATGACTGTTCGGTACAACCCACTCCACGGGGAGGTCGCCCTACGTCCGCAGGATATCGGCCGGGGGCACCGTCTCGACGAAAGTGCGCGCTGCAGCGGCAAGTTCAGCGTCCGCGGTGGCCAGTGCGTCCGCCTGCAGCTGGGTCAGTGCGATGTACTCCGCCTGGTAGGTATCCCGCCAGTTCAGCTTCGCAGCTATTCGCCATGCGTGATCCTGCAGCGATCGGTCGCCGAGGAGCCGAATGCGCAGCCCACGAATATCGTCGAGAACCTTCCGGCCGGCCCGTTCACCGATTTCACCGCGGTGCACCGATTCGTACACGAGGGCGAGCACTTGCGAGCGCAGAAGCGTGGGTGCCGTCAGGCTGTGCTCGGATGGAATAGTCGCTCCGTTGGTGGCGAGGTCGATGGCCACCGGTGCATCAATGACGAAAATTGTCATGCCCGTACCGTCGCACGGACCGCAGGTGGCTGCAGCTGATCTCTGATGTCGGCCGCCACGATCCAGACACAGATTTCCTAGGAGGTGTTCTCGTTTCTAGAGAATTGAGGCGACTCAAATCTTGTCTCGCGCATCAGCAACTACACGGGCCTTGCCGACGTACAACGTCGGTAGTGATCAGAGATCGTCCATCGCGTTGGGTTTCTGGTCGGCGGCACTGTGGACGCCCGTACCGCATCGACGTCGAAGCGTTCCATGATCATGCCCTCGGCTGGACATCCCGGCTGGCCAGGCCGAGCGGGGCTGCAGCGCAAGCGCGCGGATGCCATCGCCATGCAGCCACTGGGAGCTTCGTATGGACGGGGAGAGTTCACCCGATGACCGTCACCAGCACGGGCGGCGGCGCGGAACCAGCGCGCCCAGGGGGGCTCTGCCAGTACCCGTATCACGGGAATCTCCTTGGGCTCGGGAATGCCGTCTAGCTTGAGAGGAGAGAAGAAATGAAGCCGAGTTAACGAGAAAGGCGACACGTGGTCAACACCCAATTCGTCACGCAGAGAGAGCTCTTCGACCTAAGTGGCAAGAGCGGCCTAGTCACCGGTGGCACCAAGGGCATCGGGATGATGATCGCTCGCGGGCTTCTGCAGGCGGGCGCTCGCGTGGTCATCAGCTCACGCAGCGAGGAGGCGTGCGCTCAGGCGCAGGAACACTTGTCCCAATTCGGCGACGTCCGGGCGGTACCCGCCGACCTGTCCCGCCACGAGGAGTGTGACCGCCTCGCTCAGCTCGTCACGGCCGACTCCGGGAGTCTCGACATCCTCGTCAACAATGCGGGCGCAATGTGGGACGAGCCGTTGGAGACGTTCCCCGATGCTGCATGGGACACGGTCATCGACCTCAACCTGAAGTCGCCGTTCTGGCTGGTGCAAGCGCTGCTGCCAGCACTTCGCCACGCTGGGACCGCCGACGATCCCGCGCGAATCATCAACATCGGCAGCATCGCCGCCATCCACATCCCCGCGCGGCCCAACTACTCGTACTCCAGCAGCAAGGCTGCGCTGCACCAACTCACCAGGGTGCTCGCCAAAGAGTTGGGCCAGCAGCACATCACGGTGAACGCGGTGGCGCCGGGACCCTTCCCGTCGACGATGATGGCAGCAACCCTCGACGAGTTCGGCGAGGCGATCGCGGCGTCGGCCCCGCTGCGCCGCATCGGCCGCGACGACGACATGGCGGGTGTCGCCGTGTTCCTCGCCAGCCGGGCAGGCGCTTATCTAACGGGCACCATCATCCCCGTCGACGGAGGGATCGCCACCACCGCGTGAGCCGGTGGCGCCGACACCGACCGCACTACCGCACTGGTAGACGCGAGGCGTCGGGGGATTTGCGGCACCCCCTTCGGGGTCTGTGCGGGCCTAAAATGAGTGGATGGCAACCACGCTTGACCTGCGCACCGAGATCCGAGAGTTCCTGAGGTCGCGTCGCGCCCGCATCACGCCCGAGAACGCTGGCCTGCCCACCTACGGTGGCAGACGTCGGGTCAAGGGTCTGCGTCGAGAGGAGGTAGCGCTCCTCGCTGGGGTGTCGGTCGACTACTACGTGCGCATCGAGCGCGGCAACCTGGCCGGCACCTCGGAGAGCGTGCTCGACGCCCTTGCCACGGCCTTACAACTCAACGACGCGGAACGCGATCACCTGTTCCACCTCGCACGCAAGTCCGGCCCGCCCGGTGGACGGCATAGCGAACCTCCGTTGACGGTGCGTCCCGCGCTGCAAGAGGTGCTCGACGCCATCACCGGTGCGCCGGCGTTGATCCGCAATGGGCGCCAGGACGTGCTCGCCATGAATCAGCTCGGCCGCGCGCTGTATTCACCGATACTGGCCGACCCGCGACGGCCAGCCAACACGGCGCGGTTCGTGTACTTGCATCCCGCCGAAGCCGAGAGGTTCTTCGGCGACTACGACCAGGCGACGCGAAACGCGGCAGCGATGTTGCGCATGGAAGCGGGCCATCATCCCGACGACGAGCAGCTCATCGCCTTGGTGCGCGAGTTATCGACGTGCAGTGAGCGTTTCCGGCAACAGTGGGCATCTCGAGACGTGCGGCTGAAAGGATCCGGCAGCAAGCACGTAAACCATCCGGTGGTGGGCCGGCTCGACCTGAACTTCGAGTCCATGGATCTGCCCACCGACCCCGGCCTGCAGTTGAACGTGTACACCGCAGCTGCGGCCGCTGACGGTCTGGCCCGGTTGGCATCGTGGGCCAACCGGGACAATTACGTGTGTGGTCTCGGGACATAGGTGACGAAACGTTACCGGGACATGGTTACCGCTTCCGGGGACGGTGAGCGTTGAAGTTGCGGATGGGTTTGGTCGACGTCCGCGCATGGAGTGAAAGCTCCTTGATTGCCGTCGAGCACGCGGAAGTGATGGTCTTCGACTACGACCGTGACGATGGTGCCGGCGTGTGTTCTTCCCACTCGGAATCGCTGTCCAGCGACCATCACGACGCCATCTTTGGGAACCCGCCGCTGCACGCTTTGGGGTCCTGCAGGTGGCGGTGACGGCAGTGGTGACGTCGCAGGCCGGGCGCCTTTGATTGTTCGGTACTCGTTGATAGAACACGGGTTTGGCAGTGTCTTGAGCAGCATGTTGCCCGCCGAGGCGTGGATGAGGCCGACGTCGGATCGCAGTGTCACTCGAGTTCACTCGGAGGTCAGCGCGTAATTGTTGACGTGTATGGGTTCAGGACATCGATTGGCGTCGGTCTTCCGTTGGAGCGGGTAGTGGGTGGCGCGGGCTGTGCGGGGTCGGGTCGTCCGGTTCGAACTCCGCGCAGTGACAGCCGTTCGAGGTCGGCGGTGGTCACTCGCGACGAGACGGTCTTGATCACGTGACGTCCATGCCTCGAATTCTCACTTTCGTGTCCACTGCTTCGGAGGCGCTTTTTGTCTACACGCCACCCCTAGCATCCCCTCCCCAATCCACGGCTTTCGTTTAGTCACGTGACGCGAGTCCGATGGTCAACCCCCCGAATTCTATTTGATTGCAACAGTTCTCATGACCTCGCATTCACTGGGTCCAAGCTGGTACCGGTTGTCGGGTGGTGACCTTCAGCTCGACGCCTGTTCGGCTGCCGTGATGGTCTGCCGAAGAAGCATGGCGATCGTTGTCGGTCCCACACCACCCGGCACCGGAGTGATGAGCCGGGCCCGCTCGGCTGCCTCGGCGTATTGGACATCACCTATGTTGCCGCGGTTGTAACCGGCGTCGATAACCACCGCGCCGGGTTTGATCCAATCGCCCTTGATCAGTGCGGGTTTGCCAACCCCAGCGACGACGATATCGGCCTCGGCGACGACCTGAGAAAGATCAACGGTCCGCGAATGGCAGTAGGTGACCGTGGCATCGCGGGCGAGTAACAACATCCCCACCGGTTTACCGAGGATGAGACTGCGTCCCACGACAACGGCTCGCAGACCCGCCGGGTCGACGTCGTAGGCGTCCAGCAGCGCCATGATCCCGGCCGGAGTGCAGGACTGAAACCCATTGCTGCCCAGTGCCATGGCGGCAAATGATGCGTGCGTCACCCCGTCGACATCCTTACCAGGATCGATAGCCTCGAAGACCGTGCGTTCGTCAATGTGGGCAGGCATTGGATGCTGGACGAGAATCCCATCCACTCCGGTGTCGCCTGAAAGGGCGCGCACGAGCGCCACAGCTTCGCTCGTCGTCGTGCACGCCGGGAGGTGGTGGGTGCGGGAGTCCAGTCCCGTCGTGCGGCACCGGTTTGACTTCATCCGCACGTAAGTGTGCGAAGCGGGGTCCTCGCCGACCAGTACCGTCGCCAGACAAGGCTTTCGCCCCAGCGTGGTTGCGACTGCGGATGCGCGCTGGTGTGTCTGCGCCAAGATCGCGTTGGCGACGCGGGCACCGTCGATGATCGTTGCACGCATGGTTGTGCTCCTCACTGATGGGAGGAGCACCCAGGCGGTCGATGCTTCCGAAGTGTTGCTTCCCGGTGGTGTCCCACCTACGCCAGTCGCCGGTTCATACTCTACCGGCGGGCAGTGCGGTTGATGCCTTCGTGGACGGTCCCGTTGCCACGTGCAGCCAGCGCATCCCGAAGTCGGTTGGCCAACCGTGGGCGGGTCACCGAGCCCACGTCCGCAGGCTCGACCAGGACGACCGCTGCGACTTCCGCGTCACTGCTTCCCTCGCAAGTACCTCTTGTGGGATCGATCCGTCGTCGTAGATGTACATGATCGAGTCACCCCGTTCGCCACCATCGCACTGGTGATCAATCGCCAACAATCGTCCGACAGAGATCTCCATGCCCAGTTCTTCGCGACATTCGCGTGCGGACGCCTGAGGCGGTGTTTCTCCGAGTTCGACGACACCACCGGGTATCTCATAGAAGTCGCGGTAGGTGGTATCGATCATGACGACCCGGCCGTCGTCCGTGGTGATCAGCGCTCCGGCACCTTGGCGGGCGCATGCCAGCGTCGCGTAGTGGGTGCCAGAGGGCACGTGTGTGTTCTCCACCGCTTGATCATGGCGCACGCTTGTGGTCTCTCTCTCAGGCGGCTACGGCGCCGTTCTCCAAGTAGGTGGTTGCACCTGTGGCCTGGGCGCTGCGCGCTGTCTGGATACGGGCCAGCATGTGCTCGGGTAGTCGTGTGGGAAGTTCGTCGCTGGCGCACCATGCCCAAGCCGCCAGTTCATCGGGTGGTAGAACCACGGATTGGTGTTGCTCCGATGTGAGCGTGCCGCCGTCGTAGACAAACAGAAGGCCTTCTATCCGGCTGGGACTAGGCTCGACCCAGTCCAGCACCAGCAGCCTCCCCAGCGTGATGTCCAGGCCGAGTTCGCGCCGGACCGCGCGCGTCGCGGCCGCCCACGGTGACTCATCGGCATCAGCGACCCCTCCGGGTAGCTGCCAATACGGCTTGTACGTCGGCGCCACCAACAGCGTGCGGCCCTTGCCGTCGTCGAAGAGTGCGCCGGCCGCGACGCGCTTCTTCGGCAGTCCCGCTAGATAGTTCGCGCGCTCCGGTGACATTCCTTCGAACAGGTTCTCGGCAGTCATCTCGTGACCCTCCTGTAGTTGGTGCAGTGTTGCCGCCACGGTCGCCGCGACACGATCAAGACGATCGCGCTCGGCAAGCAGACCGCGGTGGTGATCTGTCAAAGCCTCAGCGGGATCTGTCGCGGCGTCGACCACTTCCCGGATCGTGGCGAGATCCACACCGAGCTCGCGTAGCAGCAGAATCTGCTGCAGGCGCAACAGCTGTGCCCGCTCATAGATCCGGTGACCGTTGCTCCCGACGCGGGCGGGTGTCAGCAGCCCGATCTCGTCGTAGTAGCGCAGCGTGCGTGCCGTAACCCCCGACGCGCGGGCCACCTCCTGAATAGACCAACTCACGGTCACTCCCTCCCCTATCCACGACGACCACGCTAGAAGCTGCCGCAACGACAACGTCAACCCCTCGACCGACTGGTGCAAACAGTTTCCGGTGCCCTCATAGGCGAACTACCGACCGTTCTGATCGGGTTGGGGGATGCCCCATCCTGCGAATGAACACGCAGCTAGGTGGCCCCGCGTAGAAGCATCACCCGCACCGGTACCGCCCAACGCCCTGCCATCACCGCCGTCATCGACATCCTGACCCGCGTCACCCGCAGATGGTCACACTGACATTGGTCGGGCACCCGTGACCAGGCCACACCTAGTGCACCGATTCCGGGCGACCATGTTCGATAATGGTGGGATGGCCGAAGTCGTGGGAAACCATCCTCAATACGACGTCTTCGCCGATGAATACCTCGAACACGCTCAGGCGGGTCTGTTCAATGCGCACTATGACCGTCCGGCCTGTCTGGGCCTGCTCGGCGACGTCGACGGCGTCACGCTCCTGGACGCGGCGTGCGGCCCGGGGCTCTACGCAGAAGAGCTGGCGGCGCGGGGCGCGCAGGTGATCGGCTTCGATCAGAGCCCGCGCATGGTCGAACTGGCCCAGCAACGCGTGCCCACAGGTACTTTCAGGACCCACGACCTGGCTCACCCCCTCGACTGGCTCGACGATCAAACCGTCGACCGTGTGTTGTTCGCGCTGGCGTTGGAGTATGTCGACGACAGGATCGCCGCGCTGCGCGAGTTCCGGCGCGTTCTCCGACCCGGCGGGGCGCTCGTGCTGTCGCGGTTGCATCCCACCGGTGACTGGCTTCGCCACGGCGGGAACTATTTTCAACCACGCGTCATCGACGAAACATGGAGCCGAGGGTGGCAAGTGCGGTATTGGCTGACACCACTTGAGCAGACATGCGACGAGATCACACAGGCAGGTTTCCTCATCGAACGGCTGCTCGAACCACGTCCCGTCCCGGCCGCGGCCGCCATCGACCAGGACAAGTACGATCGTCTGCACCGCGAACCCACGGGGTTTCTCGCAATTCGGGCGTTACCGGATCCCCGCCAGACCACAGCCTTAGAGGATCGAACTAACCGCACCGGGAGACTTCGCCAGAACCGGTGACGAATCCCGGTTGTGCCGTGAATACGAAATGAGTCCCTACCGCAGCATTCAACATTCCGGTGGACGGCATCAGCCACTTCTCAACCAACGTGGGGTCGGTCAGGGCTTGCCACCCCCTTTGCGGCGCATGGGAATAGAACATCCCGATTTCGACCGATGCCGGGTCTAATTATCGGGGCCGCGGTGTCTGCGCCGCCCGCCCGCGATGACCGCTCACGCATCGTCTAGACGTGCATGGCCGTTCTCGGCTCCGCGGCCGTACGTGGTGGCGAAACGATGGTCGATCAGCCCCAACCACGTGTCTTGCTCATCTGCCAACGACCGATCTAGAGGAAGAGGCACGAATCTACAGTCGAAGACCAGTCCGTCATCTGAATCGCCTCCGCGAACGCGGTGCTCCCACCTGTCACGCGTCTCGGTGACAACATCAATCACGAAAAAGGCGGTGCTGCGCGGATATCCGGTGAGGGGGTGCAGCTTGTCTTCAACGACTAGCTGGACGCGAACGCTCAGGGCCGTGAGGCCCGTTTCCTCGCGAACCTCGCGGAGCACGGCGTCTTCCGAGGTTTCGTCCGGATGGACACCGCCGGCGGGGACTTGCCTGCCGGCGTGCGGTCGGCCCGCTTGTTCGAAAACCAGCAGCTCCCACGATGAACCCCGCCGCCGAAGGACATAGGCGGCAACGCGTATCCGGGGAGAGCGCACGGGGTTCATTGTGTGCACGTCTCACAACTCCCTGCACAGGTGCAGCGGTGGTGCAGCCGAACCTGAGAAAATGCGGCCAGATTTAGGACCTACACCCCCCGCCCGCCGCCCCCGCCGCCTGTAGGTTCTCACGCTCAGGCTCATCTCTCCGACCGCTGACCAGGGCGTCGAACGTCCGTCTCACTTTCCTACAATGACGACCGATGTCCGTCCGGTGCCCTCACGTCCTGCCCAGCCTGAGACGGTCGAGCAGTGTGGACGCTCCTGGCCCGGAGAGTTCACCGAAAACGGCGGCACGGCCAGCGAGGCTCATCAATAGCGCTTCTCCTGGCGCTCGCACTTCAGGTCCGCTGCCGTGCGTCCAGTCCACGTCGGTCGCAATCAATCGCAGTCCTCGGCCACGCCAGGCGCTGCACAAGATCGGCACATAGAGCGAGCGCTGCAAGGCGGTGCGAAGACGTTCTGGTGGGATGTTGCGCGCAATGCCCAGCGGGCGACGGATGTCTTGCTGGTGGATCATGGCATCGAGCAGACCGATGGTGCCGCCAAAGGCTGCCATGTAACCGCGTGGTTGCGCCCGCTGGCGGATGAGGTCAACCAGCGCAACCGTTGTGAGACAGGCGTAGTCATCGATGGCTATGGCGTTGAAGCGATCCATGCTGCCGCGGGCGTCGAGGACGCGTCTCTTCGCGATCTGGGCGAAGGAGAGGCTGTCGTAACTGATGACGTGCGCGGCGAGATCGCGTACCCGCCACTGGCTGCACAAGGTCGGGTGCGACCATTGCTCGGGTGTCAGATCGGCGAGCAAGTTGGCCAGAGCTAATCGTTCGGCGCGAACCAAGTCCGTCACTCTCATCATCGTCACGCGCTTTCAAAGCGTATGCATCGCACGTGACCTCGCTCGGGATCGCAGGATCGCGATTCCGACGAGCCCGAACACGGTGTCGGCGATGATCTCGATGACAGCGGTCACCCAGGAGAACCAGGTGACCCGCGCAGCCGGTGGCGCATTGATGAAGCTATCGCTGAAGAAGCCCCCCGTCGGCAGCAGATGCGCAACAGTGAACCCCGCTGCGCTGACCAAGCCGACAAAGGCAGCGGCATGAGGCGCCCACCGGCTACCGAAGAACACCAGCGCGATGGTGACGACAGCGAGCGCGATCTGGATCATGCCCGCCACCATCACCGCGGGCGGTATGACGTCCATGCCTCGGCGTAGATGGTCCGCGCCGTGCAGCGCTACTGCAGCACCGAAAACTACTGCGATAGGGCGAAGTCGGGCGTCCCAGCGGGTCTGATTTACCTGCGATTGTCCAACCATGTGAACCCCACTTCGGCCGCTGTGTCTACTACGGACTGTAGTATCCGCACCTCGTGATGTACAGGGCGTTTCCATCCGTCTTCGGCATGCCCCCGCAGTAGCACTATTCTGGCGAAGCCTGGCACTCCTCTTGATGCGGCCCAGCTCCACGCGAGCCGAACGCGCTGCGGCATGGGTGACGGGCCACCCTGCACCAGGCAGCGCAGCAGACCTACTCACCAGACTCTTCCTAACCGGGTTTGGCTCATTTGCCCCACCCTTGAACACTCCCCCACTGCGATTCTCAGGTAGCCAACTACTCCGGTCGGTCGGCCCACCTGTCCAAGTTTTCCTTGCAGGAAACTCAATTCACAACTCGGAAAGGGCGATCCAGCGGGGCCCGACATGGGCCCCCAGAAGGCGACCTGACTGCCCGCGAACGCGCCGAGTTGGTGCGGTTTCGCGCGGAGCTCGCTGAGAAAGACCGAGATATCGCGTTCCTGAAAAAGGTATCGGCGTACTTTGCGGGACAGCAACCTCGGTGAGTCCATTCGAGCTCATAGCCGCGGAGTGCGCCGACCACGCTATCGCCACACTGGCCGAACTCCTCGGGGTCTCACGATCTGGCTATTACGCCTGGGCAGCGCGCCAGCGCCGCACTGCACCCACGCCGCGCCAGCAGTGGCGCCGGGACCTGGAAGTCAAGATCCTGGCCCGCTGGCATCAATCCCGTCGCACCTACGGTTCACCCCGCATCAACGCTGACCTGCACGCCGTTGCCCGTGCGCGCAGCCATTCTCATGTTCCCAGGGATCTTTGAGCAGTGCTTGACTTCGATGGCAGGTTACGCTCGGCGACTCGTTGCGGTATAGCCTTCGGCTACTTCCACTAAGACCTCGTCGTCGCTGAAGCCATTTTCCAGCCGGGTCCGCACCGTCGTCAGGTAGCGGGCAGCGTCAGCGCCGTCGACGATACGATGGTCGTAGGACAGCGACAGGTGCGCCATCGACCGCGCCCGGATGAGAAGGCTACCATCGTTATCACGTTGCGGCACAAGCCTTTCGACGACGGCACCTATCCCTAGGATGGCTGATTGCGGTTGATTGATGATCGGAGTATCGAAGAGCGCGCCACGGCTGCCGGTGTTGGTGATGGTGAAAGTTCCGCCTGTGAGTTCGTCTGGGCGTATGGCACCGTCGCGAACGGCGTTGGCTGAAGCGGCGATCGCGCGGCTGACCGCCGCGATGCTGTGGTCTTGGGCATCACGAATGACCGGCACCATGAGCCCCTTTTTGCTGTCGACAGCCATGCCCAAATGCACTGACCTGTAATAGGTGATCTCGGTGCAGTCCGCGTCAACGGACGCATTGATGATCGGATGCTCGATCAATCCTTCGACCGCAGCGACAACCACGAACGGTAAAAACGACAGCTTGACACCTGTTTGTTCGAGGAAGGCTTGTTTGTGTTTGGCACGCGATGCGGCAACGAGGGAGAGGTCTACTTCGACGACAGTGGTCAGCTGAGCGGCGGTTTGCAATGACTCCATCATGCGTCGGGCGATGGTCCGCCGAATGCGCGGCATCTTCTCCACCCGGTCGGATTGTTCGGTGATGACCGGCACCGCCTGCTCTGCGTCGGTCAACGGCGGCGGCGCCGATGTCGCCAGCGTGGTCTGTGGGAATGCCGTCTTCTGTTCTGTCTGCGTTGGTGATGTTTCTGCCGGTGCGGGCGGTTGGGCGGCGACGGGTTGTGTGGTCTGAGGCTGTGGGTCGGCTTCCGGCACGGGTGGTGCAGCGGCGATGCGGGCGATCGTCGCGCCGACCGCCACCACTGCATCTTCGGGCTCGAGAATTTCGGCCAATATGCCTGCTGCCGGCGCGGGGATTTCGGTGTCGACTTTGTCGGTGGCTACTTCGAGGAGCGGTTCGCCGTCTTCAACGGTGTCGCCTACCGATTTGAGCCATCGTGTGATGGTGGCCTCTGTGACGGCCTCCCCCAGCTCGGCGACGGTAACCGCGATGTGGGTCTCTGCGGCTGTCATGTCAGCCTTTCTGAGCGAGATCGAGTGCGGCGCGCACGACGCTGTCGCTGTCGATGCCGTGGTAGCGGTATACGTCTTCCAGTGAGCCCACCTGGCCGAACTTTCTGACGCCCAACGCCGTGCCGGGTACACCGTTGATTCCGGTGAGGAACGCCAGGGTGTGGGGGTGGCCGTCGAGAACAGTGACCATTGGTGTCGCGCGCTCCGCAGGAAAGAGTTGCTCCAGAATCCATGACGGGCTCTCTGAGAGGCCGCGGCGGGCCTGCACTGCGGCGAAGAGCAGCCCTGGGCTAGTCACGCAGACGACATCGGCGTCGATTCCTTGGTCGCTGAGACGGCCGGCGGCCGTTAGCGTTTCGGTCATGATCGGCCCCATGCCGACCAGCGTCACTGTTGGCTTGTCGGCGCGGCGAAGCACGTAACCGCCGGCAATCGTCTGACGGCGCCGACGTTCCCGGGCTGCCGGATCCTCGGGGACGGCGGCCAGCGTCTGGTCGACCGGCCGGGTCGACAGCCGGAAGTACGACGACGTGCCATCCGGACGACCCAGGCGTCCGATCGCCGACAACAGGGTCCATTCGACATCGATGGCGAACGCCGGCTCGTAACTGACGCAGCCGGGCTGCTCCAGACCGATCGAAGGCGTCTTGATCGATTGATGGGCACCGCCTTCGGCGGCCAGTGTGACCCCTGAGGGGGTGCCGATCAAGATGGATTGTCCGCCGGCGTAGATGCCGTAGGACCACGGCTCCAGCGCACGCTCGACGAACGGGTCATACATCACTCCGATGGGGAACAATGGCTGCCCCCACCGACTCCAGGTCGCCCCCAGTTCCCCCATCAGGCCCACCAGGTTGGTCTCGGCGATACCCAGTTCCATGTGCTGCCCGGTCGGCTTTTCCCGCCAATGCATGACTGTCTCGGAGTCGTCGTCAAACCAGTTGCGTCGCTCGATCGGCGACCACACGCCCACCTTGTTCAGCCAGCCGGCCAGATTGGTCGTCGAGCTGACGTCGGGGCTGACGGTCACCACCCGCTTGGCGGCCGCGGGTGCCTCACGACTCAAGTCCAGCAGGACCCGGCCCAAGGCCGCCTGAGTGGTCGCCGTGCCCGACGGGGTGCGGCCCATGTCGCCGGGCACCGGCGGAGGTGTCATCAACTGCGGCGATTCCCGTTTCAGACGCCGCGCAGTCTGGGCGCAGACTTCGCCCGCGGCGCTGTCCCGGTCGAATGTCGCCCACATCTTGTCGGTGTCCATTCCGAGTTCAGTGGCCAGTTGCTCGTACTGCTCCACCGATAGCAGCGATGAGTGGTTCTGCGGGTGACCCTGGGTCGGCAGCCCGCGTCCCTTGATGGTGTAGGCGATGATTACGGTTGGCCGGGTGTCATCGATTTGGGCGTATGCCGCACGCAGCGCGTCGTGGTCGTGACCACCGAGGTTGCGGATGGCGCGCAGCAGGGTGGCGTCGTCGAGTTCGGCGATCAACGACGCGACAGCGGCTGCGCCCACCCCGGTGCCGGGCAGCCGGTCACGGACATCGCTTGCGCTGCAACGAAGCAGCCGTTGGTATTCCGGGTTGGACATCTCCAGGATCCGGGTGCGCAACGGCTCCGCCGCCCTGACGGCTGAACAACGATTCCAACAGCGTGCCGAACTTGACGGTGATGACCTGCCACCCCGCGGCGGCGAACATCGCCTCCAGGCGACCGGCGGCGATGTTCGGCACCACGCGGTCCAGCGACTGGCGGTTCAGATCGACGATCCACACGACTTCACCCAGCTCAGCCACCGAGTGGTCCAAGATGGCTTCCCAGACCGCACCTTCGTCGAGTTCTGCGTCGCCGACCAACGAGTACTGCCGCCCCTTGCCCGCATCACCGATTTGGGTGTCGACATAGCGGCGGGCGATCGCTCCCCAGATGGGTGCGGTGGCCCCGATCCCCACCGAACCTGTCGAATAGTCCACTGGGTCTGGGTCTTTGGCACGGCTGGGATAGGACTGCAAACCGCCGAACTGCCGCAGTGTTGGCAGGTATTCTTCATCCAGTTCGCCGAGCAGGTAGTTGATGGCATGCAGTACCGGTGAAGCGTGTGGTTTGACAGACACCCGATCACCGGGCTGGAGTTGCTCGAACCACAGCGTGGTCATGATCGACACCATCGATGCACTGGAGGCCTGGTGTCCACCGACCTTGAGGCCGCTGGTGTTGGGTCGGACACGGTTGGCGTAATGAACGATCGACGTGGACAGCCACAGCACCCGCTGTTCGATCTCGTGCAATGGCGTGGCGGGGCTGTTGACGGGAAAAGCAGTGCTCTCCACTGCGGCGGTAGCCATCGCGTCAGAAGATCCCGCTGTAGGCGTTCAGCGCGGGTTGCCCGCCCAGGTGCGCATAGAGGACCTTCGAGGTCGGCTCGATCTGTCCGGACCTGACCAGATCGATGAGGCCGGCCATCGACTTGCCTTCGTACACCGGGTCGATGATGACCCCTTCGAGGCGGCCGGTCAGTCTGATGGCGTCGATGGTGGACTGGACCGGAATGCCGTAGAGATCACCGGCCCACCCGTCGAGAACCGTTATCTCGTCGTCGGACAGGTCGCGGCCGAGGCCGATGAGTTCGGCGGTGTTGCGGGCAATGCGCTCGACTTGCTGGCGCGTCTTGTCAAGAGTGGCCGAGGCGTCGATTCCCAAGACACGCCGGGGACGGCTTTGCCCGGCGAATCCGGCGATCATCCCAGCGTGGGTGGAACCAGTGACGGTACAGACCACGATGGTATCGAAGAAGATTCCGAGTTCTTCCTCCTGCTTCTGTACCTCGTACGCCCAGTTCGCGAACCCAAGCCCGCCGAGACGGTGATCGGAGGCGCCGGCGGGAATGGCGTACGGGGTGCCTCCGGCGCGTTTGACGTCCTCGATGGCGTTCTGCCAACTGTCTTTGAACTCGATGCCGAAGCCAGAAGGGTCGAGTCGGACGTCGGCGCCCATGATGCGAGACAGGAGGATGTTGCCCACCTTGTCGTTGACCGAGTCCGGCCAGTCGACCCACTTTTCCTGCACCAGTACCGCTTTGAGTCCGAGCTTAGCTGCCACGGCTGCGACCTGCCGCGTGTGATTGGACTGCACACCCCCGATTGAGACCAAAGTGTCGGCGCCTTGGGCAAGCGCTTCAGGGATGTAGTACTCCAGCTTGCGGGTCTTGTTGCCCCCGTATGCCAGCCCGGAGTTGACGTCTTCGCGCTTCGCCCAGATCTCAGCACCTCCGAGGTGATCGCTCAGCCGTCGCAGCGGGTGAACGGGGCTGGGGCCGAAAGTCAGTGGGTATCGCTCGAAGTCGTCGATGGCCATGGGTTTCTCCTGTTCGCAGTGTCCGCGATTGCATTCATCTGGAGTGGCACGGACCCAACACCAGGTAAAGCAGTATTTAACATGCAATATATTGTCTATTGTTCGATGTGCTGTCAATGCCGCCCTGACCTCCCTGGGCCAGCGGCCCGACGCCCAGGGGCCAGCAGAACGCTGGGTATGCGCGTTCTGCCAGCCACCTTCGAATGCGTGAAAGCTGCTAGTTTTGCGCGAACCGCCGCCGCGCCAGCTCTAGCGCGATAACGGACGCACCGCAGACAGCGATGTAGAAGTAACTCGGCGAGACCAGCGAGCCGGTGAACTCCACCAGGGCGGCAAAGACCACCGGGGCAGTCCCGCCGAACAGCAGAACGCCGATGTTGTAGGCGACCGAGATACCAGTTGTCCTGATAGCCGTTGGGAAGAGGTAACTCATGAGTGCGGGCAGTGGGGCGAAGTAGAAGGCAAGGATCACACCGAGGACAGCCTGAACCAGGGTCAGTGCGGCCACCGTCGGCGCCTGTTGAAGCAGCCAGAACAGCGGTGCCCCGCCAAGCATCCCCACCACGGCCGCAGGTCGCATGACCGTGA
The DNA here is from genome assembly GCF_016313185.1 of Mycolicibacterium baixiangningiae. Taxonomy (NCBI): domain Bacteria; kingdom Bacillati; phylum Actinomycetota; class Actinomycetes; order Mycobacteriales; family Mycobacteriaceae; genus Mycobacterium; species Mycolicibacterium baixiangningiae. The sequence goes on from NZ_CP066218.1 coordinate 6,065,829, forward strand.
CGCACCCGAAGCGGTCGGCGAGCTTACCGATCTGGGGCGAACATACCAAGACAGTCAGCCCACCGATGATGCCGCCGATGTAACCCGAGTAGGTGGGTAGACCCAGGTTTCGAATAGCGAAGGTGGGCATATAGAGCAGCAGGTACATGGTGATGGTCGCTGCCCCCACACAGCCAGCTGCGGTGAGCACACGGGATAGGTTCTTGCCCAAAGTCGTCCGCAAGGGCGACTTCAGGATTTCTGCGTCGGCGAACTCCGGCGTGTCATCGATCCTGGCCCTGATGTACAGCCCGACTGGGCCGATCATGAGCCCCACGCCGAACGCGACGCGCCACCCCCACGAATCGAGTTGCGTCGTTGCGAGGGTGGCGGTCAGGATGAAACTGACCGTCGCGGCCAGAAGCAGTGAGCCCCCCTGCGTGGCAGTTTGCCAGCTGGCGTAGTAGGCCTTGCGACCTACGGCGCTCTCCGTCAAGAACGTTGTGGCCGAGCCGAATTCACCACCGGCAGAGAAGCCCTGTAGCAAGCGGGCAATCAACACCAGGACTGCAGCGGCCGGGCCGATGTGGCTGTGTGTGGGGGCGAACGTCAGCAAGAGGGTGCCCACGAACATGATCTGGATGGTGAGGTTTAGTGCCGTCTTACGGCCGCGCCTGTCACCGATGTTCCCGATGACCATCGCGCCGATGGGCCGGATGAGGTAAGAGATCGCGAACGTGCCGAAAGTTAGTAGCAGTCCAACGAACTCGCTTTCACTGGGAAAGAACAGCTTGCTGATCACGGCTGCGAAGTATCCGTAGATCATGATGTCGTACCACTCCAACGCGTTGCCGATAGAGGCAGCGGCCACGGCCTTCTTGGCGCGGGACCGTTGTTCCTGCGTCAGATCACCGGGAGTCGTCGCGCTTTTCGATGTCGGCATGGTCATACCTCGCAATACGTGTCGATGAGTGCGCCAAGGACGCGCTCGCATTCAGCGATCTGTTCAATAGCTACGTACTCATCGGCGATGTGAGCCTGCGCGATGCTTCCGGGGCCGCACACAACCGTCTCGATACCCGCAGCGTCGAAGAAGCCCGCCTCGGTGCCGTAAGCCACGCTCCCGCCGCTACTGACTCCAGCGTCGTTCAGTGCTGCCAGCAGCGTTGAGCGCGGCGAGGTGTCTAATCCTGGTGCCAGCGCGATTGCCTCAACCGTGATGTCTAGATCCTGCATTTGCTTCTCAAGGGTCTGAGCGTGGGCCCGAACTCTGTCCAGCACTTGCAGCGGCGGCATGGCTGGGATGGTGCGCAGGTCCAGTCGAATCTGGCAAAGGGCGGGGACTGTGTTGCTTGCGTTACCGCTCAGAATCTGGTTGACGCTGATGGTGCTGAACGGGACGTCATAGGTCGAGTCGAACGGCCCGTGATCTTCAAACTCTTTGGCTAACTGTTCGATGAAACCGACCAGCTGCGCGCCGTAGAAGGCGGCGTTGACCAGATGGGGGGCACGAGAGGAATGGCCGTCGACGCCGCGAACGGAGATCGAGGCCAAGGAGAAGGATTTGTGTGCGCGGACTGCCTGCATGCCGGTCGGCTCGCCGACGACGCAGTGGCGCGGCGAAAGACCGAGTTCTTGCAGATCGCTGGCGATTTGCGCTCCGCCGTGTAGACCGATCTCTTCGTCATAAGACAGCACGTAGTGAATGGGCTCGCGTAGCTGCGCTTGCTGAATGCGAGGCACCACCGACAGTGCCGCACCGATGAATCCCTTCATATCGGCAGTGCCGCGTCCGTAGATTCGGCCGTCCTTCACCTCAGCGGTGTATGGATCACTGGTCCAATCTTGGCCCTCGACCGGAACTGCATCAGTGTGCCCCGATAGCACCAGGCCGCCGGCGAGGGATCCGTCTGCAGACGGGAATGAGGCTACCAAGTTAGCCTTGTTGCGGTGCTGGTTCGGCCGAAAGGCCGTGCGCGCGCCTGCCTTTCGCAACTGAGTGTCGATCAACTCGAGGATCGGTAAGTTGCTGCGGTCGCTGGTGGAATCAATGGCCACAAGCTCCTTGATCCATTGCAGTGAAGTGAGTTCGTCGGTCACGGTTCTCCTGGACGTTGGCTGTTCGAGAGTGCCGCCGCCGCGCACCTTGGGCAGGCCACTATTGACGGATAGCAACCACCGTAGAAACATTCGATGCACGCAGGTCAAACCCGCAGATTCCTTCACAAATGACCGATCGGAAGCAGGAATGATGCACGTAGGCGCCTTGACAGAGGAAGATCTGTCACTCCTGCACGCACTCCAGATCAGCCCCAGAGCCTCGTGGACTGCGCTCGGGCAAGTCTTGGAGCGTTCGCCGGCCGCGCTGGCTGCTCGATGGTCGCGGCTCCGCGAGGCCGGCTTGGCATGGGTCACGGTGCACCCGATCATTAAGTCCCCCCGTACGCAGATGGCGTTTGTCGAAGTCGATTGTCTTCCAACCCACCGGACCCGAGTCGTCAACGAGCTGTGTCGCGTGCCCGAGATCATCTCGATTGAGTTATCCGCGCGTGGCAGGGATCTCTTGCTGATGGTGGTCGCACACGATTGGGCGACTCTGTCAGGTTTGGTTCTGTCGCGGTTGCAGCTCGATGGGATTCTGCGGCATCGCACTAGCCTGGTGACTGAGATTCATATCGAGGCATCGGATTGGCGTCTGGATGCGCTAAATCGTTCACAATCAACGCGATTGGCTGCCGCCGAAGCTAGTGTCACGCTGGCTACACCGAACTATCATGCCTCCGACTCACAGCTGGTAGCGCTACTAGCGGCCGACGGCCGCATCGGCTTCGCCGACCTCGCCCGCCTCACCGGTCGAACCCCGGCTACGGTGCGTCGGCAGGTTGCTCGACTCCTTGCCACAGGGGCGGTGCGGTTCCGGTGTGAAATCTCGCAAGAGAGTTCGCGGTGGCCGATCTGCTGCACGTGGTTCTGCCGTGTCGACTCCCGGCATCTCAGCGAGACTGCGCATGATCTCCGGTCGTTACCGGAGATTCGGGGATGCTTCTCGACCACGGGTGAGTCCAATTTGATGTTCATCGCCTGGGCGCGATCCGTCACCGATCTCTTGCGGATCGAAAAAGAGGTCACTCAGCGCCAGCCCTCACTACGCGTACTGGACAGCGCCGTGGCGCTCTCCACTCGTAAGCGGATCGGATGGCTCTTGGACGATCACGGCTGCGCCGTGGGTGATGTGGTTACGCCAGAGTTCTGAAAGCTCGATCTCTGCTCGTTACGTACCGGGACAGCCAGCGATTCCGCACTGTCAAACCCGCCGGACATCGACCGCAGGCCGCGTCGAGGGAGCGGGCGGACCCAGCGCTTTCCCAGTCGGCTGCCATCGTTGAGGTCTCGTTCCCCGGGAGGTGAACGCTGCTCCCATCGGGCGAGAACCTCGAGCAACTCGGGATGTCGGCCCGGGGCGGCCACCACCACCAGCTCAGCTGGACAACACAGTCAGCCGTCATGCGCACGCTGCAGGTGATTCGCGTATCGGGCGATGCCGTCACGCATGCTCACCTCCGACTCGAAACCGAGGAGTTCCCTGGCGCGGGTCAGGACGAACGGGCCCTGCACGTCGTCGTCATCGGGGTCTGGTCCCTGGCCGAATTCGATTCTCACTTCAGGCAGCATCTCGGTCACGATGTCGGCGATCTCGCCCACCTGGAGCAACTCGGTACCCGAAATGTTGACCGATTGGCCATCGACTTCGGGGCCCGCGGTCAGCACGCAGACGATGGACCGCACAGCATCGTCGACGTAGACATACTGGCGGGAGAAATCCGCGCCGAACGCCACCCGAGACACTCTGCCCGCCAGTGCATCTCGGATGAACAATGCGATGATGCAGTGGGTGCTCCGGCCGGGTCCGTACACCGCCGAGATACGCAGCGAACAGGTCGACAGGCCATACCTACGTCCGTACGCCGCCACCAGATGCTCGCCGGCGACCTTGGTAGCACCGTAGACGCTGGATGGCTTCAACACCGTCACTTGTTCGTCGAGCGGCCCCGGGTTGCTGCCGTAAACGGCGTTCGACGACGCCAGCAGGAATCGCCGGGTGCCGTTGATCCGCGCAGCTTCCAGCAGATTGGCTGTGCCCCCGATGTTCACATCGACGATCGACCACGGTCGGTCACGCGATACCATCGGCCCGGAGATTGCGCCCAGGTGCACTACCCCCTCGGGTTTGAAGCGGGCGAACACTTGGTGCACCTGATGAGGGTCGGTGACGTCAAAGAAATCCCCGACCGTGTGGGCGGCACCGACCACGTCGACGCCCGCTGTCCTGAGCGAATCCACCAGGTGTCGACCGAGAAACCCGGTGGCCCCGGTGACCAAGACCGACGCCGGTAGATCCGTCACAGATTCAGGCGATATTGGTGTAGGGAACACCACCGCGGGCAACGCCGTCGTGGTTGACGCCACGGTCGAAGTCGAACGGCAGCGGACGCCCGTTTTCCATTGCGAGCCAGAGCCGTACCAGCAGTCGGCGATTGGATTCGTCTTCGGAGTCGATGAACTCGGAGCGGCCGTGCATGACGCTGTAGTTGTTCGCGATCACCAGGTCACCGGAACCGAATCCGACTTCGACGCCGCCTTCGTTGGATATCTCGTCGAAGACCTCCATGAGCCTGAGCTGACGCTCGGTCAACGGCGGACAGTCACCGCGCTCTTGCGCTGCGTCGATGAGCAACCGCACGTAGCGGCTGGTGATCTTGCCGTTGACGATGGTGCACAGCCGGGTCAGGTAGTAGCTGGTGTCCCCTTCGAGGATCTCCATCTGCCGATCGAAGGGGAAGTAGTCCTCGAAGAGCGAGGGCAGCAGTTCGGGGTAGCGGCGGGCGATCTCCTTGACAGTGCGTGCGGAGCTGGAGACCACGGAGTTTCCGCCGACCATGGCCTGACGAATGCACATGAGCATCAACAGGTCGGAACCGTCGGTGTGGTAACCCAAACCCTCGTTGGTGTTCTCCGGCCGGACAATGTCCTGCCGGGCCTTTTTGCGTTGAGCCAGGGAGGCGAGCAGGGTCCCGCCACCCATCTGGTTGACGGGTTGTCCGATGGCGGCGCCGATGAGCCAGAGCAGGTTCTCGTTATAGGGCAGTTCGGCATCAGGGGTGCGCACCGGCAAGTTGCGCAACAAGGCGATGCCGGTGCCGCCCTCGAGGGAATGTTCGACGCCTGTGAAGTATTTGATCAGCGGTGCGGCGAGTTTCTTCCATTCCTCGCGGGTACCGTTTCCTTCCGACCACTGGCCGAACTTTTCGGTTGCTTCCACGGCGAGTTCACCGAGTAGCGCGCTTTCGGCATCGGTGAGGGCCAGATCCCATGTGTCGCGCCGGCTTTCGAGTTCCTCGGCATTCCATGCGGCGGGCTCATCGAGGTCCAGGATGTAGTTGCGCACCCGATCGAGTCCCGAGGTGATCAGGGGGGTGGGGCTGTAGGAGGTCGTCATGTCCGGGTCCTGCTTTCGCTTTGTCGGTTAGGTGTTCATTGGCGTCATGGAGCATGCGGGCGGCGGCGGTGCGGTTCTGGCAGTGCGTTTCGCGGCAATCTCCGCAAAGCTCGAGTTGACCTCATTCTGTCTCGGGTGGATGCAGTTCCACTGACACCACTTTCCCGGACCGCTGTTACGAATCCATCGCCCCTCTGGTTACGCTATGTAAAATTCGAACAGGCTTGTGCAAAATACGCAACACCGAACAGCAGGTTCCGTCAGGCAATGCTGGTGTAGGGGACACCGCCGCGGGCGACGCCGTCGTGATTGACGCCACGGTCGAAATCGAACGGCAGCGGACGGCCGTTTTCCATTGCGAGCCAGAGCCGTACGAGCAGCCGGCGCTGGGATTCGTCCTCGGAGTCGAGGAACTCAGAACGCCCGTGCATGACGCTGTAGTTGTTCGCGATCACCAGGTCGCCGGAATCGAATCCAACTTCGACGCCGCCTTCGTTGGATATCTCGTCGAAGACCTCCATGAGTGCGACCTGACGCTCGGTCAAGGGCGGGCAATCTCCTCGGTAGAGCGCCGCATCGGTCAGTGGACGCACGTAGCGGGTGGTGATCTTGCCGTCGACGATGGTGCACAGCCGGCTCAGGTAGTAGGTGGTGTCGCCGTCGAGGATCTCCATCTGCCGGTCGAACGGGTAGTGATCCTCGAACAGGGCGGGTAGTAGTTCGGGGTAGCGGCGGGCGATCTCCTTGACGGTGCGTGCCGCGCTGGACACCATCGAGTTGCCGCCCACCATGGCCTGACGAATGCACATGAGCATCAGCAGGTCTGAGCCGTCGGTGTGGTAACTGAGGCCTTCGTTGGTGTTCTCCGCGCGGGGATGGTCAGGGCGTGCCTTTCCCTTGTAGGCCAGTCGAGCCAGTACGGTGCCGCCGCCCATCTGGTTGACGGGTTGTCCCATGGCGGCGCCGATGAGCCAGAGCAGGTTCTCGTTGTACGGCAGTTCGGCATCAGGGGTGCGCACCGGCAGGTTGCGCAGCAGCGCGATACCGGTGCCGCCCTCGAGGGAGTGCTCGACGGTGGAAAAGTACTTGGTCAGCGGGGCGGCGAGCTTCTTCCACTCGTCGCGGGTGCCGTTTCCCTCCGACCACTGACCGAACGTCTCGGTTGCTTCCACGGTGAGCTCACCCAATAGCGCGCTTTCGGCGTCGGTGAGGGCCAGATCCCAGGTATCGCGGCGTGATTCGAGTTCGTCGGCGTTCCAAGCAGCGGGCTCGTCGAGGCTCAGGACGTAGTTGCGTACTCGTTCGATTCCCGAGGTTGTCAACGGACTCGGTGAAACGGACGTGGTCATTGCGGCTCCTTGGTCAAGGTCGGTTCCAGTGGTTCTGAGAGGCCGTTGAACTGAGGGAACTGGGATCGGTCGACAACCGCCCGAGGTATCAGCCACCACTGCGCGATCGCGACGAGGACAAGAACAACCCCCACCGTGGCAACAGCGTCGATTCCGCGCCACGCGTACATGAGCGGTCCCAACGGCCCCCCGATTCCACCTCCCAAAAAGACGATGAAACTGAATACCGTGTTGAGCTGGGCAGACCGCTCGGGGTCGGTCGCCAGGGCCCGAACTTGATTGCCCGACAACGCCGATTGGTTCGCCCACGTCGCGACGAACATGACAGCTCCGAAAGCGACAGGCGTGCTGTTGGTCAGCAGAATGGCCATCATCGCCGTCAGCAGAATGAGCAGGAACCACCCCGTCATTCGTCTGGCCCCGTGCCGGTCGATGAGACGGCCCGCATACGGGGTGAAGAACCCTGCGACCAGCCCCACCACGCCGAAGAGACCGGCCTGCCCCAGGGTCCACGAAAGCTCGGGTCCGGTGAGATGGAGAACCATCACTGTCCAGAGCGCATTGAACGTCGCCAGCACACAGGCCTGGGTCAGCGCTGATCGCACCAGGATCGCGTTGGACAACGCCCGTCGCAACGTCGCGAGGACGAGTCGACCATGCGTCAGTGCTCCACCTTCCGGCGCAGGCGCGTGCCGCAGCGCCCAGCGGGTCGAGGGAATCGTGGCGGCGACAGCCAGCGCGGAGACGAATACGGTTCCGCGCCACCCGATCCACTCAGCACACAGGCTGGCGAGAACTCTGCCACCGAAGATTCCGACGAGCAACGCTCCCACGAGCACAGCGTTCGTCTTGCCTCTGCTGTCGTGGGTGCTCATCCGGTTTGCCGCCGGAATGAGCACCTGTGAGACGTTCGCGACCAGTCCGACAGCCAGGAACGCTGCCATGGCGCCGTAGAAACTCGGAACCACCGTGGCCAACAGCAGTGTGCAGGTGAGAGCGAGCGTCTGGTAGGTCACCTGCTTCCTGACCTCGAGACGAGCGGCGAGCGGTACGAGAAGCAGGATCCCGACGGCATAACCGACTTGCGCGATCATCGCGAGCACACTGGCGAGCCCGTGTGATACGCCGAGATCGCCGGCAATACTCGTGAGCAGAGACTGCGGAATGTAGATGACGCTGACGGTCAAGCTGCAGGCACCCGACAAGGCGAGCAAACGCAGCCAACCCAATCTCCCGGCGACAGAAGCGGTCATGACGCGCCCGTCATCGCTAGGCGAAACTGGGATTTCACCTCCGCACGGATTTCCGGACTGCTCGCGAACTCCGCAGCCATGGAAGCCAGCGCGATCGCAGCATCAAAAATGCATGACTCGGAATCAGGACCGACGCTGGCCTCGTGGAAGCCGTGGGAATGCGGTGGAATCGAACGCGGCGTCATCTTGATCTGGGGCTGCAAATAGGGCACGCGTCGGCTGAGCGTGCCTGCGTCAGTGGACCAGGCGCCGGCAACCTCGTCGGTGGGTCGAGGCGAGCGCCCCACGGCACACAGCGCGGTATCGAACATGGACGCCAACGCCTCGATGTTGAGGACCGGTTCGGCGCATCGCGCGGCAGGTGTCACGGTGCATGTCGCACCGACTGACTCGACTGCCTGCTCGAACGCGCGGGTGACCCGCGCTCGGATGTCGGCGAGTTCTCTGAGGTTTGCAGCCCGGACGACGACGGTTGCCCGCGCGTAATCGGGAACAACCTGCGGGTGGATGCCGCCCTCGGTGATGATTCCGTGAATTCTCGCCGCTGGTGGCAGATTCGGACGCAACATCGCCATCGCGGAAAAGCCCAACACGATTCCGTCGAGTGCATTGATCCCGAGCTCCGGATGTGCTGCCCCGTGGGCAGCCTTTCCGAATGCCTCGATGGTCAGCTTGTGAGCCGCAAGGGTCCGCGAGGCGGAAATGTCGTCCATCCCGGGATAGATCGACGCGGCGAAATCCACATCGTCGAAGACTCCGGCGTCACCCAGGATGTACTTCCCACCAATCCCCTCTTCAGCCGGAGTACCGATCACCAACAGCCGGAGATCGAGACCGTCGGCCAAGGACCGCAGCGCCAACCCCGCTCCGTACGACGCTGCGGCCACGACGTTGTGTCCGCAGCTCTGCCCGTACGGGGGAAGCCCGTCGTATTCACAGACGAACGCGACCGTCGTTGTTGCGGAGGCGGATCCGAATGATGCCCGGAACGCAGTGTCCATGCCGGCAATGCCACGTTCGACGGCGTACCCGTGATCTTCCAACTCCATCATCAGCCGAGCACTGCATTCGAACTCTTTCGAGGACTCTTCGACGTGCGAGTGGATGAACTCACTCAGCGCAACGACGTTGTGCCAGTCTTGCTCCAGTGCCACTCGGATTTTCGGTGCGAAGAGCTCTGCGATTCGGTTACTCACGGAGCGGGATGGTGTTCGAGCCAGTGGTTGGCGATGTCCATCCGGCGGGCGAACCACACCTTGCCGGTAGCTTGTGCGTGTTCGATGAACTGGCGCAAGGCGTTGGCACGCGAGGGTTGGCCGACGGTGCGGGGATGCAGGCCCACGGACATCATCTTGGGCGACCCGTTCTCCCCCTCGCGCCACAGTTCGTCAAACGCTCGGGTGATGTAATCGGAGAACAGATTCGGGCTCTTGTCGCCCTGAAGATCGTTGTTGGTCAGGCTGTACGGGATGACCAGCTGTTGATGGTCGCCCATCTTCTTGTAGTAGGGCAGGTCGTCGTTGTAGGCGTCGGAGTCATAGACGAACCCGCCTTCCTCGACCACGAGTTCCCGGGTGTTGACCGAGGCGCCGTAACGGCAGTACCAGGCGCGAGGACGTTCCCCCCAGGTGCCTTCGAAGGACTTGATGGCCAGCTTCATCTGCTCGCGCTCCTCGTCGCGGGTGAAGCGCCACTGCTCAACCCAGCGATTCCCGTGGCTGAGCAGGTCATAACCGGCGGCACGGGCGTACTTGGCCACCTCAGGGTTCTTCTCGAAGGCTTCGGCGCAGGCGTAGAACGTGCACGGTACGTCGAGCTCGTCGAACAGTCGCATCAGTCGCCAGATCCCGGCGCGACTGCCGTATTCGTACATCGACTCTCGGGACAGGTCGCGCGTATCCAACGGGAAGTTGTAGGCCGCTTCGACGGGGACGTCGTTCTCACCATCCCGGTCGAACGAGTACTCCGACCCTTCCTCGTAGTTGACGACGAGGTTGATTGCGACGTTGGCGCCGTTCGGCCACGTCACCTTCGGCATGTGCTGGCCGTAGCCGACGAAGTCGCGGACGGTACCGGTGCCGGCGGGCGGGGTGCTCACTGCGGTGCTCCTTGTCTGGAACTGCTGATCAGTCGACCCAGCGGGTCAGGTGGTTGAGGGATTTCGCGAGGACGAGGTGGGTACATCCGGCGATGATGATCACCACCAGAGCGGTCACGGCGACGATATCGGTTGCGGCGTAGAGCAATGCGAAGTTGAGAATGCGGCCGAGACCGTACTGCTTGCCGATCACTTCGGCTGCGAGCACAGCGCTCCACGCGAAGGGAACTGCCAGGAGGATTCCGACCTTCAGGCTCGGTGTGATCGACGGAATGATCACCGACAGGTAGATACGACGGCGACTGGCCCCGAGAGAAGCCGCCGAGTCGTTGTAGATCCTGGGAACGTTGTCGACGGCAGCCACCGTGAGAACGAACAGCAAGACGGCGACTGCGAACGCCGTGAACGAATAGGTGCCGAGTTCGGAGTTGCCGAACCACAAGCCGAACAGGGGCAGCATCGCGAGCAACGGCATCATCCGGAAGAAGTGCGCCGGAAAGGTCACCGTCCGGCGCGCAATCGACGACCAACTGACGAGCAGGCCAGCTCCAATTCCGACGACAGATCCCAGTATGAATCCGACCATGAAGCGGGACAACGAGATCGCGACATTGTAAGCAAGGCCCAGCGTCGCACCCCACACCGTGGATCCGGCGCCGCCCACCGTGCGCTCGGCGCCGAGGCCGCCTGGCCAGTAGTCGGCGAAGACCATGAACGACGACAGCACATCGGAGATGCTCGGCACCAGCCGTATTCCGGAGTCATCTATCCCGACGACAACGGATGCGAGCTGCCACACCACCAGGACGAGCGCCAACGACGTTGCACCCCAGTACAGATCGGATCTGTTGCGCTTGGACTTCGGCGCTGACTCGGACTCGAGGGCCGCAACCACCGGTACCAGCGTTGCCGTCATCGCGAGAACTCCTCCAGAAGCTGCCTACGCAGTGCGTTCGCCTCGGGACCGGTGATGTCGTCGGTCAGGCGCGGCCGCGGTAGGTGGACCTTCAGGTCGAGCGCCAGCGTCCCATGCTTGACCACGAAGATTCGGTCGGCGAGCGACAACGCCTCATCAATGTCGTGCGTGACCATGAACACCGCCCGCTTCTCTGCCTCCTGCCACAAGTCGAGCAGGACCTCGTGGAGTTGAGCCAGTCGGAGATAATCGATTCCAACGAACGGCTCGTCCATCAGCAGCACCTTGGGCTTGTTGGCGAACACCGCGGCGATCGCCACCCGCCGCCGCATCCCGCCGGAGAGCTGCTTGGGCCAGGCGTCGGCGAACTTCTCCAGGCCGATGATTTTGAGCATCTCGGCGACAACGGCCTTACGTTCGTCCTTCGGTATTCCCCGAGCGTTTAAGCCGAACTCGATGTTCTGCGCCACCGTCTTCCAGAGGAACAGCGTGTCCCGTTGGAAGACGACCCCACGATCGGGTCCCGGTTTGGTCACCGGGGTTCCGCCTACTGTGACGGTGCCGCTGGTCGGGGGAAGGAACCCGGCGATCATGTTCAGCAGGGTCGACTTACCGTGCCCGGAAGGTCCGATGACACAGATGAATTCACCAGGCTCGATCCGGAATGAGACCGCGTTGACGCTGTTGACCACCTCGCCCGACTCGAGCCGGAAGTCCTTGGAAACGTTGTCCAGTTCAATAGCTGCGGATTGCGTTGTCACACCCGCGAGTTGATGAGCACTGGTTTCGACTGTCATTCGTTCCACCTCACAATCCAACGGCCGGCGAGGCCGATCAGGGCATCAACCACAACGGCGACGATGCCGACGACGATCAGGACGCCGATGGCGCCGGCAGTTTGGGTGGCATCGGAGAACGACCGGACCAGACGCCCCGCACCCTGGTTGCCACCGAGCACCTCCGCGATGCACTGGAAGCCCCACCCGAATGCCGTTGCCGCACGAACGACACCGATGGTGGACGGCACCAACGCAGGCAGGATGACCGACACGGTGGTCCGACTCTTCGAAACACCGAGTGTCGCTGCGTAGTCCGCGTACCTGACTTCTGCCGCAGCTGCCGCGGACTGCACAGTGCTGGCCACGGTGAGAGCAGTGAAGAAGATCACCAGCCCGCTGGTCGCCAGCGTCGAGTTACCGAACCACAGCGTGAGGAACGGCAGAATCGCGAGGACGGGGACGGTGCCGAGGATGGCCACGGGTAGCCGGCCCAGGCGGTTGAACCACTGGATCCGCGCCAGTGCCAGCCCGGTCGCGAACCCCACGATCAATCCCGTCGCCACACCCAGGAGAACATTCTGTGCCGTCCACAGGACGTTGGACCAGATCCCCCCTGTCCCGAAGGTGGTGTAGGCGAGAATCGGCGCGGCAGAGAAGTTGTCGATCGTTGCCTGGACGATGGCCGGAATTACCGGAAATCGCGCCGCCGTGTTGACCGATGCCACCGCAGACCAGATGGCTGCGACCACCAGCACACCCACGAATCCGCCTGCGACCGTGGGGACAGCAGTTCTGACGCGCATGTCTTCCTCCTCTCAGAGCATCGGCGGGTCAGCTCTTGACGGCTGCCTCGATGATGCGCGCAGCGTCGAGGTGGTTGCGGTGTGCGTACTGCGTCGCAGCGATCTCGGCGAGCTTGGCTTGGTCACCACTGAGGCCTGCGGCTTGCGGTAGCAGCGACTCGTACTGTTCCTTGTAGCCGACCAGCTCCTTGTAGACCTCGTCGGCGATGATGAAGTCGGAGGCATCGAGGTCGGGGTTGGTGATCACCCCGGCTTCCTGGGCAGCTTTGACCTGCTGGTTGTAAGTCGCCTTGAAGTAGTACGGCGATTCGGTGTTGAGCCACCAGTCGGCTTGGTCTTCGAAGGACGCGAACGGGCCGATCTTCTCGAACGTGATCTTCAGGGCCTCGGCCGAGGTATCGATGGAGGCGGCGGACTCCAGGACCGGCACAATCGGCTCGGTGGCCTCGGTGGTGTTGTTCTCGATGTCGGCCAAGAGCGCATCGACGATGCGGAAGGCGACCGACGAGACCCGCAGCATGGTGTCGTGGTGTTCGTTGATCCACTTCTCGTCGGCCATGTGGCCGACGTGGCCGAGGCCGGAGACGGCGCGCGGATCACCGGCTGGGAGGTTGGCGATGAGATCCTGCAGGCCTATGACGGGGTACCAACCGGCCTGGAGAAGCTCCGCAGTCTGCGCAGCACCAGCGGGTTTCGCGTAATCGAGCTGCCCGCCGCGCGACAGGAGGAGGATCTGGGAGTCGTCCACGACGTCGACCTGACCGAATTTGTCCTGCGAGAAGTTCCCGATCTGGTACACCGCCTCCAGGAAGTTGCGATGGGCGGCGGTGTCGTCGGTGGCGAACCGCTGGCCTGCCATATCGCCCATTACCGAGGCCGCGGCGTCTTCGAAGGAGGCGCCGTCGGCCATGAGGTCTGCTACTGATGCCTTGCCCGAGTCCGGGGCGGCAAGGATCGCCAGGCCGCTGGTGACGTCGATGAAATTGAAGACCTTGATCGACGGGGCACCTTCGGCGTTACGCACGGAATTGGGGCCGTACGCCGAGGTGACGTCGTAGTCTCCGTTCAGGATCAACGGCACAGCCTGATCGTCGGCGATGCTGGCGAACTTCTCCGGTCCGACGGTGATACCCACTTCCTCGAACCAGTCTTTGGCCATGCCGACCGCGAGCATCGAGTTGTCCGCGTACGGCAACAATCCGATGTTGACGACTTCCTGCGGAATACCGACGCCGTGTTGCTCGAGCAGGGCGTTGTCGGTCACGGTGCTGGGGCCGGCGGCGGCGGCGGCCGACTGGTCGGTGCTCTCTGGAGCGTTGGAGCATGCGACCAGGGTGCCGGCGAGCGCAATGCACGCCGCCATCGCGGTTCCGCGGGATATGCCGCGTCGACTGAGCGTTTTCATGAGTATTCCTGTCCTCGTGGGAATTCGGTGGGCTTTTACAGTTCGATGAATGCGGAGGTGAGGTGCTGGTCGTTCGTCATCCACCGGCCACCACCGGGTGTTACGAGGATGTTGTCGGTGAGTCCGAAGAGACCGAACTTCGCTGTCGCCTCGGCCGTTGGGAACAGCCGGTGTGGGTGGATGTTGACAACCTCGTGCTCGAGCAGAATCCGGTCGTTCCCGCTGACCCACACTCCCTGGATCGCATCCGTTCCGATGCCGTGAAGATGGAACGACCGGTGCTGGTCTGCGGGGTTGGTGTAGTCGAGCTCGATTCCGTGCGAACGGAATACGGTGGCGACGCCTTCGACGAACTCGCTTGCCATGGCGCCGGGTCTCATCGCCGCAACGCCGGCCTGATGGGCTTCGGTGTAGATCTGCCACGCGTCCCGGTACTCGGGGGACACCGGTCCGACGGAGTACATGCGGCGGTATTCCAGCCAGGTCCCGTTGGGACCCGCAGATTCGATCCAGACTGTCACCACGTCACCGTGCTCGATGACTTTCTGTGTCCCGAACGTCGTGGCCCCTTTGAACGGGGTCGAGTCGAGGACGACCATGGGATCACGCACTCCGTGCTCACGGCAGATCCGATGCGCTTGGGCCGCCAGCGAGATCTCGGTGACGCCGGGATTGACGAACGCTTCGAGCTCCGCGTAGATCGAGTTCCAGCATGCGGATGTGTCCGTCATGGAGGCGAGGGACTCGGCGCTGTTGACCTGCCGGCATTGTTCGAAGAGATCGGTGGCATCGCGGATTCGGGAGTCGGGGAGCGCATCGACGAGCTGCGTGTAATGGCTGTAGGCGAAACCGCCGTCGAGCAGTCCGACCACTCCGATTGTGCTCGCCGATAAGCCCTGCTCCGCGAGAACGTTGCCGATCTCGGTGCCAGAAGTCCCGCTGAGGCGGCACTCCGAGATCCAACTGGACTGACGTGCCTGCGAGATGCCCCACACAGTGCCGCCGATCAAGACCGGCCCGGATGTGTGGGTGAGTACCACGTGACTGTCGGCGAAGAGCTGCCAGTAGTCCGTCGCATAGAAAACTCTGCCGCGGAACCGGATATCGTCGCGACCAGCGATGACCAACGCATCGAGCCCGTGCGACGTCATCGCGGCGCGAAGCGCGTCGATGCGTCGAGCGCGCTCCGTGTCCGTGGTGAAGCGGTGGTCCTCGACCAACTGCATCATGTAGGGGTTCCTCGTGTTGGCTCGGACGACGCTCGTCTGCGGCAAACCCGGTAGCCAAGTTGTGCGTTTTTCGCACAACCTTGTGCGTACCTGACTACAGAGAACGTTGAATGTAAAACGTTACGAAGACGATGCCGCGATGGTTAAGTTGTGTAAATTCCGCGCAGCGCTGTGCATTTCATGCAACAGTGAGAGCAGGGGGTGGCTTCTGCGCGGCCCCGTCGGCACAGCACACTCGTTCAAGGAGATCGATGACGGCAGCCACCCTCCGCATAGCGGAGATCATCGAACGGATCGCCGAGCAGCCGATGTCGGTTGCTGAACTCGCGGAAGACTTCGACGTTCATCGATCATCGATGTTCCGCCAATTGAAGTCGCTGGAACAGGTCGGCTACGTCAGACGTCGCGACGACGCCCGATTCGTGGTGGGTGCCAAGCTGATCGCGCTGGCCCGCTTGAGTTTTGACGATGTGGATCTGCGCCAGGCGGGCTACCAGCACGTGCGGAAGTTGCAGGCGAAGGTCGGACACACCATCCAATTGGTCGGGCTGATCGGCGACAGTTTGATCTACGTCGACAAAGTCGAAAGTGCGTCAGGTGTGGGCATGTACTCCCGCATCGGGCGTGAGGCACCGGCCTACTGCAGCGGGGTGGGAAAAGTCATCCTGGCGGCGCTCGACTCTTACCGGCGGGATGCGATCGTGGATTCGACACCGTGGAAACAATTCACTCCCAATACGTTCACTACACGCGCGCAACTCGATGATGCGCTGCAACTGGCCGCCGAACGGGGCTGGGCAGTAGACGATCGAGAACTCGACATGATGATCAATTGCCTCGCCGTCCCCATCGGCAGGCCCCCGGTGGTGGTCGGTGCCGTTTCCGTCACAGCTTTGTCGAGCGTCGAAGACATCGATGCGCTGATGAAGTATCTCCCGCTTCTCCAAGACACCGCCCGCGCGATCGAGGGCGAGCTACGGTGACATTTGCGAATCATCGGTACTGGCGCGGATTCTGCCGCGGGGTTCGGTAGAACTCGCAGGAATCGCGGGTGGGATGCCGCCGGGATGGCCGAGCTCGCCACACCAAGAGCTGGACGCTGGACGCCAGCATGCGACAGGCCCCCCTGCCGACCCAGTCTTAACCCGGTTTTTAACCTCCACGGCGTCACAGAAACACGTGGGAGTTCAGGCTTGAGTCACATCTGTTGATCTGCCGAGGAGTGGCCGCGTGCCCGAACTACACCATGTACCGCCGACGACCACCCCAGCCGACATCTCCCGTCACCTGCGCGAGGACGGGTACGTCATCGTCGACAATCTCGTGGGCACCGACCACATGGACCGTATTGCAACGGAATTGGGTCCCTACATCGACGGTACCCCGGTAGGTGAGGACAACTTCCTCGGGACGAAGACCCGCCGCACCGGACGGTTGATCGCGCGGTCCCAGGCGGCCCGCGAACTGATTCAGAACCCCACCGTGCTCGAAGTGGCCGGCGACTTTCTGAGCCACGCCTCCACCTACCGGCTGCACCTGACTCAAGTCATCTCAATCGGCCCGGGCTCGCCGGCCCAGCCGCTCCACCGTGACCAACTGGCCTGGGACTTCTTCCCGTTCCCGAACGACTATGAGGTGCAGTGCAACACGCTGTGGGCCATGTCTGACTACACCGCCGAAATGGGGGCCACCCGAGTGGTGCCCGGAAGTCACCGCCTCGGCGACAACGAGAAGTTCACCCAGGAGGACTCGATACCTGCCGAGATGGAGCGTGGATCGGTCTTGTTCTACAGCGGCAAGATCTACCACGGTGGCGGCGCCAACACCACCGAGGAGGCAGAGCGACAGGCGTTGAACATCACCTATGCAGTGGGCTGGGTGCGCCAAGAGGAAAACCAGTACCTGTCCACACCGCTGGAGATCGCCAGAACGCTCGACGACGATCTGCTCAAGCTGATGGGCTACCAAATGGGTTGCTTTGCACTGGGATACGTCGGCGATTTCCAAGACCCGATATCGGTGGTCCGCGACGGCGTCACCGGTGTACGCGGTATCGGAGAAATGCAGAAGGCGGCTCTGCGGGACGACTCAGCCAGCACCCTGATGAACCTGGTATCCGATGCCGGTTTCGCAGCGACCAAAGGGTAGCTGACGGTCGCTCCACGGATCGCAGCTTAGGCTGGAGTGTCATGGCGACCTTCGGCTCGTGGCCCACCCCGATCACCTCCGAGCTCGTAGTACGTGCCGCTGCCGGACTCGGCGGCGCGATCTTGCACGGTGACACCGTGATCTGGGCCGAGCAACGGCCCGAGGAGGGCGGCCGCACCCAGCTCGTCCAGCGCACGGGTAGGGGACCGGCCGTCGACCTGTTGCCTGCGAGAGCCAACGCCCGCACGGCCGCCCACGAGTACGGCGGGGGCGCGTGGTGGGTTGCGGACAACACACTGTGGTTTGCCGACTGGGCGGATCAACGGGTCTACACCATCACCGGGCCGGCGACACCCGTGCCGGTGACCCCGGAGCCCGAGGTGCCCCGCGGTGACCGCTGGGCCGACGGATGCGTCACCGCCGACGGGCGGTGGGCGCTCGTGGTGCGCGAGCACCATCCTGCCGGCGGCGGCCCGGCCGAAGTCGTGAACGAGATCGTCATGCTCGATGCCACGGGCCGGCTCGCCCCGAGGGTGCTGGTGTCCGGCCCCGACTTCGTCTCCGATCCCCGGATCTCGTCGGACGGCGGGCGCCTGTGCTGGCTGCAATGGTCGCATCCCGACATGCCGTGGGACGGCACCGAGCTGTGCGTCGCGGATCTGCGGGCCACCGAGACCGGTCCGCTGTTGGGCCATCCCACGGTGGTGGCGGGCCGGCCCGACGCAGGGCCTGGTGGTACGGGCGCCGGCGAGTCGGTGAGCGAACCCCGCTGGGCCGACGACGGGTCGCTCTGGTTCGTCTCCGACCGGTCGGACTGGTGGAACCTCTACCGGTGGGCTTCGGACCGCGTAGAGCCGATGGTGACCCTCAGCGCTGAGATCGGCGCGCCCCAATGGGTTTTCGGTCAGTCCAACTACGCCTTCCTGTCGGAGGGGCGCGCCGTCTTCGCCTCGTCACGCGGCGGGCTCGGGTACCTGGCGATCCGCTTCGCCGACGGGCGCGTGGTCGACCTCGACGTGCCCTACACGTCCTTTGCCTCGCTCCGGGCCGAGGGCGACCGGGTCGTCTTCGTCGGCGCGTCTGCGATCACCGAACCGGCCGTGGTGTCGGTGACCGTCGACGTCGCAGGTGCGGTCACCACGAGCGAGATACTGCGTCCACCACGTGATCTCGGGCTCGAGCAGGACTGGTTCTCCGTGCCCGAATCGATCTCGTTCCCGACCAGCAACGGGCGCACCGCCCACGCTCTGTTTTACCCACCCACCAACCCAGCGGTCCACCCACCCCCCAACCCAGACGTGACCTCCGAGCCCGGCGAGCTTCCGCCGCTACTCGTACTGATCCACGGCGGCCCCACCAGCGCTACCCGGCCGATGCTGCAGCTGGGTACGCAGTACTGGACTAGCCGGGGCTTCGCCGTGGTCGACGTCAACTACGGCGGGTCCACCGGGTATGGCCGTGCCTACCGCAACCAGCTTCGCGGCCAGTGGGGGGTCGTTGACGTCGACGACTGCGAGGCGGCGGCCCGGTGGCTGGGCGAGCAGGGACGCGTCGATCCGGCCAGGCTCTGCATTCGGGGCGGCTCGGCCGGCGGTTACACCACGCTGGCAGCCCTCGCCTTCCGGGACACGTTCGCCGCCGGGGCCAGCCACTTCGGCGTGGCCGATCTCGAGGCACTCGCCACCGAGACCCACAAGTTCGAGAGCCGGTACCTCGACGGCCTGATCGGCCCGTACCCCTCGCGACGCGATCTTTATGTCGAACGCTCACCGATCCACCACGTCGACGGCTTCGACCCGCCGCTGATCGTGTTGCAGGGCCTCGAGGACGAGGTGGTGCCGCCAAACCAGTCCGAGATGATCGTCGACGCGCTCCGCACCAAGGGTGTGCCCGTGGCCTACGTGGCGTTCGAGGGTGAGCAGCACGGGTTCCGCCAAGCGGCCAACATTCGCCGGGCGCTGGACTCCGAGTTGTCCTTCTATGCACAGATATTCGGGTTCGCACTTCCCGACACCGAGCACATCGAACCCGTGCTCGTGCAGAACCTGTGACCGCTCACGTCCGCGGTCCGCCCCCGAGTGACTCTCGGACGTCGATCAACGCCGTGTCCGCCGCATGCTACGCGCGGCGGTCTTGACCAGAACATCGCCGATGAAAAAGCGCAGCAGCCCGCCGTCGACGTGGACATCGCACCGCGCCCCGGCGTAGTGCCGGCCCAGACTGACCTGCTGCCAGGACACACACACGACCCCGTTGGTGGTCACCCGCCTGCTCA
Source organism: Mycolicibacterium baixiangningiae (assembly GCF_016313185.1). Taxonomy (NCBI): domain Bacteria; kingdom Bacillati; phylum Actinomycetota; class Actinomycetes; order Mycobacteriales; family Mycobacteriaceae; genus Mycobacterium; species Mycolicibacterium baixiangningiae. Next base: position 6,085,560 of record NZ_CP066218.1, read on the forward strand.
CCCAGTCCGACCCGGTGCGCTCGGACTGCAGTCCCTCGATCGGTGTGGGCGTGATCGCCGTGGCCACATCGGTAGGGCCGGCGGTGAACCGCGACGCCGGGGTGGCCATCTGCAACCCCTGATGCGGCCGGGCAGTGTTATAGAACTCAACCCATTCATCGAGAGCCTGCTGCGCAGTCTTCAGATTCTTGAAAGGAGCTAGACCAGAGAGGAACTCCGCACGCACACTGCGGTGGAAGCGCTCAATCTTTCCGGTCGTGGTCGGCGATCGTGGCTGGGTGAGGCGATGGTCAATGCCGTGCTGGCGGCAGATCGCATCAAAGAGGACCTCGACCGGGGGGGTTAAACCGCCCGGTGAACACCTTGCCGTTATCGGTCAAGATCTGCGTCGGCGCCCCATAGGTGGCCAACGCCGCGCGAAGTCCGTCGCAGACCGCGCGGGTGCGTTCGCGGGCCATCACCGCGGCGCACACGCATAGACGCGAGTGGTCATCGATACCGGTCAACACTTTCGCCGAGGTGCCGTCAGCGAGCGGGAACCCGCCCACCACGTCCATCTGCCACAACTCCATCGCAGTGGCGCGTTCCCAGCGTTTCCACTTCCGCGACCGCCGATCCCGCAGATGCGGGTCAATCATCTGTGCCCGCACCAACGCTCGATACGCCGCCGATTCCGAGGGCACCGGCCGCACTCCCCGTTTGGCCAGTTCGAACACCAACCGCCGCGGCCCCCAATACGGTCTGGATCGCCGCAACTCCAGCAGCCGCGCCTCGACCTCGGCGGGCATCTGATGCGGACACGCCACCGGCCGATGCGACCGATCCACCAGCCCCTCGAGGCCCTCAGCCTCATATCGGGCCAACCAGGAGTGCAGCGTCTGGCGCGACACCCCCACCTTCGATGCGACCTGCGATATCGACAACCCATCGCTGATCACGGCCAATATGGCCTGATACCGCTGCTCGGCCACGCTCAACTCCCTCATCTAGGGAGTCTCAAGGATCAACCGAAGCAACTGACAAGCATCAGCCGAAACACTGTCGCCCATCAACCGAAGACGAAAAGTCAGCCCTCAGCCGACGCAATACATGATGCAGTGGATGCGGCAGCCATGGTCTGCGGACTCAATCGGTCATGAGTCCGATGCTCTGCATGCCGTCACATGAGGTGCTCGCGTTGTACCGCGCGGCCGTGGCCGCCGGTGTCCGACTGTGGGTCGACGGCGGGTGGTGCGTGGACGCGTTGGTTGGTGAACAGACCCGAGAGCATGACGACCTCGACGTGGCGGTTGATCGCGACGACCTCGATGTCCTGGTTGGCTCCGTGCGCCGATACTGGCGCCGTTTTTGCTCGAATATTGACGTCGGCTCCTGGTGGGTGTCTTGCTGTGCGTGAATGCTGACGTCGGCTCCCGACGTGGATGGGCAATGCCGCACGGTACAAATTGCCTCCGCGAGCGCTGGGGTTTGGGCCTGTCGCTATCGGCGATGGGGTTGACCTTGCCGCTGCGGCAACTTTTAGGGTGGGAGATCGGTCATCTACTGAGAGGTTGCACAATGAGTTGGCCGATAGCGATTCATGGACTTCGCTAAGTACGATCAGCTGCCCGCTCGGCGGATTGTCGTTGAGGGCGGCGAGATGTTTGCGATTGACGCCGGCAGTGGCCCCGCCGTGGTCCTGGTCCACGGCAGTCCCCTCTTCTCGTTCGAGTTCCGAGCGACCATCTCGAGACTCCTGCCGCACCATCGCGTTCTCGCGCCCGACCTGTTGTCATTCGGCCGGTCGCAGGGTCCGCCTCAGGGGGCGGACTTCACACAACAGGCTCGCGCGCTGCGTGGCTTTCTTGACGCCGTCGAGCTTGATCGCTTTCACCTCGTTGGTCATGACTGGGGCGGCCCCATTGGCCTTGCAGCGGCTGCTCGGCGCCCCACGCAGGTCGACCGCCTGGTGCTGTTGAACACCAGCGTTCGCGCGGACTTCCGGCCACCGTGGTACTGGCTGCCACTGACGGCTCCAGGCCTCGGCGAGGCGGCGTTGGTGAGCGCAAATCTCTTCTCGCGCGCGTTACCGCTGTTCTTGCAAGCCGCACGTCGCGACCGTGCGCTTCGCGAGTGCTACCAGCGGCCGCTTGAGCAACTCGCCACGCGGCGAACGATTCTCAAACTTGAACGCCTCGAAGGCTACGCATCCGAGTGCCAACTGATCGAACGCAGACTCCCGCAGATCAGCGGCCCGAAGCTGATCATTTGGGGCAAGCCAGAACCTTACTTTCGCCGCGAAGGACCACACATGCGGGCTCTTATGCCCACGGCGTACTTCACGTACTTGTCAGGAGCCGGACACTTCGCAGCCGAGGACGCACCAGATCGCGTTGGCGAGGAGATCCGCGCCTTCCTCGCTTAGGGCGAGATTCGTCGACGCGCCAGGAATTGACTCTGTGTATTGACCTTCTCGTTGCGGCAACTTCTAGCGTGGATGGTGGCCATCGAGAAAGGCGGCGCGGCAGTGAGTTGGTCGATTCAGCAGGCGGCTCGGGTGTCGGGGGTGACGGCTCGGACGTTGCGTTACTACGACGAGATTGGGCTGTTGCGGCCGGCGCGGGTCGGTTCCAACGGCTACCGCTATTACGAGCGGGAACAGTTGTTGCGGCTGCAGCAGATTCTGCTGCTTCGCGAGCTCGGGTTGGATCTGACCACGATCGGCAAAGTGGTCGATGCCCAGCACGATCCGATCGAGGCGCTGCGTCAGCATCACCGCCGGCTCCTTGACGAGCGGGGCCGCCTGGACCGCCTCGCCATCACGGTGGCCGCCACCATCAAACACCTGGAGGAAGGAACCGATATGCCCGCCGAGCACATGTTCGAGGGTTTTGAGATGAGCCCCGAATACCTGGCCGAAGTGGAAGCTCGCCGTATCGAAAGCACCGGCAGCACAGATCAACCCGAGATCGCCGAGATCAAGCGCAACACCGCCGAATGGTCCGAACAGGACTGGGGGGCCTTCAACGCTGAAGGCCACGATCTCACCCGGCGCATGGTGGCGTTGCTGCGTGACGGTGTGGCCGCCGATGATGCGGAGACATTCGCGGTACTCGACGATGATTTAGCCTTGCAGCGCAAGCTGTGGAGCCCGGATAAGGCCAGCTATATCGAGCAGGCTGAGGGACTGCGGCAGCCCTCAGACCTGCGCACGTACTACAACGCCCAAGATCCCCGCCTGGCGGAATACCTACACGAAGCAATGCTGGCCTACGCCGAGAGCCGGATGCAGTGATGACAAGCCGCCGGAGGTACGTAATGGGTTACTGCAGGAGCGATCGTGGCCGCCGACCCTGAACTCATCGACGCGATCGCTCGCTCCGGAATTGATCACTTGATCTAATATCTGACTATGCGATCAGCGGAGCAGAAGCCTCGCACATTCACACAGTCCGCGCGTCGGGCACAGATCATCGAGTCCGCGATCGACGTCATCGCCGAGGCTGGCTGGGCTCAGACATCGATCCGCAAAATCGCTGACCGGGTGGGCGTGGCGATGAGCGCGGTGCTGTATCACTTCGGCACCAAGGACAACCTGGTCGACGCGATCATCGAGCACATGTACCGCTCGGCGTTGGCCGTGGTCGTCCCAGCCGTGGACGCGGAGTCGACGGCGGCAGGGAAGCTCACCGCCTACATCAGAGCCACCATCGAGTACTACGACGCGCACCGTGTGCATCTTGCGGCGCTGAGCCAACTCGCTTCGAGCTACCGACCCAGCGACGGCCGCCCATTCGACGAACTGGGAGTAACCCCCGCGCTGGCGGAGGATCTCACCTCCCTCGATGCCCCCGCGATTCTGAGAAGCGGACAACTGTCCGGTGAGTTCGGAGACTTTCCTGTCGAGTCGGTGGCCATGGCCATCAGTGGGGCCGGCCATGCACTGGTCTACAAGTTCCTTCGTGAACCTGACTTCGATGCGCACCGCTACGGCGAGGACCTGATCGAGATCTTCGGTCGAGTCGTGGGAGCACGGCGATGAGCACCGTTGCGATCGCCGCAGTCGGCAGCCGCGGCGACGTCGCTCCATTGGTGGGACTGGGGACCCGGCTGACCGATGCCGGCCACGATGTGGTGATCGCCGCCTACACTCCGTTCTCCGAGCTGATCAGCGGATGCGGGTTGCGGTTTCGTGACATACCGGTGGATTTCATTCCCGGCAGCGACCTTCCCGACAACCCGGCCAAGGCGTTCGTGTCGCTGTTCGGCCCCAACGGCATGCGCGATATGGGGCGTGCCGTCCATGCTGCCCTCCACGATGAAGGCGCCGATGTTCTTCTGCTGCCGCCCCTGTCAGAGCTGGCCGGTCACCCCCTGGCCGAGGCGCTGGGCATCCCCTCGATCGGGGTTCGGATGCAGCCGATCTCGGCCACAGCGGCCTATCCGCCAACGGTGATGGGCGCCTGGTCGGCAGGCCCAACCGCAAACCGGGCCGCGTCCCACGTGGGCGGGTGGGTGCTCGACCGTGCCTACAAGCGGGTTCTCCCCGATCTGCGGCGCGACCTCGGACTTCCGGCGGCATCGCCGCGCAGACTTCGACGGGCCCGCGCAGACGCGCACTGGCCGGTACTGCACGGTTACTCGCCGAGCGTCCTGCCGCGGCCCGACGATTGGCGGCCGGGTCTGGAGGTGGTGGGCTACTGGTGGCCCCCGCCGGCCACCGACTGGGCACCTCCTGCCGCGCTGACCGATTTCCTGGACGCAGGTCCGGCGCCGGTGTTCGTCGGGTTCGGTAGCACCACGCCCACCGAGCAGCGGGCCGCCGAGTTGTCGAGCATCGTCAGCCAGGCATTCGGACTTGCCGGGGTGCGGGGCATCGTTCAATCAGGTTGGGCTGGTCTACACGTCACCGCAGATGACGTATTGACCATCGGTGAAACCCCCCATGAATGGCTCTTTCCGAGGATGGCCGCAGTCGCCCATCACTGCGGTGCCGGCACCACCGCCGCAGCCCTGCGTGCCGGCGTCCCCAGCATCGCGATGCCGGGCCCCGTCGGAGATCAACCATTCTGGGCGCGCCGACTCCAACAACTCGAGGCCAGCGCCGCAACCATCAAACAAGGCAACCTCACCGCCGAACGCCTCGCTGAAGCCATGCGCACCTCCGTCTCCAACCACCAACTCCGCGATACAGCAGCACAACTCAGTGCCCTCATCGCAACCGAAGACGGATCCGCAGCAGTGCTCTCCACTATCGAAACTCTCCTCACAGCCCGACCGCGCTAGCACTCGAGCTGCCGGGCGGTGCGGTCGAAGCAGGTGAGTCACCTCCGGCAGCATGTGCGCGGGAGTGCCGGGAGGAGCTGGGCATCGACATTGCCGGTGGGCGGCTGCTCGTGCTGGATCACCAGACCGATGAGGGTAATCGGGGCGACTCGGTCATGTTCGTCTACGACGGGGGCGTTGTCGACGAGGCTGCCTTCGGTCGGTGCCCGCCAGCGAGGAGGGTCGAGGCGTGGTGCTCGTTGATCCCGCCGATTTAGGCGGCGCCACGATCCCACGGCTGGCCAACCGAATTCGCGCCGCGTTGACTGCCCGAGACACCGCATGTGTCGTCGAAGCGATCAACGGAGAGATCCGCTAGGAACCCTGCGCCCCTTCATCTTGATTGACTGCGGGCATCGTCAGTTGCGTGTTGCTCCATTTTCGAGATAGGACGTTCGCCTGTTGTTCGTGCGTGTCGTGTGGCTGTGATCCGGCGCAGCATGTGCGCGGGTAGGCGCTCATAAAGCTGTCGTTGGGAGTTCGTAGTGGCCTGCGATTAGTGCTGCGGACTCTTCGGGCTCGTGCTCGGAGGTGTCAATCGTGAAGACATCGGCGTAGGGAAGCGACGGATACGGATTTTGTTGCAGCAGCGATGCCAGAGTGTCGCGGTCGCTGAGTTTGTTGTGTTTCGTGCGAGATAGGTCCGATACCCGCTGCAGCAGAACGTCGTGTGGCGCGCGCAGTTCCACCATTAGAACCTGGCCGCCGTTTGCCGTCACGGCGTCGACTCGTTTTCGGACCACGTCGTCGTCCTGGGGCCCGTCGTAAACGAAGGTGAAGATGACGCCGGTGCCATGCCGTGCGCAGTAACTCAGGACGGCTTCCCGGAGGAGGTCGACAAGCTCGTAGTTGGCCGCGAGTTCGCCCGGGTAAATGCGCTGTACCAAGTCACGCGTCACATGATTGTGGAACACCGGATATCCGGTGAGCTCGGCTAGTTTCTCGGCGACGGTTAACTTCCCAGACGCGGGAGGACCGTAGATGAAGATCAGTTTCATCTCGATGGTTAACGGACCGGACGAACAGGCGCGTACGCGAGGTCGCGAGGTTGGCCGGCTCCTAATGGGCCGAACAACGCGCCCACTATCTCGACACGCGATCCGCGGTGATGCTGCGCCCAGACCCGGCGTGCCGTCCGTGCTGAACATGCGGAAGGTCCTGTACAGGCACCGCTGGGACCGGCAAGCGCTTCGGATCGCGATCGTCACCTGGATCGAAAGGACCTACCACCGACGCCGCCGCCAGGCCGGCCTCGGCCGGTTGACCGCGATCGAATACGAAGCGCTCATGACCGCACCGGCCAGTCAGACCGCGTGACCGCAACTATCACCCGACCGTGCAGCAGACCCACCCGCTGATGGGACACTTCGGTATCGTCGGCCGCGCACGTGTCCCAGCTGCCCAATCGTCACCCCGCTTACCTGGGCGATCACCGGGGACAGCTACACCCCGGACTAGCTGACACCGGTATAGCAACCCGTGCTGAGCGAATCCTAAGCGGACCCGGCTCCATCACGGCCACCCCACCCGCCGCCAGTCCAGGGGCCATGCGGCGTGAGTATGGCGTGCCGCCCCGGACTATCCCCGCCGTCGTGCTTGTGTGCCGAGAGCAGATACGTGACAGCCTCGACGTGGTGGTGTGGTGTCGAGATGCAGCGAAGATTGACAGGACTCGCCTGCCTACTTTGACAAGATTTCGGCGTGTCGCGGGAGTTGCTAATCTTCGCTGCAAAAGCGCTGGGTTTAAATTGTTCGTTAGTCGTGCTAGGCGCCGGGATCGAGATGCCGTCCGAGCCCTGCGCAGGAACCAGAAGCCGACGCAGACTGTGCGATTCGCGTCTAGGGCGGAGCCTGGTTGAACTCAGGCGCATCCTTCGCGAGAACCGACTTCGTGGGTGCCCCGTTCGCTTCCTCGATCAGATGAACAAGCTCCAAAACTCGCGCGTGAAGATCCAGCCAGTCCAGACCAGACTTCCATTGAGCGACGACCTCCTTCGCAACCTTGATCTTGTCTGCCTTTCGTGTTTCGTTGGCGTCGACGGGTTTCATCACGTTCGACCAATGATTCACCGGCGCCGTGAAATCGATGTTTGGGTGCAGTGCGCTCAGAACGGTCGTCAATCGCTCTGGCGGCACGTAGTTTTCGATGTACCTGCATCCGGTGATCCAGGCGACTCCCGGTGCAGCCATCTCGTCTCGCACGCGCCGCTTGGCTTTACCGATCCCGCTGTTGCCGGTTTCCCGGTCGCTGTCCATGACGACGGCCAAATGACGATTGAGGCGCCGGAGGCTGATAAACTCTCCAACCTCGGGATCGTCCGGCGACAGATGATTCAGCAGACGACCGCCGTAGAACATGATCGAAAAGTCGATGTTCTCTCGCAGTGCCGGGTTCACGATGCTGATCCAGTGAGCCAAGTAGATGCGATCCGACGGCCCTTCAACCCAAATGACACAGTTGGTCTGCAAGAGGTCGCTGGGCCGGTACCCAAGGTCATAGCAAACGGCGCTCAGCTCGGCCGGATTGCCCGCGTAGTCAAGTGCCGAGCCACCGGTGGTGTAGGTCGTGTGGAACACCGAGGCGATGTCGGAATCGAGCATATGGGCTGAATGCGTCGCGATCAGATACTGGTTGGTCGTGTTCTCGTATAGATAGCGCAACAGCTTTCGCTGCAGGAGTGGATGTAGGTGCACCTCGGGTTCTTCCATGCAAACGAGGGTGTTCGTCTCGATCGTCGCTGCCGCAGCGAGAATCACTACCTGCGCGACACCGGAGCCCAAGTGTTCTAACGGGAGCAGGCGTCCCTGCCGTCGCACGTTGAGTTCAGTGTTCGACTGCGGCACCTCCAACCGTGCAGTCTCGTCCTCCAGCACCGTCTGGACGAATTTTCTGATGTCGGCGAACCGCTCGCGGTCGCCATCTTTGGCGAGCAGCGGGTTCTGCAGTTCACCCAACCGTCTTATTAGTCCGATGCCACTGAGGGCCTGGTCGTCGTCGATAGGATCATCCCCGACCGTTTCCGCAATTCGCCGTGACGCCTGTACGAACCTCACCTTGGGCCAGGTCACTGTAGGTGCGAGCACGCGGGTCAAGAACTCCAGCGCGTTCGTTCGGCTATCGCTGGAGTAACTGCCTCTCGTCTGAAAGTACTGGTCGTTGACGCCGAACACATCGGTCATTAAACCGGCCTGACGGTCGAGAGTGACAGCGCCGTTTCGCGCGTCCTCCTGAGACCAGTACAGCCATACCGATCCGTCCTGTCGGATGTCGAGGGCCTCGCTCCCCATTACCGCTTCAACGAGATTGGCGGCCGTCGATTGCTGGCGTTCCAGATCAAGCTTCTCGAGAACCTTGTTGGTGGCTGTGTCAAGGTCGCCGAGTCGTAGTGCAATCTGGAAGTGACCCATCGGAGCATTTCGTGGGACATCGAGATCCGCCGGAGCTTCCGTAGTCAGGGCGTGAAGTCGTTGCGCGACCCGTAGCACGTTGGACTTACCGCTGTTGTTCTGTCCGGCGATCAAGTTGATCTTGCTCATCGGATCGATGACTTGAAAGTCACCGAAGAAGCTGCGGAACCCTTGAAAGCCAAAACCAGTCAGCAACTGCACCCATATATCTCAGCAGACAGAGCATGTAGGCGTCCACAAAACTAGACTGCCAAGCCCTGCTCATAACGCGTTGATGACGAGCGGGCCAGCGCATCATGGGTCATTCAGCGAAAGGATGCGTTCTTGTCGCGCTGCCAAAGGGTCCGACACCAACGGTAGGCACTATTCTTGGTCGGATCGCGTGCAAGCGGTCGAGTGGTGCTGTCTCCTACTCGCCTTCGTAAATCCCGAACGTCGGAAATGGGTAGGTATTCCAGGCATTTTCAAGAATGCTGTTCGGTCTGTTGCTGTGCAGGCGATCATCGTGAATGGGTAATGCGGTGCCGACAGCGTGGTTATCAAGGACCTCTAGGAGACGATCTTCGATTGTGGCGCCATGCGTCACCCACGCTTCTAATTCACGGGCACTGATCGCCGCCACCGGCACGTTCTGCAGATGGCCAGCCGACAGCGTGGCACCGTGCTTCTCGACGAGGTAGGCGTTCCCGCCGTAGATTGGCTCGGCAGACACGACTATTGCGAGTAGTGGCCGGTCTGACGGAATGTGTTCGAACTCAGGTCTTTTGGAGGCCAATTGCTCGATTGAACGTCCAAGCTGTTCGTATGCCTTGTCCACCGCGCGGGCGAGTTCAGGGAAGAGTGCAGGGCCGCCCGCGCGGGCCTCAAGACTGAGACGTTTGAGTTTGCACTCGATGATGAGCACCAGACCCGGCAGAACGACGAACCAGTCGACGCTCTTCTTGTCCCGCCGGGGTCCGTAGCTGAGCTCGGGATGCACTTCGGCACCGTCGATCAGACGTAGTTGTCGTCCGACGTAATGCTCGAACAGATATCCAAGGTCCGTCGTGAACGCGCGGTCGTAGCGCACCAAACCTGGATAGTAGAGCCCTCCTGGTGTCACCGTCCGCATGATCAGACGCGGTGCCGGCGCCACGGTGTCGCCGTTTGTCAGCTCCACGAACGGCGTCCGCGCCAGCGGGTTGTAGTCGAACTTCGCGAGTTCTTTAATTCCGTGCGACCACTTAGCAAAGTCGTCCTGAAACTCCGCCTGCGTCGCCGTGAGACGACCTGCTGCTGCCTCGATGTTGCCGCGTGGATACAGCTCAAGAACATCCTTGAAGTTGTCCTGGTCGAGCCATGAACTGTCGTAGAGTCCGCCGTTCCGGTTGGCTCCGACCTGTAGAACGAACGTCGCGGCGATGGCATCGCCCAGCGGCACGCCGCCGAGTACCTCCGCCAAGGCGGACTCGGAGATCACTTTCGTGTCGACGTCCTTAAGTCCCTCAATCATGAGGGCATGGGAGCGCGCCAGCTCTTCGTAAATAGGCTCCTGCCAGGGGAATTGCTCGTAGAGAATCGGGGTAACGAGAGAGATAAGGACCCCTGGATCGCCTGGAGCGGGGTCCCGCGGAACGTCGGCATCGAAGAACTTCTGCAGCAGAACGCGGATCCCATCGTCCGTGACAGCCTTGTCTCGGTGCTCGTTGCCGTGTAGCAGGGACTCGCGCGCAATCGCCGCGAGACCCCACGGCGGGCATCGGCGCTTCACGTCGTCGGAGTACGGCGGCTCCCCCAAGGCCGCGGAGATCCGAGCGATCGTGGGAACGAGCTCGCTCGGTCGATAAGCGCGACAAGCCTGCACGAACTCGTTGAAGTTTCTACTCCATCGCGGCTGTGCCATCCAGTAAGGGTATTTAGTGGTGCCGACGAGGCAGACAAGGAACACGCCCCCGGTCTGACCGGCGAGGACAACACCTGGGTGAGCACGTCCTCGAAACGTGTTCGTCAGTTGCCTACTTAATTGCTGCTACTGCGTCGTATACCTCCTGGTCAGACAGCTTCCTCTTTAGATAGGCGACCCACGCCGGGGTGTATACGTACTTGCCCACAAGTTGGTTCCAGTAGCAAAACTGGGTCTTGGTCTTGAACTTATCGGCTGCCCCGGTTGCGGGACGGACGTCGAAGTACTTCCACGCTTGGGTGTGCATGTGCATAGTGAACTCGCGATCGGTCTCGGCGTTGACCTGCTCAACGACTGCCCCCGGTAGAAACTCGTCGACACCGCCGATAGGCACCGTGCGGTCACGGATGATGGTTCTTACTTGATCCATCACGCTCTTCTGCTCCTTGGTGAGTTCGTCCTCATGTACGAACGTCATCGCGGCGTCAGCGTCGGTCTTGGCACCCTTATGCGGAATCAGATAGACCTTGAAATCGAAGCGCTGGTCGGCCGCGATGTCAGGTTCGACGGAGGTGTCAAAGTCCTGCACCCACTCCAGCACTCCCCTAGGGATACGGGCGCGCACCTTCTTGAGCGAGGCGACAGCATCGCCGGTGATCGACGATAGGAACAGTGGAAATCGCAGCTCGTCGGCAAGTCCTTCATCCTCCCCGAATAACTCGACGACCGTCTGCTCGTAATTGAGAAGGTAAGCCTGGGTCCTACCGGCGACCAGCGCAGCGATGTCTCGCTCGTAGCGGTGCTCAATGATATTTCGAAGTCCGGTGAAGAAGCCGAGGTTGGCTTTTCGAGGATCATTCTCTGCGAAGTGCTCCTTGGCCAGATCGTGCAGACCGCGATGCTTGTATCCACCATCAGGGTGTTTTATCCTCCAACCTCGCTCATCGCGGATATGAATGTCCCGGCCACTCTTCTCAAAGTGCGCCTGCAATAACTTGAGCCAACCCATCGACATGTGAACGATGAATGCTTCGAGCTGTCGTTCCGTACCCGATCTGTTGTAGAGATCAACCGCGAGCCGCACCTCGTTCTTCGAGTCCTGGAGGACATACCACCACCGCGGCTTCCTTGGCATCGGCGCAGTATGTCATTTCACCCGAACATCAAGGAGACCCGCGAGTCGCTTCGCCGCATTCGAACCGCAGTCGAGGCGGACGGATGCGCTCCGCGAAGAGGGTTGCGCGCATGCTGGCGTACCCAGCGAGAGGAGAGCGCGCCGATAACACCCGATTACGTCGGTACCGCGACAGGTGCAGCTGCTCGGCCAGGGTGACTGTACTGGCGGAACTGTTGACGACGGTTGAAAATCCGGCCAGTCGCGACGGATGAAAAGTAGGCCACCCAACCAGATTGGATGGGTGATCTCCTTGGAAGACTGGGCCTTGATCCGGCACCTTCACCGCAGCGAAGGGCTATCGCAGCGGGCCATCGCACGGCAACTCGGTATCGCGCGTGACACCGTGGCCGGGGCGCTGGCCAGTGATGATCCACCGAAGTACGAGCGGGCCTCGACGCCGTCGGCGATCAACGAAGTGGAACCGCGGATCCGCGCGTTCTTGTCGGCCTATCCGACGATGTCGGCGACGGTGCTCGCCGAGCGGGTCGGGTGGACCGGTTCGATCTCGTGGTTCCGGGAAAGGGTCCGGGCGATCCGCCCGGAATACCTACCTGCTGATCCGGTGGACCGCCTCGAGCATCCACCGGGGCGGGCGATCCAGTGCGACCTGTGGTTCCCGGCACCCAAGATCGCGGTCGGGTTCGGCCAGGAGGCGATGCTGCCGGTGCTGGTGATGGTCGCGGCGTTCTCCCGGTTCATCGCCGCGGTGATGCTGCCGTCGCGCCAGACCATGGACCTGGTGGCCGGGATGTGGCAGCTGCTCGCGGGCAACTTCACCGCGGTGCCTCACGAGTTCTGGTGGGACAACGAGGCCGGGATCGGACGCCGCGGCCGGTTGACCGATCCGGTCACCGCGTTGATGGGCACCCTCGGGTCGCGGCTAGTCCAACTCAAACCCTATGACCCCGAATCCAAGGGCATCGTCGAGCGAGCCAACCGCTATCTGGAAACCTCATTCTTACCCGGGCGCAGCTTCACCTCACCACATGATTTCAATGATCAACTGAGTCAATGGCTTCCGAACGCCAACGCTCGCAGGGTGCGAGTGTTGGATGGCCGTCCGGTCGACTTCCTGAATGCCGACCGAGCCCAGATGCTGGCCCTGCCGCCCGTGCCGCCGACCGTCGCGACGATGACCTCGGTGCGGTTGGGACGCGACTACTACGTCCGGGTGGCCGGCAACGACTACTCCGTCGACCCGAGTGCGATCGGCCAACTCGTCGACGTGTGCACCACCCTGGCCCAGGTGAGGGTGAGCCGGGCGGGGCGCGTTCTGGGGGCTCACCAGCGCTGCTGGGCGGCGCGACAAGCCCTCACCGACCCCGCCCACGTCGCCACCGCTGCGGCGTTGCGCCGCCAGTTCCAGAGCGGCCCACCACCGCCGCCGGGTGATCACCTGGTGCGGGATCTGTCCGATTACGACCGTGCGTTCGGTGTGGACTTCGCCACGGGCACAGCGACTTCCGATGGCGAGGTGGCGTGATCATGGCTGCGGATCCGATCAAGGACGTCCTGCACTACGCCCAAGCCCTCAAAGCGCCACGCATCCGCGATTCCGCCGCCCGCCTCGCCGAGCAAGCCCGCGACGCCAGCTGGACCCACGAAGAATATCTGGCGGCGGTGCTCTCACGTGAGGTCGCCGCCCGCGAAGCCTCCGGCGCGGCAACCCGCATCCGCTCGGCTGGATTCCCGACACGGAAGTCCTTGGAGGACTTTAACTTCGATCATCAACCCGCACTCAACCGGGACATGATCGCCCACCTGGGCACCGGGGCGTTCTTGGCCAAGGCCCGCAACGTAGTGCTGCTCGGTCCGCCCGGCACCGGCAAGACCCATCTCGCCATCGGGCTGGCCATCAAAGCGGCCCAGACCGGGCATCGCATCGCGTTCGCCACCGCCGTGGACTGGGTCGCCCGGCTCAAGGCGGCCCATAACGCCGGCCGACTCCCCGCCGAGCTGGCGAAACTGCGCCGCATCGGCCTGCTCGTCGTCGACGAGGTCGGCTACATCCCCTTCGAACAGGACGCTGCGAACCTATTCTTCCAACTGGTCTCCAGCCGCTACGAACACGCCTCGCTGATCTTGACCTCGAACCTGCCCTTCGCCCGCTGGGGCGACGTTTTCGGCGACCAAGTGGTGGCCGCGGCGATGATCGATCGCATCGTGCACCACGCCGACGTCCTGACCCTCAAAGGCTCCAGTTACCGACTCAAGGACACCGGAATCGACACCTTGCCCTCCGCTAGAGCGGACAACACGGCACAATAACCACGACCACGTGGCCTACTTTTCACCGTCGCCTCTGGCCTAGTTTTCGACCGTCGTCAACAGGAACCGCACGCAGTGTCTGCCCCAACTCAGAGGAACAGTGGACGTCAGTCGCCACTCGGGCCGGGCTGCGGATGATGGATAACCGGGATTATCCACGGCTCTTCGTCGAAGCGCCCGAGGATCCTGAGTTCGGTCGACTCGCCGTCGAAGTCGCTGGTGATCGCACCTAACACTATGAAATAGTTGGGTTATGAGGGGAGTGCTCTACTTCGATGGCGGGTGTGGCATGTGCACCCGCTGCCGAAATTTGTTGCTCAAGGCAAACCGGACGGGTGAACTAAAAACGGAGCCACTTCAGGCTGCTGGCGCCGCCGACCGCTTGGGCCTTCCCGCTTCCCAGCTGCTGGACGCCGTCAGATGGCTTGACGAATCCGGTGAGGTGTATTCCGGCGCTGAGGCCGCCAACGCTGCGTTATCGTCAGCGCTTGGGACTCGCCTGCCCTTGATGGCTTATCGGCTTCCAGGCATCCGATGGTTCCAGGATGCTGTTTATCGCTGGGTGGCCGGTCATAGGTACCGATTCCCCGGCGTAACGCCGTATTGCGAAACCTCTCCAGCCAATTGCTGAGTGCACGAACTCGACCAATTGCGAATTGTCGATTTCCCGCAGTCTGGTCGGAGGATGACACCTGGCGCCGGGGGTAGCTTCTAGCTACTAGGTGTCTCGTTTTGGTAAACGAGACAGCCGGATAGACACCACTCCCCCGCCACGAATGCTGAGCTCATGCTGGCTCATCCCGGTCTCGAATCTATTCGAGTTCGGCCGCAGGACAGGCGGCCCAGACGCCGACGCCGGCCGACCGCCACGCGTCAGGAGTGATAAGACGCAGACCGCCGGAGCTGACATGAGACCGGACGATCGATCGGAGCCACGCGGATCAGATCGGCAGCGGTGCAACATTACTGGAGGGCCATCAGCGCGGGCGGCCCGTCGATACGCGAGGTTCTCGCCGTTATGCATCAACTTCTCTGCGTGACTGCGTTCAGTCCCGCAATCACCCGTGCCCTCTTGCTAACTCGCCCATCGCGATGACACCCTGCCGAATTGACTCAGCCACCGCGGTCGGGTCGGCATCACGCAGCTCGACGATGTTGGACGTCAAAGCGAGAGTCGCGAACCCGTGCGACAACGACCAACCCGCCAAGGCTAGCGAGCTGACCTCCTCGTCGCTGACGGGCTCCGAACGATCGGAGCTCAGACTCGCCCGAGCGGTGTCGTACAGCACCTCGAAGGCGGCGTCCTTTGCAACCAGCAATTCCGGATCGTCGCCGCGGTACAGATAGGGACGGAACATCACCTCGAAATGACCGGGATAGGCGAGGGCAAACGCGATGTACGCATGGCCACCGTGCAGAAAACCATCAGGTCCGCCCACACCCGCGTTCAGCGCTTCGGCTTGCAACCGAAACCCCTCGGCCGCCACAGCAGTAAAGATCCCGGTCTTATCCCCGAACTGATAAGCGAGCGCGGCGTGCGACACGCCTGCTCGGCGTGCGATGCGCCGCATGCTTACCGATGCAACTCCGACGGTTCTGACTTCCTCGACCGCGCCGTCAATCGCCGCTCGTTCGAGGTGGCCGTGGTGATAGGGGCGTGGACTCGTTGCCATGAGCAGCCACATTACCGGCGATCTGACCATTGATAAGTTTCGCTTTCACCGGCATGATGATCAACCACAACCTTAGAACTTACCGCTGGAAAGATCCGTAGATGGGGGCGTCGATGCGGAACCCTGACCGAGCCTCAACTGGGCTTGTAAGTGCTTGGGATTCCGGGCGAGTTGCGCGATGGACCGGCGTGCTCGGCTTTGCGCTGCCCGCATTCACCCTCGTCGCGTACCCGATCTGGTCCTTTCCCGGGACTCAGACCGCTGGCACAGAGGTGGCGCGTTGGGCCACGGCCAACCACGACCGGCTGATCGTGACGATGCTGCTCAACACTGGCGGCGTCACACTGTGGTTCGTCTTTGGTGCCGCCGTATGTGCAGTCCTTCGTGATCGCCTTCCCGCGCGCTCGATGCTTCCGATGTGCTTCGGAGCAAGCTTTCTCGGCTGCGTGGTCCTGTTGCTCGGCGGGTTCACCGCATTCAATCTGCTGCTGTACCGCAATCACGGCGCCGAAATGCCACTCTTGCTCTACGACTTGACGTTTGGACTGTTGGCTATGTCCGGGTTGCCCACCGTGATAGCGCTCGGGTCTTTCGCCGTCGCGATCTACACCTACCACGTGTTGCCGAACTACACCGCGCATCTGGCTATGGCCGGCGCTGCCGTTCATCCATTCTTGCTCGTGACCTTCATTGTCAGCGACGGTCCTTTCTCCTTGGAGGGCATCGCGATAACAGTGATGCCGGCGTTCCTGTTCGCCTGGATCCTCGCCGTCGCACTCGCAATGCCACGCAACTGATCTTCGAACTGATCCGTGCGTAACTGGGCTGATCGCGATCGCAAGATCACTCCTACTGGCGCCGCTCGCCGCGTTCACCTTGTCACGCCTGACATTGCTTATCTACTCGCCGTCCAGTTGAACGTCGCGACCCCCCTCGACATCTACTACACGTCGTCGTAGCTTAGAGAGATGAGGGTGGGAATCGTCGGCGGCGGCTTTGCAGGACTGGCGGCGGCGATTGCGTTTCGGCAAGGCGGTCACGACGTCAGCATTTTCGAGAGATCTGCTGGTCCATCGGTAACTGGTGGCGCAATCTCCCTCGCCCCGAACGCGCTCACGTGTCTGTCAGCTCTCGGTGTTCGCGCACGTGTCGTGACGGAACCCTGGTCGCGCATGCCGGCCACCGTACGCACGCCTGAGGGCCGCGTTCTCGTCCGACGAACGCTCGCTCAGCTCACCGGTGGAGACCACTACGCCGCCGTGCCGCGCACTCAACTGCTCACCTGGCTGGCCGAGAAGCTTCCCCCGGATTGCCTGCACTATTCAAGCGCCGTCACAGGGATCCATACTGACGGTGTTCTCGTCGTGGGCGAGGCAGAACAGCGGTTCGATCTGGTCATCGGTGCCGACGGAACACGTGGCGTTGCCAGAAAATTACTGTGGCCGGATGCGGGACCGCCGACGGTCACCGGCATCAAAGGGTGGGCCTGGATCGTTGACCGTGAACTGGACACCGGGTTCGGGCCAATCTGGGGCTGCACCACTGATTTTGGGATCTTGCCGCTCGCCGATGGGCGCACCTACGTCTACGGCGGAACCCAGGACCCGGGAACCGACCTGCGCGCCTACCGCCACTGGCCGGCACCACTCCCGACGCTGATCGACGCCGCCGATCCCGACCGCATCGCCACTCCGGAAATTTTCGAAGCCCGACCACCCCACCATCTCGTACGCGGCAAGGTCGTCCTGATCGGCGATGCGGCTCATACGATGCGCCCCACGTTCGGCCAAGGTGCCGCGCTGGCGATGGAAGACGCCCTCACCCTTGTCAAGTGTGGAACAGAGGGCCTGGAGAAACGCCGGTTACGCATCCTGGCGCTGTACACCGCTTCAAAGGCCGGATCATTCTTCGCGACCCCACGCCTTCGCGTTGCGGAGAAAGCTCGCAACCTCACTCTGAGGCTCACGCCCGACCCCCTTTTCGGCCTCATGGCGGGGTCAGTCAGCTACTGGCGACCACCGGCCCGCATCGCATAAGGCTGCAGCACAACGGCGCTCACATCATCAGCGATTGGCTCGCCTGGAAGCGATAGTCGATCAGATACCGATCTTTCGGCATCGGTTGAAAAGGTTGACATTGGACGGCAGCATCACCGGGAGTGGCGTCGTGAACGAGTGCGCGTGACCTCGGGTGGACAGCCCCTTGTGTCTCACCGAGATGCGGTAGGTGAATGTAACGCGATGAAGGTGAAGTCGAGCATTCGTGGTCTGCCTGCACGCTGGGCGGTAGCGCGCGAGGCGTGGTTCAGGCGGTGGATGGTGCCCACAAGCAGCTGGTCTCTATCAGTCGCGATGTGGTGTGCCCAGGCGCTTTGAGCGGACGCGGCGTAACCACGACCGGTGTAAGGCTCGGTGATCAATTCTTCGTTGATTTCGTCGCCGGTGATCCATGCGATGGCTCCCGCTGCCACAGCGAGGACTCCCACGGTGGATTCGTGCCTGCGGATCGCGCGTACTTGATCCTGCGTATGCCAGTGGCGTAGATCGTCAGCTGTAGCGGGCGCGATGCTGCTGGCGAGGGGTGGATCGAGGTGCGCGAGGCGGGCGTAGCGGCCAGCTACAAGTTCGATGGCCTCTTCGGCTGAACCAAATGTCTCGAGGGTGACCCGGCCGTCGGCTGGTGGCATGTCTCGGTAGCGGGCCAGGTGAATACTGACGTCGAGAAGGCCGTCGGGGCGATCCGCGAGAAGACCGGGCCGAGTGAGCAGGCGTAGGTATGGGGCGCCGAAGTTGGACCATTCGTGGCGGATGCAATCGGTGAGCGCCTCAATATCGTTGAAACTGTGGATGAGTACCTCAACGAACGGCCGCGCGGTGTCGAGGCCACGGAACCGGATCCCACCCAGTAGCTGACCGTGTGCCGTGCGGAGATGACGGTGAGCGTAATCCTGGGCACTGATCCCGGGCAGGTGGGCATTAGCGGCGAACTGCTGGGCGAAGTCAGCGTTGTCGACAAGGTCCACCTGTTCGGCCAGCCAATCGCACACCTTCCGCCGGCCGCCATCGCCATAGAGCTTGTCCGCGAGCTCAAAATGATCATCCAACGACGGCCACAGCGTTGAAGTCCCCACCGCCACAGCATCCCACCCACCGTCGGGACGTCCAATCATTTCAACCGACGCCTGCGCCCTCCATTCGCCGTACGCCAAGAGTGCGTCTCGTTCGCCAGTTGGATGCCCCAACCTGATCGACATCTACTACCCATCGTCGTAGTGTCGGGGCGATGAGGGTGGGAATCGTCGGCGGCGGCTTTGCAGGACTGGCGGCTGCCCTTGCATTTCGGCAAAGCGGTAATGACGTCAGTGTTTTCGAGAGATCCGCGGGACCACCGGTAGCTGGTGGCGCCATCTCCCTGGCCCCGAACGCGCTCGCGTGTCTGTCAGTTCTGGGTGTTCGCGAACGTGTCGAAACCGAGCCCTGGTCACGCATGCCGGCAACCGTGCGCACGGCTGCTGGCTGCGTCCTCGTCCGACGCACGCTCGCTCAGCTCACCGGTGGAGACCACTACGCGGCGGTGCCGCGCGGTCAGCTGCTGGGTTGGCTCGCTGAAAGGCTTCCTCCGGACTGCCTGCACTACTCGAGCGCCGTCACCGGGGTGCGCACGGACGGTGTTCTCGTCGTGGGCGAGACAGGTGGGCAGCGGCGGGGAGCCTCACACCCCTTCTCCACCAGCGCTCAGATGTGTCGGCTCAGTGCGGCAACCTCTGGTTGCGGGCCAGCGGAGCCGACCCGTGGGAATACGACATCCAGCTCAACAACGTTGACGGGCAGACCTGGCGATACAAACGCAACCCGAACATCGCACGCTCACTGAGCGATTGCCTTTGGTCCCACGACGGAATCACATACTTACGACCGGAGATTCAACTTCTGCACAAGGCCAAGCATCTCCGAGACAAGGACACCGTCGACTTCCAGCGCTGCTTGCCACTTCTCGATGAACCCAGCCGCACATGGCTCGCCCAGTCGCTGCTCTTGGAAAGCCCGCATCATCCGTGGATCACTGCGATAGCCACCCACCGTTGAACGCTTTGTCTCGGCCGAGCAGGGCTCGCCCCCTGCGCCCCGCCGGATAAGATCATCAGCCGATGGAGGCGGATTGGAACGGCATCGCGGACTGGTACGCCGATTTGGTTCGTGGCGGATCGGCGATGCATCAGTTCTCGCGGGACATTCTGCTCAACGCTCTGCCCGACAGAATGCCCGGTTTCGATGTCCTTGATGTGGGGTGCGGTGAGGGCATCGTCAGCCGCGCGCTGGCGACGGCCGGAGCGCGCGTGGTGGGCATCGATCCCACTCACACGCTGATTGCCCACGCCGAGGCAGCAGAACGTGCTCATCCAGTGGGAGTGGCCTACCGAGTCGATGACGGAGCCACCCTGCGCACCGTGGCTGACGGCTCCGTCGATGGTGTGACCGCTGCGTTGTCGCTGAATAACATTGCCGATCTTGATGCCGCCCTGAGATCGGTCCGACGAGTGCTGCGCCCCGGTGGCTTTCTCGCCTTCACTGTGCCGCATCCGTGCTTTGACGCCCCCGGTACCGAGACGATCTCGACGCCGAGCGGAGTGCGACGTGTCGCCGGCGACTACTTCGTCGAAGGGCTCTGGCGATCGGCGCACCCGCAGAGCGTTCGCCGAGCCGGCAATTACCACCGCACCATCTCGACATACCTCACGGCGGTGTTGGACCACGGCTTTACGCTTCAAAGTTTCGAGGAGCCGGCCCCCAGCGACGCCGTACGCGCCGAGGCCCCGCATCGCCTGGGATTGCCCCCGTTTCTGCTGGTCAGCGCCACGCTGCCATAGCTAGGATTCGGTCAGTCTTCTTTGGGCCGCCAACGTGTGGAGGGGGCCGCGGATCCACTTATTGACTTGGGGTTGACCGCGGAGGCGCACGACGACGGGCCCGTTGTCTTGGCGTGCGATGGCCTGAGCTTCGTTTCGCCGCTTCTGATGGGTGTTCCAGGACCAGCGGATGATGTGTTCGGGGTCGGTAAAGATCGTGTGCAAAGGCGGCTCACGGTTGCCGTTCCATAGCTCGGTTCGGTGGATTCGTCGGTGCAGGGTTCGGCGTACGACGCGTTGGGTGACGGTGAATTTGCTGTGGTCCAGCCAGATGACGGTGTCGGCGCGCTGCAGCAAAAGTGGGCGGACCTGCGCGTACTGCCATTCGACGACCCATTCTGGGCCGGCGGAGAATTGCTCGACGTCAGCGACGAAGCTGGGACGTTGCGTCCAGCCAGGGCCATGATGCAGTGAGTCCAGTTCAACGGTGGGTAGTCCTAGAATGTCGCTGATGGTTTGGCGCAGTGTGCTTTTGCCGGCGCCGGATGCGCCGGTGACGAGAATTCGCTGAGTGGTGGGTGGCAGTGGGTCATTCGGCCCGCGCAGCACCATGGTTCCCAGATTACTAATCGTGAGTGAAGCGTTCCCAGGCCGACTGTCGCGTGACGCCCAACGCCGCGGCGATCCGGGACCACGCGACTCCGCGTTGCCGAAGCTCGTCCACGCGAGCACGTAGGTCTGCCTCGACATTGGCCGTCGTAGCTGCAACGCGCGGGATCTCGTCGAGCAATTCATCATCCGAGTAATCCTCACGATCCCGCAGCGGGAGCGTGTCTCGATCAGGTCGATCCTCGACAATTGCAACACATTTGGTGACGCAATCGCTGCAGATATACACACCGTGACCGCTAATCAGCTTCTTGACCTGACGCGATTCGCGCCCGCAGAACGAGCAGTACATCACTGCCGACACCGCTTTGCCCAGCATCCCCACCCTTCCCTATCTGTCAGGGCTATCCTGACGGATAATGTCAGGATAACCCTGACGGAGACGATCTTCAAGCTTCCATCGCAGCGGTAGGGGTAAGCGGCGCTGTCTCAGATCTAGAGACCTGAGACAACCGGCGGGGTGCTACTCCCCCACCGTGCAATTCCAGGTCGCCTTGTCTCGTTTCTACTTAGAGGCGAACAGCCGCCAATCTTGGTAGACGCCGGTGGATCGTCGGGTGTTCATCCCTCGCGGCCTTGCCGTGGCGACGCCTTTCTCATTTCGGGACCGTGCTGAGTCCTCAGACAAGACCGAGCGTGTCGTGGCGGGGCCGCGAGGTCGTCTTTGGGTGGGATTGGCGTCGTGGTTCAAGCCCCTCGCACGGATGCAACGTCTCAGTCATTTCGGGCGTGGAAGCCCTCAACGAAGACCGACGCCATGCGGGTCGCTGGGATCGCGAACAGCTCATCGGAGGGAAGGCCATCGAGCCTCGTAAGTAGAGCGCTGCGCATCCTGCTGGGGTTTGACCAGCACCAACACCCGCTATAGGTCGGAGGCAATACCAACGTGAAACTCTTCTGCGGCATCGACTGGGCCGAAGCGCACCACGACGTCGCCATCATCGACGGCGACGGTCACCTGGTCGCCAAGAAACGCATCACCGATGACCCCGAGGGGTTCGCCGAGCTAATCGAGGTGCTCACCGCCGCCGGCGACGAGGCCGAGGACCCCATTCCGGTGGCGATCGAAACCCCACGCGGGCTGCTGGTCGCCGCGCTGCGCGCCACTGGTCGGGCGGTGTACGCGATCAACCCGCTCGTAGTCGCCCGCTACCGCGAGCGCCACTCAGTGGCACGGTCGAAGTCCGATCACGCCGATGCCATGACCCTGGCCCACATCTTGCGGGTCGATGCCCATCTGCACCGCCAGCTGCCCAAGGACAGTGAACTGTGCCAGGCCATCGCGGTCCTGGCCCGGGCCCATCAGGATGCGATCTGGGCACGCACCAAGGCGCACAACCAATTACGTTCGGTGCTGCGGGAGTTCTATCCCACCTTCCTGGCCGTGTTCACCGGGCGATTCGCCTTGGGAATCAGCAGTCCAGAAGCTCGCGCCGTGCTGGGGATCGCGCCGACACCGGCAGCTGCGGCCAAACTGTCGGTGAGGCGGATCGCCGCGGCACTGCGCCGGGCCGGTCGCAGCCGCAACATCGACCCGACCGCAGCCGATCTGAAGGCAGCGTTGCGCAAACCCCAATTGCGACAACCAGTTCTGGTGGAGACCGCGATGGGACGCCAGACGGTGGCGCTACTGGCCGCCCTCGATACCGCGTGCGCGAGTGTCGTGGACCTCGGCCGGGCCGCTGCCGAATCGTTCCAAGCCCATCCCGACTACGCCGTCATCACCAGTTTCCCTGGTCTGGCCGACTCGACCGGCGCCCGGGTGCTCGCCGAGATCGGCGATGACCGCAGCCGGTTCGTCGACGCGCGGGCGTTGAAGGCCTACGCCGGGTCGGCACCAGTCACCCGGGCCTCGGGGCGCTCCATCTCGATTAGTCACCGCCGCATCAAGAACGACCGGTTGGCCAACACCGGATGGGTCTGGGCGTTCGCCGCCGCCACGCACTGCGAACCCGCCCGCCTGCATTACCGGCGTCGGCGAGAACACGGCGACCGTCATGCCGCGGCCAATCGGCACCTGTTCAACAAGCTCCTGGGTCAGCTCTACCATTGCCTGCAGCAAGGGAGTGCCTTCGACGAGGCGAAGGCGTTCGCGCAGACGGTCGACGCGGCAGCCTAGAAGACGTCAAAACGATTACTCATCAACGGTTTTCGTCATCTCAGGTTGATCGGTGCGGATGTGGCGGTAGATCGTCATGGGTGTGACCGAGCAGGATGCGGCGATCTCGGCCATGGTGAATTGGCGGGAGTCATACATCCGTTGAGCCTTGCCGATCAGGGCCGGTGTCATCTTGGGTGTGCGTCCCCCTCGTCGTCCGCGGGCCCGGGCCGCGGCCAAACCGGCCTGGGTGCGTTCCCGGATCAGTGCTGCCTCGTATTCCGCCATCACGGCGAACATGCCGAACACCAGGGCGCCGTGCGCGGTGGTGGTGTCGACCAGGCCGTTGCATAGTGACTGCACCCCGACGCCGCGGGTCTGCAGGGTGGTGACGATGTCGATGAGGTCGCGCAGGTTGCGTCCGAGGCGGTCGATGCGCCAGATGATCAAGGTGTCCCCGCTGCGCAGATCGGCCAGACAGGCATTCCATTGCGGTCGGTCGGCCTTCGTCCCGCTGGCATGGTCGGTGTAAACCTTCAGGCAGCCGGCGCCGCCGTCGAGGGCGTCGAGTTGCAGCTGTGGATTCTGGTCTGCCGTCGACACCCGCGCGTACCCGATCTTGGCCATCGCCGGACTCTATCGAATGCCGTCCCATGCGAAGTGTTGTGTGAGTGTGTTTTCGTGATGAGTTTCGATAGCGCAGCGACCTGCAGGGATCCATCGATCCGTCCCGACCACCCTGGGTCTATCGCAACCGATCCTTTGCGATAAAGCCGCGGAGACCAAACCAGCTTGGGCAGCTGTCAAGATGACGGGCATGCTCACCAGCGCCGCGGCTTGGAGGTTCTGATCGTGCCCCGCCTGACCTTCGCTCCAGTGACCGCTCTCATTCGATGAGCGGCGATCATTCCTGGCCGGCCTGGGCGATCGAACGCATTGAGGTCGTCGACGCCGACCCCAGCTGGGCCGACCGGGGCGAGCAGGAACGTAGTCACCTGCAAGTGCTGCTCGCACCATGGCTGACTGCCCGTGTCGAGCACATCGGCTCCACCGCTATTCCCGATCTGGCGGCCAAACCGATCATCGACCTGCAGGCTGCCGTGGCTGATCTCGGCGATGCCGATTCGATCGCAACAGCACTTGCTCCTCACGACTGGCACTATGTTGCACCCGAGTTCGACCATCGTCTGTGGCAGCGGTTCTTCGTCAAGGTCGCCAACGGGCGGCGCAGCGCCCACCTGCACGTCATGACCATCGACAATGCGCACTGGTCTGAGCGAACCGCGTTCCGCGACGCGCTGCGCGCCGAACCTGCCTTCGCCGCTGAATACGGCGACCTCAAACGCGCGCTCGCCGCCGAGCATGCCAGCGACCGCGAGGCCTACACCGAGGCCAAAGCCGACTTCGTCCACTCTGTTGTCAAACGATGGACACAGCAGCAGCCGAGGCCCGAATGACGCCGGGACCGTCGCACTGGCGCCGAAAACATTGACTCTTAGCTTGATCGGAGGTCTTGTCTCGCACTGCGCTGGGGAGTACTCCACAACGCGGAGGCGACGGTCAAGGGATCTGCGCCGTAGGAAATGACGCGTTTCGAGAGACACCCGATGTAGACGACGTGAGACAGTCGCGGAAGGCCCAGGCCCGAATCGCCGCTGATGAAGTCGCAGGCGAGAACCTACACCCAGTGTCGATTCTCACGTTCGGTTGCATCTGCGCGACCTGCTGACCTCGACTTTGCGAACTGTCTCACGCCGGCTGCACGGCGCTTTGTCTCACGAGCCGCTTCATTTCCTACGGTTCGAGCAGCTCAGCTGACCACCGTCTCCTTGAAAACTCCCCTGCTGACCGTCTTGGTCGATGACCGTCTCCCGGTGGCGGCAGTGATCACCTCGGGCACGCCCACGGGGTCAGCCTGTCTTCGGGGGCGCAGGGTTCCAAAGGCCGGATCGCTTGATCGGCGTCGTTCGTAGTCGCGCTATCTCGCTGTTGGCGACTCGGGGGGTGTATTGCTCGAGTTCGCCCCAGTCGCGACCGAGGTCGTCTTTGAGGTAGGAGGGCAGTGTTCGGGCGGTCAGTAGGGGGTCGATCCAGCCCAGTGGTCCGCCGCCGAAGGCGTCTTGCCAGAGGTTGGTTGTCTGTGCGCCGCGGCGGTCGGGGAGTATTCGGTACTGGGGAATTTGCATGACCCCGTCTCGGAGTGTGAGTAGGTGCTGGCAGGGGAAGTTGAGACCAACAGCCCAGTCGATCATCACGGGGGTTTCCGGGCCAATGAGGGTGTTCAGGACGACGGTGTGTGGCACCCGCGGCGGGGTGATCGCCAGCCATTGATTGGCGTCGAGGTCTGTGTCGCTGGCAACGATCCGTATCACATCGACCTCGGAAGGTATGGCCGACAGGGGAATCCGCAGATTGCGCCATGACGGCGCTGGCCCGATGTCGATGGGGGTCACCTTGGCGCGCGCGACGACGTCTCCGGTGGGCGTCGTGGCGCCTAGTTCGACCTGAACGTCTTGGCCGTAGGTGGCGATGCCATCGCGGTCGATGGAGCGCACACGCCCGGCAACGGCGATGGCGACCAGGTCGCCACGGTGCCCCGCCGAGTTTGGCTCCGGTAGCCGGTACCAGTCGGTGGTGATCGAGGCTGTACCGGTTGCGGCGAAACTCCCAAGAATGGGCGTGGCGCGGGGGTTGAGCCCGAACGGGAGCGCGACGGAACTTCCGTTGATGCCGAGGGTTCCACGGCCGCCTCCGGTTCCAGCGGAGTTGGTGGGCGAGGATGCGGCAGCGGCCACGGTGGCTACGGAGTTTGCGGTGCCGGCGGTGCCGAGGTCTTCATCGGACGTAAGGTCAGCTGCGACCCCGTTGGGCGTGAATCCGGTCGCGCCGCCGGCGTCCAGTGCGGCACCGGGATCACCGTCGAGGGGTGCCAGCAGGGAGGCGTTGGGATTGGTCTCGACGAGGACGTCGTTGGCCAGGCCGCAGGGGCTGCCGAGAAGGGCGTCGATATTCGACCGGGCGATCGAATAGGCGGGATACTGGGCTACCGCGGCCTTGGCCAGGGAGGCGACCTCCAGGACGACCATGAACGCCGCGGCGATGACTACCGGTGAGGCTCGTCCCCACCGGCTCGGCCTGGCCGTTTGGTTGGCCAGGGGCGATTCGATGCGGTCGTGAATGTGAAACCACAGCGCGGCCGCCAGCGCGATCACTGTGACCCCTCGGAACACGGTAGCGACGCCAAATCCGTTGATGGAGGGTGCTTTGTCGAACCACGGCACACCCCAGGTCGACACGTACCAGTAGCCGTTTCGGCTGGTTAGGACGAGCGCCATCAGGAACGCGGTGGCGGCCGTCGCGAGCGCCTGATTTCGGCGCGACCGAAGAACGGTCGGGCCGATCGCAATCACCAACACGGCCGCTACGGAAGCGGTCAGCCCGGCGAAGACGCCGAAGTGATGAGTCCACTTCGTGGGGGTGAACATCATCAGCACGATCGCGCCTGCCGTCACCCCGAGCAGTCGACGCGTGGGCCCAGTGGCCAGGCCGGGGATGCCGTGCCTGCGTAGCAGCACTGCCGTCGCCGCCAGGATGGAGGCGATCATGACGAACACGCCGAATCGCCGTGCCGGAGAGCCATCGACGGTGTCTTGCAGCAGGTACTGGTAGCGCAGGTATTCCTGGAACCACGGCAAGCTGGGACCCGCCGCGTCGTGTGCGGCGATCATCGGCGGAACCGCGGCGATTGATTGGTCGACGAAGACAGCGACGAGCACGATGAGCCCGGCTGCCAGCAGCGGCCCGACTACCGGGAGCCAGCCGTAGTCCCGGGCTTTGGAACGGATGATCGCAGCGATCGGTCGAGATGCTGCCAGGAGTGCCGCCACACAAATCAGGCCCGATGGCCCCGCCGTCAGGGTGAATGCCGCCACCAGGATCGCCGCTGCTACTGGCAGCAGCCGCCGCGTGGCGACGGCCCGCTCGCAGGACCACCAGGTCAGCAGAACTCCGAGGGCGACGGCGGGCTCGGGGCGAAGCCCATTGTTGTAGGGCAGCCAAAAGGCGAGGAAGACCAGCGCCGCGCCCCATAGCGGCAGGCGAGAGTTGACAGCAGCTGCGCCCAGCCGCGGCAGCACCCTAGTGCTAATGAGCCACCATGTGGCCAGCGCGAGGACCAGGGCGGGCAGGCGCATCCATACGCTCGCCGTGGATAGGTGGGTCAAGAGGGCGAAGAGATTGTAATACGGTGTGCCGAACGGCGTTTCGGGGATCCCGAAGTAGCGGAAGTAGTTCACCATGTAGCCGGCGTCGGCTGACGCGCGAGCCATCCCCAGTTGATAGCCGTCATCAGCGGTGTTTGCCCCGATGACGTGCCACAACGCCAAAACCGCCACGACCAGGACATCGGGTGCCGACAGACGTCGCCACCGCCACCGCCACCGGTGCAGACCGGACTGCAGGCGCGGTGCACGTCGATCCATCCGAGCCAGCAGAATCAGCGACACCGACGTCGTCACACAAGCCAGCGCGATGAAGGCGACCTTCGTTGGTGCGGGGTGAGAGTCGAATCGGTCGTCGATGTGTGCGGTGATCGTCAGACCCGGTGTGGTAGCGGGGTCGACGTCGCTGAAGATGCCGACGACTTGCGGGCGGTAGTCGCCAGACAGGACCGGCGCCGTCACCGCGGATGCGTTCTCCACGGTGGTGGTGGTCTCGGTGGCCGACGACGCGATACGGATCGTGCAGTCAGCATCGGTGAGCCGGTCGAGCGGGACGTCGAGGACAGCGATGTTGCGCAGGATGATCCGCAGCCGGGCGGCATCGCCGCTGCCTGCCGCTTCTGTCCGGACGAAGAGCCCGTCCTTCTGCGCGGTTGGGCTCGATGACGGGATCGTGGAGGCGATAACGGTATCGCGATCTCCACTGCGGACCGCCACGGCGCACGGAATGGCGGCTTCGAGGTCCAGAGGCGCGTACGCCACCAGAGGTGCAGTGACGTTTGCGCCGGATCCGGGCTGCGGCCAACTCAGGGTGACATCGTCAACGACTACGGGCAGGAACGGGACGGCCAGTGCCAAGGCCGCGCCCAAGAACCCGCAGACCGCGGCTAACACAGCGACGGCCCGACGGCGATCCGGTGTCCGGGGTTGTTGGCCGGTTACCTCCACCGCCGCAGCCGAACTCACGACGGCGCCGTAACGATAAGTCCCACTGTTCGGCGAACATGTGCTGAGTCGGTCGATCGGCCGCAGTGGGCCCGGCTTCCGCCCCCCTCTTTCACAACTCCACAGATATATGAAGCATTTGTTACAGTCAAGTGGTGCCACGCACCGTCGACCTCGACAAGCGCCGCGAGCTGCTGGCCGACGTCGCGACCGTACTGGCCCGCACCGGGTTGATCGACACTTCGCTGCGCGCGTTGGCCGCCGAACTGAACACCAGCGCACGCATGCTCGTGTACTACTTCGGAAGCAAAGAGCAACTCATCCTGGAGGTCCTCAACCGCCAGCAACGTGCCGCGATACCGCAGACATCCGAGGTTGAGCTGCCCACATCGATTGCTGCGCATCGCCAATGGTGCTTCGAGGACTGGCATGCTTGTACCCAAGGCGAGCGCCGCGACACACTTCGCATCGTTGAACAAGTGTTCGGTGCGGCCTGCGGCCGCGACAGTCCCTATCGCGAATACACCTGGGAAACACTGACTCTGCTCACTCGCAATTCCCGCGCTCGACTACTCGCACTCGGAATGCCCGTTCACGTTGCGGAGACCCGATCGCGGATCGCCCTGGCCGCCTTCCAGGGCATGCTCATTGAGTACTTCACCGCGCCCGACCCAAGTTATGTCGATGACACCTTTAGGCGATTCGTCGACGAGTTCCTGCTCGCCCCGTTTCCTCCCGTCGACCAAGAATCCGAACCTGAGACGAGGTCAGGATGAGCATGACCCCCGACGACAAAGCCTGCGACACAGTCGCCGCAACCAGATCGCCGGGGTCGTCGACACCGACTGTCGAGACGGGCGCGGGGTATCGCGATCTTCGACGCGGGCTCCTCAGCGCAGCGATTGGGTTGTCGGCCTACTACGGTGCCCGCGGCGCCGGAGCTACCCCCGTCGACGCAATGATCATTAGTACCCTGGTCTGCGCCGGCCGCGCGGCCTACATCGGAATCAGACAGCGACGGTTCGATGCCATCGCATGCTTCCTGATGTTCGCCAACGCAGTCACGCTCGCGGTAGCAATCTGCGCCCGGTCTCCTGTCGCCGTGATGTTCGGCCAGAAGCTACCCGGCGTGGTGTTCCTGGCGTTCGTACTAGGAAGTCTGGCAATGGGTAAGCCCATGACCGAAGCATTCGTCAAATGGATTCGCCCACAATGGGTTCCCGATCACACAACTCAGGCCGGACGTACCGCACACGAGGCACGGGCCTACCACCGCACTCACATGCGACTCACGACTTGCATCGCTGCAGCACAAACACTGCATCTCGCCGCGGCCAGCATCGTCATCCTCACACTGTCGGTCGACGTCGCCCAAGGACTGCTCAGTTTTCTTGCTCTGGCCACCGACCTCGCGGTTCTGCTGATCACCGTTGGTGGGGTCAGTCGATATCTCATGCGACGAAACTCCACCGTCCCCGGGTAGGCCCCGCACGTACCGTCCGGCGTGTCTCAAATCCGCTGCACAAGTGCAGCGTTGGTGCAGCCGACGCGCCACGGCGAAAAATAGGCGGGCGTTATGTGATCGACTGAAGACCCGCTAGGGCGCCTGCGGATGAAGTCGAACGCGAAAACCTACACGGCCGTCGCCGCGGCTGTGGCTTCTCAAGCTTGATGTCCGATCTCAAGTGCGATGTCCACCCGATGTCCAATTGGGCTTGAGCTGGGCTCTCCTGGACTGTCTCACGTCCGCCTGGCTGTGTCGTCAAGGCGTCAGGCCAAGCGCGAGTGGTGTTCAGTCACGAACCGACGGATCTCATCATTGACCGCTTCGGGTTCCTCTGCTGCTAGCGCGTGTGAGGCGTCGGGCCACAGTCGATGTCGCCAGCTTGGTACGGCCGCCTCGATCCGCTGGATCGCCCGCTCGGAGTTGTGAATTGTGTTCCGGCAAGGAGAACCTGGACAGGGGCTGCATGTCCGGTCTTGGAGCCGTGGGGTACCGCCAGCACTCACCCCAGCGTGACCGGTTCGGGCTGGTTGTCGCCCTTGGTCGTGGTCATGTCGCGGCACTCTCCGTAAACCTGGATGTCTCGGTTCGGGTTGCTTGCATTCTGCGGTCCCAGTACGGCAACGACGTTGTTTTTCTTTAACACGGTGCCGTGGCTCTTGAAATTAGGGTCGGGACTCCATCCCCTGTCCTGGAGTCGCTGCGCCATCTGCGCGATCTCTTCACTGGACGCATCGAAGGTCTCCGCCGGCGGATACGCGATTCTGATCTGGCCCCGAAAGGGCGCCTCGCCCTGGTCGTTGCACGAGGAATGCCAGAAGAATGCTTCGATGACCGGCAGGTCGAGTGTGTCGACGAGGTCGGTTGCGGCGTCGACGACTTGTGCCCTGGACTGTTCAGGCGTCACGGGGTTGGAAGCCTCGTTATTGAGGGAGTTCACGGCATCACATCCTGATACGAGAGCGGCGATGAGTGCCGCTGCGGTCACTGCGCTGCGCCATACCAGTGTCTTCACGTTTATGGCTCGCTATCCGTAGGTATGTCCGCTGGTTCCCGGGCGGAAAATCTCCGGGTCTATTTCTGGGCCCATCTCGGGCAGGCCGGGAATGCCGATCTGGAATCGGTGGTCGGCCGTCATTCCGAGATCCTCCAACATATTGCCGTGCCCTGATGCGATGGTGGCGATGCTGTACAGCGATTCACTGCCGGGTTGCAGGTAGGTGCTGTGGTCGGAGATGGGATTGGTGAGACCGGGCACTTCGGCCTTGAAGCGTGTGGAGCCGAAATCGTCGTCTGCGGGGTCGTTGCCCAATCCGACGGTGATGTCGGTGCCGGGAATTGTGGACTGGTTGCCGCCGAGGTGGGTGACGGGGTCTGAGGATGCGGCGCCTACATACACGTGGCCGCCTTCGGGGAGATGAAAGTCGGCGGCGCTTTGAGCTAGGTCGGTTCCTGGGGAGCCGATGAGTACGACGTCGTCGACTCGCATCCCCGATCCGGCGGCCGCGTCCGCCACCGTTGTGGATCCGTAAGAATGGCCCATCACCGTGACGTGCGAATCACCCTGGTTCGTGACGCTGAGCGCGTTGACGTCGGCGGCGAGCAGGTCGCCGCCTTGGCGTGCGAGGTCCGGTTGACCGACGCGTATGTCGGCCATGCTGTCGGGGGCGTCGTAACCCATCCAAGCTACGACTGCGGTGCTTCGGGTCGGGTCGGCCTTGGAAGTCTGGTCGTAGACACGCGCCGCGTCGTCTTGGCTGAGCCAGCCCGATTCGACGCTGTTACCGGTGCCGGGCACGACGACGGCTGTGTTGTCGGCCTTGTCGGGGTTGCCGATCGCGATCGCGGCCCGGCCCTGGTTGTTGAAGGCATTCGGCTCGTAGACGTAAAGGTAGGTCTCCGCGCCGGTCTTCGCGTGCTGGGCCGCGAGACCGTCGCGCACCTTGAGCGCGTTGTAGTAGCGCTGCATGTCGTCGTACGGGACCGCTTCGGTCGCGTTCTCCACACGGGCGATATCGCGATTCATCACCTCGATGTTGGCTTTGCTTCGGTCCTCGACGGGAATGCCGTTGAGGTTGCCTACTTTGTCGGGCTGCTCGCGTAGAAGCCGGTCTTTGTCGGCCTGGCTCAAGGACTCCCACCACTTCTTGACCTCGTCGGGTGACTTGTCCTGCGGGATCCTGGGGCCTGTGTCCGGGGGCTTTTGAGGGATGTCGCCGATGCCGGCCCAGGACGTCGAAGGCTTTGCATCCAGTGCGGCCACTGCGCTGCGCAGGTTTTGGCCGATTTGTCGATCTGTCGTATCAAACGACGCGAGAAGGGTTTTCATCGTCGTGCTGTTGGTTACCGCGAGCTGCTGGACCTGCATGGCGTTGACTTGGCTTGTTTTCGCGTACTTGTCGAGGGGACTGCCCGGACGCACCGACACGCTGCCATCGGCCCCGACCTGCCAACCCTGGTTGCGCAGTTGATCGGCTGTCTGCAATACATTGTTGCGGGTCTGGGTCAGCGTTGCGCCGCCCTCCTGCAGGGTGGACTGCAGCTTCGTCATGGACTCATGCATCTGCTGCATCTGTTGCACCGTCGGGGTGGCCTTCGCGATCGCCGCGTCAGACCCCGAGCCCTGCCAGGAGGACTTCAGGGCGTTCAGCGTGCTCTGCTGTTGGTGGATCCGGTCGTTGAGTCCGGAGGCGGACTGACCAAGTGCGGTGCCCGATTGCGTCAGGCTGTCCGGATTGGAGGCTTCGACCTGCGGGATTGTCACCGGCACGCGGCGCCTCCAGCCGGCCGGTTCATTCGGCGATCCGTCGCAATCGCTGGGCGAACTCGCTGTCTGCCTGGTGATAGCGCTCGGCAGCCGACGATAGCCGCTCCGAATGCGCCGTTAGGTCGGCGCTCACCGCCGCGGCCGCACCGTCGAGCACCGAGGCGACGATCTGGCACGCCTTGCCGCTGTCCAGTCCTGACATCGCCTGCACTGCACCTGCCATCGATTGGCCTGCGTTGATACCCGCGACGTAGGCGCTGACATCGGCCTGCGCCTCTGAGGCAACGCGTAAGCGCCCAGGGTCAACGCGCAACGTAGCAGCCATAGAAACGATGGTAAGTCCGCAAGGAAAGGGTGCCGCACATCAACTTTGTCTGGAAGGACCTGCGGCGTCGCTCGCCGGAGATTGCCCGGACCGCCTGCCGTCGCCGTCGACATGCGCCCCGGGCGGACGACGTGGACCGCGTCCGGTCTGCGGTGGGCCACAGCGAGGATCGGGGAAGCGTCCGCGCGCTGAGGCGCTCCCGAGATTAGCGCTTGGGCGGCTGCTGCTTCGCGAGGTAGGCCTTGACCGCCGCAGAGCGGCGATGGTCAGCCGGGACCACCCTGTCTTCCAACTTGGCCGAGGCCTTGGTGGAGCGCACGCCAGCCTTTTTGATGGCAGCCTTCGATACCACCACCGTCTTCGGTGTTCGTTGAGCTACCACTGCACCTCCCTGAACCAACGAAAGTACAAAGCTACCGCGGCGAGACCGACGTTGACCACGACGTTTACCCCCACCTCAGCGCGTCAATGCTAGGGGCACAGGCTTTATCCGCGCTCGTCGGCCATGAGGTACACAGGGTTTCGACCCAGCCGCGGCGAGTCGGGTGCAGGATGCTCGGTTCTCCGCATCGTTCGCAGGCGATCGCGGAGGCGTGTTCGGCTTCGTCGGTGGTGGCTCGACACCGAATTCGAGTGCGCTGCCACCGCCGGCTAGTTGGGTCAGAACGTCGACCGTTGGACCGACGATGTCGTCGCTGAATATGTCGGAAGCATCCGAATCGTAGGTCGCTGCAACATCGTCGCCGAAATACCCGTCCCGCTCGTCCATCGAGCGTCGACAGTACTGCCGTTGACGTTCTACCTCACCTGGTTTTCGGCGCAGCGGATCGCCTCTGATGCCAAGCTACTGGCAGATCTGGTGCGCACTGACCGGCACAACCACCGCCCGATCGCCGGCACGCCAGAGGTGGGGCTCCGCAGTCGAGTGTCTGGCGACCGGCCCATCAACGCCCCGCGGAGGGATCCCACGGGTCGATAACACCATCTTCAATCTCGACGCGCTCGTGCTGAAGGTTCGGATCGCCAGATCCTGCAAACACCTCGGCCACGTCTGGCCATCGCCGCCATGACCGCGGCTTCGGCGGAACTAACTTGGCTACCGGGCGGCCTGCACTAGTAATCAGGAATTCTTCGCCAGCCTCAGCCCGACGTACAAGCTCTGCCGCCTGCCGCCCAAAGTCCCGGAGGTCAACGGACTCCATGACGCTGTCTTAGCACAGTCGCGGCACCATTATCCCTCAATCTTCCGACACGGCGCAATGGCTAGTAGTAGACCCTCTTCGGGAAGGCGGCGCTCGAGACACTCGACACCCTTGCATCAGTTCCGCACCCCTTTAACCCTTTTGAAAAATGATGGTTTCAAAAATCAGCAGATTATCCCGCCGTCTTTCGGCTGCAGTCGTGCTACTACTTCAAATGATTTGAAGACATATGAGTACTGACATGTGCGAGGTCTAGATTTCCACTTTCCGGAACTCCCAGCAAATTCCCTTTACAAAGATTGTCGGCGCTGGCTAGTCACGATATGCACAACGTGCTGGCCAGACTTGAACGGGCTCGAGGCTCTTCCAGTCCTATTCCGTGGTCTGTCAGAAAGTTTCGCGCCAATTTGGACGCTGATTGCATCAAAGACCGCGCTTGCGTAAACCGCAGCCCGCTGCTTAACTCGTACCTGGTGTTGCGGTAGTTCAACTAAGAGCTAATCTTTGGTGGCAAGTTATACAGAGATCGACTAGATCCGAGGAAAGGACTTGTGGTGACCGATTTTGTCGTTCAACAAAACCCTCGAAAGAAATCTCCTAGGCCCCACGTAGGCCCCGCGACGAAATTTTTTGCCGACGTTTTCAATCAGCTTCTGGGAGTCACCGGCGCGCGCGATGTTGAAACGGGGCGCGTTAGACAAGCGAAATGCACGTCGCTATCGCAAGTGCTGAGGTATCAGCGGATGGGACAGGCTTTGCGGGGCACGTCCCAAACCAGTCTTTACAGGCTTTCGCGTGCTGAGACGAGTCCGAGCATCGACGTGGTGTACGAGCTCGCCAAAGCGTTCAAGGTGTCGCCACAGGTGTTCCTGCCCGAGCGCCTGGACGATTGAAGACCAGCCTTCTCGGAGACGCCGGCAACATGACGGAGGGAGATCCCCTGTGATGCTGAACGAGGCTGAAAGCTCCGGCGACGAGGGGCAGACGGGGGGGCAAAGATTCCAGCACCCCGAGGATCCTGAGATCTTGGGGATGGAAATCCCCGACGACGCCGGGCCGCACCGCGAAGCGCTTATCGAGATCCTGTCGCGGATCCCACCGCACTGGGGACGGTGGATCGATTGCGAGGCGGGGTGGTATCACCTGATCATCGAGCTACACGAGCACCTTCTCGACCTAGACCCGAACTACGTGGTGCAGCAGATCAAGCAGAAGTACGGCGCGCTCCGTTACTACGCGGGCTCATCGATTAGCGATCCCGTTGTACAGGAACGGTTTTCTGCTCTGGTCGACGTGGCCGAACGATTCTCGAAGTCGGTGTGCGAGGTTTGCGGTGAGCAAGCGCGACTATCGGTCTCCGATGATCCGGAGCCCGCGTATAAGACGATCTGCGCCGACTGCGCGGCCGCATCCGCTGCCGCCGGCGGCCGACGCTATCGCCCTTACGTCACGCCACCCAGGTGAGGTAGGTAATCGTTAACGCTCGGATGTCACGCGTTCCGGACGAGTTCGGCGACGGAGACCTCCAGCGCGTCGGCGATATCGAACAGTCGCTCGTACAGCAGACCTCGGCGGCCTGACTCAACCGCGACCAGCAGCGTTCGATCCACCCCGC
The DNA here is from genome assembly GCF_016313185.1 of Mycolicibacterium baixiangningiae. Classification (NCBI taxonomy): domain Bacteria; kingdom Bacillati; phylum Actinomycetota; class Actinomycetes; order Mycobacteriales; family Mycobacteriaceae; genus Mycobacterium; species Mycolicibacterium baixiangningiae. Next base: position 6,121,463 of record NZ_CP066218.1, read on the forward strand.
AGTACTCCGCCAGCCGCTCCTGCGTCAGGCCCCGCTCGGTTCGCACCCTCCTGATGTTCTGCCCGACGGCACGTCGTCGCTGCTCCCATTTGTCGACGCGGCGTGGATCATGCTGGTTCGGACTGGTGGGCACCTAGACAAGAAATGGGCACAAAAGGCCAAAAGTCTGTAGCAGTAGTTCTACATTGCTGGATGAGTTCCACCGCAGCCCACGCAGCTGGACCAAGCGGGAAGGCTGACGCGCCCGCCAGGCGCGAACTCCTGCCCTCTCGAGTCACCCTTCAGCGCGATGAATCCCTGGACGGCTTCCTGGAGCGGCTCGCTCGCGCGAACGGTCTGCGCTCACGCCAACTCCTGCGCGTGCTGGCCTCGCTGGCCGGCCCGAGCATCCCGACGACAGCATTCCTCATGTTCGAGGTCGACCCGGCGTTCCTCGATCGGTTGGCGCGGATCAGCGGCGTCTGTCCTGAGGAGCTGCAAAACGCAACGCTCGCCCGCTTTGGCGGGGGCTTACCACTGCAGTTGGATGGGCTCAATCCGCGGGAGCGCACGAGCTTTCGTCAGGTTGTCATGCAGGGGTGGTTTCCGCAGTTCGGCTCTGCGATATGCCCGGAATGCCTTGCCAGCGATGGCTTGTGGCAACTGGCGTGGCGGCTCCCTATCATCGCCGCCTGCGTTCGTCATCGGGTCCTACTCACGCCGCGTTGCGCCGGCTGCGGCAAGCGGTTCCGCACCCATCGCTACGCAACACTGCGACCTATCCTCAGCGCGGCGGAGCCGTGCGGTAACTCGTTGGGCTTGCGCACCCACTGCCACCACCCGGTCACGGCTCACAGTAGCCAACCTGCGGGCCCCGAAGTCCTCGCTGCGACCTGCGCCATTCAACAGGCAATAGAGGGCTGCCCGACCAAAATGCTCGGGAGCACAACCGACGCCCGGGTGTACCTGGCTGAACTCCGGCACGTCGCGACCCTGCTGCTTCATCTGTTGTCGAGGTCGGGCGGGGAATCGGCAGTGGCCTGGGGCGAGGAGCTTCATCGAGAGGCAGCCACCCGCACGACATCACGTCGCGGCCCGCGGTGGGGCATCACCCCACCCGGCAGCGCGGCGGCGCGAGGCGGCGCACTCGCCGAAGCCCACAACATTCTGAGCCAAGACAATGTGCAGGCCGCAGGTGACCGGCTCGCCGGCTGGCTCTGGTTGATCGAGGATCACAACGGCCCCGCGGTCTGGCTCAAGCAGCGAACCACCCAGACGACCACCACCACGCAGATCATCGATGCCGCGGTGGCTCCACGCCGTCACGTCGGTCGCCGACTGCGCGCTGTCAGCGATGGCGGCCGCAGCCTCCTGCCCGCGGCGATCCCGCAACTGTTCGACGCCGCTCTCTATGCGGAGCTTTTCGAGGGCATGCTCGGCGGCTACGAGGTGACCGGCAGAATGTATGTGTCGCTGTGCGTCGTGCGGCTGGTGAGCCCCGCGACCAACTGGTCCGAGGCCGCCTTTCAGCTCAACCTGGATCCGGACATCGGAAGGCGCACCGCCCGTGCTGCCAGCAACCGAATGCGCGTCACCCCGGCCGCCCTCGAGGAAGCGGTTCGTCAGGCGCACCGTGCGCTCCCCCGCGGCCGTGACTTCCGTGTACGCGAGTCCCGTGTTCGCGCGCTCGCCGCCAACCCGGTTGCATGGGAGGACTGTTGGCGTGACACGACCTCACCGCGGCGACGGTCAACGTCGTTGCCGTACGCCGTGACCTGGATGTGGTGTGAGGTGGCACAAGGAACCCTTGACACCAGCCCAGCTTGGGCCGAGGGGCCGACGCCACCGGCGAAGGTGGCTTACCGCGCCTTCCGCGACAAGCTCCCCGAGGCGTCGAAGGACTTCCTTCGCGCGCTTGTGCTAACCGACGCTATGAGCTGATGTCTAGGCCACATCCTTCGTCGGCACGTTTGCTCAGATCCACTTCATCGAGATGGCGAGGCAGGATCTTGTGCGTGCCGTCGACGGTTGCGTTGATCGCCGCCTCGCACAGCAGCGCTTTGAGGTCTCCGAGATAGCCCTGAGTACGCTCTTGAAGTGCCCCGGCGAGCTCCCTGAACAACTCCTCGGGCTTGCTTCTCGGCAGGTGAGGAGCAAGTAACTGTTCGAAGTCACGCACAATCACCTGCCAGCCCACACGGTCCTCTTCATCATCGGGACTCTCGACTTTGTAAGGCCCGAAACGACTGAGGCGAAGGCGGCATGCGATCTGCGGGTCGTTTACCAGGGCCGTGTCTTCTAGATCGGCGCCGATCAGAACTAACGAGACGCCGATCTGACCGAGGCGTGTATTGAGGTGTTTGATGTGATCGAGCACGTCCCGTCCCGACTTCCAGTTCGTCTTCAGCAGATGAACGTCGTCAACGATGACGACCTGTGTTCGATGTCGTCGCACCGCTTCCATCGCTGCTGCCGAAATGTCTCGTTTCACCCCGTCCGCGGGCAAGTTGAACACGCCCAGAATGGCCGCATCAACGTCCTTAATCTGGGATGCAGCGTCGAGGTCGATCCACGCGAGCGGACACAGATCGACTTCGTGCCCGGGTTCGGGGTGGAGGATCGGTCGTCCGTAGGTGTCCAGTTCAGCGCCGTCAATCCACATCAGGTACTTCTCGCGTGCCCAACGCATCATCATCGTGCTCTTGCCGGCATAGTTCGGCCCCGAGAGTGCTGGCAGGGTCTTGGCACCTGGTGGTGTCAGCTTGTTGATTCGTACAGCCTTGGAAATCTCTCTGAAGATCTGATCCACCTCGCTCGTCGGCAAAAACAGGTTCTGCAACCATGCGGTCAGCCTGTCCAGGTGGTCTTCACGTTCCTGGTCGTTCATCCCCTTCCATTGCCTCACTGTGAGGGGCGCAGGTTCTGATGGAGGTTGCCTCACGCAGTACTCATGCCACAGTTGCGCGTCCACGAACTAGATCCCCTCGGGAAGGGGTGGCCAGACTTCCCGCGCCGCCGCCGACCTACGCCTTGCGGGTGGCCGCGCGGGCCGTAGGTGGTCTTGAACCCGTTGTGCCTCAGCATGATCAATCTTGGCCCGCTCTTCCCGCATCCTGGCCGCGATCAGCTGTTTCTGCAACTTGGGTTTGGCAGGCGTCTCGGTGATCTGCCCGAGCTCGTCGATGATCTGACGCGTGGCGGAGTGCTTGTTGAGCACCAGGTTCCCCCCGCGGCGGCGAATGCGCTTGAGCGCGAGATTCACGATGGCCTCGGTCATGGGGGCAACGGTGCGGTCCGAGCCGCGCCATTCGATGGGTTCCACCCGTTTCGTCGCGGGGTCGTGAAACCAAATGCGTGAGAGGTCCTGTGGGTCATAAAAGAAGGGTGCCGCGCGGTCGCCGGCTCGGAACTGCCCGACCGGCACCGACCGGTAGGGCTCAAGAACTGTCAGAGAGTCATACACCATGTTCTTGAACTCGACGCCGGCGTGACTGATCGTGCCCCACTTGACCGGGAGAAACTGGTAGATCAGATCCGGCTGCTGCGGTACATCGATGCGCCCGGTGATCTCGGTCATCGCATCCCACAGCTCGAGTGGACACACCCTCGCCGCTTCCTCCCCCGGCAGGATGATGCCCTCGTGCCCATAGCGGTGGTAGTCCAGCGCGATAAAACGGCACAGATGATCCTGCAGTTGGCGAGCGGTCAACAACGGTTCTTCCGCGACGAGCTTGCCGCGTTGAGAGACATTGCGGCCCTTGTACCCTGGGATCTGTTGCAAGCCGCGTTGGATGGTTTCGTGCCACCGCTCCACATGCGGGTTGTCGTTCGGCTTTCCGCCACGGTTGAGCATCAGGTCAATACCCAGCATGATCAGAAGCGCCCGGAACTGCATGCATACGAAGATGGACCCGTGGTCACAGCGAATAGCATCCGGCATCACCGACGGGATCCCGTGCTCGCCCTGGAGGGTGGTGAAGTTCGGCGAGAGAACACGTTTGCCAACCTGAATGGGTACGCCAGACAAGTCGAGCTGCTCGGGTAGCCCCACCCACCTCCAGTCTCCGATCGAGGTGCCATCGACCTGCAGAGAAAAAGGCCGACAGATGTCGTAGAGCAACAATCCTGCTTCGAAACCTTTTGCACTTCGCGGGACGACGCGTAACGCGAGGACCACCCGGGTCGCCACGTCGATGGCGGTGATGATCTCCACGCTGCACGGGTCGCCGGAGAGAGGGTCGTAGACGAGATTGTCGGCGCGAGTGACGTCGATGGCGACGACTTGTCCCGGCCGAATCGCCGGGTAGTGCTTCGCACCGGAGACCCTGCGGGACTTGCGACTCCTCTGCGCCCGGGTTGTGGTTCCTCGCTCCCGCTTGAGGTGAGCGAGGTACTCGCGGGTGATGCGTTCAGGCGCTACAAAGTCATCGATACCATTCTCTTTCAATTGAACTCGGGTGCGGCGGTCGATCTCTTGATTCGATATGGTCGATCGGTCCCCGTCGAGGGTGTCGACGATCTGGGTTGCCACCTGGCGGTACCGCGAGTCGATCAACTCCCAGGACTTGCTTTGCCGTGTGCTTCGCTCATCGATCAGAGCGAGGAGGCCGCGCTCCTTGAAGTTACGTACCCAGAGCCTAAGCGTGGAGGGGCTGTACTGAGCTGGTCGGGTTTCACCATCCTGAAGCCGCCCCCGCACTCTCCGATCAAGTTGTGCCCCAGCATTCAGTTCTGCTGCCATCGCTTTGCAACGTTGGTTCTCGGACGCTCCGCTCGGGCCGTACGGGGGTCGCGGCTCACCGGGACGTGCAAGACACTGGTGACCATCGCGGTAGCCGGTCAGGATTTCCTGGACGATTTCCATTTTGAACAGCGCCGCTTCGCGTACGTCGTCTACGAGGGTGTCCCACAGTGGGCGTAGCGAATCAGAAAGCGCACAGACCTCGCCGCCCTCGAGGCCGCGGATCACGCCGAGCGCCACCCAGCTGACCACCGACGTTTCACCGCAGGAATAGTGCAAAGTGACACCCGCAGCGCCGACTACACCCGTGAGTGCGAACCCTCGCTGGGTCAGGACTTTCGTGCCTTCGATCAGGCTGGTACGTCCATCAGACATGGCTTCTCCGCGATCTCGCTGAGATAGGGGTGTACAAGGTCCACTGGGTGCCCATGTCGAGACGCAACTCGCCAGTCCACACCAGATGCCAAACCACCGAGATGTTTTCACCTGTCCCGTCATCGGCGCCGAGAAGCGAGCCCACAGTCTGACCGTCACGTTCGGCCATGCGGAGTATTTCCTCCTCGAAGCGGTCCGCCCAGAGAGGTCTGCGACGAAACCCGTGCAACCACAACAAGTTCGTGCGCTCGGTGGTACTCACTCCTGTGAACACCCGGTAGCGCCAGCCAACCCGGTCACATGCGTGGCGAGTGACGCCACTCTTGGTGCGGAAGTCGTCGTCTTGCTGCTCCAATGATCTGGCGTCCCACACAGTGACGCTTCCATCCGTGTGCTGGGTCAGGAGGTCAGGAACGTGGCTCACGGAGTCATCGGTCCTCCATTCCAAGCGGAACGGTTGAGCGATCAGCAGAACCACATCGGGATCACGATCGAGCTTGCGAACCAAGTCGTGCTCAAGTCCCGACTCCAGATGCAGCACACCAGAGTTGGTGTGCGAATATGCCGATACCGGGATATGACGGTTCTTGGACGACGACCGAGGCGTACGGATCGGCGCGAGCTTGTGCAGTGGTGGCGCGCCTTGAACTTGCCACATCCATCTTGTCTTCACGCCGTCGTGAAACTTCATTACCCATTCGAGATGTAGGACGCCGTCCGATAGAACTCGAACGTTTGTCAATGATTTCGTGCGACTCACAGCCTTTACCTCCATTAGGGTTAGGTGCGCCACAATATGCACCTCGGAGGTAGTTCACAGACCGAAATTCGAAAACTAGTATCAGTTTCTCCATCGGTACGCAGTTTTGCTGCGCACTCGGGCATCTACGTCGCGATTACTGAAAGTTCAACCTCTTGAGCAGTTTTAGAGGGGGATGCCAGTGCACCGGCTCTGCAACGTCTTGCTGCGCAAGGAACTCGCGAGCGACTTGATCTAGAGCAGTGACGGCGGTACCTGCAAGTCCCGCCCTAAAAGCAGTCACGAGTGTGTTCAGTTCCCGTTCGTCCATCTCGGGGTAATCGGACAATGCCAGGTTTGGCGACCCGCTTATTCTTTCGATCAGGTAGCACCTCGTCGCCACCAGTGAATTTACCATTGGTGGTGAATTTACCAACAATGGTAAATAGGCGCCTTCGGCTAACCGTTGTAGAGGAGCATCGTTGTCAAGCAACATTGAGTAGTCCAATCGGCGGCGACGGTCGTAGTTGATTTGGCCGCCGGCCTGTTCCAAGAAGTCACTCAGTTCGACCAGCGCAAGACTAACGGGCTTCCACGAGCCGGTGACGCTCAAAGCCGACAGCTGTTGAGTCAGAAGGCTTGGTCTTACGGCGACTCCTAAGAGTTGTAGGACTTCAGCAACTTTCAGATTCGCAGCGCCCACGAGGAGGGTCGCGCACGATAACGCCTCGCGCAGGACCACGGTCTTGCGACGACCGGTTAGCAGGCACGATGCCCATTCGGGCCAGATCGCCGCGGGCAGATGCGCAGCCTTCTTCTGTATCCGTTTTCGGCCAGACGCAGGTGCGCATGGCATTGCCGTGGCCGTTCGGTATCGGAGTTGCAGCTCGGGGCCCATGCTGTCACTGCGCGCTTTCAAGACGATGGCGGCGGCAACTGTGCTATCCCGCGCACAGGACCCAATCTCACCCGAGGCGGCACACGCGTTCTGTCCCTCGACGAACCACTGAGCCGCACGCCCGCACTCGCTCACAGTGGCGTTCCGCAGGACCGACAACGCCACCGTAACGCCGACCGCCATATCGATAGCGGATTGTGGCGCTTTGGCATTCAACGTTCCGCGAGCGGTCGCCGAGACATACTCGACTTCGACTTCGGCGGTTGAGTCTCCCTCTAGCCCCTTGACGCGTAGGGGCCGCACCGAGGCAGAAGTCAACACCCGATTCGTCAGGCTCCGAACCGCGTCCAGGGCCTCCGGCAACTGCCCCGGGTGCTCACGGAAAACGCCGAAAGTGTTGGCGCCTGAGTCGATAAAGGTATCGATAGTTCGTTGCGCCCAGGAGAATGCATGATCATTTGGCCATCGCATCGTGGGAACAGCGCCCAGCGGTTGTCCACACCTACAGGTGGTCGGAGTAGGTCTACGCCTGTAAGGCTGGGTCAGCCTTTGGTGCTTACCGCACTTCGTACAGAAGTCCACAAGAAGACAGTCGTGTCTTGGACACGCAAACGACCAGCCGAGCCGCCAGCGTAGCTGCCACCTCCCGTCTGTCTCGCGTATGCAGGCGGGGCAGAACCGAGACCGAGACAGCGGCCCGAAAGGAAACTTGGGGTCAAGGCGGTGAGATTCCGGATCCAGCCTCAAGGCCGCTCCGTCGTACCGACTCAGGGTCATAGCCTCGAGAGATTCTGGAGGTACGCCCGTGACGGCTGCTAGCGACTGTGATTGTGCCGGCGACAGCCACCTCGTCCAAGTCGACATTGCGGCGGCGGGCAAATTAGCAATCGTTGCGACGCCGCCGACGGTCATGCCCGTGGCCAGCGCGGTGGCCTCCAACCACGATTCGAGCGATTCACCCTTAAGTGGTTGCACCCGAACCGGCAGTAGGCGACGGTCGACTCTCACTTTGCACAGCTACTTTGACAAGGCCGTCGGGCCGATAGGGCCTATATCGACTTGACCTGCAGTTAAGCGTCGAGGAAAGTCAGGTTCACTGACGATGTTGTTTAACAATCAATGCACGCTTGTCAATCATCACTGCATCTCGACATGTGGCTACGTGTGCGCCATGTTGGCGAACCGCGACAAATGCAGTTGGTGCGCAACGGTAATCGTCTTCGTCGGCCCGTTACGGTGCTTGGCCACGATGAGGTCAGCTTCACCGCCACGCGGGTCGTCGCGCTCGAAAGCGTCCGGCCGGTGCAGGAGGATCACCATGTCCGCGTCCTGCTCAATTGCGCCCGACTCACGAAGGTCCGACAGCATCGGCTTCTTGTCGGTCCGCTGCTCCGGACCACGGTTCAACTGGCTCATCGCGATCACCGGGACCTCGAGTTCCTTGGCCAGCAGCTTCATGTTTCGGGAGAACTCCGACACTTCCTGCTGGCGCGACTCGACCTTCTTGCCCGACGTCATCAGCTGCAGGTAATCGATGACAATCAGCCGCAGACCGGCCTTCTGGTGCAGCCGGCGTGCCTTGGCCCGGATCTCCATCATGGTCAGGTTCGGTGAGTCGTCGATGTAGAGCGGCGCCTCGCTGATCTCGCTCATGCGCCGCGCCAACCGCGTCCAGTCGTCGTCGCTCATCCGGCCCGAACGCATATCGGCCAGTTTGATTTTCGCCTCCGCCGAGAGCAAGCGCATGACGATCTCGGACTTACTCATCTCCAGCGAGAAGATGACGCTCGGCAACTGGTTCTTGATCGAGCACGACCGCATGAAATCCAGCCCCAGTGTGGAGTTGTGCGTGGGCACCATTGACCGGCTCGCCAGGTACATGTGGCTGGCGTTGTCCACCTCCACGCACCGCACCGGGACGCTGGGGACCGGCCGCACATCGATAATGAACCGCGAGCTCGAGCGGGCGGTGCTCGCCGCGCCACGTCGTTCCTTGTGCAGTATCGCCTTACGGCTCAACCCGAAGACCTCGTCGTCGGTCGAGAAGTTGAGGGTGTACGCGGTCGACGAGCTCTCGGTCCGGCCCTTCACGACTTTCGTCGCGGTCTGGCACCGATAGCCCAGGCTCACAATCAATTCCGCTACATCGGCGGCCAACCGCATGTTCGTGACACTGAACTGAACTCCCCCACCGACGGTGACCGTGCCATCGGTGTCGAGTAGGCCGGCCAACACCGCCCGCCGCTGCGCTTCCGAAGCTCGCAGGTAGTCCTTCGGAATGTGCTTGTCGCCCAACACTCCGATCGCACGGAGTCGACCCTGCAGCGTCCCCGCCTCGTTGCGGCAGCTCTGGCATAGACGCAACCCGCACGACTTGCCACCACAGCGTTCACACGTGGGTGCCGGCACCGGCGCAGACACGAATCGCACTCGGCCGCCGCAGGAGCGCCCGCAGGTACGGACCTGACTGGTCTGAGGGACGAACTCTGCGCCGCATACCTCGCACGGCCGCGGCGCAATGGCCACAGGCGCGGGCAGCTTTAGCTGATACCGGTACGGAGCGCTGGTCGATGGGTGCGCCTCGACGCCTTCCCCCTCGATCCGCATCAGGATCTCGGGGTCCGCACTGGTGATCTGCGCGGAGGCGGTGGTGCCGTCACCCAACCACGCCCCCAACGTGTACGGGGGCACCAACAGCTCACGCGCCGACGCCTGCAGTGGTGCGGCGTTCATCACCGAGTGGTTCAGCCTGCGGTCGGCGGTCTGGCAGCGCAGCGTGGCTGCGATCTCTTGCGTCGTGCGTACCGCCGCCGACTCCGCCGATCTCCGCGACGCCCGCGTATCCGTCAACCACTGGTGTTCCGCGTCGGCGACGATCGTCGTGCCATCGGAGAACTCGACCTCGTAACAGGGCCGCCCCACCATGACGTCCGTCGCCGCGACGACCCGCGTCGGCCGTCCGTCCTCACCGATCAACTGATCGCCGACAGCGACCTCGCCCATCGTGGTCCAACCGTCCGGTGTCGGCAGCGGCGTATCCAACGCCAGCGCCTTCCCCATACCCGGCCGAGCCGCGATCACGATCATCTGCCCGGAATGCAGGCCGTTCGTCAACTCATCGAGCTCGGTGAAGCCCGTCGGCACACCGCGGGAGATGCCCCCTTGGGAGGCGATGGCGTCGATCTCGTCCATGGTGGGCTGCAGCAGGTTCTCCAGCACCACGAAGTCTTCGGAGGACCGGCGGTCCACCACGTCGTAGATCTCGGCCTGTGCGCGGTCCACGACATCGGCCACGTCCGCCCCGTCGGCGCCCGCGTACCCGTACTGCACAACACGGGTGCCCGCCTCCACGAGCCGGCGCAGCAACGCCTTCTCGGCCACGATGGTGGCGTAGAAGCCCGCGTTCGCCGCCGTCGGCACCGTCGAGATCAGGGTGTGTACGTACGGCGCCCCACCGATCCGGCGCAGCAACCCGCGCCGGTCCAACTCGGCGGCCACCGTCACTGCATCGGCTGGTTCGCCGCGCCCGTACAGGTCGAGGATCGCGTCGTAGACGTTCTGGTGCGCCGGCCGGTAGAAGTCGCCGGGACGAAGACGCTCGAGCACATCGGCGATCGCGTCCTTGCTGAGCAGCATGCCACCCAGCACCGCCTGCTCCGCGGCCGCGTCATGGGGAGGCTGGCGACCGAAGTCCTCACGGGGCGGCCCTTGATCCATATCCGGATGACCACGGTCGTCCACGACAGCCACAAGTCCCCCTATAGATCGAACACCAGTTCGCTTTCGCCGGCTGTGACTGTAGGGATCCCTACCGACAACTCCACGCGACGGCCAACGTTAGACGTTGCTGAGGGAGCCCGGGGATGGCCCTGTTCATGAACCTGTGGACGGACTGTGCATAGATCAGGACAGGCGTGTTGAGGCCTTGGGGAGAACCTGTGGATAGGCATTCGTTATATGGATATCACCGCAGATACGCGCACCATAGCGCCGATTAATCGTTGTGGATAGAAACTTCTTCGGCGTGTCGTGTCGGGTTGACTTCTCGGGCGTGTTGAGTGGCGCCGGAGGACCCCGCAGGTTAACAGCGGATTACCTTCGCTAGTGAAGCAACATCACGCGATGTTCGCCAGACAACACAGCAACGCCCGGGTGAGAACCGACACGGTTCCCACCCGGGCGTATTGACGCTGGCGTCAGGCTTCGGCGACGACGTTCAGCGACACCGAGGTCTCCACACCCGGGTGCAGCCGCACCTTCACCGAGTGCGCACCGAGGCTCTTGATGTGCGCCTTCGGCAGCTGAACGGTCCGCTTCTCGAGGTTCGGACCGCCGGCCTTCTTGATTGCGGCGACCACATCGGTCGAGGTGACCGAGCCGAACAGCTTGCCGGTGTCGGCCGAGGCGTTCACCGCGAGCTCGACACTGTCGAGCGCCTCGATGGCGGCCTTGATCTCGTTGGCATGCTCCACGCCGCGAACCGTCTTGGTCTCGCGGGCACGACGGATGTCATCCGCCTGGCGCTGGGCACCGCGGCTGGCGACGATCGCCAATCCGCGCGGCAGCAGGTAGTTGCGGCCGTAGCCGTCTTTGACTTCCACGGTGTCACCGGGCTCGCCCAGGTGATCCACGTCAGCGGTAAGAATCAGTTTCATCTCGTTGATCTTTCGTTTCCGGTGGCGGACTACCGCGTGGACGAACCGAACGGCAGCAGAGCCACCTCGCGGGAGTTCTTCACCGCAACCGCGATGTCACGCTGGTGCTGGACGCAGTTGCCGGTCACCCGGCGGGCGCGGATCTTGCCGCGCTCGCTGATGTAGGTGCGCAGCAGTGCGGTGTCCTTGTAATCGATGATGGTGCCCTTGCCCTTCTTGGAGCAGAACACGCACTTGCGGGTCTTGACCGGCTTTTCCGGTGCCGGCCGCCGCTTATTGGACTTGGCCATATCGCTATCTCTTTCTCAGTATTGCTCGTGGGAGTGCTTCAGGAAGCCACTCAGAAGGGGGGCTCGTCATCGGCGCCGTTGAAGGACCCCGACGCCGGGGCACTGCCCCACGGGTCCTCGGCCGGGGCCGCCTGGCCACCACCGCTGCCGCTGCCGCTGCCGCGGGATCCCCCGCCGCCACCGCCGCCGAAGCCACCGCCACCGCCGCCTCCGCGGCTGGCCTTGTTGACCTTGGCGGTCGCATATTTCAGCGACGGACCGATCTCCTCGACCTCGACCTCCATGACGGTGCGCTTCTCGCCCTCGCGGGTTTCGAAGGACCGCTGCTTGAGCCGCCCGGTCACGATCACCCGAGACCCTCGGGTCAGGCTTTCGGCCACGTTCTCGGCGGCCTCGCGCCAGATGTTGCAGCGTAAGAACAGCGCTTCGCCGTCCTTCCACTCCCCGCTCTGGCGGTCGAAGATCCGCGGAGTCGACGCCACGGTGAAGTTGGCGACAGCCGCGCCGGACGGTGTGAACCGCAATTCCGGATCGGCCGTCAAGTTTCCGACGACGGTGATGGTGGTGTCACCAGCCACTGGGGTCCTCCTGAGATGGACGGCATATTGGGCGCGAGCCTACGCAAGGCGTAGGACACCCGACAGCCGTTCGGTGATCAGTGCTTGTCGGTCCGCATGACCTTGGTGCGCAGCACCGACTCGTTCAGGCTGAGCTGACGGTCGAGCTCAGTCACCGTGGCGGGCTCGGCTTTCACGTCGATCACCGCGTAGATGCCTTCGGCATGCTTGGCGATCTCGTACGCCAGCCGCCGGCGGCCCCAGATGTCGACCTTGTCGACACTTCCGCCGTCCTTGCGGATGACGTTCAGGAACGTCTCCAGCGAGGGAGCTACGGTGCGCTCGTCAAGTGTGGGGTCGAGGATGACCATGATTTCGTATGGACGCATTAGAACCTCATCACCTCCTATGGTCGTAGTGCGGCCACGGGGGTTCCCGTGGCAGGAGGGTCGCCTGCGTCGGCAACCGGCCCAGGCTACAGGAACAAGGGCTGAGCTGGGAAATCCGCTCGCAGGTCACCTGACTTCGGCCGGCTGTTGCTCCTGGGCCGGCGCCGCGCTGACCCGGATCCGCCGATCCGGCGGCCGCAACCAGTCGGGCAGCCAGCGCGGCGGATCGTCGGGCGCCCCGTCGAAGACGCCGCCCGCGGGATCGTCGACCCGGCCGCCCCACCGGACGAGATCCAGCTCCGGGCGATAGATCTGGCGAATCACCAAAGCGCACAGCACGATCACCGCGATATCGCGCAGCAGCACCGTCGCGGTGAACCACTGCTCGGGCAGTCCGCGATTGGCTTCGCCGTAGAGGTAGAGCATCCGGGGCACCCACACCAGCGCGTCGATCGTCATCCACACCAACAGGATTCGGCGATGCGGCAGTGCCAGCACCGCCAGCGGAACCAGCCACAGCGAGAACTGCGGGCTCCACACCTTGTTCGTCAACAGGAACGCCGCCACCACCAGGAATGCCAGCTGCGCCACCCGCGGCCGCTGCCGGGCCGTCAACGCGATGAACCCGATCGCGATACAGCACGAGGCGAACAGCACCGCGGTGACCGTGTTGAGGATGGTCGGGGGCTGCCAGAAACCGAGGTCGGTGTCGAACCCACGCCACCCGGTGAACGACTTGACGACGTTGTACAGCGAGTCCATGTCGTCGCCGCGACGGGTGTTGAGCCGGAAGAACTCCGACCACCCGCGCGGGAACAACGCCATGATCGGCAGGTTGACCACCAGCCAGGCGGCGAGTGCCGTGGCCGCCGTCTTCGCCACCTCACGCAGCCGTCCCGTCCGCACCGCCAACAGCACCAGCGGAACCAGCAGCAGCACCGGGAACAGCTTCGCCGCCACGCCCAGGCCGATCAGCGCACCGGCCAGCACGGGTCTTCGCCGCGCCCAGGCGAGCATCGCGCCGACCGCGAATGCCGTTGCCAGCGCGTCGAAGTTGGTGAAGATCTGGAAGATCACCAGCGGCGACGCGGCGACCAGCGCGGCATCCCACACCCGGCGGCCGGCCAGCATCGCCGTCGCCCACACGGTCGCCAGCCACGCCAACGCCAGACCGAAGGCCGCGATGTTGAAGAACATCACCACCTCGGCGACCACCGGCACCGACACCGCCCGGGTGACCGCCGAATAGGTCTTCGCCAACGCCATCGACACGTACTGATACAGCCCGGTCAGCACCGGATACTCCATGTACCGCACGGCGGTCTCGCCGTCGTAGGTGATCCGCGGCTCACCGCTACTGTCGGTTTCGATCCAGCTCGACTTGTACGGGAACTTGCCCTGGTTCAACAGTTCCGCGGTGTAGAGCGGCACGGTGTCGGAGTAGCAGAGCTCGTAGTAGGCGCGGTTGTTCTCCCAGTTGGCCACCCGCTGATCCGCCGATCCCGTGCCGGTGGTCTGCAGGCAGGCGGCCTTCGTCGAATAGCCCAGCGCCAGGAACACGACGGCGAGGACGAGCATGACCCGCAGCGGAGTCATGACGCGCTGCCTGCCGATCAGGGCGTGCCGCCCGACGGACCCGCCGATGGTGTCGGCGAGTGCCGCCCCGATGCGATCAGTGCGGCTGGGGAGATCGCGGTCGTCGACGCTGCGTCGGTCCTGCGCCGGCGGCGCCGGCGACACCCACCCACGCTGCGGCTCCTCGGGCTCCGTCACGGAGGCGGCGGCGGACCCGGCGGTACGGGTGCGCCCGGGACGACCGGCTGCGGCTGCACGGGAACAACGGGTGCAGGCACCGGCGCGCCGACCGGTGGTGGCGGGCCCACCGGCACCGTCGTCGGCGGGCCGAGCGGAATCGTGATGCCCGGCGCGACTTCGAGTGTCGGCTGGATGACCGTCTCGGTCGGAGTGGGCACCAAGGTCGAGGTGGCCGTCGGCCGCGGCGCCTGCGGCACACCCGCGTAGCCACCGATCTCTTCCGGCTTCGGGAACGACTCCTCGTCGGTGCCGTCGAGCGCGCCGTCCATCGTGGCCTTCCAGATGTCCGACGGCAGACCCGACCCGTACACCGGGGAGCCCCACTTGTTCTCGAGCGGTTTGGTGCCGTCGACCGTGCCGACCCACACCGCGGTGGACAGCGACGGGGTGAACCCGACCATCCACGCGTCGCGGTTGGCGCCGGTGTCACCGAGCTGGTTGGTGCCCGTCTTGGCCGCCGAGGGCCGTCCGCCGTCCAGCGCGTGACCGTTCGAGTACGCCGCGATCGGCTGCATCGCGGAGGTGACGTTGTCCGCCACGGTCTTGTCGATGCGCTGCTCGCCGCTGTTGTCCTCCTGGGTGGCGTCGAACAGCACGTCGCCCTGGGAGTTGACGACCTTCTGGACGAAATGCGGTTTGTGATAGAGGCCGGACGCGGCCAGCGTCGCGTACGCCGAGGCCATGTCGATCACCCGGGACTGGTACTGCCCCAGCACGACTCCGTTGTTGGGCGGGCCGCCCTTACCGTCCTCGCTCAGTGTGTGGTCCACACCGGGAAAACTCTCGGCGATCCCGGCCTGATGCGCGGCGTCGGCCACATCCTGCGGACCGTTGTTCAGCTCGAGCATCAGGCGGTAGTAGCTGGTGTTCAGCGAGCGCTTCAGCGCCTCGGCGATGTTGCAGGTGCCGCAGCTGTTGCCCTCGACGTTGCCGATCTTGATGCCGTCGACCTCCAGCGGTGAGCTGTCGACCTGGAACCCCAGGCCGATGCCCTGCTGCAGCGCGGCGACGAGCGCGAACACCTTGAACGACGACCCCGTCGGCAGACCGGCCTGAGCGAAGTCGAACCCGTTGGCGTCCGAGCCGCCGTAGTAGGCCCTGACCCCGCCGGTCCTCGGATCGATCGACACCACCGCGGTGCGCATGTCGGGGTCCTGGCCGTCGAGGTACTCCGCGACGGCCTCCTCGGCCGCGCGCTGCGCCTTCGGGTCGATGGTGGTGGTGATCTGCAGACCCTCGGTGTTGAGTTGCTGCTCGCTGATGTTGAACAACTCGAGCAGCTCACGCTGGACCTGACGTTCGATGAGGCCGTTGGGGCCCGTCGTCTGATTCTGGTTCTGCGCCTCATCCGGCGCGACGGTCGGCGGGAACACCTGCGCCGCGCGGTCGGCCTCCGACAGCGCGCCGATGTCGACCATCCCGTCGAGCACCCAGGTCCACCGCTCCGCGGCACCCTCCGGGTCGACGGCCGGATCGAGGGCGGACGGGCGCTGGATGAGCGCCGCCAACAGTGCACCCTCGGAGACGGTGAGTTCTTCGACCGGTTTGTTGAAGTACGCCTTCGACGCCGCGGCCACGCCGTAGGCGCCGCGCCCGAAGTAGATGATGTTCAGATACGACTGCAGCACCTGGTCTTTGGACCACTCGCTGGACATCTTCGTCGAGATGACCAGCTCCTTGGCCTTTCGGGTCAGGCCTCCCAGCCCGCCCCGCTCCGAACCGACGAGCGCGTTCTTCACGTATTGCTGCGTGATCGTCGACCCACCCTGGATGTCGCCGCCGAACAGGTTGTTCTTGAACGCGCGGGCGAAGCCGGTGAGCGAGAAGCCGGGGTTGGAGTAGAAGTCGCGGTCCTCGGCGGCCATCACCGCGTCCCGCACGTGCACCGGGATCTGGTCGATGTCGACGTCGACGCGATTGCCTTCCGGCGGAACGATCTTCGCGATCTCACTGCCGTCGCCGGCGAGGATCGTCGACACCTGGTTCGTCCGGATGTCGCCCGGGTTGGGCACATCGACGATCATGTAGGCCATACCGAACGTCACCAGCGGCAGCACGATCAGCACGGCCGCGGCGGCGATCAGTCCGCGCCGGACCCACTTCCAGTTGATCTGCTCGCGCCAGTGCGGGCGCCTTCCCGGCGGCGGGCCCGACGGTCCTCCGCCACCGGGTCCGCGTGGCGGCGGGGGCTTCTGCGGAGGGGTGCCGTCGAGCGCGGCCTTGACCACGTCGATGGGGTCGCGCAGGTGCGCGGGGGGTTCGTCGCGGAACTGCGGGAGTATCGCGGTCCGCCCGTCATCGGGCGCCCTCGGCGGACGGTTGCGGGGAGACGGTTCCGGTGGCCGGCGCACCGGCCTCTCACCGGGGCGCGGTGGACGACCGCGGTCCGCGTGCCGGGGGCCCCTATCGGATGCTGCACGGTCGGATCCTGGAGGCGGCGCACCGACACCGTCAGCAGCATGTCCCCTACGGACATCGCCGGCCGACCGTTCGTGGCGCCCTTCGCTATTCACTCGCCGTACGCGCGCTCTTGCGCGCCGGCCGGGTACCGCGCGGGGCCTTGGGCGGCCGCACCGCGCCGAGCACATACGACTTCACCAGGTGATTCCATTCACAGGTTCGGCATACCTCCACCACATGTACGGAGAACTCGTCGAACTTGGTGGCCAGCAGAACCAGCTCCTCGGCGGTTCGCGCTGACCCGGACACCGGGCCCAGATGGTCCCCAAACACCCACGACACCAGCGTGAGCTGCTCCTTGCGGCAGATCGGGCACATCACCGAGCTCTGCTTGCCGTGGAACTTCGCGGCACGCAGGAGGTAGGGATTCGCGTCGCAGACCTCCGAGACGCCGGTGCGCCCCGAATAGACCTCAGCCAGCAGGGACCGGCGCCGCAGCGCGTAGTCCACCACCTGTCTCTGCAATCGCACGCAGACCAGAGTACGTCGGCCCTTTGCGCACCGAGCGTCAGACGCCGCACGTGATCACCTTTTCCGCGTCTGGTCTGCGGCGTTGCCCCTCGAACTCTTACGATCCTGGCGTGGCAGTGAGCAGCTCAGGGCGGCCGACGACGGGAACCCGGGCCAAGGACAGCGACCGCAATGACATCTGCCAGGTGCTCGACACCGCGCTCAGCGAGGGGCAGCTCTCGATGGCCGAGCACGGCGAGCGCGTCAAGGCCGCCACCCACGCCGCGACGCTGGGCGACCTGCAGGCGCTGGTCTCGGACCTGCAGACCGCGAACGCGCCGGTGACGCTGCCCGATCTGAGCAGGCCGAAGCGGCGCCGCATCTCCCCGCAGGCCGGCTGGGGCGTCAAGGTGGCGATGGCAGCGGTGCTCGTCGTGCTGGGCGTGTGCATCGGCTGGGGCCTCTACGGCAATACCAGCTCACCGTTGGATTTCCAGAGCGACCCGGGCGCCAAGTCCGACGGCATCCAGGCCAAGGTGCTGACCCCGCCGCGGCAGTTGCAGTCCCTCAACGGGCTCAACGGACTCTTCGAGCAGATGCGGCAGCGCTTCGGCAGCACCATGGGCTACGAACTGGACATCCGCGCCGACTACGCGTCGCTGGACCGGCCGGACCCCGCGGACAACCGCCGTCAACAGAACTACGACTACCGCGGCGGGTGGGGTGACCCCTGGGGTTCGCCGACCAGCCTGAGCAGCGACGACCGGCTGGTCGACCTAGCGAGGTTCGACTACGAGAAGACGCTCGCGGTGATGCGCGGAGCGCCCGACACCCTCGGGATGAACCGCGCCGACGTCACCGACTCCTGGCTGCGGATCGGGCCGTCCACCGACCCCGCGACTCCCGACCTCGTCACCCTGGAGATCGTCGTCAACAGCGACTTCGGCAGCGGCCGTATTGAGCTGTACCCCGACGGCACCACCAAGGCGATCTGGCCGCCCAGCAACTGACCTCCCGCGGGCGCACAACGACGGACCGGGGTTCCCGATGTAGCGCCATATATATCGGCGCGATACTATTCTGCGAGGTGTCGGTGCGTCGTAGCGGCGATGCAGAAATGAGGAGGTGGTTCCCGGTGCTGGAACTCGCCATCCTGGGTCTGCTGCTCGAATCGCCGATGCACGGCTATGAACTGCGCAAACGCCTGACCGGACTGCTGGGTGCATTCCGCGCGTTCTCATACGGTTCGCTGTACCCGGCACTGCGCCGCATGCAGATCGACGGGCTGATCGTCGAAGACGCGGCACCGGCAGGCGCCGTCGCGCGCCGACGAGCGCGGCGGGTCTACCAACTCACCGATGCCGGCAAGCAACGCTTCGCGGAGCTCGTGGCGGACACCGGTCCGCAGAACTACTCCGACGACGGATTCGGTGTCCACCTCGCCTTCTTCAACCGCACTCCGGCCGAGGCCAGGATGCGGATCCTCGAGGGTCGCCGTCGTCAGGTGGAGGAACGTCGCGAAGGTCTGCGTGAAGCAGTCGCGCGAGCCAGCACCTCGTTCGACCGATACACCCGGCAGCTGCATCAGCTCGGGTTGGAGTCCAGTGAGCGCGAAGTGAAATGGCTCAACGAACTCATCGCGGCGGAACGTCTCGGGCAGGGAAGTCCGGACAACTCGTGAGAAACAGCCTTGAACCCGGGCGACCAGGGACAGCACTACCGAATTTCAGTAGGAGAGGGAGAGAACGGCCATGACTGAGCACGCAGGAGACATCCGGGTCGCCATTGTCGGCGTCGGAAACTGCGCGTCCTCGCTTGTACAGGGCGTGCAGTATTACAAGGACGCTGACGAGAATGCGACCGTGCCCGGTCTGATGCACGTTCGTTTCGGGCCCTACCACGTGCGCGACGTGAAGTTCGTCGCCGCATTCGACGTCGACGCCAAGAAGGTCGGCTTCGACCTGTCCGAGGCGATCTTCGCGTCGGAGAACAACACCATCAAGATCGCGGACGTCCCGCCGACCGACGTGGTCGTGCAGCGCGGTCCGACCCTCGACGGCATCGGCAAGTACTACGCCGACACCATCGAGGTGTCCGACGCCGAGGCCGCCGACGTGGTGAAGGTGCTCAAGGACGCGAACGTCGACGTCATGGTGTCCTACCTGCCGGTGGGGTCCGAGGAGGCCGACAAGTTCTACGCGCAGTGCGCGATCGACGCCGGTGTGGCGTTCGTCAACGCGCTGCCGGTGTTCATCGCCAGCGATCCGGTGTGGGCCAAGAAGTTCGAGGATGCCGGTGTGCCGATCGTCGGCGACGACATCAAGAGCCAGGTCGGCGCCACCATCACCCACCGCGTGATGGCCAAGCTCTTCGAAGACCGCGGCGTGCAGCTCGACCGCACCATGCAGCTCAACGTCGGCGGCAACATGGACTTCCTCAACATGCTCGAGCGCTCACGCCTGGAGTCGAAGAAGATCTCCAAGACCCAGGCCGTCACGTCGAACCTGCAGCGCGAGTTCAACACCAAGGACGTCCACATCGGCCCGTCCGATCACGTCGGCTGGCTCGACGACCGCAAGTGGGCCTACGTCCGCCTCGAAGGCCGCGCCTTCGGTGACGTGCCGCTGAACCTGGAGTACAAACTCGAGGTGTGGGATTCGCCGAACAGCGCCGGCGTCATCATCGACGCGGTGCGCGCGGCAAAGATCGCCAAGGACCGCGGCGTCGGTGGCCCCGTCGTCGCCGCCTCGGCGTACCTGATGAAGAGCCCGCCGCAGCAGCTGCCGGACGACATCGCCCGCACGCAGCTGGAAACCTTCATCGAAGGCTGAGTTTTTTCGCCGAAACTGCGGTGAGATCGCGATTCCCGAGCAACGGGCGATCTCACCGCAGTTTCGTCGTATAAAGGGGCGGTGATCACCGATGCGGAACTGCTCAACGTAGACGAGTTCGCTCTCTTGCCCGAGAACGCCGAGCAGATCGGCGTCACGTCGATACCGCCGGTCACGCGCATCGACGCAGGCCCGGTCAGCGCCATCAAGTGGGACGACGACGCACCGCAAGTGGTGTTCCTGCACGGCGGCGGGCAGAACGCCCACACGTGGGACACCGTCATTCTCGGCCTCGGCGTGCCCGCGCTGGCGGTCGACCTGCCCGGCCACGGCCGCTCGGCCTGGCGGGAGGACGGCGACTACGGTCCCAAGCTCAACGCCGAGACGCTGCGCCCGGTGCTGCGTGAGTGGGCGCCGCGGCCCCGATTGGTTGTCGGAATGTCGCTGGGCGGGTTGACCGCACTGCGTATCGCGGCCACCGAACCGGCGCTGGTGCCCGAGCTGGTGCTCGTCGACGTCACGCCGTCGGCCCCCGAACGCCACGAGCAGATGACCAAGGCCCAATTGGGTGCGGTCGCGCTGGTGCAGGGTGACCGCACCTTCCCGTCGTTCGAGGCGATGCTCGACGTGACGGTGGCCGCCTCCCCGCACCGTGACCGGAAATCGTTGCGCCGCGGCGTGTTCCACAATTCGAAACGGCTGGACGACGGCACCTGGACGTGGCGCTACGACTCGTTCCGCAAGGGCGACGGATTCGAAGGGCTGTGGGACGACGTCCCCGCCATCACCATGCCCACCACGCTGGTGCGCGGCGCGAAGTCGTTCTTCGTCAATGACGAGGACGCCGACGCATTCGCCAAGGGCGCCCCGGGTTTTCAGCGCACCCACGTGGTCGAGAACTCGGGGCACTCCGTGCAGGGCGATCAACCGCAGGCGCTGGTCGAGATCCTGCGCGAAGTGCTGGACCGCTGACTAGACGTTGCGGTTCATCGGGGCGCGCAATCCCCGGCCCGCCTGGGCGTTCATCACCTTGTCGTTCTCGCCCGTGAACGTCGCATCGTCCAGGTGATGCATCGAGCTGCCGGGCATCCCGTCAGCGTCGTCGTCTTCGTCCCGGTCGGCGTCGGTTGCCGCATCCGTCGACTCGGAAGGCCCCGCGGCCTCCGACGCCGATGCGCTCGACGACGTCGAGCTCTCCCCCCCGTCCGCGCAGCAAATTCATTCAATTCGCACGATTCCGATCGATTCGTCAACCGGGTGTTCACCTGTTCATCGCCTGCTGCTCGCCGGGCTCCCGTAGGTTTTCGCGCGTTCGGTCGCGCAGCCCCGCGGCCGTGAGGACGGAAGGACCCAGCCGGTCATGGCGCTAGTGCCGTTGAATCTCTTTGTCGCCCACGATGGAAAGTCGAAGCGGCAACACATCACCTGCCGCTACAAGTGCGGCGATGCCTGTTCGAAGCCGGTTCCCAACACCAGCGACAACGAGTACTTCGGCGACATCGTCAAACAAGTGAACCGCCGCTCGATCCTGCAGGCCACCGGAGTGACAGTGCTGGCTGTCGGCGCCGGATCGATGCTTGCCGCCTGTGGCGGCAACGACACTCCCCCGGCCGCGAGCCCATCCGAGGCCGCGCCGCTCGAACCACGACCCGGCATGAAGTTCACCGCCGTGGCGCCCAACAGCGCGGACGCCGTCGTCATCCCCGACGGGTACCAGCAGGCCGTCGTGATCAGCTGGGGTGACCCCGTCCTGCCCGACGCGCCGAAGTTCGACGTCACCCGGCAGAGCGGCGCCGCGCAACGCGGCCAGTTCGGCTTCAACAACGACTTCGCCGCGCTGCTGCCCATAGACGGTCAACCCGACCACTTCCTGCTCGTCACCAATTTCGAGTACGTCACACCTCAATTCATGTTCGCCGGGTACGACGCCGACGCTCCGACCCGTGAACAGTTCGACATCGAGATCGCCGCCGTCGGGATGGGCGTCGTCGAGGTCGAGCGCACGCCGCAGGGACTCAAGCCGGTGATGGGGCGCTACAACCGGCGGATCACCGCCGACACCCCGTTCACCCTGACCGGTCCCGCGGCGGGCACGGACTTCGTCAAGACCGCGGCCGACCCAGACGGGCGGACTGTCGCGGGCACCTTCGCCAACTGCGCCGGCGGCATGACCCCCTGGGGCACAGTGCTTTCCGGTGAGGAGAATTTTCACAGCTACTTCGGCACCGCCGAAGGTTCGCCTCCGCCTCCCCCGGTGGTCGCCGACCGGCAGGACCGCTACGGCGTCGCCCTGGAACCCACGGAACTCAAGTGGGAGACCTTCGATCCCCGTTTCGATGTCACCTCGACACCCAACGAGGTGAACCGGTTCGGCTACGTCGTCGAACTCAATCCGTGGGACCCGAACTCCACGCCCATCAAACACAGCGCGCTGGGGCGGCTCAAACACGAAGGCGCCAACATCCACGTCACCGGCGACGGCACCGTCGTCGCCTACACCGGGGACGACGAGCGTTTCGACTACCTGTACAAGTTCGTCTCCAGCAAGAAGATCCGGCCGGGTCGCGATGCCGCCGCCATCGCGCACAACACGACCATCCTCGACGAGGGAACGTTGTACGTCGCGAAGCTCTCCAGCGACATCCCGGCCAACGAGATCGACGGCTCGGGCACGCTGCCGAAGAAGGGGGCGTTCAGCGGCACCGGCACCTGGCTGCCGTTGCTGAAGTCCGGGCCGAGCGGGCAGGCCGAGTCGTTGGTCGGCGGCATCACCGCACAGGAGGTCGCCGTGTTCACCCGGATGGCCGCCGACAAGGCCGGCGCCACCAAGATGGACCGTCCCGAGGATGTGGAAGCCCACCCGAAGACCGGCAAGATCTACGTCGCGCTGACCAACAACGACGAACGCGGCGCGCCGGGCGAGCAGGGAGTCGACGCGGCCAACCCGCGCAACGACAACAAGAGCGGGCAGATCCTGGAGATCACCGACAACCACGCCGGCACCGACTTCACCTGGGACCTGCTGCTGGTGTGCGGAGACCCCGCCGCCGCCGACACCTACTACGCGGGCTTCGACAAGACGAAGGTCAGCCCGATCTCGTGTCCGGACAACCTCGCGTTCGACAGCCACGGCAACCTGTGGATCTCCACCGACGGCAACGCGCTGGACTCCAACGACGGGCTGTTCGCCGTCGCGCTCGACGGCGAGAGCCGCGGCGAGACAAAGCAATTCCTGACCGTGCCGATCGGCGCGGAGACGTGCGGGCCGGTGGTGACCGACGACTTCGTGACGGTGTGCGTGCAGCATCCAGGAGAGAACGACGACAACAGCATCGACGACCCGGTGTCACGGTGGCCCGAAGGCGGCAACGGGACGGCGCGGCCATCGGTCGTGATGGTGTGGAAGGGCGACGGGCAGATCGGCGTCTGAACGGCCGCACCCGCTAGCATCGCCGGGTGACATCGCCGGGGCTTACCACTGTGGATCTCGCCCACGCGGGCAACGAGGCCTCCGACCTGGTCCACGTCGACAACGAGGCGCTGCTGGACGCGCACGGCTGGGATCTCGGGTTCTGGACCGTCCTCGACGAGGGTTCGGTGGAGGATTCCATCGCGGTACTCGGCCATGCCCGCGGGGCGGCGCCTGACAGCGGCTGGGAGATCTACCCGTTGCCGGCTGTCGCCGGTGGGGAGAAAGGTCGGACCGAGGACGCCGAGGCGGTCGCGCGGTACGACGGGTGGATCTACGTGGTCGGCTCGCACTACGGATCCAAAGCAGGGCCGCTGCAGGCCAAGCGTGGCTTCATCGCTCGCTTCGACGAGCAGTCGATCGACCGCAGGGTGCCCGAGGCGGAGCTTCCGATCGAGATCCGCCGCAACCAGTTTCGCCTGCACCGGCTGGTCAACGATGCACTGGACGCTTCCCGGGTCGTCGCGATCACGCCCGGGGACAGCGTGCGTACCCGTTTCATCGCGCGCACCATCGAGCGCGGCACCCAACGCAGCAAGACCTGGGCCGACCGGCTGACCGAGCGGGACGTGCCGATCAACATCGAGGGTGCCGCCTTCCGCCCCAACGGAAACCTGCTGCTGGCGTTGCGGTTTCCCACCACCGCCGAGGGCGAGCCGATCCTCGTCGAGCTGTCCGGCGTGCCCGCCATGTTCGAGGCCGAGGAGACGTGGCCGACCGTCGAGCACGTGTGGGAGCTGAGCGGCGTATCGCCGCCCGGCGCACTGGTCGGCTTTCGCGCCCTCACGCACTCGGGCGATGACACCTACGACGCGATCATCGGCTCGATCGACGCGACCGACAAGGGTTCGGTCCTGCTGGAGGACCATCCCGAGGGCGCCCTGGAGCACTGCTCGCATTGGCGTTTCACGCTTCCGGCCGAGCACCGCGACACCGGCGCGCCGGCCGAGATGATCCGGGACTTCCCCGGCCTGCGCAACGTCGAGGGCCTCGCGGTCGAGGACGGGCAGACGTTCTACGTCACCGATGAGGACCACCGCATTCAGGTGCGCTTCGGCTGAGTCCGGGCGTCCCGATCAGCAGCGGGCTACCGTGGCTTGCGTGACTTCCCCCGCAACACGCCCTGTCCGCATCGGCGTCCAGCTGCAGCCCCAGCACTCCCCGGAATACCGCCACATCCGCGACGCGGTGCGCCGCTGTGAGGACATCGGCGTCGACGTCGCCTTCAACTGGGACCACTTCTTTCCGCTGTACGGCGATCCGGACGGCGCCCACTACGAATGCTGGACCATGCTGGCCGCCTGGGCCGAGCAGACCTCGCGCATCGAGATCGGCGCGCTGGTCACCTGCAACTCATATCGCAATCCGGAGCTGCTGGCCGATATGGCCCGCACGGTGGACCACATCAGCGAGGGCCGGCTGATCCTCGGCATCGGCTCAGGTTGGAAGCAGAAGGACTACGACGAGTACGGCTACGAATTCGGCACGGCCGGAAGCCGTCTCGACGACCTGGCGCGGGCCCTGCCCCGGATCAAGTCCCGGCTGGCGAAGCTGAATCCGGCACCGACGCGCGACATCCCGATCCTGATCGGTGGGCAGGGTGAGAAGAAAACGCTGCGCCTGGTCGCCGAGTACGCCGACATCTGGCACGGCTTCACCGACCGCGCCACCTATCCCGGCAAGGCCGAGGTGCTCGACCGGCACTGCGCCGACGTCGGCCGCGACCCGTCGGCGGTCGAACGCTCGTCGGGTGTGCCGGAGGGCAGCGAGGAGGCCATGCTCGCCGAAGCCGACGCGCTCGTGGGTCTCGGGGTCAGCCTCCTCACCGTCGGCGTCAACGGGCCCGACTACGACCTGTCGGCCGCCGAGGCGCTGTGCCGCTGGAGAGACAGCCGGTAGCCCCGGCGCGGCCCGCCATCGCGACCCCCGAAGTCGTCGTCCCCCCGGTGGCGGTGGTTAGGTCAACACCCATGAAGGTCGGACGGATCGCGGCACTGATCACGACGATGCTGATGGTGGCGACGCTGTGTTGCGCCGCCCCGGCCGCCGCGCAGGGCGACCAGTGCGCGCCGCCGGGCATCGAGAGCGCCAGCGCGCTGCCCACCAACCTCGCGGCAGCCGCGCAGGGTCCGGAAGCCGACCGGTACACCACGGAGACGGTGCGGCCGCTGGACAGCATCGACGTCGGCGCGCTGGGGCTCGGCACGCCCGGTGTGCTCACCGTCGGGACGCTGTCGGACGCGCCGCCCAGCATCTGCATCGACTCCGCCGGCCAGTTCACCGGATTCGACAACGAGTTACTGCGCGCCATCGCCGACGAACTCGGCCTGCGGGTCAACTTCGTCGGCACCGAGTTCTCCGGGCTGCTCGCCCAGACCGCCTCCCGGCGGTTCGACGTCGGCTCGTCGTCGATCACCACCACCGACGCGCGCCGGCGCACCGTCGGGTTCACCAACGGCTACGACTTCGGGTACTTCTCGCTGGTCGTGCCCAGCGGCTCGCCGATCGACGGATTCGGGCAACTCGGCCCCGGACAGCGCATCGGCGTCGTCCAGGGCACCGTGCAGGAGGCCTACGTCGTCGACACGCTGCGCCTGCAGCCGGTGATCTTCCCCGACTACAACACCGTCTACGCCAGCCTCAAAACCGGGCAGATCGACGCGTGGGTGGCGCCGTCGGCGCAGGCCGAAGGCACCGTGCAGGCCGGCGACCCCGCCGAGATCGTCGAGAACACGTTCAGCCTCGACAACTTCATCGCCTATGCCGTCGCCAAGGAGAACCAGCCGCTGATCGACGCGCTGAACTCCGGGCTGGATGCGGTGATCGCCGACGGGACGTGGGCGCGGCTGTACTCGGACTGGCTGCCGCGCGCGCTGCCGCCGGGGTGGAAACCCGGCTCGAAGGCGGCGCCCGCACCGCAGCTGCCCGACTTCGATGCGATCGCGGCCGAGCAGCAGGAAACCGACGTCGGCCCGGCCGCGCCCAAGTCGACTCTGAGGCAGCTGTCGGACTCGTTCCTGAACTGGGAGCTCTACCGGCAGGCCATCCCGGACCTGCTCAAGACCGGGCTGCCCAACACGCTGATCCTCACGGTCAGCGCCGCGGTGATCGGCCTGGTGCTGGGCATGGCGCTGGCGGTCGCCGGCATCTCCCGGTCGCGGCTGCTGCGCTGGCCGGCCCGGGTGTACACCGACATCTTCCGAGGCCTGCCCGAAGTGGTGATCATCCTGCTGATCGGCCTCGGCGTCGGACCCATCGTCGGCGGGCTGACCGGCAACAACCCCTTCCCGCTCGGCATCGCGGCGCTCGGGTTGATGGCCGCGGCCTACATCGGCGAGATCTTCCGGTCCGGCATCCAGAGTGTCGAGCCCGGACAGCTCGAAGCGTCACGCGCACTGGGCTTCAGCTACTCGTCGTCGATGCGGCTGGTGGTGATCCCCCAAGGTGTGCGGCGCGTGCTGCCGGCGTTGATGAACCAGTTCATCTCGCTGCTCAAGGCGTCGTCGCTGGTGTACTTCCTCGGGTTGATCGCCAACCAGCGCGAACTGTTCCAGGTCGGCCGCGACCTCAACGCCCAGACCGGCAGCCTCTCCCCGCTCGTCGCCGCGGGCCTGTTCTACCTCGTGCTGACCATTCCGCTGACCCACCTGGTGAACTACGTCGACGCCCGGCTGCGCCGAGGGCGACGGCCCACCGAAGAGGATCCGCCCACGCTGCAACCGGCGGCGACACAGGAGATGATCTGATGGCCGACCTCGAACCGGTGTCGTTGGCGGCCACCGACATTCACGTCGCATTCGGGCCCAACAAGGTGCTTCGCGGCGTGGACATCGACGTGCCGGCGGGGTCGACCGCGGCGGTGATCGGGCCGTCGGGCTCGGGAAAGTCGACCCTGCTGCGGACGCTGAACCGGCTCTACGAACCCGACCGCGGTGACATCCTGCTCGACGGGCGGTCGGTCCTCCAGGACAACCCCGACCAGCTCCGCCAACGCATCGGGATGGTGTTCCAGCAGTTCAACCTCTTCCCGCACCGCAGCGTGCTCGACAACGTCACGCTGGCGCCGCGCCGGCTCAAGCGGCTGCCCGCCGACCAGGCCCGGGAACTCGGCCTGGCCCAGCTCGACCGCGTCGGGCTGCGCCAGAAGGCCGACGTCCGGCCAGGCACGCTGTCCGGTGGCCAGCAGCAGCGCGTCGCCATCGCCCGCGCGCTGGCGATGTCACCGCAAGTGATGTTCTTCGACGAGGCCACCTCGGCGCTCGACCCCGAACTGGTCAAGGGCATCCTCGCGCTGATGGCCGAACTGGCCGCCGACGGGATGACCATGGTGGTGGTCACCCACGAGATGGGCTTCGCCCGGTCGACGGCCGACTCCGTGGTGTTCATGGATCAGGGGCAGGTCGTCGAGTCCGGACCGCCCCAGCAGATCTTCGATGCGGCGCAGACCGAACGCTTACAGCGATTCCTCTCGCAGGTCCTATGAAAATTAACGTCCAAAAGCATTACGGCAGGCCCGGACACGTTAGACTGGCGAACTATGGTGGAGACCCAGCCGCAGGTCACGGAGCTCGCAGGTGAGCTCCAGCGCGTGCTGTCAAAGCTGTTCTCCGTCCTGCGCCGCGGCGACGTCAACCGGGGCACCGAGGGCGGCGACCTGACGCTGGCCCAGCTGTCCATCCTGCTGACGTTGCTGGATTGCGGCCCCATCCGGATGACCGAGCTGGCCGCCCACGAGCGCGTCCGCACCCCCACCACGACCGTCGCGATCCGTCGACTCGAGAAGATCGGGTTGGTCAAACGCTCCCGCGACCCCTCGGATCTGCGGGCGGTGCTCGTCGAGGTCACGCCGGAGGGTCTGGTTCAGCACCGGGAAGCGCTCGCCACCCGACGTGCGCACCTCGCCACGCTGCTGGCGAAGCTCAGCGAAGAGGAGCTCGACACGATGGCCAAGGCGTTGGCGCCGCTGGAGCGCCTCGCCGAACAGCACCGAGACTAGGCGCTATCCGAGCCAGTCCAGCACCGCTGCGGCGGTCCACGACTGCTGCATACTTCCCAGCGGTTCCCCGGTGAACGGTTCGTAGTACTCCGCGAACGTGCCGTCGCTGGCCTGCCGCAAGCCCTCGTGCCGCAGCACCCGGGCGCGTTCGGCCCACCCGCGCCGCGCGAAACACCACGCGAACAGCCACGTCATCACCGGCCATACCGGCCCGCGCCAGTACTCCCGTGCCCGGAACTCGCGGGACACCGGTGACGTCGACGGGATGCAGGCGTACCTCAGGTCGGGGTGCCCGCAGAATCGCGGACCCTCCAACAGCCGCAGCAGCGCCCGCTCCCGGTTGTGCGGCAGCCCGCCACACAGCAGCGGAGCGAACTGGGCGACGGTCTCGGTGGCCACCCACTTGTCCGCGCGGAGATCGAAATCCCTTGCCGCACCGGTCCGTTGGTCCGTCGTCTCGATGACGCCGGTGCGGAACCGCTCGGCCCACGAGTACAGATCACGCACGTCTGCGTGCGGGCGCTTGTAGTCCTCGCCGATCTCGGCGAGCACCTGACAGGCCACCGAGAAGATCGCCGAGACGAACACGTCCTCGACGGCGAAGCTCATCGCCTTCGGCAGCAGTTGGTCGTCGTAGCGGGCGGATTTCATCTCCTCGAGCAGCCACAGATACCGGTCGTATTCATGGTCGGACGGCCGCTGGGTGGCGTCGGTGTTGATCTTGTTGTCCTCGCGCTGATACTCCGGCACCAGGCCCGGAATCACCTTGGCGTAGGCCGCATCCCACCGCGGGGAGTTGTCCATACCGGACTCCCAGCCGTGGTAGAGCGTGATGCGGCCATGACCGTTCTGGTCCCGGCATTCGGCCAGCCAGCGGTGCCAGCGCACCAGATCGCCCCACCGGCGGTCCAGGAACGACTCCGCCACCGCACGCGTCGAACGACCCCGGGTGCGCGCGTGGTCGAGGATGCGCTGCACCGCGATCGCGTGCACGGGGGGCTGCGTGATCCCCGACGTGTGCCGGGTTCGCGGCGCATCGGTGGCCAGTGCCGAGCAGGCCCACCGCGCCGGACCGGGGAAGTACCCGTCGACACCGTTGGCGAAGACGATGTGCGGGATCATGCCGTTGCGCCACTGGGCCGACAGCAGTGTGTCGAGTTCGACGACGGCCCGCTCCACGCTCAACGGCGCCAGGCCGATCGCCACGAACGCCGCATCCCAACTCCACATGTGCGGGTACAGCAGCGGCGCCGCGGTCGTCATCGCACCCAGGTCGTTGCCGCGCAGGAGGTATGCGGCGCGGGCCGCGAGTTGCGTGGGCGCGAAGCTGGGATCGTGTGGCATCCGTCCAATCATGCGACGGCTGAGCGCCGAGCGCAGGTCGGTAGGGTTGGCGACATGCCGACCGCGATGATCACAGGCGCCTCACGCGGCCTCGGGGCGGCCATCGCCACGGCCCTGGCGCCCACCCACACGCTGTTCCTGGCGGGTCGGCCGTCGGCGCAACTCGACGACGTCGCGAACCGGCTCGGCGCCACCACCTGGGACATCGACTTCGACGATGTCGACGCGATCCCGGTCGCCGTCGAACCGATCGTCGAACTCGACGTGCTCATCCACAACGCCGGCGTCGCGTATCCGGCCCGCGTGGCGGAGTCGACCGTCGACGAGTGGCGGGCCACGATGAACGTCAACGTGATCGGCGCCGTGGCGCTCACGCTGGCGCTACTGCCGGCGCTGCGGGCCGCCGCGGACGGTCAGGTGGTGTTCATCAACTCCGGGTCGGGGATCAACGCCTCGCCCGGGCTGGCATCGTATTCGGCGAGCAAGTTCGCGCTGCGCTCATTCGCGGACTCACTGCGCAACGACGAGGCCGGACTGCGGGTCACGTCCGTGCACCCCGGGCGGATCGCGACGGAGATGCAGCAGGACCTGCGGGCGTACGAGGGCCGCGACTACAACCCCGCCGACTTCCTCAGCGCCGAGACGGTCGCCCGGGTGACGGCGGACGCGGTGAACGCGCCGCCGGGCGCGCACATCCACGAGGTCATCATCCGCCCGCGGTAGTGGTGATTTGGGCGTGCTGGGTCGCGCTGAGCGCGACTGCTCACGCCGAAATCGCGGTGCGCAGGGTGGCGATTACTCGATCGGGATATTCGGTGAGGTCCAGCCAGGTGAACCTGAGCACCTGCCAGCCCAGTAGCGTGATGGCGTTCTGTCTGACCCGGTCGTGGTGGAAGTCTTCGGACTCGCTGTGAAACGCGAGGCCGTCGATCTCGACAGCCACCTTGGCGGCGAGGAACGCCACGTCGACGAAGTAGCCACCGATCGGGTAGTTCGTCCGCCATCCGGTGATACCGGCCTGTTCGAGGAGCCGGATGAAGAGCCGCTCCGCCTCGGAGTGCGCACCGCTGTCCGCGGCCTGCAACAGGATTCGCGCTGCGGGTGAGCCGTACCGACCCTTGTTACGCAGATGTGCGCGCCAGAGTTCGCGGAGTTCGGTGTTGTTCTGCAGCGCCCGGTCCACGATCTTGGCGCCGCCGCGGATTCGAACCGCGGCTTCGATGACCGTCAGCGGAGCTGCCGTCATGCGCAGACCGCGGCTCACTGCGACGTCGTCGCCGGCGAGATCGCGTCGGCGAACCCGTGAACCGGGATGCACACGCCCGTTGCTGTTGCGGGGCACTGTGACATCGACGATCTTCGGACAGAACATTGAGAAGCCGTGCCACCAGGCGGCCGTTAGCGCGCTACCCGCGGCGTCGGGCCCGTAACTCCAGACGAGTGCCCGCACCCGGGCGGCGTCGGTGAACGGCCTATCGTCGACGAAGTACACGCCACGCCAGCACCGACGCCACTCGCCCGAACGGACTTTTCGGTCGACGGCGTGCTTGTCCAAACCGGCGCGCCGTGCCTGCTCGAGGGTGACGACACCGTCATGTCGTCGCAGAAATTCCGCCAGCACATATCAAAGGACGTCACCCACCCGGGCACGGTTCCCACCCGAGCGATTTCGGCGTGCGCGGTCGCGCCCAGCGCGACCCAGCACGCCGAAATCGCAACTAGAGGACGAGGTTGACCAAACGGCCCGGGACGACGATCACCTTCTTCGGGGTCGCCCCGTTCAGGAACGTCTGCACCTTCTCGTCCGCCAGCGCCGCCGCCTCGAGCGTGCCCTTGTCCGCATCGGCGTCCACCGTGATGCGACTGCGCACCTTGCCGTTGACCTGCACCGGGTATTCGACGGTATCGGTCACCAGATACTGCGGGTCGGCCACCGGGAACGGTCCGTGCGCCAGCGACGTGTCGTTGCCCATCCGGCGCCACAGTTCCTCAGCCAGATGCGGTGCCAGCGGCGCCACCATCAGTACCAGCGGTTCGATCGCCGCCCGCGCGGTCACCCCCTCCTTCGTGAGGTGGTTGGTGTACTCGATCAGCTTGGCCGCCGCGGTGTTGTTGCGAAGTGCCACATAGTCTTCCGCCACTCCGGCCACCGTGCGGTGCAACACCCGCAGCGTGTCGGCGTCGAGCGCCTCGTGGTTGGCGATCCGCACCGCACCGGTCTGCTCGTCGACCACCAGCCGCCACACCCGCTGCAGGAACCGGTGTGCGCCGACGACGTCCTTGGTGGCCCACGGCCGCGACGCCTCCAGCGGCCCCATCGACATCTCGTAGACCCGCAGCGTGTCGGCGCCGTAGTGGTCGCAGATCTCGTCCGGCGACACCGAGTTCTTCAGGCTCTTGCCGATCTTGCCGAACTCCTGATTGACCTCTGCGCCGTCGTAATAGAACTTCCCGTCCCGTTCGACCACCTCGGCGGCCGGCACGTACGAGCCGCGCGAATCCGTGTAGGCGAACGCCTGGATGTAGCCCTGGTTGACCAGTCGCCGGTACGGCTCCCGCGAACTCACGTGCCCCAGGTCGTAGAGCACCTTGTGCCAGAACCGCGAATACAGCAGGTGCAGCACGGCGTGCTCGACGCCACCGACGTAGAGGTCCACTCCCCCGGGATCGTCCGGGCCGTGCTCGGCCGGACGCGGGCCCATCCAGTACGCCTCGTTCTCCTTGGCGCACAACGCTTCTTTGTTCAGCGGGTCGGTGTAGCGCAGCTCGTACCAGGAACTGCCCGCCCACTGCGGCATGACGTTGGTGTCGCGGGTGTAGGTCTGCAGCCCGTCGCCGAGATCCAGTTCCACGTGCACCCAGTCGGTGGCCTTGTTCAGCGGTGGATTCGGTTCGCTGTCGGCATCGTCCGGATCGAACAGCACGGGCGAGTAGTCGGGAACGTCGGGCAATTCCACCGGCAACGCCGATTCCGGCAACGGGTGCGCGCGGCCTTCGCTGTCGTAGACGATCGGGAACGGCTCACCCCAGTACCGCTGGCGCGCGAACAGCCAGTCGCGCAGCTTGTACTCGACACGCGCGCGGCCACGGCCGTCGGCCTCCAGGCGCCGGGTGATCGCGTACTTGGCCTCGCCGACGCTCAGCCCGTCCAGATAGTCGGAGTTGACCAGCACCCCGTCACCGGAGTACGCCCCCTGCGAGACGTCGCCGCCGGCGACCACCTCCACGATCGGCAGACCGAATTCGGTGGCGAACTCCCAGTCCCGCTGATCCCCGCTGGGCACCGCCATGATCGCGCCGGTCCCGTAACCGATCAGCACATAGTCGGCGATGAAGATCGGAACACGTTCGCCGTTCACGGGATTCACCGCGTACGACCCGAGGAACGCCCCGGTCTTGGTCTTGTTCTCCTGCCGCTCCAGGTCGCTCTTCGCACCGATCGACGCGCGGTAGGCCGCCACCGCCTCGCCCGGGTTCGGCGCGCCGAACGTCCAGCGGTCGTCCACACCGTCGGGCCACTGCTGGGCCGTCAACTGTTCGACGAGCGGATGCTCGGGCGCCAGCACCAGATACGTGGCGCCGAAGAGCGTGTCGGGACGGGTGGTGAACACCTCGATGTCGCCGGCTTCGGTCCCGAACAGCACGCTGGCGCCGGTCGAGCGGCCGATCCAGTTGCGCTGCATCGCCTTGACCTTGTCCGGCCAGTCGAGGTGGTCGAGATCCTCGAGTAGGCGGTCGGAGTAGGCGGTGATGCGCATCATCCACTGCCGCAACCGTTTCCGGAACACCGGGAAGTTGCCGCGGTCACTGCGCCCGTCGGCGGTGACCTCCTCGTTGGCGAGCACCGTGCCCAGCCCGGGACACCAGTTGACCATCGAATCGGCGCGGTAGACCAGTCGATACGAGTCCACGACGTCCGCACGCTCGCCGGGGCTCAAGTCCGACCACTGCCGGCCGTCGTCCAGCGCGCGGGTCCCCGACTCGAACTCGCCGATCAACTCCGCGATCGGCCGCGCCTTCTTGGCGTCACGGTCGAACCAGGCGTTGTAGATCTGCAGGAAGATCCACTGCGTCCAGGTGTAGTAGTCGACGTCGGTGGTCGAGAAGCTACGCCGGGTGTCATGGCCCAACCCCAGCCGGCCGAGTTGGCGGCGGAAGTTGACGATATTGGCCTCGGTGCGGGTCCGCGGATGGGTGCCGGTCTGCACCGCGTACTGCTCGGCGGGCAGGCCGAACGCGTCGAAACCCAACGCGTGCAACACGTTGCGGCCCGTCATCCGGTAGTAGCGCGCGTAGACGTCGGTGGCGATGTAGCCCAGGGGGTGGCCCACGTGCAGGCCCTCACCCGACGGGTACGGGAACATGTCCTGGACGAACATCTTGTCGGCGGGCACCGAGCCGTCCGGCGGGGCCAACTCGCCGACCGGGTTGGGCACGTTGAAGGTGCCATCGGCCGCCCACGTCTGCTGCCACGCGTGCTCGATCTCCCCGGCGAGCTCAGCGGTGTAACGGTGCTGCGGGGTGTCGGCGTCAGCGGCCCGGTCGGGCTGCGCAGTCGGGGCTTCAGTCACCTCACCAGGGTATAAGGCGACTTCGGACGCAGTCGCGGGCCCACATGACCGCCCCGCGCACCCCGGGAGGACACGTCTCGGTATCGGTTGCGTTTCGGCGAAGTCAGGGCTTGGTCCCAGGTCGGTTCCAGCCCTGGTGACCGCGTCCGGTGCGTGGATACAGTCGGCGCCTGACATCCGGGCGTACTGCCCGTCACCACGGGAGAAGGACTTACGTCGATGATCGAGAAAGCCCGTCACTGGCGGGTTCTGGCAGGAGGTGTGGCTGCGGGCGTGGCCGGACTGGTCGGCTTCGCAGGTGCGACCGCCACGGCAGAACCCCTCTTCCCACAACCCCCCGCACCCGGTCCCGGCATGGTCGCCGTCGCCCCCGCCGCAGCCCCGGCCGCGGTACCGGAATCGGTGGCCACCCCCGGTCTGACCGGCGCGGTGATCAGCCCCAGCGCGGGCACCGTACCCGCCGTCGTCGCAGCCCCGACGCCGAGCATCCTGCCCGCATCGTCCGGAACGCTCGCCGAGTTCTTCAAGGCCAAGGGCGTCACCATGGCGCCTCAGGCAGCCCGCGGGTTCACAGCGCTCAACATCACACTGCCGATGCCGCCGGGGTGGGCCTACATCCCCGACCCGAACGTCCCCGAAGCCTTCGCGGTGATCGCCGACCGCGTCGGCGGTGACGGCCTGTATTCGTCGAACGCGCAGCTCAAGGTGTACAAGCTGACCGGCGACTTCAACCCCGACGAGGCCATCAGCCACGGCTTCATCGACAGTCAGATGCTGCCGGCGTGGCGGTCCACCGATGCGTCGCTGGCCCCCTACAACGGCATGCCGTCCTCGCTGATCGAGGGCACCTATCGCGAGAACTCGATGACGCTGAACACCTCACGCCGCCACGTCATCGCCTCCTCCGGACCCGACCGCTACCTGGTGTCGCTGGCGGTGACGACCACCGTCGACCAGGTCGTCCCCGCCGCGGACGCCACCGACGCGATCGTCACCGGGTTCAAGGTGGCCTCACCGACAGCACAGGCACCGATTGCGCCGCCTCCGCCGGCGCCCGCGGCCCCGCCGGCACCCGGATTGGCGGCACTGCCGCAGCCGCTCGGGCTGCCCTGAGACGCTGCCCTGAAACGACGTCCCCCGGGTGAAGCCCGCGCCCGGGGGACGCCCAGGATCCCAGCCTCGTAAACTCGTATCCCATGGTCGTCGCTGCGGTGCTCTGCTTGTGTGCCGGCGTTGCGGTCGGAATCCTCGGGCTGTGGCTGCTGACCCGGCCCGCTGACGACCCCCGGCGGCAGATCCTGCGGACGGTGGCGCCCACTCAGCTGGCGGCCGCGGTGATGCTCGCGGCCGGTGGCGTGGTGGCACTCGCGGCTCCGCACGAGACAGGTGTGCTTGCGGTGATCGCCTGCGTCGTCGGGGCCGTCGCGACGGTGGCCGCGGGCTGCTGGCAGAGCGCGAAGGTGGTGGCACGCAGCGAGGCCGCGGCGCCCGTCGACGCAGACTGCGCAGGCGCGTGCGCCAGCTGCGCGCTGTCCTGCCGTTAGCTAGTTGCGGCTGACGTCGATCGGGTGGGTGGCCAACAGCGACAGCGGGAACGGCTGGCGGCGCAACACCCGCGCCCACAGATCCGCGCGCGACTCGAACAACACGTCTGACGGCAACGCCGACAACACAATCCAGTCGTCGCGCTCGATCTCGCCCTCGAGTTGGCCGATGGTCCAGCCGGAGTATCCGGCGAAGATCCGCACACCTTCGAGCGCCGGCGCCAGCGATTCGGGATCCGCGTCGAGGTCGACCATCACCATGCGGCCCTGGACGTGCCGCAGACCCGGCACCCCGGCGGCCTCCACCCCGGCCCGCAGCGTGGCCAGGCACAGCGCGGCGTCCCGCTTCACCGGCCCGCCGATGAACATCGTCTTCGGTTTGGCGGCCAGCTGAGCCCACTGCGGCAGCACGTTGTACACCGCGGTCTCGCTGGGCCGGTTGAGCACCACGCCAAGCGTTCCGCCGTCGTTGTGCTCGACGATGTAGATGACGCTGCGCCGAAACGTCGGCTCGAGCAGATCGGTGTTGGCCAGCAGCAGTGTCCCCGCCCGCACCCGCTGAGCCGCGGGGGCGATGAAGTCCTCCGGATCCTCTGACTGCGCCACGTGCACCATCATGTCACCGGCATGCTGCCGATGTGGTGGACAAGCCGCGCCCGCCGCGACATTTGTACTGTGGATGCGGTGCCGTGGACCTCGGCGCCGCTGCGCAGCGTCTTGCGCCGGAACAGGACGTGATCTTTCGTGGCTGACGCTCGCGCGCCCAAGGCCCTGTGGCGGTCGGTGCGTGGTCTCCCGGAATTCTGGCGGCTGCTCGAACTGCGCGCCGTCAGCCAGTTCGGCGACGGCCTCTTCCAGGCCGGCCTGGCCGGGGCCATCCTGTTCAA
This sequence comes from Mycolicibacterium baixiangningiae, assembly GCF_016313185.1. Classification (NCBI taxonomy): domain Bacteria; kingdom Bacillati; phylum Actinomycetota; class Actinomycetes; order Mycobacteriales; family Mycobacteriaceae; genus Mycobacterium; species Mycolicibacterium baixiangningiae. The sequence goes on from NZ_CP066218.1 coordinate 6,158,453, forward strand.
CCCCGACCGCGCCGCCGATCCGTGGGCGATCGCCGGATCGTTCGCGGTGCTGTTCCTGCCGTACTCGATACTCGGGCCGTTCGCCGGGGCGCTGCTGGACCGGTGGGACCGGCGGCTCGTCCTGATCGGGGCCAACCTGGCCCGGCTGCTGCTGGTGCTCGCCGTCGGCGCACTGCTCGCCGGGCGGGTCGGGGATCTGCCGATCCTGTTCGGCGCGTTGGTGGTCAACGGGTTCACCCGCTTCGTGTCGTCCGGGCTGTCGGCGGCGCTGCCGCATGTCGTGCCCCGCGAGCAGGTGGTCGCGATGAACTCCGTCGCGGCGGCCACCGGCGCGGTCGCGGCGTTCCTCGGCGCGAATTTCATGCTGCTGCCGCGCTGGGTGTTCGGCGCCGACGACACCGGTGCTGCCGCAATCATTTTCATCGCCGCGTTACCGGTGGCGCTGGCGCTGCTGCTGTCGGTGCGGTTCGGCCCGCACATCCTCGGCCCGGACGACAGCGCACGCGCCGTCCACGGTTCCGTCGCCTACGCAGTCGCGTTGGGGTGGGTCCACGGCGCCCGCACCGTGTTGTCGGTACGCAGCGTCGCGGCCACCCTGGCCGGACTCGGCGCGCACCGCGTGGTGTTCGGCATCAACACGCTGCTGGTGCTGGTGATGGTGCGGCACAGCGACACTGCCGCCGTCGCCGGTCTGGGCACCGCGGTGCTGTTCGTCGCTGCCACGGGCACCGGCTCGTTCCTGGCGACCATCGCCACGCCCTCGCTCATCACCCGGTGGGGCCGCTACCGCACCGCCAACGGTGCGCTCGTCGCGGCGGTGGCCATCCAGTTGGCGGCGGTGGGTCTGCAGCTACCCGTGCTGGTGATCTGTGGGTCACTGCTCGGCGCGGCCGGGCAGATCGTGAAGCTGTGCGCCGACACCGCGATGCAGATGGACGTCGACGACGCGCTGCGCGGCCACGTCTTCACGGTGCAGGACTCGCTGTTCTGGATGGCGTTCATCGGCGCGATCGCGGTGGCGGCGACGGTGATCCCGCCCGACGGCCACTCGCCGGGACTCGCGGCGGCCGGGGTCGGCGTCTACGTTGTCGGGTTGGCGTTGCACGCGGTACTGGGCCGGCAAGCGCCGCAGCGCATCTAGTCTCGGGACATGTCCACCGCAGAATCCGTCGTCGCCGATCTGCGTGCCGAGAGCGACGACCTCGACGCGCTGGTCGCCGATCTGCCGGCCGCGACGTGGGCGTTCGCCACCCCCGCAGCGGGCTGGACCATCGCCCATCAGATCGCCCATCTGCTGTGGACAGATCGCGTGGCGCTGCTGTCGGTGACCGACGAGGCGGGCTTCAACGTCGTGCTCGGCGCGGCCGCCGAGGATCCCGCGGGGTTCGTCGACCGCGCCGCGGGGGATCTGGCGCTCACGGCGCCGGCGGAGCTGCTGGCGGATTGGCGGGCCACCCGCGGCCTGTTGCACGACGCGCTCCTCACCGTCGCCGACGGGCGCAAGCTGCCGTGGTTCGGTCCGCCGATGAGCGCGCCGTCGATGGCGACCGCACGATTGATGGAGACGTGGGCGCACGGGCTCGACGTCGCCGATGCGCTCGGTGTGCAACGACCGCCGACGGCGCGGCTGCGGTCCGTCGCGCACATCGGCGTGCGCACCCGCGACTTCGCGTTCGCCGTCCACGGGCTGGCCGCCCCCACCGACGTGTTTCACGTGGAACTACGCGCGCCCGACGGCTCGATGTGGACATGGGGACCGGCCGACGCGGTCCAGCGGGTCACCGGATCCGCCGAGCACTTCTGCCTGCTGGTGACCCAGCGCCGTCCCCGCGCCGAGCTGGCCGTGACCGCGGTCGGACCGGACGCCGAGCAGTGGCTGGCCATCGCGCAGGCGTTCGCGGGGCCCCCGGGGCAGGGCCGCGGCTAGTCGCGTTTGCCGTTCCCGTTGCCCTTGCCGTTTCCGTTGCCCGGGCGCTTCTCGGGCTTCTTGTTGCCCCCCACCTGCTCCGGAACCGGCTGTTCGACGACCGGCGCCGCCGATGTCGGCGGGGCCGGTGGCGGTGGCGGGGTCGTCGACGGCGGTGGCGGTGGCGGTGGCGGCACGATGGTGCTGGTGCTCACGGGTGCCTGCGCGGGCGCCGACGAGAACGGATCCATGGCGAGGGCGACGGCCGCGACCGCGAAGGCGGCGAGCCCCGCGAGTGCGCCCGCCGCGGCGCGGGTGCGACGAGGCCGGACCCGGCGCGGCGGCGGACCCGCCGCGACATAGGCGGCCGACGGCGGCAGCGGCGCGGCCAGCACGCGGGTCGCCGGACGCGATGGCGGCGCCATGACCGGTGCGGTCCCGCCGAACAGCGCATCGCGGTCACCGGCGAGAGCGGCGCGCATCTGGGACGCGCTCGCGAATCGTTGTCGCGGATCGCGCGTCATCGCCCGGTCGATGACGCCGGCCAGCACCGGATCCACGTCGGAGCGGAACGCGGTCACCGGCGGCGGTGGATCGTCCATGATCGCGCGCGCCACCGCGGCGGGGTTGTCCTGCGGAAAGGCCCGCCAACCGAGCAGTGCCTCGTAGGCCATCACCCCGACGGCATAGAGATCGTCGGCAACCGACGCGGGCGCGCCGGTGACCCGTTCGGGACTCATGTATGCCAGCGTCCCGACGATCTGACCGGTCATCGTGTGGGCCGCGCCCCCGGTCTTCGCGATCCCGAAATCGGCCACCTTGAGGGTGTTCGCATCGGCCGACAGCAGGATGTTCCCGGGTTTGATGTCCCGGTGCAGCACCCCGGCGCCGTGGGCGACCTCGAGGGCGGCCAGCACCTCGTCGAGCATCGCGCGCACCTGCGCCGGCGACATCGGTCCCGCGGCGATGACGTCACCGAGCGTGCGGCCGGGCAGCCGCTCCATCACGATGAACGGCGTGCCGTCGTCCTCACCGTAGTCGTGCACCGCGACGATGTTGGGGTGCGAGAGTGCGGCCGCCGAACGCGCCTCGGCCTCGAAGCGACTGCGCACGTCCGGCTGGGCCCGCATCGTCGGGTGCAGGAGTTTGATCGCGACCGCGCGGTGGAGGCGCGTATCCCACCCGTCGCGGACCTCTGCCATCCCGCCGAGGCCCAACACCTCGTGCAATTCGTAGCGGCCGACGAGCAGTTCGTGGCCGGTCATAGCCAAGCGGTAGCCCTCTTCACCCGGGCGTAAACCGATCGCAGGTCAACTCCTCATGTCGGCGGCCGCGTCGGCGCGACCGTCACCGTCCGCATCTGTCAGTTTGACGTCCCAGCGTCCGTCGCCGTCGGTGTCCACGTGGGCGGTGTCCCCGCTCAACGCCCGGTCGGCGAGGCCGTTTCCGTCGCTGTCGACCAGCTGATCGTCGACCTGACCGTCGGCGTCGAGATCGACCACCGGCCCACCGGTCTGCTCGACGCCGTCGAGACCGTACCAGCGCACCTGGCCGGTGCGGTCCACGCTGAGCATCCAGGTGCCCGACCCGTCGTCGCTGAAGTAGGCCTCGGTCACGTCGTCGTCGAGGTCGCGCGCGGCGAGTTCGGCGAGCCCGTCACCGTCGCGGTCGGCCAGCGCATCGTCGAGGCGGCCGTCGCCGTCGAGGTCCAGCCCCACGGCGTCGAACACCCCGTCGGCGTCGGTGTCCACATCCGGTTCGGCGGTCCACATCGTCGCCGACCCATCGGCGTCTCCCAGGCAGTAGTCCATGGTGATCAGACGCCGCGCTACTGCTTGGCGTTCCACCACGTGAGCAGTTCGGCGACCGCTTCGTCGTGTGTGAGCGGCCCGCGGTCCAGCCGCAGCTCCTTGAGAAACCGCCACGCCTCCCCCACCTGCGGGCCCGCGGGGATGCCGAGGAGCGTCATGATCTCGTTGCCGTCGAGGTCGGGGCGCACCCGCTGCAGATCCTCCTTCTCGGCCAACTCGGAGATGCGGCGCTCCAGATCGTCGTAGTTGGCCTGCAGCCGCGCCGCCCGCCGCTTGTTGCGGGTGGTGCAGTCGGCACGAACCAGCTTGTGCAGCCGTTCCAGCAGCGGGCCCGCGTCGGTGACGTAACGGCGCACCGCCGAATCGGTCCACTTGCCGTCGCCGTACCCGTGGAAGCGCAGGTGCAGGAACACCAGCTGCGATACGTCGTCGACCATCTGCTTGGAGTACTTCAGCGCGCGCATCCGCTTGCGGGCCATCTTCGCGCCGACGACCTCGTGGTGGTGGAAGCTCACCCCGCCGTCGGGTTCGTGGCGCCGCGTGGCCGGCTTGCCGATGTCATGCAGCAGCGCCGCCCAGCGCAACACCAGATCCGGGCCTCCCGCTTCTCCCCCCGAGTCGCTTCGCTCCTGCCCCCTGGGACCGCCCTCGAGGTCGATCGCCTGGCGAAGGACCGTCAGCGAATGCCAGTAGACGTCCTTGTGCTGGTGGTGCTCGTCGATCGCCATCCGCATCGCCCCGACCTCCGGCAGCACCACATCACCGAGACCGCTCTGCACCATCAGGTCGATACCCGCCACCGGATCGGCACCCAGCAGCAGTTTGTCCAGTTCGGTGGCGACGCGCTCGGCGGTGATGCGGGCCAGCTGCTGCGCCATCTCGGTCATCGCCACCCGCACCCGCGGCGCGACGGCGAACCCCAGTTGCGAGGTGAACCGCGCGGCACGCAACATGCGCAGCGGATCGTCACCGAACGACACCTCGGGGGCCGACGGCGTATCGAGCACCTGCTCACGCAGTGCGGCCAAACCGCCCAGCGGGTCATGGAATTCGCCGAGGCCGCCCGGTTTCTCCGCGTCGATCTCCACCGCCATCGCATTGACCGTGAAATCGCGCCGCACCAGATCGTCGTCGAGCCGGTCGCCGTAGCGGACCTGCGGATTGCGCGACACCTGGTCGTAGCTGTCGGCGCGGAAGGTCGTCACCTCCATCCGGTGGCCGGCCTTGCCGACGCCGAGGGTGCCGAACTCGATGCCGGTATCCCACAACGCGTCGGCCCACGGCCGCAGGAAGGCCTGCATCTGTTCAGGCCGCGCATCGGTGGTGAAGTCGAGGTCGCAGCCCGCCCTGCCGAGCAGCGCGTCGCGCACACTGCCACCCACGAGGTAGAGCCGGTGACCGGCCCCAGCGAACACCGCGCCGATCTCACGCAGGACGTCGCCGTCGCGGTTGAGCGTCACCGCGGCGCGGGCCAGCAGGTCGGCATCGGGTGAAGCGTCGTCGTGGTCGTCCGGCACGTTCGTTGAGCCTAGAGGGTAACGGTCCGGCAGCGACCGGCGAGTGCGGCGGGAGTGAAACTGTGTGGCAGCTACTATCGCTTGGGTGTCGGACGGCGAACAGCCCAAATCTCGACGCCGCCGCGGGCGACGTCGGGGCCGACGCGCGGCCGGACCGCCGCAGGCGCCCGCCGACCATCCCAACGCCGCCGCCGCACACACCGCCGACGCCGGCGACACCCCGACGGTCACGCCGACCGATCAGGCCAAGAAGACCCGGCCCCGCCGACCTCCCGAACGGCTGCGCACAGTGCACGAGACCTCCGCAGGTGGGCTGGTCATCGACGGACTCGACGGGCCGAAGGACAGCCAGGTCGCGGCGCTGATCGGCCGCATCGACCGGCGCGGCCGGATGCTCTGGTCGCTGCCCAAGGGCCACATCGAGCTGGGCGAGACCGCCGAGCAGACGGCGATCCGCGAGGTCGCCGAGGAGACCGGGATCCGGGGTGACGTACTGGCCGCGCTGGGCAGTATCGACTACTGGTTCGTCACCGAAGGGCGCCGCGTGCACAAGACGGTGCACCATTACCTGATGCGTTTCCGCGGCGGTGAACTGTCCGATGAGGACCTCGAGGTCACCGAGGTGGCGTGGGTGCCGCTCAAGGAGTTGCCGCACCGGCTGGCCTACGCCGACGAACGCCGGCTGGCCGAGGTGGCCGACGAACTCATCGACAAACTGCACACCGACGGCCCCGCAGGGCTGCCGCCGCTGCCGAGGTCGTCGCCCCGGCGTCGCGCCCAGACCCATTCGCACACCCGCAACCGTCGTCGTGACGAGTCCAGCCAAACCCCTCCCGGCCGGCGGACGAACGGATGCGGACAAGGCCAGTGAGTTCCGTGGCGGTGCCACGCATGACGGCGGCGGTACCGCGTCTGCTGGCCGCACTCGTACTGCTTCTCCTGACCGCCATCCCCGCCGCGCTGCCACAGGCCGCCGCCGGCGAGCCAGGCGCGTCCCCGTTCCTGCAGCTACGCATCGACCGCGTCACCCCCGACGTCGTCACGACGACCAGCGATCCGGTGGTGACCGTCTCCGGGGTCGTCCGCAACGTCGGTGACCGCACGGTCCGCGACGTGGTCCTGCGCCTCGAGCATGCACCGGCCGTCGACTCCTCCTCGGGGCTGCGCACCAGTCTCGCCGGCAACCTCGACCAATTCGATCCGGTCGCCGACTTCGTCACCGCCGCCCCCGAACTCGAACGCGGGAAAACGGTGCCGTTCACCTTCACCTATCCGATCCGCGCGACCGACGGGCCGTCGTTGCGCATCGAGCAGCCGGGGGTGTATCCGCTGCTGGTCAACGTCAACGGCACCCCGGACTACGGCGCCCCGGCGCGGCTCGACGACGCCCGCTTCCTGCTGCCGGTGCTGGGCGTCCCGTCCGAAGCCGGCGCCGATTCGGCCGCCGAGACGCTGACCTCCGTCGTCCCGCCCGACACGTCGAAACCGGTGCGGCTGACCGTGTTCTGGCCTCTGGCCGACAAACCCCGGCTGGCCGCCGGAATCCCGGGCGGGACCACGCCGGTGCGGTTGATCGACGACGAGCTCGCGACCTCGCTGGCACCGGGCGGCCGGCTGGAGACGCTGCTGGCCGCGGTCGACTTCGCCACCAGCCCGACCGTCGACCCCGGCGGTGACGTGGGGCGCGCGCTGTGCCTGGCGGTCGACCCCGACCTGCTGGTCACCGTCAACGCGATGGCCGCCGGATACGTCGTCAACGACGGCCCCGACGCCGGGCCCACGACCCCCACGCGCCCCGGGACCGGGCAGGAAGCGGCCATCGGCTGGCTGAACCGGCTCAAAGCGCTGGCCCAGCGGATGTGCGTGGCAGCGACGCCGTACGCGCAGGCCGATCTGGACGCTCTGCAGCGCGTCGGGGACCCGGGGTTGAGCGCGATCGCCACCACCGGCGCCCCCGACATCGTCGACCGGATCCTCGGCGTGCCGTCCACCCGCGGCGTCACCCTGCTCGGCGACGGACCGCTCACCGGCGCGGCGGCACAGCTGCTGTCCGGGCAGGGCCGCACGGTGGCCGTCACCGCGGCGACCCTCACCGCCCAGGGCGACGCCACCGGGCTGGGTTCGACAGCCGACCTGGCCCCCATGCGGTACTCCCCGAACCTCGTCACGATGCCGTTCGACCCGACGGTCGGCGCGGCGCTGGCCGGTGCAGGCGCCGAACCCGCGGCGCCGACGTATCTCGATTCCAGCCTCGACATCCCGCTGCGGCACGATTCGCCGGTGGCCCGGCGCCAGAACGCGATCGGCTCGCTGCTGTGGCGGGGGCTTCAGCCCGACACCGAACCGCGGACCCAGATCGTCGTGCCCCCGCTGGTGTGGGACCTGCGTCCCGACGACGCACAAGCGATCCTCACCTCCGTGGGAACGACCATCCGGGCAGGCCTCGCGGTCCCCCGGCCGCTGGGCGAAGTGATCGCCGACGGCGCCGCCACAGCAGCCACACCGGATGCCGGCTGGCCGCCAGCTGAGGCCGGCAACCCGCGGGGCCGCTTCGACGAGTCGGTCACCTCGGGCATCGCCACGACCACCGGACGTCTCTCCGGTCTGACCGCAGCGCTGGGCGTCGACCAGCGGACGGGTCTGACCGGGATCAGCTACACCGCCCCGCTGCGCGAGGACATGCTGCGCGCACTGAGCCAGTCTGTGCCGCCGTCGGCCCGCAACGATCTGGCCCAGCAGCGCCTCTCGGTGGTGACCGACACCGTCGGGGACATGTTCGGCGCGGTGCGGATCATGAACCCGGGCGGTGCGTACACGCTGGCCACCGAACGCAGTCCGCTGCCGCTCGCCCTGCGCAACGACCTGCCGGTGCCGATCCGGGTGCGCCTCGCGGTCGACGCGCCCCCCGGGATGTCGGTCGACGACATAGGCGAGATCAGCCTGCCGCCCGGGTACCTGCCGCTGCGCGTGCCGATCGAGGTCCACTTCACCCAGCGGGTCGCCGTCGACGTGACCCTGCAGACGGCCGACGGGCTCCCCCTCGGGGAAACCGTGCGGCTCTCGGTGCACTCCAACGCGTACGGCAAGGTCCTGTTCTTCATCACGCTCAGCGCCGGCGCGGTCCTGGTGCTGCTTGCCGGACGCCGGCTGTGGCACCGCTTCCGCGGCCAGCCCGACCCGGCAGACCTCGACCGGCCGTCACGGGCGGAGGCCGAGAACCTCCGGCATCCCGACCCACTCGACACCGCCCTCCGACACGCACCGGACGACGGCCGCCCACCCACCGGCGCGCACGGTGACCTGAGATGAGCACCACCGGGTGGGAACCGGGCCCCCGGCCGAACCCGCCACCCATGGCTGCTCCGCGCCGCATCCCGCCGCGTCCCGGTGCGGTGCGTCCTGACCCGTCACGCCGGCCGCCGCCGTCACCGCCGCGCCAACGGATCCCGCACGGTCCCGCGCCACGCCGGAAGGCGGGCCGTCCGGAACTCTCCGACGCGGCGGTGGTGTCGCGCTCCTGGGGGATGGCGTTGGCGACGCTGGTCAGCCGCATCACCGGATTCCTGCGGATCGTGCTGCTCGCGGCGATCCTCGGTGCGGCGCTGTCGAGTTCGTTCACCGTCGCGAACCAGCTGCCCAACCTGGTCGCGGCGCTGGTGCTCGAAGCCACGTTCACCGCGATCTTCGTCCCGGTGCTCGCCCGCGCCGAACGCGACGACCCCGACGGCGGCACCGCGTTCGTGCGTCGCCTCGTCACGCTGGCGACCACGCTGCTGCTGATCGCCACGGTGCTCTCGGTGGCGGGCGCACCGCTGCTCGTGCGGTTGATGCTCGGCGACGACCCGCAGGTCAACAGTCCGCTGACGACGGCGTTCGCGTACCTGCTGCTGCCGCAGGTGGTGTTCTACGGGTTGACGTCGGTGTTCATGGCAATCCTCAACACCCGCAACGTCTTCGGGCCGCCGGCATGGGCGCCGGTGCTCAACAATGTGGTCGCCATCGCCACGCTGGGGTTGTATGTCCTTGTCCCGGGCGAACTCTCGGTCGACCCCGTCGAGATGGGCAACGCCAAGTTGCTGGTGCTCGGCATCGGCACCACGCTCGGCGTGTTCGCGCAGGCCGCGGTGCTGCTCCTCGCGATCCGCCGCGAACGCATCAGCCTGCGCCCGCTGTGGGGCATCGACGACCGGATGAAGAAGTTCGGCGCCATGGCCGCGGCGATGCTCCTCTACGTGCTCATCAGTCAGGTGGGCCTGATCGTCACCAATCAGATCGCCAGCGCGTCCGCCGCATCCGGACCCGCGATCTACAACTACACGTGGCTGGTGCTGCAGCTGCCGTTCGGGATCATCGGCGTCACGGTGCTCACCGTGGTGATGCCACGGCTGTCACGCAACGCCGCCGCCAACGACATCCCGGCGGTACTCGGCGACCTGTCCCTGGCCACCCGGCTCACCATGGTCACGTTGATCCCGATCGTGGCGATCATGACCGTCGGCGGCCCGGCGATCGGCACCGCGCTGTTCGCGTACGGCAACTTCGGCGGAACCGACGCCGGCTATCTCGGCATGGCGATCACCCTGTCGGCGTTCACCCTCATCCCGTACGCGCTGTTCCTAATCCAGCTACGGGTGTTCTACGCGCGCGAACAGCCGTGGACGCCGATCATCGTGATCGTCGTGGTGACCGCGGTGAAGGTGATCGCCTCGCTGGCGGCGCCGGCCCTCACCGACGACCCCGACCTGGTGGCCGGCTACCTCGGCCTGGCCAACGGCCTCGGATTCCTCGCCGGCGCGGTGGTCGGCTACATCCTGCTGCGGGCGAGTCTGCGCCCACCGGGTGGCAGGATGCTCGAAGTCCAGGTGATCCGCACGATCCTGGTGACCGTCGCCGCGTCATTGCTGGCCGGGCTGCTCGCCTACGTCGTCGACCAATTGCTCGGCCTGGAAACGCTGACCGTCAACGGCGGAGCCGCGGGATCGCTGCTGCGGCTGGCCGTGATGGGCGTCATCATGCTGCCCGTCATCGCCGGTGTGCTGTTGGCGGCCAAGGTGCCCGAAGCGACGGCGGCCGTCGGTCTCGTGCGCAGCCGTCTCGGGGGGCGCCGACCGGTGTCCTCTCCGTCAATAACTCGCCCCGACCAAGCGCAGTCCGCTGGTCCCTTCCCGTACTCTGACCACAGGAGCGCACGTCCGGTGCGGCGGGGTGGGGGCCCTGCGACCGGCTGGAACGGCCCTCCCGTGCGGGGTACATCGGTGCATGGCGCCGGGGCAGAGATGGGGAAAGGACCAGCGGTGAGCGACGACTCCGCGGGCGATTCCGCAGTGCCGCCCGATGGCGCTGCGACCACCAAGATCTCGCGGCCTGCCGCGGACTCTGTTTCGCGGCCTTCCGCCGACGACTTCCAGCCCGACGTCGCCGACGACCGCTCGGCCACCACCGAGATGCCCATGTCCGGCCGGCCCCCCTCCGACTACGGCGGCGACCCCACCCGCGAATCACTGCCCTTCGACGCACCCCGCGAACCCCCGATCGAGGCGGCCACCTCCGACGAGGACGTGCACCTCATCCCGGGCGCGACCATCGCCGGCGGCCGATACCGGCTGCTGGTCTTCCACGGCGGCCCGCCGAACCTGCAGTTCTGGCAGGCGCTCGACACCGCGCTCGACCGTCAGGTCGCCCTGACCTTCGTCGATCCCGACGCCACCCTGCCCGACGACCGGGTGCAGCAGATCCTCGCCCGCACACTCAAGCTCAGCCGCCTCGACATGCCCGGCGTGGCCCGCGTCCTCGACGTGGCCAACACCGGATCCGGTGGCCTCATCGTCTCGGAGTGGATCCGCGGCGGATCGCTGGCCGAGGTCGCGGCCACGACGCCCTCCCCGATCGGCGGCGCCCGTGCGATGCAGTCACTCGCCGCGGCCGCCGAAGCCGCACACCGCGCCGGGGTGTCGCTGTCGATCGACCACCCCAGCCGCGTCCGCGTCAGCATCGAAGGCGATGTGGCGCTGGCATTCCCCGCCACGATGCCCGACGCCAACCCCGAGGACGACATCCGCGGTATCGGCGCCGCGCTGTACACACTTCTGGTCAACCGGTGGCCGCTGCCCGAGACCGGCGAGCCGAGCGGGCTCGCCCCCGCCGACACCGACCCGGCGGGCAATCCCGTCGAGCCGCGCGCCGTGGACCGGGACATCCCGTTCCAGATCTCGGCCGCCGCAGCGCACGCCGTGCAGCCCGACGGCGGTATCCGCAGCGCCCCGACGCTGCTGAACCTGCTGCAGCAGGCCACCGCCGTCGCCGACCGCACCGACCTGATCTCACCCGTCGACCGTCCGGACACCCCGGCGCCGTCGCGCTTCCGCGGCGGACCCGATGACGACCCCGAGGCGCAGGCCCGCCGCAAGCGGGGGCTGATGGTCGGCCTCACCATCGGCGGCGTGATCGTCGTCGTCGCGCTGATCGTCCTGGGCACGGTGCTCAGCCGCATCTTCGGTGATGTCGGCAGCGGGCTCGACGGCGACGAACTCGGTCTCAACGCACCGGGCACCTCGGCCGAGGCCGACAGCGGATCCCCGGGTTCGGGCAACGTGGTGCGACCCGTGCGGGCGACGGTGTTCTCCCCCGCCGGCGGCGCCGACTCACCCGATCAGGCCGGCAACGCCATCGACGGCAATTCGACGACGGTGTGGCCCACCGACACCTACTCCGATCCGAACCCGTTCCCGAACTTCAAGAACGGGGTGGGGCTGATCCTGGAGCTGTCCCAGCCCACCACGCTGACGTCGGTGGACATCGACGTCTCCTCCACCGGCACCTCGGCACAGATCCGGTCGTCCCCGTCGGCCGATCCGTCCACACTCGACGACACGACCGCAATGACCCCGTCGACCCCCCTCCGGACGGGTGACAACACCATCGAGATCAGCGACGCCTCCCCCACCTCCTACGTGCTGGTGTGGATCGACAAGCTCGGCACCGTCGACGGGGAGAGCCGCACCGATGTCTCCGAGATCACGCTCAAGGGCACGTCCTGAGGAGTTATCCACAGGGTCGGTGACGTCCGACCTCTGCGGATCGGCCCCCGGCGAACTCGGTGTCCGGACGCACCCCGGAGTGCGCTTAGTGTTCGGCTGTGGGGAGCTTCGATGCCGTCGGCCGATCCGACGCCCAGCTGCTGGCGGATCACGTCGCCGGTGACCGCTTCGCGTTCGAAGAGCTCTTCCTGCGCCATCACCACCACCTCGAGCGGCTCGCGCTGATCACCAGCCGCAATCACGACGACGCCGCCGATGCCCTCCAGGACGCGATGCTCTCGGCGCACCGCAAGGCGGCAGCGTTCCGCTACGACAGCGCGGTGAGCAGCTGGCTGTACCGGATCGTGGTCAACGCGTGTTTGGATCGGTTGCGCCGCAACCGAAATCACGTCGCCAGCGCCCTGCACGACGACGTCGGCCCAGTCGGTGATCCGACAGCCAAAGTGGACACCGCCATCGTGGTCGAACGCGCACTGCAGCGGCTGCCGGTCGAACAGCGCGCCGCGATCGTCGCCGTCGACATGCAGGGTTACTCGGTCGCCGAGACCGCGCGCATGCTGGGCATCGCCGAAGGCACCGTCAAGAGCCGGTGCAGCAGGGGACGCGCCAAGCTCGCCGAGGCGCTGCGGGACCTGGACGAGCCGAACCAGCAGCCGCCCGTCGAGCGTGGCTGTCGTCCCTCTCCCCGCTCCGCGCACAGCGCCACCACACGCAGCCGTCGCCACCCGACGATCGCCCGTGCCGTGCGCCACGCGGGCCCCGCGCCCGCCGACCGGCCGTAGCGTGACCCTGCAGGCGTGCGGGAACACCCGGACCTAGGCTGGTGTTGTACCCGTGCCGGTGCAAATCGGCAGAAAGGCTCACATGACCACCTCATCGACGGTTCACGATGTGATCATCATCGGCTCCGGTCCGGCCGGTTACACGGCCGCCGTGTACGCCGCACGTGCGCAGCTCAAGCCGCTCGTCTTCGAAGGCAGCCAGTTCGGCGGCGCGCTCATGACCACCACCGAGGTGGAGAACTACCCCGGCTTCCGCAACGGCATCACCGGACCCGAACTGATGGACGAGATGCGCGAGCAGGCCCTGCGCTTCGGCGCCGACCTCCGCATGGAAGACGTCGACGAGGTCTCCCTCAAAGGCCCGGTCAAGACCGTGACCGTCGGTGACGAGACCCACCGCGCCCGCGCCGTCATCCTCGCGATGGGTGCGGCCGCACGCCACCTCGGTGTCCCCGGCGAGGACGCGCTGCTCGGTATGGGCGTCAGCACCTGTGCCACGTGTGACGGCTTCTTCTTCCGCGACCAGGACATCGCCGTGATCGGCGGCGGCGACTCGGCGATGGAGGAAGCGACGTTCCTCACTCGGTTCGCCCGCAGTGTGACGGTGATCCACCGCCGCGACGAGTTCCGTGCATCACGCATCATGCTCGACCGCGCCCGCGCGAACGAGAAGATCACCTTCATGACCAACACCGATGTCACCGAGATCGAGGGCAGCCCCAAGGTGACCGGCCTGCGCCTGCGCGACACCGTCACCGGTGAGGAGTCCAAGCTGGCGGTCACCGGTGTGTTCGTCGCGATCGGCCACGTGCCCCGCTCGGACATCGTGCGCGGTCAGGTCGAGATCGACGAGGACGGCTACGTGCTCGTCGAAGGTCGCACCACCCACACCTCCGTCGAAGGTGTTTTCGCCGCAGGCGATCTGGTGGACCGCACCTATCGGCAGGCCATCACCGCCGCGGGCAGCGGTTGTGCGGCGGCCATCGACGCCGAGCGCTGGCTCGCCGAAATCGGCGTCGCCCCAAGCGATCAAGAGATCTCAGCACCGGTCTGAGACACCCCCTTCGACCTCTCAAGGAGTAGCCATGGCCGACAACAGTGCCACCGTCACCGTCACCGACGACTCGTTCTCCGACGATGTGCTGACCAGCAGCACCCCCGTATTGGTCGACTTCTGGGCCACCTGGTGCGGGCCGTGCAAGATGGTCGCCCCGGTGCTCGAGGAGATCGCCTCCGAGAAGGCCGGCGCGCTGACCGTCGCGAAGCTCGACGTCGACTCCAACCCGACGACCGCGCGCGATTTCCAGGTCGTGTCGATCCCGACGATGATCCTTTTCAAGGACGGTCAACCGGTCAAGCGGATCGTCGGCGCGAAGGGTAAAGCAGCGCTGCTGCGCGAACTCGCCGACCTGCTCTGACGCGTCACGGTCCGATTTCGGCCAGCCTGGCGTTTTCCGAATTCGCGGAAACGTCTGAGAGAATGCCTGCAAGGCCTGTCGTGCATATGTCGGCGCCGCAGGGGTACTGACAGCCAAAGCTGAGGGGCCAGCCGAAGGGGCGAGTATGTCGAGTCTGCGTCACGGTGATCGCGGGGCCGCGGTCACCGAGATCCGCGCAGCGCTCTCCGCCCTCGGGCTTCTCGAGGGCCCCGACGACGACCTCACCACCGGCAGACACGTCGTCGCCGAATTCTTCGACGACGCGCTCGACCAGGCCGTGCGCGCCTTCCAGCAGCACCGCGGCCTACTGGTGGACGGCATCGTCGGTGAAGCCACCTACCGGGCGCTCAAAGAGGCGTCCTACCGCCTCGGCGCGCGAACGCTCATGCACCAGTTCGGCGCCCCGATGTACGGCGACGACGTGGCGACACTGCAGGCGCGGCTACAGGATCTCGGGTTCTACACCGGTCTGGTCGACGGCCACTTCGGTCTGCAGACCCATCACGGGCTCACCTCGTATCAACGCGAATACGGGCTGTACCCGGACGGCATCTGCGGTCCGGAGACCCTGCGGTCGCTGTACTTCCTCGGGTCCCGGGTGACCGGCGGCTCACCGCACGCCATCCGGGAGGAAGAGCTGGTCCGCCGGTCCGGTCCCCGACTGTCGGGTAAGCGGGTCATCATCGATCCGGGTCGCGGCGGTAGCGACCACGGGCTCATCATGAACGGCCCGCAAGGTCCCATCAGCGAGGCAGACATCCTCTGGGACTTGGCAAGTCGCCTCGAAGGCCGGATGACCGCGATCGGGATGGACACGTTCCTGTCCCGGCCCGCCACCCGCAGCCCGTCGGATGCCGAACGTGCTGCCACCGCCAACACCGTCGGCGCGGACCTGATGATCAGCCTGCGCTGCGCCACCGCACCCAGCCCCGCCGCCAACGGCGTCGCGTCGTTCCACTTCGGTAACTCGCACGGGTCGGTGTCCACGATCGGCCGCAACCTGGCCGACTTCATCCAGCGAGAGGTCGTCGCCCGCACCGGGTTACGCGACTGCCGCACCCACGGTCGGACCTGGGATCTGCTGCGGCTCACCAGGATGCCCACCGTGCAGGTCGACGTCGGCTACATCACCAATCCGCGGGACCGTGACCTGTTGGTGTCCAATCACACTCGCGACACCATCGCCGAAGGCATTCTCGCTGCGGTCAAGCGGCTCTACCTGCTCGGGAAGAACGACCGTCCCACAGGCACATTCACCTTCGCCGAACTGCTGGCGCACGAGCTGTCCGTCGAGCAGGCCGGTCGGCTCAGCTCCGGCTGAGTCCGGAATCTAACAGCGTCCGCTGCCCGCACCGACGGGCTGCTGCAGCTGTGCCGGCTCCAGGAGTCGTTCCAGCGCCGCTTCCACGCCGGCCTTCCACCCGAGGCCCTGCTCCAATTCGAGGCGCAACCGGGGAAAGTACTCGTGCGGGGACACCACGGTGAACCCGACCTGCTGCAGGAAGTCCGCGTCGACCATGCACTGCTGAATCGAACAGTCGCCGAGCACCTCTGTCACCGGGGTCAGCTCCGAGGGAACCGCCCGCGGGTCGAGGAGTTCGCTCACCGCCTCGGTTCGGCCGAACGCCTCGAGTGCGCGGACACCTCGGCGCACCAGGTCGCCGACGACCGATGTCAGCAGGGTGTGCGGGAGCCCGGCGGCATCGTCGCCCAGCTCCGCCCCCACCGTCGTCAGCAGCACGGCGTCCGCGCTGACCGGGCCGGTCGGGAAGAGGCGCGCTCGGGGGACCGCCCGGGGCGGTGCGTAGAACGCGTAGCCCACGCACGGCTCCTCCGCGGACGGGTCGGTCGCCGCGGCCTCGTCGCTCATCGACTCCGGACACAACACCGCCACCTGACCGCACGAACCCCACTCGAGCATGACCATCGACAGCCACGCTTCCTTCTCGAACTCGGGGTCGGACAGGTGGTCGTCGCGCAGCGTCGACGGATCTACCTCCCAGAACACACAGCGCCGTGCGTGCTTGGGAAGCTGCTCGAAGGCTTCCAGGCGCAAGGGCGTGATACGTGCCGACACTAAACTCCCCGGGTCTCATACGCTGCGAACGGCCGCGACTCGGTCTCCAGGATAGGAGAGCCGGGCTCCGGCGGCGCTGGAAGTCTGCCTTCTGTGCGCTGGGTCGTTGCCGTGAACGAAAACCCTTGCCGCACAGACAGTCTGCGTGCCGCCAGCGCAGCGGCCCGGTCCGTGGAACGTCGTGGTGTCACAGTGACGTAATGCCCCCGTGTCCTCGGTTAGGGCTTTGTCGAGTTCATCAAGTCGACAATCCGCTGCAAATCGTCGACCGACCCGAACTCCACGACGATCTTGCCTTTGCGTTTGCCAAGGCTCACCGTCACCCGTGTGTCGAACGCCGTCGACAGCTGCTCAGCTACATCCTGCAGCCCCGGCATCTGAATGGGCTTGCGTCGAGGCGCCGGCGGGGCGGACGGGTCGCTGTGGTTCGCAACCGTGACCGCCTCCTCGGTGGCGCGGACCGACAGCCCTTCGGCGACGATGCGCGCGGCGAGTTCCTCCTGGCGTTCCGGCCCACCCTCGAGTGCGAGAAGTGCGCGGGCGTGCCCGGCGGACAGCACCCCGGCCGCGACGCGGCGCTGTACGGCGATCGGCAGGCGCAGCAGTCGGATCATGTTCGTGATCACCGGACGCGACCGGCCGATCCTCGCGGCGAGTTCGTCGTGGGTGACCCCGAATTCGTCGAGCAGCTGCTGATAGGCCGCCGCCTCTTCGAGCGGGTTGAGCTGTACCCGGTGGATGTTCTCGAGCAGTGCATCGCGCAGCAGGTTGTCGTCGGCGGTCTCGCGCACGATGGCCGGGATGGTGGCGAGCCCCGCCTGCTGGCCGGCGCGCCACCTCCGCTCCCCCATCACGAGTTGGTAGCGCGGTCCGGCATCACCGGGCGCGAGCTCCCGCACCACGATCGGCTGCATGAGCCCGAACTCGCGGATCGAGTGCACGAGCTCGGCCAGCGCCTCGTCGTCGAACACCTGCCGCGGCTGACGCGGGTTGGGTTCGATCGCCGATGGATCGATCTCCCGGTAGACGGCGCCGACCTCTGCGACAGGCGGGACCACCGTCGGACCACCACCGATCACGACGTCAGCGGCGGCGTTACCCATCCGCGGACCCCCCAGTGCGGCGGCGCTCCCGTCTTCGTTAGGACCGGTCGGGATGAGCGAGGCGAGGCCGCGGCCGAGGCCGCTGCGCTTACGAATGGGCTGCGTCATGTCCTTCTTTCCTTCGCGCACAGACGGTCATCAAGGGGTACCGGCATGGGGTGCACCCCGCTCGGCCAACTCGCGGCTGGCGTCGAGGTAGCTCATGGCGCCCCGGGAACCGGGGTCGTAGTCGAGGATCGTCATGCCATAGCCGGGCGCCTCGGACACCTTCACACTGCGCGGGATCACGGTCCGCAGCACCTTGTCCCCGAAGTGGGAGCGCACATCCTGCGCCACCTGATCGGCGAGCCGGGTCCGTCCGTCGTACATCGTGAGGATCACGGTCGAGACGGTCAGATCCGGATTCAGATGCGATTTGACCATCTCGATGTTGCGCAGCAGCTGCCCCACACCTTCGAGGGCGTAATACTCGCACTGGATCGGGATGAGCACCTCGGGTGCGGCCACCAAGGCGTTGATCGTGAGGAGCCCGAGCGACGGCGGGCAGTCGATGAAAACGTAGTCGAAATCGACGTGTTTGAGTTCGGTGAGCGCGGTGCGCAACCGGCCTTCCCGGGCGACCATGCTGACGAGTTCGATCTCCGCGCCGGCGAGGTCGATCGTCGCCGGTATGCAGAAGAGCCGTTCGCTGTGCGGGCTGCGCTGCAGCGCCTCCTGGACGGGGATATCCCCGATCAGCACTTCGTAGGAGGACGGGGTGCCCGGGCGGTGTTCGATCCCGAGGGCCGTGCTCGCATTGCCCTGCGGATCCAGGTCGATGACCAGAACCTTCAACCCCTGCAGCGCGAGTGCCGCGGCGATGTTGACGGCGGTCGTGGTCTTACCCACCCCGCCCTTCTGGTTGGCGATGGTGAAGACCCGCTGACGGGTCGGCCGCGGCAATCCACCGCGGGTCGCGGTGTGCAGGAGCCGAACCGCCCGCTCCGCCTCGGCTGCGATGGGAGTGTCGATGACGGCGTCGTTCTGCCAATCCTGGGCGGCGGGCGTGGCGTCCTTGGGCGCTATCGGCCATGTTTCACGTGAAACACGTGCACCACTCCGCGGTGTCCGCGGTCCGTCGGGACCCTCGCCCATGCTCATCTCCTACCCGATCGCCCCGGCCGGTTGCGGCCCTTCATCGGCGTCGCCCGCCGCGCCACGACCACGGTGGCAGGCGGATCCAAATACTCCGCGCCACATCTCACCACCCTGACATCGACGGCGCCAACCCGGACGAGCACACGCCGGTTCTCCTCGATCTCCGCTTCCGCCCGAGCGCCCTTGAGGGCCAGCATCCGTCCATCGGGCCGGAGTATCGCCATGCTCCAGGTGGCCAGCTTGTCGAGGGATCCCACCGCGCGCGACGTCACGACATCCATCTCCCCCACATCGCGCTGCACCGCAGGATCCTCTGCTCGGCCACGGACCACCCTCACGTCGATTCCGAGCGCCTCCACCACTTCGGCGAGGAATTCGCTGCGCCGGAGCATCGGCTCGACCAGTGTCACACTGAGGTCCGGCCGCACCAGCGCCAACGGTATCCCGGGCAACCCCGCGCCGCTGCCGATGTCGGCGATCCGCTCCCCCGCCTCGACCAACTCGCCGAGCGCCGCACTGTTGAGCACGTGGCGGTCCCAGATCCGCTCCGTCTCGCGCGGCCCGATGAGCCCCCGCTCGACGCCGGCCGTCGCCAGCAGATCCGCATACCGCTGCGCGAGTTCGAGGCGCTCGCCGAAGACCCCTTCCGCGGCCGCCGGCGGCGCAACGTGTTTCACGTGAAACATCCCCTGCCTGTCGACTGCGGACCCGCGGCTGCGATGACGAACTACATGTATGTAACTCGTCAGTCGGCGAGAACGACGACCCGGCGCGACGGTTCCACGCCTTCGCTCTCGCTGTGCACACCGTCGACGGCCGCCACGGCGTCGTGGACGATCTTCCGCTCGAACGGGGTCATCGGGGTCAGCTCTTCACGTTCGCCGGTTTCCAGGACGCGGTGCGCGACCTTGTCCCCGAGCGCGGCCAACTCCTCGCGGCGGCGGCGACGCCACCGGGCGATGTCGAGCATCAGGCGGCTGCGTTCGCCGGTCTTCTGGTGCACCGCCAACCGCGTCAGCTCCTGCAGGGCGTCGAGCACCTCGCCCTTCCGGCCGACCAACTTGTTCAGGTCCGTGCCGCCATCGATGCTCACCACCGCGCGGTCGCCCTCGACATCGAGATCGATGTCCCCGTCGAAGTCCAACAGGTCGAGCAACTCCTCGAGGTAGTCGCCGGCGATCTCGCCTTCGGCTACCAACCGCTCCTCGAGATCCTCTCCTGCGGGCGCGCTCTCCGCGCTCTCCCGCGTCTCGAGGTCCTCGGCCCGCTCGGTCGTATCAGCGTCAGTCATGTCTGCTTCTCCCTCTTCCGCCAGTCCCCGACTGGTCAACGCTTGCGCTTCTTCGGCCGGGCTCCCGGCCTCGGCGTTCGGCTCGCGGCCTGTCCGGCACTCGGCTTCGCCGCCCCGTTACCCGTCGGCTTCGCCGCGGGCCCACCCACGACGCCGTCGGTCTCCCCGTCCTGGGCGACTACGTCGGTCTCCCCGTCGGTCGGCTCCACTCCGGTGTCGGTGGCCACCGGCGCCTTACGCGCGCGCTTCGGCTTGGCTCCTGGGGCCGGCGCGTTCGCGGAGCGGCGTTCCAGATCTTCGGCCTTCTTCTCTTCTTCTTCTTTCTCGATCTTGCCGAAGACGTAGTGCTGCTGACCGAACGTCCAGATGTTGTTGGCAAGCCAGTACATGATCACCGCGAGCGGCAGGAACGGCCCACCGACGACCACGCCGAGCGGGAACACGTAAAGAGCCAGCTTGTTCATCATCGCGGTCTGCGGGTTGGCCGCGGCCTCGGGACTCTGTCGCGCCACCGATGCGCGGCTGTTGAAGTAGGTCGCGATTCCGGCCAAGACCATGAACGGCACGCCCACCGCGATCACCGACACCCGGTTGAATTCCGTGAAGGCCTCGAGGCCGTGCTGCTGAATCATCGTCGCCCCGAGCGGCGCGCCGAACAGGTTCGCATCCAGGAAGTGACCGACGTCGGTCGCGCTGAAGACGTAGTTGCCCAGCGAACGGTTCTCCTCGACCGACAGCCCCAGCCGGCCGATCCCGGTCTGCGTCCGGTTGAACGACATCAGCACGTGATAGAGCCCCAGGAACACCGGGATCTGCGCGAGCATCGGCAGGCAGCCCAGGATCGGGTTGAACCCGTGCTCCTTCTGCAACTTCTGCATTTCCAGCGCCATCCGCTGGCGGTCCTTGCCGTATTTCTTCTGCAGCGCCTTGATCTGGGGCTGCAGTTCCTGCATTTGCCGCGTGGTGCGGATCTGGCGGACGAAGGGTTTGTAGAGGATGGCCCGCAGTGTGAACACCAGGAACATCACCGACAGCGCCCAGGCGAAGAAGTTGTCCGGCCCGAGGAGGAAGGCGAACGCCTTGTACCAGACCCACATGATGGCCGACACCGGGTAATAGATGATGTCGAGGCTCAACCAGTTAAACACGCGACTTGCTCCTGCCAGGGTCGGCGGTGACGTCTGCACCGCTTCGGTCTTGGGGCGGCGCGCTCGCCGCGGTGGGCCGTTCGGGGATCGGGTCCCATCCTCCCCGATGCCATGGCCCGCACTTCGCCAGCCGGACGAGCGACAGCCACCCGCCGCGCACCAACCCGTATTCGGTCAGCGCGTCGACGGCGTACTGACTGCAGGTCGGGGTGAACCGGCAGGACGGCAGACGGAGCGGAGAAATCATGTGGCGGTACAGCTGGATCACGTAGACGACGGCTTTCGCCGCCGAGACGCTCACGCGCCGTGGTGACGTCACGCCGACGCCCCGAGGCGGGGCCGGGCTCGGCGCAGCGCCTCGGACAGTTCGTGGGCAAGTCGTGCCGACGTCGCGTCGGCAGAGCCGGGCAGCGCGCGGATCACCACACGGTGGCCTGGCTGCAGCTCATCGAGCATCGGATACACGCTGTGCCTGAGCCGGCGAGAGACGCGGTGGCGCACGACGGCATTACCCACTGACTTCGCCACCACCAGACCGATTCGCGGGCCGCTCGGATCATCACCGTCGTTGGCCATGTGCACCACGAGGTCGGGTTGCGCTGAGCGCACCCCTTTACTGACTGTGGTACTGAACTCCGTCGACCGGGTCATCCGGTACCGAGCCGGAAGCACCGCGTGAGATCCTGCGTCGACTCACGCAGTCAGAGAACGGCGGCCCTTACGACGACGGCCCGTCACGATGGCCCGGCCGGCACGAGTCCGCATCCGCAGCCGGAACCCATGCACCCGCGCGCGACGGCGGTTATTGGGCTGGAACGTCCGCTTGCCCTTGGCCACGGCAATCTCTCCTTGTTACGTGTGGCGTCGGCCTTCCATCCGCATGTCGTGAGCGGATGGACGCGTTCACCGTTGTTAAGCTCGTGCGTCTTGCGTGCTAACCGGCGCGGTCTCCGTCTTCCGGATCGCAGCCGTATCGCCACGTGCGGGCGACTGTTCGAGGGTACTGACGAGATTTCCCTGGGTCAAACCTCGCCGCTCACCCGCCGAATCGTTGACATTCGTCACATTCTTCACCGAGATGTCGCGAGCACAAAGATGAAGTCTCCCAATGTTGTCGAACGGTTGGCACTCCGAGAGAAAACTGTTAGCTTCTGGCAATGCCGTTTCGCACCCGGAACGGCCGCCGACAACGAAACGAGGATGATCCACCGGCCGCGAGCCCACAGCCGCTTCACCCGCTGTGTCGAGCCCCGTCCCGGTGGCATCCCAACCGGTAGACAACAGAACGACGACTACTGCCCGTTTACTCCACAGGTTGTGGATAACTTTGTGGACAGTTTGTCTCGTTCTATTGGTCGTCTCTGGATTGACCGCAAGGGGGTAGTCGTCTTT